>NZ_JAZBJP010000001.1:0-1133632 GCF_036352915.1 Streptomyces bugieae
GGTGGATCACGAGGGCCTCCTGCACTCGGCGGTAGATGTCGCAATCCACACCGAGCCAGAAGGCCCTCGCCTCTTTCAAGGACCACTCAAGGCATGTCGCCTGTCACCAACGTCCCGGGACAGCACACCTAGCCCGGAACAGCTCGGCGATTTCGGCCTCGTCATGCGCCGTGCGCGGCCGGTCGCCGTGACCGGGCGCGTCGATGACGGCGACGTGGAAGCCGCAGCCGGTCACGAGAAGGCGAGCGCGGCCGGACATCGCCGGGTGCTTCTTGTGGTTGCCGCCGCCGTGGGCCATGAGCACCGCTCCAGCTGGCGCATTGGCCACGAACCCGAACGTTCGCCGGGGGGCTGGGGGCAGGCGCCGGACCGCCGGTACGCTGGCGGCCGATGCCGGAAAGCCGCCAACCCTCCCCGCCCTCCGCAGCGCCCGTGACGCCACCGGCGGAGATGCCTCGTGCCGCGGCCTGGCTCCCGCACGGCTACCACCTCGACGCCCACTCCCACACCCACGGCCAGCTGGTGTACGCCGCCGCCGGAGCCTTCACCACCACGACCGAACGCGGGACCTGGATCGCCCCGGCGAACCGGGTGACGTGGACGCCGCCAGGATTCGACCACTCCCATCGCTTTCACGGCCGAACCGACGCGCGGCGCACATCGTCCCCCCGATGAGCGCGAAGGGGATCAACCTCGCCCTCCACGACACCCACGTGTTCGCCCGCGCCGTCATCCGTCGGATCCGGGAGAGCGATGCGACCCTGCTCGACGAGTACTCGCGGACCTGTCTGCGCCACATCTGGAACTACCAGGCATTCGCGGTCTGGATCACCGAGATGATGCACAACGCCGGAGACGCCTCCTACGAAGGGGAGTTCCGCAGGCGGATCGCCCGAGCGGAACTGGAGCGCGCGTTCACCTCGCCGACGGCGAAGCGCCTGTTCGGCGAGCTCACCGCGGGCGTGAACTAGGGTCCGTCATTGAACTAGGGTCCGTCTTCAAGCGGATCTCGCCCGGAGCAGGAGTGATACGAGCATGACCGCTGCTTCGTAGGAGGTGGCGGTCGTCTCGCATCGGGTGGCGATGCCGCGTCGCCGCACCCGGCGGTCTGCCACCCGAGGCCGTCCGGTGACGGCCAGCGGTATCAGCGGGGCGAGCAACTCTCCCTCGTGGTCAGTGAGTTCATGGCGATGAATCAACCGACCGCGATCCGCCCACTCGATGATCTTCGAAGGCGGAACCTGACGGAAATCTCGGGATACCTCCCACCATATGCGCCACTTCAGCGACTTGAGCGTGGAACCCTTTCGCGGTGCGATCCCTCCTATATGAGGCGCAGGTGTACGCATGTACGCATATCTGCATGCGGACTCACGCACACCATGAGTCATGCACGGCCTGAACCTGACGAACATCAACCTGTGCCGCCCAGGCGGCACTTGGGATACGAAAGGTCTGCTGGATGAAGATTCGCCGCGCCCTGACGGCCGCCGCAGCGGCTGCCGTGATAGGGCCCGCCACCGTACTGGCCGCGCCCGCCGCAGCGTTCGCATCGGAGCCGGTGTCCGAGGCCGGTCCCCGCACGCCCGCCTCTCCCGACTCCCCCCATGCCGCAACACCGGCGGACCGGCCAGCGGATTCCGCAACGAGCGGCGGCGGAACGAGTAAACCGGACGAGCCGCGGCGCCCGGGCGAAGCCACTGGCGGTGGCTCGGCATCCCAGGACCGTGACGGGGCCGCCCGACCCGCCCCAGGGAAACCGCGGAAAGCCACCGGGACCTCTCAGGGGACCACCGGCGCGGGTGGTGCCACCGGCGGAGGCAAGGACGCCGGTGATTCCGAAGGTGCGGATCAGTCCTGCGCGTTCGAGTCCGACCAGTTACACGCGGCCGTCCACGGGCTGCCGCCGAAGCTGACTGCCGGCGGCGCCTGGACCCCCTTCTCCATGACGCTCACCAACACCACCGGCAAGCCTTTGGAAAAGGTCCAGCCCTTCCTGCTCGTGTCCTCGGCCGAAGATGTCGACCGGCCGTACTGGGAGCTGGAGACCGAGTACCGCGACGCCAAGACGGGGCGGTGGAAGACCTTCCACGACGCGGAGCCCGACGACCTGTTCGGCTTCTTCGCCGTCGGTCCGCGCAGCACCATCACGCTCCAACTGCGCACCCGCGTGGTCAAGGACGCCAAGCCCGGCGCCGGGTACGCGCTCGCTGCCGGCGACTACCGCAACCGCGACGGCTCCTGTGGCTCGGCCAAGGAAGCCTGGTACGACTTCACCATCCTCCCCGCAAGCGCGAAGCCGACGCAGCCCTCGACCACCAAGCCGGGTGAGCCGGGCAAGCCGGGTGGCACGGCCGATCCCAGCCAGAGCGCCTCGCCCGGCGGCGGTACGGGCGGTTCCGACTCCACCGGTGGCCTCAGCCCGCAGGGCGGCGCCCACCTCGCCGCGACCGGCTCCTCCTCCGCGCTCCCGGCGATCGCGCTCGCCGGCGGAGCCGCGATGGTGGTCGGCGCGGGTGCGGTCATCGGCGTGCGCCGCCGGAAGGGCGCGGTCGGTCCGGGCGCCACGGACGTCACCGCGTAAGCCCCACCACTCCTCCAAGCACCTTTTAACCCAAGGATCCACGGCCGCAGAACCCAATGACACGGGAAACAAAGGCTCCAAGGGTCCGAAGAATCAGAAAAGAGATCTTCATGAAACTGCGCCGCGCCCTGTCGATCTCGGCCGCGACGGCCGCCCTGCTCCCCGTGGCGGTGGCCGCCGCGCCCGCCTCCCAGGCGGCCCCTGCCGCGGAACTCCCGAAGTGCTCCGACCTCGACACCGGGGTGTACCACAACACCTTAGTGGGCCGCTCGTTCGGCATACCCAAGTCGATCGCTCTCGGTACTCAGTGGACGACCTACACGGCCACGCTCACCAACGCCTCGACTAAGGAGCTGAAGTCGTTCGAACTCAGCGCCAAGCTGGGCAGTTATGTCTACAACGAGGGCGAGCGCGACCTGAGCCCGTACGGCGATCTGCAGTACTGGGACACCTCGCAGCGCGCCTGGAAGACGCTGCGCCAGGCAGATGGGAAAGCCCGCGGCACCATCCCCGCCCCGAAGACGCTGAAGCCCCGCGAGTCCGTCCACGCGCAGCTGCGGTTCAGGGTGGGTAAAGACCTGCCCCTGGACCACGCGTACGACGCGTTCACCGGCCTCACCGGCTCCTTCGTCGACCGTTACCGCGACACGGACTGCACGGCTGACGTCGACGAGGTCGGCGGTTTCTACCCCCGCAAGGGCTGAAACCTGTGAGGAGGGCTGCCGCCGTCGCGGCCCGACGGCGGCAGCCCCCGCCTCCACGAGCTCCGCGACCACGCGTTCGCGGACCAGCTCCGCGGCCGTCTGGACTTGCATCAGGGCCAGGGACTGGGCGAGGCCGCGACCCTGACCACGGCCCTGGACGTCATTGCGCGTGGATCGCCTCGCGCATCGAGTCGGCGTACTCCGGCGCGAACGCGTCGAGGAGGTGCGGGTCGATGTCCGGAGAGTAGATGACCACAAGCTTGTGTGAGTCGTTCCCTCCGGCTGCCATCGCCTGGTCCTCCACCACCCAGACGTCGGTGGAGTCCATGTCACTGTCCACCAGGTACGCGAGGTCCCGGGTCCCGGGCTGTGCCCCCTTGCTCGACATCGCCTCGTGGACGGCCTTCTTGCACGTCTCGGTTCTGAACAGCCCGCTCAGCCGTGCGTCCGACTGCGGCCCGACGGCGACGCGCAGCTCGGGGGGCTCCAGGGAGACCAGCATGTGAATGGCCTTGTTCTCCCGCATCGCCCCGTGGGTTCCGGTCGAGATGCCGTTCCAGGCACCCTTCACCGGCCACCGGACGCGGCCGTCCTCATCCACATGGCCCGCGCTGCAGTCGAGGGTCGCCTCATGCACCTCGGCCTCGGCGTTCTCCTCCGCTGTCTGGCAGTCCGGGCACAGATACCCGATCGCGTATCCCTCGTCGAAGACGGCGTTCCATCCGTCTCCCCCACCGCGCATGGGCCGCTTGCAGCGGTCACAGACGATGTCCGCTACCTCTTCCACTTCTTCCGGTTCCGGATGGCGCGTGCGCCGTTTGCGCTTGATCGCATCCCACATGGTGTCCTCACCGCCTGTGGACGTGTGCCGTTGTCGCTTCGGGCCACGTACAGCACGCCCGC
Organism: Streptomyces bugieae; assembly: GCF_036352915.1. Lineage (NCBI taxonomy): Bacteria > Bacillati > Actinomycetota > Actinomycetes > Kitasatosporales > Streptomycetaceae > Streptomyces > Streptomyces bugieae. Next base: position 4,192 of record NZ_JAZBJP010000001.1, read on the forward strand.
TCGCACGCGCACAACGGCCGCAGGGCGTCACGCTCAGCCACGCGAGGCTACGCACGGCCGCATGAAGCCACGCACAACCGTATGGAGCGCATGCGGGCACGCCCTCCGCCGCTGCATTCGCGGCCGTTCCTTCGGCTTCGAGTGCCGCTCCCCCGCCACACGGTCCAGGATAGTTCCGCGCCCCGTCGCCCGATGCACCTGCGCTTCCCGGTCATCCTGCGTCCATGCAGGTCAGAGAGATGCCGATCTTGCCCTGTGCGTGCCGGTGAGCCCCAGGAATGCGGTCGGAGTGCGCAACACCACGGATCGGAGTCGTGATCTTCCCCGTTGGGGCCCGTCGGTGGGCGGCGTCAGCGCGCTGGTGCCGGCGCGGCTTGTTCCCGCGAAGTGAGGGATTCGACAAGCCAGCAATGCGTGATCCCCAGGTTGGGTCGCTGAGCGGCCGAGATCGTGGCGACGTGCTGCCAATACCGTCGAAAGAGGGGGATGATGCCGTGCAGCTGCGCAGCCATGAAGGTGCGGAATCCGGGGGTGTCGTCCTCGCCACGGAGGCGGGCGCAGGCTCGGGAGAAGTAGTCCAGCACCTCTCCGGGCTGCGGTGGCAGGCCGTCGGCGACCGCGTCGGCGGCGAGCTCGCAGGTATCGAGGAGTTTTGAGTACAGCGACGCCTTGTCGCGCACGCTGGGGCAGGCCCAGTAGACGGGGAAGTCCTGGTGCCTGATGAGTGTGTGCAGTTCGGCGTAGGCCAGGACCACTTCCGCGGTGGGGTTCTCCGGAAGTTCCGGAACGGCCTGCGCGGTGATGGCATCGACAAGGCGCGCCGGCACGGAGGCGGGAAGCGTCTGTCTCCATGCCCCTGCGAGCCGGTCTTGGGATTCCGGCAGACGCTGAACGCGGGACAGCACCTCCAGACGGCGGAGCCGCTCCTGTGCGGAGCAGTCGTCCAGTGCCTCCAGGGTGGCCTGGCGCCAGTGGAGTTCGGTCAATCGGCTCCGCACCAGGCCCATCTCGTCGGCGATGAGGTCGCCGAGGCTGCGTTCGCCGGAAGCCAGCTGGGTGATGGTGGAGATCGGGGTGTCCAGCGCGCGCAGCCGCTGGACCAGGTGCAGTTGTTCCAGCGCCTCCGGCCGGTAGCGGCGGTGGCCTCCAGCGCTTCGCTCAGCGACGGGCAACAGGCCCACGTCGGAGTAGTACCGGACCGTCTTCACCGGCAGCCCGGTGCGGGCCGCCAGTTGCCCAATGGTCCATGTGTCCTCGCTCACAGCTACTTGAACCTCCAGTGCACGGGAGCTCTTAGCGTACGAAGTGCCGGTCGGGCACGAGCCAACATAACCGGCCAAAAGATCACCCAACTCACGTGTCTCACCTGAGAACTGACCAGAGGGGAACATCTCATGCGTATACGTCACATCGTCGCCGCGGGTGCCGCCGCGACCGCACTCTCGCTCGGCGCCGTTCTGCCGGCCTTCGCCGACGGTCACGCCTCGGTCGCCGCCGACCAGGCGGCCGCCGCGAAGCGGAAGGTCCAGATCTTCCAGGACGCCAAGTACAAGAACAGGAACACGACCTTCACCGAGAACATGCGAAACCTGAAGAAGGACGGCTGGAACGACACCATCAGCTCCGCCAAGAACAAGGGCAACCGCACGGTCACCTTCTACCAGCACAAGAACTACGAGGGCGCCCGCTTCTCCCTGGCACCGGGCGAGAAGGAGCCGCACTTCGGTGACCACCCCCACATGAGCGACGCGACGAGCTCCATCAAGTTCAGCTGACAGCGGGTTCCGTCAGCAACGAACTGCTGACGGGTGGGGTGCGGCTACGGGGGCCGCACCCCTCCCCCCGACCTCCCACCACACCCCGCTCAACGCGCACCGCATGACGAGAGGCAACCATGTCGCCCTCCCGCGCCCGGGCCACCACCGCGCTCGCACTGCTGCTCCTGGCCACCACCGCATGCACCGCCACGGAGCACCAGTCCATGCCCGCCTCGCACCCACTGCCCGTGTCCCAGCAGGCCAGGCAGCTCCGGCTGCCACTGGACGCCTATGCATCGACCGTGGCCGAGACCCACGCCGTGGAAGACGCACAGGACTTACTCATGCGCCGGTGCATGAACGACCAGGGCATGGAGTGGAAGACCCTGCCCTCGGTGGACGCCCAGGACAGCGAGCCGCCGAACGTCCGACGATACGGAGCCGACGAGGCGGAAGCCGTCCGCTACGGATACCACCCGCACCCCGACCCACCGTCGGTGGTACGACGCAACCGGGCCTGGGACGAGCGCGAGGCTCTCCCCGCCGAGGTGCAGCGCGCCGCCTACGGGACCTCCGGCAAGGGCGGCTGCCTCAAGACAGCCCGGCATCAACTCGTCGGCGACACCCCTCCACCCGACTACCACGCCTTCAACCAACTGACCGGCACCGCCCTGGAAACCTCCCGGCGGACCTCCGAAGTACGCGACGCCCTGCGCGCCTGGCACGCATGCATGGCGAAGGCGGGCTTCGACTACCCGGACCCCTTTGCAGCCGCCGGCAGCGAGCGCTGGGAGACGACCGAGCCCACAGCGACCGAACGCGCCACCGCCCGCAGAGACGTGGCCTGCCAGAAGTCGGCGAAGCTGGTGACGGTGTGGGCAGCGGCCGAGACCCGCATCCAACACCGCCTGATCCAGCAGCACACCGACCGCCTGCACGAGGCGAAGGCCCGCAAGGACCGCTGGCTGGCAGCCGCCCGCCGCGTCCTGAAGCGTGAGGGCGGCTGAGGCAGGGAACCAAGTCCGGCCCGCGGCATCCCCGCCGCCCGCGGGCCCACACCATCACCCACCTGAAAAACCTCGCACGACAGACACCGGAAGAGGTACATCATGCGTATCAGCCACTTAGCCGCGGGCGCCGTCGCCGCTGCACTCGCGCTCGGCAGCTCCCTGCCGGCCTTCGCCGACAGCTCCCAGGAGGCCGGCGGCCCGCTCAAGCCCCGCGAGGCGAAGGTCAAGCTCTACGAGCAGCCCAACTTCAAGGGTAGGTACGGGGTCATCACCCGCAGCATGGCAAATCTGCGGGCCAACGGCTGGGACCACAGCGGCTCCGCCACGAACCCGGGCAAGCGCACGGTCACCTTCTACCAGCACACCGGATACAACGGCGCCCGCTTCTCCCTGGCACCGGGCGAGAAGGAGCCCCACTTCGGCAATCACCCCCACATGAGCGACGGACCAGGCTCCCTCCACTTCCGCTGACAGCGAGCGGCTGACGGGCGGGGCGGACTACGGTCTGTCCGATGGGTCAGGGTCGGAACGGCCACGGCGTCTGGTGCACCGCGTGCGCTGCGCGAACTCCGTCTCGACACCCTCATTCGTTGCTTGGCAGCCGAGCTGCATCACAAGGCGCCGGAGCGTCCCGATGGCGGAGCTGTCGGGACGCTCCGGCAACGCCCGAGGTGCCGTGACTGGGGGCACCTCCCAGCGTTGGCTGGGCGGGGCGTCGCGGGCCTGGCCATGGCCCATCGGACAGACCCTAGAGTCCGAAGGCGTCGGCCAGGGTGTCGATCTGCGCGGTGAGCAAGGTAGATGCCTGGTGCCCCATCCCGGCGTAGTGGCCGGACACCTCCAGGCCGACCGTGCCGTGCAGCTGCGACCAGGCCAGCACCGTACCGGCGAGGGCGATGCCCGTCGCCTTGCCGTGCGGCGGCAGACCGGTGTGCTGCGCCACCCAGTCGGCGACGCCGTCGTCCTTGCGTGCCCATGCGTCCATCTCGGCGACGGCCGGCCGTAGCGCCTCGGCGGGCGCACCGGCGGCGAACACCTTCAGGAACGGCCCCAGGACGGCCCGCGCGCGCTGGAGCGTGTCGGACGGAGCCGTGTAACCGGGGAGCGGCGTTCCCTGGATCAGGAGATAGCGGTGCGGCTGCGCGACGGCCCAGCTCCGGTAGGCGCCGGCGAGGGCGTGCAGGGTGGACCGCGCGTCCTCGGCGGGGCCACTGTCGGCCTGTGCGATGGCCTGCGCCACATCGTCGTAGGCGTCCCGGATCAGCTCGCCCAGTAGGTCGTCCCGGCCCGCGAAGTAGCGGTAGAGGGCCGGCCCGGACAGCCCCATGTCCTTGGCGATCCGGGTGAGCGCGACGGCCTGGACGCCGCCCTCGGCGAGCTGCTGCAGCGCGGCCGCCTTGATTTCCGCACGGTTCTGCTCGCGGTAGCGCGCCCGGGGGCTTCGTACCTCGCCGGCCATGGTCTCCTCCTGCGTTGCGGGGCAGCGGACGGCATGTGTGAGCGGTCCTCGCTCATCGTAACCATCACTTCAGTTGCGATGGCCGATCGCAAGAGTTATGGTCTCTAACATACGTGAGGACGTGAAGCAGTGTTCCGCTCCACCGCTCTCGCCCACCGCTGATCCGCTCCACCCGCCATCCCGGAAAGAAGGAATCGCCATGTCTGTTGCTGCACGCCGTCTCCACGCCGTTCTGGGTGCCGGCCCGGCCGGCACCACGCTCGCCGCCGAGCTCGCCCGCCAGGGCAAGGCCGTACGACTGGTGAGCCGCTCGATGCCGGACGGCGCCCCTGACGGCGTGCAGCGCCGTGCCGCCGATGTGAGCACGTACGACGGAGCGCGGGCCGCCGTCGAGGGCGCCGATGTCGTGTACCACTGCGTGAACGTCGCCTATCACCAGCAGACCGAGGTCATGCCCCGGGTCCAGCAGGCTGTGCTGAGTGCCGTCGAGGCCACCGGGGCCCGGCTGGTCGTCCTGGACACGCTGTACCCGTACGGCCCGACGCACGGGGAGGTGATGACGGAGGACACTCCCTGGCGGGCGACAAGCCGTAAGGGAGTGATGCGGGCGCAGCTGGACGAGGCATATCTCGCCGCTCACCGCGCGGGGCGGGTCCGTGTCGTCCTCGGCCGGTCGGCCGACTTCGTCGGTCCCGGCGTGCTCAACTCGACGCTCGGCGGCGCGGTGTTCCCGCCCGCACTGACCGGCGGCGAGGTGCTGGCGCTGGGCGACATCGACCTCCCGCACAGCTACACGGGCATCCAGGACGTGGCGAAGGGCCTGGCCGCCCTCGGCGAAGACCCGGAAGGCGACGGCCGGGTGTGGCATCTGCCCACCGCGCCCGCCCGTACCACCCGGGAGATCCACTCGATGATCGAGGAGCGGGTGGGCGGCCCGCTGCGACGGGTGGTGCTCACCGAACCCCGTCCCTTCGGGCCGTTCGACGCGACCTTCATGGACGAGTACGCGGAGATGTTCTACCAGCACACCGAGGCGCAGATCGTGGACTCCTCGGCGTTCGAGCGGTCCTTCGGCCTCCGTCCGACGCCGCTGGATGCGACGCTCGACGCCACACTCGGCTGGTTCCGCACGCTGATCGCCGGCGCGCGGAACTGACCTGCCGCACCGGCCGGTGACGCCCCGGACCGACCGTGCGGCACGGCGGGTTGAGCGCGGTAGTCGAAGCCGGTGGGCCGGCAGCGGTGCCGCCGGCCCACCGGGTCTTCCTTCCCGAGGTGATGCCGTGTGACTCCGAAGCGAACCACGCCTGCGGCGCCTTCGGCCGGGGTCGTGGCGTACCGCTCGAAGCCAGCCGGTGTCGTCGGGCAGGGGCGTTCACGGGCGGTCGGTGGCCGGCCGGGGCGGACCGGCGACGCCGACGCACGCCTCGTTGCTCTCAACCCCCTTCGACCACTGGGTACTTCGGAACTACTCGTCCGGTGTCGTGACCGGGAACGTTCACCGGTCACCGGGTTGGTCACCATCCCCTCGATCGCCGTGGAGATCTGGAGCTGGGGCAGCCCGGCCTGCTCGGCGCTTGGTCCTCCTGAGGTCCTCCCCCGGGGTGCCGCCCTCCCCCGAGCGACGGAGGAGGTCCGTCGTAGCGGAGGACGCACCGTTGCCATGTCCAGGACCAGCATGGACGGCATGACGACAGCGAATGCCCACCCCTCCTCCGTCGCACCCGCACCTGCCTGGGCTCGTCGCGCCGCCCACGCCATCGCGCTGTGCGCGCTCCCGTCCGGTCTGTGGCGCATCGCCATGGCATCCGGTGTCTACGTGGGCTACAGCGAGCAGGTGCTGCGCGACGTCTTCGCCATCCCGGGCTGGGGCATCGCCTACGTCGTCGGCCTCTCCGTCCTCGCCGAACTGGCCGCGCTATTCCCGCTGTTGCTCGTCAGCGACCGGCGGCAGCCACTGCGTCCCCGGACCCTCGCCACCCTGTCGTGGACCGCCTCGGGCCTCCTGGTCCTGGTGGCACTGTGGCAACTCGGGGTCGCTGTCACCGTCGAGAGCCGGACGTACATGACCAGCGATACCGCATACACCGTGTGGGCCTGCGCTTTTGCCCCGCTGATCGCCATCCCTGCCCTGATGACCGCGGTGACCTGGTCGTACGCGAAGCGGCTCCGGGCACGGGGACAGGCATAGCCTCTGGGCCCGGTCAGGTGGCGGGCAGCGGTCGGTTCCCATGCGGGTTCAGGCGGTCGGTGAGGAAGGCGAGGATCTCGTCGCGGGCGCGGACCGTGGGGTGGCCGGCCTCGTCGACAAGGTGAGCGGTGACGACACTGTGCGGCGTGCCGACCAGGTCGGCGAAGAAGGGCGGCGGGGCCGGGTTGGCGGCGCTGTCCGGGAGGACGCGCCCGTCGAAGGCGTCGCCGAGCAGCGCCCGGTAGGCGGCGAAACGCTGCCCCGTGCACCAGCGGTCGCCCTCGAAGCGGTAGGCGAGGACGGTGAGTCCGTCGCGGTCGAGCCGGTCCCGCACCGCGCGCGCGTCCGCCGCGTCGAGTTCGAGTCCCCCGGGGTCGTCGAGCGGCAGCGACGGATGGTTGACCACCGACGCGATCACCACTGGCTCCAGGGCCATGGTGAGGGCGAAGTTGCCGGTGAAGCACAGGCCGATCGCACCCACCCCCGGCCCACCGCACGCGGTGTGGGCCTGGCGCGCCAGGCCGCGCAGCCAGACCGTCACCGGGCTGGTGCCGCCCCCGGCGAAGGCGCGGAACTCCGCGCTGACACAAGCGCGGCGGACGACCTCCCGGCCGCCCTCGACCGTGGGGAAGGCGCCGTCCGTCCCGAACAGGGAGGGCACATGGACGGTGAAGCCCGCGTCCCGCACCCAGCGCGCGAGCCGCAGGACGTCGGGACTGATGCCCGGCATCTCGGGCAGCACCACGACCGCGGGCCCGGCCCCGGCCACGTACACCGTCTTCTCCACCCCCTCCACGGCCATGCTCCGGCGGGTGAAGTCGGTGATCGGATCGTCGTCGCTCATGGGGCCACCCTCGCCCCGGGGCCGGCCCCCGGGTGAGGGGCGGGATCGCCAAGGCCAGGGGTAATCTCGCCACACGTGAGGGAGGCGAGCGGTACGCCGTCGGCGACCGGGGGCCGGGGACACCAGGGGGTTCGGGAGCGATGGCAGAGGCGGCACGCCAGGCGGAGGACGGTGCGGGTCCGGACGCCGGACCGGGTGCGCTGCGGGTCGGGGTCCTGGCGTACCCGGACTGCTTCGCGTCCGAAGTGTTCGGCGTCCCCGACCTGTTGACGATGGCCGGGCATGTCGCCGGACCGGACGCGCCCCGCTACCGGGTGTCGGTCGTCTCGCCCCGCCGCCGGGTCATCGCCTCGGGCGGCGCGAGCCTGGAGGTGCGTCCCTTGCGCGAGGTCGACGTCCTCGTGGTCCCGGGCTTCGAACTGCACCCGGACACGGACCTCGACGCCCGGCTCGCCCGGCTCGCCCCCGAGATCGCGGCGATCCGCGCGCAGGCCGCCGCCGGCACCGCCGTCATCTCCCTCTGCGTCGGCGCGTTCCTGCTCGCCGAGGCCGGGCTCCTCGACCGGCGCCGGGCCACCACCTCCTGGCTGCACGCCGACGAACTGACCAGGCGCTGCCCGACCGCCGACGTGCGACCCGAGCACCTGGTCGTCACCGACACGGGGGTGACGACCACGGCCGCCTTCAGCGCCATGTACGACTTCGCGCTGGACCTGATCCGCCGACACAACGGAGCCCGGGTCGCCCGCACCACCGCACGGTTGGCGCTCGTCGACGACGCGCGGACCTCCCAGACCCCGTACGTCGACCCGCGGCTCCTCCCCCAGCCCGGCCGGGAGTTCTCCCAGCAGGTCATGCGGCGGCTCGACCAGAACCTCGCCGAGCGGTACGACCTCGCCGCGCTCGCGGACGCCTTCCGGGTCAGCACCCGCACACTGCTGCGCCGCTTCGCCGAAGAGACCGGACGCAGCCCGCTGGCCCACCTACAGGCCTCCCGCGTCCGCCGCGCCCGCCATCTTCTGGAGACCACCGACCGCACCGTCGCCGCCGTCGCCGCGGCCGTCGGCTACCAGGACCCCGGTACCTTCGCCGCCCTCTTCGCCCGCCACACCGGCCACCGCCCGAGCACCTACCGGGCCGCCTTCCGCCGCATGGCCCGGGCGGCAGGCCCGGACGGCGGCGGTGGGGAGGAACCACCCGCAGCACGAGATGCCGGTCAGTTGTGGAAGGCGGCCGTGCCGTTCGGTGATCCCAGTCCCGTCGGGCCGTCATAGCCCTCTTGTGCCGTGCAGAAGTAGGCCGGCGAGCAGGTGCCGTTGTTGCCTGCGGTCACGTCGTTGAGCGCGTCGGGGTGGGCGTACGGGTAGGACGCCGGGTTGGACCCGGCGGCCGGGGTACCCGAGTCCGCGTAGACACCGGCTATGACCGGGGTGGCCGCGCTGGTCCCGCCGTAGACGCCCCAGCCGCCTTTCTGGTAACTGTCGTAGACCGCGACGCCGTGCGCCGGGTCGGCCACGGCCGAGACGTCGGCGGTCATGCGCTTGGAACAGCCCGAGTCCGTCTGCCAGGACGGCTTGGACTCGTACGCCGAGCAGCCCGAGCCGGTGCCCTCGCCGGCCTTGCTGTTCCAGACGGTCTCGTTCCAGCCTCGTGCGTTGGACGCCCTGAGCAGCGAGGTGCCGCCAACCGACGTCACGTACGGGGAACTGGAGGGGTAGCCCACTCCCCAGGAGTAGTTCCAGTCGCCGCTGCCTGCGACCACCGCGACACCTGGATGGTTGTAGTACTGCTGGTCGTAGCTCGGGTCGGAGGAGGACTCCCTGAAGATGTAGCTGTTGGAAACGTACTTGGCTCCCATGGTGACGGCACGGTTGACCGCGGTGCCCATCGCCGCCATGGTCCCGCCGGACGCCTCGACGAAGAGGATCTTCGCTCTCGGGGCGACGGCGGAGACCAGGTCCAGGTCCAGTGAGTCCTCGGCGCCCTGATTGGCGCTGGCCCTGGAGGGCAGGGGCGAAGTGTTGCCGGAGGAGTTCACCTTCTTGAAGCAGCCGTTGGCCGTGGTGCAGGCGGGCAGCCCGTACTGCTTGCGGTAAGTCGCCAGATCGCTCTCGGCGTTCGGGTCGTCGTAGGCGTCGATCACCGCGATGGTCTGGCCCGCACCGCCGTCGGCGGGCAGCTTGTAAGCACTCTGGAGGTCCGTGGGGCCGTAGCCGGACGGCATTGCGCTGGAGGTGGTGCCGAATGCGGAGACGCGCTCGGCCGGGTGGTCGACCTGCAGGACGTCACAGGACGCTGCCGTCGTGCTGGGTGCGGCGCACAGCTGATGCCAGGTCAGCGCTGCGGAACCGGTGTGGATGGGAGCGGCACCGGCCCTTCCTGCCAGGGCGAGAGCCGTGATCGTCAGGGCGCCGGCCGTCACGGCGGACAGGATGATCCGGGGGCGTTTGAGGGTGTGCCGACGCATGGGCATGGGTTGTTCCTCTCGGTGAGCGAGCAGGGCTTGCCAGGTGCATGACAGTTGCTTGAACCACGGCCGCCGTCGCCGTCGTGACGCACCCCCGCGGAGGGGATTGCGTACCTCGTCAGACGCGGCCCCGGGCGAGACGGGCCGGCTCACCCGCCCACGAGCGGGAGCCTCTTGATCAGGTCAGACGCCGGCCGTCTTCTTGATCCACGAACGGTGCGCGGCGATCTGCGCATACGACTTCGTGGTGTCGTCACCGCGGCTGTCGAGTCCCCCCTCGACGCCGTTGTACAGCGCGGGACCGCCCGAATCCCCCTTGGCGGAGAGGTCCGGCCCCTTGACCAGGCACAGCGCCGGCCCGCCTTGCGCATCCGTGCAGTTGGTGCCGTTGACCTTCATGTGCCCCGACTTCAGACGGTCGGAGTGACTGCCGCCCTGTGTGGTGTCACCCCAGCCCCATATCTGCACGGTCGAACCGACGGGCGGGTTGCCGGTCCCCACGGCCAGGTACGTGGTGTGGATCGAGGTGGACAGATGCAGGCGAAGCAGGTCGCCCTTGGTGCTCGGGTCGGTGTACTTCTTGTCGACTTCGCCCTTGGTGCCGCTCTTCAGTTGGGGGTCGCGGACGTAGACGAACTCGTTGTCACCGGAGCAGTGACCGGCCGTCAGCACCCATTGCGGAGCGGTGATTGCTCCGGAGCAGATCCCTCCGTGGCCGTCCTTGGTGTAGTGGACGTCGGCCGACCACGGCGCACTGTCGAACTGACCGCCGATGATGGCGGGTCGTGCGGCCTGTGTGGACGCGGCGGGGCGGCCTGGTGCGCCGAGGCGACGTGCCCGCCGACCGTCAGACTCAACGTGAGAGCAGCCGCAGCGCCGAGGGGCACAGCGATTTTGCGCATGGGGAACCTTCCGGGGAGGTGAGGGGGGTGAAGCGGGACCGGGCACGGAGCGGACCAAGGCACAAGAGAGCTGGAGGACGGCGCACGTCAGCTCCTGAAGAGGCCACTCTTGAACCCCGGACCGTCCGGGACACACATGGTGTACTCCCGTACGGGCCCGTGTGGTGACGAGGCGCCGCCAATGGCAGCGAAGGGCGCGGGCTCCGCTCGGCCCGGTGCACCGCCGCGACAGGTGGACGGGTAAGGCCAATGGGGGCCGTTGACGTGCTGCAGCACGCCGGTGAAGCGCAGGCGGCACAGCGGCAGGCTCTCCCTGTTGGGCAACTCGGGCGCCAGCTCCGCAGGGCCTCCCGCCCGGCCGCGGTCAGGTGAACGACCCGGCGCCGGCGGCCGTGCTCCTCGGCGTCCTCGCGCGACAGGCCCAGATCCGTCAGCCGGGGCGGGTCGCGGTAGAGCTGGGCAGGCGGGATCGATCAGTGGTGACCGACGGAGGACTCGGCCCTGACCTTCGGCCCGTATGGCGTCATCGGCCCGTGCCTGGCGAGCAGACCGAGCACGATCAGCCGGGACGGCGCCAGGTCCTTGATCACACTGTCCGCCCGCTCCCCCGCCTCACCGGCACTCCATCATTCAATTGACACCGTATCAGTGTGACCATTAGCGTCAGACATGCCGAACCATATCAATGAGACCGTGGAGTGTCCGCGATGCATCTGCACCCCGAGATAGCCGAAGTCCTCGACCGCGTCCCGCCGTTCGACCCGCTCGCCGACCCGGCCGCCACCCGCGCCTACTTGCGCGAACTGCTCGCCGCCAAGCCCCCGGCGGACGACGCCCGCATCGCCGTCGACCACCTCGTCCTCCCGGGCCCGGCCGGCGACATCACCGTGCGGATCTACCGGCCGACCGGGGCGCCGGACGGCCCGCGCCCCGGCGTCCTGTACTTCCACGGCGGCGCCTTCATCTCCGGCGACCTCGACACCGGCGACGGAAACTGCCGCGATCTGTGCCTGGCCGCAGAAGCGGTCGTCGTCTCCGTCGGCTACCGCCTCGCCCCCGAACACCCCTACCCCGCGGCCTTCGACGACTGCTACGCGGCTCTCCTCTGGACCGCCGCCAACGCCGAGCACCTCGGCTTGGACCCCGCCCGCCTCGCCGTCGCAGGCCGCTCCGCCGGAGGCGCGCTCGCGGCCGCCGTCGCCCTGGCCGCCCGTGACCGCGGCGGCCCGCGCCTCGCCTTCCAACTCCTGCTCGTCCCGGCCCTCGACGACCGCTGTGCCCTGCCCTCGGTCGACGGGTGCGCCGACGACCGGATCGTCGACGGCCGCGTCGTCCGCGGCATGTGGCCGATGTACCTGGGCTCCGCCACCGCGGACCCGTACGCCGCCCCGGCGCGCGCCGAGGACCTCACCGGCCTGCCGTCGACCTACATCGAGATCTGCCAGGCCGACGCGCTGCGCGACGAGGCGATCGATTACGGACGCCGCCTCATGACCGCCGGCGTCCACACCGAACTCCACGTCGTCCCAGGCGCGTTCCATCTCTTCGAGGGCTACGCCCCCACCTCCCGCCTGGCCCACCGTGCCACCACCACCTGGACGTCAGCCATCGCCTCGGCTCTGGCCTGAGCCAGGCAGCTTCGGATGTGGTGACCGTCGGCGGGTCCCGGGCGGAACGGCGGGCTCTCGGCTACGCCGGAGGAGTGGCGAACGTCAGTCGTGGCTTCCGGGAGGAGGTGCCTGAGCGGCGCGGTGGTTCGGGGAGAGCGCCGGCCGGGCAGGACTGTCCGGGGCCTTCGGGTCGCCGGTCGAGACCGGCACATTGACGCCAATGGCCTGGTCATGACGAATCAAGCCGCCGCAACCCTCCACAACCATGTTCCCTCCCTGCTGAGTTGACACACGGTGCGCGGCTCGCCTCGAAGGTCAATCGGGCCCGAGCATCCCGGGCATGGTGCATGGAACGGCATCTCCTCACAATGGGCGGCGGTGCCCTCCTTCTTGCGCGGCGTGTCCGGGCTGTTGTGCCGGTTGCGCCGCGCCAGGGCAGGGCGGCCGGGGGTCAGCACTGGATGACGTGAAGGGCCAGACCTGCACGGGAGGTTTCCTTGTAGTCGGCGCTCATGTCGGCGCCGGTCTCGCGCATGGTGGTGATGGCCGTGTCCAGCGAGACGATGTGCTGCCCGTTGCCCTTGACGGCCATCCGGGCCGCGGTGACTGCCTTGACGGCCGCGACGGCGTTGCGTTCGATGCAGGGGATCTGCACCAGGCCGCCTACCGGGTCGCAGGTCATGCCGAGGTGGTGTTCCAGCGCGATCTCCGCGGCGTTCTCCACCTGCCCTGCCGTGCCTCCCAGTCTTTCTGCGAGTCCTGCGGCTGCCATGGCGCAGGCCGAGCCCACCTCGCCCTGGCAGCCGACCTCCGCGCCGGAGAGGGAGGCGTTCTCCTTGATGAGGCTGCCGATGGCGGCCGCGGTGAGCAGGAACCGGACGATGCCCTCGTCGTCGGCTCCGGGGACGCCCTCGCAGTAGTAGTGCAGGACGGCGGGTAGGACACCGGCGGCTCCGTTGGTGGGGGCCGTCACGACCCGGCCGCCGGCGGCGTTCTCCTCGTTGACGGCCAGGGCGTGGAGCGCGACGCGGTCCATGACGCGCAGCGGGTCCTCGCCGGAGACCCCGTGTTCCAGTGATCGGCGCAGTGCCGGGGCGCGGCGCCGGACGTTCAGGCCGCCGGGCAGGGTGCCTTCGGTCTCGCAGCCTCGGCGTACGCAGTCGCGCATGACGTCCCAGACGGCCAGCAGGCCGGATCGGACTTGTTCCGCAGGGCGCCAGGCCGTCTCGTTGGCGAGCATGACATCGCTGATCCGGTGGTCCCCGGCCTGTGCGAGGAGTTCCTCACCGGATCCGAAGGGGTGGGGCACGCTCCGGCCGCCGGCGGCGCTGACGGGTTGCTCGCCGTGGAGAAAGCCGCCCCCCACCGAGTAGTAGGTCTGCGTGTGGAGGATCAGCCCGGCGTTGTCGCAGGCGGTGAAGGTCAAGGCGTTGGGGTGCCGCGGCAGGGCGCGGGCGTGCAGCACGAGTTCGTAGTCCGCCGGACGGACGCCCAGCAGAGGGATTCGCCGGTCCTCGGTCAGGCGGCGGACTCGTTCGTCGGCGGTCCGAACGTCGACGGTCGCCGGTTCCTCGCCCAACAGTCCCAGGAGGACCGCCTTGTCGGTGCCGTGGCCCGATCCGGTCGCGCTGAGCGATCCGTACAGCTCGATACGCACGGACTCGACCCGGTTCAGAAGTGCCGCCCCGGCCAGGGCGGTGGCGAAGAGGCGGGCCGCGCGCATCGGTGCCACGGTGTGCGAGCTGGAAGGGCCTATACCGACGCTGAAAAGATCGAAAGCGCTGATCACTGGGCTTCCTGGGCGGTGGTGCCGAGAGCCGCGGGGGACTCCGCGTCGGGGATGAGGAGTCGGGGGGCTCCGGTGCCGTCGGCGAGGACCTGCCACACGTCGGAGTGGCTCTGTCCCCGGGGGATGGCATAGGCGACGGTGTGCGTGTCGATCCAGGCGGGTTGGTCGTCCGCGCTCCGGGTCTCGGCGAGTGGGGTGACCCGCCGGGTGGCCAGGTCCAGGACCGACAGGCGCCAGCCGCGGGCGGGGTCGCCGCCGCGGGCGGACTTGAAGGCGATGCGGGTGCCGTCGGGGGACAGCGAGGGGCACTCCACGTTGTCCCTGAGGGCCTTCAGGCGGTGGGTGGCCACGTCGCCGAGGACCAGGTAGCGGTGACCTCCGGTGGACATGGTCGCGTAGAAGTGGCGGTCGTCGGCGGTGAAGGTGACACCCCAGAAGTTGAGGTCCCGGGCCCGGTAGGGCTTGCCGTCCACGGTCACCGCCCAGTCCTCCAGGGTGGGGATCAGCTTCTGGGAGCGGGTGTCGAGGATGCCGGCGCGGGTGGAGAAGCGTCCGCCGTTGTACGAGTCGCCGGTGACGAAGACGGTCCAGGCCACCATCCGACCACTGGGTGAGACCCTGGCCCGGTTGGGCACCCCGACCAGGGGGAGCTCTTTGACCGGCTTCAGGTCTGAGTCGAGAACGGCGAGCTGGTAGGTCGTCAGCCCGGGATCCAGGCGCAGACACAGTCCCGTGCCGCCGGCCGCGTACACCCTGGCGCATGACAGGGACGAGACGGTGCGCTTCCCGGCGGGGTCGCCCGCCGACACGGAGACCAGGCGGCCCATGCTGTCCGGGGCGGTGCTGCGCGCCACCAGACGGGGTCCCGGGGCGAGCGAGATCCGGCCGGGCGCTGCTTGCGCGGACGATCCGGCCCCTCTGGCAATCACGAGGGACAGCACCGTTACGACGGCCAGCGCGGTGACGGCGGCGATCTGGACTGTGATGCGGATGGTGCGGCTGGTCACGCGGCGGCCTCCTGCGGGGTGCGGCCTGCCAGGACGGCGGCCGTGACGGTGACGGCCAGGACCGCGGCGATGGCTGCGGCCGCGGTTGCCGCGGTGGTGCCCCATGTCGTCCAGGCGAGCCCGAAGGCGGCGGAGGAGACGAAGTAGGCAAGGGCTTGGACGGTCTGGACGCAGGCCAGGCCGGTGGTGCGCAGGTCGGCCGGCAGCAGGGGGCCGGCCAGAGCCATCAGGACGCCGTCCGTGGCGGCGTAGAAGGCGCCGTAGCAGCAGAGCACGGCGATGATCACGGGGGTGCCTGGCAGCGCGCTGCCCAGCAGCAGATAGACCGCCACGAGCGCGCCGTAGCCGGTGAGCAGCACGGTGCGGCGGCCGTGCCGGTCCGCGAATGCCCCGAGCGGAGCGGCGAGGAGCAGGTAGACGAGATTGGTACCCACCGCCATGAGCGGGAACCAGCCGGTTGATACGGCCCCGCGGCGCAACAGCAGCAGGTAGACGAAGCCGTCACCGACGGTGGCCAGCCCCAGCAGTCCGGCAGCGTAGAGCAGGCGGCGGACGGGGGCGGCGCGCAGCAGCCGGGCGGCGGCCCGCAGGCTGACGGAAGTGGCAGCGGGCCGCTCGTCGCGACGGTCGCGGGCGAATACGGCCAGCGCCAGCAGTCCGACAGCGGCGACGCAGAAGCTGGTGACGAACAGCGCGTTGAAGGCCGCCGGGCTGGTCGTCCCGACGGCCGCCAGTACGCCGAGCGCGGCCGGCGGCCCCGCGAAGGCACCCATGCTGTCCATGGCCCGGTGGACACCGAACGCCCGACCCAGCACCGGTTCGGAAACCGACAGGGTGATGAGCGCGTCACGTGGTGCGCTGCGCAGCCCCTTACCGGCGCGGTCGGTGACGATGACCGCACCGAGCGCGGGGATCGAGGACCCGGCGACCACCAGGCCCAGCTTGGCCAGGGCGGAGATGCCGTAGCCGACCGCAGCGACCGTCTTGCGCCTGCGGAAGCGGTCGGCGACATACCCTCCGACCAGCCGCAGCAAGGCGGTCGCGCCGGTGTAGAGGCCGTCCATCAGGCCATAGGCGGCCGGGCTCAGCTGCAGCGTGAGGACGAAGTACAGCGGCAGGACGGCGGTGACCATTTCCGCGGAGACGTCGGTGAGCAGACTCACCGTCCCGAGCGCCAGGACATTGGTGCCGACTGCGGCGGCAGTTGCGCGCGGACCCCGGCGCGTGCCGTCCCTTCTGGATCGGTCGATGGTGGACAGGTACACGGCGCGTCGCCTCCTCGGCGGCGGTGGGAAAAAGACGGCGCTGGAGGCCGGACCGCAGGGAACCGGTTCCGGCCTCCAGCCGATCGGGGTGGTACCGGTCAGCCCTGGTTGATGGTGACCAGGCGTAGGGCCGCTACCTCCCGAGGCGGACAGTTGCAGCGGATCCGCCTGGGGTGTTGCTCCGGCCGCTGGGATCATCGACGGTCGGTGCGGCGGAGGAGGAGGTCCAGGCGTCGGTGATGGGCGACTTGCCCGACGCGTTGCCGAGGGCGGGCAGGCCGTACATGTCCTCGATGGTGCGCAGGACGTTGAAGTGGTTGATCTGGGTGCTCGACTGGTAGCCGGCCTTGACATGAGCGCCGGCGAAGACGGTGTAGATCTGATTGACGGACGTGAAGTTGTCCTCGTCGAAGGTGGCGATCAGCAGGCTGTTGTGGGTTTTGGCCCACTGGACGTACCCGTCGAGCTTGTTCTTGATCCAGGTGTCGCCGGTGCCCACCGAGCAGTCGTGCATGTCGTTGCACATGTCGGGGATGGCGAACGAGACCGTGGGCAGCTTGCTGTAGTCGCTGGGGAACGAGGAGAACGGCACGTTGTACGCGGAGCCGCTGACGGTGGGGAAGTCCACCCAGGGTGCGTGCTTGCGCCGGTAGTTGCCGCTGCTGCAGCCGGTGTATCCGGCGCTGGGCAGTCCCTCGGAGTAGCCCTTGAAGGTACGGCCGGCGTTCAGCAGCTGCTGTCCGAGGTTTCCGGCCGTGAACGATTTGGGGCAGTCGTCGTTGGTGACACCCTGCTGGGAGCCGGAGAACAGCGAGATGTAGTTCGGCTGACTGGGGTGGGTGACGCCGAAAGCGTTGGTGAACAGCGTCCCCTGGGAGGCGAGGGAGTTGAGGTAGGGGGCGCTCGAACCCCCCTTGATGGTCGAGTAGTTCTTGTTCTCGAACATCACGATGACCACGTGGTCGAACTGCGGGACGGCCGAGGCGACGGGATCCGCCGCGAGGTTCGTGCGGGCGGGTTGCGGGGACGGCGAGAGCATGCCGGCTCCGGTCAGGAGGGCGAGGGCCGAGGTCCCGGCCAGGGCTGCGGTTCGCAAGCGGCGCATGGGTGCTGACCTCCTCATGAAGGGTTGAAGGAGTAGGAGACGAGTGGTGCCGCACCGCCGCCGGTCCGCTCAGCGTCACAGCGGCGGAGTCCGATGGGCGCTAGCCCTGGGTGGTGGTGAGGTCGTCGAGCCGGGCTTCGAAGAGGCTGGCGCCGCCGGTGTAGAGCAGCCGGTTCGGGGTGTTGGCACCCGCGCTCGCTATGTTGCCGGTCGTGGCGCTGTTGATCAGTGCGGCCTGGACGCCGGCGGGGGCGGCGGTGGGGTGGGCGGCGAGCCACAGGGCGGCGGCGCCGGTGACGTGTGGCGCCGCCATGGAGGTGCCTGAGATGGTGTTGCTGGCCGTGTCGCTGGTGTTCCAGGCGGACGTGATGGACGTGCCGGGCGCGAACAGGTCCGTGCAGGCACCGTAGTTGGAGCTGGAGCGCCGGGTGTCGCTGGAGTCGGAGTTGTTCACCACGATCGCGTCGGCGATGTCCCCCGGAGAGTTCTTGCAGGCGTCTGTGCCGCCGTTGCCGGAGGAGACGACCCAGGTGATGCCGGAAGCGATGGACTTCTTGATCGCCGTGTCCTCGCTGCTGCTCACCGGACCGTTGATGCTCATGTTGACCACGGCAGGCTTGGCTGCGTGAGCGGTGATCCAGTCCGCGGCGGCGATGATCGCTGAAGTACTCGCTCTGTCATTGCAATCCGTCACGCGGACGGCAACGAGTTTGACGCCCTTGGCCACGCCGTAGTCCTTGCCGCCCACCGTCCCGGCCACATGCGTGCCGTGGCCCAGGCAGTCCTGCCCGTTGCGGCCGTCCCCCACCTCGTCCACACCGATGCCGGCCCGGCCCTGGAACTGCGTGTGTGTGGTGCGCAGGCCGCTGTCGACGAGGTAGGCGGTGACGTTGCTCGCCGTGGTCCCGTAGGTGTAGCCGTGGTCGAGGGGAAGGCTGTGCTGGTCGATGCGGTCGAGGCCCCAGGACGGCGGGTCGTTCTGGGTGGTGGAGCTGTGCTGCACCGCGTCCTGCTCCACGTAGGCCACGGCCGGGTCGGCGGCGGTCAGGCGCGCCTCCCCTGCGGTCATCTCGGCCGCATACCCGTGCAGCACTGTGCCGTAGGTGTGGCGGACTTTCCCACCGTGGGCTCGGGTGAGCCGGGTGGCCTCGGCCCGTGCCGAGGCCGCGGGCCCGGCGGTGTCCTTGAGGACCACGATGTACCGGTCGGCGAGAGCTCCAGCCACGGGCCGTACCCCGCCTCCGGGAGAGGGCGCCGGGGCGGCATGGGAGGGCTGCGCGGTGAGCGCGGTGAGGGCGGCTGCCGCAAGAGCGGCCAGGACGGGTCTGCGGGCACGTGGGCGCACGTCGGCTCCAGAGAAGGACGGAGGCTGGGTCCCGGCGGTGGTCCGGGTCCGCCCTGGTGTACTCCCCTGCGCGCCGCCGTGGTGGCGACCTGTTGCCAGCGGCCGAAAGGAGACAAGCGAGTCAGCAGAGTTCGGAATGCTTCACCGCGGGCAGCCGGTGCGGATCTCCTCGTCCAGGACCTGTTCGGAACCAGCCGGTCCGTGCCACCATCTCGACCGGAACCACAGCATCCGGACCGGCTGAATTCTGCCCCGCCTCCACGCAGCCGCGTCCGCCTCGGTGTGAAGGGATCCCCCATGAGCGACAACGACCTGACGGCGCATCTGCGCTGTCTCGGACTGGCGGACGGGGAGGCCGGACTCTACCTGGCCATGCTCCGCAGCGGCCGCACCGTCACAGCCGAGTTGGCCGAGCACCTCGGCTGGAAGCCCGATGAGGTCGAACAATCCCTCGCCCGCCTGGTCGAAGTCGGTCTGGTCGCAGCCTGCGCGCCGGACCGGTCGGAAGCCGTTCCGGTGGACCCCACCATCGCGCTCGACCACCTGTCCCACAGCAGGACGGCGGAATTACGCAAGGCCCAGACCTCCGCGGCCAACGCCTACCGCGACTACCGGCGCTCGGTGTCCCCACAGGCCACCGACGACCTCGTCGAGGTGATCACCGGCGCCCAGATCATCGACCGGATCCGGCATGCCGAGAAGACGGTGGAATCACAGGTCCTTCGCTTCGACTCCCCGCCGTACCACATCCCCGCCAGTGCCAACCCGACCGAGC
Organism: Streptomyces bugieae; assembly: GCF_036352915.1. Taxonomy (NCBI): domain Bacteria; kingdom Bacillati; phylum Actinomycetota; class Actinomycetes; order Kitasatosporales; family Streptomycetaceae; genus Streptomyces; species Streptomyces bugieae. The sequence continues at coordinate 23,718 of NZ_JAZBJP010000001.1, forward strand.
TGGAAAACCTGCAACGCGGCGTCGAGTACCGGGTCGTCTACTCCAAGTCCGCCGTTCAGAACCACGCTTACTACCTCGCCAACATCCATCCCTGTATCGCCGCCGGCGAGCATGCCCGGGTGCTGCCCACCGTCCCGGTCAAGCTCACCGTCTTCGACCGGCGGCTGGCCATCGTCTCGATGTCCTTCGTCGAGGCCGAGGTCAACGACTCCCTGCTCCTGGTTCGCCCCTCAAGCCTGCTGTCTGCGCTCACCGGGCTCTTCGAGACCTCCTGGCGCTCGGCGTTCCCCATGCACTTCAGCAACCGCGTCCCGCCTGCGCTGCGCCCGATCCATGTCCGGGTCCTGGAACTGCTCGGCGCCGGCGTCACGGACGAAACCATCGCGGAGCTGCTCGGCATCAGCCGCCGCACGCTGTCCCGCAACCTCGAGCAGCTCAACCAGCGAGCCGGCACCGTCACCCGGTTCCAACTCGCCCTGTACGCGGTTCGCAACGGATGGATCTGAATACCCGATGCTCGCCCCGAGGCACTGAAAAAGCGTCCGCGCGCTGGTACGGGGATCCTCGCGCAGTAGCGGCGGATGCGGTCGATGACCTGGTCTGTGGTCGTGGCTCATAGGTAGAGGTCGCTTCCTACTGGCACCGCGTCTCCGCCTCCGGTCACCGGGACTGGTCGCCCCGAGCATGTTCGGCGCGAGTGACCGGACGCAGCCCGCGGACGGCCAGGACGATCAGCAGGCCGAAGGCTGCGAGCGCGGTGAGCGTGCGCATGGTGTTGAACAACTCCCAGCGCCCCAGGATCTCCGCGTGCTCGGCCGGGGCTGAGGTAACCGCCCATCGCTTGATCTGTCCGTTGATCGGCACATTGCCGAACCGGGTTATCAGGAAGGAAGCGAGGGTCAGCAGACTTGCCGCACCCGCGGTCAGACGGAAGCGGCCGCCGCCTGCCAGGACGGCGAGGGTCAGGGAACTGAGGAACGCCGTGCCCATCGCCGCCTGCATGGTGATGCCGTTCATCTTCATCAGTTCGGCATGGAACGACAGTCGCATGCCGAGCGGTACGGCATGGAAGGTGGGGACGAGATTGGCCGCGCCGTAGCCGAACGCGCCGGCGAGGAGGCCGGTGGAGAGCAGGGCAATTCCGTGGACGATTCTGATGCGCATGTTCGTCGACTCCAGTGCGTTGGCCCTTGGGGCGTCAGGGTGCCGGGGCTGCCACCAGCGAGGGGTTTGGCGGCATCTCGATGAATTCGAGGGTGGCGGGGTATCCGCCATAAGTCCAAGATCTTGATCTTCTGGCATCCAGAAGCGTTCGTTATGGCCCTCGGCACCTTCGATACGTCGGACTCGTCCGGTCAGCAACAGGCGCTGCGGGCGGTGGCGTGATCACCACCAAGCGCCCCGCCCTTGCCTTGAGTTCCTGCCGGGAGGCTGCGCTTCATGAGCAGGACAGGACGAGGAACCGCCCGCGGTGGGGGGCAGGTCGGGGTTCTCCGGGGCGCCGGCCGTAGTCGGCCAGGAGATACGCGACGACGGCGAGTTCGTCGAAGAAGCGGCGGGCTTCAGCTCCGTGGGCATGGCCGGCTTCGAGGAGGCAGAGGACCTCGTCGGAGCGGCGGTTGCCTATGTAGTGGCGCTGACGGCTGCAGTCTCGACGAAGGGCAACGATCGCCGCCCTTGGTCGAGGTGGCCCTTGGGCGGGACCTCAGGCTCGCAGCGTGACAGGGGCGGGCGGGCCGCGGTGCGGGCGGCTCGCAAGGCACCAAGTGTGAGGCCATGGCCATGAGTTCATGTCATGATCACGGACGGGCTCATTCCTCTCCGACAGGACTCATGGCATGCGAACCATCAGCGTCATCACCGCCGTACACGACGGCGGCCACCACTTCATCGGTGACACCTACGAGTCCCTGCGCGAACAAAAGCTTCCGGATGACTGGCAATGGGAGTGGTGCGTGCAAGAGGACGGCACCTCGGGTATCCCTGCGAACAGCCTGCCCAGTGACCCGAGGATCACCTACAGGACAGGGATGCGGGCGCGCATCGCGGTGACACGCACCCATGCCCTTGCGCGCTCCACGGGAGACCTGATCCGGACGTTGGACGCAGATGACGTACTACTGCCGGGTGCGCTGGAGCGGGACATCGAGACCCTGGAACGCGTGCCGTGGTGCGTGTCCGCATGCATCGACCTCCACAAGGACGGGAGCACGGCACCAGGTCCGTGCGACCCTCCGGGTGGCCCCGTGGAGCCCGCCCGCTTCTATCACGAGGTGCTGGAGCAGCGTCTGTCCGTTCAGGCGACCACATTCGCCGCACACCGTCCCCTTGTGATGGCGCTCGGCGGCTGGCAGGCACTGTCCGGAGCCGAGACAGTGGCTCTGCTCCTGGCCGCGGAGGCCGTGGCACCCGGTGAGTTCATAGCAGAGCCGAGCGTCCTTTACCGCAAGCATCCCCACCAGACGACCGCATCCCATCACTACTGGGAACCGACCGAAGCCGCCACCCGGATCGACGCACTCGTGCAACGCGCCAGCGCCCTGCGGGAGTCAGGTTGGACGTGGGGGTAGGTACGCCGACACCGTCCCGCCCCTCGGATGGGCGACCACAGGCGACGATCGATTTCACAGCCAAGCACATCTGCGCCAGCTTCGAGCGGTCGTAGGTTCCCTAGGTCGGCGTACGGCCGCGATGGGGGCGATGATGCTGGGCGGCGACGCCAAGGGCCGCCGGTACGTGGCCGAGGGGGCGTCATGTTCCGCCTTCGTCGACCAGTGATGACGTCAGCATCCGGCCCAGAACTCCTCGAATCGTCATGAGTCTTGAAGACACCTGCTGATGCGACCGAGTCGCGTCGACAGCTCACGACAGGGCCGTCACACGGCCCCAAGATCACTTGACCTTGCCCCAGGGGGAAGGACAACAGTGTCGCCACGGATCACCGAGCGGCCGGCGGTGTGCGCTCGCCGGCCAGGCAGGACGAAGAGGGGGAGTTTTCGTGACCGCGACCTGCGTCATTCTCGATATCGGCGGCGTGTTGGAGATCACGCCGGAAACAGGGCGGGTGCAACGGTGGGAAGAGCGGCTGGAGCTGCCGCCGGGCACAGTGCATGAGCGGATGCGCGACGTGTGGCAAGCCGGACGCGTCGGGAGCATCAGCGAACGAGAGGTGCACGAGCAGGTGGCAGCACGCCTGGGGCTCGACGCGCCCCAGGCCGGAGCCTTCATGGCTGATCTCTGGACGGAATACCTGGGGACGCCGAACGAGGAACTCATCGCTTATGTCCGAGGGCTACGGGGAAACTGCAGGCTGGGCATCCTGAGCAACAGCTTCGTCGGTGCCCGGGAGAGGGAGACGGCGCTGTACCACTTCGACGAACTGGTCGAGCAGATCGTCTACTCGCACGAGATCGGCATCGAGAAGCCGGACCCACGCGCCTTCGAGGCCGCATGCGCCAGCCTGGAGGCGCAGCCGGAAAGCTGTCTCTTCATCGACGACGTCGCAGCCAACGTCGAGGCCGCCCAAGCAGCGGGCATGCAGGCACATCTATTCGAGGACAATGCCCGAACGATCGCGCGCATCGCGGCTCATCTGGACTCAGGTCCCCGGGTTGCCGGGCATGTCCTGCTCGGATGACGTCGAACTGGAAGCAGTCGCCTGGGGTGGCTGGCAATCGGCTACTTCACAGGACATGCACTCCTCACTCCACCCCGAGGCCGCCTCCGTGGTCGGCCGCGAGGCCGCCCCGACCTCCTGATGTGCCGGGCGACGGCGGTAGTCGTCGATGGTCACGGAGTTGTGGAGACGTGCGCTCTTGGTGGTGAGGCGAACGAGGGCGCGGCTGGGGCCCGCGGGCAGGGCGGAGATCAGGCGGGCGCCCTGGGCCAGTCCCCACACGCCGAGGCGGGACGTGGGGATCAGGGTCTTCGCCGCGCTCAGCGCGACCGCGCGGCTGCCGCGTACGTGCTCCGCCATCACCCGCTCATAGGCGGGGAAGGCGCGCTCGTGGTCGCCGCCCGCCCGTGCCAGCTCTCCGGCGAGGACGTACGCGCCGACGACGGCCAGGCTGGTGCTGCCGCCGACGGCCGGACCGGGGCAGTAGCCCGCGTCGCCGACGAGCGTCACCCTCCCCCGCGACCAGGTGTCCATGCGGAGCTGGGTGATCGAGTCGAAGTAGAACGCCGGGGTGTGGTCGAGCTCGTCCAGCCAGCGGTCCACCTGGGCGTGCATGCCGGCGAAGGCACCGCGCAGCAGCTCCTTGTGCCGGGGCACGTCACGGTGGTGGTAGTCGATCTCGCGCTCGCTGCGGAACAGGAACAACGCCCGCGCCTCGCCGAGGTGCCGCGCGCCGTACATGCCGGCAGTGCGGCCGACGCCGACGTGCATGAGGAGCTCGCCGTCGAGGTCGGAGCTGTTGGGCAGGGTCAGCACCCCGAAGTAGGCCCCGATGAAGGCGTTGAGGCGGGAGTCCTCGCCGAAGACGAGGCGACGCACGTTGGAGTGCAGCCCGTCAGCCCCGACGACCAGGTCGAAGCGGCGCGGCGCGGCGTTTTCGAACCGCACCTCGCCGTCGGGCGAGATCGCGGTGATCGAGTCGCCGAAGACGTACTCGACGTCGTCGTGTGCGGCGTCGTGGTAGATCTCGCTCAGGTCGTCGCGCATGATCTCGACGTGCCGGTCGGAGGTGGCGCTGAAGATCTTGGAGAGGTCCGCCCGGACGGGACGCCGTGAGCCCTCCCGGTAGACGGTCATTCGGTGCGTGCCGGTGGCCCGCTCCTCGATACGCGGGAGCACGCCCATCTTCTCCGAGATGTTCATGGCCGGCCGAAACAGATCGACCGCGTGACCGCCAGTCCTGCGCAGAGCCGGCGCGCGCTCGACGACGGTGACGGAGAAGCCGTGCCTGGTGAGCCAGTAGGCCAGCACCGGACCGGCGACGCCGGCGCCGGAGACGAGAATCCGCATGGCACCCCTCCTTTTCTCGGCCGACCCGTACGGCGTGGAGCGCCTCGCGTATGGATCGCCGTCAGAAACAGTCATGGGCCCAGGATCTCCGCCGGTACGAGCCGGTGGATTGGACGAATGTTCCCCTGGGTCCCCGTGTGCAGCACGAACAAGGCCCCCGCAGACACGCACGATCGTTCAGCGGCAATGGCCGGGTTCCTGGTGCGTCGCTGCCGGACAGGCACCAACGGCCCGGCGGCGCTTCCGAATTGGCCGGCCCCCGTAGCTGGGGCGTCTGCCGGTGAGGTCGGGACAGGCGGCGGGAGATGAGAGTGGACGCGCATGGGATGTGCGCCTCGGCGTGCGAGCTTGAGCACGGGACCGAGGTGGCCGTGTGAGGCAGCTCACGTCCGGGGACTGCATAGCGGGACGTGGGTCAGTGCCTTTGTAGGGGTGTAGGCAAGTGATCGAGGCGAGGGACAGCGTTGATGAGGCAGTTGCGGGCCGATGCGTTCGACCGGTTCGTCACGGCTCGTTGGTCGGCACTGCTTCACCTGGCGCATCTGCTCACCGGTGGAGATCGGCATCGGGCCGAGGACCTGCTACAGGAGGCGCTGGTCAAGCTGTGGTTTGCGTGGCCGAGGGTGGCCGAGCAGGCGCCAGAGGCGTATGTGCGCCGGGTGCTGGCACGTGCGGCGGCTCGCTCGGCGCGACGTCGCTGGTGGGGCGAGCGTCCGGTGGAACGGTTGCCGGAGCTTCCCGAGGTCGGCGATGTGGCCGCTGCCGTGGAGGAACGGACACGGTTGGAGGCCGCGCTGGCAATGCTGCCGGTGCGGCAGCGCGCCGCGGTGGTGCTGCGCTACTACCAGGACCTGTCCGAGGTGCAGGTCGCCGAGGCGCTGGGGTGTCCGGTGGGCACCGCCAGGTCCCTCACGTCACGGGGCGTAACGCGGTTGCGGCAGTTCCTCGGTGACGCCATCGAGCCGGTGCAGTGAAAGGAGACATCATGGAAGACTTCGAACACGAACTCGCGCGGATGATGCGCGACACCCAGGCAAACACCCCCTTTGAGGACCAGCACCGGCAGCGGCTGCAAGCGGGCGTCCGTGCCCGTCGACGTGCTCGGACGGTCTGGATGGCCACCGGCTCGGCGCTGACGATCGCCGGGCTCGGCGTCGGTCTGGAAGTCCTGCCGAGCGCTTCCGCTCAAGGCGGGCCCACCGTTCCTCATCACCAACCCACCTCCACGACCGCGCCGGTTCCCCTCCCGACCCGCACCTGCACGACCGTGCCGGTCCCGATTCCGACCCACACCTCAACGACCGTGCCGGTCCCGATCCCCACCCGCACCTGCACGACAGCCCCAACCCCGATCCCGACCCACACCTCAACGACCAAGTAGCGCTGCCAGGGTTCGGGCCATGACGGTTGAGGAGCGGACGTTCATGGCAGGAAGATGACCAAGACCAAGGCGCCGGGGATCTTGGCGCGGCGGGCATCGACCCGCTGGCGGAGCAGCCTGACGCCAAACTGACAGCGCGCGCCCGGGATGGAGGAGAGGGAACGGGAGTGCCGTCAGTACGCGGAAGTGCCGTAAGTACTCTCCGCAGATCCACGAGCCGCATCGGTGATACCCGCGTACCCGTCGCTTCGGTTGCCCACGCCGTGACCAGGCCACCCGGGCTGAGCGGGCAGGTCACTCCCCGCACCAACTTGCCGTCGACATCCACATGCTGGGACCTACGGCAGCAACTATCTGACGGAACACGATCACCAGAATCTGCACATCAGCAACAGCGACGCTGCCACGGTGCCTGTTGGCTCCACCGCGATCGCGCGGAGCCGTTCAACTCACAGGCAGCCAGCCACTGAGATGGTCCCGCTGACGAAGGCGCGACCGACAGATCGCCATGCGACGGCGCTACCAAAGGCGCACCCAGCGCCGTGAGCTCCACGACTGCACGTCAGTCCTGACTGCACTGAGCAACCTGCTCCTGGCCAGTCACGATAGCTGTCTGCAACGGGGATATTGAGGCGCGTCCAGAGCGGCAGAAGTCATGGGTGATCAGCCCGCGAAGACAACCCTGCTCGACCCGAATTCTTTCCCATGCGCCTTACGTGACCGATCGCTTCCGGCACCGAATGACCGCACCCCGGCTAGCCGTCGTCAACGGGTGCTCCGACCACCGAGTGGCAGCGACGCGGCGGGCAAGGACGGCCGGGAATCAGTGCAATTGCCTATCAACTTGCGAGACTAAGGACGATTTGAAAAGTGCCTACCGTATTCGTCAGGGTCTTCAAAACGCCCGACCTTCGCAAAAAGATACTCTTCACGTTGGGAATCTTGCTTCTCTATCGGTTGGGGCAGAACGTTCCGGTCCCTGGGGTGGATTATCGAAGCGTTACACGGTGCATCGAGCACGGTGACGGAAACGGCGGCCTCTTCGGCCTGATCAACACGTTCAGCGGTGGTGCGCTACTGGAGCTCACCATCTTCGCCCTGGGGATCACGCCGTACATCACGGCCAGCATCATCCTTCAACTGCTGACGGTGGTCATTCCCCGTCTGGAGGCGCTGAAGAAGGAGGGCCAGGCGGGCACCGCGAAGATCACCCAGTACACCCGGTACCTGACGCTGGGCCTCGCGGTGCTGCAGGGCGCCGCCCTGGTGGCCAAAGCCCAAAGCGGTGGGCTCTTCCCCACCTGCCCGGTCCGCTCCCAGATCGTCCCGGACACCTCGATCTTCCAGACCTCCGTCATGGTCATCACCATGACCGCCGGCACCGCCGTGGTGATGTGGATCGGAGAGCTGATCACCGACCGCGGCATCGGCAACGGCATGTCAATCCTGATGTTCACCTCACTCGCCGCCAGCTTCCCGGCCAACCTGTGGGGGATCAAGACGTCGGGTAAAATCCTGGGCGGCTGGGGCGAGTTCGCCATCGTGATCGCGGTCGGCCTCTGCATGGTTTGCCTCGTGGTCTTCGTCGAGCAGGCGCAGCGCCGGATCCCGGTCCAGTACACAAAACGAATGATCGGCCGCCGTTCCTACGGCGGTACTTCGACCTACATCCCGCTGAAGGTGAACCAGGCGGGTGTCATTCCCGTCATCTTCGCCTCATCAGTGCTCTCCATCCCCAGTCTGATCGATTTCGGCGGTAACTCGGCATCGGAATGGTCCCAGTGGATCGCCACCAATGTCGCCAGAGGCGACCAACCGATCCATCTCATACTTTACTTCCTGCTGATCGTTTTCTTCGCGTTCTTCTACGTCGCCATCTCCTTCACCCCCAAAGAAATTGCCGACAACATGAAGAAGCATGGCGGGTTCATCCCCGGCATCCGGGCCGGCCGGCCCACGGCTGACTACCTGAGCTACGTGCTCAACCGCATCACCTGGCCAGGAGCGCTCTACCTGGGGCTGATCGCCCTTGTGCCCACAGCGGCGCTGGTGCTGTTCAACGGCAGCAATTTCCCGTTCGGCGGCACGAGCATCCTCATCATCGTGAGCGTCGGATTGGACACCGTGAAACAGATCGAGAGTCAGCTCCAGCAGCGCAACTACGAAGGGTTCCTGCGCTGACGCGCATCGTCCTGGCCACGATGACCGCGTAGCCAGGACGAACAGTCACGGAATGCCGACTTTTCCTCGCTCTTGCCGACCCGGTCATGTGCTCTGTCGCGAGGTCCCCTGCCGCGTCATGTCATGCCCCCTGACCCGGCGCGCTGGAACTCCGGGTGCTGGTGCGACGATGCTGGGATGCGCGAGATCAATGAGCTGATCAACGTCGGGGATCCCGCCTGGCCGCTCCTCCTTGAGGAGCTGTCCGGCAGCGACGTACCAGTTGAGGTGCTGCCCGGCGATGTCGAGACAGGCCGTTCCTCTCTGCTGCAACTACAGGTCTCTGCCCGGTCAAATCTGGGCGGCATCGTACTGAATTGCGGTGGCCTGCTCGTGGACGACGGATGGCTCCGGGTCTTCGGAAGCCCGAGTGGTGCCGACGCCGAAGGACTGCCCAGCCTGGCCGAGATCAACGCGATGCCTTCGACATTCGATCCGGCATGGCGGCCGGGTGCAGGTCTTGTGGTTGCGCACGATGTGCTGGGCGGGGTCTTCGCCCTCAACGGGAGCGATCCCGGTGAGGCCGGTCGACCCGGCGCGCCGGGAGAAATCCTCTACTTCGCCCCCGACGCCCTTGGCTGGGAGGCCCTGGGCGCCGGCCACTCGGCATGGCTGTCCTGGATTCTCTCCGGAGGGCATCAGGAGTTCTACAAGGGCCTGCGCTGGAACGACTGGCGCGACGAAGTCACCGTGCTGAACGGCCGGCAGGGACTGTCGTTCTTCCCGCCGTTGTGGTCGGCCGAGGCTCGCCGGGATCTGTCAGCGACCAGCCGTCGTGCGGTGCCCATGGCGGAACTCCTGGGCCTGAGTCGCGACGCGTGCCTTCAGTTCGACGGCGCCGACCCGGGGTTCCTCGGAGCCGCATGAACCGGCTTACCCACCCGGACACCGGTAGCAGTTGAGGGTTCCGGCTTTCTCCATGTCGATGCCCAGGCGGGCGGCGTGCTCGACGAGGTACTGGCGGCAGCCGCCGGCTACCCAGGCATTGCGGACCGAGGGATGATCGGTCGCCCACCATTCGGAAACCGAAACGCACCGCATGAAGAGGACAGCATGACGACGTTAACCACACCTCTGTGCCGGCAACTGGGCATCGAGGTGCCTGTAGTACAGGCACCCATCGGATCCGCGGTCACCACCGAGCTGGTGGCTGCGGTGGCCAACGCGGGAGGGCTCGGCACCCTTGCTCTGACCTGGGTCACCGCCGAGGAGGCGGTGCGCCGGATCCGGCAGGTTCGACGCATGACACCAAGGCCCTTCGCGGCGAACCTGGTTCTCGACTTCCCGGTCGACGAGCTTCTCGACGCCTGCCTGGCGGAAAGCGTGCCGGTCATCTCGACGTTCTGGGGAGATCCCTCGGCCGTCGCCGAACGCATTCACTCGGCCGGTGCCCTGCACCTCCACACGGTCGGTTCCGTCGCCGAGGCCGAACGCGCCGTCGCCGCGGGCGTCGACGTGATCGTGGCCCAAGGGTGTGAAGCGGGCGGCCACATCCGCGGGGAGGTCACCACGATGGCGCTCGTACCCGCGGTCGTGGACGCCGTGCACCCGGTGCCCGTCATCGCAGCCGGCGGCATCGCCGACGGACGAGGCCTCGCCGCCGCACTGGCCCTCGGGGCCCAGGCCGGATGGCTGGGCACCCGATTCCTGACGGCATCCGAGGCGGCCACGCACGAGGTCTACCGTCAAGCCGTGATCCAGGCGGCGCCGCAGGACGCGGTGCACACGCGGTGCTTCGACGGCGGCTGGCCCGACGCCCCGCATCGTGCGCTGCGCAACTCCACGCTCCGTGCCTGGGAGGCCGCGGACCGTCCGGCCGCGCCGAACCGCCCCGGCGAAGGCGCCGTGGTGGCCCGGAGCGCCGACGGACGGGCCTGGTCGCGTTACGACGACATGGTCCCCATGCCCGGCATGTCGGGTGACGTGGAGGCTCTCGCCCTCTACGCGGGCCAGAGCGCCGGGCTCGTCCATGACGTCGCCCCGGCGGGCCGCATCGTGGCGGACATCGCCGCGGATGCCGCGGCCCTCATGAGGCAGACGCGGACCCCCTGACACCGTCGGCACCCGCACACCACATCGCTACAGCGGTGAGCCACGCTGCGAGATCGCCGCGTGGCTCACCCGTCCTCTGAACGGACCGGCGACGAGCCCGAACGCCCGCCACCGGCGCGTACCACCGGACGGGACCTGCTAGTGCAGCGTCTTCAGCGCCGCCGCGTCGTAGGGCTTCAGCGCCTCGAACCGGTTGTCCAGCACCTTCGCCGCCCACTCCGGGTCCTGGAGGAGGGCGCGGCCGACGGCGACCATGTCGAACTCGTCGCGCTCCAGCCGGTCGAGGAGGTTGTCGATGCCCCGGACCGGGGCGCCCTGTCCCGCGAAGGAGCGGAGGAAGTCACCGTCGAGGCCGACCGAGCCGACGGTGATGGTGGGCCGTCCGGTGAGCTTCTTGCTCCAGCCCGCCAGGTTCAGGTCCGAGCCGTCGAACTCCGGGAGCCAGTAGCGACGGGTGGAGGCGTGGAAGGCGTCGACGCCGGCCGCGGCCAGCGGGGTCAGGATCGCTTCCAGCTCCTCGGGGGTCTCGGCGAGGCGGGCGGTGTAGTCCTGCTGCTTCCACTGCGAGTAGCGGAAGATGACCGGGAACTCGGCGGACACCCGCTCGCGGACCGCGGCGACGATCTCCGCGGCGAACTTGGTACGGGCCACCGGGTCGCCGCCGTACGCGTCCGTACGGCGATTCGTGCCCGCCCAGAGGAACTGGTCGACGAGGTAGCCGTGGGCGCCGTGGATCTCCACGCCGTCGAAGCCGATGCGCTCGGCGTCCGCGGCGGCCTGCGCAAACGCGGCGACGACGTCGTCCAGATCCTGCTGGGTCATCGCCCTGCCGGTGGGCTCGGCGCCCGCGGTGACCAGGCCGGACGGACCGACGGCCGGAGCGTCGGCGAAGGGCGGCTCGCCCTGATTCCGGACCATGCCGATGTGCCACAACTGCGGCACGATCGTGCCACCCGCCTCATGCACGGCTTCGACGACCTTCGTCCAGCCCGCCAGCTGCTGCTCCCCATGGAACCGCGGCACCCGATCGCTCTGTCCCGCCGACTCGTGGCCGACGTAGGTCCCCTCGGTGACGATCAGCCCCACACCCGCGGCGGCGCGGCGGGCGTAGTACGACCGCACATCGTCACCGGGGACGCCGTCCGGGGAGAACATGCGCGTCATCGGCGCCATCGCGATGCGGTTCGGGACGGTCAGGCCGTTCAGCGTGACGGGCCGGGACAGGATCTCGGCCGCGCGGGAGGCGGCGGACGCGGTGTCGGTCACGGGGACTCCTTCTGGGTACCAGGTGGTATGTGCACATGCACTCAATGCATCGCAGGCGTCAACCCTCACCCCCGGCGACGGCATTCCGCCCGCCCGGCCGCCCGCCCTGTGATTCCGGCCACGTGCCCGAGACAGACCTCCGGATGCGGTACCGCCGTGCGCGGGGTTCCGGCTCCACCACGACGGGGGTTCCAGGTGCCGCCACGCGAGAGCCCGCCCCTACCGCGAGTCGATGCGCGGCTGCCTCGATCAGCGCACCCGGTTTCCTCTCCGGCCGACTTCCACCGCCGAGGCCCGCACCAACGACGCATGCCCATGGCGTCCTTGTCGGTTTCGTGCTTCGGTCCACCGGAGCATCCCCGAGGACAAGAGGGAGCCCCCACGCATGCGACGTTCACGGCGCAGCCGCACCTTGCTCCTCCCGGCCCTGCTGGCCGGCGCGATGGCGGCCACGGCCGGCGCCCACGCCCCCGCCGCACCCCCTGCCGGTGCGCAGGCATCGACAGTCAGCGATACGTTGCCGACGCCCACGCGCCAGGCCGGGGCCGTCGACCTCGCCCACTGGATGGAGCAGCTACGCCCGCAGATCGGCACACGGCCGCTGAACCGCATCGCCATGCCCGGCAGCCACGACGCCGGCAGTTGGAGCATCCACGACGGCTCCGGGCTCTGCCGAAGTGGCGACACCTACGACGTCTCTCGTGTCTGGCCGGGCCTGGCCGCGAGCATGGCCCATACCCAGAGCCGCCCGATCGTCGACCAACTCGACGCGGGAGCACGCTACATAGACCTGCGACTGTGCTATCAGGACGGCCAGTGGTACACCTACCACGGCGGTCTGCTGGGCGGCGCGTTCTTCGACGGCCCGTCCGGCACGGGCGAGGCCGCATCCCTCGCCCGTTGGATCACCGGTCACCCCTCCGAGGTCGTCATCCTCGGCGTCCGTGTCACCGCGGACGCGGCAGAGCTGCCCGCCGCCCGCGAAGACGCCATGAGACGCCTCAAGGCACTCCTGCCGGGCCGCACGGCTCCGTACGGTGCGCCCGGCACGGGCGGCCGCACCCCCACGTCGCCCTACGAAGCGTTCCTGTCCGCGGGGACGAACACGGTGCTCGTCGACACCAGCGGCGCCGTGCACGACCCCCAGGTCTGGCCGGCCGGGACCGCGTCGGACCGTGGCAGCTACGGATATCCCAACCCGCAGTGGACGGACTACCTCGAAGCCCTCTTCCGTCCCGACGTGGCGAAGGAGAAGCTGCCCTGAGCCCCGGAGCCGGCGACCTCACGAGCACGCGGGAGCGGCCGGCGGGAACCGTCGGTGCTCCCGCGTCAGGCCGTACGGCCCGCATCCGGGTGCGCAAGGGCTTCCGTCAGCCGTTCCAGGCGGTCGGCGAAGGCGGCGGCCTCGCCCGGCGGCCAGGTCGCCAGCTCCTCGGCCAGGAAGGATTCCATCCCCGCGCGCAGCGCCGCGACCGTCCGCTCACCGTCGGCGGTGAGGACGAGCTGGGTGGCGCGGGCGTCGGAGGGGTCGGGGCGGCGGGCGATCAGCCCCGCCTCCTGCAGTCGGGTCGCGTAGCGGGTGGTGACGGTGCGATCCATGCCGATCGCCTCGGCGAGCCTGGTGGCGGTGACGGGCCCCACGCGGTCCAGCCCGGACAGCACCGGGTAGGTCGTGGCGTCCACGCCCGCCACTCCAGAGGTCAGCCGGCTGTAGAGCCCGGCACGGGTGGCTCGCATGGTCAGCGCACCGATGGCGGCGGCCACGCGTGCGGCGGAGGTGCTGTCACGGGTCGTTTTGCTCACCCCTCGATGATACGTGCAAAAAACACGGAGTCCTGCTACCGTCATAAGCGTGCAGAAAGCACGTGCTTCCCACACGTAAGGAGAACTGCCATGTCGCAGCAGCACCAGCCGGCCGTCCGCCCCGAGGACGTCCTGCCCGAGGGAATCGACTCGACCGCGATCAACGGCCGCACCGTCCGCAAGGGATCGGTGGCCGCCTTCGTCGCCAACGCCATCCGCCTCGACGAACTCGTCGAGGGCACCCCCGAGCACGAGGCCCTCGTCACACAGATGCGGGAACTCGCCCCCGCCCTCCGCACCATCGGCCTCCTCGACGTCTTCCACCCCCGCTCCCCCCTCGTGGAAGAGATCCTCGCCGACGCCGCATAGGTCAGCCCGACACACCGGCCAGGGCACGGCCGAGCACCGCGTCGAACCGGTCGCGGGACATGCGGTTGGGCGCCGCCTCGGCAGGCAGAGAGCGGGACGGCACCCGCGTCGAGGATCGAGGCGGCCCGTCGCCTGGCAAGGTGAACAGTTCCCTCCCTTCGCTTCACGCCCACCAGCTCGTCCTGGCTGAACCTGGTGGAGCGGTGGTTTCGCCGAGCTCACGCAGAAGAGACTCAGGCGCGGTGTTCACCGCCGCTCCGGCCAGGCACTCGAACGCGACGTCCGCGACCGGCTCACAGAAAATGTCTGAGGCGGCCACGGTTCGTGTGCGCCCGGCGGGCATGGGCACCGGTGTTGAGGCGCCGGGGAGGAAAGGAAAGTTGCGGATGACTGTGCGTATTCACTTCACTGTGGAGGACCTTGCCAGGACGCACGTTGCTGAGCGCCCTGATCCACTGTGGGAGGCGTTGCTCAGTCAATTTCTCCTGCGAAGTAACAGCCCCGTACCGGGCTTTGCTCGGTGGCGAAGGCAGACGCTGTCCCAGCTGAACCGTCCGGCTCGAGCTTTGCTCGCCCTGGCACCGCCCCATGGCTACAGCCCCGACTTCCTCACCCCTGCCGCCTCAGCCCTTGGCCTGGAGGAAGGCCTGCAGAGCCTGGCGACCACCCCGCGCGACCGCTTCGAGGCCGACCTCGGTCGCTTCACGCGGCTGTACCACGCCCCCTTATGGATACGGGAGCTGACGCCACGGCAGCTGCCCCGCATCGCAGACGCGGTGCGCGACTATTACACCGCGGCCATCCGCCCCTACGAATCCCAGATTCGCACCCACTTGGAGGTCGACCGCCGGCTACGGACCATAGCCGTACAGAGTGGCGGCACGCGAGGCCTGCTGGACGGCTTGCATCCGAACGTGCGCTGGAAGCATCCCGTGCTGGAAGTCCGCTCGCACTACGTGGATCGGGAGGTTCATCTGGGTGGGCGGGGGCTGCGGCTGATCCCCTCGTTCTTCTGCTCGCACGGCCCCATGATGCTCCGTGACCCGCAGCTTCCGCCGGTCCTGCTCTACCCCGTCCAGCGCAGCCTGACGTGGCAGGGCGCCGGCACCGGAAAGGACAACGATGTACGGGACGATGCGAAGGGTGCGTGTGCGGCTCTGCTGGGCACCACGCGCGCGGCGGCTCTTGAGGCAATCGCCGCTGGTGACTGCACCACAACGGAGCTTGCTCGCCGGCTGAAGATCTCTGCGGCCACTGCTACCCACCACACCGCGATACTGCGCGACGCGGGACTCATCTCTTCTCAACGCACCGGCGGTAGCGTTCACCACACCCTCAGGCCCTTGGGGGAAGCGCTACTGCAGAATCGATAGCCGCACCAACGTGAGGCAGTCTCACCGCATGCCGCCCACTGCTCGCCGGCTACCGCGACCGGGACCACCACCCCGCTGCGCGTCCACGGGACGCCGTAACCGTAGCCGTAGCCGTGGTTTACCCGACTGTTCCCGCTGCTCGTCGAAGGATCCGTCACCGCCCCCGCCGCACCGCCACGTCGATGAAACCACCGATTCTTGAACGGAGCGGAAGGTGACCGGCCTTGGTGCCGGATGGCAGGCGTAGGCGCGGCCGCCCGGGACGTACACCGGATTCAGTCGGAGCAGCAGCCGCTGTTCGTGTCCGTGGTGTCGAGGCGGCAGAAGCACGACGCCTCGACGGGGACGTCCGCGAGTGCGGTGGCCATGGTGAGTTGCTGGGCGACGATGCGGGCCTCTCCCGTCCTGCCGAGCCGCACCAGGCATTCGTGAAAGCCGTGCAGAGCCCAGACGTTTCCTGGATGCTGCGAGGACCGGGGCAGGGTGCTGTCGAGTCCGAGGTCCGCCCGGTAGACGGCCTCGGCCTCTTCGACCCGGCCCTGTTCCAACAGGAGCGCCCCATAGGCGTGGCGGGTCGGCTGCATCCAGCCCCACGGTTCGTCATAGGGCAGGTTGTCGTCGAGCTCGATGGAGCGCTCCAGGGAGGAAAACGCCAAGTCGTACGCGCCCCTGCGGTATTCGAGCTCGCCGTCGAGCATGGCGGCGGCGATCGCCAGGATGTCCCGGCAGGTGTTGTTGAACAGCATCCGCGTCTCGGGAACCCGTCCGGCCGCCTGGCGGAACAGCGCTCGTTCGGCCTCGGCCTCGGCGGTCGCCCCCCTGGCGGAGTACGCCACTGCGCGCGCGTAGTGCAGCATCGCCGTGGTGACGCAGTACAGCTTCGGGTCGGAGGGCATCGGCAGCGCGAGGATGTCTGCCCATCGTCCGAAGCGGATCAGCACATGGACCCGCATGGCGAGGAAGCCCTCCAGCCAGTCGGCCATGGGTGGGCTCTCCACGCGCAGCAGTTCCTCGGGGATGGCCGCCTCCAGTTGCGCGGCCGTCTCCAGTGCTGTCCTGGACTGGCCGAGGAACATCGCGCCGTAGATCTTGAAGTGGTAGTTGTGCGAGCGGTACAGCGTGTAGAAATTCATCGCGCCGGCTCGGCGCAGGTACTTCTCGTCGGCCCTGATCGCCTCGCTGTTGCCCGACACGACCCGTCGGTAGTCCCCGCACAGCACGTCCAGATGTGAGGGCATGTGGTGCAGGTGGCCCGCGTCCGGGACCAGTCCCCGCAGTCGGTCGGCGATCGACAGAGCCTTCTCCGGCGTCGGCGACATCTCCATCAGGTGGATGTACATGTGCAGTACGCCCGGATGGTCGATGCCGGTCTCGGTCAGCAACGCACGGTCGAGGACGGCCTTCGCCTCCAGCGTGCGCGCGCCGACTGCGGGCTCGCCCGTGCGCAGGTCCCACAGCTGCCACGGGGTGAGGTTCATCAACGCGTCCGCGTAGAGGGTGGCGACGTCCAGGTCGTCAGGAGCGAGTTCGTATACGGCGCGCATGGCCTCGGCATAGGGCTCGTTCCAGACGGAACAGTCCGTCGCGGGGTGCGAGTCCGGGTAGCGCTCGCGCAGTGCCTCAATGAGCGCGCGCTCGGTCGGGGTGGCCCCGTCGCACACTGTGTGGGCCTGTTCGACGGCGGTGTGCGCCTGTTCCACCGAGCGCTGCAGATCGGCGTCGTCGAAGAACTCCCAGGGCTTGTTGTAGTTGGGGCCCAGGGCGAACGCAATGCCCCAGTACGCCATGGCGCAGCCGGGATCCGCTGCCGCCGCCGCTTCGAAGCAGGTGACGGCTGCTTCGTGGTTGAAGGCGTAGCTCCATGCGAGGCCACGGTCGAACCAGCGCTGGGCTTCCGGCGAAGGTGTCGATACGGTCCGGGTGACGGTCCCGAGGTCGAAGTAGTCCATGGGATCTCCTGCAGAGGGATGTGACTCGACGACAGTCGGCGCCCCGGGCACAGGTGCCGATCGAGGCTTCGCGGCTGACCTCCGCGTTCGACGAACAGGGCAAGCCCACACCGGTCTCTTCCTGCTGACAGCCGGCGCAGACAGTCACCTCCAGCCTCATTTCCGTGATCCACGGCGGCCCCGGACGAGCCCGGGTGCCCCGGACGGGCGCAGGCCGCTGCGCTGTCTCGACGAGGTCCGCCGGCTCCTGGCGGGTCACTCCCGGGAAGCTCATTTCGACTGTAACCCGGGGGTGACCAGCGCCTCGATACTGTTCGCATGGCACGCCGAGGAACGACACCAGGGCGCAATCGGCCGTCGGCTCCGGTGGGAATCTTCGTAGGTCGACAGCCCGGTCGGCCAGGTCCGCCCATCGGCCAGTCGGCCAGTCGGCCAGGTCAAGCACCCCTTGCGGGCGACCAGCGGCAATACCCGCAACAGGGAACCTCCAAGGCTTCGCGTTGCGCGCCGCTGGGTCCTCACCCCCTCCCTTCCCATGAACTTCGACGGCGCACACTCAAGGATCGGTGACACGGGACAGATCGTTGTGACTGATCGTTGTGACTGATCATTGTGACTGATCGTTGTGACTGATGGTTGTGACTGATCCTTTTGCGACTGAGCACCTCAGCAATCCTGCGGTCGGCGGACCTCGCCCGTGCCCAGTGCGATCACGGCCCGAGGCCGCATGGGCCCCTCGCCGCGTCGGGAGAGCACAACCACCTCCTCGACCGCCGCCGACAGCACGCCGAGCCGGGCAGCACATTCGCCAGCCAAGCGCTTCGGGTCCTGGGTGCGACCGAGGGACAAATGCGGGGTGAAGCGGCCGGCGCGCCCGTGGCACAGTGGGAACCGCAACCCCAGCTCCCGGTGGAGACGGGCCCACGGCGCCGGATCCGCCGCAGCCGGATCGAGCCACAACGTCGCGTAGTGCCGGTGCCGGAAATACCGCACTCCGGCCAGACGCGCCGTGAACGCCGTGCTCTGCGCCGCCCCGGCGGAGAGCAGCGGCACGGCCCGCGCGAACGCTTCCTCCGGCACGAAGCCGAATAGCAGATTCACATGCGGCGGCCACCGCCGTACCTGCGGATCGTGCTCCCAGCGGATGTCCTGAATCACCGGCCACAGCTTCCGCGGCGGCAGCCACGCCACCGCCGTCCGGGCCGTCGGCGCCACCTCGAGCGCATCTACCGGCTCGGCCCCGCCGAAAACCGGATTCCCGTTCACATGGCCATGGTCCCAAATCGGGCTCGGAAAACCATCCAGAGCCTCTCCGACCCCCACCGCGTGCCAAGGCATGTCGCCTGTCACCAACGTGCCGGGACAGCGCACCTAAGCGGGCCGGGCGAAGCGTTCTTTGAGGGCATCCAGGCCGGTGGCGTAGATGGTGTCGCCGAAGTGTTTCTCGACCTCGGGGACGAGCTCGTCGGCGGCCTCGTACGTCGCGGCCCAGCGGATCTCGGCGCCCGTCTCGTGCGGGTGCACGGACAGCGTGGAGACGTAGTCGAAGACGGGGACGGCGGATTCATGGATGGTGTACCGGAGCATCCGGCGCGAGTCGTCCTTCTCCAGGAGCCGTTCCCGGATGACTACTTGGCCGTTGACGGAGAACGCCTGTACCGCCCCGGGCGTCTCGGGATCGGCATCGTCCTCGATCACCGACGGCGGCAGCAGAGGGTGCCAGTCGGCAAGGCCGCCGAACGTGCCGATGATCTGCCAGACGGCATCGGGGGCGGCGGTGACGACGGCGGTACGGGTGAGCGTGTGCACGGAGGGGCCTCCGGTGACTGCGATTTCCGATGACTGAGGACTGCGCGTTTCGTGGACTGAGTTTGCAAGGTCTGTGGTTGCGAGGACTGTGGTTGTGAGGACTGTGGGTTGCGAGGACTGTGAGTCGGCTCTGATCGGCCGTTTGCCTGGACGACTCACCATGTGCCGTCGCCGCGCAGTACGGCGTCGGCGCCGCCGTCGATGAAGATGACCTGGCCGGTGACCAGTTCGTTCTCCGGCGAGGTGAGCCAGGTCAGGAGGGGAGCGATCTGGTCCGGCTGGGCGTGGCCATGGAGCGGCATGGGGACGGTCTCGTCGACGATCTTGCGCACATCGGGGCTGGCCAGCATGGGTTCGGTCATGGGGGTGATGACCGTGCCGGGGGCGATGGCGTTGAGGGGGATCCCGGCGCCGGCCCAGTCTGCGGCCACGGCGGTGCGGCGTATCCACCGGGCGATGGCGGCCTTGGTCGAGCCGTAGATCGCATAGCCCTCTCCCCGGTCGACCGCTGCCTGGGCGGCGGCCAAGGCCGCATCCTCGTCACCGGCGAGCGCCGCGTCGGCGATGGCCGTGTCGTGAGGGTGGATGGAGGCGACCGAGGCGATGACGACCGCGCGCGGGTCCGTACCGGCGGCCAGCAAGGGGCGCAGCCCTTCCAAGGTGGCGACCGCGCCGAAGTAGTTGACGCTGACGGCGCGCGGTTCGAAACCGGCGAGGCCGGCGCCCGCGATGACGGCGTCGAGCCGTCCGCCGCTCAACTCGCTTGCCCGCTCGATCAGATGGGCCCTGCCATCCTGGGTGGCGAGGTCCGCGACGATGTCGGAGTCCTTGAGGTCAGCACCGATGACCGTGTTCCCCTGCTCCTTGAGTCGGATGGCGGTGGCCTTGCCGATGCCGGAGGCGGCTCCGGTGATGAGGTAAGTGCGGGGCATGGTGGGCTCCTTCGCTGACGCCGTACGTTCACCGGTCACTGATCACCGCGCGTCGGCCGGTGGCCGTACGCCGCCGGTCTGCCATCACCGATCGGCAATCGCCGTTCGCCGCGCGGCCCCACCCGCACGCAGGACGCAGGCACGCACGCACGCAGGCACGCAGGCACGCACGCACGCACGCACGCAGGGATAGCGCGACAGCGCAGGCATAGCGGACGAATCGATCATTGATCGATCGGCTGCTGATCGACTGCCGATCAGTTGCTGATCAGTCGCTGATCAACATACGCATTTTTGGCGCAGCGTGCCAATAATTCTCTGTGAGAATGAAGGCCGAGGTCCGGTGAAGCACGGCGAGGAGCACACAATGGCGGCAGCGCGCGGCCGTCCGTCCCTGACGGAACATCGGCGCCTTCAGACTCGGCTGGAGATCGCGGAGGCCGCCGCGGCCCTGTTCGCCGAGCGCGGCTATGACACGACGACGGTCGAGGACATCGCCTCGGCCGCGGGCATCTCCCTGCGCACCTTCTACCGCTACTGCTCGACGAAGGAGGACGCCCTCACCCCCCTCTTCGCCTCCAGCGTCGGCCAGCTCGTGGATGTCCTCGCGGAACATCCGGTCGATGAACCGCTCAGCGCCGCCATCGAGGCGTCCTTCGGGACGGCGATGGCCGAGCGGCGCCTGGAGGACGCCGCGCGGGCCCGTCGGCTGGTCCGGGTCTTGGGGAGTGTCCCCGTCCTGAAGATGCGCTGGCTCGCGGCGGGGCGGGAGATGCAGGAACGGCTCGCGCCCGCGCTGGCGTCCCGCGCGGACGCCCCGGTCGACAGTCTCGAAGTGCGTCTGCTGACCACCGCGGTGCTGGATGCGTTCACCGTCACCATGGAGTACTGGGCCTGGCAGGACGAGCCCGAAGAACTCGTGGATCTGATGCGCCGGGCGCTGGCGTTTCTGCGGCTCGACGAGCTCCAGGCGAAGCCCGAGCCATCCGCCGACGAGTAGTCCGCAGGCCCACCAGTGCCTGGCCGGTGACCAGGGTCGGGCCCGTGTCGCTTGGCACGGCACCTCTCCCCCACGCCTGAACGGCCCCGGGACCCCTTGCCGAGGACACCGGCCGGCCGGCGATGCGCGCGGCTCCCGGATCACCGCCAGCAGGTACGGCGGCGCTGCGTGCCCAAGGGCGGCTCGTCATGCACGAGCCGCCCTCCGCCGCCCCCTTGCCCTTGTTGTTCCAGAGGCTGGCACCACGGGCGCGTGCCGGACAAGGCAAGCGGTCACCGCGGCGTTCTACTTTCGTTCACTCACAGAAAGTTCACGTCACCCGTGCGGCGGTAAGCTCCGACGGATGAGCAATACGCGTAAGACCAGGAGTAGTTGCTCACGGCCTTCCCGAACACGTACTTGCCGTTGTCGCATTTGGCCCAGGCTTGGTACGGCCCTCCCCCACAGGCGACACCCTGCGTCCGGGAATCGTGCCAGAACACACAGTCCGCCTTCACGTGCTTGGTACTCGTTTCCCGCGTGCTGTGGCTCGTCGCCGGCGTCGCTTGCATAGCGGTGGCGCTCGGGGCGATGCCCAGCCCTCCTGCCACTGCCGCGCCGGCGGCCGCCAGGACGACGCTGCGTCGGATGTTCACGAGGATCTCCTCCTGTGTGGGTTGGCGAGGGCGGCCCGGGATGGGCCGCCCTGCCCGGCTTGCCTCACCGAGACTGGCGGCCAGTCACCCTCGGTGGCCACCAGCCGCGGGCGATTGGACCGTTCGTGAGCCGGGCCCCCCGCCGACCTGCTGGGACAGCGCCACGCATGAAGCGGTGGTGGGACACGGCGGAAGCAGTGGGTGAGCTGAGCGACAAGATCAACGCCCTCGTGCGCGCCCGCCGTGACCCGCCCGCTGAGGGTTCGAGCACCCGACGTCCCTTTGGCGTGTGCTGCGCCGCGTCCTGCGCACGGCACGGGGTATCGCGCACGTCAGACCAGCGCGGCTGCGATCACGTCCACGGCCCGGCTGCCGCTCGCCTCGATGTCAACCCAGCGGATCTCCGGCAGGGGCATGGGCGCCGCCTCCTTCACCCGCTGCAGGGCGCGGACGAAGCGCCGGTCCTCGGAGAGGAAGACGTCGCAGTCCGGCAGATAACAGGCCAACTGGTTGTCGCGGCCCGAGCTCTTGGTGACCTTGTGCTCGAGCAACGCGACGCCGGAGGCCCAGCGCAGCCAGTTGCGCGGCATCCGTGCTTCGTCGACGTCCGTGAGCCAGAAACGGGTGAAGTCCTCCGGGTCCCGCAGCACGCGGTCGAGGTGCAGATACGGCGCGAGCCAGTCCCCGTACGTGGTGTCGTGCCCTGCCCACGTCTTGAGGTCGTGCCGGTCGAGGGCGTGCCGGAACACGTCCCGCCCCTCGACGCGCCATCCGGCGGCGTGAGTTCCGCGCCGCCAGCCCGCAAGGTAGGAGTCCGGGGCCTCCTCGGTGGCCAGGTAGGTCACCTTGGCCAGGTCCTCCGCATGCCATTCGGCCTCGCGCATCGCGAGACTGTTGCTCTTCAGGACGCCGAAAACATGGTCCTCGACCGCGTCCGTGAGGAGCGGCTGGCGGGCCGCGAGCGGAGTGCTGTCCCGTGCCGCCTCCCGCCAGATCCTGCGCGTCCAGAACTCCCGCAGGGCGGCGGGCCGTCCGGGCTGGGGAAGCTGGCGCACCCACCGCGGGCGCGTGCGCCGCGCCTCCGCCACCAACTCCGCGCATTCGAGGTCGGCTTCGGTGTGCAGCCGCACCCAGTGTCGCGAAGTCATCGCATTGATGATGCGGTCCCGCTTCTCCCTATCCTTGGTGCGCAGGACCTCGAGCAGCGTGGCCGGTGGCGTCCGTACGGACCACCGGCTGCCTCGGGCCAGGGATTCGAGTCGCGACTGCTGAACTCCGCGCCGTTGCTGGAGGTTGGGACTCTCCAGTCGGCACGCCGCACGTGAGACCGGCACGCCGTCGAGGGCGTAGCGGCGGAAGCGGGTGTAGACGGTCTGCCATGCTCCCTCCGGGGGCCGCGGACTAGCCACCCGTCCGAGCCGCCGTGCTCGGACGAGCCGAGCGTCGGTGACGATGGTGCGGTGCGAGGGCGGATGCCACTTGTGCCCGGGATACAGGGATCGACTGTCGACTGGAGACCGATGACCTGGGCGGACTGGATCGGCCGAGACGAGTGGCCATCGCTCATGTTGCGCGCTCCAGCCCTGATTCGAAACACACGTGTTGCCCGGTCGTGGCCGCCCCGTACCAGTCCGCGAAGTGAACGCTCACCCCGCGACCAGCAAAACTGCCGCACCAGAGCGACGTCCCCGGACCGGTCCATCACATTCCAGACCGGAACGCAGTGGGTCCACCTGCCGGAGAGGTATGGCAACTGGCGAGGCGTCTACAACCGGCTGCGGATGTGGGCCCTGGACGACACCTGGGAGCGGGTCTTCACCGCGCTGGTGGCCCAGGCCGATGCCGACGAAGACCTGACCTGGGCGGCGTCGGCCGAAGAGCCGGCCGATCACGCCATCGGCCGGTCCCGCGGCGGGCTGCGCACGAAGATCCAACTGGCTGCGGACGCCGATGGCCGCCTCTTGCCTTCGTTCTCACTGCCGGGCAAGCCGGTGACGCACCCGCCTTCACCGAGGTGATAGCCCGTTTGCGTGTCCCCCGCCGCCGTGCGTCGGCCCACAGAGGTCGGGCGCCTTCGGACGCTGTCACTCCGTCGGCGGTTGCCGGACCGCTTCGCCCCGCGAAACGTTGCCTGTGCGAAGCGTAGGCGGTGGGGAGCACCGGGCAGGCGATCACGATGCCGTCCGGCTGCTTCCAGGCAACGGCCTTGTAGTAGCCGACCGCGCAATCAGTGAGCTGCCGTACGGCGAGGCTTCCGTACGGGCAGCCGATCGAGGGATGGAGACAGCGATGAGCATGCCCCTGACCGAGGCGGCAATCGAAGCGAGGTACCAGAGTTCGTTCGGCCGGGCTGCGGGCTATCTGCCGCGGGACCGCAAGGCGGTCGACGCGTGGCAGGTGGAGTTGGTGCAGAGGGCCAGGGCGCAGTTGGCGGGGCAGCACGTCAAGCCCGTCCAGGAACTGGCGGATCTGCTCGACCGGGAGACGGATCTCCGGGACCGCGTGACGCGGACGATCGAAGGGGCCCTGAAACTGCATCCTGGTGGAGTCAGGAACATCGACGAAATGCTGACCTGTCTTGACGAGATCACGCAGACCGCGCCCCACTACCGTCTGGATCCCAGGCAGCGCATCTACTTCCCGATGTCGGCCCTGTTCTGCTACATGATGGCCGTCAAGGACGACGGCTGGGAGCTCTTCCGTGATCAGAGGTTCAATGACGCCCTGCGGAAGATCCTCAAGGCATGGTGCGTCTTTCTGGACAGCGAGGAGAGCCGCTACGTCCTGTACGACGGCCCCGACGGCTGGCTGAGTCAGGCGGCGTATGAGGACTTCAAGCTCTACGAGTTCGAGGTCGATCCGGACGCCCCCTACGGCGGATTCGCGTCCTACAACGCCTTCTTCCACCGGCCCATCAAGCCTGAGTTCCGCCCCAACGGAGCACTGCACGATCTGCGGGCGGTCGTCTCTCCGAACGACGGCTCGGTGGTCATGGCGTATGCGAACGTCCAGAAGGACGCCGACATCCTCGACATCAAGCACCAGCGGTACTCGCTGCGGAAGTTGCTCAGCAAATACAGCGGCATCGACAGTTTCGTGGGCGGTACCGTCTTCCAGTCGTTCCTCTCGGGGGCGAACTATCACCGGTGGCACGCTCCCGTCGACGGCGTGATCGAGTACAAAGAGACGGTTGAGGGGTTGATGTTCAGCGAGCTGTATTCGAAGCAGGTCGACCCGACCGCCGGTACGCTCTCCCAGGGCTACCAGGCCAACGTCAACACGAGGGGGATCGTGGTCATCAAGAGCACGTCCCCCGACATCGGCAAGGTCTGTGTCATTCCCGTCGGGATCACCGAGATCTCCTCGGTCACCATCACAGCTGAGGTGGGCCAGCGGGTCACCCGGGGGGACGAGATCGGGTACTTCAGCTACGGCGGGTCGAGCATGTGCCTGGTTTTCGAGCCGAACAAGGTCGACTTCACCGTTCCCACTGGGGTTCCCGGCACCGTCACCGACGACGGCGCGCCCATCTTCGTCAATTCGACGATTGCGCGGGCAAAATGATCAGTTGAACGGCGGCAGTCCGGTGTCGCCCTGCTCGGCGACGGGCTTCGCGGGCGTCGACGTGAAGGACAACGATGGCACGTCCGCCCCTGTCCGCCGTGGCGGTGAGCAGCCCCGCATCACCGACCTCAAGCCCGGTGACACCGCCACCTTCAGCATCTCGTACAAGGTCGACTTCAGTGGCGACAGCCTCGCGTCCCCGACCAACATCATCGTGACGCCGCCGAACGAGACCCACAGCGTGTCCCTGAAGTGGCCCGCGGAGGCACTGAAGCTGGCCGGCCCGTACGACGACAAGATCCAGGTCGATCCCGTCGGCACAGCCCTGAGTACGCGACTCAGGGCTGTCCCATAATTGGTCTACGGGATGCCTGTTGGCCAGCCCGTTTCCCTGTCACCCGGCGAGGGTGAGGTTGTGGAGGCGGGCGATGCCGAGCATGGCGTGGCGGACGCCGTCACCCTTGAGTCGGCAGTCGGCTTCTCCGCCGGCGGCCAGTCGGTGGCGAGCTGTCTGGCCGCCTTGATGACGGTCGATGATCGTGCGGCTGAGGTTGTGCGATCACAAGGTACGCAGGAAGCCTTCGAGGGCCTTGTTGAAGATTTCCGGGCGTTCCATGTTGGGGTAGTGGGCGGTCCCATCGATCGAGATCGCGTGGCCGTCGGCGACGGTGCGGATGAGGCGTTCGGCCATGCCGAGGTGGTCGGGTGAGTCCAGGGCACCGTTGATGGCCAGCACGGGAACGTCGATCTTGGCGGCACGGTTCCAGGTGTCATGGACGGGGATGCGCAGGTCGGGTTCGTCGGGGGTGTGCTTGGACAGCGTGCTGCGGGTCATCTCACGAAGGCGGCCGACGACCTCGGGGTCGAGATCGTCGAGGGTGCGGTGCGGGCCCGGGGCGAAGCGGGTGAATGCCTCGACGGCGGTGTTCAGGTCACCGGCGGCCATCGCCGATTGCCAGGCGGTCCAGGTTCGGGTGGTCCAGGGGTCGGTGAAGTACGGCTCACTGGTCCCGACGCCGATGACGACCGCGGCACGGACCAGTTCCGGGTACTCCAGCGCGGTGTCGACCGCGATGCTCCCTCCCATGGAGACGCCCACCAGGATCGCGGGGCCGGTATCCAGATGCCGTAGCAGCGCGGCGAGGTCATCGGTGTGCCGGAACGGTTCGCTGGCGTTGGCGGACCGGCCGTGGCCGCGGGCATCGGGCGCGATGACGCGGTACCGCGCGGCGAGGGCCGGTATCTGGTCGTCCCACATGCGGTGGTCCAGGAAGCCGCCGTGCAGCAGGACGAGGGGTTGGCCGGCGCCGGCGTCGAGCCAGAACAGATCATCCATGACAACCAAGGTGTCATTCTTCAGATGGAATGGCAACTAAGGTGTCATCACGATGGCGTGAATGAGACAACGAGTGACCTGGCGTCAGAAGAGCTGACCGACCGGCTCACCGAGGTGTTCGAGCTGGTGGGCCCGCTGTACCGGCGCACCCAGCGCAAGGTGTGACAGGACGCGTCCGTCGAGGGGCTGTCGGCCTTTCCGGCCCCTCAGCTCGTGCCCGAGTGCTGACCAGGTGAGAGGAGCCGATGCCGTCTCGATGATGGTGCCGTTGAAGGTGAGCCGGTCGACGATGGCGCGCAAAGACGAGGGGCAGTGGAGGTCTCCGTCCATCCGCCGAACGACTCGGTGGAGGCGATGGCGACGCCGTTCTTTCCCTCCCG
Source organism: Streptomyces bugieae (assembly GCF_036352915.1). Taxonomy (NCBI): domain Bacteria; kingdom Bacillati; phylum Actinomycetota; class Actinomycetes; order Kitasatosporales; family Streptomycetaceae; genus Streptomyces; species Streptomyces bugieae. The sequence goes on from NZ_JAZBJP010000001.1 coordinate 50,753, forward strand.
ATTCTTTCCCTCCCGATCGATCACGCGCCTGGAACGGCACGTCGGGGCCGTGGCGGTCCGGATCCATGTGTGGGGTCATGTGTTGGGTCGGGACGAGACGCCGTGCACTTGGGGTTGGTCGCCACGGATGCTCGCAGGCTCGCGCAGACCGTGGAGCGCGCGCCGCTCAGGCATCTCGCAGTGTCACGGTGGCGATCTCCAGGAAGTCGCGCAGCAGCCTCTCGCGCCGGTCCACGGAAACGGCCAGGCAGGTCTCGATCGCTGGGGCGTCTGTGACGGGGAGGTGGATGAGGTCGGGGCGGGAGTAGGACCGCGCGACGCTCAGCGGGATGAGGGCGATGCCGTGCCCGGAGGCGATGAGCTCGAACTTTTCTTCAAGCGACGATGTCCGCCGGTTCGGTACGTCGAGCATCCGCTCGCCGTCGAGGTCTGCGGAGGTGAGCTCCGGGCGACTCGCCAGGGGGTGCGTCACGGGCATGCAGGCGACCCTGGGATCGTGGCCGATGGGAATGATGCGCAGGCCCGATTCGTCGAACTGCCGTCGCATGTAGCCGACTTGGGCTCGGCCGTCCCGGAGCGGCCGATCCTGCTCCCACCAGCGTGACGGGATGACGTCGATCTCGACGTCCGCGTGGCGCGAGGTGAACGCCCGGATCGCCTCCGATACGTGCAGCCCCGGCGAGAAGGCGATCGCGAGCCGTTGGATTCCTTGATCGACGTCGTGGACACGGCGGACCGCCGCGGCGACCGACGGGAGGATCTGCTGCGCCTCCTCGTAGAGCTGTTTGCCGGCGGCGGTCAGCTCCACGCTGCGGGTGGTCCGTAAGAGCAGCGTGCACCCCAACTCCTGCTCCAATGCCTTGATTTGGCGGCTGAGCACCGGCTGGGCGATGTAGAGCTGTTCCGCTGCACGGCCGAAGTGCCGGTGTTCGGCCAGCGCGGCGAAGTAGCGGAGCTTGCGCATATCGAGATCCATGCCCTGAAGGTATCAATCGTCGGTAAAGGGTATTGGACGCCGCGAACGGCCGACCCGAGACTCAAAGCATGATCGTCATCACCACTCCCACCGGCCAGATCGGCGGCCGGCTCCTGGAGATCCTCCTCAACGAGACCCGCACGCGCGGCGAAGAGCTGCGCGCCATCGTGCGTGACCCCGGGAAACTCCCCGACGCGGTCCGCGCCCGGGTCGACGTCGTCACCGGCTCGCACGACGACGCGGAGGTCGTCGACCGGGCCTTCACCGGTGCGGACGCCGTCTTTTGGCTGGTTCCCCCAAACCCACAGGCGCCGAGCCTGGCCGCCATGTACTCCGAATTCAGCCGCGCTGCCGCGAAGGCGTTCACGACCCATGGAGTCGGACACGTCGTCGGCGTCTCGGCCCTCGGCCGGGGCACCCCCGTCGCCGACCGCGCCGGGCACGTGACGGCGTCGCTGGCCATGGACGACCTCATCGCGGATTCAGGCGTGGCCTACCGGGCGCTCGCCAACCCGACCTTCATCGACAACCTGCTGTGGCAGGTGGCTTCGATCCGCGACGACGGCGTGTTCACCGGCACCGACGCCGCCGACCACAAGGGGCCGGTGGTCGCCACCCGGGACATCGCCGCGGCCGCCGCCGACCTGCTGCTCGACCGCTCGTGGACGGGGACCGGCGAGGTCCCGGTGCTGGGCCCCGAGGACCTTTCGCCGAACGACCTGGCGCGCATCATGTCCGACGTGCTCGGCCGGCCGATCCGCTACGAACGGCAGACGTTCGACGACTTCCGCACGGCACTCGCGGGACGAGGCATGGCGGACGCGCTCGTGCAGGGCTACCTCGACATGATGCGGGCCAAGGCCGACGGCCTCGACGACGGGGTGCGGCGCACCCCGCAGACCGCAAGCCCAACGCCCTTCCGCGAGTGGTGCGAGCAGGTCCTCAAGCCGGCGGTCCAGGCATGAGCGCCGGGACCGCCCTCATCGTCGGGGCTTCCCGGGCCCTCGGGCTCGCCCTGGCCACCGAGTACGCCCACCGCGGCTGGGACGTCATCGGGACGGTCCGGGGCGATCGGCGCACCGGCCTCCACGACCTGGCCGAGGCTTCCGAGGGTCGCGTCACCGTCGAGTCGCTGGACATGACGGAGCCGGAGCAGATCGCCGCCTTACGCGAACGCCTGGCGGACCGCACCCTGGACCTGCTGTTCGTCAACGCCGCCATCGCACGGGGCAACATTCCCGTCGGCGAGGTCCCGACGGAGATGTTCGTCGACGTCATGGTCACCAATGCACTCAGTCCGATGCGCGTGGTCGAGTCCCTCCGCTCCCTGGTGGCGCCGACCGGGACCATCGGCATCATGTCCTCGCGCCAAGGCAGCCTCAGCCTCAACACCAACGGCGGTCAGGACGTCTACCGCGCCAGCAAGTCCGCCCTCAACCAGCTGATGCGCAGCTACGCCGTCCGTTACGCCGATGCCGCGCACACGCTGCTGCTCATCTGCCCCGGCCACGTCCGCACCCAACTCGGTGGCCCCGACGCGCCGTTGACCATCGACCAGTCCATCCCTGGCGTCGTGGACACGATCGACCGCCACAGCGGCGAACCGGGTCTGCAGTTCCTCAACTACCAGGACCAGACCGTGCCCTGGTAACCGTCGTCGGACTGCCGCCCCCGCCGGAGAACGACCACAGCCCGGTGCTCCTTCCGGCTCGACAAGGGGGCGGTGGGCGACGTGGGTGAGGCGAAGCGAGTGCAGCATGGGCATGAGCAGGCATCCGCTCCCCGGACCGGCGTGGGAGCGGATGCCGTTGGGCCCGTCGAGACAGTGCAGCGCTGCGTGTCGGTTCGCACCAGCCGGCGGGCAGAGCCGAACGTGTGGCACCGGTGCGCCACACGAGTACCTTCGCCCAGTTGTGACGGGATGCGCCGTTCTGCCGCTGGTCCGGGCAGCCCGGTGTCGCCAGGCCGTCCGGGTGGCGGAACGAGTACCTGTCCGCGAAATCAACGGAGCCGGGGGCCGACGCCTGCCAACACGGCGACTGAATCCCGCCGGACCAACTGCCCCGCAGAGCAGCAGACTTCCCTTCATGCGCGAAACCGACAACGAACTCTTCACCCTCCTCACCACCGCCTACGCCGACTGCGCGGCACGGATCCGGCTCGTCCGATCCGACCAGTGGACGGACGGCACGCCGTGCGAGAAGTGGGACGTCCGGCAGCTCGTCGGCCACCTGGTCCAGGGCAACCTCATCTACACCGCGTTGATGCACGGCGGCTCGGCCGACGGGTTCCTCACACAGCTGGATCAGGATCCTCTTGGCGACCACCCGTTGGCCGACTACGAGCGCGCCTCGGCCGCGATGCTCACCGAGTTCCGGGTTCCGGGCGCACTCGACCGGACGGTCGACTACCCCTTCGCTCCCCTCACGGCCCGGCAACTGCTCGGGCTGATGATCACGGACACGCTGACCCACACCTGGGACCTGTCGCGCGCGATAGGCGCCGACGATCAGCTCGACGGCCATCTCGTCGACTGGGTCATGGGAAACGTCGACTGGATCTATGCGGGCGTGGAGGAGAGCCCGCTCGCACAGACAAGGAGCGATCTGTACTACGGGGAGCCCGTCCCCAGTCCGCCGTCCGGCCCCGACTCCCCGCAGGACCGCCTGCTCCGCCTGATGGGGCGCCGCCCGTGAACAGACTCCGAGCGCGGGGCCGGATCACGACCGCGGCCGCCCCGTGGTCGTTCACGTCGCACGGAGCGCGAAGCGCCGAACATGCTGGCCTGCCACAGGCCCCAGCGACACAGGACGGGTCCGTACCGCACCAGCTCGCCCAGGCTCGCCAGCCGGGTGCGGTAGCCGGCGGACGCCGATGCACTTGCTCACCACACAGGACACGGTCTCACCTGGCAACCCGGTCACCAACGCCCACCGCCTCACCGGGGCTGCTCGACTTCACGGGACGAGCTAGGAGGCGACCGATTCGCTGTGCTGCTGCCCGCCGCCTGCGACGTTCAGGTGGCACCGGCCGTTCTCGCAGGAGCGTTGCAGCCGGCCCCTCGAAAGGGTTTGCAGCAACCCGACCGTCCAGCACATCGGGCACCCGCGCAACGCGAGCAGACCTGCCGGCAGGAGCACCAGGCTGACCGGCCCGACGACCGGTAGGAGCGCCACTGAACCGGCCAACGTCCCGAATCCCACCGTGCCGCGCACCAGATGCCGTGCCAGGGAGGCGCTCGCGAAGTCAGGGCCGTCAGTCTTCGTTCCAGGCATGGGTTCCTCCGGGAGCTGATTCCGATGGGGCACGGAGCGCGTGTTGAACCGCTGCGCGGGCCCGGTGCAGACGCGATTTCATGGCCGCCGAACTGAGGCCCAGTGCATCGGCGACCGTCCGTCCGCTATGGCCTTGGATGTCTCGCATGACCAGCACCCGCCGCTGATCGGGTGGCAGTGCGGCGACCGCTGCCGCCACCCTCTCCGCTTCCAGGCGTCGCAGTGCCTCGTCCTCGGCCGAGTCCACGGCAGTGTCCGAAAGCGGTGACTGGTCGCGCACCATGGCCCGTGCACGCCGAAGACACTCGTTGCGGACGATGCGGAACATCCACGAGGCCAGCGCCCCGGAGGCCCGCAGCATGCCGATCTTGCGGTACAGGATGATCAAGGCTTCCTGCGCCGCGTCTTCGGCGTCCTCCGGGGTCGCACAGAGCGAGTGGGCGAAGCGCCGCACATGCGGATGCGAGCCCGACACCAATGCGGCGATCGAGGCAACATCACCACGCTGGGCGGCGATGACCAACTGTTCGCCGGGCCAGGCCGAGTCAGCCACGTTCACCCCGCTTACGCTTCATGACGAGCACGCAGGTGCAGAGCAGCACCACTCCAGCGGCGACACCGATACCGAGGATCACACCAACCTCCAGGTCCTGCCCGACGTTCGTCGGTACAGGCATAAGAGGCACGGTGTACGCGAAAGGATTCAGCCCTGGCCGGGGAAATCTGGACCTCCCGCCTTCTGCGCGAGGTCGCCGCACGCCGGGAAGCAGAGCAGTGGCTCCCGCTCCCCTTGTGTGGTGGGCGAGTGCGGTTCGGCCGCATCGGTCAGAGCCGGCATGGCCCCACTCTGGTCAACGTGTGACGTCCCGGGACCGAGAGGACGGCCCCCATCGCCCCAGCAACGCCGGCGGGGCGATTACGGCTTACGGGCCAGGGCACTGGAAATCAGCTGCTCCCACACCGTCAGATCGCGCTTGATTGCGCTGATGTCGGCGATGCCTTCGCCGGGCACAGGGTCCGGCCGCCACAGTGAGCAGTTCACCAGACCCGGTTCGAGCAAGTCCAGGTCGCCGAGCAGGCCGGTGATCTCCTCGTCGGTGCGCCAGCGGCCCCGGCCGAAACTTCCCTGCAGCTTCTGCTCCGCGAGCCGGGTTTCCTCGTTCTCGCCGGAGCGGAAATGAGAGACATAGACCTGGCTGTCCGATGGCACCCGGTCCGTCCACCAGCGCACGAGATCGGCGGGCCGCTCGGCATCGTTGAGATGATGCAGGATGGCGCTGAAGATGACACCCACCGGCTCGTCGAAGTTGATCAGGTTCGCCACGTCGGGGTTGTTGTAGATCTCTTCCGGCTCACGCAGGTCCGCCTGGATCACCGTGGTGCGGTCGTCGGTGGCCAACAGGGCACGGCCGTGGGCGAGCACGATCGGATCGTTGTCGACGTAGGCGACGCGCGCATCGGCATGGTGCCGCTGGGCGACCTGATGCACGTTGTCGGCGGTGGGCAGGCCGCTGCCCATGTCGACGAACTGGCGGATGCCGTCGCGCGCCATGGCGGCCACGGCGCGAATCAGGGCCTGGCGATTGCTGGATGCGATCGCCACCGAACCGGGCAGATCCTTGATGAAGAAGTCACCGATCTCACGGTCGACGGCGTAGTTGTCCTTGCCGCCGAGCAAGTAGTCGTAGACGCGGGCGATGCTCGGCTTCGACTGATCAACCCTCGTGGTGCTATCGGCCATCGGAACAACCCTTGTCGCTCGGTCTGTTGGTGCGTTAAGTGTAGGAGAACCCGCCCCGGCCGGGATGTCCCCCACCTTCCGAGTGGCCAGTCTGGCCTGGCGGCTCAGTTGATTCCCGCATCACTCCCACACCACAACCTTGATCCTGACGTACTGAGGATAAGCCGGATGCGGACCCACGGAATCGATGGAAAATACGCCGACCGCCCCTTCGGTTGAAGCAAAGCAAAATGTGCCGATAGGTTGATTTCCTCGCCAGGCATCAACCCATTCTTCCTCCCGAGCTGACGTCGGCAGCTGCGCAACGCAGGTGTCCCTGTCGACGGTATCCGCGGTCCCCGCGACTTCGACCACTCGACCGCTGTTGACAACGATCGCTTCGGAGGCGAACCAGCCCGTATTCAGATCGGCCCCAACGCTTACCAGCGAAGGATGAGGCTTATCGACATCCAGCCCGAGATCCGATACGCCGTCCCGCTCCAGTGGCAGATCGGCTTTGCCCTCCCACCGTTTCGCAACGGGCGAATTGGGCTTGGGGGATTTCGTTGGGGAGCCTGACGTTGGTGGCGAAGTGGTCGGCGTAGTCCGTCCTGAGCTGGAGGGTGATGGTGGAGACGTAGCAGGAACCGGAGGGCTTACCGGGCCCGGGCCAGGCGGCGTCTCCGTTTTGCCATCACTCGTTGCCAACCCAAAAATACCAGCGACAATCGCCACGATAACGGCCGCGCCGGCAGGAATGCAGGCAAGTATGAGCGCGCGCCGGTGTTTTTCACGCTCATCCGATGACGATGAGTCAGGAGTGGTTCCGGTCCCGGCATTGGTGGAGTTTTGGTCACCTTGTGCCATCAAAGCCCCCCGTGGCGCGACGCCGCTCACCACACAGCGTAGAGGGTCAGAGGCATTGAGTTATGGCACTTGATAGTGCTACCAGTCAGTAGTCGCGAGGGCCCGCCAACTCCCGCTGGAGACGGTGGGTTTGATCACCCAGCGACGTCGTCTTGCCGTAGGGCGGGGACCACTCGGCCGGCACACGTGGCGCGACCGGCACCAGGGGTATGGTCCCCGCCCTCCACCCTCAGTCGGGGCACTTCTCCTTGATCTTGTATGTCATGGCCTTCGGGTAGTCATGGCGGGCGAGCCTGATCTGGGCCAGGGTTGGTCCGGTGTTGATGGTGTCCTCCGGGTTGGCGATGCGGTCCAACAGGGCAGACAGCTGCCCGTGACTGTGGATCTGCTCGCCGGTCATCGGGGTCTTCTCGGATCCGAACACCTCGGCCAGGCGGTCGTAGTTCCAGGGGTGGAGGACGTTGTAGAAGTCTGCACCGTCGGACGTCCGGCCCTTGAAATAGCAGGGATTGACCAGCATCTGCTCGATGCCGTAGAAGCCCTCGTTGTCCAGCACGAAGATCACGGGGTTGAGCAACTGCCGGACATGGGTGGCGAGTTCCTGGCAGGTCTCCTGGAACGATCCGTCGCCGACGAACACCAGCGGGCGCTTGTTCCGCCGCTTCCTGGCGAGGGCGATCCCGGTGGTGGCACCGACCGAGTAGCCGATGGACAGCCAGCTGTTCTGCGCGATGTACGAGGCACGTTCGGGCATGCGCAGGTTCATCGAGCCGATCAGGGCGAACGCGGCGTCCGAGATCACGGTGTAGGGGGTGGTGGCGCCGGTGCCCGAGCCGGTGGTCTGCTCCTGGAGGAACGCGCTGATGTGCTCGAAGAAGCTGTCGTAGGTCACCGGCAGGTCCGCCGACTGGTCCGAGGAGCTGAGGCCGGACAGGTAGGCGTCCGTGCTCGCCGGTACGTCCAGGCCCTGGCCATGGGCGTATGTGAAGGCGTCGGCGGCCAGACCGCGGTCACCGTAGCGTTCCCTCAGGGCCCTGCCCAGCTCCTCGATGAAGTGCGGGAGCTGGACGCTGGGGAAGTACCTGGCGCCGACGCTGACGCCGTCGCGCACGGCGACCGCCCAGTCGTCGCCGAGCGCCTGCTCGCCGCCGAGGTTCTTCGACGTCGACCAGGTGCCCAGCCCGATCCGGCAGCCATGTGCCTTGAAGGTCTCACGCACCTTGGGATCGCTGGCCTTGCCGTTGTAGACGCCGGAGAAGCCCGGGGTGTTCTCGGAGACGACGGACTTGGCGCCGATGGTGGTGCAGAACGGGATCCCGGTGCTCTCCACCAGTGCGGTGAACTTTCCTTCCAGCCGCTGGCGTTCGATCTCCTCACCGGCCCACAGGATGGGATTGCGGTGCCGGTCGATCATTTCCACGGTGGCCTTGACCGCCACCTGGCACATCTCGTCGTTCCGGGCGGTGTACGGGCGCTCCCGGCGTTCGATCGTGCCCTTCGGTTCGGGACAGGGCGCCTTCCAGACATCGTCCATGATCTCCAGGTAGACCGGCCGGCTCTCGGACAGGCACGCGGTGAGCGCGGTGTCGATCTGGACGGGAGCCAGCGCGGCGTTGGAGATCACCTGGGCGTCGACGGTGACCTGGCGGTAGACGTCCAGGTTGCTCTCGCGGCGCTGGCTCATGTGGGAGGTGAGCAGGCCGATCGCCTGGTAGTTGAGCCACTGCTCGTAGGACGGGGCCGCGTTGATGGCGACCAGCGGAACGTTTTCGACGTAGGCGCCGCCGATGGGGTTGAGGAGGTTGAAGGAACCCACGCTGTAGGTGACGGCGACGGCGCCGATGGCCACCTCGCCCTTGTCCAGGTCGGCGTCGGCGGCCTTGGCCCGGGCGTAGGCGTCGGCGGCGTAGCCGGCTCCCACCTCGGTGGGGGTGCCGACCCACTGCACGTCGGTGGTCTCCTGCATGATCGACAGGAACGGGCCGAGGTGGTCGCCGGGCACCCCGAACAGGTGGGTGACGCCGAGCTGTTGGAGACGGGTGGCGAGGTAGCGGCCCACGTTCCACGCGCCGGTCTTGGTTCTCGTCATGACGTCACAACCTCCTGCGGACGGTCGGCTGCTGCGGGTTCCATGGCGGCGAGGTCGGCCGGCCGCGGCGTCTCGTGGACCGCGAGGGCGGCGGCCACGGCGGTCTCCACCGCGCCCTCGATCCAGGCGTGCTTGAGGGAGATGTGCTCGCCGGCGAAGTGGATCGGGCCCTCCGGCAGCATCGCGTCCAGATGGAAGCTGGTCATCTGGTGCGGGGTGTAGACGGCGGCCTCACCGAAGGCGTACGGATCGCGCAGCCAGCTCTGGGTCCGGCCGTGGAAGGTGTAGAACGCCTCGATGCGGCGGCCGTGGAGGGTCTGGAGGTTGCGCAGGGCGTAGATGTAGCGCTCGTCGTCGTCCATGGAGTCCCAGCGCGCCGCGTCGTCCGACCAGCTGTAACTGGCCAGGACCACGCCGCCCTCGCTGCCGGGGACGGGATGGGAGGGGTAGTACATGAAGCGGTTGGGGTTGTCGGTGGTGGAGCCGCCGCCGAAGACATGACTGGCTTCCCGGACCGGCGCCTGCTGCAGCGACCAGTTGCGGTAGTGCTTCAGCTGTGCCTCGTTGATCTCGGTGTCCGCCACCCCGCTGAGCAGGCCGAGCGGCCCGTGCGGGGCGTTGCGCAGGTGCTCCGGCATGGCCCGTGCGGCCTCGGCTTCGTCCTCGCCCTGCTGCTGGTACCACCGGTACAGGTCTTCGCCGAGCTCCCGTTTCCAGTCCTCCTCGATGAACTCCCACCAGCGGCGGGAGAATTCGAGCAGTACCTTGGTGGCCTGGTCGTAGTGGGTCTCGATGATGGCGCGGCGCTTCTTGTACGAGAAGGGCGGGTTCACCTGGGTGAACCGGAGGCTGGAGAAGGGGACGGTGACGATGGCCAGGTCGCCTTCCCAGGTCCGCGGCGGGGCCTGGGGGTCCTGCTCGCTCACCGTGTCGATCTCCACCCGGTGCCCGGACGACCGGGTGAGCCGGCTGGTGGCGCCGTCGCTCCAGGGGTCCAGGTATTCCAGGCGGGTCATCCGCTGGCCCATCTGGATGTTGCTCTTGAGGCCGTCCGCGAGCCGGTAGGGGAGCTTCCAGCTGCCGCCGTCGATCTCCCAGTAGGTGGCGTTGGGGTTGATGTCGCTGCGTCCCAGGAAGGTGTGGAAGAAGGCCAGGTGGAGGCGGGAGGTCATGTTCTCGATGGTGCCGATGGCCTCGATCGCCTCGTCGCTGAAGCCCGCGTACTCCCGCAGGAAGCGGCCCATCGAGTAGCCGTCGAAGTCCCGGATGACCCTGGCCCAGCCGTCCAGCCACTCCTCGAAGGGTTTGTTCTCGCGCTCGCCGTTGCTCTTGAGCACGGAGTAGTAGTCCCGGACCGGTTCCAGAGCCTGGTTGACCAGTTGGGACACCTGCGCGCAGGCCTCGCTGCCGGAGAGGTTGAAGCCCTCGTTGACGGGGCGTGGATTGAGGGCGTAGTCCCTCCTGCGGACCTGGACGCGGTTGGTGCGGATCCAGGTGCGGTTGGCCTTGTTCGGGGCCTTGAAGTCGGGGCTCTCGTTGCCGTACTGCCACTTCTCGTCGTTCTTGAAGGAGCGGTAGACAACCGGGGGGACGGGCACCTTCTCGTCGCCGGTGCCCGGTTCGATGTCGACGTTGTAGAACAGCCGTCGGGTCAGGCCGAGTTTGTCGATGAGGGCCAGGGTGAGCGGGTGGAAGTCCGGAACCCGCATCGCCCCGGCCTCGGCGTACTGCTTCTCGTCCCAGAAGGCGGGCTTCTTCGGGTCCTCCGTACGGAAGGTCTTCAGCCTGCCACCCACCCGGTTGGCGTTGGCCTCCAGGATGGTCACCTCGTGGCCGGCGTTTTTCAGCAGGTGACCGGCGACCAGACCGGCGATGCCGGCGCCGACGATCAGGACACGCTTGCGCTCGGCGGCGGTGGTCGGGGGCAGACCGTTGTCGATCAGCGTCTTGAGATAGCGCAGTTTGAGGTCTTCGTCGTTCGGGCCGATCAGCAGCAGGGCACGGGCGAGCTGCCGGTGGAGTTCCGAGGGAGGTTCGGGTTCGGGGCCGTGGCCGTTGCTGGACGGGGGGACCGTGAAGGTGCTGCTGTCCATGCGTCGCTTCCTATGTCAGAGGTGGGGGAATGCCGGATGAACCGGATGGAAGGGCCCGTCAGGTTCTGGGCGGTGGATCGCCCGCGGCGAGGTGACGGAGCGTGGTGCGGGAGGGGTGACGGCGTATGCCATGCCCTTGGTGGTGAGAGACTGCGCCATGTTGGTGACGTCGCCCTTCGGGCCGTGGTCGAGTTCCCTCGGTAGGGGATGCCGCGCAGGATGCGGTGGCTTTCCGCGCTCGGGCCGGCCGTCTCTCCCCTGCCGCGCGGGGATCCGTTCGGCGGATGTGCGCCGCGCAGGGGGCACGCCACCCCTGGTGTCGTTCGCGTGGTCGAAGTCGTTGGTGTCGCCGCCGCTGGTGAACGCCGCCAGGAGGTTTCCCTGGATCGCCCGCGACGTACGCGGCGGGGGGACGGGGAGTTCCACGACGGGCGGCGAGTCAGGGCACACCCGGGTTGTGGTCATGCGGGAACTCCTCCTGGACGGACACCGGGGGGATCACAGTGGTGGGGCATGGCGCTACAGAACGTAGCCACGGGAAGGCGTGCATACCCTCTACGAATATTCCGGACATAACGGAAACTCTCAAACGGCCGTGCGCCAGTCGAGGGGCCGCGGCGCTCGCCCGGAGCGCGCGACAACGGAGGGGCCTGACAGGTCCGCATCCCCTGGATCGGGGCAATGACTCAAAGATTCACTTGACCACGGAGCGGCCGGGGCTGGCACGTCCCGGTCATACGGGCTCGGCCTCCAGGCGGCTGGGAGCGCTGTTGCGTGAGCGCAGGATGCCGGCCGTGCAGGCGGCGATGACGCAGAACGTCACGGGCAGGAAGAACGTGAGGTTGAGCGGGACGAAGCGGGTCAGGGGTCCGATGACGGCAGGCCCGGCGAGCATGCCGAGGTAGCCGAGGCCGGCGACGCGGGAGACATTGGCCCCGGCGGCGTCCTGGTCGGCGTGGCCCGCGGCACTGAAGAGTTGGGGGATGCAGCCGGACAGCCCGGCCCCGAACAGGGTCCAACCGATCAGCGCCAGGGGAATCCACGAGGACAGTGCCGACACCATCAGGCCGAGTGCGGCGACGGATGCTCCATAGCGGAGGACGGCCGTGGGGCCGAACCGCTCGGCCACCCGGTCGGTGAGCAGGCGGCCGACGGTCATGGCGGTGGCGAAAGCTCCGTAGGCGAGGGCGGCGGTGGCGGCGGGCGCGTCCAGGACGTCCCGCAGCTGGAGCACGCTCCAGTCGTTGGCCACCCCTTCGCAGAGCATGAGCATCAGCGCGAGAGCGGCGAGTGCCCAGATGCGCCGGGGAGTTCGGCGAATGCGGGGCCGTCGCGGCCGCATCTCGGACGCGGGGGCCTCAGCGGCACGGGCACGCTCGGGTGGCAGCAGCGCGGGCGCGGCCAGCACGGATACGGCGAGGCCGAAGACGGCCACCGCGCCGAGGGTTGCCGGTGGCCCCACGCCCCAGCTGAGCGTGCGCGCACCGACCAGCGCGGACAGGACGCCACCGATGGAGAACATGGCATGGAAAGCCGACATGACCGGCCGTCGGTAGCCGCGTTCCACTTGGACGGCATGGGCGTTCATGCTGACGTCCAGGCAACCGTTGCCGAAGCCGAGCAGCAGCAGCGCCGCCCCTAGCGGCCAGACGCCGGTGGCCAGGCCAGGCAGGACCACGGCAGTGCTGCACAGTGCCGCGCTGACCGGTACGACGCGGCGGGCGCCGAACCGGTCGGTGAGCGGGCCGACGATCTGCATGCCGGCGAAGGCTCCGGCACCGAGCAGCAGCAGGAGCCAGCCGAGCACGGCGTGGGTGATGCCCGCGCGGTGCTCGACGGCGGGTATGTGGACGATCCACATCCCCATGAGGAAGCCGTTCAGGACGAAGTAGGCAGTGGTGGCCAGCCGGCCACGCCGCAGCGTTCTCTCCATGGATACGAACATAGCGAACATGATTCATGTTCGAAAGATTGATCTACCCACACGCGACGTGTTCAAATTGACACATGGGAAGTACAGACCGACTGAGGCAGATCACCGAAGCCGTGCGGGAAGCGGGCCGGATGGGCGTCGCGGAACTGGCCGGGCTCACCGGCGCCTCGGAGATGACCATCCGCCGCGACCTGGAGGTTCTGGCCGACCAGGGAGTTCTGGAGCGCTACCGGGGTGGGGCCAGAAGCCTGGTGCTGCGCGGCGAGGAACCGCCCTTCGCGCTGCGGGCGCAGGAGGGTATGGAGGTCAAGCGGCGGATCGCCGCCGAGGTCGCCGGGCTGATCGCCGATGGGGAGTCCGTCGTTCTCGACAGCGGTACCACCTGCCTGGAAGTCGCCCGCGCACTGGCACACCGCCGCCTGACCGTGATGCCGCTGTCCCTGCACGCGGTCAACACCCTGACGGGAACACCGCAGCTGACACTGCTGGTGCCCGGCGGCCGGCCCCGGCCGGGCGAGCTGGCACTGACCGGCCCCCTGACCGAGGCGTCCCTGGCGGCCCTGCGGTTCGACACCGCCGTCATCGGCTGCTGCGGCCTGACCGCGACGGACGGCCTGACCGCCTACGACCTGGAGGACGCCGCCGTCAAACGCGCCGCGATCGCCTCGGCCCGCCGCGTCCTCGCCGTCGCGGAGTCCGCCAAACTCACCCGCACCGCCCTCGCCTTCGTCGCCCCCGCATCCGCCCTGCACGCGGTCGTCACCGACGAGGCCGCCCCGGGCGACGAAGCCGACGCACTGGCCGCCGCGGGCGTGACCGTACGGAAGGTGTGACCGCATGACCGGCACCACGCCCACCCTGCTCTTCGACCTGTTCGGTGTCATCGCCCGCCACCAGTCCGCGGAAGGCAGGGACCGGCTGGCCCGAACGGCGGATGTCGACGCCCCGGCCTTCTGGGAGGCGTACTGGGCGCTGCGCCCGCCCTACGACCGCGGAGAGGTGACCGGCCCCGGCTACTGGCAACGGCTGGCCGACGCTCTCGACACCCGCTTCGACAGTCGCCGGATCACGGACCTCATCGAGGCCGATATCGCCAGCTGGAACGCGGTCGACGACGCCATGGTCGCCTTCGTGGAGGAACTCGCCGCATCCGGCCGCCGGATCGCGCTCCTGTCCAACATCCCCGAGGAGCTGGCCGCACACTACGAAACGCACCATCCCTGGCTCCGGCACTTCCCGGTCCGCGCCTTCTCGTGCCGTATCGGCCACGCCAAGCCTGAGCCGGATGCCTACCGGTGGTGCCTGAACGCCCTGCACGAGGAGCCGGATCGCATCCTCTTCGTCGACGACCGACAGGAAAACATCCAGGCCGCCGAGGCAACCGGCATACACGGTCACCTCTTCACCACAGCAGCCCGGCTCAGAGAGGCCCTCGCCTGGTGGGACGCCCGCCCCTCAGCGGGATGTTGACCGCATCGAGCGCGGGCCGTCGGGCTCCGACAGGGGCCGGCCACGGCTGGCGGGAAGACCGGCGTTGGGGGCTGGTGTTCCTGCCTCCACGGCGTTCAGAACACGTCAAGTACGGCCTTTCCTCGCACGCGTCGCGCGATGAGTGCCTCGGTCGCCTCTGCCGCCCGTGACCAGTCGCCGCGCCAGCCGACCTGCGGGTCGAGCTCCCCGCGTGCCACGAGGGAGGCGAGCCAGGACAGGTCGGTGCCGATCCCTGCCGCGTCGTCCAGCAGGAAGTAGGTGGCGAGGGTGCGGTTGTGCCGTCCCTCGTTTCCGAAGAGGGTGCCGAACTCGAAGTGCTCGCCCGCCCCGGAGGCGTGTCCCATCGCCACCAGCGTGCCGTGCGGCGCCAACGTGTCGTAGGCGGCGACCAGTTCGGACCCGCCGACGAGCTCGATCACCCCATGGACCGGCTCGATGGACGCCAGTCCCTCCGGACCGGTCACCACCTCGTCCGCCCCCAGAGCGCGCAGCACGTCTGCCTTGGATGGATCGCTGGTCGCCGCGATGACGTGCGCCCCACCGCGGGCCGCGAGTTGCACGGCGAACCTTCCCACACCACCCCCGGCGCCGGTCACCAGCACCCGGCGGCCAAGGATTGGCCCCAGGCGACGTAGTCCACGCAGCGCCGAGCCCGCCGCCACCGGCAGCGCGCTGACCGCGCCGAGGTCGGTGCCCTCTGGCACGGCGCCGATCCAGTCCGTGTCGACGGCCCGGAGCTCGGCCCAGGCTCCGTCGGCGCCGAGGGTGACTACGGGGGTTCCGGCCGCGGGTCCCGACCCGTCTGCCGCGGCCCGTAGGACCACACCTGCCGCGTCCCAGCCAGGCACCGTGCCCGCTTCGCCCCCGGGTATGGCGTGCGCGGCTTCTCCGTGGTTGAGGGAGAACGAGTGCACCCGTACCAGCGCCTGATGCGCCGCCGGCTGCGGTTCGGGCACCTCCCCGAGTGCGAGGTGTCCCGATGCCGAATGGTCAATGGTCAGTGCGCGCACGGCAGTTGCCTCCCAGGTCACGGCGAGCAAGATCGACGACGAGGGGATAGTGCCACTCAGTGGCATAAGCGTGCAAGTGGCAAAAGCGGTTGATAGGCTACGCGCATGGAGCAGGCATCCAAGCCAACGAACCCGCCGCAGTCACTGCGCGAGCGCAAGAAGCTGCGCACCCGTCAGGCCCTGGTCGACACCGCCCTGGAACTCTTCTCCCAAAGGGGATTCGCGGCGGTCACACTCGACGAGATCGTCGATGCCGTCGAAGTCTCCAAGCGCACCTTCTTCCGCGCCTTTGCCTCCAAGGAAGACCTCGCCCTCGCCCCTGAGAAGGAGCTGTGGGCCGCCTACCAAGAAGTGCTCGTCGACGCACAGTTGCCTGCCGACGACCTGCTCACCGCCTTCGAGAACGCCCTCTTCACCGCCGTCGAGACCATGGCCGACGGCTGGGAGCACCGCTTCCTGGTCAGCCGCGCCCTCGCCGACCGCACCCCCACCCTGGCTGCACACAGCCTCCGCCACTGCGCAGAGGTCTCCGCCGCCATCGTCAACACCGTCGGGGACCGCCTCGGCACCCCCGCGGCCGACCGCGCGCGGCTCCGGCTCCTCCTCGACCTCTTCGTGGCTGCCTGGCACCGCGCCCTGGAGAACTGGTCGGTGCCGCACGCCACCACCCAGGACCGCGAGGCACTCGCCACGCACATGCGCGCAGCGTTCGCCCTGATCCCAGGTGTCGCAGCCATGGTCCGCGATCACACCTGCTGAGGATCTCGGCGCGTGGCGACGTCACGGCGGGGCCGGGATGAGTCCTGTCTCGGCGACGAATCCGTCGAGTAGGCCCGGTCGGTACCGCCCGTGCAGCCACGGCCCGGGCTACCGGAACCCGGCGGCCCGGGCTCTGCCCCTCACCGTCCGATGAAGCTCACTGTTTCTGCCATGTCCGCCCGGCCGGTACGCAGCCGTGGCGCGCCTTCCTTCTCGAATCCCACGGAGACACCGCAGAACAGCACGAGCCCGTCATCAGCTCCGACGATGTCGCTGACGGTCTTGCGATACACCGTCCACATCACCTGGGGGCAGCTGTGCAACCCTTCCGCCCGCAGCAACAGCATGACCGTCTGCAGGTACATCCCCGCGTCCGCCCACTGCCCGGGTCCCATCGTCCGGTCGAGGTAGCAGAACAGTACGACCGGCGCCCCGAACGCCGCCGAGTTCAAGGCGGCGATCTTCATGGGCCTGTCAGGGTCGTCGCGCTCGATTCCCAGCGCCTTGTACCGCTGGGCGGCCGCAGCGGAGAAGCGGTCCCGATAGGGCGCGGTCAGTTCGGCCGGGTACATCGGATACTCCCGCTCATCCCCCGGGTCTCCGGCCAGTGCCCGGGCTGTCGCGCGCCTCTTCAGTTCAGCCAAGGGCCCGCCGGTCACGACATACACATGCCACGGCTGGAGGTTGCCACTCGACGGAGCCCGCGCCGCCGCAGCCAGCACTCCTTCGAGTATCTCCATGGACACCGGCTCATCGCTGAAGGCCCGCACGGCCCGGCGACTGGCCACGGCCTCATACACATCCACGTCTGCTCATCCCCTCACTCACCACACACCACCTCTACCGTGGTCACCCTGCACAGACTGCCTGGCCATACGGTCAAGGATGTCGCCGCCTACGTCGAACTCGCCCGTCGAATGGCGGGATCCAGCTGGTACGGGCCGGAGCTTGGCAATCGGTTGAGGAAGAGCGTTCGTGGGTGCGGCCGGCGACGAGCCGGGTGAACGAGACGGTCACGCATCCCGGGGGGAGATTTGCCCCGACTGGCCTCAGCCGACCGCCTTCTTGACGAGCGTGCTGATGCGCTGTTCGTCGGCCGCGGTCAGCTCCTTCAGGGCGTACGCGGCCGGCCACATGGTGCCGTCGTCGAGCGCCGCCTGGTCGCTGAATCCGAGCGTGGCGTACCTGGACTTGAACTTCTGCGCGCTCTGGAAGTGGCAGATGACCTTGCCGTCCCTGGCGTAGGCGGGCATCCCGTACCAGAGCTTGGGCGTGAGGTCCGGGGCGGCAGCCTTGACGATGGCGTGGATGCGTTCGGCGAGGACCCGGTCCGCCTCCGGCATCTCCGCGATCTTGGCGAGCACATCCCGCTCCGCTGCCGCCTCCTTCTCCGCCCGCGAACCGCGCCGCGCCGCCGTCTTCTTCTGCTCCTGCGCGTGCTCCTTCATCGCGGCCCGCTCCTCGGCGGTGAATCCGTTGTCCTGCTCGGCGGCCGTGCCGGAGTTCTCGGCAGGCGACTTGGTGTGCTGCATGGCAGATTTCCTCTCGTTTTGGGGATGATGAGGCAGGTTGGGCGGGAGTTCGGAGCCGGGAGTCAGGACGGTGCACACGCCGCGGACGGCGCGAGGGGCAGCGAGCCTGTGGCATCGGCACGGTCGGCCGTCGCTTCCACCGCGAGGCGCCGGAACGCCCCGGGCGCCATGCCGACCAACTCGGTGAAGCGGGTGCTGAACGTACCCGGCGACGCGGAGCCGACCGCGCAGCAGACCTCGGTGACGCTGAGGTCGCCGCGCCGCAGCAGCGCCGTGGCCCGCTCGATGCGACACGTCATCAGGTACGCGTACGGCGACTGGCCGTAGGCGGCCCGGAACTGCCGGCTGAGGTGCCCGGCCGACATGTTCACCTCGACGGCGAGCGCCTCCACATTCAGCGGCTGCGCGTACTCCCTGTCGATTCGGTCGCGGACGCGGCGCAGCCGCGCAAAATCGGTCAGACGCTGCGCCTCCACGCGTGCACGTCGCCACTCGGGCAGACACATGAAGCAATCCCCCTTCTTTCCTCTTCCATCGACGCTCACGAGCCCCTGGGGCCTGCCAAGACAGACACCCCAGTGTCGTGCGGCAGGGAGCTCGTGTGAATCGTGATGTCCATGACGAGCAGGCTAGAAGCGGCTTGTTGTCCCGCGCTTCTCGATTCCTGATCGACCGGCCACGCCGGGACGTTCATGTGGGGTGAGGTGGGGGTGCTGCTGAGCACGGCGCACCATTCGGCGGCGAAGGCCGAAAACGCTCAGGCTTGACGCCCCGAGCTCGACGGCCACGGGCCGCCATGGCCGTGGGTACTCAGGGAGTCTGGGGCCGGGCAAGTCGCCAGTCCCCGGAATGGCCAGGTGGGAGCGCCAGGTCACGGCGGACGGCGGCGTAGTACCCCTCACGGGCCGTGCGTTGGCGCTGAAGCATGGTGGACCAGGATTCCGGGCTATGAGTCCGGTCGCGCAGGAACCCTTCCATCTCCATCACCACGACGACCCATTCGCGGGCTTTCTGCACCACATCCGGGGTGCCGAGCATCAACAGTGCCTCCCCGGCGGGGTCCCGGGCATCAGTGGCATCGGCCAGGTGAGGCGCCGCTTCCTCGGGTGACAGGGGGTGCGGGTGAGGGTCGTTGCCCAGGTGTGCCGCGATCCGGTATGCCAGGGTGACACTTTTCTTCAGCGACCTGGCGTAGTCGGCGTAGGCCGTCAGTCGTCGCTCTTCCCAACGGGCCGCCTGCTCACGACGGAAGCGGGCTTGGTCGCCGCGCGTGCTGGCCAAGTACGATCCCAGGGCTCCAATTACCACACCGATCAGTGCGGGGAGCTGTTGTATGAACGCCGACATGGCCACACGGTATATCGCCGCGGCAGAGCCGTAATCAGCCGCCGTGGGCCGACTGCCGTCCTCGCAAACTGTCCAACGAGCAGTCCCGGACGGGGAATGGCAGCGAACGGCCCCACGCTGTTAGTCCCTCTCAGCCGCATGCTGCGCGCCGAGCAGCCCAAGGGTGGCGGTGACGGTGCTGAGCAGCGAGTCGGCGTCGGCCCCATTGCGGGAGCGGACGTTCACCCCATAAGCGAGGAGAACCAGGCCCTCGGCAGCGGCCTCGACTGAGACTCCTGGAGCCAACTGCCCCTGCTCGCGCGCATTTTGGAGGGCGTCGTGCATGGCGTCCCGCAGTTGCCGATGGTGCTCGTCGAGCAGGGTGCGAATCTCGGGATCGGTGTGATCGGCGTCAGTATGAGCGTTGACGAGCATGCAGCCCCAGCCCGCGTGCTCGCCCGAGCAGCGCGCCGTGATCAGTGCGCTGAAGAACTCCCGGATGGCCGGCAGCCCACGGCCGTCCTCCGTAAGCCACCTTTGCGCCGGCCGCGCGCGGTGGTGGACGTAGCGGCGCAGGGTGGCCAGGTAGAGCTCTCGTTTCCCGCCGAACGTGGCGTAGAGGCTTGAGCGGTTGAGGCCCGTCGCGACGGTGACCGCCTGGATCGATGCCTTGGCGGCGCCGTGCTGCCAGAAGAGTCGCTCGGCGCGTTCGAGTGCGTTGTCGGGGTCGAAGTGCTTGATGTCGGGCATGCGTTACTGCTCTCCGGTCCTGGAATGTTCGTTTCAGGATAGCCCTTGACGCGGACGCCACTACCCGATCATTGTGGTCAACGCCCCATCCTGGAACGAGCGTTCCGGGTTTTTCCGGAGAGAGGATCCTGGACATGAGCCTTCGTGATGAGCTTCAGGAGCTGTTCGAGACCAAGCACCACAAGCTTTCCGCGGACGCGCTGGAGATCATGGATCGTGGCGCGCGAGAACTCGCCGCAACCGGCATGGCGGGACGTGCAGTTGGCGTGGGCGCCCAGGCTCCGCGGTTCACGCTCCCCTCAGCCACAGGGAGGGAGGTCACGCTGGACAGCCTGCTTGCGGACGGGCCTGTGGTGCTGACCTTCTACCGCGGCGCGTGGTGCCCGTACTGCAACCTCGCCCTCCGCGCGCTGCAGCAGCACCACGATGCAATAGCTGCCTGTGGTGCACGACTGGTGGCCATCTCGCCCCAGATCCCCGACGAGTCGCTTTCCCTCATCGAGAAGGAGCAGCTCGCCTTCGAGGTCCTGAGCGATGACGGCTCCGAGGTGGCCAAGGCGTTCGGCATCGCCTTCGACCTCTCGGAGGAACTCGGCGACCTCTACGACCAACTCGGCTTCGACCTGCAGCGCGTCAACAGCAGCAATGCCCGCACGCTGCCGCTGCCCGCCACCTACGTCATCGACCGGACCGGCGTCATCCGGTGGGCATTCGTGTCGACCGACTACACCGTGCGAGCCGAACCGTCCGACATCGTGTCTGCGCTCAACTCGCTGACGTGACGTGACCGGCCGGCAGCCGGCCGGCCCGGCCTCCAGTAGAAGGCGCACACAGCCGGCAACAGTGCGGCCACAGCGGCGCTGCTTTCACTGGATGCACCCGCCCGTGTCGCTGCTGATCAGACGCCCCAGGGGTGGAGCGACCCGACTGCCCGTTCCGGGTCGCCCCATGGGCTGCTGGCTACTCCTCGTCGAGTGGCCTCACGAATTCCAGGGTCCACGTCTCTTGGAACTCGGGCGCGGGCTTGACGAGTTCGATCTGTGCGCCGCGGTGACCGGAGCGCAGGGCGAGACCGTTACCCGAAAGGATCTTGACCCCGCCGATCACCCTCTCGAACGTGAACTGTGCCCATTCGTCGCGCGGAACGCTGTTGACCCAGAGCCTGTCCTCGGGGGTCACGAGTCCAGCTCCCTCGTGATAGGCGAGGTGGATCACATACGGAGCCCCTGGCACGGGCTCAGTGGGTTCGATGGTCCATTCCTGCTCGATGGGCAGGGGGTTCAGCCGGTCGGTGATGACCGGGGCGCCGTTCTTCGTGGCGTACTCGGTGGCTGTTACCAGGGAGGTCGGGCCGATGATGTGGGCGTGGATCTTGTAGATGCCTGGCTTAACAGGGATCGGAGCCATGTGCAGGGCTTCCTGTCTCTTGCGGCCTCCACCGTTGGCATGTCGCCACCGGTGCAGGTCTCACCATCAGGGACGGCCCAGACATCGTAAAAGACAAGAAACTGCCAAATTGGTTACGGCTCAGACCAATCGGACACTATCGCGATGTCAGCGCTGACCTGCGAATCTCCATGCGCATCGCAGAATTCGCCTGAGCCAGGCCCGGCATCACCAAGAATGGTCATCTAACGGACTCGGCGGCCTGCGGCGAGCACGAGGAAACCTGTTCCCTCCCTCCAGCTGAACGAGCAGCTGCGCGAGGCCACCGCGGACGGCGACCCCCGCGCCCCGCTCACAGCCGTGGCCCGCGGCCATGGATGTCTCCTGCGTGCTCATGGAAGATGACCCACCCCGCCCCCTCAGCGCCGGGCCAGCGACAGCACGCTCAGGCCGAACATCAAGACGCCCAGGGGGAGATGGACCGACGGGACGTGCGCGATGCCGAGCACGACCTGGACCGAGGCGAGGGCGAGGAAACCGGAGGCATGCCAGACAGGCCGGGGCGAGCCGCCGCCCGGCTTCCACGCCAGGACCGCCGCGAGCACGTACAGCATCGACGCCCCGTACATCACACGGGCTCCGACACTGTGCAGCGTCTCGCCGTAGGACGAGGTCAGCAACAGGCCGGCGGAGACCGCCTGAACGAAGATGGTCAGGGTCTGCAGGGCGATCACGATCCGCAGGAACGAGGAGCCGCGCTGTGCGTTCGCCGCCGCCGTCGCCGTTACCTGAGTGGCCATGTCACGGTCCCCTTTTCCGCCCTCGGGCAGTAGATCGGTAAGGTCTCACCAACCCGACGACGCGGGCCTGCGAAAGGTAAGGCGAGGGGGCGGCCGGAAGCATGGGGACTGTCGGGACCAGCGCAGACGAGGTAATCGGCGAGCGACGCCAACTGATCAATGTCGCTTACCGGTTGCTCGGTTCGGTGACCGAGGCCGAGGACGCCGTACAGGATGCCTACACACGCTGGTACGGGTTGCCGCGCAGCCGGCAGGAGGAGATCTTGTCCCCCGGCGCCTGGCTGACGACGGTGACCAGCCGGATCTGCCTGGACCTGCTCGGCTCGGCGCGGGCCCGCCGTGAACGCTATGTCGGCGCGTGGCTGCCCGAGCCGCTGCCCGACCGCACCGAGTGGGACCCCGCGGGCGGCGCCAACCCCGCCGGCCCTCCGGACCCCGCCGACCAGATCGTCCGGGACGAGTCGGTGGCCATGGCCTTCCTCGTCGTCCTGGAGTCGATGACGCCCGCCGAGCGGGTGGCGTTCGTCCTGCACGACGTCTTCCGTTACCCGTTCGCCGAGATCGCCGACGTCCTCGACCGGACCCCTGCGGCCTGCAAACAGCTGGCGGCCTCTGCCCGGCGGCGGGTGGGCGCCGCGAGCGTTCCGGTGACGGCGACCGGCCAGGCAGACGTGGTGAGGCACGTCAAAGAGGCCTGGGAGAACAAGGACATCGCAGCCCTCGTCGGTCTCCTCAACCCGGCCGCCGTGATGACCGCCGACGGTGGCGGCATGGTCGGCACCGTCCTGCACCCGGTCGAGGGCGGCGCGCGCATCGCCCAGTACATGGTCGCCATTGCCGACAAGACTCCCGGGCTCGAACTCCTGGAGCGATCGGTCAACGGCGTGCCGGGCCTGGTGGCCCGGCGTGCCGGCGTCGTCGTGACCGTGGCCTCGTTCGACGTCTCCGCCGGGCGCGTCACCCGGATCTGGGCGGTCCGCAACCCGGAGAAGCTGCGGCCGTGGGCGCGGGAGGGATAGCTGGTGTCCTGAGTGGGAGATTCGTCGTTGGTTGGGTACAGCCGTCCTGGACCGAGGTTCCCGCCGGGGGCGGACGTGCCTGGCGCTTGAGTGCGTGGGCGCGTGAGTCGGCGTGGGAGCGTTCCGCCCCGACGGTGCGGGTAAGACGGTTGGCCTTGGCGTCGAGTGGCGGCTCTGGGGCACTGGTATGTCAGTGGCGCCGGTTGCGTTTCTGGGCATGACAAGTTGGATCAACTGCGGCGTCATAGCATGGGTTGGACGGGGCTGTCCTTGCCGACGAAATGGGTCCGAACTCCCCGAACACCCGGTACGCCTGAAGCAGTTGGCCCCAGAACAGTCGCACGGCATCGGGTCGTAGGAGGCGTGCCGGTAGTCGCCCGCGGACGGGATCGCCGAGTCCACCTCGTTGGGCTGCGGGTATATGCGCGTCCGAATGCCCAGCAATCCCAGTGCCCCCATGGTCTCGGCGTAGAACTGGGCTACCGGTTTGGGCTCCAGCGCCAGCTCGCGGCGGCTTCCGTCACCGACACGGTCGCACAGCCTTCGTCCGATGGCCTGGCGTTACCGTGACCGGCGATGCGTCGGCTGCCGAACCGGGTAGGGATTTCCTGCATTCACAGCGACGAAACCCGAGTGAGGGCTGACCACAGCTTCACGGGAAGTATGGACATGATCAGTAGGAGAACTCTCGGGAAGGCCGTCGGCCGGGGAGTGGCCGCGGTTTCGGCGGCTGTCCTTTCACCGGCCTGTTCCAGGGCCGTGTCCAGCGCCCACAACCAGGCTTCGCCGGCGGCCGACCGCAGAAGGAAGAACCCGGCGACGGAACCGTCTTTCGGCCCGTTGAAGCAGGTCAGGGCCGGCGTCCTGAATGTGGGATACGCGGAAGCGGGCCCGGCCCGCGGCCCCGCAGTCATTCTTCTGCACGGCTGGCCCTACGACATCCATAGCTACGTTAGGGTCGCGCCATTACTCGCGGCCAGGGGATACCGGGTCATCGTCCCGTACCTGCGTGGCTACGGCACGACGCGTTTCCTGTCGGGCAAGACGTTCCGGAACGCCCAGCAGTCGGTATTCGCGCTCGACATCATCGCATTGATGGATGCTTTGCGGATCGACAAGGCAATTCTTGCCGGTTACGACTGGGGATCGCGGACCGCGGACATCATTGCCGCCTTGTGGCCGGAACGGGTAAAGGGGCTGGTATCCGTGAGCGGATATCTGATCACGAACCGTGCGGCCAACAAGAAGCCGCTGCCGCCGAAGCTCGAATGGGCATGGTGGTATCAGTACTACTTCGCCACAGAAAGAGGACGGCTCGGCCTCGAGCAGAACCGGAGCGAATTGGCAAAGCTGGTGTGGAAATTCAATTCTCCGACCTGGAATTTCGATGAAGCCACGTTCGATCGCACCGCGGCATCATTCAGCAATCCGGATTATGTCAGCATCGTGATCCATAACTACCGCTGGCGGCTGAGCCTGGCCGAGGGGGATCCGCGCTATGACGATCTCGAACGACGCCTCGCCGAGAGCCCTGTGATCACCGTGCCCACGATCACCCTGGACGGCGGGACCGACCCCTTCACGCCCGCGGGTGGCGGCTCGTCCTATCGCGACAAGTTCAGTGGTCGATATGCGCACCGGACTTTGCGGGGCATCGGACACAATGTGCCTCAGGAAGCACCTGAGGCCTTCGCTCAGGCCGTCGTGGACGTCGATGGGTTTCGCGAGACCGAGCGGCAGCCATCGAAGTGAGGATGACCAGCTCGGTGAGGCGCCGGAGGTGTCCGCGGCTCATTCATCGGAGAGAAAGAGGTCCGACGACGTCTGCAGGGCCGGCTTCTTCTTGATGAAGCTGACCGGGACTCACTCTCGTGACATGGCCACCATCGCGGCCGAGTTCTCCACCGCTCTGGACCGTGCCGTGAGTCACCCACGCGGCCAGCCGTGGATTCCGGCCCGGCGGACCGTCAAGGCACCCTGTCTCTGGTCCGCACCACGGGACGTGATTACCGGAGGCTTACGGTGAACTCCACAGCGGCCCCCGACGCGGCCTGCCCTGGTTTCCTGGGCGCGTGATGGGGGTGGCCGCCGGGTCGCCCCGCACCGCACCTCAGGAGGCCCCTGTGCCGGACCGTTTTCGGCTGTCCCGTCGTACCCTCGCACCCACCCTCATCGTCCTGCTGCTCGCCGCCGGCTTCGGGCTCGCCCTCTTCCAACCGTGGAAGGCGTTCACCAACACCACCGTGAACGAGGCGCCACCGAGCGCCTCCGCAACCGCGATGAAGAAGCCGGACACCTCCACCGCCCAGCCGTCAGAACCCCAGTACCTCGCCCAGGGGCACTTCGTCGCGCATGAGCACGCCACGAGCGGTACCGCCCGCACCGTGCGGCTGACGGACGGCGGCCAGGTACTGCGGCTGGAGGACCTAAAGACCTCGGAAGGACCCGATGTACGTGTCTACCTCTCGACCCGGGACGCCGACGAGGTGAAGACGGGACTCGGCGACGGGGCGGTCGAGCTGGGGAAGCTCAAGGGCAACCTCGGCAACCAGAACTATGCCGTCCCGAACGGCACGGACCTGTCGAAGTTCCGCTCCGCCGTGATCTGGTGCGCGAGGTTCTCGGTCTCCTTCGGCGCCGCCAATCTCTCTTCGGCTGCGAACTGACGCCGTGGGCAACCCACCTCGGATGCCTGGTCCCTGACCGCACCCGGCCACCGTGTCCTCGTCGTCGCGGCCGTGGGCGCGGGAGGGAGAGCGTCAGAAGATCTCAGCCCGCAACAGGGCTAGTGGGGCAGCGCGTTCGCGAAGGCGAGCACCTCCTTGTTGTAGCGGTCCGGATCGCTCATGTAGAGGCCGTGGCCGGCGCCATCGATCACGACGAGCTCCGAGTCGGGAAGCAGCGCATGGGTCCTGCGCCCGGTCTGCTCGATCGGGGCCGAGCGGTCGGCATCCCCCTGGATGACCAGGGCGGGCACCGTGATCGCGGTGAGTTCCGTGCGCAGGTCCGCATTGATGCATGTCGTGTTCGTCGACAGCAGGACCTGAAGAGGGGTGTCGACGAACTGTCGGCTGGTCCAGTCGCTCAGCCCGGCCGATACCTGGTAGCCGGGTCCGAACCACTCGGTGCCGGAGGTGGCCGCGACGAAGGCCCCGATGTCGCGACGCATGAGCGTGCGGGCGGTCTCGGCCGCTGCCGCCGAGACGGGGCCTTCGGGATTGTCGTCCGTGCGGAGCAGGAACGGTGTGGTGGGCGCGCTCAGGACGACTCCCCTGACGCGCTCGTCTCCCCCACGTGTCAGGCAACGGACCGCCTCGGCCGCGCCCATGGAGTGTCCGACCAGTACGACGTCGCGCAGCTCCAGGTGGGCGAGCAGGTCGGCCAGGTCGTCGGCGAGGCGGTCGAGGTGGTAGCCCTGTCCGGGCACGTCGGAGCGCCCGTGGCCGCGCCGGTCGTAGACCACGCAGCGCATGCCGGCGGCGATGACGGCGGGGACCTGGTAGTTCCACATCCCGCTGTTGAACGCCCAGGCATGGGCGAACACGACAGTGCGGCCGTCGGCCGGACCCGCCTCCGCGTAGAAGAGCCGGGTTCCGTCGGTGGTGTCGAAGTAGGGCATGACTGAGGTCCTCTCACAGCTACAGGTCTGCTGGAACTCGGCCATCGTGTGGCCGCCGTGGACCGCAATGCGAATACCTGAGAGGTACTCGTTTCCCGCGCATGCGCCGGATACCGTCGTGGTTTGTGACCACTGTGACCGTCGGAGACCTGATTCGTCGGCGACGGGACCTGGCCCGCCGCAGCCAGATGGATCTGGCACACGAAATCGGGATCTCGCCTCGTCATCTGAGCTTTGTCGAGCTGGGCAAGTCGAAGCCCAGCCCCCAGGTGATCACGGCCATTGCCAGGCACCTCGACCTGCCACTGCGTGAGCGGAACGACTGGCTGCTGGCGGCCGGTTACGCTCCCCACTTCCCGGAGACGCCACTGACCGATCCGGCGCTGTCCGGGATCCGCGCCTCATTGCAGACGCTCCTGAACGCGCACGACCCGTTTCCCGGTGCCGCGATCGACGGGCAGTGGAATGTGCGGCTCACCAACGAGGCCGGGCGTCGGCTGATCTCCGGCATCCCGGAAGAGGTACGCGGCATGCCGACCAACCTCTTCCGCACCGCACTGCATCCCGACGGTCTGGCCCGCCGTACGCGCAACTTCTCCCCATGGTCAGCCCACTTGCTGCGCCGGCTCGACCGGGCCGTTGTGCGGACTCAGGACACCGTCCTCGCCGCGTTGGCCGATGAGATCGCCACCTGGCCGGACATCCCCGACCGTCGCGGCTGGAGCCGACTGTCCCCCGACGGCGCAGACGACCCGGTGCTGTCCTGGCAGGTGGAAATCGACGGTGCGGAGCTGTCATTGTTCACCATGATGGGCACATTCGGGACCCCCATGGACGTCACCCTGTCCGAGCTGTCCGTCGAGCTCTTCTTCCCTGCCGACGAGGCAACCGAGACGGCTCTGCGCCGGCGGGCCAAGCGCAGCTGAGACGTACGGGATTGAGGGCTCAGAGGCTGCCGCTCTGCGACGGCGAGTGCGGGGGCTTGGCGGGCACCACCACTTGGGCGGGCCTGCGCAGCCAGACACTCTCGCCGGACTTCGTGACCGTCAGCCCCATGTCACCGGCCGATGGACGGTCATGCCTGTCCCACTCGCTCCATGCCGCCTCAACGTCAGCCCACAAGCCGCGGTCCCCGAACTCGCTGACCGTACCGTCAGCGTCCGCGATGGCTCCCGATCCTCGACCGTCGGTCACCCACACGCGCAGGTTCCCGTCTTCCCGCCCTTCGACGAGGGTGACTCCTGGGAGTCGGGCGCCCGCGTACAACGCGA
The DNA here is from genome assembly GCF_036352915.1 of Streptomyces bugieae. Lineage (NCBI taxonomy): Bacteria > Bacillati > Actinomycetota > Actinomycetes > Kitasatosporales > Streptomycetaceae > Streptomyces > Streptomyces bugieae. Next base: position 78,669 of record NZ_JAZBJP010000001.1, read on the forward strand.
ATCCGGGGTTGATCGTCTCCTGGGGCAGGACGGCCACGGACCGGGACCTGGGCGAGGAGGTGTCCGGGGTGGCGCCGGCGGCGCCGCGGTGTGAGCGCATCGGCATGTAGGTTGCCGTGCCCGCGAACGGTCCGGACGCGGTGCCGTCCTCGTCCACCGTGAGGCAGAACAAGGCACCGCACCAGAAGTCGCCAACCCTGGGCGCCACCAGAAGCCCACCAGGGAGTAGCTGCTCGACCAGTTCATACGGGACGTGCCGCAGTGCGCAGGTGGCGATGATCCGGTCGTACGGGGCGCCGGCTGGATGGCCGTGCTCCCCATCACCGACCACCAAGGTGGGGGCGTGGCCCCGGCGGTTCAGGTTCTCCGCGGCCGCGACCGAGAGAGCCCGATCGATCTCCACACTGGTGACGTTCCCATCGCCGCACCGGCCGCAGAGCAGGTCGGCCACCTGCCCCGTGGCCGTGCCGATCTCCAGCACCCTGGCGCCGTCATGCACGTTCAGCAGACCGAGCATCCGGGCAACCATGGACGGCATGCTGTTCGACGACGTGGCGATGCCTGGGCCACCCTCCCGTCCGTCATCCAGCTGTGTCACCACGGGCTCGTCGCTGTGGATGAGAGCCCATCGGTCCTGCTCTGAGGTGATCAACTCGCATCGCTCCGGCAATTGCCGCCAGATGCGCTCGGGAATGAACTCGTGCCGAGGCGTCCGCTCCCACACCTCTCGCCATGCGGGGCTCAACAGGCCGCGCTCGTGCAGCTGTTGGACAAGCTCGGCGTGCCCCCGTTGGGAGTCGGCCATCGGCTATGCCACCTTGGGGCGGTCGCCGTCCGGGGACGGCGGCGTGGGCGGCGGCGTCCACGGCTTGTCCGAGGGCTGGCCCGCGTGCTTCCCGTCCTCCGTGATCCGCAAGTGCACGTCTCCTCCTTCACGTCGGGAACTTGCTTTCTACCCGGCCGCACCGAGCTGTGCGGGCAAAATCTTGATGCGGCCGAATCGGGCTGCTCGGGTGCCGGCTGCTCCCCCGGGGCCGTGGGACCACGGAAGTACTCCCACGGGCCTGCGGCGGTGCGGAAGTGCGGAGGTGCGGGAGTGCGGAAATGCGGAGGTGCGGAAGTTCAAGCAAGGTCCGTGGGGTCGGTGTTTGCTCCGCACAGCACCACTGCGACCGTCTCACCGGGCTGCGGGGTGTAGGCACCGGAGGACAGGGCAGCCAACGCCGTTGCCGCGGCATGCTCCACCGCCAGGCGCCGGTGACCCCACAGCGCCCGCCGGGCGGCGACGATCTGGTCGTCGGTCACCAGGACGGAACGCACGTCACCGGCCCCGGCGGCATGGAGCGCCATACGGGAGGCACGGCGGGCGCCGAGAGAATCAGCGGCCACGGAGGACACCTCCACATCCACCACCTCACCGGCCGCGACAGCAGCGTTCAGGGCACGGCAGTTCTCCGGCTCCACAGCGACGACCCGAACGCCATGGTGCGCGGCAGCCGCGGCGACACCGGCGAAGAGGCCACCACCACCGACAGCGACCACGATCGTGTCCACGAAAGGGCCGCCGGGACGGCTGTAGATGTCCTCCAGAATGGTCCCCGCGCCGGCCGCGATGAGGGGGTTGTCGTACGCGTGGGACGGCAGCGCTCCCGTCGTGTCGGCGTGCTGGGCGGCCGCTTCGGCGGCGTGGTGGTACTCGGTCCCGGTGAGCTTGACCGTCGCGCCGTACGCCCGCAGTCGATCCACTTTCACCGCGGGCGCGGTCTCCGGCAGGAACACCGTCGCCTCGACGCCGCAGCGCGCAGCGGCCCATGCGCAGGCAAGGCCGGCGTTACCGCCGCTGGCGATGACCACCCCGGCCTCCGGCATCGTCCGCTCGTCGATATGAGCGGCGGTGAAGTTCGCGGCCCCACGTGCCTTGAACGAGCCGGTGTGCTGCATGAATTCCAGCGCGAGCCACACTTCCGCCTCGCCGAAGGCGCCCGGGTCGACAGGCGCCAGGGCCAGGGGCCTGACGGTGCCACGGATGCGTTCAGCGGCTTGGAGTACGTCTTTGTGGTCGAGGTGATCGGTCAAGGTCAGCTCCAGTGGACGAGACGGCCGGTCGACGTGAGGTGCGGGCGGCGGACCGCGGCCGCGCCGGGGAAGAACGCGAACACGATGCGCCGGCCGCCGGGGTGGGGTTCGACAGCGTGAAGGTTGGTCGGTTGAACGTAAGTGCCTCGCCCACCTTTGGGGCAAGCGGAGTCCAGGTACCCGTCGATCACAGCCGGGCGGTATCCGTACGCCTCGCGGTGAGCTTCGCCGGGAGTAGACGCTGGTGAGGCGAGGCCCGCCCCATCCTGGCCGGTCAGGGGGGAGCACGCCGGTGGCGCAGAACACCGCGGTCAGCGCGATCCTGGGCCAGCCCAGGGCGTCCCCAGGGCGTCCTGGGGGCCGGGGCGCTCCGCGGGGTCTGGTACGGCGGGGCGGCTCGGCCCACGCATTCACTCGTTGGATGGATCGCTCGATACGCGGGGTTCGCCGGGCGGCGGCATGGCGAGCCCGGGGCAGTGATCCATCGGTGCCGGGCCCGGGGCCGCGGATCTGATCACCGTGCGAGGCCGGGAACTGCTCCGGGCCGCCGACGTGGTGCCAGCGAGGGGGCGCAGGGATGGGTTCCGGCTGGCCGGGCGAGAGCAATGGCCAGCACTTCGGCCCACGTTTTCGAGCTTTCGTTCGATTTTACGGCGAGTCGACCCGCGTCAGCCGACTCCGACCCGCCAGAGCGCTATGCCCTCTTTGCGTAGATATTCTGTGAAATGTGATCGAGTCTGGACGGCCGCGGCTCCGTCGTCGCCAAGGCCGGGGGAGGCTTGTGCGGCTGTCGCCGGTGATCCTGACCGTCGTCATCGCCAGCCTGGCATATGCCACTCCCCCGGACGTGGCCTTCAGTCGCCTCCTGCCCGCCGCGCCGGCCCTCGCCGCCGCTATGTGGCCGGTCCTCCCCACCATCCTGCTGGGGACGGTCTGCCTTCTCCTGATGATCGGCCTCAGCCTCGTGTTCCCCGGGCTGGGGACGTGGTGGACGGCTGGGGGGATCATCGCGGTCACCGTGGCGGCCGCGTACGGAAGTCATGTCCGGCTCCAGCGGGAGCGGACCCTCTTTCAGGTGCGGCTCGTCGCCGACGCCGCGCAACAGGTGGTGCTGAGTCCGATGCCCCGCCGCTTCGGGAGCGTCGAGATCGAGTCGCTGTATCTCGCGGCCGCGGCGGAAGCCCGTATCGGCGGAGACTTCTACGAGGTGGTCGACACGCGATACGGGGTCAGGCTGCTCATCGGCGATGTGCGGGGCAAGGGCCTGCCGGCAGTGGGGGCGGCCGCGGCGATCGTCAACGCCTTCCGGGAGGCGGCCTACGGCGAGGCCGACATGGTCAGCGTCGCGCGCCGGCTGGACGCCAGCAGCACCCGTTACAACGCCGCCTTTCCCCCCGAGGGACCGATGGAGCGCTTCGCCACCGCCCTTCTGGTCGAGATCCCGCACGGGGGCGGGCGCATCGAGATCCTCAACTGCGGACACCCCCCACCGCTGCTCCTGCACCGCGGGGGACTCCGCACCCTGGAACCCACCTCCCCCTCGCCGCTGCTCAACCTCGCGGAGCTGATCGGCGATCACTACACCATCGATACCTTCGACTTCACCCCCGGCGACCTGCTGCTTCTCTATACCGACGGGGTCGCCGAGGCCCGCGCCCGCGACGGGGAGTTCTTCCCGCTGGCGGCCTGGATGCGCCGACAGCCCCCGATGCCGCCCCACGAACTGCTCACGGCTCTTCACCGCGACCTCCTCGACTACAGCCGAGGACGCCTGGACGACGACATCGCCGCCCTCGCAGTGCGCCTGCGCGAACCCTCGGAGTAAGCCCGGCCCATATCGCGACCCTATGCCGCCTCCACCGGTGTGTACGGCCGGTGGCCTCCCCCGGACGGGCTCGCCGCGTTCCGCAGAGAAGCCTTCAGCCGAGCTGCTCGGCCAGTCCGACGATGATGCCCTCGGGGCCGCGGACGTAACACAGCCGATAGACGTCCTCGTACCGCTCCAGCTCGCCGACGAGCTCGGCGCCGTGGGTGCGCAGGCGGGCAAGGACGTCCTCGATGTCGTCGACGGCGAACATGATGCGACGAATACCCAGCGTGTTCACCGGCGCGTCCTTCGGCTCGGCGGTGATGGCCTTCGGCCTGTGGAATTTCGCCAGCTCAACTCGGCCGTGACCATTCGGGACCCGCAGCATGGCGACGTCCTGCCGGACGTCGTCCAGCCCGATGATGCGCTCCGCCCAACGCCCCTCGAGCGGCCCCTTGCCCTCCAGCTCCATGCCGAGTTCGACGAAGAACGCAATAACAGCGTCCAGGTCATCGACGACGATGAGGACATTGTCCATCCGCTGAATCGCCATGCCAGGTCTCCTTGGTGTGGTACGGCCATGGTTGCCGCATCTGCCGCTGCGACGGAGCACGTAGTGCTGCGCCCACCGTCGGCAGACGCCGTGTCGGCACCGGGTCTCCGGCTCGGATCACTGGGTGGAGATCTTGTGGACCGTGGTGTCGTCGGGGTTCAGCCGTCGCCCGTCCTCGGACAGTACTTCCAGTGCGCGCAGGCGATGTCCCTTTTGACGGTCGACCAGCTGTGAGTGCGGTTCGCCGGGGGCGAAGAAGTTCTGTTCGCCCCACTGCCGCAGCGCCACGATGACGGGGAAGAGCGCCTTGCCCTTCGGGGTCAGTACGTACTCGCGGTAGGCGCTGCCGTCCGAGGCGGGGACGGATTCGAGGACACCGCCGGCGACCAGGGTCCGCAGACGCGCGGCGAGGATGTTCTTGGCCACGCCGAGGCTGCGCTGGAACTCCCCGAAGCGTCGGCTCCCGTCGAAGGCGTCCCGCACGATCAGCAGGGACCACCAGTCGCCGATCGCGTCCACCGACCGTGCGACGGGGCATTCACTGTCATCGAAGCGCGTCCTGGTCACCATGGCGTCCCTCACTCTCACGACGGTTGCAACATGCTACCAAGAAGGCTACCGTCACCGAGCACTGCTGGTAGCAAGTTGAAACCGGATATGCGGAGGAGTGCTCATGCCCGGCAACCGTGAGGCTGTGACACGACGGACCGAGGCCAGAAGGGCCAGAAGGGCCAGACGCGGGGAAGGTTCCGCGTTCGTCCTGTCCCGTGGCGTTGTCGTCCTGTTAGCCGTCGCCTGCGGGACCTCAGTGGCCAACGTCTACTTCTCCCAGCCGCTCCTGGTCACCATCGGCCACGAGCTCGCCATGAGCCCGGCACTCGTCGGCAGCGTGGTCACCCTCACGCATGTCGGATACGGGCTGGGACTCTTCTTCCTCGTGCCGCTGGGCGACGTGGCCGACCGCAGACGGCTCATCGTGGCCCAGTTGCTGCTCCTGGCGATGGCACTGACCGTGGTAGCCGCCGCCCACACGGCGGCGATCCTGCTCGCGGGCATGGCCGCGACGGGACTTCTCGCGGTCGTCACGCAGACGCTGGTGGCCTTCGCCGCATCGCTGGCCCCTGCCGCCGAGCGCGGACGGGTCGTCGGTCTGGTCACCAGCGGAGTGGTCATCGGAATCCTGCTCGCCCGCACCGCATCCGGCCTCATGGCCGATCTCGCGGGCTGGCGCTCCATCTACCTCGCCTCGGCCTCGCTCACCACCGCACTCGCCCTGGTCCTGTACCGAGTGCTGCCGCGCCACAGTGCCACTCCGCCGACACCCCTGCGCTACGCACAGCTCCTGCGCTCCACCATCACCCTGTTCGCGCGGGAACAACTGCTACGGCTCCGGGCCCTGTTCGGTCTGCTGATCTTCGCCGCCTTCAGCACCCTGTGGAGCAGCGTCGCGCTACCGCTCAGCGAGGCCCCGTACTTCCTGCCCCACAGTGCGATCGGGGCGCTGGGACTGATCGGTGTCGCCGGCGCCCTGGCCGCAACCGTGGCAGGCCGCCTGAACGACCGCGGACTCTCCCGGCGGACCACCGGCATCGCCCTGGCACTCCTCGCCGCCTCGTGGCTGCCCTTGGCCTTCACCCGCAGCTCACTCTGGGCCCTCGTCGTCGGGGTGATCCTCCTCGACCTCGCCGTGCAGGCGGTCCATGTCACCAACCAGACCCTGATCTACGCGCTGCACCCGGACGCGGGCAGCCGGCTGATCGGCGGATACATGGTCTTCTACTCGATCGGCAGCGCCACCGGCGCCATCGCCGCGACCTCCCTCTACACGGTGGCCGGCTGGGGCGCCGTATGCGCACTGGGCGCCACGTTCAGCTGCCTCGGGCTCGTGCTGTGGGCGTTCACACGACACAGCACCCCGGCCCCTGCCGCCAAGGTGACCCCTCACAGCGAAGCCTGAGCGTTCTCGCCGAACACCGAGTGACCAGTCGGGTCGACTCGATTTCTGGGACGTGAGTGACGCGGCCCTGGCCGGTGCGGACGCTGGCCGGCTCGACGACCATGTGGTGAAACCCGCAGTCCAGGCCCTGTTCGGTCGATCTTGCCCGGCAAGATCGACCGAACAGGGCCTGGGCTCAGCTCACTTGCACTGGCCGGTGTGCGGCCCGTTCACGGTGTTGCCCGACTGCCGCAGGGTGGGAGCGTTGCCCGCGCAGCGCAGCGGCGCCCCGACCTGGTTGTCCTCGAACTCGGGGACGAGGTCTTCAGGCAGCAGGCCGCTGCCACTGTTGTCGCTGATGCGTGTACCGTCCGGATCCCCTCTCTCGCACATTCTTCCGGTCGCCTATTTTCCGGACACTGGGGGCCTATCACGAAATCCCAAGGGGATTCCGGGAGTTCTGGTGGTGTCGGCGGGACGCCCGTGGATAAAATATCGCGCGCTGCTCGCGATGGCGGTCGGTGAGGTCGGCGGTGGGGGCGAGGGCACCGTGATTGAGTGGCGAGAACACACCACACAGGACCGTCCCACCCGAGGCCCTGAACGCGCGTTCGCTTTTCCTGGCCTGCGACGCTTACAACTCGCCCGTAATATCCCCGAACGAACATCACAAGGCGGCCCACGCAACAGCAGTGGGCCGTTTTCCTTTTCCGTGGTGTTCACGCCCGGCGTCCGAGCCTAGAGCCACGAAGTGGACGTGCAGCGAGAAGCGGGTGCTGCGTTTTCCCGACAAGAGAAGTGTGGAGTGTGATGCCATGAACCGAGTCGGCAGAGACCCTCGCCGGTCGGCCTGGAGGCTTGCGGAGCCGCTGGCGCGCGTGGGGTTATCCGTTCTCTTACTGGCAGGCGGCGCCGTGGGAGCGACGGCTGGACCGGCCGCCGCTTCGACCGCCGACGGCACGCTGACGGTTGAGGTACTGCGCGACTTCTTCGGTACCGGCGTGATCAACGCGACGATGGACGTGCCGCAGCGGGGCATGAAGGTGAAGGTCTCCGACCCCGCTGGGCACGAAATCACCGGCCTCACGGATACCACCGGAAAAGTCGTGGTGTCGCGGTCGACCGTGCTGAGCGGCGGCCAATACCGCGTCGACGTCAGCATCCCGGCACCGTACAGCGACTATCTGCGGGCGGCGCCTGCCTCGACGGCGGAGAACCACTTCGACAGCTTCACGTCGTTCGTGGATGTGTCGGACGGAAAGAACACCTCCGTGGTGACGGGGGTGTGGGATCCGGCCGACTACACGCTGCCGGACTCACGGTATTTCGTACCGGTCCAGAATGGCGCCAACGGAACCGACACCCGGGCATTGGTGGCGTTCGGGACCAAGACCCGAGGCACGTGTCCCACCGATGTGTCGTGTCCGGCCACGCTGGCCACGCAGGCCCAGGTGGGCACGACGTTCGGGTTGGCGTACGACAAGTACCGGAGCCGGCTGTTCCAGAGCGCGTTCGCCCGCCGGTACGCCCCGTACGGGCCGAAGGGCGCCGGCGCGATCTATACGGTGCCGGTCAGCGGCTCGGGTGCGCCGGAGCTGTTCGCGCAGGTGCCGGACGCCGCGGTGACGCGGCACGACACCGCCAACATGATCAAGGATCCCGGGTTCACCGACGCGCCGGGCAAGGAGAGCATCGGTGGCCTGGCCCTGTCGGCGGACGGCGCCACGCTGTACGCGGTGAACCTGCGGACCCGCAGCCTGGTGAGCTTCGACGCGACAGGAGCCACCGCCGCGGCGCCCAGGTCGACGGTCCCGATCCCGGACCCGGGGTGCGCGAGCCCCGACGACTGGCGGCCGTTCGGTCTCCAGGTCCACAACAACACGCTGTACGTCGGCGGCGTGTGCAGCGCGGAGAGCACGCACCAGCGCGCGGACCTGAAAGCCTTCGTCTCCTCCACCTACGACGGCAAGCGGTTCAGCACGGTGCTGAGCCACCCGCTCACGGACCAACGCGGCAGCGTCTTCGGTTCCGGCGACAAGGCCACCCACTGGAACCCGTGGAACACCGGCCTGGACACGTGGGACGACCGGAAGGCGGGCGGGGTCTTCATCGATCCGCAGCCGGAGCTGGCCTCCCTCGCCTTCGCCCGCGACGGCTCGATGATCCTGGGTTTCCGCGACCGGTTCATGGACGTGCTCAGTTGGGGAGGGCTGGACCCCCGCCCGGGGAACGACACCGCGGAAAGCGGCATGTCCGGTGGTGACATCACCATGGTCTGCGCCACTCCCACCGGTGAATTCCAGTGGGAAGGCACCGGGAGCTGCCCCAACCACGCCACCCCTGCCAACAGTGGCGGCCAGGCCGCCGATGTCGTCGAATACTTCCCGGGCGACTATTACGCCAACGCGCACCAGGAGACCGCGTTGGGGTCGGTTGCCTATATCCCGCAGCAGCAGTGGGTCGTCAGCACGGAGTTCGACCCGGTCGTCAACGTCGCGACCTCAGGCACCGGGTACCACGACATCACGACCGGTCAGGGCCCGGGCAACAACCCGACCGCCAACGGGTTCCAGTTCGTCAGCGGGGCACAAGGCGGGTTCGGCAAGGCCGGCGGGCTCGGTGACATCGCGTACGCGGCGGCGAACGCGCCGATCCAGATCGGCAACGTCGTGTGGTTCGACGGCGACCACAACGGAATCCAGGACCCGGGGCACGTGCTGCTGCCGGGGGCGACGATCAACCTGCTGGACGCGGACGGCAAACAGGTCGCCACGACCAAGACCAATGCCGCCGGCGAGTATTACTTCGGTGGTGTCGGCGCCGCGTACGAGCTCACGCCGGGCGCGAAGTACACGGTGCAGTTCGACGTGTGCACCGCGGACACCAGCAAGGTTCCCGATCAGCCCCCGGCAAGCGAGCTGCGGTTCACGCTCCCCCGAGCCGGTGCCAACCGTGCGCATGACTCCAATGTGACGCCGCCGACCACCGGGCGGTTGTGCAACGGCTACGCGCCTGTCACGGCGCCTGGCAAGCCGGGCGGCGTCGATCACACGATCGACGCCGGGGTGTACCTCCCGAAGGCAACACCGACCCCAACACCGACCCCAACCCCCACTCCGACCCCAACCCCGACCCCGACCCCAACCCCAACCCCGACGCCGAGCCCGACCTCGCCACCGGCCTCTACGCCGCCGTCACCCGCGCCACCTGCCAACCCGGCCCCGTCCGGTGGGGGCACGGGTTCACTGGCGCACACCGGTATGGCCGGGCTGCCGGAGATGATCGCCCTGGTCGGTCTGCTGGTGGGTGCGGGCCTCGTCATCGCGTTCATGAGCCGGAAGCATCGCGCCCGGAAACACTGAGAAACGCTGAACGAACCGAACAACAGGGATCTGCCTGCCCGCGGTCCGAATGACGCGGTCGGGCAGATCACGTCTCGGCCGGTCCACGAGGGCCGGCCTTGGCGTCGTCTGCCACTGGACTGCCGAGTACCGCCGCGACCACACGGCGGCCGAGCAGTGTGGTGATCGAGAGGATGAATCGGAAGAGTGGGTGAATCAGAAGAGTGTCAGCGTCGAGCCGCGTGCGGAGCGTGAGAACCCAGCAAGCTCTACCGGGCCGTGCGGCTGACCGGCGCCGATGGCTGCGGCCACGCTGGGCGGCAGCCGTCATCGGCACAGCGGCCGTCGCGGTGGCCACAGCGGCCGTGTTCCTTCTCGCCGGCGGCGGCACCGGCTCCAGCGGTCCGCGCGCGCTGAGTTCGGATGAGGCGAACCGGCTGGCGATCACACGGTTCCGCAACTACCAGGCGCACGGCCGCGCGGTGACGATCACTGTGCCTGGCACCGCCGGCGGGCTGACCGTCACCGGGTCCGTCGATTACCAAGGCAAGCTCGCTTACGGCGTGGTGCACGGCACCGGGCGCGACACATCCAGCGACGGGCTGATCGAGTGGACGGCCACCTCGGTGTCCGTCCGCCCGATGGCGAATGCCCCGGCGCACGCCCCCGCGTCGCCGCCCCGCTCGGGCTGGTACAGCCGTCCGTTGCTGTCGTCCGGCAGCGCGCTGGACAGTTCGCTGGCCATCGCCCTCAAGCTCGCCAACGACCGGCCGGACAACGCCCAACTGCTGCCGCAGAACGGTGCCGCCTGGTGGGGACGAGACAAGGTGGACGGGCATCCGGTGGACGTCATGACCGGGCCGTCCTCCCCTGTCCGCGCCGGCACGGCGGGCAACGTGCGCTACTGGGTCGGCTCGGACGGCACGATGTACCGGGTCCGCGTCAGCGTGGGTTCCGAGTCGCGGCCGGTGGTCATCGATTTCGACACCCAGAAGTACGTTCCGGTCAAGCCGGTCCCCGGAGTCACCCCGCCCCGGTAGCCGCTGTTCAGGACGTCTGCACCCGCGCGTTCGCGGCGAGCAGGGACGCTGACGGCAGCGGGATGCCTGCTGTCTTCGGCAGGACCGGAACGGCCGGGACAGCGGTGGCACCCGTAGTGGTGGCGTGGGGGAACTGCGGCTGTGGACGCGGCGCCGCGACCTCGGTGAACGGGATTCCACCGGGCGCCGTCGGCATCTTCCATCTGCCGGCCGGCGAGGGCGACCTGGCCGGAAGCGGGCAGGACGCGGTTGTCGCGAGCCGGGCGGGCACGGTGGTGCGCAGATCGTTGCCGCGCAGACAGTTGCCCCGTCCCCGCGTGGCGGTGGGGAACGCCCAGCCGACGTCGACGCCGTTGCCGGTGAACGTGTTGTCCACGATCTGGTTGCCGACCGGAGACATGTCGGCGGTTGCGGTGATCACCAGCCCGGCATTGCTGTTGCCGGCGATGCGGTTACGGACGAATTGGTTGTCGCTGCCACCGTCGATGCCGATGCCGGTCCCCCACCCGCCGTCCGCCTGCTCCGGGGTGGCCCTCTGCTGGTTGGCAGCGATCAGATTGCCCGCGATCACGGCGTCCTGCTGCGGGAGCAGCTTTTCCTGGTGGTCGGAGTCGGTGGTCAGTCCGACCCGGTTGCCGACCAGGCGGTTGCCGACGACGTACATGTCTCCGCCGGCGTTGGTGCCTTCGTAACCGATGGCGTTGAGTTCGGCGATGTTGTTCCGCACCACGATGTGACAGGGCTTGCACTGTCCGACGTAGATCCCCGAGTCGGCCCCGCCTGACGCGTACGAGTGCTCGATGACGCCGTTCTGCGCGGAGAACGCGTAGATGCCGTACAGGCCGTTGCGGGTCGCGGTCACATACGAGACCAGGAACGACTTGAGGAAGGTGACCGGCTCATCGCCGGTGTCGTAGCCCCCGGAACGCCCCGGTAGTCCGGCGACCGCTTTCGCCGAACCGGTGACCAGGACCCCGTTCTGCGTGTTGTTCCTTACGGTCAGGTTCTCCACGGCCACCCCGGGCGCGGTGACGACGATGCCGTTCGGTTGCTGCAACCGCCCGTCGATAACGACCTTGTCCCGGGACGCACCACGCAGAGTGACACGAGGCGTGGAGACCTTCACCGACTCGTGGTAGACGCCCGGCGCGACCAGCACCAGGTCACCGGGGTGAGCGAGAGACACCGCATCCGAGATCGTCGGGGCGTCAGCCGGCACTCTGATCGTCACGTGCGCGCCGGGTGGTCGCCGGCCGTGGCTCGACCCGTCGTCGCCGGGCCCGCAGCCCGCCACCACGCATGTCAGTGTGCTCAGTAACGCGGCCATCACGCGAAGACGGAGACGAGGCATGACCTCATCCTGGCACGAAGTCATCCCGGTACGGGGGCCGCTTGAGACCAACTCGCCTTCGCCAGAACGGATATGGCATTCTCCACACCGTGAGCCGAGCCGACTCCCATCCATCACGCCGCGCGTTCCTCGGTGCCACCGGGGCGGTGGCGGCCACCGGACTCACCGCCGGGTGCGAAGCGCCTGCACCTCAGCCAAGCCGGCCCCCCTCCCCCGCATCACCCACACGGGTGTCGCCGACCGGCCGCCATCAGGCAGGCATCACGCTCCCGCAACCGGCCCAGCCGAACCTCCTGGCGGTGGTGGCCGAACTCGGCGACGCCGTGGCGGTCGGCCCGCTGCTGGCCGAACTCGGCCAGACCATTCACGCGCTCACCGCGGGAACCGACCCACGACTGCTGGGCCTGCCGCCGGGCGATCTCACCGTGACGATCGGGGTGGGCCCACGGCTGGTGCGCATGGCCGATCCCTCTCTGCCCGGCGCGGCAGACCTCCCCCGGTTCTCCCGCGAGCAGATCGCCCCGCAGGCACGCGGCGGGGACCTGTTGGTACAGATCTGCGCCAGCGACCCCTTGCTGTTACCGGTCGTCGCCACCGCGCTTCTGCAGCAGGCCGGTCACCGGGTAGAGGAACGCTGGCGGCAGTCCGGGCGCCGCGGTCCGAACATCCCCGTGGACAAGGGCATCTCCGCGCCACGGAACCTGCTCGGTTTCATCGACGGCATCGTGGGCCCGCACACGACGGCCGAACACCAACGCCATCTGTGGCTGGCCGGGCCGGCTCCCGTCGGCGGCGGCACGATCGCCGTAGTACGGCGCATGGAACTCGACCTGCCGCGGTTCACCGCGCTCTCCGTCGCCGATCAAGAGGCGGTCTTCGGCCGGCGCAGGGCCACCGGCGTGCCCCTCTCCGGCGGGACCGCAGCCTGGGACCCGAACCTCGGCGCCAAAACACCGGACGGGCGCTACCTCGTCCCGGCCGACGCCCACGTCCGCCGGGCCAATCCCAACGTGGTCGGCGTCGGCCTCATGCTCCGCCGCTCCTACAGCACCGACGCACCCGCCCCCGGCCTGCTCTTCATCAGCTTCCAGAACGACCTACGCACATTCACCAACACTCTTGCGCACATGGACGATTCCGACGCACTGCTGCGATTCACCACCACCACCGCCAGCGCGACATTCCTCATCCTCCCCGGCTTCGACCAGCAGCACCCGCTCGGCGCCAAGATGTTCCACTGAACAGGTCACGGATCCACCCAGCTCACCGACCGCCGACCAGTACCCATCGTTCGCGTTCTGCACTGGCCGCGCTGGCGCCGCAGACACCCACACCGAGCCCGCATGGGGTGGCTTCCCAGCACAGCCACCGTCAGCACTTGGGTACCCGGTCGGGGGACACCGCGCCATCGTCGCTCATGATGGAAGTGCTTGCGTCGATATAGCCGGATCCGCCGTCGTAGGAGATCTTGTACGTCGCGCCGTAGCCGAATCCGGTCGCATCCGCCTTGCCTGGCGTGTAGCACTCGACTGTCACCGGCGTGAGCGTGGTCAGATCGGCGATCGGGTTCTGGCCCCGGGGATCAGCGTCCGGCCAGACGGAGACCTTGTCGTAGTTGCCGATCTTTCCGTCGACGCCGCACCCTGCCAGCACAGCCGTCGCCAACCCGGCTGCTACCACCGACACCACCACGCTCCGTTTGCGATTCACTCGTGCCCCCGTCCCTCCGCCCGCGCGGAATCCGTTGCGTAAACAGCTGCGAGTTCGATGCCCCAGGGGGAACAGCTAGTCGCCCCCTCCCCCGCCACAGGAGGAACCGCATGACGAGCCGCACGACGAGCCGCAGGACGGAGTGGAACAGCCGCCGCCTGGATGGGGCCGCCGCCTGCACCTCGCCCCCGTCGGCGCCAATGCGCTCGTCGGCACCGTCCACAGTTCCTTGTCCGCGCTGAACCCCGCCTCTTCGATCAGGGCCACGGTCCGCAGGTGCGCGCCCGGGTCGTGCTCGGGGGTGTCCGGCCCGTCGGGGTGGTGGTGCACGAACTGCCCGAGCCGGGCACACAGCTTGGCGTACACCGCCGTGTGCAGAATGAGGGCGTGCCACCCTTCGTCGACCGTGCGCGAAGGCCGGATGGACGTCGTCGGGAACTTCGCGGCGGCCACGACGAACTTGACGGCTTCTTCCACGACGCGCCTGGCCGTGGGCTCGTCCATGCCGGGATTGTTGTCCATGACCGTCGCGACGACACCCCTGAACGCGTCAGGAGCGAGCAAGTCACGCACTTCGTGCATGTCGTGTCTTCCTTCCTGTGTGTCTCCTCTGGCGCCCACCTCGGCTGTACGACCTGCCAGGATTGATCCGGCCAAGGCGGGAGCCGCCTTGCTGGGTCAGCCCACTGGCCGATCACTGCGCTGCGAGCCGTCCGCCACGCTGGGCAGGGCTGACTCCAGATGGTGTTTGAGGCGCTGCAGTGTGGTGCCGATGTTGGTGTTGTTGGCCAGCCAGCGGGCGCGGTGGGCCTCTTCGGCGAGCCGAATCATGACGGGCGGATCACTGACGACGCGATACGCATCAGCCGGTGTCGTCCTGATGGCCACCGTGCCCGTGGCCGCGGGATCCGGGAATCGCGGGATGCGCGACAGACGCAGCACAGGCATCGGAGCCTCCTAGACTGATGTAATCAGCGATTACATCAGTGCATGAAGGGGTGGTCAAGACCCTGCGTAATACGGTCAGTTGGCGATTCCGAGGCCGAAAGTGTCCAACACCTGCTCGGCCAGTTGCTCCGCCCGATCCGGCGGCAGATACCCGTCAACGATCATCTGCGACAGGCCGTAGACGATCGCCTGACCCGCGAGAGCCACAATCTCGGGATCGCCGGTGCGCAGCACACCGGCCTTCTGGTCGGCGACGATGATGTCGGCCAGAGACCGCTCGATGTCAGAGAGACGCTGGTGCAGTTCGGCGGGCCGACTGTCCCCGAACACCCTGGTCTTCATCAGCTCGAAGCGGCGCGGGTAGCGGATCGCGTAACGGACGAAGCCCAGGCCGAAAGCGCGCATCACGGAACCCTCGACGTCTGCGACCATGCCGAGCTGCCACTGCTCGAAGTCGACCAGGATACGGTCGGCGGCCGCGTTCAGCAGCGCCTGACGGTCGGCGAAATGCCGAAACGGCGCGCCCGGCGACACCCCTGCCCGGCGGGCGACTTCGCGTACGGTCACATGCTCCATCCCGCGCTCGTCCAGGAGCTCGATGGCTGCCGTGGTGAGAGCGGCGGGGAGGTCTCCATGGTGATAACCAACGCGTTCAGTGAGCTTTCCCTTCATGTACGCAGTGCTACCACATGCGGGAGCGCGACCGACCGGCGCCCGCGACTGGGGCTGGATGCCAGGGTGTTGGAGAGCGGGTTGCGCCATCGCTCCAGCAGCATCGACGACCGCACCCGCGCCCTGCGGCGCTCCCTGACCAACTCCACGCGGTCCCGGTCGGTACACAACCTCGACGAGCAACGCAACGGCTGCTACCTGTCGTGGTGTCCGGTGATGCCCACCTGACCCACGTGGTGTGAAAGTCGATCCGCAATGCGGTTCGCAGGGCAGGCCAGCTGTCCGGTGTCCGGAAGGGGCCTCAGCGCGGCCCGCGCAGGGCAGCGTCCAAGGTGGTCATCAGTTGCCCCACGCGGTTCTTGCTGGATGGCGCGAGGGGATACCGATGAAGGACATCGATCAAGACCGGTGTGGCGCGCTGCCGGGCCCGCTCGATCACCTTGATGCCGACTTCGGGATCGCCGCCGGCATTGATTTCAGCCACGCGCGCTGCGTTTGCAGCGGCACGCAGGATGTGGCCCACCTGGTGAGCCTTCGCGATCGGGTGGAGGTACGCGGCAGCCGCGGCATCGCCGGCAGCCCGCGCAGCGAGACGTGAGGCTTCGGTGGACGCCTCCTTCGCTGCTCGGTGTGCGTCCAACGAGGTGACACGCTGCACATTGGTCCTTCGCGCGCCGTTGACGAACTCCCATGCGGCATCAAGGGCTGCGCGAGGTCGAGGATCACTGGGGCTGACGTCCTCGAACACAGCAAGGACCTCCTGAGCGGCCTCTGCCGCGTAGCGTGCTACGACCCGCAACTCGTCCATGGTCAGCTCGAAATCACCGGACACGGTAGCCGTCATGACATCAAGCATCTCACGTGCCTCCCCTACGCCTCCTGCGCCAACCCAACACAGGCCCACTTCGGTCCGCTGCGGGAGTCCACCAAGCTTCGACAGATCGCCGTATTTACGCAGGAGCGGAGTCGAGCGGCTCCTCGGCCTCATGCTTCGCATCCGTGAAGGCTTGCGTGTAGAAGACGTCAAAGGAACGTTGAACGCCGCTCCCTAGCGTCGCTGGTACATCGATCACCGATCAACGGCAAGGTGGAGTACGCATCAGGACTGGACAGTGGGCGACCACGAGGCGGAGATCCATGACTGGAGCGATCGGTCCGAGGTCGTCGTGGACGCGCACGCCGCCGACCCGAGCGGCGGCAACCGCGCCGTGTGGGGGCAGCAGCGCCGGTACCGCTGGAACGGCGCCCACGTGATGCTGACCGCGCTGGACCTGGCCCGCCGGCTCTACCTGATCAAGCCGCCGCCGAAGCGCTGACGTACCGCCCCGGTCACCGGGGGCTGCCGCCACCGTGCTCCGCCTCGTGCTGTTGGAGGGCACTGCCGCCACTGCGCCGGTGCCTCTGTGGGGTCGCCCCCGGGGCCCTCGGCACCGGGGGCACCGGAGCCCTCGGCGACAACGGGCCGCTTCGGCAGCCGTCGCGGCCAGCCGCACCACGACAGGACAGCCGCCGGTGAGGGCCATCGTCCGGACACCCACCGGCCGCCTGCTCGCCCCCGGTGACGCCCGCCGTTGACCGCCTGCGCTCCGGCAGGGCTGGCCGTGCGGGCCAGGCCGTTCAGTGCGGAATCAGTGCGGAATCACCCAGTCCGGCCTCCAGGTCCCGGCGGCGTCATGGCCGGCCGCTGAGGCGGCGAGGTGGGCGCGGAGGGTGGCCAGCGCAGGGTGGGGGTTGTCGCGGTGCCAGAGGAGCGAGTGCGGGTAGACGGGTGTCGGGTCGGTGACCGGGATGCGGCGCAGGCCGTGGCCGGCGGGCCAGACGAGGCGGGTCTGCTCGCTCATGAAGGTGGCCAGGGCCGGGGTGTCGGCGACGGTGTCGAGGAGCGCGTCGGAGCCGAAGTTGGGGCCGGTCGCCTCGATGGTGAGGCCGAACTCGGCGACGAGGTCCTCGTAGTAGGCGGCCCACTCGGTTCCCGGGACGATGCCGGGCATCCAGATCCGGTGCCCGACGAGCTGGGCGAGGGTCACCGACCGGGCGTCCGCCAGTGCGTGAGCGGGGCCGGTAAGGAGCTGGAGCGGTTCGTCGAGCACCCGGACGGACTCGATGTCCTCGGGCAGGGGCCGGCCAGGCATGGCGACGGCACGGAAGGACGCGTCGATCGCACCGGACCGGATGGCGGCGACGGCCGCCTCGACGTCGAACAGCATCATCACGTCGAGCTCGATCTCGGGATGCGCACGGTGGAAGCCGCGCATCAGGCCCGAGGGCGCGACGCGCGAGGCGATCACGTCGACGCGCAGCGGACGGCGGCCGGGGAGCACGGACGCGACCGCGCGCTCGGAGACGCGCAGCAGCTCGCTCGCGTGGGGCAGGAACGCCTGCCCGTCGATGGTGAGCTCGGCGCCGCGGGGGGCGCGGGTGAACAGCCGCACGCCGAGGGTGCGCTCCAGCGCGGCGATGCGCTTGGAGACGGCCTGCTGGGTGATCGACAGGTCGGCGGCGGCCTTCTGGAACTGGCCCGCTTCCGCGACGGCGACGAAGGTACGTACTGCTTCGAGATCCACGCCGATCCACCTTAGTGAACAACGAATGGTTGTGAAGATCTGGCAAGGCAGTTGTTTGACCTGCTGCTGTGCTGCTCGCTTAGCTCTCACGGATCAACGTCGGTTTGTTCGGGTGGGAGCGCTGAGCATGGTGGGCAGGAGACCGTTGGGCCGGCAGTTCGGCTGGCTGTGGGCGGCGTATGCGGTGAGCGCGTATGGGTCCGGGTTGGGGTTCGGGGCATTGCCGCTGATCGCCGTGCTGGCGTTGCACGCCGGTCCCGCTGAGGTGTCCGCGCTGTCCGCGGTGGGGCCTGCGGTGGGCACGCTGATCGCGGTGCCACTCGCGCCGTGGGTGGAGTTTCGGCGCAAGCGCCCGGTCATGATCACGATGGACCTGGCCCGGTTCGCGGCTATGGCGACGATCCCGGTCGCCTACGCCTTCGGTCGGCTCGGTTTCGCCCAGCTGCTCGTGATCTCGGCCGTGGTCGCCGCAGCCAAGATCGCGTTCAACGCGGCCAGCGGCGCCTACCTCAAGGCCCTCGTCCCGCCGGATGACCTGCTCGTCGCCAACGCGCGGTTCGAGTCCACGAACTGGAGCTCCATCGCGGTCGGGCCACCCCTGGGCGGGGCGGCGATCGGCCTGTTCGGGCCGGTCACCACCGTGGTGGCCGACGCCGTCAGCTACCTGCTCTCCGCGCTGGGCATCACCGCGATCCGCGGCCGGGAAG
This sequence comes from Streptomyces bugieae, assembly GCF_036352915.1. Taxonomy (NCBI): domain Bacteria; kingdom Bacillati; phylum Actinomycetota; class Actinomycetes; order Kitasatosporales; family Streptomycetaceae; genus Streptomyces; species Streptomyces bugieae. Next base: position 97,374 of record NZ_JAZBJP010000001.1, read on the forward strand.
AAGCGCCACGCCCCACCGGCAAAGGCCCGGTCCGGGCAGGCGCGTTGCTGGACGGCTGGCGACACATCATGGCCCACCCCGGCTTGCGGGCGCTCTACCTCAATCACATGCTCGTCGCCGGTCTGATCATGGCCACCGAGCCACTGCTGGCCGTCCTCCTCCTTCGCCAGCTCGGATTCCCACCCTGGCAGTACGGCCTCGCCTTCGCCGCCCCCTGTGCCGGCGGACTCATCGGCTCCCGGCTGGCCCGCCGTGTCGTGGCCCGCTACGGCCGGCACGCGGTCTTCCGGACCGTCGGCACCCTGCGCGCCATCTGGCTGATCGGCCTGGCCTTCGTCCGTCCCGGCATCGTCGGCCTCGTCACCGTAATGGCTGTCGAACTGGCCATCATCATCAACATGAGCCTGTACACCCCGGTGCTCGCCACCTACCGGCTCGAACACACCCCCCAGCATCTCGTCGCCCGCACCCTGTCGGCCTGGTCCGTCGGTCAGCAGGCGTCCATCGCCGTCCTCACCGCGCTCGCCGGGCTGCTCGCCGACGTCACCAGCCCACGCACCGCTCTCACGGTCGCGGGACTGCTCATCCTGACCACCCCGCTCCTGCTCCCCCGACACGACCACACCCCGCAGCACGCTCCGGAACTGGACCACAGCCACTCATGACACCCCACACCTCACCGCTGACGCCCGCAGGCCCGAAGCCCTTGACTGCACGGCCTCGGCCTGTAGGCGAGTGGCTCCGTGGCATCCGGCCACGGAGCCACCGCAAAAACCCGTTGGCGGACCGCGAGGACCACTGCTAGCTTTCCGGAGGCCGTGCGAGAGAACGAGGAGGTGGTACCCGTGAACGCAGTATCGACATGGGTGCTCCCCTCCGGGGTCACGGTCGGGCGATAGGTCGTCCGGGAGCGCCGTTCCGGTGCACTCCCGAAAGGCACGACCATGCAATTCACCTCTGAACAGCGCCTCGACGACGGCATCCTCGAGCGCGAATTCACCCTCGGCGAGATCCCCGGCACCCTGTGGACGCCCGAATCCGCCGCGCCGGTCCCGCTGATCCTGATCGGCCACAACGGCGGCTTGCACAGGCGGGAATCGCGGCTGGTGGCCCGGGCCCGGCAATCCGCGGCGTACGGCTACGCGGTGGCTGCCATCGACGCCCCCGGGCACGGCGACCGGCCCTGTTCCGCCGCCGACGAGCAGGCTCGCGCCGACCTCCGCCGGGCGATGCAGGCTGGCGAGCCGGTCGATGAGATCTTCGAGTCGTTCATCGGCCCGCTGGTCGACAAGACAGTCCCGGAATGGCAGACCACCCTGGACGCTCTCCTTGCGCTGCCCGAGATCGCCGGCCCGGTCGGGTACTCGGGATGGACCGCCGTGGGCATCCGGCTGGCGGTGGTCGAGCCGCGCATCGCGGCCGCCGGTTTCTTCGCCGGGGGTTACGTGCCCCGCGCCCAGCGAGAGGAGGCCCGGCAGGTCACCATTCCGCTGCTGTTCCTCCTGCAGTGGGACGACGAAGGGAACCCCCGGCAGCGGGCCCTGGACCTGTTCGACGCCTTCGGCACCAAGGAGAAGACGCTGCACGCCAATATGGGCGGGCACACCGGCACCCCGTGGTTCGAGGTGGACGACGGGGACCGGTTCTTCGCCCGGCACCTGAAGTGAGGCCGGGCCGTCGGGCCTGCAGCAGACGGTGAGCCGGCAGCAAACGGTAGGCGCTGTCGGCCAGGATGCCGCTCATCGAGGACAGGTCCCGGCCCTCCTCGATGGCGGCGGCCGACAGCTGCACAACCGCCCCGATCGCGGCGGCACCAGAATCGCCCGGTGACTGATGAAAGGCGTTGCCTCACCCTTCGCGTCGTCGTTCCCGACCCCACGCAGAGGGGTGCAAACGTGGAGGTCCGGGCGTTGGTTGAGGGTAGGGACATCCTGGCTGACGCATTTACCGAGGGTCCGGGCGAAGATCCCCGGTACCTCTTGGTGCCGGGCGGCCCTCTCACCGCTGCATCTGAACCGCACGAGGTGCGGCTGGCCGAGGCGTCGTGCACCGAAGGCTGCTGCGGCGCTCTCTACGTGACTGTCCGGCGCGACGGCGAGGACGTGCTCTGGGACGAGTGGCGCAATCCCAATGACGACGAGGTCGACCTGCCTGCCTTCCGCTTTGAGGCTCAGGAGTACCAAAGAGAACTGGAACGGGCGACCGCGGACCGCAGCTGGGAATGGCCGGCGCGAACCGTTGCCCGGCTGTTGGAGCAAGACCTCCGAGAGCGCGAGGACTGGCTCGCACGCTGGGAATGCGAACTCGGCGCCGTGTCCGCCTGGCCCTGGGAACCGGACCAGGTCAACGTCTTCCTCTTCCATCCCGGCCGCTCTGCGATCAGGGAAGACCGTCCATGGCTGCAGTTCCGGATGATCCTCGCCGTCTCCGGTGACGACCCGGCAGACCAAGCTGAACGGCTCGCTGAGCACCTCGTCGCAGGTGACCCGCGCCAGGCCGCCGAGGTCTGCGGTGGCTCACCAGAGTTCGCCAGGCAACTCGGTTACCCCTGGCCGCAGCGCCGCAGAGCCTTGAGCGCGGGGAATGCCGCACGTGAGGAATAACTGCATGTCGGAATGAGCAGCAGTTGTCGAGATAGGCGCTCCGCGCGCCATGCTCTGCTGCCTGGTCGTAGACGAGACTGAAGGTGTAGCCCCGGTTGTCATCGGAGATGACTTGGCCGTCCTCGTGATCGGGACCCTCCTGCAAGAGGTCGACGACTGTGGTCCGGGCGGGATCGAGCCCCTGATTCCTCAGGAGTTCCCACAACCGCACCCAGGTCGCACCGACCAATCGGGCCCCGCCGTGGTCGCGGCGGGGCCCGGTCGGCTCGTCTCACTGATCGAGCTTTCAGTTGGGGCCGAGTGTCAGCACGATCTTCCCCTGGGCGCGGCCGGACTCGATGAGTTGGTGGGCCTTGGCAGCGTCGGCCAGCGGCAGGGCGTCCGAGACGTACGGGCGCAGCTGCCCGGTATCGACCAGCTTGGCGATTTCCTGGAGTCCTGTGTGATCCGGCTCCACGGTGACGCCGGCGAATCGTCTCCCGGCCTCGGTGGCGGCCTGCTGGAGTGCGGTATCGGCACGGTCCACCACGGTGACCAGGAGGCCGCCGGGGCGTAGGGCGCGGAGCGATCGGGGGCCGTAGTCGCCGCCCACGGTGTCCAGGACGACGTCGGCGTCGGTGACGACATCGGTGAAATCGGTGGTGCGGTAGTCGATGACTTCGTCCGCGCCCAGACCGCGGACGAAGTCATGCTTGGCCGCGCTGGCTGTGGCGATGACGTGGGCGCCGCGGGCCTTGGCGATCTGGACGGCCAGGTGGCCGACGCCCCCACCGCCGGCGTGGATGAGGACTCGTTGCCCGGCTCGGACCTGCGCGGTGTCGACGATGCTTTGCCAGGCGGTGAGTCCGGCAAGTGGCAGGGCCGCCGCGTGGGCGTGGTCGAGGGCTGCGGGCTTGCGGGCCAGTTGGCGGGAGGGCACGGCGACGTACTCGGCGTAGGCGTTGCCGGCCCGTGGGAAGAAGGGCATGCCGTAGACCTCGTCACCGACCTGGAAGCGGGTGACGCCGGGGACGACCTCTTCGACGACGCCGGAGATGTCCCAGCCGAGGAGGAAAGGGGGCTTGCCGAGCAGGGGGAAGGCCCCGGAGCGGACCATCGCGTCGACCGGGTTGACGGCGGCCGCGTGGACCCGGACGAGCACCTCGGAGGGCAACGGCTCTGGCGGGTCCACGTCGGTGAGTTCGAGGACTTCGGGGCCGCCGAAGGTGTGCTGGGTGATCGCGTGCATGTCTGTACTCCTGGCAGTTGGGTTGGTGGGTACGGGCAGTTGAGGGGATCAGGCGTGCGGGGTGTGCTCGACGAGGAAGGCGGTGATGAGTTCCCGCCACTCCTCGGGCCGCTCGGCGAACGGCAGGTGACCGGTGGCGATTTCGGCCAGCCGCGCTCCGGGGATCCGGTCGGCGAGCTGCCGCTGCAAAGCGGGTGAGACCAACGGGTCGCCGGTCGTGGAGATCACCAGGGTGGGGACCGTGATTCGGGCAAGGTCGTCCCGGACGTCGATCCGGCGGACCAGGTCGGTGTGTTCCGGGGTGCCGGGCGGAATTGCCGCGGCCAGGAGGTCGGCGCCGTCCCGCAGTTGGTCGGGCGTGGCTGCGTTCAGCGCGGGGGTGCTGAGTGCCACCAGAGTCAGGTATTGGGCCAGCAGCGAAGGGTCACCGGATGCATACATCCGCTGCCACACCGCGGCGGCGAGATCCAGCTTGCTGTCCCGGTGAGCGAAGGTCGCGGTCAGTACCAGGGCGTTGACGCGCTCGGGGTGGCGCACGGCGGCGCGAATCGCGATGGGGCCGCCCAGCGAGAAGCCGGCGACCGCGAACGTATCCAGTCCCTCGGCGTCCGCGGCGGCCACCAGCTGGTCGGCCAACTCGTCCGCATCGAGGGGGCGCTCGGACCTAGGGGTCTTTCCGGTGCCCGGGTAGTCGGCACCAACGACCCTGTGGCGCGCGGCGAGCCCGTCGAGGATCGGTCCGAAGTTGCCCTCGACGCTGCCGCCGGCGCCATGAGCGAGGAGCAGTCCAGGGCCGGATCCGCGGACGGTACGGGCGAAGACGGGCCTGGGCAGGGCGGGTACGGCGGGCGCGACGGCGGGTGCGGCCGGGATGAGCACGGGCATGACGGATCTCCCCCTTGGGCTTGGCGAATCAGCTTTAGCGATCGCTACAGAAGGGAACGTAGCACATCTTTAGCGATCGCTATAGACTCGTTCCATGAATGCCGCACGCGCACCACGCCGCGCCTTCGACCGCGACGAGGCCCTGGAGGTCGCACTGAGGGAGTTCTGGCTGCACGGCTACGAGACAACCTCCGTCGCCTCGCTCACCCGGGCCATGGGCATCAACCCGCCGAGCCTGTACGCCGCCTTCGGTGACAAGCGGCAGCTGTTCAGCGAGGTCGTCCAGCGCTACGCGCAGACCCACGGCAGCTACGGGACCCGCGCCCTGGCCGAACCCACCGCACGCGGCGCCGTCGAAACGCTGCTGCGGCTGGCCGCGGCCGAATACACCGACCCCACCCACCCGCCGGGCTGCCTGGTCATCAACGGCGCGACCAACTGCACACCGGCAGCCGAGGACGTCAAGGCCGAACTACGCGCCTTCCGCGAGGGGACCAAGCACGCCCTCAAGGAAAAGATCCACGCCGACATCGACGCAGGCCGCCTGCCCGAAGGTACCGACGCCGGGGCGCTGGCCACGTTCTACGCGGCCGTCATCCAGGGCATGTCCACCCAGGCATGCGACGGGGTGGGCCGCGAAGACCTCGAGCGCGTGGTCAAAACCGCTCTCGATGCCTGGCCCACCCACACACCGCACGAAGCGTGATCCGACTCCGGCACCGCGTCCGGGACCGATCCCGACTGGCCGGACCAGGACGGAGTAGCGGCCCGGCAGGGCTGCCCGCAGCAGCAGGACGAATCGATCGGGCGGCGCGCCGAGGCAGGCGCCCCGCCCGCCGATGGATCACGGCCGGGTTTGCCAACCCACGCTTTAACACGATTATCTGAGCTATCCCGCGACCTTTAAATGCTTTCCCGCGGAGGGTACTCTCCGTTTGCGTGTGTATTCGCCGGCCGGATTCCTGGCCGGTTGACTGCTCGCTGTTTGCCCATGCGGCGGAGCAGACATTTCCATGTGCGGGACAAAGATCGTCCCGCCTGTTTCGGGGAGTGTCATGTTCGCCTTAGACTCACGATCTCCGCAGCCTGCCCGGGCACCCGCATCGACATTAAATTCCGCATTTGCTGCGGGTTCTGTCATTCCCGTGGGAAACACCCCGCAGGGAATTGCCCTCACCCCTGACGCGACCCGCGCCTATGTGGCCAACCGGGGCTCGAACACGGTGAGTGTCATCGACACCGCCACCGGCACCGTTACCGACACCATCGCCACGGGGGCCGGTCCCGCCGACGTGGCGATCAGTCCCGACGGCACCCGCGCCTATGTGACCGTCTTCGATGACGGTCTGGTCAGCGTGTTCGACCTCGCCTCGCACACCCTCGTCACGGACATCCCCGTAGGGACCGGAGCGACGATGGCGGCGGTCACCCCGGACGGGACGCGCGTCTATGTGACGCGCCAGACCACCGACACGGTGAGTGTCATCGACACCGCCACCAACGCCGTGACCGGCACCATCACGGTCGGGCCCGGGGCGACCGGTGTGGCGATCACCCCGGACGGGACCCGCGCCTACGTGGCGAGCTTCTCGGGTTCCGTCAGCGCGATCGACACCGCCACCAACGCCGTGATCGCCACGATCATCGCCGGCGACGTCCCCATCCTGCTGACAGTCAGCTCCGACGGCGCTCGCGTCTACGTCACGACCGTCGGCAAATCCTCGGTGAGTGTGATCGACACCGCCACGAACACCGTCACCGACACCATCGGTGTCAGCGCCCAGCCGCGCTTCCCGGCGCTGAGCCCCGACAACCGCCATCTGTACGTGGGGAATTCCGAACCGGACACGGTGAGTGTGATCGACACCGCCACGAACACCGTCGTCGAGAACATCAGCGCGGGGGACGGCCCCACCGGCATCGCCGTCTTCCCCGACGGGACACGCGCCTACGTGGGCAACGCCAATGGCGGCACCGTCGGAGTCATGCTGACGACCGTGATCCCCGACCAGGGATCCACGGCAGGCGGAACCACCGTGACCCTGACCGGTCACCACCTGGCCAACGCCACCGCCGTGCACTTCGGCACCGCGCAGGCCGTCATCACCGCCAACACGGCGACATCGGTGACCGTCACCGCCCCCGCCGGCTCCGGCGCCGTCCCCGTGACGGTCACCACCCCGGGCGGCACCGGCACCCTGGGATCCTTCTACTACATGCCGGTGCCCGCCCTCACCGGCATCAGCCCCGATGCCGGTCCCGTCGCGGGCAGCGACCAGGAGATCGTCCTCACCGGCCGCAACCTCGCCGGAGCGATCGACGTGTACTTCGGCACCACCCGAGCCGTCATCCAACGCGTCTCCGACACCCAAGTCACCGTCCGAGCCGCCGGCGCCCCGGCCCCGGGCGGCGTCCCCGTCACCGTGATCACCAGCGGCGGGACCGCCGACGGCCTGAGCTACACCTACCTCGACCAGGCCACCGTCACGGGCGTCAGCCCCAACGCGGGACCGACCACCGGCGGCACCGAGGTGACGATCACCGGCACCGGCCTGAGCCACACCGAACAGGTCACCTTCCACGGCATCCCGGCGCCCTTCGCGGTCACCTCCGACACCACCGTGACCGCCAGCTCCCCGCCCAGCGCCGCCGAGGGCACCTTCGACGTCACCGTCACCACCCCCAACGGTGCTCCGTCCGGCACGTTCACCTACTTTGCCGGCCCCGCCATCTGACCCACCCGCGCCCGCCGCCCCGGCGGGCACCGCAGCCGGACCGGAACGGCCAGATCGTCCTCGGCCGGGGGCAGCCCGACATCAGGCCTTGAGCCGCGGACTTGAGCCGCGGAGCCGTGCCGATCTCGCAATTCCGGTCCGGGCCAGAGAACACCTTCACGCACCTAGCCAAGTGCATTTCCCTTCCAGTCCCACAGGAGAAATCATGCGTCACTTCAGCTTCAAGCGCATCGTCCTGGGCGCGGCCACCGGATTCGCGGCCCTTCTCTTCTGCCCGCACCCGGCGTCGGCCGTGACCGCTACCAGCACCGACCACTACCCTCCGAGAGAGGAAGTGTTCCAGCTGACCGCGCAGCAAACGCAGGGCAGTTTCATCGACGTGGACGGGTCGTCCGGGCCCAGCCAGGGGGACGAATTCGTCATCAGCGGGAATCTCCTGCGCGGCAGCGTCACGGTCGGCACCTACAGCCAGATCTGCACCCTGACCCGCACCGCCCCCGCCGATGAGTTCGACCTGCAGTGCGCGGCCGATCTCGCCCTCCCCCTGGGACAACTCACCGTCCAGGGCCGGTTCACCGTCACGGGCGCCGGCCCCGGCAACATCGACCTCGCGATCACCGGAGGCACGGGGCGCTACCGCACAGCACACGGCACCGTCCACGGCGACAACGTCAGTGACACGGAAACGCAGCTCACCGTGCATCTGATCCGCTGACCGCGCGGAAGGCACCCCAGGGCGGCCCCGGGTGACTCCGGGGCCGGCCACGGGAGTGGGGAACCTTGCGGAGTGATGACTGGCGGCCACTCAACAGCGACCAGGTGCCTTCCAAAACACTCAGCGACATGTCCGTCGCAGGCAGCTTCCCGCGGGATGATTCACCGCTCGACGGCTTCGCCCCGCACTTCGGCCGGGGGTATGTGGTCGCGCTCGACGGCGACTCCCTTGGAAACACCGCGCCCCCAGGGCAGTGGCACGCCGGCGCCATTGCCCACCCAGGCGTGCCCACACCCTGGCCCGGGCCCGGGCCCGGGCCCGCGATCACCCCAGCGAGGCAATCCCGAGGCAATCCCACGGAGGGGTGAAACATACCGTTCGATTGCTCACCGCCGCCCGCATCAAAGCCTCGCTTGCCCTCGACCGCCAAATAGAACATTGATTCAGAATCTGCCACTTCGTCACCCGTTACAGGGATCGGAACGGGCCGTTCTTTAGGGCATCTGTACCCATCACCGTGCCCTGGAGAAGCCATGAACCCTGCGCTCGCCCTTGCACAACGCCCTGTTCGATTCGAACGACGGCAGCCCACCCGCCCCGCTGCGGGTCTACCCAGGCACGTAGTTGACGCCTCATCTCGCCGTGCGCTGCGCTCATCCCGTCCGGATACGTGGTGGTGGGCATGAGCGCGGACGAGGACACCACGGCCCCGTCACCGGATCAGCACGTGGATCTGCCCAACCCCCGCCAGGAGCTGCTGGGCCTCCCGCCGGCAGCTCTGCCCACGGCACCGGGGGACGGTGATGTGGCCGATGAGCTGGAAGAGGCGTACTGGTCGATCTACGACGGGGCCGCGGCCAATGCGACGGTCCGCGAAGTCCTGGGGCGACTGCCACGCATCGTGGGACAGATCGGCCGGCTGGCCTGGCAGGCCGACCGCTCAGCCACTGCGGCCGTCGTGGTGCTCCAGCTGGTCTCCGCGGCGATGACCGCCTTCGGGCTGGTGGCCTCGGTCGGCGTGCTGCGGGAGCTGTTCGGCCACGGGCCGACGCCGGACAAGGTCCACAGCGCGGTGCCGCAGATCCTGCTCGTGGTGGGCTTCCTGTCCGCACGGGCGCTTCTTGAGGCCGGAGTCGCCGTCGCGCAGGCACGGGTGACACCGAAGATCCGCACCGCGCTGGAGTGTGACTTCCTGCGGCTGACCGCGCATGTCCGGCTCGAGGTCGTCGATGACGCCGACTGGCACGACGACGCCTATCGCGCCTCCGACCGCGGCCTGTTCTACGCCCGGCAGATCGTCGGCCAGGTCGTCTCCCTGGCCTCCGCCCTTCTCGAACTGATCGGGACGGCAGGCGTCCTCACCTCACTGCACCCAGCCCTCCTCCCCCTGCTCCTGCTGTCCGTCCTGCCGGTGGGCGCCGCAGCGGTACGCACGGCACGGGCCCGCTTCCACAGCTTCAAGCGGTGGAATGCCCTCCAGCGCCGGGTGCGGGTCTTCTCCTGGCTGCTGTTGGAGCGCGATGCCGCCGCCGAACTGCGCTCCGACACCGCCCAGGACGCCATCCTGGACGAGCACCGCCGGCTGACCTCCCGGATCGCCGAGGAGGACACCCACCTCGGCGTGAGTTCCGCCGTACTGACGCTGGCCGGCCGGGCCGTGGGTGGGATCGGGACCGGGGTCACGTACGTTGCCCTGGGAACCATGCTGATCTCCGGGTGGCTGCCCCTCGCCGCCGGCGCCGGAGCGGTCCTGGCGATCCAGACGGGCCAGACCGCTCTGACGCGCTTCGTGGACGTGGCCCACTTGGTCTATGAGCACGCCATGTGGGTCGATGACCTCCTGACGTTCCAGGAACGCTGCCGCGGGCTGCAACCCCGACGGCGTGCGCTGACCGCCCCCGCCACCGTAGCCACCCTCACGCTCGAGGACATCAGCTTCACCTATCCCGGCAAGGAGACGCCCGCCTTGAGCGGTGTTTCGATGACGCTGCGCGCCGGGGAGACGGTCGCCTTCGTGGGCGTCAACGGCTCCGGGAAAAGCACCTGTTCACGCCTGATCGCCGGGCTGTACGAGGCGAACGAAGGCACCGTGCGCTGGGACGGAGTGGACGTGCGGGACATGGACTCCGAGTCGCTGCAGGCCCGCGTCGCCACCGTGCTCCAGGACCCGGTGCACTTTCCCTTCAGCGCACTGGCGAACCTCACGGTCTCCCGCGGCACGCTCACCGATGCCGACCCTCAACGGGCGTTGGACGCTGCGCGGGCCTCCGGGGCCGAGCAGGTCATCGCCGGTCTGCCGGGGACCTGGCAGGCGGTGCTGTCCAAGCGGTTCCGGGGCGGTCAGGAGCTGTCGGCCGGCCAGTGGGCCAAGATCGCCGTCGCACGAGGACTCTACAAGAACGCTCCGGTGCTACTGCTCGACGAACCGACCGCGAGCATGGATCCCAAGGCCGAACACGCCGTCTACCAGGCGGTATTGCGGAACAAGGCAAGGCCGGACCAAATCACGGTACTGATCTCGCACCGGCTGGCCAGCGTCGTCGAGTGCGACCGGATCTTCGTCTTCGACGGCGGCCGGATCACCGAAGCCGGCTCACACCAGCAGCTCATGGACCTCGGCGGCGACTACGCCCAGATGTTCACGCTCCAGGCAGCCGGCTATCGAACCGTGACTGCGACGTCCGACTCCGAACCGAGGACGGTACACCCATGACCGAGCGAACCTCACAGACCGACGCGACCCTGCCGCAACAGCTCCCACAGGCGAACGCGTCAGCGTTGATCTACAACGGTTCCGGCGAGTACCTGCTACACCTGCGGGACGACATTCCCGGCATCTGGGAGCCGGGATCGTGGTCCCTGCTCGGCGGCGGCCGTGAACCGGGTGACCGGTCCTTGGAGGAGACGGTCAGGCGGGAGCTGTGGGAAGAGGCCGGCCTCGACATCCCCGACCTCGTCCCCTTCGCCGTGGAGCAGGCTCTCGGCAACGACGGTACTACCGTCCCGATCCACATCTTCGCGGCTCACTGGGCCGGTGATCCCGCGACGTTGGACCTGACCGAAGGGGTCATGCTGCGCTGGTTCCGGCCAGAACTCGTGTCACGCCTGCGGATGACGCCCTCCACCCGCGAACTGGTTCGCCGCCACGCCGAGTTGCTCCAGGCCGACAGCCCGGGCATCGCTCCGCCGACGGCCGCGGGCGCTGCCGCCGAGGCCCGCCGCCCTCGTACCTCATCAGCACCGGCCAGAGGCGGAAGAACCGCCCTCAATGGCATCGGCGTCCACCTCTACGTGGAGAACGCCGACGGAAAGGTCCTGCTCGGTCTGCGCCATCCCAACTCCGCCTACGCCGCGTCCACGTGGCACTTCCTGGCCGGCCACTGCGAGCAGGAGTCCGCCCTCTCCTGCCTGGTCCGCGAGGCCGACGAAGAAGCGGGACTGCTGATCGAGCCCGGCGACGTCGAACTCGCCCACGTCGTCCACCTCGTGGACACACCCGGCGGCCAGCCTCGGATGCAGATGGTCTTCCGGGCCCGCCGCTGGTCGGGAACTCCGGAGATCCGGGAGCCCGACAAGTGCACGAGGTGGGGCTGGTGGCACCCGGACGACCTCCCGTCGCAGACCGTGCCCTACACCCGGACCGCGATCCAAGGCATCCGCGCAAGCCGCCGCTACACGGAGATGGGCTGGTCATGACCGCTGAGACGAGCCGAATCGGCACGCAGCGCGTGCTACCCCGGCACAGCCGAACCCTGCCAGCCGGGACCGACCACCCAGGCCATGCAGACCATGCGGCGGTGGCACGTGTGTCGAAGGTCGCCCGGCTGGAGGCGGCCGGAGCCCTCGGCCCCGGCCCGGTGCGCGAGGCCCTGCTCCCGCTGCCACGCGAGGTCCTGACGCCGCAGGCGTACGTGGGGCGCAACGCCGCTCGACGAACGTCCGCCGCGTTGGGACCTGTTGGACTGATCGGATCCATGTGATCGCGAGGAACTGCTCGCGGTGCTGTACGGCGGCGAGAGCGTGGAGTGAGTTCAGTCACCGTGCGCTGCGTCGTCCCTGGCACGACCCCGCACGGGTAGCGGGACGCACAAGGACGCCGGGCCGCCCTCACGGACGGCCCGGCGCCGGTGCGCTGTACGGGAGAAGGGATCGGAGGGTTACACGACGGTCTGGGTGTCGGTGTCGCTGGAGCCGGTGAAGTTGGTGTCACCGACGTAGGTCGCCGTGATGAGGTAGCTGCCGGTGGTCAGCGGGGTGCTGACCGCGGCGACACCGGCGCCGTCGAGCGTTCCGGTGAGGTTGATGGTGGTCACACCGTCGGTGACGGTGAAGTTGACCGTCCCGGTCGGGACGCCGCTGCCTGGAGCCACCGCCGACACGAACGCGAGGATCGCGACCGTGTCGCCAGAGTTGGACGGGTCGGGGAACGAGGTGGCCGTGGTGACCGTGGATGCCTGGTTGACGGTCTGGGTGTCAGTGCCGTTGGAGGTGGCGAAGTTGGCGTCGCCGCTGTAGGTCGCGGTGACGTTGTGGAGACCGGCGTCGAGTGTGCTGGTGGTGATCGTCGCGACGCCACCGGAGACGGTGGCGGTCTGCGAGCCGCCCCCACCGCCGTCGATGACGAAGGTGACCGTACCGGTCACCGTGCCGGCACCGGGCGCAACCGGCGCGACCGTGGCGGTGAAGGTCACCGTCTGCCCGAAGACCGACGGGTCGGGCGAGGAGGAGACAGTGGTGGTCGTGGACGCCTGGCTCACGGTCTGTGTGTCGGTGCCGCTGGATGCCGCGAAGTTGGCGTCACCGCTGTACGTCGCCGTGACGGGGAAGGTACCCGCGCCCAGCGCAGTGGTCGTGACGCTGGTCGTCCCCCCGGAGAGAGTGCCGGTCAGCGTCGGACCGCCGGTGATGACGAAGGTGACCGTACCCGTCGGAGTGCCTGCCCCCGGCGCAACCGGCGCGACCGTGGCCGTGAACGTCACCGACTGACCCACCACGGACGGGTCGGGCGAGGAGGACACGGTGGTGGTCGTCGCCGCCTGAGCGACCGTCTGCGTATCCGCACCGACCGAACTGGTGAAGTTGGCATTACCGCTGTAGGCCGCCGTGACCGCGTACGTTCCCGCAGTCACCAGCCCGCTGGTGGTCACGCTGGTCGTACCGCCACTCAGCGTCCCCGTCAGCGTCACCGTGGTGACCCCGTCAGTGGCGACAAAGGTCACCGTTCCCGTCGGCGTACCTGCCCCCGGCGCAACTGCCGCCACCGTGGCCGTGAACGTCACCGACTCACCGACCACGGACGGATCCGGAGACGTCGAGACCGCAGTCGTCGTCGCCGCCTGGGTGACCGTCTGGGTGGTGGTGCCGCTGGAGGCCGCGAAGTTGGCGTCACCGCTGTACGACGCGGTGACGGAGTACGTTCCCGCGGTCACCAGTCCGTTGGTGCTGACGCTGGTGGTGCCGCCGCTCAGCGTCCCCGTCAACGTCACCGTGGTGACCCCGTCAGTGGCCACGAACGTGACCGTGCCCGTGGGCGTACCCACACCCGGCGCAACCGCCGCAACAGTGGCCGTGAACGTCACCGACTGGCCCACCACGGAGGGGTCGGGCGAGGAGGAGACAGTGGTGGTCGTCGACGCCTGAGCGACCGTCTGGGTGTCCGTACCGACCGAGCCGGTGAAGTTGGCGTCACCGCTGTAGGTCGCCGTGACCGTGTACGCACCTGCGGTCACCAGCCCGCTAGTGGTCACGCTGGTGGTGCCGCCGCTCAGCGTCCCCGTCAACGTCACCGTGGTGTCCCCATCGGTGGCCACGAACGTCACTGTCCCCGTCGGCGTGCCCGTACCCGGCGCAACCGGCGCGACCGTGGCCGTGAAGGTCACCGGCTGACCGACCACGGACGGGTCGGGAGACGACGAGACCGTGGTCGTCGTCGCCGCCTGACCGACCGTCTGCGTGTCCGTACCGACCGAGCCGGTGAAGTTGGGATCACCGCTGTAGGTCGCCGTGACGGAGTACGTTCCCGCGGTCACCAGTCCGTTGGTGGTCACGCTTGTCGTGCCGCCGCTCAGCGTCCCCGTCAGTGTCACCGTGGTGACCCCGTCAGTGACCACGAACGTGACCGTTCCCGTGGGCGTACCTGCCCCCGGCGCAACCGCCGCCACCGTGGCCGTGAACGTCACCGACTGACCAACCACAGACGGATCGGGCGAGGAGGAGACGGTGGTGGTCGTCGCCGCCTGAGTGACCGTCTGAGTGTCCGTACCGACCGAGCCGGTGAAGTTGGCATTACCGCTGTAGGTCGCCGTGACCGTGTACGCGCCTGCAGTCACCAGCCCGTTGGTGCTGACGCTGGTGGTGCCGCCACTCAGCGTCCCCGTCAGCGTCACCGTGGTGACCCCGTCAGTGACCACGAACGTGACCGTGCCGGTCGGCGTGCCTGCCCCCGGCGCCACCGGTGCGACAGTGGCCGTGAACGTCACCGACTGACCAACCACAGACGGATCCGGAGACGACGAAACCGAAGTCGTCGTCGACGCCTGACCGACCGTCTGAGTATCCGTACCAACCGAGCCGGTGAAGTTGGCATTACCGCTGTAGGTCGCCGTGACGGAGTACGTTCCCGCGGTCACCAGCCCGCTGGTGGTCACGCTGGTGGTGCCGCCGCTCAGCGTCCCCGTCAGCGTCACCGTGGTGACCCCGTCAGTGACCACGAACGTCACCGTCCCGGTCGGCGTACCTGCCCCCGGCGCCACCGGTGCGACAGTGGCCGTGAACGTCACCGGCTGACCCACCACGGACGGGTCGGGCGAGGAGGAGACGGTGGTGGTCGTGGATGCCTGGTTCACAGTCTGCGTGTCCGTACCGACCGAGCCGGTGAAGTTGGCATTACCGCTGTAGGTCGCGGTGACGGAGTACGTTCCCGCGGTCACCAGCCCGCTGGTGGTCACGCTGGTGGTGCCGCCGCTCAGCGTCCCCGTCAGCGTCACCGTGGTGACCCCGTCGGTGGCCACGAACGTCACCGTTCCCGTCGGCGTACCCGCACCCGGCGCAACCGGAGCCACCGTAGCCGTGAACGTCACCGGCTGACCGACCACGGACGGATCCGGAGACGACGAAACCGCAGTCGTTGTCGCCGCCTGGGCAACCGTCTGGGTATCCGTACCAACCGAGCCGATGAAGTTGGCATTACCGCTGTAAGTCGCCGTAACGACGTACGCGCCCGCGGTCACCAGCCCGCTGGTGGTCACGCTGGTGGTGCCGCCGCTCAGCGTCCCGGTCAGCGTCACCGTGGTGACCCCATCGGTGGCCACGAACGTCACCGTTCCCGTCGGCGTACCCGCACCCGGCGCAACCGGCGACACAGTGGCCGTAAAGGTCACCGGCTGACCAACCACGGACGGATCCGGAGACGACGAAACCGCAGTCGTCGTCAATGCCTGAGCAACCGTCTGCGTGTCCGTACCGCTGGACGTGGTGAAGTTCGCGTCACCGCTGTATGTCGCCGTGACCGTATGGGAGCCCACGCTCAGCGCACTCGTGGTGACACTCGCGGTGCCCCCGGACAAGGTGCCGGTCAACGTCGGACCGCCACTGATGACGAACGTGACCGTGCCCGTCGGTGTACCCGCGCCCGGCGCGACCGGAGCGACGGTGGCGGTGAAGGTCACCGGCTGGCCGAAGACGGACGGGTCGGGAGACGACGTCACCGAGGTGGTCGTCGATGCCTGATTCACCGTCTGGGTGTCGGTGCCGCTGGAAGCCGTGAAGCTGGCGTCACCGCTGTACGACGCGGTGACGGTGTACGTCCCCGCGGTCACCAGCCCGCTGGTGGTCACGCTGGTCGTGCCGCCGCTCAGCGTCCCGGTCAGCGTCACCGTGGTGACTCCGTCGGTGGCGACAAACGTCACCGTGCCCGTCGGTGTACCCGCGCCCGGTGCAACTGGCGACACCGTTGCCGTGAACGTCACCGGCTGACCGACCACGGACGGGTCGGGAGACGACGAGACAGCAGTCGTCGTCGATGCCTGATTCACCGTCTGGGTGTCCGTACCGACCGAGCCGGCGAAGTTGCCGTCGCCGCTGTACGTCGCCGTGACCGTGTGCGACCCCACGCTCAGCGCACTCGTAGTGACACTCGCCGTACCCCCGGACAAGGTGCCGGTCAACGTCGGACCGCCACTGATGACAAACGTGACCGTGCCCGTCGGCGTACCCGCGCCCGGCGGCACCGGAGCCACCGTCGCCGTGAACGTCACCGGCTGGCCGACGACCGACGGTTCGGGAGACGACGTCACCGAAGTGGTCGTCGATGCCTGATTCACCGTCTGGGTGTCCGTACCGACCGAGCCGGCGAAGTTGCCGTCGCCGCTGTAGGTCGCGGTGACCGTATGGGTGCCGACGCCCAGGGCACTGGTAGTGACGCTCGCCGTGCCCCCGGAGAGGGTGCCGGTCAGCGTCGGGCCTCCACTGATCACAAAGGTGACCGTGCCCGTCGGCGTACCCGCGCCCGGCGGCACCGGAGCCACCGTCGCCGTAAAGGTCACCGGCTGGCCGACGACCGACGGATCCGGTGACGAGGTCACGCTGGTGGTGGTCGCCGCCTGGTTGACGGTCTGGGTGTCGGTGTCACTGGAGCCGGTGAAGTTCGCGTCGCCGCCGTAGGTCGCGGTGACGGTGTAAACGCCCGCCGTGACCAGTCCGTTGGTGCTGACGGTGGCGACGCCGGCGCCATCGAGGGTACCGCTGAGGGTCACGGTCGTGACCCCGTTGGTGATGACGAAGGTGACGGTTCCGGTCGGCACACCGCCGCCGGGGAACACCGGCCCCACAAAGGCGGTGAAGTTGACCGTCTGCCCTGTCACGGAGGGGTCGGGGAAGGACGTGACCGTGGTGGTCGTGGATGCCTGGTTCACGGTCTGGGTGTCCGTACCGACCGAGCCGGTGAAGTTCCCATCACCGCCATACGTCGCCGTCACCGTATGCGTACCAGCGGAAAGCGCACTGGTACTCACGCTCGCCGTACCCCCGGACAGCGTGCCGGTCAGTGTCGGGCCTCCACTGATGACGAAGGTGACGGTACCGGTCGGTGTACCCGCGCCCGGCGCAACCGGAGCTACCGTCGCCGTGAACGTCACCGACTGCCCGACAACCGACGGGTCCGGCGACGAGGTCACCGTGGTGGTCGTGGACGCCTTGTTGACGGTCTGGGTGTCTGTTCCGCTCGACGGCGCGAAAGTGCCACTGCCGCTGTAGGTCGCGGTGACGGTATGGGAGCCCACACTGAGACTGCTGGTGGTGACGCTCGCCGTGCCGCCCGAGAGCGGTGCCGTCAGCGTGGGGCCCCCGGAGATGACGAAGGTCACCGTGCCGGTTGGGGTACCCGAACCGGGCGGGACGGGGGCGACTGTCGCCGTGAAGGTCACGGCCTGCCCGAAGACCGAGGGGTCGGGGGACGAGGTGACCGTGGTGGTCGTCGGCAGCAGGGACGCCTGCACCGTTTGTGTGTCGGTACCGGAGGACGGATTGAATTGGGCATTGCCGTTGTAGGTCGCGGTGATGGCATGTGTGCCCACGCTGAGACTGCTGGTGGTGACGGTTGCGGTGCCGCCCGAGAGCGTCCCCGTCAGGGTCCCGCCTCCGCCACCGCCGATGACGAAGGTGACTGTTCCGGTCGGTGTGCCCGCTCCCGGTGCGACCGGCGCGACGGTGGCGGTGATGGACACCGTCTGCCCGAACGTCGACGGGTCCGGCGACGAGGTGACGGTCGTGGTCGTCGACGCCTTGTTCACCGTTACGGAGGCCAAGCCGCTGGACGGCGAGAACTGAGGGCTGCCGTTGTAGTTCGCGGTGATGGTGTGAAAGCCGACGCTGATACCGGTGACGGTGACGGTCGCGGTTCCACCCACGAGTGTGCCCGTCACTGTGGGCCCGCCGGCGACGACGAAGGTGACCGTGCCGGTGGGAGTCCCCAGCCCTAACGGAAGGACAGTGGCGGTCAGCGTGACCGGCTGTCCGAAGACTGCTGGATTTGGTGACGCGGACGCCAAGGTGAAGGTGGGTGCCATGGAATGGCCCTCCGGATGGTGTGATGGTGGCGGGCCGTTCAGCTCCCGTGGTGCATGACGTCCTGCGGGAAGGGGGCATCAGCCTGGGGAGCAGGCTCGGTGATAACTGCCGGCGGAGATTCACATCGGCGTACCGATGCCCTCCAGCAGATTGGCAACCCGCCGGTCGATAGCATCAGTAGGCGCGCGGATCACGGCGCCGCGCCATAGTCACCTTGCGTATTTCCCCTGAATGGCGCAGCGCGTAGCAACTCCACGACACCCCACGGCGCGCGCTGCGGGGGCCCGGTGGTGACGGGTGTCGGTACTGGTGACGCGCGGTCAGCACGCGACATTCCCGTGCACGCCTACCGCACCACCATCAACACCCTTGCACAACAGCGCAGTTGTGAGGACGCGCACAATACCGGCCGAGGCCAACGGCACCACCACCCGTATTCGACAACCACCCGGTGCAGTCAGTTGGATCTTCTCTGCCTGGAGCCATCACCGCCCTGCCCACCTTCCGCCGCACTTTCGTCCAGACCGGGGCCGAGCCTCTCCCCTCCCAGGCCACCGAGGGCGAACGGCAGGGATGAAGGAGAAGCGGAGGGGGTCCGGGTTCGATCCGTCAGCAGACCCAGGACGAGGATCCAGCCGATCGAGAGACCGTCCCGGTGAGCTGGATTCGTTCTCATGTTCGATATCTGGCAGGATGGAGGAATGACGAGGGAACGTGAGGTCTCTTCGGAACGCGGCGCCCGTGCTCCTGGTCCTTGGACACGCGGGCCGGGGCTCCCTGGTGACCTGCTGAGGGCGAAGACGCTGGTGTATGACCCGAGTGGGTTCACGTGCTCACAGCCGGTACCGGAACCGGAGAGTGCCGAGTACGGGGCATGCGAGTTCACATTGGACGGCCTCTCGGTCAGATTCCGCGTGGCCAAGACGACCCCGACGAAGGTCGGCCAGTTCGTCACGGTGTGGAAGAGGTCCGCGAGCGGGCCGATCCAGCCCTTCGATGCGGCAGATCCCGTGGATCTGTTCGTCATCAGTTGCCGCGACGGCGAACGATTCGGGCAGTTCGTGTTCCCGCGGGACGTGCTCCGTGAACGGGACATCGTGTCAACGAACGGCTCCGGCGGGAAACGGGCATTCCGCGTCTACCCACCGTGGGTGACCACCACCAACCGCCAAGCCCGCAGCACACAGACCTGGCAGGTAAAGCACTTCCTCCAACTGCCCGAAGACGAGCCCATCGACTTCCCCCGCGTCCAGGCGCTCTATCACCCCCGGGGCACCGCTGACGTTGCTTGACCGCAAAAAGGTGCCTGCTCCAGGTGTCACGGCCGAGCTGGCGCAGGTTCTCTTCGGTCCGGCGCGTAACTGGTCGGCCCGTGCGAGGGCGGTCCACGCGCCGGACGCATCGCGTGGCGAGCCGACCTCTGTGGCGATGACCCGGTCCTCCGGGTACGGCGCCTCCGACAGTGGCCTTATCCGATGTCGCCTCTCCCACCAGTTCCGCCCAACCGCCCTGCGCCGTAAGGGATTTACGAGCCGGAAGGCGTGGAGTACCTGAACCCCGCACGCCTGGATATGCGCAGTGGTACGGCACACACGGATCGCCTTGCGCTGCTATCTTCTCGGTTCCCCGCGGTGGCGGGGTTCGCCTGGCTCGGATCGCCATGGCGGGAGCACAGACGGAGGATTTGTCACGTGCCGCATATCGGTGCAATCCTGCGCCGCCTGGCCGTCCTGGTACGGCGCTTACGTCTTCGCCGTGGCGAATTGGCAGTCAAGTCGCTGGAGAAAAGCATGACCGCCCTCTGTCTCGGCCCGCGAGCGTCGCCCGCGGTCCGACTGGGGCTGCGGAGGTACGCGCAGGCGGAGGGCCCCCTGACGCTCACCAAGCAATTCCTTGCCGGCTATTGGCTGTGGGGGATCACCGTTATCCCGGCACGTCAACTCTTGGACGCCGCTACCGGACGCGATGAGCAAGTCGTGGCCTGGTGGGAGCGGGTACTGCGAGGCGTCACCCAATCGAGCCCAGAGGAAATGGCATCGGGAATCACCCCCGTTGCCATCTTCGGCGGCCTGCTGAGTATCTTCCTCATGTTTTACGGGCTCGTGTGGTCTCAGTAGTACCCCTTCGCCCCGTCGAGCAGTTCCCGCACGATGTCCGCGTGACCTGCGTGCCGTCCGGTCTCCTCGATGAGGTGGATGAGCATCCAGCGGAGATTGGCGTTGCCGGAGCGGTAGTCGGGGTGGCGGCCGAGGTCGTCCAGGGAGGCCGCGGCCACGATCTCGTTGCTGCGGGCGCACTGGGCCTCGTACTCCGCGAGTAGCTGCTTCAGCGGGGCGCCGTTGGTGCGCCAGTCGGCGTCCTCGTCCGCCTCGTCGAAGGAAGGGCTCTGCGTCTTGTCGCCGCCGAGGAACAGCACCTCCAGCCAGCAGTGCTCGGTCCACCGCATATGGCTGATGAGTCCGGCCATCGTCATCGCCGGCGAGGTCGGGATGACGGAGCGGTACGCGTCCGTCTCGCTCAGGCCCTCGCATTTCCATCGCAGGATCTGCCGTTGGAGGTCCAACCAGCCGAGGAGCGCGGTGCGTTCGTCAGCGTGCAAAGGGGGACGTTCAAGTGAAGGGGCCATGCCTGCGGACGCTAGCGCGCCCGGCCTCCTGCTGTCGCCTGGTTTTCGCCTCCGCGCGGAGACGGGCTTCCCGCCCCATGCCCGTGCGACGCCCCGGCCCGGATCAGTCACAAGATCCGCCGGACAGGACCCAGCGAAGTTCGGGCCTGACAAACGGCCTTCGCGTAATGAACGGTGTCGTCTTGCAACTGACAGCAGGGTCAAGATGCCCGGCCCGGTACTTCTCATCGCCCGCAGAGTTCCCACAGGCCACGCAGCAAGGTGGTCACCCCGCCGGCCAGTGACAGCACCATCACCGCATTCCGGAGCCACGCCTGCGGCACCCGCCGGGTGAGGCCTTCACCCGCCAGGGTCCCGGCTATCAGGCCCACCCCCGCCAGCGCCCAGGCGTGCGCCGTGAGCCCAGGAACGCCGTTGGCCGCCACGGAGAAGACGTTCAGCACCACGCCGTAGAACAACGCGTTCGGCACGAACTGCCGCAACGGCCAGTCGGCGTTCGCCGCGTACAGCGACAACGCCGGACCGCCCACGCCGGCCGCCGCATTCATGAACCCACTCGCCGCGCCCGCCACAATGGCGCCAGAAGTACCGCGCAGCGACGCCACACGGACCCCGGCCAACACCAGCACAACAGCGGCGCTCATCGCCGCCCCCAGAAAGGCAAGCAGCACCGGCCCAGGCAACAGGCCCACCACCAACGTCCCCACCGGAACCGAGCAGGCCGCCGCCGCGACCAGCACCACCATCGCCGAGAGGCGCACCTGTCGCCACGTACTGGCCAATCCAACGGCGCTGACCAGGCCCGCTGCACAGTTGACCAGCGCGACCCCGTCCGCCGGACCCAGCAGCAGTCCCAGCGCAGGCACCGACACCAGCGCGAACCCCATTCCCGTCATGCGCTGCACGAAGGCTCCGACCGCGATGACGCCACCCAGCGCAGCGGCGTCGACCGAGCCGTTCAATGCTTCTCGTCCTTTCCTGCCTCCGCGAGCGCGAACACGAAAGCGCCATGTGTGCCCCGTACTTGGTCAGCTGGCGGGGCCGGGATCCCCACCACTACCCCACCCAACTCCCCCGGTTCCGCACCCTCCGACATGCCTTCACTCGTCTCGATCCGGGACACATCCGGCTGCTGCGCTCCCTGATCGCCTCCCATCGGTGGCTCCCGGACTTCCTCACTCCGCGCCCCGTCTCCCCTGGCCCGACTTCCACGACGAACTCGCGGCCTTGCGGGCCACACCACCCGAGCACGTCCCGCGCGCCCTCCCGTTCGAGGCGGCGGCAGAGATGGACCGTACGGGGACGGGCGGCTCGGGCACGCCCTCCGGAAGCGGGCCCCGGAAGGGCCGCCGGACAGGCCCTGGTCAGCCCGCGAGCCGCTCCGCGGCCCGCTCGCCCCGCCGCCCGACCGGCTCGACTCCATAGGCTTCGCCGAGCCCGGTCGGTGGCATGCCGTGGTAGATCGTTTCGTACGAACCCGCCGGCACGATGTAGGTCTCGTGCCAGATGCCGACGCTCCCCGCGGCGCCGCGCGCACGGCGGTTGAACGCCGCCCAGGCGGGGCGGTGCTGCTGGCCCGGGGCCGAGGCGTAGGCGAGCAGCTTCTCGCGCGACTCCCAGTACTGGACGAGTGTGTAGGTGCGCAGCCCGGCCGAGTAGCCCCGGTATCCCAACAGCCCGCTGTCCTTCTCGCGGGCAAGCTCCTTGAGCATGCGCGGCATGGCCGTGAAGGTGGGCAGCCAGTGGCGTACCGCCCGCCACCGGTTGATCCGCATCCCGATGAGGAAGACCACCACGTCCCCGTCGGCCGCCGCCGTGACCCGCCCCGTTATCGGTGCCGTACCCATGTCCGTAACCCCCGCTCCAGTCGTTGGATAGCGGAACTATCCATGCTTGGATAGTGACAGAATCCAAAGGAGGCTGCAAGAGGATGCGACTGGCCGAACTGAGCGCGCGCAGCGGGGTGTCCACCGCGACGATCAAGTACTACCTGCGGGAAGGGCTGCTCCAGCCCGGCCACCGGGTCACCGCCACCCAGGCCGAGTACGGCGAGGAGCACCTGCGCCGGCTGAGGCTGGTGCGGGCACTGATCCAGATCGGCAAGATGCCGGTGGCCGTCGCACGGGAGGTGATCGCCGCCGCGGAGGACACGTCGCTGGACCACCACATGCGGCTCGGCGCGGCCACCCGGGCGCTGCCGCGTGTCCCGGGCCCCGCCGAGGACGACGAGGCGACGGGGATCGCGCGCCGCTCGGTGGACGCGTTGCTGGAGCAGTTGGGCTGGCACGGCATGCACGATGAGCCCTCGCCCGCCCTCGGCACGCTCATCACCTCCGTCGCCGCGCTCGTCCGCCTCGGCTACCCCTGCGACGCCGCACACCTGCTGCCCTACGGCCGCCTCGCCGCCGAACTCGCCGTCGCCGACCTGGACGCGGTGGAGGAACAGCCCACGGCGGCCGGGCAGATCGAGGCGGCCGTCGCGCTGACCGTGCTGTACGAACCGGTGCTGCTCAGCCTGCGCAGGCTGGCGCACGTCCAGGAATCGGCCCGGAGGTTCGGGGGCCGGTGAGTTCTGTCCGGCGGATCATGTCCCGAGCCGGGACCGGATCGCCTCGACGGTGACGGTGCCCACCCTCATCCTCAGCCCCAGCAGCGACTCGCGGACAGGGCCGCTCCCCCTGCACAGTGCCAGCGGGTTGCGCCGGTTCTTGGGGACGGCCCCGTGACGTGGGGGTCAACTCACGCGGCGCCTCCGGTGCGAGCTCTCCGTCCGGGCTATTGCAAGCCGGCGAGGAGGCCGTCGAGGGCCTTCACCAAGGCTTCGGAGTTGGCCGGGTCGAACCAAGTAGCGCGGATGCGTTCGTTGTTACCGTTCGGCCAGGGGGATGGCCCGGACCAGCGGGGCCCCGGTGGCGAGTGTGTGACGCAGGGCGTCGTTGCTGACGCCGGCCATCACATTGACCACGATCTTGTCGCTTCCCACCCTCAGCCCGGTCAACGCCTCGTGCCGGTCCTGGCGGCGTACCGCGATGATCACCAGCTCGGAGCGGTCCACCACCTCCTGGTTGTCGGCGCAGACCTTCACTCCCTTGTAGCGCTCGGACAGCTCCGCGGCAGTCCGCGCTCCCCGGGGGAGAGAAAAACCTCCAGCGACGTCCCGTCCCCGTCACACAGGCCCATCACGATGGCCCGGCCGATCTCGCCCACTCCGATGATGCCGATGCGCTTCACTGTGTCTGCCTCCCTGGTACATGACGGTCGTGACCCGTAACGATCCGGGTCTGTGACGTTGAGTCCGCGTCAGCGGAACACGCGCCGCGGGCAGCGCGATGCCCGCGACCCCGCCCCGAACCCTTCCGCGTAGGTCGGGGTGAACTGTGGCTCGGGGCGCTGTTGTCGGGATGGTTGCCCTCCGCTCCTCAGGTGCGGAGCCCAAGGGAGCCGATGCCATGCCAGTCCAGTCCAGTCAGTCCTCGGCCTGCGGCGCCACGACCGGCAGGCCGTGGAACGCGTGCCCTGCTCCGGGTCTCATCGGTCGATCAGGCCGATGCCGTGGTCGCCGTACCGGGCTCCATGGGCGCCGGTGGTGGGGACGGCGCCGTCGATGTCGCTGAGGTCGGCCGCTGTCAGATGCAAGTCGAGGGCGGCCAGGTTGTCGCGCAGGTGGGGGCGGCGGGAGCTGCCGGGGATGGGGATGACGTCGCTGCCACGGGTGAGGAGCCAGGCAAGGGCGATCTGGGCGGGGGTGGCGTGCTTGGTTGCGGCGATTTCGGTGAGGGCGTCGACGATGGCGAGGTTGGCCTGGAGGTCGTCGCCGTTGTAACGGGGGGCGGTGGCACGGAAGTCGCCGTGGCCGTAGCGGGTGGTGGCGCGTACGGCTCCGGTGAGCAGGCCGCGGCCGAGAGGGCTGTAGGCGACCAGGACGGCGCCGAGGCCGCGAAGCGTGGGCATGACGTCTTCTTCGACATGCCGTTCCCACAGGGAGTACTCGGTCTGGACGGCGCTGATCGGGTGGATGGCGTGGGCGCGGCGGAGGGTGGCGGCCGAGACCTCGGACAGACCGATGCGGCCCACCTTTCCCTGGGCGACCAGTTCGGCCAGCGCGCCGACCGACTCCTCGAGGGGCACGGCGGGGTCGATGC
Organism: Streptomyces bugieae; assembly: GCF_036352915.1. Lineage (NCBI taxonomy): Bacteria > Bacillati > Actinomycetota > Actinomycetes > Kitasatosporales > Streptomycetaceae > Streptomyces > Streptomyces bugieae. The sequence goes on from NZ_JAZBJP010000001.1 coordinate 122,373, forward strand.
GGGCGAGGTAGTACACGTCGATGTGGTCGGTGCGCAGGCGGCGCAGGGACGCTTCGCAGGCACGGCGCAGATACTCGGGTGAACCGGCGGGGACCAGGCCTTCGGCGGTGCGCCGAACGCCCGTCTTGGTGGCCAGTACGACGTGGTCGCGGTGTGGTGCGAGGGTCCGGCCGAGGAGTTCCTCGTTCGCTCCGTCACCGTAGAAGTCGCCGGTGTCGAACATGGTGACGCCCGAGTCGAGGGCCTCCAGCAGGGTGGCCGCGGCCTCGTGCGGGTCGGCGGGGCCGTAGGTGCCGGTCATGCTCATACAGCCGAGGCCGAGCCGGGAGACCGCGGGGCCGTCGGGTCCAAGGGTGGGGTGCATCGTTCGTCCGTCACTTCGAGAGGGTCGCGTGGAGGAACGCGAGGATCTCCGCCTGGGCGGCCTCGGCCTGAGGTTCCACGCCGGGCAGGGTGAGGAACGCGTGCCGCGCTCCCGGGTATTCGGTGAGCCGCACGGAGGACCCGGCCGCCTGCAGGCGCTCGGCGTAGCGGCGGCCGTGGTCGGCGACCGCATCCTGGGTGGGCACCACCACGAGCGCCGGTGCCAGCCCGCTCAGGTCGTCGGCGTACAGCGGCGACAGCGTGCGGGCGTCGGTTCCCTGTGGGACGGAGAGCCGCTGGACGAGCCGCAGTTGTGGCAGGGCCCGGGTCGGGTGGTACGCGTACTCGGCGATCGAGGGGTGGTCGAACATCGTCTCGGTCACGTCGACCGCGGGGTTGACCAGTACCTGTGCCTTGAGCTTCAGGCCGGCCTCCCTGGCCCGGATGGCCGTCAGCGCGCTGATCAACGCGCCGCAGCTCTCGCCGAAGACGGCCGTGCGCGCCGGGTCGACGCCCCACTGCGCTGCGTGCCGCACCACGTGCTGGAGCACGTCCCAGCCGTCGTCGGCGGCGTTCGCGAGCGAGCTGTCCGGGGCGAGGAGGCGGTGTTCGACCGAGACGACGACGGCGGGCAGGTGGGCGGCGAGGTGACTGTTGGTCCAGTCGCACTGCACCGCGGTGCCCACGAAGCCGCCTCCGTGGACATGGACCACGAGGGGCAGGTCGGTTCGGGCTGCGGCTTCGTCGTCTCCCGTCGGGGCCGGCCGGTAGACGCGGACCGGTAGGTCGCGGCCGGGCAGCGCGATTTCCTGCCAGGCGATCGCGGCGCCGGCGTCCGGCTCTCCGAGGATCGTCCGCGCCGCGCCGGACGCGCGGAAGCGGTTCTCCGCGTCGCGGTAGGCGCGCAGTTCCTCGGCTGTCACCGCCGACCAGTCCGGCTCCGGCGGCCGCGTCGTCGCAGTGGCCTCGCTCATGTCTCCCTCTTCCCCCGGCTGGAATCCGGTGTGTGGTGGTGATCGTGCGTCTCGGGCATCGCGCGGGTCGTGCAGTTCTGCTGAGGGCGGGGCCCTTGGAGTCGGTCCCTCGCAAGCATGCGTCCTCATTATGCACGCGGTGCGTGCAACAGCAAGTGCATAGGTTAGACTGACCCTGGATGAAAGGGGCGAGATGGCTGGCCGAAGGCGTTGGTCCACCGAGGAAATCCTGAACACGGCGGCGGAGTTGCTGCGCACGAGCGACGCCGAGTCGTTCAGCGTGCGCAAGCTCGCCGCGGCGCTCGGGACCGACTCCTCCAGCCTCTACCGGCACTTCCGCAACAAGACCGAACTGCTGCGCGCGGTCGCCGACCGGATCCTCGTGGCCGCCATGGACGGCTACCACGCCGAGGGCGACTGGAAGCAGCGCATCACCGCCCTGGCCCTGTGCCTGAGAGCGGCCTTCGGCGAGCAACCCCAGCTCGCCACGATCTGGGGACGCTATGGGTCCGGCGGCACCGGTTCCCGGCTGGTCATGGAGGAGCTACTGCAGGCCCTGCGAGCATCGGGCCTGCCCGACGAGGAGATCCCGGCGCGCTACCACCGCATCGTGATCCTCCTCGCCGCACTGATCGCCTCCGAGGCCGGGGTCAGCACGATCGCCCCCGAAGAGTACGAACAGGGCATGGAGCAGTTCCGCGTCGCGGTGCTCGGCGCCGACCCCGAACGCTTCCCCGCCCTGGCTCACTTCGCCCGCGACGTCCGCCCCCTCGGGGCAGACCGCCGCGCCGCATTCGAAGAGATCCTCGCCGCCCAACTCGCCCACATCGAGGCCGGAATCCACTGACGTGGCTTCTCGGGCCACTGACGACGCCACTCCCACGTTCAGACATCTTTGAGCTCGCCTCGCGCCCCCTTCCCACAACCACCACCACGCCGACCCGCCGGAAACCAGGTGCGGGCGGTCCGTGCGGTCGTGTGTGATCGGAGGTATGGCGATTGTGTTGCGAAAGCCGGGAGTCGACGGGCTGAGCGAGGCTGTGGACGTGCTCCGGGAGTGGCAGTACGACGGGGCGCCGATGCAGCTTCATCCGGGGGATCTGGGGTGGTTCTGGCGGTTCGGCGCAGCGGCGACGGCCGCGGCGGTCCGGACCTGGAGCCGGGACGGACGGATTCTCGCCGTCGGACTGCTGGACGGTCCTGAGCTGTTGCGGCTGACGATCTCGCCGGACGCCCAGCGGGACGAGGAGCTGGCGCAGCAGCTGGTCGAGGACGTGACCGAGCCGGAGCGCGGCGTCCTGATGGAGGGGAAGGTGTCCATCGAGGCGCCCATGGACGCACTGGTCCAAGACCTGCTGTCCGAGGCCGGCTGGGACGCCGACGAACCGTGGACGCCGCTCCGCCGCGACCTCACGGAGCCGGTGCGGGACCCGGGCGTGCGGATCAAGGTGATCGGGCCGGAGCAGGCACCCGTGCGGGCCGCCGTACAGCGGGCAGCGTTCGACGGGTCGACGTTCACGGACGAGCGCTGGCACGCGATGGCAGCCGGTGTGCCGTATGCCGACGCCCGGTGCCTGGTCGCGTACGACGACCAGGACAACGCGGTGGCGGCGGTGACGGTGTGGTCGGCCGGTCCGGGCAAGCCCGGGTTGCTCGAGCCGATGGGCGTGCACCGGGAGCATCGCGGTCACGGCTACGGCAAGGCGATCACCGTCGCCGCGGCGGCCGCACTCCAGGAACTGGGCTCGTCGAGCGCGATCGTCTGCACCCCGAGCTCCAACGCCGGCGCCGTCGCCACCTACCGGTCAGCCGGCTTCCGGCAACTCCCCGAGATCCGGGACCGATACCGGGACGCCTAGGTTCTGTTGCCGTTCAGGCGTCGCGACGGCACAGCGTCAGGTAGCCGCCGAGGAGCGATGCGGCCGTCCATGCCAGCAGGATCATCAGCGCGCCCCAGGGGCCGTAGCCGTGGCCGAAGCGAGGGTCGTCCTGCGGGCCGGTGAGATGCATGAGCACCAGGCCGGCCTGGTCGGGGAGGTACTGCAGGACGCTCTTGAGTGCCGGCACGTTTCCGAGCCCTTGAGACCCCAGGAAGAGCAGGGGGAGGAGGATGCCCAGTGAGACCGCGGAGCTGCGCAGCATCGTGGCCACTCCCATGGAGAACACACAGATGAGCGTCAAGTAGACGCAGGCGCCGCCGAGTCTGGCGGGTATCCCGTCCGCGCCCATCGTGGTGCGGTACGGCCCCAGTGCCGTCTGCGCGACGACAAAGGTGACGATCACCGTGGCCGCCGCGACGACGAGGGCCACCAGAGCGCCCGCCAGCACCTTGCCGGAGAAGAACACTCCGCGTCGTGGCACCGCCGCAAGCGAGGTCCGGATCGTTCCCGAGGAGTACTCGGAGCCGACGAGCAGCACCCCGAACACCACGAGGCCGAGCTGTCCGAGCGTCAGGCTGTACAGCCCCGCGAAAGCCGGGTCGAAGTTCACGGCGCGGTCGATGTTGGCGCGCAGGCTCAGTGCGACCAGCGTGCCGAGACCGGCGCTGAGGACGAAGGTCAGCGCCAGGGTCCAGGTGGTCGACCGCATGGTTCGGATCTTGGTCCATTCGGACGCCAGGACCGCTCGTGAGAAGGCCGTGTTCATCGCTGCTGCTCCCCGCTCCGGTAGGCGACGGACTCTCCGGTCAGTCGCATGAACGCCTCTTCGAGGGAGGCCGGCTGCCGTGTCACCTCGTGCGCCGTCACCCCGTGCGCCGCGATCAGTTCGCCGATCCGTTCCACTCCGGCCCCGGTGGCCACCAGGCTGCCGTCGGCGCCGTCGTCGACCCTGATCCCGGCGTCGGTGAGCACAGCGCGCAGCCGTGCGGGCTCAGGACTGCGGACGCGTACGCAGGGCCGGGTATGGCGGTCGAGGAAATCGGTGAGGCCGGTGTCCGCGAGCAGCCGTCCGCGGCCGATGACGATGAGGTGGTCCACGGTCAGTGCCGTCTCGCTCATCAGGTGACTGGACACCAGGATCGTCCGGCCTTCGGCCGCCAAGTCCTTCTTGAGGCGGCGGATCCAGACGATGCCCTCCGGGTCCAGCCCGTTGACCGGCTCGTCGAGCAGCAGCACCGCCGGGTCGCCCAGCAACGCAGCTGCGATGCCGAGCCGTTGGCTCATACCCAGGGAAAAGGTCCCCGCCCGTTTGTCGGCTGCGCTCCCCAGGCCGGTCAGGTCGATGACCTCACGGACCCGGCGCTGTGGGATCCGGTTGCTGCGGGCCAGCCAGCCCAGATGGGCACGGGCCGTCCGGTTGCCGTGCACGGACCTGGCATCCAGCAAAGCGCCCACGGTGTGCAGTGGTTCGCGCAGCCGTCGGTAGGGCAGCCCGTCGATGCGGACATCGCCGCTGGTCGGCCGGTCCAGACCCAGCATCATGCGCATCGTGGTGGACTTGCCCGCGCCGTTCGGCCCGAGGAAGCCGGTCACGCGGCCCGGGCGCACCTGGAAGGACAGCGTGTCGACGGCGGTGTGCCGCCCGTAGCGTTTGGTCAGTTCGCAGACTTCGATCATGCCGGTGACTGTTCCGCAGGGCGGGCCGCGGCGCATCGGGCCCGGGTGGGAGCGGGCCGGGTCCGCCTGCGGGTGGAGCACTCCTGCGGGCGCGGCCCGTGGATCCTCCCAGAGGATGAGACGCAGGCACGGCCCGGAGACGGAGGTGGCGGTGCGCCCGCTGCGGATACCGTCGTGCCGTGGACATACGTCGAACGGCGGGCACGGAGCAGCAACCGCCCTTCTTGGCCCGGAGGTTGAGCCGACGCCAGCTGATCGTGCTGGACGGTGCGGCCGTGCTCGCCTATACGGCCGTGCTGCTGCTGACGGGCTCCGCGGGATCCGCGCCTGCACCGGACCCGCCGTCCGATGGGCCCTCGCCATGGGAACCGTTGGTGTTGATGGCCGCGATTGCCGTGCCGATCGCCGTACGGCGGGTCTGGCCACTGCCGGTGTTCGGCGTCGTGACGTTCGTGACCGCGGTGGCGGTGGCCCGGGACGCGGTGTGGGATCCGCTTCTCCCGGCAGCCTCCGCGCTCTACACCGTCGCGCTCACCAGCCCGCTGCGGCGCTGGTGGGAGCGGTGGCTGCCCTACCTCACGATCACGCTGCTGTGCCTGACGGGCGCCCTGGGGGCGGTCCGCGCCGAGCAGCCGTACTGGCAGACCGGCGGTCCCGGCCTGCTCCTGCTCGGCTTCGCGGTACTGCTGGGGGCATGGGAGTTGGGGGGCGCCGTCCGCCAGCGCCGCGCCTACGCGGCCCGGGTGGCCGAGTACCTCGCGCAGCGGGCCGTCGCCGAGGAGCGACTGCGCATCGCGCGCGAGCTGCACGACGTGGTCACCCACAGCATGGGCCTGATCGCGGTCAAGGCAGGCGTCGCCAACCACGTGGTACGGACCCGCCCCGAGGAAGCCCACGACGCGCTGCGCGTCATCGAGAGCACCAGCCGTGACGCGCTCACCGCCATGCGGCGGATGCTCGGTGTGCTGCGGTCCGACGCGGATGGCGCACGCCTGCCACCGGCCGCGCGAGGACCCGTTCCGGGCCCCGGCGACCTGGCCCGACTCGCCGAGCGGGCAGGGGCCGAGCTGTCGGTGCGGGACGTGGAAGGACTGCCGGACGGGGTGGGGCTCACCGTCTACCGAATCGTGCAGGAGGCACTGACCAACGTGATCAGACACGCTCCCGCGGGAGCTCCTTGCCGCGTCGTGGTCGAAGCGAACCGGCAGGAGGTCCGCATCGACGTCACGAACGACGGGGGCCATCGCGCCGAGCCGGCCCCTCCCGGGTCCGGCGGCCACGGCATCGTCGGCATGCGGGAACGGGTCGCCATGTACGGCGGGACCTTCGCAGCAGGACCGCGCCCGCAAGGCGGTTTCGCCGTGACCGCCACAGTGCCGTACGGGAACGCCCGGTGACCGGCATGGACACGCCTGCCCGCCCGACCACGGGCCCCCTCCGCGTCCTGCTCGCCGACGACCAGGCACTGCTGCGCGGCAGCCTGCGTGTGCTGGTGGACGCCGAGCCCGGAATGGTGGTCACGGGAGAGGCGGCGACCGGTGCGGAAGCGGTGCGGCTGGCGCGCCAGGACCCGCCGGACGTGGTCCTGATGGACATCCGGATGCCCGACATGGACGGCATCGAGGCGACCCGGCAGATCTGTGGCTCACCCCGGACGGCCGAAGTGCGGGTCCTCGTCCTGACCATGTTCGACCTGGACGACTACGTCTACGCGGCACTGCGGGCCGGCGCCAGCGGCTTCCTCCTCAAGGACACTCCGCCCGGTGAGCTGCTGGCCGGCCTCCGCGTCATCGCCGCGGGCCAGGCACTGCTGGCCCCGGCCGTGACCCGGCGCCTGATCGCGGAGTTCGCCAGCCGACCCGAGCCTTCCCAGCGACTCGTCCGCAACCTGGACGGAGTGACCGAGCGGGAGCGGGAGGTGCTGACGCTCATCGCCCGAGGGCTGTCCAACACCGAGATCGCCGAGCGGCTCCACCTGGGCGTGACCACCGTGAAGACGCATGTGAGCCACCTGCTCACCAAGCTCGGTGCCCGCGATCGCGCACAGTTGGTGATCGTCGCCTACGAAAGCGGCCTCATCGAGGCGACGCGGACGGCGCCCCGGGCTGGAGGTGCGCGGCCACGATCAGGGGATGATGGCCCCGCCACATGAACCTCCGCTGCGCACATCGCACCGCGTGCCCGTCACGCAGCCGGTGCCGGTCCACCGGGCCGGGCGCCCGGCCCCCTGTGCATCAACCAGTCCCTGGAGGGCGCAACGCCCGGCTCCGCCCTCCAGGAAGCCATCTCCAGCCACGCTCTTGAAGCGCGAGCCGGTGTCGAGCCAATTGGCCATGCATCAGCACGAGTTCACAACGCGGCGGCCTGCCCACGCACCAGGAAGTTCTGCGTGCCCAGCCCGATGGCCAGGTACGCGTACAACGACACGGTCCCCAGCACCCCGGCCCCGGCCGCATGGTCGATCCACAGGCCCAGGCCGATGTGCGCGCACACCGAAGCCAGCCACAGCCCGGTGGTGGCCGCCGTTCCCTTGCGCAGCACCACGCCCTCGGGGTCACGCCACACCCGGACGGTCCGCGCCCTGGCCGCGCCGAACCCGGCCGCGACGGCCAGGCTCACCGCCAGGAGGATGATCGGCAAGGCTGTCAGCGGATGCTCCTTGACGACTGTGAAGACTCCGAAGGCTATCCCCGCGACGCCCAGGCACCCAAGGAGCGCCGGGGCAACCAGCGAGCCAATATGCCGCACCGGACGGGTGCGCAGCTGCTGTCGCACCACCAGACCCACGATCACCACGACCAAGACGAGGCCGGCCTCGCCATTCATACTCTGCATGTCAACTCCCCCTTGATGCGCTGCACTCGGGCCGGCAGCGCCACACCGCCTTATTGTGCGCGGGCGTTGAGGGGGCCGATGACGCGGGGACGCCCCACAACGCAATTCCCACCCCCGCAAGGAGATGCTCTGCCCCTCATGGAAGCCTGCGCTGGCCTCCCACACAGAAAGCCCTCGTTCCGGGCCAGTGTCACGGCAGCGGCGTTCTCCTGCGGGTGGCACCGGCGCTTGGTTCCGTGGCAGGGCGCGATGTCAGGGGTTGGAGTGAGCGCCACCCTTCCGTCTCCAGCCGCTGCCGCGGCGCCCGAGATGCACCCTTGAAATGCATCTGCGCAGGAGGGGCAATTACAATGGACGCATCCCCTCATCAGGGAATTGCACAAGGGCGGAGGCTCCGTCGGCCGCCCCGCAAACCGAGCGCAGCGCGGCGCTCTTCAGCGCCCCGCGCTCGTCCCCATGCGCTTCTCGTTTTTCCCAGGGAGCATTCCCATGGCTGGTCACACCGCCACAATCGTCCTCGAGCCCGAGGCGCAGGAGCTCGCCGACGCAACCTCGCAACATCCGTTCCTGTACGAGCTGGATCCGACCGCAGCGCGCAAGGTGCTCGACGACCTCCAGGCCGCGCCGGTCGACAAGCTGCCGGTCGACGAGGAGTGGGTCACGGTTCCGGCAGCCGTGGGCGATGTACGGGTACGCATCGTCAGGCCGCAGGGCGTCACCGGAACGCTACCCGTCGTGTTGTACATGCACGGCGGTGGCTGGGTGCTGGGCAATGCTGGTACGCACGACCGCCTGGTGCGCGAGTTGGCGGTCGGCACCCGTGCGGCAGTGGCCTTCGTGGAGTACACGCCGTCGCCCGAGGCGCACTACCCTGTGGCCATCGAGCAGGGCTACGCCACCGCGCAGTGGATCGTCCGCGAGGGAGCGTCCAAGGGACTGGATGCACAGCGCATGGCAGTGGCCGGGGAATCGGTCGGCGGGAACATGACCGCCGCGCTCGCCCTCATGTCCAAGGAGCGCGGTGACGTCACGTTCGTACAGCAGTCGATGTACTACCCGGTCACGGACGCGGCCATGGACACCGGTTCCTACGACCAATTCGCCACCGGCTACTACCTGAGCCGCAAGCTGATGGAATGGTTCTGGGACGCCTACACGACCGACCCGAACCAACGCGCGGAGATCACCGCGTCACCCAACCACGCCACCATCGAGCAGCTCTCCGGCCTGCCGCCCGCCCTGCTGATCGTCGACGAGGCCGATGTGCTGCGCGATGAGGGCGAGGAGTACGCCGCCAAGCTCCGCGCGGCCGACGTTCCGGTGACCACGGTGCGCTACGACGGCACGGTCCACGACTTCATGATGCTCAACTCGCTGAGTCAGTCCAAAGCCGCCCGTGGAGCCATCGACCAGGCAACGGCGTTCCTGCGCAACGCCCTCGGAACCGACCGGCCCTAGCCTGGAACGGCCGCTCACGCCCCGCCGGGCTCGCGGGGAGGCGAGCCCGGGCGGTCACTGCGGTGACTATGCGTCGCTGCCCCTCCGCAGGGCCTGGATGAGCCAGGGGTACGCCGGGATCAGGCTCGGCACCGCCTGCCAGCCGTTGACGATCCACACCAGCTGCCAGTACCGGTCCACGCGGGGATGATGGGCTACTTCGAACTGCTGGGCCATCCAGTCCCGGAATTCCGCGTCAGGGGTGCGCGCGAGCACCTCGGCGAATCGCTGCACGAGGTCGTCGACGATGGGTACGGCCTCGTCACTGAGGGGGTCAATGCCTGACTCCCGGGCCTCGGCGACCTTCTGGCGGGTGAACCCCATCAGTTCGTTGCCCACCTGGGTCTCTATGCCGAGCGTGCGCCGGGCGGCCTGGTAGGGCGCCGTCCGGCGCAGACAGGCACGGAAGTCCTCGTCGCCGACCAGCTCGGACAGCTCCACCCACGCAGCGACCTGCTCGCTGGACGGATCATCGGGGAGATCAGGAGTGGCAGCGCGAACCATGGCCACCACAACCGGGTCGGCATCCACCGCGCCGAAGGTGCCCTCCATGAAATCGTCGATCAGACGTCGGCGTTCTTCGCCGGACAACTGCGTAAGCCTGTGCATGAGCTTGGTCTCCTCGGGACTGGACCCGCGTCTGGCCACGACTCGCAGAACGCTCCGACGCAGTTGCAGCATCCGAATATGGACGTCCAGGGCATCGGCATGCGCCGCGGCCACTTCCGCCACCGAGAGCTCGCGGTCGAGCACCCGTTGAACCGTGGCGAGGTCCATACCCAACTCCCGCAGTGTGCGGACGAGTTCCAGACGAAGCAGTGCGTCGAGGTCGTAGAGCCGATAACCGGCGGGACTTCGACTGGTGGGCGCCACCACCCCCGAGTCGGAGTAGAACCGGATTGTCCTCACTGGCAAACCGGTCCGCCGGGAAAGCTCCCCGATCGAGAAGAGGGTCGTACCGTCCATGTCCCCCACCCTGCAGTCTCCAGTCACTGGAGACTCAAGGCTAATTCCCCACAGCTCGCTCATGTGACCCAACCTGCCTGCGCCGGCGACAGCTGGAGCAGGTCGCCTACGAGAACCCCGACACCCATTCGGGTCGGCCGACGGGCATCCCGTTACCACGACCCCACACCGCTGGCCTTCACCTTCTTACGCCCGCAATGGGTGCGGCAGGGACCGACCGTCCAGCGACCGGCGGGGCTGCGTGCGCGAACCGGCAGGCACACCCGGTCCGCGCACGCGCGTCAGGCCACCGCGCCGGCGACTCCGGTGCGGCCGTCGGGGACGCCGACGAGGGTGACGATGACCTGTTTGCGGACGGCCTCGCCGAGCGCGGCGACCAGTGCGTCGGTGGCGTTGGCGACCAGGCGTGCGGGAGCGTCCGGGACCTCGGGCAGGTGATAGGCGGCCTCGCGCATGCTGAGGGTGACATGAGGCGCATCGAGGTCGGTCGGGTTGCCGCCGATGCCCCGGCGGTGCTGCGGGATTCCGATCAGGTCCACCCCGACGAGGCGGCGGAACTCCTCGCCGTAGACGGCACCGACCGCGTCGGCCAGGGCGCTGATCAGTTTCGGTTCGACCGTCCCGTCAAGAGATTCTTCGCGGATGTGCACGCTGAAGTGCGGCATGGCGGCAACTCCGTTCACGTCGGTACGTAGGATGGAGAGCAGGTTGCTTTGCAAGCAAAGCAAAATAGCTTTGAGGGCAAAGGTAAATGTGGAGAGGTGTGCGATGTCAAGACCCAAGGCGCACGACGCCGCCGAGGGCAGCGAGAACGGGGTCGATGACGCCGTCAGGGACCTGTTGCTGCTCATGCCCCGAATGGTGGGCCGGGTCAAGAAGATCCCTGTGCCCGAGGCCCTGCAGTCCTTCGCGCTGGCGCCGCGCCACCTCTCGCTGCTGTCCTACCTGCTCTTCGACGGGCCGATGACCGTGAACGAACTGGCGGCTCGACTGCAGGTCGCGCCGACGACGGTGAGCCTGCTGGTCGGCGACCTGAGCCGGCAGGGGATCCTGGAACGGCGCGAGGACCAGGCGGACCGGCGCCGTCGCATCATCGGCATTGCGGCCGACCAGCAACCCGCGATCGCCGCCTGGCTCGCCCCGGGTGCGGCTGCGTGGCGCAAGGCGCTGGCTCCCCTGACGCCGGATCAGCGGCAGCTGTTCGTCGACACTTTGCTCGCGTACGAAGCCGCGGTGAGCGGCCAGGAACCAGGCTAGAGCCGCCGGGGCTGCCGGCGTCACCCTAGAGGGCGTTGCCAGCAGAACTGTCGGATGCCGCGGCGCCGGCGGATGCCGAGGTCGCCGATCGGCGCTGCCGGTAGGCCCGTTGCTGGCAGGCACGGGAGCAGTAGTCCCGCGGCCGCCCGCGACGCGGCCCAGCGAACTCGGCACCGCAGACCGAGCACCGCCCCGGGTGAGGCTGCAGCGCAGTTACATCACGGATTTCATCACGGTTTTCCGCGCGATGACGCCGGGCGACGAGGAGTTCGACGCCGTCGAGAGTCCGGGCCAGACCGAAATCGAAGGGGTCCTCAGGTTCGTCGAAGGCACCGGCCTGCCACAGGCGGCCGAGGGCGGGGTACGGGCCCATGCGCTCGACCAGTTCCTCCTGGCCGCGCCACCACTGCGCGTTCGAGACGCCGGACTCCCGCTCTTCATGGCGGACTTCGTGGACCTGCTGTGCGGCGGTCTTGACGAAGCCGGCGACCAGAGAGACCACCGCGACCACCTCGGAAGCCCGCAACCCCGTACCCTCGGCGATCTGCAACGCGCGCTCGTAGTCGGCCATGATGTTCGGGCCGGGCAGCCGACGACTGCCGGCGGTGTGCACAAGCCACGGATGCCGCAGGTGGAGGGTCCAGTGCGCGCGGGCCCACGCCTCCATTCCGGTGCGCCAGTCGACGTCGCCGGAATCGGAGTGGTCGGGCGCGGACAGGTCGAGTTCGCCGACCACGGCGTCCCGCATCAGCTCGATCAGCTCCGCCTTGCCGGGCACATGCCGGTAGAGCGACATCGTGGTGAAGCCCAGCCGCTCGGCAACCCGTCGCATGGACAGCGCGGGCAGCCCTTCGGCGTCGGCGACCTCGATCGCCGCCGCGACGATCCCGGCCAGGTTCAGCCCCGTCCGCCCGGGGCTCTCCTTGGCGCCCCACAGCAGTTCGACGGTGCGTCCAGGTTCCGCCGTCGCGCTCTCCTCGGTCATGCGCACTCACCTTCCGTTCTTGACCTCCACCCTAGCCTGGCGTTTATGGTGTACGCAGCCGTGTACGGCATAAACCTATTCGGGGGAAGGTGCATTCATGCTCGACGACCAGCCCGACCAGCTCTACGTCGCACCCTGGGGTCGCGATTCCTGGCCCGGCACGCTCGACCGGCCGTTCGCCACCCTGTCCGCCGCACAGCGGGCCGTCCGCGCCCGTACCGCGTCGTTGCGATCCGACCTCGTGGTCAACCTCCGCGCCGGAACGTACTTCCTGGACACCCCCTTCACCCTGGACTCAGGCGCAGGAGACTCGGGCCGGAACGGCCACCGGGTCGTCTACCAGGCCTACGGCTTTGGAACTCCCGGCCAGGAGAACGCCGTTGTCAGCGGCGGCCGCGTGATCTCCGGGTGGCATCCCGGCGAGGTGGACGGCACCTGGCGGGCCGAGGTGGGCTCGCTGGAGACCCGGCAGCTGTATGTGAACGGCCGCCGAGCCCCCAGGGCCTCGCTCAGTCCCGGACTCCCGGGTGATGTGACGAAAGCGGAGACCGGTTACGTCACGGATAGCACCGAACCACAAGGCTGGCAGGACCCGACGAGCATCGAGTTCGTCTTCCCGTGGGTGTACCCGTGGTCGGAGGCCCGCTGCCGGGTCGCCGAGATCACCGGCGACGCGCGATCCACGACCATCACCCTTGCCCAGCCCGCCTTCACATGGGCCCGCGAGCTCTACTCCGCCGCCTGGGTCGGCGACAAGCCGACCGACCCCGAAACCCGCCGGGAGACACGGTGGGACGGCCTGGCCCGGCCGGTTTCGGCGGAGAACAGCGTGAGCTTCCTGACCGAGCCCGGCACCTTCGCCCTCGACCGACGCACCCCCGGGCACCACGTCCTGCACTACCTGCCACTGCCCGGGGAGAACCCGGCCGAAGCCGAGATCATCACCCCGGTCCTGGAGAAGCTCGTCGTCGGCCGGGGAACCGAGCAGAACCCACTGCACGATGTGACGCTGCGCGGCCTGACCTTCTCCCACGCCGGCTGGACCGCACCGGACGGACCCCATGGGTTCCTGCACTTCTTCGCCAACACCTACTACGACGGCGGCCAGCTGCAGAAGGTCGAACTCGCCGACGGAAATGCCCATGTGACGATTCCGGTGGAACCCCGGCTCGTACCGGCCAACGTCGAGTTCACCGCCGCCGTTCGGGTCGCACTCCACGACAACAGCTTCGCCCGGCTCGGCGCCGGGGCGATCGGCTTCACCGGGCGGGGTCGCGACAACGTCGTCGTCGGCAACCAGATCGAGGACGTCTCCGGCAGCGCCGTGACCGTCACCTCAGACACCGGTACCCGGATCGAGCAGAACCTCATCCACCACATCGGCCGCGAGTACCACGGCTCACCCGCCGTCTGGGTAATGAACGCCCGCGAGGTGACGGTGGCTCACAACGAGATCCACGACGTCCCCTACAGCGGGATCGTCGTCACCGGCGGCGGGGAGGCTGCCCGGGTCCAGGTCCTCGAAAACCTCATCCACCGCACCATGACAGTGCTGGCCGACGGCGGCGGCATCTACCTCAACGGCCGACAGGGAGCTTCCTACGCCGACGGCACCCTGGTGCGAGGCAATGTCATCCGCGACACCATCACGCCCTACAACTTCGGCCTCTACACCGACTACGGTGCCGCCTGGGTGACCGTGCAGGGCAACGTCGTCCACCGCAGTGACGCTCCGATCGTGCTACGGGTGACGCCCCCACTGGAGAACGTGGCCTTCCTCGACAACTTCTGGGACGACCACCCCTCCCAGGACGACACCCCACCGAGCGGAGTGACCCTCGCCAGGAACAGGGTGCTGCCGAAGGACAGCTTCGAGGAGGCCCTGGCCGCCGACCCCGCCGGCGCCGCCATACTGGCTTCCGCAGGCCGGGGCACTCCGCCCATGGGCGCGAACCCCAGCCAGGCCGTGTGACCTCCCCGACGTGCGCGCACGGATCCGGCTGAAGCCGCGGCGGGCCCTGGCGACCACGGGCAGGGCCCGAGCCGGTGGTCGCCGACAAGGGCTACTCGGCCAGCAGCTTCCGTGCCCACTTTCGGCGCCGCGGCATCAAGGCGTCCCGCCCCGGAAGCGTTGACCAACAGTGGTTGCGTGCGGTTATGCAGGGAGGAAACTCGGCCACCAGGGCGGGACATTCCCCGGGCATCGAGGGTCAGGGTAGGAGTCCACGATGCCAAGCCATGTCACCAGGAACCACGTGACGCACACGGGGAAGATGAGCCCTGCGGTCAGTGCTGCGCTTCGGTGACGTCGTCCCAGGGTGGCGTACAGGACGACCCAGGAAACGGCTACGGCGATCCATATGAGAGGGCCGAGAAACAGCAGAGTCATGTTGCTGGCCGCTGCGTTGACGCCGATGTCACACGCAGCCCATACCCTCCCGATAGTGGCGATGGAGACCACCGAGGCCAGACTCCCGAAAAGGACGCCGCACAGAATCCCTCTGGACCAGGGTCTCGGAGGTCTCGCCGGCCCAGCTTCCACCATCGTCCATCTCCCCTCGTCGGAAGGGCGGAGACTACCGAAGCGCTGGAAGCGGCCCTCCTGCGCCCTGCCTCCGGGCGTACTGCGGCGACCGCCGTACCGGAAGCCGTACCGGAAGCCGTACGGGCGCGTGGCGTGCTCGTCGTGCCGCTGGAGGGCGGACTCACCCGGTTCGTCCTCAACGACACGCCGGGCCAACGACCGGCCGTTCCCAACGAACTGCCCTGTCGGGTCAGGTGTCCTCGGATTCCAACTCGAAGGTGAAGTAGATGGTCAGGCAGTAGGGCTCGTCTTCGTCGTGGAAGAAATCCCACGACACATCCGTCAGGCGGATCCGGTGTTCCCGCACCCACTCATGAGCTTTCTTGAACGCTTCCGCGGCAGTTGTGGCCGGGAACAGCTTCCTGGCCATGGGATGCACGCCGGTCTCAGCGTCCGAATCGTCGAAACCCTCAGGCACGTCCAGGCAGAAGTTGGGATCAAGTACCACGGGGTACGCCCTTCCAGTCGGTTACCCGTACGAATCGACAGAGGCTGTCGTCTGAGCACGACACCGGGTAGGACCCGCGACGCCCCCGGAAGGGTTGCTTCTGCCGACCATGCGTGAAGTGGCACAGCAGATGAAACGACCTGCGACGGCCCAAACGACATGGCCCGCCAGCCGCAAGCGCCGCCCCCCTCATCACGGGCGGATACCGCCCCGGTCCCCGCGTTGGGGGCCTGCGAGTGGGTTCTTCGCGGCCGCAGGGCAGCGAGTCCTCAACCCGTCAGGCGTCGAAGCGATGGCGGGAGGGCTCGATGTGTCCGTCGTCGGGCTCGATGTGTCCGTCGGCTTCGTCCCGTCCGTCGCCGAAGACGAAGAGCGGCTTTGCGCCGTGGGCGGGTGTTTCGGCGAACGAGATGGCTTCCGTGAAGCGTTCGAGCGGGAACGGCCGGCCTTGGGGGATGCTCAGCACTTCATCGGCGACGAGGCTGCGAACCTCGGACAGCGCGCGCAGCGCATCCGTAGGTGAGGCGGTGCCGAACCAGCGGTTCAGCCAGAAGCCACGGACCACTTTGGTCTCGTAGATGATTGAGCGCGCCAGCAGCGGAATCGTCAGCGCCGCCGGGTCAGTCTGCCGATGGGTGGAGAGTGCGCCGTAGACCACGGCTTCTCCTCCCGGAGCCAATGCCTGGGACACCTGGGCACCTACATGGCCCGCGACACAGTCGATGGCCTTGCGCACGCCGGCCGGGCCTGCAATCTCCGTCACACGCCGCAACAGGTCCTCGTCCTCGGTGCAAACGGCCTCGTCGCCACCAAGCGCCTTGATCTCCTCCACGGCATCGCGCCGCCGCACCACATTGATCGTCCGCACACCCAGATGCCTGGCCAGCTGAATGACGAGCCGGCCGACGGTGGAGCCCGCCGCCGTCTGCAACAACCATTCGCCCGGCCGTACGTCGAGTTCGCGAGTCACCAGGAGCAGCGCGGTCAACGGGTTGACGGCGAGTTGACAGGCACTGGAGTCGCTCAGACGGTCGGGGACCGGCAGAAGCCTATGGGTATCGGCAACAAGGTATTCCTGCCAGGTGCCGGCCACACGCGGCCCGGGTACGGCCGGGACAGCAACGGCCACCACACGCTCGCCGATCTTCAGTCCCTCGGTATCCGGGCCCAGGGCCGCAATACGGCCCACACATTCCATGTGCCCCCCGACAGTGGGAAATTCGGGGGTGAAACCGTAGCGACCACGCAACACGTGCAGATCGCTGGCGTGAATCGGAGTCGCCTTCACACGGATCAACGCCTGGCCGGCTTCTGCCGTGGGAACGGGCCGGGATTCCAGCCGCAGGACATCGTTCGGCTCGCCGACCTCCCCGGCTACGAGCGCGCGCATGGATTGCGGCATGAGTGACCTTCGTATCTCGGCACCCGACGAACTCGGCGGGCGTTCCGGACAGGAACAATGGCCTCTACCGACTGGCCCAACATGATCATGTGAGCGAGCTGGGTTCGTGCGGCCTACTGAGGTCCGTGATCAGGACCGCTCGCCGCAGCGAACTGATCTGAGGTCAGGCTGCAGGATCGCGAACGGATCGGGTGCCTGAAGGTGTCGGCGAGATTCTTGACGAGCGTCTGTGTGCTGTCAGTCATCGGTGATCACCTCGATGGACTGGACCCCGGGGGCATGCCCTGCTGAGTCCGCCGCACGCACCGCACCAGAGGGCCGTTGGAGTCCCCGACATCACGCTAAGCGCCACGGTCAGGCTCTGCAATCCAGCCTCCGACGGCTCCACCTGGTCGCCGGTCCGTATTGCCGCAGGGAAAGGAGTGCAAGACCACCTGCGTCCCGCTCGCCCGCGAGAACGGCATGCACGCGCTGCGGCACTTCTACGCCTCCGTCCTACTGGAGGAGCCTGGCCGACAACCCATTGGGCCGAGGTGTGTCGAGCTCGGCGAGCCCGCGACGACGCGGGACGCTCAGCCACAAGCCCAGCGTGTAGGAACCCGAAGAGCGCACGACCGTGACGAGGAAGTGAGCGAGTCACCGGGAGGCCGGTGACTACGAGCTGTACGTGCAACCTTGCTGACCGTAATACCACTCGTACTGGCCCATCACCCACGGGTCCGCCGTGATCTTGAAGGTGCCGCGCGGGGCAGGGCAGTGGAACGTCGTGGTGACGGTGCCCTGGCCGGGTGGCGCCTCCGGCGCTGCGGTGGCCGCGGAGGCGATGCCGGCGCCTCCGGCGCCGAACAGTGCGGTGGCGAACGCTATCGCGATGATCTTCTTCATCATGTCTCCCCGTCCCATCGCGTGCGGGAACTGCCTCTGAGGACGATACACGCAACCACCCAATTCCGGACAAGAGGAAAATTCCCCCGATCTCCGCGAAAGAGGGTGCAGGCCGGACCACTGCCGGACCCGGACCGTGGACGACTCCATGCCGGCCGCCCTTCAGGCACCCCTGCGCCCCCACGGCCGGTCCCGCTTCCCGAGAGCGACGCCTATCGGGCTCAGGAGTCGCGATGGCCGCTGCCCCCTTCCATGGGGCGGCCTTACACCGACGGGACACCGGTGCCTCATCTCAGCTCGTCGGCGTTGTTCGATGGTGAACACTCCGAGGCCCACGATCTGCCCCCGTCATTCCGTGTCGATGTCTTCGTGACAGAACGACACTCGGTGGTCGATGTGTTCGCGACAGGACGACACTCGGTGGCCGAACTCTCCGTGACCATCGGGCTGTTGGCGCAACTTCGCCGCGACCCCTATACCCTCGGGCCGGGATCGGGCAGGCTGCAGATATGAACCTGGCCGAACACGCGAACGCACGCCTCGCCGACTGGCCGGCGCTCTCACAGGGGCGTGCGTGCTGCGGGGCGCGGTATTGCCTCTGCTCCGGCGCCCAGGAGATCGTCCACTTCCATGGCGACAACAAGGTAGACGTCCACCTGACACGCGACATGATCGACAGGCTCCGTCCGGCCCTGCGGAACTCCAGCGCTCTCGAACTGCCCGCGGCATCAGGATGGGTCACGGTTCGGCTCGAAGCAGGCTCCGACATCGATCTGCTCGCCACGCTCGTCAGCGCCGCACTGCTGGCGACCGGAAGGCAGCCGGGGCCGGCCGCATCGGCTCCCGGGGATCCTTGCACCCGGGGATCCTCGCAGGCATCTCGTCGCGATCCCATCCGACAGCCACGACGGACGTCGGGCCGACATGGGAAGCGGCGAGGAATGCCGTCCCGGGTTCACCTGCCCGGCGAGCAGGTACCGTGAAGGCGTAAGCCCGCTTTTCGCATCTGGTAAGCCCGCTTTCACATCACCTCTGGTCGCCACGGCCCGGATCGTCGAAGGGCGATACCTGCTGGGTGTTGGCCGTTCGCGGATCTCATCGTGCCCGTTCGCGGATCTCATCGCGCTCAGGGTGCTTGCAAGCTTTGGCTCCCCGGCCTCAACACCGGCCGCGGCGGCCGATCGTCGTGATCACCGTTGCACCGGCTGCCGCGCCATTCTGATCTCGCGGCTGAGGGCCTTCAGCGCGGCGGCGTGGATCTCCGAGAAGCTGGGGAACGGCTGAATCGTGTCGCGCAGCACCCCGAGTGGCACGCGGGCGCGAATCGCCAGCGTGGCCTGCTGCATCCACTCCCCCGCTTCCGGGCCGAGCGCATAGGCGCCGGTCAGCACCTCGCCGTCGCTGAGAAGCGTCAGGAAACCGTTCGACTCGGCGTAGTCGTGTGTGTAGGTCGCGGTCTTGGCGACCTCCGACAGCAAGGCGGTCGCACTGAACCGTGCCTCGGTCGCGCCCACCGCCGCCGCCTGTGGATCGGTGTAGGTGACGCGCGGCACCGCCTCGTAATGGGCCTCACGGGGCTCGCCGAGGATGTTCGAGGCGACGATCTCACCTTGGTATTCGCCGACGTGGGTCAGCTGCAAGATGCCTGTGACATCGCCGATCGCCCACAGCCGTTCGCCGGCCCGCATGCGCGCGTCGACCGGTATTCCCCGGCGATCCGCGGTCACGCCGACGGTCTCCAGCCCGATTCCCTCGACGCGCGGGCGCCGGCCGGTCGCGACGAGCAGACGATCGCCGCGCAGCGCCCGTCCGTCCTCCAGTCCCAGTACGAAGCCCTCGCCGTCACGGCGCGCCGCGGTCGCCTGCACGCCGACAACGAGCTCGATTCCCTCGCGGCTCAGGGCCTTGCCGAGCGCCTCGCCCAGCGGCGCGGGCTCGCGTGCGAGCACATGCTCGGCGGCCTCGACCAGGACCACCTCGCCACCGAAGCGGCGCACCACCTGCGCCATCTCCAGCCCCGCCGGGCCCCCGCCGAGCACGAGCAACCGTTCAGGCACCGTCTTCATGCCGGTCGCCTCGCGCGTGCCCCAGACACCGTCGAGCTCGCGCAAGCCGGGGACCGGTGGGACGGTGGGGTCGGCGCCGTTCGCCAGCACGACGTGCTCGGCGGTGTACCGCTCCCCGTCGACCTCTACCACCCCTGTGCCCGCCAGTCGGCCGCGACCGCGCAGCAGAGCGATGCCCTGTTCCGCCAGCCACCGCGCTGCTCCGGCGTCGGAGTAGTGGGAAACCATGTAGTCACGCCATGCCAAGGCTGCCCGGACGTCGATCTCGGCGGTGCCCGCCGCCGCACGCGCGCCCTGCACCGCCTCGCCTGGACGCAGCAGCGACTTCGAGGGAATGCACGCCCAGTAGGAGCACTCACCGCCGGCCAGGTCGCGTTCCACGACGGCGACGCGCAGGCCTCCCTCGGCGAGCGCACCGGCAGCGTGCTCGCCCGGGGCACCGCCGCCGAGGACGATCACGTCGTAGTCTTTGGTCGCACCGGTGCTCCTCATCACGCCTCCGTTCGCAATTCGCGTGATGGCACTACCCCACTACCGTCACCCTTTTGGCGGCTCGCCGCACGTGGGCGCGCGGTACCTACGGTTCAGGTGGTCTTGATCTGACCACCGTCGATGACGAATTCGGCACCGGTGACGTTTCCTGCGCGGGGAGAGGACAGGAAGACGACGAGATCGGCAACCTCCTCAGGTTCGCTGATGCGGCCCGTCGAGATGCCCATCTGCTGAGGGACCAGCTCGTCCAACGCCTGCTGGGCGGTGGTACCGGCCTCGGCAGCGACGGACTCGGCGAAGCCCCCTGGCGCGGTCCAGAACGGGGTGCGGACCGGCCCCGGGGCAACGGCGTTCACACGGACCCCACGCGGCGCGAACTCCTCCGACAGCGCCTTGGTCAGGTTGCTCAACGCGGCTTTGGCCGCCGAGTAGTCGACCACCATCGGGAAGGGCAGGCGTGCGTTGACGGAGCTGATGTTGACGATCGCTCCGCCGCCGTCCGCGAGCAGATGGGGCAGGGCGGCACGACTGGCGCGGACCGCACTGAAGAAGGTCAGGTCGAAGACCCGCCGCCACTCGCTGTCATCGATGGCCAGGAAGTCATTGCGGGGCGTGGTCACGCCGAGGTTGTTGATGAGGACATCGATCCGGCCGTGTCGTTCCGTCGCGGCCCGGACCAGGTCGTCCGCGCCGCGCGGATCAGCCAGATCGACGCTCAGGAAGTCAACGCTTCCCCTGTCACGCAGCGCGGCAAGCTGAGCGGATTCCGTACGGCTGCCGACGACAACGCGGGCCCCTTCGCAACGGGGCCGCCGGACACGCTTCTCCGATGCCAGGCACGCGGCTAACTGCGGAGGTCACAACCAAGAACGTTTGTCGACACGTTCCGAGAACGACGACAGGTCAGACGTCGTGGAAATGTTCGCGAGAAGTGAGAGCAGTCGGGTGCTTCGCGTCGGCTCCGCGATGGGTCTGCGCGGCCGGTAGTCATGGCAGTCCGATGGGTGCTGCCCTCAGCGGGTGACCGTTGGGCTCCTTGCAGCCGTCCTCGTCCCACCAGATCCCACCTTGTGTGGTGAGGTAGGGATGCAGCCCGCGAACGTCACCGCCTTCGCCAAGCGCATGGGCGACTGCGTGGAGAACTTCATCGATGGCATGAAGAAGTCCGACGTCGGAGTGGTCGAGCGCGCCGACGGCAACCTGCAAGTCACGATCGGTGGTTGGCCCGTCCACCGGTTCAACAAGTTGCCCAGGGCCTGGCCGGCAAAGGCCATCGGCTGCGACAACGCCATCCCGTCGGTCTTCTTCAGCCGACCCCGGAGTGAATTCCGCCCCTGGCACGCGACGGACCACCGAGGCCGCCTCGCGCCTGCCCCGTCACGTACGGGCGAGGCAGGCGCGAGATGTGTCATTGCTTGGATTCGACCCGTCCGAGCGGGTTGGGGCCGGTCGTCAGCGCGTCGCGGGCCGCCTGCCAAGCGGGGTCCCCGGGGAAGAGCTCGGTGCGGAGGTAGGCCCAGGTGAGCCGCTGGACCGCGGACACTCGCTCGGGGCTGTCGTCCGTGGTCTCGGCTACGTCATATCCGGAGATCCCGCCGAGCCCGTGCTCGGCGTCGAACAGGGTGAGCAGGGACTTGGGGCCCGGGGAAAGAGCGTAGGGATCGGCATGCCATTCCGGGCCCCGAACCGTCAGGTGGTCCGAGGCGTCCTTGTCGCCGGCGACCACGAGTGCGGGCGTCGTCATCTTGGAGAAGTCGGTGGTCAGGAGGAAGGAGAAGTTCTCGGCCACGGACTTGGTGAGGGCATCGCCGCCCCTGCCCGGCGCGGCGAGCAGGACTCCCGCCTTGATCCTGGGCTCGGCGAGGTTCACCTCCGTTCCGTCTTCAGGATCGGTGAGCCGGGCACCCAGCAGCAGACTCGCGGTGTGTCCGCCCATCGAGTGCCCGGCCACGGCGACCCTGCTTCGGTCCAGGCGCCCGAGAAGCTGCGGAACGGCGGCCTCGATCTCGTCGAGCCGGTCGAGGATGCGCTGCATGTCCTCGGCTCGCGAGCGCCAGTACAGAGGCGCCCCGGGTGTGTCGGGGGCCAGGCTCAGCGTGCGCGAGCTCAGGTGGGTGGGCTGGATCACGGCGAAGCCGTGCGCCGCCCAGTAGTTGGCGAGCGGGGCGTAGCCGTTGAGCGAGGAGAGGTGGTGGGAGTAGCCCTGACCGTGCGAGAGGAGGATGATCGGCAGCTCGTTCCCGGTCACGGGCGCGGAGACCCGCACCTGAAGGTCCACTGCTCGGCCCGGAGCCGGCAGCACCACCGGACTCACCGAGAGGACGGGGGCGGGCGAGCCGACGATGCCGGCCGGGTAAGTCGACGCACTCATGATGCGCATTTCCCTTCAATGGCCGCTGCTGCCGATGACGTGCGACCGGCGGCGGGATGAGGAAGTGAGGCAGCGTCCGGCTTCAGCTACCCTGAAAGCGGAACGCTGTTCCGATTAATATACGGAACAGTGTTCCGCTTCGTCAACGGTCTTGAAAGGAGAGCGCGTTGCCCACTACAGGCCCCGCCGGGGAGGTACCGGCCCGAAGCAAGCGGGCCGACGCGCAGCGCAATCAGCAGACGCTGCTTTCCGCCGCCGCTGCGGTGTTCGTCGACTCCGGCGTCGGCGCACCGATCCGTGAGATCGCGGCCCGAGCGGGCGTCGGCTTGGGGACGATCTACCGCCACTTCCCGACCCGGGCGGATCTCGTCGTCGCCGTCTACCGCCACCAGGTCGAGGCATGCGCAGAGGCCGGCCCGAGCCTGCTGGCCAGCGCCGATTCACCGCTCGCAGCACTCCGTCAGTGGACCGACCTCTTCGTCGACTTCTTGGTCACGAAGCACGGACTCGCCAACGCACTGCAATCGGACAGCAGCGGCTTCGACGCGCTGCACACCTACTTCCTCGACCGATTGGTGCCCGTCTGCGGGCAGTTGCTCGACGCCGCGGTCAACGCCGGTGACATCCAGCCCGGCACCCAGGCCTACGAATTGATGCGCGGCATCGGCAACCTCTGTATCGGACGTGACAGCGACCCCCGTTACGACCCGCGCCGACTGGTCAGACTGCTCCTTCAGGGACTGCAACAGCAACCGCAGTCATCCTGATGTCGGCGGTGCTCCCGTATGCAGCGACGGTTGGATGGTTGGTTCCGCCCGCGACCTGTCGGACAGGCCCCGGCAAACAGCAGCCCGGCCCGAGCCCATTCATCGCTCCGTAAGCCACCCCGTTACGCGATTTGACTGGGGCTACTGACCAAGCATGGTGAGGAGTTCCAGGCATGACAGAGGACGTCCGGCCCTGGACCCGGCGTCAGGGAAGATGTCCCCGACCCGGTGGGACCGGACCGCGGTGGACCAAGTAGCAGCGTCGACCAGGAAACCGCCAGGACAATCCATTGGTTCGGGCTCCGTGCCCCTGATGGCCCACCAGGGGGCACGTGGTGCTCCGGCGATATTGAGGAGCGGAGCCCCGACCGGTACGACGGTCGGGGCTCCGCTCGTTGGGTTCGACGTCCGCACAACCTCTCTGCGATGGCGGTTCACCGCAGGTCGGCGCGGCGGGGGTGGTGCGCCGCCCATCGCACGGGAGGGTCCAGGAACAGGGCTGTGCCGACACTACCGACGTCCCGTCAGTACTGCTCCCGGGCAGTGGAGACGAGCCTGATCTCCCCATGGCCACGCAGGTCGAGGGGAACCGGGGCGTGGGCGGGCAGCAGTTGAACAGTGGTCGGATCGGGCGTCGAACTTCAGGACCCTTTGCCTCGGGGTCACCTCTGCTCAGGGTTGGACCATTCGACGAACTGGATGATCAGGCCATTGGGATCGGTGATCTGGAACAGGCGCTCACCCCAGGGCTCCTCGCGCAGCGGCATGGTGATGTCGATTCCGGCGTCGCGCAGTCGCTTCTCCTGTTCTTCCAGGCCGCCGTCGAGGGTGAAGGCCAGGATCAGGCCGTCGGCGTGCCGGTCACGCTGCTCGGGCGGCAGCACCTGGATGCCGCGGACGAGCAGAACGACATCGACGGCGTCGGGACGTGACAGGGAGGCGAATCCGTCGGCGGCCTGCTGGACGGTGTAGTCCAGGTGGGTGGTGAAGAACGCCTGGGAGGCGGCGACGTCATCAACGGTCAGCGAGACGGTGGAGGCGGTGAACTGCACGGGGGTCTCCCTGGGTGCGCTGGGGCGGTGGTCGGTAGCGACGGCGAGGCAGGGCGCGGACGCCTCGCACTTGCTGCCGCACGCGGATGCTGTGGTCGGAAGTCGGGCGCCGCTGCTCGGCGCCGCGAGGGAACTGCGCGGGCTGCTGAGCCGAGGCGGAGGGAGGACTCGTCCGTGGGGTCGGCGAGGTTATGGGTGCGCTTGCGCGCCGACGGCGTCCCCCCCTCATGCCCGCGTTCCCTCAGTGTAAATTTACGACGGAGGTAAAGTTAGCCCAGGACCTCCAAGGGCGTCAACATAAAGATGCCATGGGGGTAAGATTGCGTCATGGCTACTCAGGCGCCCGCCCCGGCTACCGGGCTGCGCGAGGCGAAGAAGCAGGAGACCCGGCAGCTCATCTCCGACCACGCAACCCGGCTGTTCATCACCCAGGGTTTCGAGCAGACGACCATCGCCGAAATCGCCGCCGCCGCCCGCGTCGCCAAGAAGACCGTCACCAACTACTTCGCCCGCAAAGAAGACCTGGCCTTGGACCACCAGGAGGAGTTCGCCACCTCCCTGGCCCACACCGTTGCCGCCCGGCACCCGGGCGAATCAGCGCTGGCCGCACTGCGCCGCGCGTTCGCCGACGCCGTGGCCGCCCAGGACTCGGTCGCCGGGTTCTCCGGCCAGGAGTTCGCTCGCATGGTCGCGGACAGCTCCACCCTGACCAACTGCCTGCACGGCCTGCACGAGCAGCGCGAACAGCACCTGACCCAGGCACTCGCCGAGGCCACTGACGCCGACCCCGACGACATCACCGTCCAGACCGCCGCCGGTCTGCTGGGGACCGTCCACCGCGTGCTGTTCCACCGCATCCAGGCGCTCACCCTCGCCGGCCACCCCGACGACGAGATCGCTCGCATCATCGCTGCCGAATCCAACCAAGCCTTCAACCTGCTGGAGCCCGCCCTGTCCGACTACGCCACCGCCTGACGCGTCACTGCCCGTTGGCCCCACCACAACCGCCGTCAGGTCAGCCAGAGTCTGAGGCAGGCGGGGGTGACCAGGGATCCGTAGCGCCGGGCGCCTTTGTCGTACCGAGTTGCCAGGGCCTTGTTGTGCCTGGGCCGGTTGAAGCAGCATCGACGACATTGCGATGCCGGTACGGCCGCCCGGTCGAGCCGACACCGGTTTTCGCCTCACCCGGCCAGGACTTCCCCGTTTTCAAGCCCCGGCCGCAGACTGGCTTCCGCAGAATGCGGTTGACCACCTGCCGGCGGTCGCGGACCGGCCGGCCCTTCCGCGGCGGAGTCGGCGACGGCTCGCTTACCGCCCGCGCCTGATCGGTCAGCTCGTGACGACGCACCACGAACAGACCAACGCGCCAACCACTTTGCGGACAGGCCCTGGTACTCCAGTCAGATCGTTGCCTGAGACTCCCGGGCCGTCGCGACCCGGCACGACAAGCGGGGCCACGTACCCGCTGCGAGAGAGGCACCCCCTGTCGGCCGCTCGCCGCCCGGTCCGGCGCTCACAAGGCCCGGTCCCTTGAGGGGAGATGGCCGGACTTCGTGCTCTCTGCCTACTGATGGTGGGTCAGGCGTGGTTGGCAGTCTTTGTCATGGATTCGTAACGGCGACGAAAGGGGCACAACGGGCGGGGTGGCCGGCTCATCTGGGTAATCAGCAAGGCGCACTGGGCGCCTTCGCGAAGAGGTGGGTCTCCCCATGTGAGGGAGACCCACGGGAGGAAATTCCATGACCAGGACGAAGAAGACCGGGTTGAAGGCGCGGGGCGGCCGGGTGGCCGTGGTCGGGGCGCTGGGTCTGGCCTCAGTGACTCTGGCCGCCGTGCCGGCGTTCGCCAAGGGCAGTGTGGACATCACGGCGCCGCACACGGCGAATGTCGGCAAGACCTTCACGGTCACGGCGCACGGGGACGACGATGCGGCCAGCTATCTGCAGATATGCCTGGAGGGCCGCAGCGCCGGGAAGGCCTGGCACCGGGTGACCTGCGGCGCCGTGGTCGACACGGGCACCGAGGCGAAAGCCACCGCCCATGTCAAGGCCACGCAGCGCGGCATCCTCGAATACCGTGCGATCGTGTACGGCCTGACCAGCCCGAACGACCACCACCCCGTACGCGAGAGGACCTCTGGCCCGGTGAAGGTGAACGTCCGCTGAGTCCCACTGCACGGCCGCGGGCAACCAGCACCACCACTGCCTGCGGCCGGGCGGTTCCCTACCTTTCCAGGAGGTCCCGGCCCGCTTGCCGCTGATCTTCTCCGCGAAGACCTTCAGGCAAATCGGGCCCTGCGCCTGCTCTCGGCCCGGCGTCCGCGCATGTGGACCAGCCACGCCGAGCTCAGAGAGCTTGGCGTGGCCCGGTTCGCGCTGCTCGCTCCGTCTACTGAGCCGACTCGGCCGCCTCGTGAGCCGACTCGACTGCCTCGCAAGCCGGCTTGACCTGCCCGCCGCAGAACACCTCCTTGACGAGCCTCTGCTGCGCCTTCTGGAAAGCCGCCGCCATGGCGGCGAAGTCGAGTTCGGCGTCCCCGCTGGTCAACGAGGCGGTCAGGGTCCTACTGCCGTCGGGCGTGCCGTACATCAGCGCCGCCCAACCAAAGAAGCCGCCGTTGTGGTTGTAGATGGTGCCGCCGCCGTCCGTCTCCTCCACGAACAGCCCCAGGCCGTAGCGGTGTTCGCCGCTCTTGGGGTGTGGTGTGCGCATCTCGGCCAGCAGCGAGTCCGGCAGGAGCTTGCCGCTCATCAGCGCGGAGAAGAACGTGTGGAGATCCTCGGTGGTCGAGATCATGTCGCCGGCGGCGGAGATCCAGGAGACGTTGAAGCGGGTGACGTCGACCAGCTTCCACTGGCCGGCATGCTCGTACCGGTAGTAGCCGTGAGCGTGCGGCTCGGGTATCTCCGGCGAGGCGCCTGGCACCACGGTGCCCGACAGTCCCAGCGGCTGCAGGATCAGCCGCTGCATCTCCTCAGCCAACGAGCGGCCGGTGACCTCCTCGATCAGCAACTTGGCCAGCACGTAGTTGGTGTTGGAGTAGCTCCAGTCCGTCCCCGGCTCGAACCGCGCCGGCTTGGACAACGCCAGCCGTACCAACTCCTCCGCCTGGTAGGTGTGGAACTGGTTGTCCACGTACTCCTGGCCCTGCCAGGGGATCCCCGGCGCGACCGTCCCGTCCTCGTAGTACTCGCCGGTGAAGTTGAACAGCCCACTGGTGTGTTGCAGCAGCATCCGCACCGTGATCCGCCGGTCCAGCCCGAACCGGGGCAGGTAGTCATCCACCGGGCTGTCCAGCCCGATCTTGCCCTCGGCCACCAGTTGCAGCACCACGGTCGCGGTGAACGTCTTGGTGGAACTGCCGATCCGGAACCGCCCGTTGGTCGCCGGCCTGGCGCTCTCGCCCAGCTTGCGCACCCCGGCGCTGCCGACCCACTCGCCCCGCTCATCATTCACGCGCAGCTGCACCCCGGCGAAACCGGATTCGACGATCTCCTCAATGGCCTTCTGCAGCTCCGGGCGATCCTGCCTGGTGGAGGTGAGGGACATGACTGTGCTCCTTATGGGTTGCCTGGGTGGTTGTTGCGATGAGGGTGTGGCTGCCCAGGGTGGCGATGAGGTGGTGCCGGCCGCCGAGGGCGTGGGGCACGGGCGTGAGCGTGCGCGCATCGAGGGCGGTGGCTGTGCTGCGTTCGCATCCCGCACAGCCTGCGCAGCCCGTTCGCCCCGAGAGGTGGGTTGGTACGGAGGGGTGTTCGTTGGGGGTGGGTCAGAGGCTGTGGGCGGTGATGTCGCCGTGGGAGGTGGTGGCGCGGATGTCGAGGTCGGCGGTGCCGTCGTTCTTGAGGGCGTTGCTGATGCGGCCGTGGCTGGTGCCGGCGTCCAGGGTGGCGGAGACTCCGGCGGCGGCGCCGACGGTGATGTCGCCGGACTGGGTGCCCAGCACGACCGTGCCGCCCGTGGCCTGGGTGATGCGGATGTCGCCTCGTGTGGTGGTGATCTTCGCGGTTCCGCCCAGTCGGCCGACTTCGACGTCGCCGTCGACCGCGGTGAGGTGCAGGCTTGCGGTCTCGTCCAGCTTGATCTGGCGGTATGCGCCGTCGAAGGTGACGTCGCCGAGGCGGCCCAGGGTGCGGAGTTCGGCGGCGGCTGTCTTGGCCTGGATGCGGGAGCCGGTGGGCAGCTTGACCGTTACCTCGATGGATCCGGAGGGGCCGAGGTACTGGTTCTTCGCCGCGTTCTCGATCCGCAGGACGCCGTCGTCGAAGGCGATGGTGGTCTGCTGCGCCGCCTTCACATCGCGGCTTTTCGAGGCGTTGGCCGGCAGGACCTCCACGGTGGTGTCGGTCCGGTCCGCGGCGATCAACTGCACGCGTCCGGCGGGGATTTCCAGGACGGCGGCGATCGGGGTGGGGGTGGTGAACTTCTGCATCATGCTCTCCCTTGAGACGTGCGGCTCGCTGTTTCCGAACGTTGGAAACACTACGTTGCTTTCCAGTACACGGCAACGAGATTTCTGCTTCGATGCAGCATTCATGCAGGTCAAGGGTCAATAATCATTGCAACGTTCTCTCGTTTAACGCAACGACCGAAGAGGTATCCGTTGCAATGCGTTGAAGATGAACGCTATGGTGAAGGCCTCAGGGATCGCCCGGCGTCTGGAGCGTCCGACCTCCACGATCACGCGTGAGGTGATGCGCAACGGCGGCCCCAGCGGCTACCGCGCCGACCTGGCCCAGCGCGCCACCCAACAACGCACCCAGCGCCGCAAACAGACCCCAGCCCAGGGATCGCAGGCGCTACCGCAACCCCATGGACGCGACGCCGAAGCCGTACGCGACTACCAGGAGACCCTCACCACCGGCAGCCTGACCGCCGCCGAACTCGCCCAACGCCTCAACGTCAGCCCGGCATCGATCTCCAAAGCCCTCACCTTCCTCGAAGGCCTGGCCCTCGTCCGCCGAGAACGCGACCAACGCCGCCGCGAACGCTACGTCGTCGACGACGACCTCTGGTACCAATCCATGCTCCGCAGCGCCCGCGCCAACGACGAGTTCATCGACACCGCACGACAAGGCATCACCATCCTCGGCCAGGGCACCCCGGCCGCCACCCGCCTCGAAAACGCCGCCCGCTTCCTCGACTTCGTCAGCGAAGCACTCATCCGCGCCGCAGAACAAGGCCGCGAAGTCCTCTACACCAGAACCCAAACCACCACCCCGCAGCACGACACCACCACACCACGCAGCTGACCTGGCGTCAGCATCCCCCGGATACGGCGTGATCAGTGCCGTCGAGGGTGCAGTTGCGCCGGGCGGTGAACTGGGCCTCGATGCGGTTCAGCCACGAGCACTTCGTCGCGGAGCCGGACCCGCAGGCCCTCATGGGCGAAAACGGCTGCGAATGATCCTTAGGAGGCGCCGGGTGATCCGTAGCAGGCGCCGCTGCCCCTCATCGCTGTCGCCCTCGGGGACCGGTACTGGCTCCGCCACCCGCGCAGTCTCCCGGGAAGAGGAGACGTCCGGGTTCAGAACGGACCAGGTGCGTGCCTGCCGGTGCGGCGTCAGGCCAACACTTCTCGGAGCCAGGACCGTTCCGCACGGCTGGTGGCGCGGGCGATGGTGAGCATGCCGCGCCGGTAGGGGTCGTCGGTGTCGTCGACGCCCAGTGGACGGTCACCGTCGTGGAAGAAGCTCGCGGGCTGTTCCAGGAATTGCAGCCGCCTACGCAGTACCGCGTGCTGGTCAGCGGTCTCGGGCAGGTGGGAGAGGAAGGCCAGGACCGTGAAGTACCGGGTGCTGTCGCTGATGTCCAGGCCGTCGGCCTCCCGCAGCCGGTGCAGCAGCTCGCAGCGGCCGGCCTCGGTCAGACTCAGGGTGTGCCGCTGAGCGGCCGAGGCGCCCGGTTCGGTCCGCCGGTCCAACAGCCCGGCGCTGACCAGCCGATTGATCGCCGGGTAGAGGCTGCCATCGCTGACCGGGCGGGCATGGCCGGACAAGTACGCTATCCGGTGCCGCAGTTGATAGCCGTGCAGTGGCCCCTCGGCCAGGAATCCCAGGATCGCGAGCTCAAGCATGCTGCTACTCTCGCACATCGAAACGAGGTATCTCGAAACGAGGTACCACGAGTCGCGATAGGGGGCGGGGATGACATACACGGAGGAATGGGTGACCACGCGGGCGCGCAACGCCTACGAGCAGGGCCGGGCCTCGTTCGACATACGACCCGAACGGGCGGCGCTGCTGGTCATCGACATGCAGGACGAATTCGTGCGGCCCGGCTGGAGTCCCTATTGGGTGCCCGCGGCGACCCGGATGGCGCCCCGGCTTCGGCGGTTGATCGAAGAATGCCGCGCCGCCTCCGTCCCGGTGCTCTGGACCATCTTCGACGACACGCACCTCGGACTGGACCGACCGCACGCCTTGCAGTTCCTCCCACATGCCGACACCGACTGGCGCCGGCCGGGCCCTGCCGAGGTATGGGCCCCGATGGGCCACCACCCCGACGAGGCCGTGATCCGAAAGCCCTCCTACGGGGCGTTCTACGACACGCCGCTCGATACGATGCTGCGCAACCTCGGCCGCGACACGGTCATCGTCACGGGAACCCTCACCAACTACTGCTGTGGCACCACGGCCCGGCAGGCATACGAACGCGGCTACAAGGTCGTCTTCGGATCCGACGTCACAGCCACCGACGACGAGTCCCGGCAAGAACCCGAACTCGCTGTCTTGCGCAAGGGCTTCGCGCTCGTTCTGACCGCCGAGCAGATCACCGACCGGCTGACCGACCGACTGACCACAGCCACCTCAGCGACCGAGGACGAGGACCAGGCGAACGTTGCCTGACGCAGCACCGGCGTGCCTGAAGCCTGTGCAGACCACTGACCAGCGCGAAGCCTCGACAGCATTGGACAAGGCGCGCTGCCCGCGTCCGCGGCAAGGACGGCGGATGCGCAACGGCACGGAGGAGGCCACCGCAGCCTGATCACACATCAACCGGTCCACAACTCTTGACAATAGGTCATGCCCCCTGACAGCAGTGGCACTGCACCACCACTCCCACGAACCGCACCACACCCCGGAGGGGGCGATCAGCGCATGACCAAGCCTGAGAGCGCGGGATACGACTACGACGTCGTCATCAGCGGAGCCAGTCTCGCCGGCAGCGCCGCGGCGATCTTGCTCGCTCGACGCGGCGTCCGCGTCGCACTGCTGGAACGCCGCTCGGACCCCGAAGCGTACAAGGTGCTCTGCACCCACTTCCTCCAGCCCAGCGCCTACCCGGTGCTGGACGAACTCGGTCTCATCCCCGCTCTCGAGAAGGCCGGAGCCGTCCGCAACGAGGCCCGCTGGTACACCCGTTGGGGATGGATCGAGCCGAGACCCGCGCCGGCAGGCCCCGAGCTCCCGTACGCGTACAACATTCGGCGCAGCACCCTCGACCCGTTGATCAGGTCCCATGCGGCGGAGACGCCTGGCGTCGATCTGCTCCTCGGTCACCAGGTGACCGGGCTGGTCCAGGAAGCCGGGCGAACCTTGGGGGTGCGCGCGTCGACATCACAGGGCGAGCGCGAGATCCGGGCCCGACTGGTGGTCGGCGCCGACGGCAAGGACTCGGCCGTGGCAAAGTTCGCCGGGGTGCCTGCTCGGCGGTACGAGAACGCGCGGTTCGGCTATTTCGCGCACTTCCGCGATCTTCCGCTGCACGGTGGGGTCAGTCACGCCTGGTTCCTCGAGCCCGACATGGCCTACGCGTTTCCCAACGACGACGGGGTAGCGGTCATCGCGGTGCTCCCGGACAAGAAGCGGCTGCCGGCCTTCCGGGAAGACCTGGAGGGTAGTTTCTTCGCATTCATCCGCGCCCTACCCGAGGCACCGCCCATCGACTCCGCCGAGCGCATCACGAAGATCACCGGAACTGTCGACTACCCACTTCACAGCCGCAAGCCGACCGCACCGGGCGTTGCGTTCATCGGTGACGCCGCCCTGACCGGCGACCCCGTGTGGGGAGTGGGATGTGGGTGGGCTCTGGAGTCCGCGCAATGGTTGGCAGAGGCGGTCGCCTCGGCCGCAACCGGTCGGGGCGACCTCAATAGATCGCTCGTGGCGTACGCACGCAGACACCGGCGCCGGCTGCGTGGTCACCAGTATCTGGCCACCGACTTCGCCAAGGCCCGTCCGTTCAACCCCTTGGAGCGGCTGATGTATTCGGCGGCAGCGCGCGATGAGTCGGTGGCGCGGCACATGCATCTCTTCGCATCCCGCCTGATCGGTCCGCTGCGTTTCTTGAACCCCATGGCAGTGGCGAAGGCTGCGGCCGTCAACATCAAGCATCGCGGGACGGCTGTGCCACCCGCGCACCTGTCACACACGGAGTCGTGAATCGGCCCCCTCCGACTCCACTCTTCCGCGGCCTCTTCTTTCGCCTTGCCGGTGCAGGGCCGGTGGGCCCCCACCGGCAAGGCTTCGGCGCTCAGGGTTCCCGCTCTCAACCTCTGGGCAACGGACTGCCCGCAGCGAGGTGGCGCAGCGTGGTGATCGAGGGGGTGAAGGCGTACAAGGATCCCTTGGTGGTGACGCACTGCGCCATGCTGATCGTGGCCTTCGGTCCGCGCGGCGGGTCGAGCGCGATCTCACCACCGCCGTCGGGCCCGGTGACCTTATCGATGCAGTTGGGCGCCCCCGTTTCCCCAGGAGTGAACCTCGGGTTGTTGGACCAGATCGCCTGGACGAATTCGAACTGCTCCTCGAATGACGTGCCGTAGCAGACGAACATCAGGCCGCGGTCCGCCTTGGGGTCATCCTCCAGGACAGGGCCGTAGGGGATGCCCCTGCGCATGATGCGGTTGCTGTCCACGGGGATGTTGGGGCTGGCCTTGCGGGGATTGGTTCGGCGGATGTGCGCAGCGCAGGGGGTCTGGCCGCCGTCCGCGTCGTCCGCGTAGTCGAAATCGTTGGCGTCGCCGCCGAGGCCCTTCAGGCGATCGGTGGGGGTCGCCAAGGGCGTGCCGTCCAGGTGCCTGCCCACCAGGCACGCTCCCAGTTGGGTGGCATCGAGCTCCGGTACGAACTTCGCGGCCTGCTTCGCCACGGCGTCGCGCCAGCCCTGGACGTCCTGGCTCATGCGGCGCACGACCTGGAGCGAACCGTTCTTCATCCAGGCGGGTCCGGTGCGGTTCTTGCTGTTCGGCTCGGTCTTGTAGCCGAAGACGAACTCACCCGGTTCGATGAGCTTGGCGCCGGGGCGGTTCTCGCGGAAGCCTGGCTTGGTGGGCTCCTCGCGGTGGAATTCCTTGACACCGGGCTGGGAGATGCCGTCCTTGTAGCCGAAGTGCTCATGGCCCTTCAGCTTGCCGGGCAGCGTCTGACCGTCGTCCTGATGGACCAACGTCATGTCGTGCGCCTCGTCCGCGGCCTTGATGTTCTGCAGCTTCGCCTCGAGCGCCTCCGGGCTGTCCGAGGCCACCAGGAGGACCGCGTGCACCATGGTGCTGGGCGAGCCGAACAGCCAGTTCTTCGGGTCGCTTGCTCCGGTGTCGCTGAGTTTCGCGGCACTCGCGGCCGCACCGTTGAGCAGTTGCGGGAAGTTCTTGAGGTCTTCCCTGAGCACCTGCTCGCTGTCCGCGGCGACACTGAGCAGGCCCGGGAAGGTGAGGGAAACCCCGACCCAGGTCGCCTGCTTCGCCGGGTCGTGGCCGTATGCCCGGCGGGCCAGCGAGAACTCCTCGTTGAAGTCCTCCACGTCGGCGGTCACCGACACGCTGTTGAGGATCACGGACAGCCATCCGCGCCCCTTCGCCTTGTCCTCCGGGAACCGCATGTAGCGGAACGCCATGTAGTCCTTGTTGAACGCGGCCAGGACATTGCCCTGGATCTCCCGCGACGTACGGAGCGTGGGTGTGGGCAGCTGCTCCATTGCGGGCGCAGCGGTGGGGCGCATGCGGGTGGTGGTCATGCGACACTCCCGATCACATAGAGTGCGTTTATGATTACAAATATGTAACTATGAAAATTTCCCTCGTTTTAAACAGTTGCTGCGCCAGTCGAGTCCCCAGCCATCCGACGAGCACGGAACCGTGCGGGAGCCCGACATTGCGGTGCGGCCGGCACACGTCAGCGAGCGCCGGAACGCCATACCCGGCGCACTACGAGTGGCCCCGGTTCTTGCGCTGCGCCACCCTGAAGATCAGGCCCAGGTAACTGACCCTGAGGTTGCCGTGCCGCTCCCCTGCGCCTCGGCCACAAGGACGCCGCGAGGTAACTCTCATGGGGGAGGTTGATCGTCTCTTCGGATGAGGCCTCATCATCGTGGTACGGCCACGATGGCGCCATGATGATCAAGCGTTCTGTGGACGACGCAGCGCGTCCGGCCCTCCACGAGACACCCCGTCTGGGGCTGGGCCGATGGCCAGGACTCGGTGCCGCGGCGTGGGGGCTGCTGTTCGCTGTGCCCAGTTTCGCCTGGGCGATGGGCAGCGACTTCGGCGCCCAGTCGACCATTTCCCCGTCGCTGGTGAAGCTCGCTCACGACCGGGTGACGTGGTTCGTGGCCGTCTTGTGGGTGACCGGTTTCCTGAAGCTCTTCGGTGCGCTGGTGGGAATCGGTCTGACGCGCCGGCGCGGCAGAGGGGTCAGCCCCCTCATGGTGTTCTGTGGCGGCGGTGCGGCGGTGCTGCTTGTCTGGCACGGTTGTCTCTTCGTGGCGCACGGAGTGCTGGTGGAGAGTGCCGTTCTCTCCGCTGTGCCTGACCTGGTCGGGCTGACGCGCTGGTACCTGTATCTGTGGGGACCGTGGTTCATCGTCGGCGGTCTGGCCTTCGCCGCCGCTACCACGAGGTATGTCCGCCGACAGGACGTCCGGCGCGAGGTGCGGCTCTTCGGCGCTACGGGAGCACTGGGTGCGTTGCTCCTGTCGATGGTCTCGACCGTCACCGGGATCGGCTGATGACCGGCGTCAAGCAGGACGGGTACGACGACCGAGCAGTGACCATCGTGCCTCGGTCCGCCTGACGTTCCCGCCTGGCATCACCAACGGCGCACGCGCACGGTCTTCCGCGGCCCGGATACCCGGTCAGGCACCGGAGTACATCAGGCACGTATCCGCCGCCCCAGACTCCCTGGATACGCACTGCCGGGACGGCCCCGCGCTGTCCCGCTCAGGCGCCCTCCCTTGAGCACGTTCGGCCTTCGGCGGCCTTGCCGCCCAACAGGGGGCACTGATCGCGCAGGCGCCGGTGAGAAGATCTCCTCATGGATGCGAGTGCAGAGCCCGAGATGGTCGCAGTGCCCGCGGGTCAGGTGACGCTGTCGGACCGGCGGACCCAACGCAGTTGGACGGTTGAGCTCGCGCCCTGTCAGCTCGCGAGGTACCCGGTCACCCAAGACGTGTACGCGCAGGTCACCGGCCAACACCCGAGCAGCGCCCAGGGTGATCAGCTGCCCGTCGAGAGCGTCTCCTGGTGGGATGCGATCCGGTTCTGCAACGCCTTGTCCCAGCGAGACGGATTCACTCCCGCCTACCGCTTCCGGGCCGAGAGCGATGACGTCGCATGGGACGCATCGGCCGACGGATACCGGCTGCCGACCGAGGCGGAATGGGAGTATGCCTGTCGGGCAGGTACGGCCGGACCGCGTTTCGGTCCTCTTGACGAGGTTGCCTGGCATCGAGGCAACTCCGACGAGCGGATCCACGCGGTGGGAGGCAAGCGGCCCAACCCGTGGGGCGTGCACGACATGCTCGGCAACGTGTGGGAGTGGTGCTGGGACATCTACGACGCGGAGGTCTACGGCTGCTATCGGGTGCTGCGCGGGGGCGGCTGGTTCGATGAACACTGGAGCTGCCGGGCCTCTGTGCGGCGTCGCAGCCACCCCACATTTCGCGTCGACGACGTCGGATTCCGCCTTGCACGTTCAGGGTGGGCTGATGCGCAGCACTCACTGAAGGCGGGTCTTCCGGGAGGGTGAAGAGGTCGATCGTGGCTGCTGAACGGCTTGCGGCCGGGTGGGTCCGAAGCTGGTGCGAGCGGGCGGAAGTGGCCCTCGCGAAGCTGGTGGAGTCGTTCGAGGAGCGGCACGGATTCCCGCCGGGCCAGAACGTGGTCGCGTGGGCCACGGACGAGAGTCACCAGGCGACGGACGAGTTGGTGGAGCTGACGCCGATACCCTCGGATCTCACGACGATGTACTGGGTGATCGGCGAGGTCTCCCTGCCCGATGTGGACAGCGGCTACTTCGTCCACTCAGCTTCAGTGGTCGCACGCCACTTCCGCGAGAACGGGGCCCTCCAGATCAACGGGGAAGAGCCGGCCCTGGTGTTCGCCAGCGATGGCGGCGGCCATCTGTTCGCGCTGGCAGGCTCCGGGCGGGTCTGGAGGTCCACCACCGCCTCGTGGTTCGCCCAGTTCGATCTCAACGCGGCAAGCCTCCAGGAGTTCTTCGAAGGGCTGGCTCGTCGGATCAACAGTCAGCTCTGACCGGCGGCGGCGAGCGCCAGGGCGTCAGGCAGCTCGGAGCCCAGCTGCTTCGGCGCTCACCGCCGGCGTGTGCTGCGGGGAACTTCAGGCCCAGTGGCCTGCGGCGGCAGCCTCGGTGACGAAGTCCTCGAAAGGCCGCGGCGGCCGATTGAGGGCTCGTTCCACTCCGTCGCAGAGCGCGGCGCCCGAGCCGCGGCCGATGGTCATGAGGATTTCGGCGAAGAGTCGCGCCACGGCGGGTGAGGCGCCTGCAGCGACCTGGCGCTGGACAAAGACCTCCGGATCAACATCGACGTGCCGAACCGTGCGCCCGGTTGCCTTGGCGATGAGGTCCGCCGCTTCACCGAAGCTGATCGCCCGCGGGCCGGTCAACTCGTAGGTCTGGCCGTGGTGACGGTCTTCGGTCAGCGCCGATGCGGCGACCGCGGCGATGTCCTCGGCGTCGATGAAGGGAGTACGCCCGTCGCCGGTGGGCAGAGCCAGGGTTCCGGCAAGGATGCCAGGCAGCCAAGGGCCCTCGCTGAAGTTTTGCGAGAACCAGTTCGGGCGCAGGATGGCCCAGTCAACGCCTGAGCCACGCACGGCCTGCTCGGCGGCATGCAGGGGGTGATCCTCTTCATCGGCGCGCGGGGCGGACAACAGCACCAGCCGCCGCACGCCCGCGGTCACCGCCTTGGTCACGAACCGGGGGACGCGCGCTTGGTGGTCCGTGCTCGCCCGCAGGTTGGGCTCCACGAGGTAGGCGGCGGTGACCCCGTCGAGCGCGGGCTTCCATGTCGTCGGGTCGTCGAGGTCGAAGCGGATGTCGCCGCCGGTGCGGGACGCGGTTCGGACGGGCCGTCCGGCGGCCGTCAGGTGCCGGGCGATGCGGCTGCCGGTCTTTCCGGTGCCACCGAGAATGAGGATGGTGTTCTGCATGCCGTCCAGACAACTCCAAGAGCCTGTAGACCTTCCATGGGAGAACGTCGAATCCACCTTTGTGATCGTCCAACGTGCGGAGGGGACGTCCTCTAACGTGGGAATGTGGACGTCCTCAGTGATCTGCTCCATCGGGCCCGTGCCAGGAACGCGTTGGTCAGGCAGCTGATCCAACGTCCGCCGTGGTCGCTGACGTTCGCCGACGCTCCACCGCTCACGGTCGTGACCACACTCGCCGGCCACGCCTCCATCCGGTTCGACGAGGCGGGCACTGCGCCCGTACGTCTCAGCGCGGGTGACATCGCCCTGATCACCGGACCCGGCCGCTACACCATCGCCGACGCCCCCTCCACCCCGCCTCAGGTCGTGATCCACGGGCGGAACAAACACCTCGTCGGCGGTCGCCAAGAAACTCTGGGCCTGGCCCGGAGCCTGGGCCCGCGTACCTACGGCGACGGTGCGCCCGGGGCCACGGTCATGCTCCGGGGCGCCTACGAGCTCCGCGGCGACGTCGGCGACCGCCTGCTGGGCATGCTCCCACCAGTGGCGACCGTGCCCTCCGGGCCCGCGACTCGCGCGGCGCTCGATCTCCTCGCCACCGAGGTCACCCGCGACGAACCAGGTCAGGACACTGTCCTCGACCGGGCGCTGGACCTCGTGCTCGTGCTGGCATTGCGTGCATGGTGCGCCAGACCGGGCAGAGCGCCCGCCTGGTACCAGGCGCTGGCCGATCCCGCGATCGGCGACGCGCTGCGCCTGCTGCATGAGGAGCCCGGCCGTCGCTGGACGGTCGCCGAGTTGGCCACCCAGGCCGGTATGTCCCGCGCCGCTTTCGCCGCTCGCTTCACCGCGCTGGTCGGTGAACCCCCGATTGCCTACCTCACCGGCTGGCGGATGGCCTTGGGGGCGGACCTGCTCCGTAACACCGAGGCGACCGTCGCTGCCGTGGCCCACGAGGTGGGGTACGACGATCCCTTCGCTTTCAGCGTGGCGTTCAAGCGCGCCCGGGGCGTCACCCCCTCGACCTGGCGCCGCCAGGCCCATTGATTGCCGCACCTGAGGGTCTTGTCTGTGCGGTTCGCAGATGAGCGGATCTTTGTCTGTTGCACGGCTGCCTGCTCGCACTGACTGCGAATGCGCTGGGAACGGCGAGCGGACACGATCGACGCTTTCCCAACTCGCCTACTGTGCCTGGTCGCAGGCCGCTCGCTGACGTCGTCGCGGTCAGGAAGTGACCAGGGCGGTCAGGCCGTAGTCCAGCTCTGCACCGTCGACGAGCATCGCCTCGATCGTGCGCGTACTGGGGTCGATGTCGGCCACGATCCCGTGCCCGGCGTAGCGGGGGTAGCCCGAGGCGCCCATCTCGCCCGTCGCCTCGACGACCGCGGAGCGCACGGCTGAGTCCTCGACGGAGGCACCGCCTCTGTCCTCGACATGTTCAGGGACCAACAAGATCGTGAAGCGCCGCGGCTGTGTAGTCACGCTCCGATATTTAAGTGCCTGTGGCACGAGCCGTGGGTCAGGCGCGCGGCATCGGAGGGCCGCATGTGAGCGTTCCCCACCGAGGCTGCCGGGGCCGCCGACGCCGCGCGGCTTCGGCGGGCTGTGATCGGCCCTGGTGGTGTGGTGCCCGACAACGTCTCGCGGCGGGAGCGGGCCCGGCAGCAATCGGCAGGGACCCGCTCTCCTGATCTTTCGCGGCGAAGGATGACAAACACCCATAGGATGGATACTGCCGATGCATCGGCGTGCCACACAGGCACGTCAAGGCGGTGCGGTAGGGCGATCGACCCGGGGACGGGATGCCTATGGATCAGGCCGCCGGTCCGGCGCGGACCGTCATCCTGACTGTGGACGACGACCCGGGCGTGTCCCGTGCCGTCGCCCGCGATCTGCGGCGACGCTACGGTGCCTCGTACCGGATCGTACGCGCGGAGTCCGGTGAGTCCGCTCTTGCCGCCCTGCGCGAGCTGAAGCTGCGCGGTGGCCCCGTCGCGGTGATCGTGGCCGACTACCGGATGCCGAACATGAACGGCATCGAGTTCCTCGAGCAGGCACTCGACATCTACCCCGACACCCGGCGGGTCCTGCTGACCGCGTACGCGGACACCGATGCGGCCATCGACGCGATCAACGTCGTCGACCTCGATCACTACCTCCTCAAGCCCTGGGAGCCGCCCGAGGAGAAGCTCTACCCCGTCATCGACGATCTCCTGTCGGCCTGGCGGGCCACCGACCACCGGCCGGTGCCCCTCACCAAGGTCGTCGGACACCGCTGGTCGGCGCGTTCGTCGGCCGTACGGGAGTTCCTGGCCCGCAACCAGGTGCCGTACCGGTGGTACTCGTCCGACGACCCGGAAGGCCGGCGGCTGCTGTGCGCCGCGGGCCAGGAGGGCCTGCGGCTCCCGCTGGTGATCACTCCGGACGGCACGGCCCTCATCGAACCCGAGGACCGGGAGCTCGCCACGCGGGTCGGCCTGGCGACGACCCCGGCAACCGACGTCTACGACCTCGTCATCATCGGCGGCGGACCAGCCGGCTTGGGTGCGGCGGTGTACGGGGCCTCCGAGGGCCTGCGGACCGTCCTCGTGGAACGCTCCGCGACCGGAGGCCAGGCAGGCCAGAGCTCGCGCATCGAGAACTATCTCGGATTCCCGGACGGAGTGTCCGGGGCACAGCTCACCGACCGGGCGCGGCGCCAGGCAGCGAAGTTCGGTGCCGAGATACTGACCGCGTGCGAGGTCACCGGGCTGGAGATCAATGGCGCGTCACGCGTCGTCCGGTTCTCGGACGGCTCCGCTGTCGCCGCGCACTCCGTGATTCTCGCGACCGGCGTGTCGTACCGGCAACTGGATGCACCCCACGTGGCCGAATTGACCGGCTGCGGAGTGTTCTACGGCTCGGCTCTGACCGAAGCAGCCGCGTGCCAGGGCCACGACGTGTACATCGTGGGCGGCGCGAACTCCGCAGGCCAGGCCGCGATATACCTGGCCCGGAGCGCCAAGTCGGTCACCGTACTGGTACGTAAGCCGTCCTTGTCCACGTCGATGTCGCACTACCTCATCCAGCAGGTGGACGAGACACCCACGATCTCCGTGCGGACCAACACGGTGGTCGACGCCGCCCACGGCTCGCGCCAACTGGAACGGCTCACCCTGCGCGACATCGCGACCGGCCACACCGAACTCGTCGACGCCCAGTGGCTGTTCGTCTTCATCGGCGCAGCGCCGCTGACCGACTGGCTGGAGGGTACGGTGCTCCGGGACTCCCGCGGGTTCATCCTGACCGGCCCCGATCTGACCGCCGACGGACGCCCGCCGGCCGGCTGGGAGTTGGACCGGCCGCCCTACCACTTGGAGACCAACGTCCCGGGCGTGTTCGTGGCCGGGGACGCCCGCGCCGAGTCCGCCAAGCGTGTCGCTTCCGCGGTAGGAGAGGGAGCCATGGCCGTCATGCTCGCCCACCGATATCTGGAGCAGTCATGAACGGCCGGCCGCTGCCGTGCAGCCAGGAAGAACTCGGCTCGCTGTTCCTGTTCGAGAAGCTGGCCCCCGACCAGATCGCCCGGCTCTGCCGCGAAGGCCGCGTGGAGGAGTTCGAGCCCGGTCCCGTGTACGCCGAGGGCGACGATGCCACGTGCTTCTACGTGCTGCTCGAAGGGACCATCGTGCTCTCGCGCCGGATCGGGGACTACGACGTGGAGATCACCCGCAGCTCCAGCCGCGGGGTGTACGCGGGAGCCTTCCAGGCCTATCTGGGCGACCGCCTGCGGCAGGTGTACAACAGCTCCCTGCGGGTCATCGAACCCACACGCTTTTTCGTGCTGCCCGCGGAGACCTTCGCCGCGATCATGCGTGAGTGGTTTCCCATGGCCGTGCACCTCCTCGAAGGCCTCTTCTTCGGCGCCAAAAGCGTCCAGGAGGCCGTCGGCCAGCGCGAACGGCTGCTGGCTCTCGGGTCGCTGTCCGCCGGGCTGACCCATGAGCTGAACAACCCCGCCGCCGCTGCCGTGCGAGCAACGTCCGCGCTCCGTGAGCGTGTTGCCGGGATGCGCCACAAGCTCGGTGTCATCGCGGCACGCCCGTACCGGCGCGACAGCCTGGAGACGCTCATCGAGGTCCAAGAACGCACCGCCGAACGCGTCGCCAAGGCCACCACCCTGAGTCCGTTGGAAGCCTCGGACCGGGAGGACGCCCTCTCCGACTGGCTGGACGACCACGGCATCGCGGACGGATGGCAGCTCGCGCCGACCTTCGTACAGGCCGGCCTCGACATCGACTGGCTGGACCAGGTCGCCGCGGCGGTGGACGCGGACACCCTCGAAGGTGCCGTGCGGTGGCTCAACTGCACTGTCGAAATAGAGGTGTTGATGAACGAGATCGAGGAGTCGACCACCCGCGTCTCGGCCCTCGTGACCGCGGCGAAACAGTACTCGCAACTCGATCGAGCGCCCCACCAGGTCGCAGATGTGCATGAGCTGCTCGACAGCACCCTGCTGATGGTCTCCGCGAAGATCGGGCCCCACATCACCGTCGTCAAGGACTACGACCGCAGCCTGCCGAAGATCCCCGGCTACCCCAGCGAGCTCAACCAGGTATGGACGAATCTGATCGACAACGCCGTCTCGGCGATGGACAGCACGGGCGCCGACGGAACGTTGACCGTACGAACCGCGCGTGATGGAGACCATCTACTCGTCGAATTCCGCGACACCGGTCCAGGAATCCCCGCAGAGTTCCGCGATCGCATCTTCGACCCCTTCTTCACCACCAAACCGGTGGGCCAAGGCACCGGTCTCGGCTTGGACATCTCATGGCGCATCGTCGTCAACAAGCACAAGGGGGATTTGCGGTTCCAGTCCGTCCCCGGCGACACGCGGTTCCAGGTACGCCTCCCGCTGGCCTCCACCGACCCCCATCTTCCACAGGAGGAGTCCTCATGAGCTCTCCCGACGGAATCGACCCCTCGGTCCCACCCAGCGGAACCGGA
This sequence comes from Streptomyces bugieae, assembly GCF_036352915.1. Taxonomy (NCBI): domain Bacteria; kingdom Bacillati; phylum Actinomycetota; class Actinomycetes; order Kitasatosporales; family Streptomycetaceae; genus Streptomyces; species Streptomyces bugieae. The sequence goes on from NZ_JAZBJP010000001.1 coordinate 165,256, forward strand.
TGCGCCGAGTGTGACGCGGCCGGCGGCTGGTGGTTCCACCTGCGACGCTGCGCACAGTGCGGCCACATCGGCTGCTGCGACGACTCGCCGGCCAAGCACGGGACGGCTCACGCACGGGCCACCGGGCACCCGCTGATCCGCAGCTTCGAACCGGGCGAAACGTGGTTCTACAACTACGAGACCTCGGAGATGTACGCCTCGGGCCCGCCCCTGGCTCCTCCCGAGAGCCACCCGGCCGATCAGCCCACCCCCGGCCCGGCGGGACGGGTCCCGGAGGACTGGGCCGACCGTCTGGGGTAGGCAGGCGGGACCGCTACACCCCACCCAGGCCCATCACCGTCGGGCCAGCGGAGGCCTCTCGCGTCTACTCGCCGACGCTGCCGTCAGCGAGCTCGCGGGCGATGTCGAGGTGTCCGGTGTGCCGCGCGTACTCCTGGAGCAGGTGGAACAGGATCCAGCCCAACGCGGGCCGTTCCCCCTCCGGCAGCACTTTCCCACCGAGGGTCGCGGCGCGGTCCTCCCATCGTGCTCCGGCAACGATCGCTCGGGAGCGGTCGCACTGTTCCTCGAAGAATGCCCTGATCTCTTCGAACGTCTCCTCCGGGCCGACCCGCCACCTACCACCGCGGCATTCCAGGTCACCCCACGGCTCGCTTACGGTCACCCCGGCAAATCCCCACTGGAGCCACCGCATCTCGACATGGGCCAGATGCTTGAGCAATTCCAGCGGCGCCCACCCCGAGGGCACTCTGCTGCGGCGCAACTCCTCGTCGGACAGACCGTCGAGCTTGCGCAGCACCGTGTTGCGGTAGAAGTCGAGGTACCCCGCCATAAGTTCATCCGGGACCGAAAGGGTCATGGGCGGTTCTTCCATGAATTCCATAAGACTCTCCCCTGGTATCTGGAGCCGGTGTGACCCCGTGAGTCCGTTCACCCAGCCCTCGATATGCTGACACAACCGTCGTCGAGTGGGCCCTGGGCGCCGTCCACATCTGAACGGGCAGGCCGAAGTCGGCCGGCTGATCGCCTCACTTCGCAGGAGTGACTACTCTCCGGTGGCACCGTCGATCTGTTCGCGGAGCATGTCGGCGTGACCGTTGTGCCGCGCGTATTCCTCGATCATGTGGGTGAGGACATAGCGGAGAGTGAAGACGTCTTCACCCCATTGCACAGTGCTGTCGAGGGATTCGGTGGCGTCCACAATTGCACGGGACCGCGCGCACGCTGTCTGCCAGGTCGTGAAAGCCTCGTCAGGGTCAACCGAGTCGACATCGAATTCGGCGAATGTGTCGTGCACGGCTCCCGGCCAATAGGCCCGGATGTCCTCGCCGTTCCACACGACCTGGAACCAGCTCCGCTCGACCTCCGCCAGATGCCGGACCAGCCCGAGCAGAGACAGGCCGGATGGTGGAACAGCCCTCTCCTTCAGGTGCTCAGCGGTCAGCCCGGCGCACTTCATGGCGAGAGTCTCGCGCTGATACTGCAGGAAGCCGCTCAACGAGGCACGCTCGTCCGCTGTCCGCGGGGGCTCCGTCCGCTGCTGATCACTCATCCGGGCATCGTGCCAAGGTTCCGGCACCTCATCCTCCCGTTTTCCCCGTTCCCCCGTGCCTGAGCGGTGTCAGGAGTCACCGGCGGCCACCTGCCTCCCGGCCGGCTCCACAGGCTCGGAAAGTCCACGGCGAGACTAGTGACCTAGCTTGCTAGGATGCTAGCATCGGCTCGTGAGCGATGAGGAAGTCAAGCAGTTCAACGTCTACCTGCCGATCGGGCTGATCAAGCAGGTCAAGTTCCGCGCCATCGAGTCGGGCATGTCGTTGTCGGCGTTGGTGGCTGACGCACTGCGCGCCTACCTCGACGACACCCACGGGCACAGACAGCAATCGACCGACAAGGAGACCTGACATGGCGACCGAAGGCATCGAGGCCGTGTTCCTGACGACCCACAACTGGGGTAAGGCGGCGAAGTTCTTCCAGGCGCTGGGCTACGAGTTGGAGTTCTCGACCGACCACAACTCCGGCCGGCTCCGCAACGGCGACGGGCCATACGTCTTCATCGCCGAGGTCCCCGCGGACCAGGAGCCCCAGACGCAGATGGTGTTGAAGGTACCGAACGCAGACACGTTCCGTCCCGATCCTGCCGTCGAGGTGGTCACACCGTTCGAGGACACCCATTACGGGACCAAGGAGATGACCGTCCGCGACCCCGACGGGCGTCTGTGGAGCCTCCAAGCTCCCACCAAGAACTGACTGTGCAGCGAAGGGGAAGAAGGGGGAACACCATGGCAGACGCACAGATCGAGGCACCGGACAACACTGCGGTGCGGACCGCCCTGTGGCGGGCAATGCACGTCCAGGTCGACCCGCCACCGCACGTGCTCAAGGACGAGATCGGTCTGCGGCTGGCGGCCCCGGACGCCGACTGGCGCCACCGCCCCGACATGGACCCGCACACCACCAGAGGATTCCGGGCAGCCATGGTGGCCCGCGCCCGTTTCATCGAGGACCTGATCACTGAGCAGGCCGACCGAGGTGTCACCCAGTACGTCATCCTGGGAGCCGGCCTGGACACCTTCGCCCAGCGCAGGCCGGAGATCGCCTCCCGCCTACGGGTCTTCGAGGTCGACCAGCCCGGAACCCAGGCATGGAAGCGCCACCGCCTGGTCGAACTCGGCTACGGCATCCCCGACTGGCTGCACCTGGTGCCGGTCGACTTCGAGGCGAGCGAAGACTGGCTGAAGAAGCTGGCCGCTGCCGGCTTCGATTCCACCCGGCCGGCGGTCATCGTCTCCACCGGCGTCACCATGTACCTCACCAAAGAGGCCACCGCGGCCACCCTGCGCCAGATCACGGGGCTCGCACCCGGATCGACGCTCGCCATGTCCTTCCTGCTGCCGGCCGAACTGCTCGACGACGCCGATCGCTCCGGCCTCCGGACGAGCAAGGCAGGCGCGCAAGCATCCGGAACGCCGTTCATCAGCTTCTACACCCCGTCCGAGATGCTGGCACTGGCCCGTGAAGCCGGCTTCGAAGACACCCGACACGTGTCGGGGCGTTCCCTCGCCGAGCGCTACTTCGCCGGTCGCACCGACGGCCTCCGCCCGACAAGCGGAGAAGACCTGCTGCTGGCCACCACCTGACGCCCCCCTCCTCGGCATCCGTTCCAGGAAGCCTGCGCGCCTTCCGCCGAGGGCACCCGCCCGTGCCTCAGGCCATCTCATGTGGCGGCGGATAACAACGGGTGCTGCGGGAGAGCTCGCGGATCGTTGCGGGCGACGGATCAGTCGAGGAGGTCCTCGGCCGAGGGATACTTCACTCCTCGGCGGCGGGAGATCCAATAGGTGCGCTCCCGGGCAACCGGCTCCACGGTGAGGATCTTCCACTGAGGCCGTCTGAGGGAACGACGCCCGCGTGTGGAGCGTGTGGTATTCGTTGCGAAAGGCCGTTGAGATGCTGCCGAATCTCAGGGAGGGTCTGGAGCATGGAGTACTTCTGCTACCACCGCGACCGGCCCGGATCCCTCACGTTGCGCAACGAGCTGGTGGAAGAGCACTGGTCCTACATGGACCGGTACGAGAAGGAGATCATCGCTCGCGGCCCGACGTTCGCCAGTGACGGCGAAACGCCCAGCGGCAGCCTCCACATCGTCGACCTGCCGGACCCCGCCGCCGCCCGCGCGTTCGCCTTCGACGAGCCCAACTACCAGGCCGGTGTGTACCGGGATGTGCTGCTGCGTCGGTGGCGCAACCTGCTGGGGCGCACCATGTGGGATTTCCCTGGAGGCCGGACCGGTGGCAATCGGTACCTGGTGCTCGGCCTCGGCTCGGGGCAGCCCGCCGACGTCGATGTGCCACCTCACCAGGACGATGTGATCGCGTACGGGCCACTGTTGTCCGACGACGGCGCCACCTGGCTGGGCACGGCAGCGCTGGTCCGGGCCCTGGCCCCGGACTCTGCACGCGCCATCCTGACTGCGGACCGGTATGCCGACATCGAGGTCCACGACTGGGAGTTCGGCGGGCGGCGGTGACCCAAGGACACTCCACAGGAGGTCCAGGACGGCGGCTTCCGCGGCGACGAGAATCGTGCTTCGCACGGAGCTCACGGGCTGGTCGAGTTGCGCGAACGCGCTGCGTCAACGGCAGCGTCGACCCTCTCGACCAGCTGTGGCTCCCTCTGCACGAGACAGCCGACTCCATGGACCAACTGCACGGCCACGGTGCCCCTGCTATGCCTGTCCGCTGAAATGACGGTGAAGCCGTTCCTGGACTTCCTGAAGCGCCTGGGTGTGCTGTTTGAGCCTGGACAGGCGTGCCCGTGCCGTGGCCGCGTAGCCGTCCTCCCCCTCCGCCTCCGCGTCGCCCAACGCCGCCGCAAAGAGATACCCGCCCAGAGCGTCCACGGCCGATGCCGGATCGGCGTCCTGACCGCTGCGCAGCAGGCAGCGGTCCAAAGGTACGGCGTTGTCGGGCACCACGTTGGAGACCACGGAAGGCTGCCAGTCCTCTGCGTTGTTGAGGGTGGGATGGGTGTCGAACCGAACGGTGACTGATTCACCGGAGGGAATCTCCACGTCGTAACGCCCCTGATCGTCCGTATAGACGTGCTTGATGCGCGACAGATCGCGACGGTAGACGCTGACCTGGATCAGCCGAATCGGTTCATTTCCATCGATGGTTCGCACATGGCCATGCATGAAGGTCTCCTCCCAGCGAGACGCGCCGCATATGGCGCGCACGGCCGACGCAACCTTGGTCGCACGAGGCATCAGCGGTCGGGGTGGTCAGCTCCATGCCTCGGTCGTGACGTGCTCACCTCGCCAGACGTAGGCTCCCGCTCATTCGCTATCGGATACAGGGTGACCGGCGCTACCTGAAAAGCCGGGCAGGTAGCCACCATGTGTGTTCCTGAGGAACCCATAGGAATGCCTCGCACCGAATGACGTGCAAGCGCCTTCGATCCCTCCCTTTCACCCAGTCTGTCCGAGCTCGAAACCCGCCACCACTTGAGGCGGCAGGTCCCCGGACGAAGGCTTGGGACGACCCGACAACACCCGATGGCACAAGGAAAACCGTCGAGAGAAGTCGAGAGAAACCGTCAAGTGGCGGCGCCCCGGATCCGGCGTCATCCTTTTGCTGAGAGATCTCTGGAGTCGTCGCCCCCGGCATCGCCACCTCTGGAGCCGTCATGGCCGTGCACTTCGACATCAACCTGATCGTCGTCTCGGAGGACATCTTCACTCCGGCCGAGTTGAAGCAGGTCAACGACTCCGTGGACATCATGAAGACGATCTTCGCCACCCATGGTCCGGTGATCGGTACGGTAAACCGCTTCAAGATCCAGCACAGGGTCGCCGGGGTGGACGCGATCATCTTCAACTCGGCCGACGCCGCAGCCCTGGCCGACCGGTTTGCCGTGCGCAGCAACGACGCTCTCGATGTGTTCGTCGTGAAGCGCATGTTCCATCCCACGGACGTCGGATACGCCCCCACGCCCGGCGCGTGCGGGAAGAACAAGGCCAGGGGTGGGCTGAGAGCACCGGTGGTGTCCCTGAACGGCAGCACGGCGGACAGCGGCAACACCTTCGCCCACGAGGTCGGTCACTTCCTGGGCCTGCCGCACTGCGAGAAGGACGAATCGCTGTGCGGCCCCGCGAACTTCATGCGGGCGCAGTCGGGTACCAACACGGGGGTCACGCCCGCCCAGGCGGTCAAGATGATCACACATTGCCAGGTCACCCTGTAGGTCAGATCACCCTGTAGGTCAGACCCCCTGTCACACCCCAGAGGGTTGCGAGAGAGGCGCGGAGACCATGACCGACCGCATCGACCAACTGCTCGCGTCCAAGGACGAGGCGGACCCCTCGCTCCTGGCCGCGCTCGACGCCGACGACCTCGCCGACGCCCTCGGCCGTGCGCTCGCCGCGGACGACGAAAACCGGGTCCGCGCACTGGGCATCCTCTCCCTGATCGACCCGAGCCCGCTGGGGGCGCTGGCCCAGGCGGTCGGCCAGGTCCTGGCGGAGCCTGCGCCCGACCCCTTCACGGTCGCCGCAGCGCTCGACCGTGCCGCGGTGATGGGCCAGGACGCCGTTCCGTTGGCCCAGGCCGCGGCCGTCTCCGACGAACCGGTCATCGCGCTGGCCGCCTGGCGCACCCTGCAGCAGGTGGCCCGCTCCGATTCGCTGGACGCCCTCGCCCAGATGGCGCCCCCGGCCGGGGATCCGGTCGGCGACCAGGCCGCCTTCGCGCTGTCGGTGATCGCCTACCGGGCGGGGCGGTCGGGCTTTGAACTCACGCCCGCGGACGATTCACGCATCGTTGCGATCCCGGCCAACGAGGACAAGGTGTTCTTCATCAACACCTCTGCGCCGACGGAGGAGGACTTCGCGCTGCTGAGCCGGATGCCGGCCGGTGAGCTGTACCTGGTACGGCCGGAACGGGAGGGGATGCTCGCCATTGAGTGCGGGGACGAACGGATGCTGCTCTGCATCGACTCCGACATCCAGATGGGCATGCCGGACACGTTCCTGCAGGGGCCGTCGCTCGCCGGGGTGGTCACCACACTCGCGCCGCTCGGCACGGACTACTCCGTGCGCTACCTGGTCCTCACCTGGCCCGATGGCACCGGCGGATTCCATGTGATGCTCTGCCAGCCCAACGGGGCTGAGGCCTATTTCGGCCACGCCAACAGCGATGAGATCGCCAATGGGACTGCCACCTTCGGTCTCTTCGCCATCGACCGTCCCGGTGCCTGCCCCATCTCCCTCACGCCGAGCGTGACCGCGGGCGGAGTCACCCTCGGCGGCGACTGCCTGTCGATGACCGAGATCGTCACCGATCGGCTGGAGCCGGAAGCGGCGGACTGAACCTCTCGACGGCCGAGGCGCAACCGACCCGAGGCATGCCCTCGAACGCGCCGGCTGCGGTGCATGAGTGGCCTCCAAGGTCCGGACTCGCAGGCGAGGACGTGCCCCGAGTGGAATGCCTGCCCCACTAGCACAAGGTGCACGGAGCTGACCGCCCGCCGGCCGCCTCTCCCGGTCACCTCTTGCGGGCGGTCACCAGGGCAAAGGAGAGAAACTCCCCACCGTCTTCGGTGAGCATGTCGATGACGGGCTGGTTGGCCGTCAAGCCGCCGGGCTGCTGCTCGGCGCAGGCCCGTGCCCAGAGCAGCCAGTCCCGCCAGGCGTCTTCCTGGAGCCGGGCGGACGTGACGTCCACCAGCTCGGTGATCTCCCACTGGAAGCGCCACCACTCGGCCGTGTGCCAGGCGATCGCCTCCCAGCCGACGACCCGCTTGATGTGGGCCGGGATCGTCCCGAGTTCGCGGACCTCCCGGCTCATGCCCGGCGTGGCCACGCCCAACTGGCCGCCGGGGCGCAGGAACCGCATCAGGTAGGGCAGGTAGCTGTCCGCCGTGCCGAAGTACTCGAAGGCATCGATGCTCACGATCGCGTCGAAGCTTTCCGGCTCGAACGGCAGGACGTGCGCCTCTGCCTGGACGGCCTCGACCCGGTCGGCGACCCCCGCCTCGGCGAACACCGCAACCGCGTCCTCCGCGGGGACCCACCAGTCGGCGGCGACGACGTCCACGCCGTACTCGCGGGCCAGGAACACCGACGTGGCCCCCTTGCCCGAACCGAGGTCGAGCACCCTCATCCCAGGGCGCAGATCGAGATCGCGGGCGAGGTCCTCAAGGAGCCACAGCGGATTGGGCCCCATGTCCAGGCCGACGAGCCACGCCGGGTCATAGCGGGACGAGCGCGGGTAGCGGTCCGGTCGTACGAGATCGTTCAAGGCAGTCACGGGCACGAACTCAAGCCGACCTCTCCGGCGGGCACAAACCCTTTTGTGACGCGCAGCGCATGCTGACTTTGCGCGCGCCTGGTCGTGGCGTGCCTAGGCAGCGCCGAGCACTGCCCGCCCTCGCGTGGAGCGCCGAGAGTGGAATCCGCCGGAACGGATCCGGCATTCCGATTCACGGGAGCGCATCACTCATGACTGTCATGCTTGGCCGTACGGGCATGGAGATTTCTCGGTTGGGCTTCGGTTCGTGGGCCGTCTCGGGCTCGGGCTGGACCTTCAGCTGGGGTGCCACGGACGACGCCGAGTCCATCGCCGCGATCCGCCACGCACTGGACGCGGGCGTCAACTGGATCGACACCGCCGCGGTGTACGGCCTGGGCCATTCGGAGGAACTGGTCGGCAAGGCCGTCGCCGGCCTGCCACAGGCCGATCGCCCGTACCTCTTCACCAAGGTCGGCCTGGTCTGGGACCCGGACAATCCGTCGGCCGCGCCTCGGCGGATCATGAAGCCGGCCAGTGTCCGCCGCGAGCTCGAAGACTCGCTGCGGCGGCTGGGCGTCGACCACATCGACCTGTACCAGGTGCACTATCCCGACACCGGCGAATCGCTGGAGTACGCCGGTGGCGGCTTCGGAGCGGTATCGCCCAACGCCACGCCGCTGGAGGAGTACTGGCAGGTCATGGCGGACCTGAAGGCCGAAGGCAAGGTGCGGGCGATCGGGCTGTCCAATCACACGCCCGACCTGCTCCAGGCGGCCGAGCAGATCGCCCATGTCGACGTCATCCAGCCGCCGTTCTCGGCGATCAACCGGTCCTCCGCCGCTGAGATCGCCTGGGCACGCGCGCACGAGACCGGCGTGATCGTCTACTCGCCGCTGCAGTCCGGCCTACTGACCGGGGCCTTCTCCGCCGAGCGCGTGGCCGGGCTGCCCGCCGAGGATTGGCGGACCGCCCACCACGACTTCACGACCGGCCTGACCGCCAACCTCCAGCTCGCCGAGGCGCTGCGGCCGATCGCTGTACGCCATGGGCGCACCGTCGCCGAGGTGACCATCGCCTGGGTGCTCGCCTGGCCCGGCATCACCGGGGCGATCGTGGGCGCGCGCAAGGCCGCCCAGGTGGACGGCTGGATCGGAACGGGCTCGTTGGAACTGACCCCTGCCGACATAGCGGAGATCGCCCACGCGATCACGGTCTCGGGCGCGGGCAGCGGTCCCGCCCGCCACGCGTGAAGGCGACAGGTGGTCGTCGAACGGTGGGAGGACCGGCAGGCTCTCGAATTCAGATACGGCCTTGGGTGAGGCGGGTGAGGGGCCCGTGCGAATGACGCTCGGCACGGCGGCCTATCCCGTAGGACGCCGCGGTCAGCGCGATGGCGCCCGCGCCCATGCCGGTGGCTACCCACTTGCGGTGGGCAAGCACCACCCAGGCCGTCTTGGCCGTGGCCGCGACCCGGCCCGAGGCCGTGATCAGCGCCTGCCGCCCCGATTCGACGCGCCGGGCCGCCGTGCGGGCGGCCGCGCTCGTGGCCTCGGCCGCTCGCTCGGTGCCGGCCTCCGCGGCTGACACCGCGTCGTCGGTGGTGGCAACGGCCTTCTTCGCCCCGCGGCCGGCCGGTGCCGTTGCCCGCTCCGCCGTCCGCCGGGCCTGTGCGGCGGCCTTCCGCTTCTGTTCGGACTTCTGACTCGTCTCGTTGCTGGATTCCTTCATGGACCTCGCGTTGCCCTCCCCCGCCCGGACAAACATGTCGGTCCTCGTGCCCGGCCCGGGATACGTTCCAGGATGCCGCCCGCCAACACGGCGTACGGCGGGAGCGTTTCGAGGTGGGCGTGCCCTTTGCGTGGTCGCATATCGCCAGTAGGCACGGGCCGCGCCGGAGTGCCGAACGCCGAGGCCAAGACCGAGGTCTTCGCCGCGCTCGACAAGATCGTGGAGGATCCTCAGGCCGTGCTCGCCACGCACACCTCCTCCCTCCCCGTCATGCGCCTGGGCATGGCGACCCGGCGCGCCGACCGGGTCGTCGGCCTGCACTTCTTCAACCCCGTCCCGGTCCTTCCTCTGGTGGAGGTCGTCACCTCCCTCCACACCAACTCGCGGACCTGATCGGGCTGGACACCGTCGCCTCGATCGCGGAGTCCCTGTACGACGCATTCAAAGAACCCCTCTACGCGCCGCCACCGCTGCTCCAGCGGATGGTGGAGGCGGGCCTGCTGGGCCGCAAGACGGGGCGGGGGTTCCACACCTACCACCGGGGCTGAGGGGCCCCGGCTCCGCCGCCGGGTTGAGGGACCCGCGCGGCTCCTGTGGAACGGGGCGCGAAGCAGTGACTGAGTTGCTTCGCGCCCCGCCGCATAATCCATTTGGCAATGACAGTCGTTTTCATATAGCGTTTCATCCCGCCTCACCCGACAACGCAGGAGGTCGTCATGGCCGTACCGAAGCGGAAGATGTCCCGCAGCAACACCCGCCACCGCCGGGCCCAGTGGAAGGCCACGACTCCCCAGCTCGTGCCCGTCACCGTCGACGGCACCCCGTACCTGGTCCCGCAGCGGCTGGCCAAGGCGTACGAGCGCGGGCTGCTGCGCCCGGAGAGCTGAGCCGACGGAATGACGCACAACCGACTGCCCGTCACCGTCCTGTCGGGCTTCCTCGGCGCTGGCAAGACGACCCTGCTCCGTCACGTCCTGAGCAACCGGGAGGGCCTGCGCGTCGCGGTCATCGTGAACGACATGAGCGAGATCAACATCGACGCGACCCTGGTGCGCGGGGGTGAAGCCGCCCTCTCCCGCACCGAGGACCGCCTGGTCGAGATGACCAACGGCTGCATCTGCTGCACCCTGCGCGACGATCTGCTCGAAGAGGTCGACAGGCTGGCCCACGAAGGCCGCTTCGACTACCTCCTCATCGAGTCCAGCGGCATCTCGGAACCGATGCCCGTCGCAGCCACCTTCGCCTTCCCCCGCGACGACGGAGCGACCCTGGGTGACCTCGCCAGGCTCGACACCATGGTCACCGTTGTCGACGCCGCCAACTTCCTGCCGGAGCTGACCGGAGGCGACGGGCTGGTCGAGCGGGGACTGGACCAGTACGAAGACGATGAGCGCACCGTCAGCGACCTGCTGATGGACCAGATCGAATTCGCCGACGTCATCGTCCTCAACAAGACCGACCTCGTCGATGCAGACAGCGCCGATCACCTTCAGGCCGCACTCGCCCGTCTCAATCCAGCCGCCCGGATCGTGCCCGCCCGGCACGGACAGGTGAACCCCTGCGACATCCTCGGCACCGGGCTCTTCGACCTCGAACGGGCCCAGCAGGCCCCCGGCTGGGTACGGGAACTCAACGGCGACCACGTCCCGGAGACCGAGGAATACGGCATCTCCAGCACGGTCTTCCGCGCCGATACGCCGTTCCATCCCGGCCGCCTGTGGACCTTCGTCACCGAGGGCCTCGACAGCGGCGCCTACGGCAACGTCCTGCGCTCGAAAGGCTTCTTCTGGCTCGCCAGCCGCCCGAACGTCACCGGGTTGTGGTCACAGGCGGGCGCCGTCGCCCGCTTCGAGCCGTCCGGTGCCCGTGCCGTCTGCGACAGCCAGGGACAGGAACTGGTCTTCATCGGGACGGAGTTGCGCGCTGAGGCACTGCACACCGCTCTTGCCGACTGCCTCCTGGCCGACGGGGAGCAGCCCTGCGACGACCCGTTCCCCGCATGGGACACGTACGGAATCGACGACGCCTGCGAGCACGAGCACCTCGGCCCCGACCTGGTGCCGCAGGCTTGAAAGCTCCGGGTTGGGAGGTGGTCGCAGCCACGGCACCGCCCAACCCGGTATGCACGACGGTGCGTACACCGGTGCCCCCGCGCTCGCAGTGAGCACGGGGGCACCGGTGTGCCTTGTGACGGTGAAACACCAGGTAGCCGCCTGCCTTGACGAGTGCTACGACCGCCGCAGACCGGGGCCGGACAGCCACAGGTGTCCTCGGCGGCGTACCACGTCGGCCATGACAGTGGGAGGATGACACCCCCGCCGGCGGGGGAATCATTGTCCCGAGGGCTGGATCAGGCCCCGGTCTTCGCCTCAAGACGTGCCGTCGTCTCCATGAGCGAGACCGTGAACGGGTGCCGCGGCTCGGTCAGTATGCGGTGGGCCGGGCCCTGTTCGACCAGCTCGCCCGCCTCCAGCACGGCGATGCGGTGGGCCAGGCGCGCGGACTCCAGGTCGTGGGTGATCAGCATGAGGGACACGTCCGCACGGTCGCGCAGCAGATCCGTGAGGGCGTCCAGGATGCCGCGGCGCGTGACGGTGTCGAGGCCAGAGGTGATCTCGTCGCAGATCAGGACCCGGGGCCGGGCCAACAGCGCGCGGGCCAGAGCCGCGCGCTGCAGTTCGCCGCCGGACAGCTCCGAGGGAAGGCGGTGGGTCGCCTCAGGCGGGAGGCCAAGGCCGGTCAGTGTGGCCAGGGCCTCTTGAACGGCCGACTCGTGGTCGAGTCCACGCAGGCGTACCGCCGTGCGGGCGACCTGGTCGAGGACGGGGCGGTGCTCGTCGAAGGCGGCCCGTGCGTCCTGGAAGACGTACTGCACAGCCGCCAACTGCGCGCGACTGCGCTGCCGTACGCTGCGCGGCAGTGGGGTGCCGTCGAGGTGGACCTGGCCGTCGTGGTCGCGGTGGAGGCCGGCCAGGCAGCGGGCGAGGGTGGTCTTTCCGCTGCCCGAGCGGCCGACGACAGCGAGCGACTCACCAGGGTGCAGGGCGAGTTCTGGGGTGCGTAGCACCACGGTGGGGCCGTGGGCACCATCCCGGTGGCGGGCGGTGAGGTGGCGTACGCGCAGGACGGGCCGTCCGGTGTCGGACGGGGGCTCGTGCCCGGTGGACGACGGTCGGGTATCGAGCAGTTGGCGGGTCCACTCGTGACGCGGTGCGAGCCACAACCGCTGGACCGGGCCCGACTCCACGACCCGGCCCGCCCGCATGACGAGGACCTCGTCGGCGAGTGCATGCACCACATCGAGGTCGTGGCTGAGCAGTACGACCGCGATGCCGCGGGCCGCCAGCGCTGCCAGCTGGTCGACGATGCGGCTCTTGGTCAACGCGTCCTGGCCGGTGGTGGGTTCGTCGGCGACGATGACGCGGGCCCCCAGCAGCAGCGCCTGGGCGAGGACGACGCGCTGCTGCTGGCCCCCGGACAGTTGGTGTGGATAGCGCCGCAACAGGGCTTCGGCGTGCGGGAGCTGGGCGTCGGACAGCGCTTGCAGGATGCGTTTGCGGGCGGCCGCCCGGCGCTCGTGGCGAGGTAGGTCGCGCACCTGGGTGCGGGCGATGTCGTTCAGCAGCGCCGAGACCCGGCGGGCGGGGTTGAGGACCGACGCCGGATGCTGGGGCACGTAGCCGGCCGGGCCGTCCGCCGCCACGCGGACGTCGCCGGTGACCCGGGCACCCGACGGGTACGCGCCGAGCAGGGCGAGGCCCGTGGTGGTCTTGCCGCTGCCGGAGGCTCCGACGAGCGCCGTCACCTTGCCGGGCAGAGCCCGCAGGTGCACGCCGTCCACGATCGCCCGACCATCGATCTCCACCCGCAGGTCACGGATCTCCGCGACCGGGGCCGGCTCGGCATCGGTGCACGCGCCCGTCGGTGCGGTCGTGTCGTTCCGTTCGGTCACAGCCGTGGTTTCCTCTCTCCCCGGCGCCGACCGGGCTTGTGGAGTGCCGCGTCGAAGAGCAGGTTGCTGCCCGTGGTCAGCGCGACGATCAGCAGCGCGGGCACCACCACGGCCCAGGGCTGCACGAACAGTCCGGTGCGGTTGCGGTCCACCATCACCGCCCAGTCGGCGGCATCCGGCGCGACGCCGACACCGAGGAACGCGGCCGTGGCCACGAGGTACAGCACGCCGGTGAGCCGGGTGCCGGCGTCCGCGGCCAGGGTGCGCAGTATCGAGCGGCCGACGTATCCGACAGCCGTGCGCCACCACGTCTCGCCCTGCATGCGCAACGCCTCGACTGCGGGACGCGCCGCGGCGTCGGCGGCGGCCGCGCGCACGATCCGCGCCGCATCCGGGACGTTGACCAGCGCGACGAGCAGGGCCAGCCCGACCGCGTCCGGTGTGAGCACGGAGGCCACCAGCAGGATCAGCAGCAGGGACGGCACCGCCAGCAGCACGTCCAGCGGTCGCAGTAGCGTCTCCTCCAGCCAGCGGCGGTGGGTGAGCGCTCCGATGAGTCCGACGGGCAGCGCCACGAGGTAGGCCAGAGCCGTCGCGGCGAGCGCAGTCAGCGCCACCGGCCGGCCGCCGAGCAGGACCTGACGCCACACGTCACGGCCCACGAAGTCGGTGCCGAACCAGTGTCCGTCGCCGGGGGTGAAGGAGGCGGCCCGCGCTCCCGGGGCGGCCGCGAACACCGGTCCCAGGACGGCAAGGACGAGGGGTACGGAGATGACGGCGAGGCCGAGGGCGTAGCGGCCGGCGCGGCGTGGCTGGACGACGGCGTAGGTGTCGGATAGGAGCGTGGAGGGCTTGTGGGTCACGCGGCCACCCCCGCCCGTGGTGCGAGTCGGTGGGCGACGAGGTCGGCACCGAGGTTGAGCACGACGGTCAGGACGCCGAACACCACGGCGAGGCCCTGCACCACCGGTACGTCGCGTTCGGCGACGGCGTTGAGCAGGACGGTCCCGAGTCCGGGGATCACGAAGAGGGCCTCCACGACGATGACGCCGCACAGCAGCCAGTCGATGGTGCGGGCGAGCTGCTGGACGGCCGGTGCGAGGGCGTTGGGCAGGGCATGGGCGTAGCGGACGCGGGCGCCGCCGATGCCGTAGCGGCGGGCGTGCACCGCGTAGGGCGCGGCCAGGGCGTCGACCATGCCTGCACGAACCAGGCGGGCCAGTGAGCACACCGGTCGGGAGAGCAGGACGAGGACGGGCAGGAGCAGCGCTGCGGGATGGGCGAGCAGGTCCGTGCCGTAGCCGACGGCGGTGGGTGGCAGCCAGCCCAGGTGGAGGGCGAAGACGGTCACCAGCAAGATTCCGAGGGCGAATTCGGGGACCGCGTAGACCGCGAGCGTCACGGAGCTGATCAGTCGGTCGGCGAGTCGCCCTTCGTGGCGGGCGGCCAGTACGCCCAGGCCGAAGCCGGCCGGGACGAGCAGTGCCACGGTGAGGGCGGCCAGCAGCAGGGTGGGGCCGAAGCCTTCGGCGAGGTACTGGCTGACGGGACGTCCGGAGGTCACGGAGGTGCCGAAGTCGCCGTGCACCAGGCCCGCCGCCCACTCGGCCAACCGCTCGTATGCCGGCCGGTCCAGGTGCATGGCCTCGCGGATCGCGGCGATACGGGCGGGGTCGGGCTGGTCGCCGGCGAGGGCGACGGCGGCGTCGCCCGGCAGCGCCTCGGTGAGCGCGAAGACCAGCAGCACCACGGCCACGGTCTGTGCGACGCCGAGGAGCAGCCGCCGGGCGACGAAGGAGCGCAGTCCCGTCACGCCAGCCACACCTTGTCGAACCGGGCCCAGTCGAGCGTGTTGGCGGGCGCCTTCCGGTCAACCCCCTTCACCTTGCGTGCGGTTCCCAGGATCCAGTCGGCGAAGCCCCAGATCAGGAAGCCGCCGTCGGTGTACAGGCGGCGCTGCATGCGCGCGTAGACGGCCGCCCGGTCCTTGGTGTCGGGGGTGGACTGCGCCTGCTGGTAGAGGGCGTCGAAGTCCTTGTGGTGCCACTTGGTGGCGTTGGTGGTGGAGCCGGTGAGCAGCCGTTGGGAGATATGGGCCTCGATGGGCATGGCTCCGGAGCGGTAGCAGCACAGGGTGCCGGAGTCGAGGATGTCGCTCCAGTACGTGTCCTTGCTGCCTGTCTTGACGTCGATGGTGACGCCTGCTTTGGCGGCCTGGTCGCGGAAGATGGTGGCGGCCTCGGTGAATCCGGCGGCGACGGCCGAGGTGTCGAGGGTGACCTTGAGCCTTTCGGCGCCGGCCTGCTTCAGCAGGGCGCGGGCGCGTCCCAGGTCCTGTTCGCGTTGGGGGAGGCCGTCGGCGTAGTACTCGTAGCCCTTGCCGAACAGGTCGTTGCCGATCTCGCCGGCGCCGGACAGGGCGCCGTCGACGAACTCCTTGCGGTCGGCGATGAGGAAGAACGCCTGGCGTACCCGCTTGTCGTCGAACGGGGCGCGGTCGGTCTTCATCGCGAAGCCCTGCATGGCGCTGTTGCGCAGCCGAACGATCTCGATCTGCCCGTTGTCCTCGTGCGCGCGGGCGGTGGTGGGGTCGAGTTCGTGGGCGTACTCGACCTGGCCGCCGAGGAGTGCGTTGACGCGTGCGGACTCCTCGTTGGCGACGACGAATTCGATCTCGTCGAGGTGTGGGGCGCCCTCCCAGTAGTCGTCGTAGCGGCGGAAGACGGCCGAGCGGCCGGGGGCGAAGGAGACACAGCGGAAGGGGCCGGAGCCGATCGGCTTCTCGTCGAAGGCGGTCGCGTTCTCGGGAACGATGTACGCGCCGAACGCGGCCAGGATGTTGGGGAATTCGGCGGTGGGCCGCTTGAGGACGAACTCGATACTCCGCTTGCCGGTGGCGTGGCTCGCGTCGAGGTCGATGGGTTCCAGGGACGCCTTGGCGCGGAACCCCTTCGTCGGGTCGGCGATGCGGCGGTAGCTGTACAGGACGTCCTGGGCGGTGACCGGCTTGCCGTTGTGGAAGGTGGCCTTGCGCAGGGTGACCTGCCAGCGGTCCAGGGTCTTGTTCGCCTGCCACTTCTCGGCGAGGCGGGGTTGCGCGGACAGGTCGGCGCCGTAGTCGGCGAGTTTGTCGAAGAGCGCCTTGGCGCGGGCGACGTCGGCGAAGAGGTTGGCCAGGTGGGGGTCGAGGGTCTCGCTCGCACCGCCCCCGGCGAAGGCGGCGCGCAGCCGCCCGCCCCGCCGGGGCCGGCCGTCGCCCGTGCCCTTGCCGTCGTCGGAGCCGGGTCCGCCGCAACCGCTGAGCGCGAGGGCGCCGAGCGAGGCGGCGCCCGTGGCGGCGAGGAAGCCGCGGCGGCGCAGGCCCGGGAAGGGGAGGTGGGTGTCGGATTCTTCGGTCATGCGGGTTCCTCGTGGTGTGGATGGGTCACAGTGCCGGCTCGGCGAGCCGGGCGACGACGTGCAGCCGGTCGGCGTCCGTCGCGTCGCCCGGGGGCATGCCTTCTCGCCAAGGCGGCTCGGTGCGCGGGCCCGGACCGTCGTGCAGGTCGAGAACCTCGAAACCGTGTGCCGCCAGGAGACGACGGAGTTCCTGCGGGAACAGCAACCGCCATGCGGAGCGCTGCTCGACGGGCGGTGATCCGTCGTCCGCGGTCCATACACGGCTTCGGCGCAGGAGTTGGGCGGTGCGGTCCACCGTGAGCGTGGTGGTGGACCGATGGACCGATCCCTGCCAGGCGAATTCGTGGACGGTGGGGGTGTCGAGCAGGTCGGTACGGCCCAGGAAGTAGGCACCGTTACGCATCTCCGCGACGAGCAGGCCGCCCGGGGACAGCGCGCGCCGGCAGGAGGCCAGAAAGCCGTCGAGCTGGGCATTGGTGTGGCAGTACAGCAGGGAGCTGTCCAGGCAGACGACCGCGTCGAACGCGCCGTGGCCCAGGTCGAACCCGTGCAGGTCGGCGCGGACGTACGCGGGCCCGGGGTGGTGGGCGCGGGCGTGGGTGAGCATCGCCTCGGAGAGGTCGGCGCCGGTCACCTTGCGGCCGACGGCGTGCAGGTGGGCGGCGTCACGGCCGGTGCCGCAGCCCATGTCCAGCACCCGCGGGCCCGCGCCGTACCGCCGCAGGCAGTCCTCCGTCCAGCGTCCGGCCAGCCGGTGGGTGTCGGGAAAACGGGCCTCATACAGCTCGGGGTTGTCGGTGAGCAGGTTGCGCAAGTCGTCAGTGGCGGTGTGAGTCATGTCGTCTCCTTCCTCAGGCCGCCACCGTCACGGCGGGCTTCGGCGTCGTCGGAAGCGCGTTGCGCCGGTGCAGCCAGGCCACGCCGCCTGCGGAGACGAGACCGAACAGGACGCAGCAGGCCCAGGGCAGCCAGGCGGCGCCGCGTGCCCCGGTGTCCATGGCCCAGCCGACGGCGGTGTTGCCGGCCGCGGCGGCGACGCCGGAGACCACGTAGAAGATCCCGTAGTAGGTGCCGGTCAGTTCCGCGCGGCCGAATCCGGGAATGAGCTCCAGCACGAACGGCTGGGCGATCATGACGCCCAGGTAGAGCAGCAGGGCACCGAGCAGGACGGGGAGCGTGCGCAGCACCGCGTCGGCGGCGCCGTCCGGGGCGCCGGCTCCGCCCGCCACCAGGGCCGGCGGCAGGAAGGCCAGCGCCATCAAGGCGAGCCCGGCGACGATCCAACGCGCCCTGCTCCCACGTCCTTTGAGAGCCCGAGTGATGCGCAGTTGCAGGGTGAGGTTGGTGACGGTGCCGACGAGGAAGACCAGGCCCGCCGCGCCGTCCCAGCCGGTCGTCCGCCGGGCTCCATCGGGCAGCAGCAGGTAGAGCTGGTTCTGCAGGGTGAACATGCCGACCATGGCGAGTGCGAAGGCCAGGAAGGCACGGTTGCCGAGGACCTCGCGCCAGTCGGCGAGGACACTGCCCTCGCTCGGCTCCACCTCGCGCGCCGGCAGGACCAGGGCCTGCGCGACGGTCAGGACGGCGAAGATCCCGGCGGCGGTGAGCGCGGACGCACGGAAGTCCACGAGCAGCAGCGCACTTCCCAGCAGCGGACCGATCAACGCGCCGGTGGTGGCGAAGACGTTGAACAAGGCGAACGCCTCGGCCTTGCGCTCCCCCGCCTCCTGTGCGAGGTAGGCGCGCACGGCAGGGTTGAACAAGGCGCCGGCCAGCCCGCTGAGCACGGAAGCGGCAAGTAGCACCGCCAGCCCGTCACCCAGCGCGAACAGTGCGAACCCGACGGTGCGCAGGGCGCAGCCGGCGATGATGACGCCGCGCGCGCCGAGCCGGTCGGAGGCGGAGCCGCCGATGAGGAACAAGCCCTGCTGGCTGAGGTTGCGGACGCCGAGGACGATCCCTACGACGGCCGCCGACATGCCCAGGTTCTGACTGAGGTGAGTGGCGAGATAGGGGATGAGGAGGTAGAAGCCGGTGTTGACACCGAGCTGGTTGGCCAGCAGGAGGCGGACGGCCAGGGGGAAACGGCGCATCTCGTGCCAGATCTTCATGCCGTCTCCTCACCCGTGTTGCGCCGGACTCCCAGGCCGGGTAGGTAACTTGCCCGTACGAAGCCGTCGGTGCCGCCGATCCCGGTCCACGGGTCGCGTGCGAGCAGCAGGTGTCCGTCGAGGTCGGCCCAGCGGGCGCGGTCGGCCAGATGGACAGCCGGGGCGAGGCCGAGGCTGCTGGCCGTCAGGCAGCCGAGCATCAGCGCGGTGCCGCTGCCCTCGATCGCCTCGGCGATGCGCAGGGCCGCGTGAACGCCACCGCACTTGGCGAGCTTGACGTTGACTCCGTGCACGCGTCCGGCCAGACGGCGGGCGTCCTCCAGGCTCACGGCGTCCTCGTCGGCGATGACCGGGAGCGGTGAGCGGGCGGCGAGCGCGCCGAGCGCCTCCGGATCGCCCGGTGCGAGGGGCTGTTCGACGGCCTCGACCCCGAGGTCGGCGAACCGGGGCAGCAGGGCCTCGGCCTGGGCCGTGGTCCAGGCGCCGTTGGGATCGAGGAGCAGCCGGGCCCGGGGCGCGGCATCCCGGATGACGCGCACCCGCTCCACGTCGTCCTCGGGGTCGCGCGCTCCCGCCTTGACCTTGATGACCTCGAATCCGCTCGCCGTGAGGCACCGCGCCTCGGCCGCGGCGCGCACCGGCGAGGTGATGCCGATGGTGCGGGCCGTTGCCGCCACCGGAGCGGCGGTGGCCCCGAGGAGCCGGTGGACCGGGCTGCCGGCGCGCTTGCCGACGAGATCGAGGAGCGCGGCCTCGACGGCGGCGGTCACGGCCGGCGGGGTGCCCTCCCCGGCCGGCTCGCCCGACCGCAGGGCATCAAGAGCGCTTTCGGGGTCGCGGAAGCGGCGGAGGTCCGTGGCGACGGCCGCGAGGAGCCGTTCGAGGGTGCCGACATCCAGCCCGTAGTAGACGCTGGTGACGGCCTCGCCGTGACCGCGCAACCCGGCGTGTTCGATGGTCAGCCACACCGCGTCACGCGCGGCCATGGTGGAGCGGGAGATGCGCAGCGGCTCGGCGAGGTCGAGTCGTACGGTGCGCTGGGTGACCTTCACAGGTTCTCTTCCGAAGGGTGCGGGGATATGGGAGCCCGGAGCGGGTCGGTGACGCGGCTGCAGCGGACCCACCCGGCCGCCTCGGCCGCACGGGGGTGCGGTATCTCGACGGGTCGGGTGGCCGCGGCGGACGGGTCGAGGCCGTGCGCGGCGGTGAAGTCGTCGTCGTAGACCGTGCCGAGGTAGCGGTGCGGACCGTCGGGGAAGACGGTGGCGACCACCGCCCCCGGGTGGACGCGGGCGGCCCAGGCCGAGACGAGGGCGACCGCGCCGGTACTCCAGCCGCCGCTGACGAAGCTGCCCCGGGCAAGCCGCCGGCAGCTGTCCACGGCCTCGGCCGGGCCGACCCAGTGGACCTCGTCGAAGGCGCCGTAGGCGACGTTGCGTGGGTGGATGCTGCTGCCGAGGCCGCGCATGAGCCGGGGCCGGGCGGGCTGGCCGAAGATCGTGGAGCCGGTGGCGTCGACCCCGATGAGCCGCAGGGCGGGCCAGCGCCGCCGCAGGGGACCGATGATGCCCGCGCTGTGGCCGCCGGTGCCGACGCTGCACACCAGGACGTCGAGGTGGTCGAGCTGGTCCGTGAGTTCGGCGGCCAGTGCGGCGTAACCCACGGTGTTGTCGGGGTTGTTGTACTGGTCGGGCCAGTAGGCGTCGGGCAGTACGGCGAGCAGTTCGCGCAGCCGGGCGAGGCGGGCGGCCTGCCAGCCGCCCTCGGGGGCCGGGCGGTCGACAAGTTCCAGGCGGACGCCGTGCGCACACAGCAACTGCCGCATGGACGGCTCCAGTTCCCGGTCGCCGACGAGCACGACCGGGTGACCGAGCGCCTGCCCGGCGAAGGCCAGGCCGAGGCCGAGGGTGCCGGAGGTGGACTCCACCACCGGCGCACCGGGTCGTAGTTCGCCGCGCCGGCGGGCACCGAGCAGCATCGACACGGCAGCCCGCGCCTTCATGCCGCCGGCGGCGAGCCCTTCGAGCTTGGCCCAGAATCCGGGGTGGGGGCCCGGCAGGTCAGCGGTGATGCGCACCAGTGGTGTACGGCCGAGCAGGGCGAGCAGCTCCGGTCGGGCGGTGAGACGGACAGCGGTCGCGGTCAACGGTCGTCGCCTCCCGGGCACAAGCTGCCGGACGGACCCCGGTAGCGGTGGACGGCTCCGGGCCCGCCGTCGAGCCAGAAGAAGGGGTACGGCTCCGCGCACACCGCGCTCACGCCGTGGCCGAGGAAACGGGGCAGCACGGCGCTGCCGGTCTGGGCGAACATCACCAGCTGCTTGCCGTGCCGCAGCGCGTGCCGCCGCAGTGGTTCGAAGGTCCCGTTGCCCAGGGTCATGCCGGAGACGAGCAGCGCATCACAGCGGCCGGCCTCGGCAAGCGCATCGGTGACGACCTGCTCGCCCCACTCCGTGACGCCGCCCTTGAGGTCGCACGGGACGTACCGCAGGCCGCGCGCACGCAGCGTCTCAAGAAGGGAGTTGACGACTCCGATCACCAGAACCGTGGCCCCCGGCGGCAGGTCGATCAGCTCGGCGACCGCCTCCGCCCGTGCCCGGGACTTCTCCAGCGACGACCCGGCGGGCAGCGGGAAGGGACGCGCCCCGCTCTCCGGGGTGTGCGGGGTGACGTGCATCAGATAGGCATCCAGGGCGGCCACCCGCACCGGCAGCAGCGGATGCTCCAGAAGCCGGGCCACCTCCGCACCCACACAGTCATCGAGCGCTCTGTCGGGCAGTGTGCCTGGCTCGACCGCGCAGGAGCCGACGGCCTCGGCCAGGCGCAGGCTGAGCACTTCGTTGCGATAGCCGGTGCCGCGCCCGTCATGCCGTACGGCCTGCCGAGTGGTGAAGGCCACGGCTATCCGCTGCGTGGCCGGGTCGGGGCCCAGTCCGCCCGCGCGAACGCGGTCCACCAGCTCGCCGTACGTCGGGCACGTCTCGTACGCCACTGTGCCGACCGCGCCGGTGACGGCGGTCATCGGATCACCAGTCCCGCGCGCAGCCCGGCCAGCAGGGCCTCGACGTGGTCGCGGGCACCTGGCCCGTCGGCGTCACCGGCCATGACGTGCCCGAGGTACTCGTTGTTACTGCCCGCCGCCTTCACCACCCTGCCGGGGTCGGCGAGCTGCACCTCCAGCACGTCCGGTGCGTCTCGCAGTGCGCCGCCGTCCAGCGCTTCGAGCGTGCCGGTGGTCTGTGGCACCAGGAATCCGATGGCGGCGCTGCGCAGTCCGGTGTCCGTACGCCTCAACCGGGGTTGGCGGCCCAGCGCGACGTCCACGGAGGCCGCCGCGAGGTCGATGCCGGTGACGTGGCGGATCAGTTCGGTGATGCGGTTCCCGGCGGGACGCGGGTTGACCTCGACCACGCGGGGGCCGGCGGCGGTCAGCTTGATCTCGGTGTGCGCCACGACACCGTCGACCAGCCCGAGCGCCTTCAGGGCGCGCAGCGCGGTCTGCTCGGCGGCCTCGGCATCGGCGGGCGTCAGAGCTGCGGGGAACATATGGCCGGTCTCGATGAAGGCGGGCGCCCCGCCGACGCTCTTGTCGGTCACGCCGACCACGTGGACCGTCCCTGCACACGAGACGGTCTCGACGCTCACCTCGGGGCCGTCCAGCAACTCTTCGAGCAGGACGACGGGAGCGCGCCGCTGTCCGCGCGCATTCACCGGGAATTCCGCCAACGTACGGCACACATCGGCGAGTTGGGCTTCGTCATCCACGCGCCGTACGTACATCCCGGCGCACAGGTCGACGGGCTTGACCACCAGCGGATAGCCGATCTCCCGGGCAGCACCCGCGATGTCGACCCACTCCTCGTGTACGGCGAAGCGCGGGCCGGGCACTCCGGCATCGGCGAGGACGCGGCGGGTGGCGTCCTTGCGGCAGGCGTTCTCCATCGCTTCCGGCCCGGGGCCCGGCAGACCGAGCCGCTCGGCGATCCGCGCCACGGTCGGCAGGTAGTAGTCGCAGGACGTGACCACCCCGTCGAACCCCCACATCGCGTGCAGTCGCTCGGCTTCGGACAGCAGGGCCTCGGTGTCGTTGGTCTCGGCGGTGATGATGTCGCGGGCACCGAGTAGCGGGTGCGCCGTCCCCTCGGGCGCGGAGCGCAGGTAGTGGTGCAGGTCACGGGTGAGGAAGGTGAAGGTGTGCCCGCCCTCCCGTATCGCCCGCGGCAGCAGTCGGCTCATCGCTCCGACCCAGCTCTCGACCACCAACAGATGAGCCACAACTCCCCTTCCAGGCTTGGATTTCAGACAAGGGGCAGCCCAGCGCCCTTCCGTGGAAGGGGTCCGGGTTGCCTGGCGAGAACATTAACGATAATCATTTTCATTGTCATCTCGTGGGCAGCCCTTTGCCGCCCCCTTGTCCGTCCAACCCCTTTGAAGGCCCTGTGACCCGTCCCCTCCGCCGCACCGCCGCGCTGTGCGCATTGCTGACCGCCGCCACCCTCACCCCCGCCGGCCCGACCCAGGCCGCCACACCGACGTTGCCCCTGCGCTTCGGCGCATGCCCCGGCTCCCTCCCGAACCCACCGGCCCCCGAACACGTCGAGTGCGGACGGCTCCGGGTTCCGCTCGACTGGGGCCACCCGCGAGGACCGCACATCGACGTGACCGTCTCGCGGGTGCGCGCGTCGGGCGCCCCCGCCGAGCGGCGCGGCATCCTGCTGGTGAATCCGGGCGGACCGGGCGGCTCAGGGCTCTCCTACGCGGTCACGAAGCGGGCCAAGCTCCCGGAGAGCGTGCGACGCGCCTACGACGTCATCGGCTTCGACCCTCGTGGCGTCGGGCAGAGCGCTCCCGTGAACTGCGGCCCGATGGGCGGCCTCTTCACCAGCCCGGGCGCGAATCCCGTACCCATAGGCGCGCCGGCGGAGAAGAACTACCTCACCTCGCTGCGCAGCCTGGCCGACGACTGCGCCACGGCGGCGGGCGAAACGCTGCCCCACCTGTCCACGGAACAGACGGCACGGGACATGGACGCCCTCCGCGCCGCCCTCGGCGAACGCCGGACGAGCTTCCTCGGCGTCTCCTACGGCAGCTACCTCGGCGCCGCGTACGCCGCTCGGTTCCCGCACCGTGTGGGCCGCATGGTGCTCGACAGCGTGGTCGGTCCCTGGGACTGGTACGACTTCGACGTCATCCAGAGCCACGCACTGCTGCGACAGCGCGACACCTTCTTCACCTGGACCGCCGCCCACGCCGAACGCTTCGGCCTCGGCGGCAGTACGAACGCCGTACGCCGGGCCTATCTGCGCGCACGACACCACCTCACCGCGCACCCCGTGGACGGCTTCGGGCCCGCCGAGTTCGACCGCACCGTCTACCGTGCACTGGGCCGCACCGAACGCTGGGCCGGCCTCGCCGAGGGCCTGCGCGACTACCTGCACGACGGACGTCCCGACGGACTCCGCCCCGCCACCGCCTTCGACAGCCCGGATTCGCGCAACTACGAAGCGGCGAACCGGCTCGTCAAGTGCGCCGACTCCCCCGCCCCCGCACCCCACCGGATCCTGGCGGACATCCACCGCACCCGCCGGCTCGATCCGCAGCCGATCCTGACCGGCATGGAGGCATCTACCTGCGCCTACTGGCACCACAAGCCAACCCACCGCACCCCGCTCGGCAGCCCCGACGCCCCACCCGTACTGCTGGTGGCCTCCGCGCACGACCCCGTCACCCCCATCGAGGGCGCACACCGTCTGCGCCGACTGCTGCCCGGCTCGCGCCTGGTCACGCTCGACAACGACTACTCGCACGGCGTGTTCGCCAGCCGAGGCAACGCATGCGTGGACGACACCGCCGCTGTCTACCTCGTCAACGGCACGACTCCGAAGGCGGACGTGAACTGCACCGGCCCCGGACTGCCGGCAGTTCCGTAGATCCGGGGTGGCACTCCCGCGGCAACAGCGCCACCGCCCACACACCGCACACGCACACGCACACCGCACACCGCACACCGCACAGCAGCATGCGCACCGCACCAACGCATGCCGGACAGGAGAAACTTGTGACCGAGACCGCGCACCCCGGATACACCGTGCGCCCCGCGACACCTGCCGACGTGGACGCCGCCCGCCGCGTCATCCTCGACACCCTCTACCACGAGTTCGGATACGGGTACGTGCCCCACTGGCACCACGATGTGGTGGACATCGAAGGCACCTACCTCGACGACCCACGGCACCTGCTCCTCGTGGCCGTCCACGACGGCGAAGTGGTCGCCACGACCGGAGTACGGTCCGCGGGCCCGGCCCACCCACCGCACCCGCGCTGGCTGGCCGAACGCTACCCCTCCGGAACCACCGCCCAACTGGTCCGCGTCTACGTACGCCCCGAGCACCGGCGGCGAGGGCTCGCCCGCACCCTGGTCCGCACAGCTTGCGACATCATCGCGGACACACCCGGATACGAGCGCGTCTACCTCCACACCAACGTCGACGTCGAGGGTACGGAAGCCTTCTGGCGGAGCATCGCGGAGGAAGTGTTCGACGCCCGCACCACGGGCGTTCGGGGCGACCAGGCCCGTCGGGCCGTCGTAGTCCTTGCCTGCCTGGCAGAGGTAGTTGCCGCAGGTGCTGTTGGCGCCTTCGGTGACGTCGTTCAGCTTGTCCGTGTGCGCGTACGGCTACGAGGCAGGCACGTCATCCGCGCCCGGGGTGCCCGCGAGGGCGTAGACGCCGGCGATGAACGGCGCGGAGGCGCTGGTGCCGCCGTACACGTTCCAGCCGCTGGCCTGGTAGGTGTCGTAGACCGCGAGACCGGTGGCCGGGTCGGCGACCGCCGCGACATCGGCGACGGCGCCCTGCAGGTTCCGGACAGGGGGTGGCCGACTGCCGCTCATGGCGCACGAAAAGCCTCGCCACCGGCCACCGGCCACCGACGCCACGCAAGGCCCTCCCCCATCGCAGAACCCTCGGGAGCAAGAACGGCGAAGGGCTCCGGCCGTGAACCGGCCGGAGCGCTCGTCATCGTCCGGACTCAGGCCCGGGCCTTCTCCACGGCAATGCCTGGTGCGGTCGTCTCCAACCGTGAGTTCCGGCGGCTGTAGAGCAGGTAGACGACCAGGGCCAGGGCCAGCCATCCGCCGAACAACAGGTAGGTGTCGAGGGGGAGTTCGTACACCAGGTAGCTGCAGGCGAGGATGGAGAGGAGGGGGACGACGGGGTGTCCTGGGACGCGGAAGCCGCGTTCGAGGTCCGGGGCCGTGCGGCGGAGGATCAGCACGCCGAGCGAGACCACGGAGAAGGCCACCAAGGTGCCCATGCTGGTGAGGTCGGCGAGCAGGTCCAGTGGGAAGACCGCCGCGAGAAGGGCGACGAAACCGCCGGTCAGCAGGGTGGTGAACACCGGAGTACCGGTGCTGGGGTTCACCCGGCGGAAGGCGGCGGGCAGCATGCCGTCGCGGCCCATGCTGTAGAGGATCCGGCTCTGTCCGTACAGAACGACCAGCGTGACGCTGATGATGGACAGCACCGCGCCGGCGGAGAGCAGTACGGCGGGCCAGCTGGTGCCGGTGAGTCGGCCGAGGATGGCGGAGAGCCCGGCTTCCTGTCCCTCGAAGCGCGTCCATGGCTGGGCACCCACGCCGACCAGCGCCACCAGGGCGTACACGAGGGTAACGCCGACCAGCGCCAGGATGATGGCCAGGGGCAGCGTACGGCGGGGAGGTTGACGATTCCGCCCGCGCCCGGGGGCGCCGAGATCGCCTCGGGCATCCGGCAGCCGAAGAGCCGTTCGGTGAAGTCGTTGAGGTACTGTCCCCAGCTCACCGCGATCGCGGCGCCGGAGACCGCGTACTCCAGCAGCAGGCACCAGCCCACCGCCCAGGCCGCGAACTCGCCCAGTGTGGCGTACGCGTAGGAGTACGAGGAGCCGGAGACCGGTACCGCCGACGCCAGCTCCGCGTAACAGAGGGCGGTGAGGGCGGCGACCATGGCCGCGATGACGAAGGACACGATCACGGCGGGGCCCGCCTCCGGCACCGCGGAGTCCAGCGCGAAGAAGATGCCGGTGCCGATGGTGGCGCCGATCCCGATCATCGTGAGCTGGAAGAGTCCGACGGTGCGGCGCAGCCCGCCCGCTCCGTGCGAATCCGTGGTGAAGGTGTGCAACGGCTTGCGTCTGAGCATCTGCTGACGCAGCGTCGGCCGATGGGACATGGGGAACTCTCCAGGATGACGGTGACGGGCAACGGGATGCGGGGTGAGGGTTGAGGGTGGGGAGGGCAGGACGGCGTCAGCGGCTCAGGGACGGTCGCGCCGCAGCAGGTCGCCGTAGGTCTCGCGGCGCACCACGGCCCGCGCCTCGCCGTCGCGGCAGAAGACGACGGGCGGCCGCAGCGCGCCGTTGTAGTTGTTGCTCAGCGAGAAGCAGTACGCACCGGTGACCGGCACGGCGATCAGGTCGCCGGGACGGGGGTCACGCAGAGGTACACCGGCGCTGAGCAGGTCGCCGGACTCGCAGTGCCGGCCCACCAGGTGATACGGCTCGCCGCCGCCCACGCGGGTGGCGACCGTGGCCTCGAAGCGCTGTCCGTACAGCGCGACTTCGAGGTTGTCGCCCATACCACCGTCGACGGCGACGAAGGTCGGCTCGCCACGTTTGACGGTGGCCACCCGGTAGAGCGTCACTCCGGCCTTGGCCACCATCGACCGGCCGGGCTCGATGATGATCTGCGCGTCGGCGGGCAGCGTCCGGTGGGCCGCGGCCACCAGGGTGTCCAGATACTCCCCGACGGCGGGCGGGTGGTCCTCGTAGGTGTAGCGGGTGCCGAGGCCACCGCCGAGGTCGTAGACGGCGAAGGTGCCGAGGCCCGCCACGGCCTCCACTGCGCGCGCGAACGGCTCGGTGTCGAGGATCTGGGATCCGATGTGGACGTGCACCCCATCCAGGCGCAGCCGGCTGCTGGCGCGCAGCCGGGCGATCGCCTCCCGGGCCTGCGGCAGGGTCAGGCCGAACTTGGCGCCCTCCTGCCCGGTGGACACCGCGGCGTGGGTGTCCGGGCGGATACCGGGCGTCACACGGACGAGGACGGGCTGCTCGTCGGTGACGATCCGTTCCAGCCGGTCGACGTCGTCGAAGTTGTCGATGACGATCAGCCCGGCTCCGGCCTCCACGGCCATCCGCAGCTCGTCCTCGGTCTTGGCGTTGCCGTGGACCACCAGCGAGGCCGGGTCGACTCCCCCGGCCAGGGCCAGGGTCAGTTCGCCACCGCCCGCGACGTCGATGCTCAGCCCCTCCTCGGCCAGCAGCCGGTACACCGCCGTGCAGGGGAATGCCTTGGAGGCGAACGCGACCCGCGAATTCGGCCACCGGGCGGCGAGTCCGTCGGCGTAGGAGCGGGCGCGGGACCGCAGCGCGGCCTCGTCGACGACCAGTGCCGGTGTGCCGAAGCCTTCCGCGAGGTCGGTCACCGGGCAGCCGCCGATCACCAGCTCTCCGTCCTGGCCGAGCGCAGTGCCCGGCGGGAACAGCCCGAGCAGTGCCTCCTGGGACGTAGTGGCGTCGGTCTGGGGGGACCTCCCAGCGGTGGCTGGGCGAGCGACCGGAACGGCCATGGGTTTTCCTCCGTGCTTGCCGTGTGACCGGTCCCGCTCTCCGGGCCGGCCGCATCATGTTCCGGTCCGCCCTCCGGGCCGCGCGTTGTCGCGATCGCCTAGGGTCAGGGCATGGTTCCGTCGGAAATGACAAGCACGCACGCCGGAGGCGGCGACGGGGCCGGTGAGGAACTCTTCGCCCTCGCCGACGCCATCGCCGCCGTCATCGGTGGATCGGTGGCCATCGAAGACCTGGAAACCCGGGTGGTCGCCTACTCGACGCGGCCGGGACAGGCCATCGACGAGCTCCGCCGCCAGGGCATCCTCGGCCGACGGGTCCCCGAACAGCCCGGTCCCCAGGCCGAGCGGCAGCTCCGCCAGTACCGGCAGGTGCTCACCGCCCCCGGCGTCATACGGATGCCGGGGCTGGCCGAGGACGAACTGCCGCGCGCCGCGGTCGCCGTCCGCGCCGGAGACCTCCCCCTCGGCACCATCTGGGCAATCGAGGACCGGAGCCCACTCGACGAGGCCGGTGAGCGGGTGCTGCTGGACGGCGCCCGGACCGCCGCCCTGCACATGCTGCGCCGCCGCAGCGCCACCGCCCTGGAGCTGCACGCCCGGGAGCAGGCACTCCGTGCCGGCCTGGACGGCACCGCCCCCGCGACGGACACGGCCTACCGGCTCGGCGTCCCGGCGAACACGCCCCTGACCCTCCTCGGCTTCGCCCCCGTCGGCGCCTCCCCCGACGCCGGCACGCTGCTGACCCGTCTGGGAGCCGAGCTCGGTCGGCACTGGGCCGCGGTACGGCCCTCCGCCGCCGTCTGCACCGGCCCTCGCGCCGTGTACACCCTGCTGCCGGACGCCGACCCCGACTCGTCCCGCCGGCTGGCAGCACAGGCCCTCGCCGCGGCCTCCCGCCCCGGCACGCGGCCGCTGCGCGCCGCCCTCAGCCGGCCCGCCGCACTCCTGAGCGAGCTGCCCGAGCTGCGCTCGGACGTGGATGATGTGCTACGGGTGACCACGACCGACCCCGAAGCGCCGGATGTCGCCGCACTGACCGATGTCCACGCCCGAGTGCTCCTCGCTCACCTGGCGGACGAGCTCGCCCAGCGGCCCCGGCTGCGCCACCCTGGTGTCGAGGCGATGCTCACCCACGACCGAACCCGCGGCACGTACTACGCCGCCTCGGTCACCGCCTGGCTTGACGCGGTCGGCAACGTAGGCGAAGCGGCCCGCCGGCTGACGGTGCACCAGAACACCCTCAAGTACCGGCTGCGCCGCGCCCGCGAGCTGTTCGGCCTCGACCTGGACCAGCCGGACGACCGCCTGTCCTGCTGGCTGCAGCTGCGCATCGACGCCGCCCGACGCTGAGCGCACGGGCACCGGGGCCAGACACGAAGGTCAGGACGCGAAGGTCGGGATGCGAAGGTCAGGACGCGCTGCCCGCCTGCCACTGATCCGACGACAGATTCCATCCCTGTACTTGGTGCCGCGCTCCAACTGGTCCTGATGGGTGTGCCGGCAAGCTCACAAGCCGAAGGCGCCGCCTTCGATGAGGATGAGCAGCCCGACGGCGATCAGGACCAGTGGCAGCAGGATGTGACCCCATCGGGCGAGGGCCTTGGCGATGACCGGGCGGGTGGCGAAGAACCGACCGGCGAAGCACCACACCGCCACCAAGGCGAGGAACACCACGGCGTACACGCTCATCCCACCGACGCCGGCGGTGGCGAACACGGGCACGTAGACGCCGATGTTGTCGCCACCGTTGGCGAAGGTGACCGCGGCGACCTCCAGCGGGCGGGGTCCGCTCGCCTCGGCCTGCGCCTCGTCCTCGTCAGAACCGCCGTCGCGATGGTCCTTCCATGCCTGCCAGGCAGCCTTGAGGCCGAGCGCGAGGGGCAGCAGACCGAGGTAGGGAATCGCGGACTCGGGCAGGAACGTGGCGCCGAACGCTGCGGCCACCGCCACGGCGAGGATCGCGGCGAAGCCCAGGTACTGGCCGAGCACGATGCGGCGTGTGGAGCCGCGGTGCCCGGAGCCCTGGGCGAAGAACAGCGCCAGGATCAGGATGTCGTCGATGTTGGTGACGGCGAACAGTCCGGCTGCCTGTCCGATGATGCCCAGGTCCACGAGTGGGGACTCTCCTGTCGGTGGTGTGGTGACCCTGAGACGCTGCCGAGAGCCCTCACTACTCCCTCTTGCGGGGACGGGGTTGAGCGCCGAGGCCAGCACTGTCCCTCGTCACGACCATCGAACACGACGCCGTTGAGGTGCCTCTCAAAGTGCTGAACAACTGCTGTCGAGCCTGGTGACCCCGCTCGGAAGAGCAGCCACCTTCCCTGCGGAGATCACCTCACTGTCCAGGCCTGTGTTCTCTCAACGACGCTGCGTGACCCGGCGGACGGCGCTACCGTTCCGGTGAGGTCCACTATCAAGGGGTGGAGATGCTGGAAGAGGCGTTGGTGGCGCTGGCGGCGACCGGCGGTAGCGCGGTGGTGCAGGCCGCGGGTACGGAGGCCTGGGCCGGCTTGCGGCAGGCGGTGGCACGCTGGTTCGGTCGGGGTGACGGCCGGCGCCAGCAGGGAGAACTGGAGCGCCTGGACCGAACGGCGACCGCGCTGCAGACCACGGATGGGGCCGAGGCGGAGCGGGGGCGCCTGCGCCTGGAGGCGACGTGGCAGGCGCGCATCGAGGCCGTTCTGGAAAGCCTGGACGAGGCCGAGCGCGACCGAGCCGCCGACGAGCTGCGGAGCCTGCTGGCACAGCACGCCCCCGGGAGCGGCGTAAGCGCTGGGCCGGGCAGTCTCGCCGTGGGCGGCACCGCGAACATCCGCGCCGAGGGCGGGTCGATCGCCGCCGGGGTGATCCACGGGGGTGCGCACATCGGCAACCCTCAGCTGCCGGATCCGTCGCAGGGCTGAACGGACCGGCCGCCCCAAGCCCAACCTCCTCCACCGGATCGACATCCGCTGCCGGGCGAGGCCCCGGAGGCGTTACGGCGCACGCCCGCCGTGGCAGCCTGGCCGTCGGCTACGTCGCCGAAGGCGGCCAGGTCTCCTACTACGCCGCACCCCGGCCCCCGGTGAACTGGCCACACCAGATCGGGGTACTGCCCCGGCAGGCCGACTGCTTCCAGTACCGCGCGGCCGTCGCCCAGCTCGAAGAGGCGGTGTCCGGCGGGGGCACGGCGGTGCTGTGCCAGGTCCTGGCCGGCATGGGCGGAGTCGGCAAGACTCAGCTCGCTGCCCACCACGCCCGCCAAGTGTGGGCCACGGGTGGTGTGGACCTGCTGGTGTGGACGAACGCCACCACCCGCGAGACCGTCATCTCCGCCTATGCCCAGGCGGCCGCCGAGATCCTCGGGAGCGACCCCACCGACCCGGAACACGCTGCGCGCTCCTTCCTTGCCTGGCTGGAGCCCAAACCCGGTACCACACAGCGCCGTTGGCTGGTGGTGCTGGACGACCTCGCCGACCCGGCTCACCTGCGCGGGCTGTGGCCACCCGCCAGCCCACACGGCCGTACCCTGGTCACCTCCCGCCGCCGGGACGCCACCCTGACCGGCAGCGGTCGAAAGCTGGTACCGGTAGGCCTGTTCACACCGGACGAAGCAGCCACATACCTCACCGCCGCACTGGCCTCCCACGGTCGCCTGGAACCTCCGGCCGAGCTCGCCGCTCTCGCCACCGACCTCGGTCACCTCCCGCTTGCCCTGTCCCAGGCTGTCGCCTATCTCATCGACGCCGACATGGACTGCGCTGCCTACCGCACCCTGCTGACCGACCGCGCCGCGAGTCTCACCGATGCGCTCCCCGACCCTTCGGGACTGCCCGATGACCAAGCCACCACCACGGCCGCCGCCTGGGCACTGTCCATCGACCGCGCCGACCGGATCCCACCGATTGGCCTGGCGCGCCCCCTGCTGCAACTCACCGCGATCCTCGCCCCCAACGGCATCCCCGCTCCCGTCCTGGTCAGCCCGCCCGCTCTCGGCTATCTCACTGAGCACCGCACCGGCGCCACAGGACCAGCCGATACCGGCGTCACAGGACCAGCCGACGCCGGCGTCACAGGACCAGCCGATGCGGAAGAGGCCACGGCCCACGACGCCGAACGGGCGCTGCGCACGCTGCACCGCCTGAGTCTGCTGGACCACACCCCCAGGAACCCCCACCAGGCAGTACGCGTCCACCAACTCGTCCAACGCGCTACCCTCGACGCCCTCACCACACGGCAACGCGACCGACTCGCCCACGCCGCCGCAGACGCGCTCAGAGAAGTCTGGCCCGAGATCGAGCGCGACACGGCCCTCGCCCAGGCCCTGCGTGCCAACACCGAAGCCCTTACCCATCATGCGGAAGATGCCCTGTACCAGGTCGACGGCGCCCACCCATTACTCTTCCGCATGGGCCACAGCCTTCTGGAGGCCGACCAGCTCACCGCCGCCATCACCTACTGGCAGCATCTGAGGCGGGCAAGCCACGAGCATCTCGGCCCGGACCACCCCGACACCCTCACCGCTCAGGTCAACATCGCCTCCTGTCTGGGAAACGCAGGGGACACGACCGGCGCCGTATCCAGCTGTGAGGAGGTACTCCAGCAGATGCTGCGGGTGTTGGGACCCGAACACCCGAAGACCCTCCGTGCCAAGCACAATCTTGCCTACTGGCGGGGCGAGGCAGGCGACGCGACCGGCGCTGAAACCGCCTTTCACCAACTGTTGTCCGATCTTCTGCGAGTACACGGCCCCCACCACAGCGATACGTTGGCAGCCAAGCACAATCTTGCCTACTGGCGAGGTGAGGCGGGCGACGCGGTCGGCGCCGTTGCCGCGCTTGACGAGTTGTTGGAGGACTGCTTGAGGGTGTTCGGCCCGGACCACACCCGAACCCTCGCGGCACGAGCCAACCTTGCGGACTGGCAAGGCGAGACAGGAGGCGCGGCCGGCGCTGCGGATGCCTATACGCATCTCCTCAGAGACTGTCGGCGCGTGCTCGGTCCGGACCACCCTCGAACCCTTGCCACCCAAACCAATCTCGCGTCCTGGAGATTGACCTCCGGGGACCTTCCCGGTGCTGAAGCCGCCCTCGATCAACTACTCGAACGCTGTCTGCGAGTGCTCGGCCCCGACCACCCTGACACGTTGCAGACCCGACACACCCTGGCACGGTGCCAAGGCGAGGCAGGGTCACCGGAACAAGCCGTAACCAGCTTCCAAGAGGTGCTGGCCGATCGGGTGAGGGTACTGGGAGCGGACCATCCCACCACCCTCAGAACCCGGAGCGACCTTGCGCACTGGCGCGGTAAGGCCGGGGATGCGGTCGGCGCCGCGGCAGACTTCGACCGGCTGCTGACCGACCGCAGGCGGGTCCTGGGCACCGATCACCCTGCCACCCTCACCGCTGAGGCAAGCCTCGCCCATTGGCGGGAAAGGGCACAGGGCGAGGACGTTCCTCCGTCGACCGATCCATGAGCAAGATCGGTCAGCACGGCGTCGAAGGGGCCGGATCGACGGGCCGCGCGCCACCCATAGCCGTGGAACATGCTGTCGCCCAGGTAGATCACGCGCTTACCTCCGGCATCGATCGCCCAGGACGCCTGGGCGTCTCCGATGCCGTCGAGGGCGGGCACGGCGGCGATGCTGAAGGGCCCGATCGTGGCGGTCGCCCATGCCTGTTCGGATCACGAGCACCGCCCCGGTCCCCACAGAGAGGGAAAGGGGTGAAGGCTCCGACGGCTGCGAAGATCAACGGGCTCAGCGGCCGGAGCCGGTGGCCATGACCTTCCGCAAGCCGTAAACGGCAGCACCGAGGGCGAGGACGCCGGCACCGGAGATCACCGTGGCCACGGGCAGGGCGAAGGCGAGCGCCGTGCAGCCCGCCAGGCCGATGACGGGCACGAGGCGGGGCGGCCGCCCTTCGCCCTGTCTGAGGGTCCACGCCGCTGCGTTGGCGATGGCGTAGTAGGCCAGGACCCCGAAGGAGGAGAAGCCGATCACGCCCCGCACATCGACAGACGCGGCGAGCACGGCGACCACGGCGCCAACAACCAGTTCGGCACGATGGGGAACCTGGAAGCGCGGGTGGACCACGGCCAAAGCATGCGGCAGGTGACGGTCGCGGGCCATGGCGAAGGTGGTGCGCGAGACGCCGAGGATCAGTGCGAGAAGCGATCCGAGCGCCCCGATGGCCGCGCCAACACGCACGACCGGAACCAGGCCCGGGACACCGGCGGCACGTACAGCCTCAGCGAGCGGCGCGGCGCTCTGGGCGAGACGGTCCGGCCCCAGTACCGCGAGCACGCCCACGGCAACAGCCGCATACACGACGAGGGTGATACCGAGCGCGAGAGGGATCGCGCGGGGAATGGTGCGGGCGGGATCTCGAACCTCTTCGCCGAGCGTGGCGATCCGGGCGTAACCGGCGAAGGCGAAGAACAGCAGGCCGGCCGCCTGGAGCGTCCCCCCGACGGTCATGTCCGCGCCGACATCCAGGCGTGCGATATCGCCGGCATCACTGATCAGACAGGTGGTCACCACGGCAGCCAGGACCGCGAGAACCACAGCGACGATGGCACGGGTCAGCAACGCGGACTTCTGCACGCCGGTGTAGTTGAGCACGGTCAGCGCCACCACAGCGGCGACCGCAACAGCATGGGCCTGGCCCGGCCACGCATAGAACCCGACGGTCAAGGCCATCGCAGCGCAGGACGCGGTCTTGCCGACCACGAACGCCCAGCCGGCCAGATACCCCCAGAAGTCGCCCAGACGCTCACGGCCGTAGACGTACGTCCCCCCTGACTCGGGATAGCGGGCTGCCAGCCGGGCCGATGACGTCGCGTTGCAGTACGCCACGACCGCAGCCAGCGCCAGGGCGACCATGAGCCCGGAACCGGCAGCACCGGCCGCTGGGCCGAACGCAGCGAAGATCCCGGCCCCGATCATCGACCCCAGTCCGATCACCACCGCGTCGGAGACTCCCAAGCGGCGCTTCAGCTCACCCGAGCCCGACGAGGACCCCACCGTGTTCATCCCCTACTCCTCCACCGCACCAGCCGTTGATCTCGGCGCACGGTAGCCGACGACGGTGTCCAGCAGGAGCGCCCGCGACGTCGAACTCCCACCTGCGGACGTGGCTGTCCCTCACCTCTTCGGGCCGGAAGGCACTGGCAGGACACCTGGCCGAACTACGCCGCCTTGCAGATCTCGCAGACTCTGCCCGCCCGCAGACGATGTGAGTGCTCCACACGAAGTGTTCCAGCAGACCCCGGGCACCGCCGCCGATCCGTCCGCACCTCGCTCAACGCGCGACGGACGGGCTCAGAGCAGCAGTGGCGAACTGCCCTCCAGCAGGGCGTGGCCGAGACTGCGATAGCGGTCCCGGCCCACGAGCTCGGCGAGCGGGAGCAGCACCAGGGAAGCTGGGGAGAGCCAGGCGGGCCCCGGCCGACAGTGACAGCGCACCAGTAAGTGCGACGGCCGCCACGGCCGCGGTCCGGGCTCTAGTGAGCCGGCGACGCCTGGCCCCCTCGCCGTGACGGGTCAGCAGACAGTCCATCGGTGCCGCATGCCCGTACACGGCCGCACCGACCTCGCGGGCACGGGCGAGCGGCGCCGGGGGCAGCAACAACGAGCCGGCGTGCTCCGCCCCCCGTCCGCTGCGCATGCCGCTGGTGATGGCCGTGCAGCGAGCGCCGCGGACGAGCCGCAGCGGCCCGACGGGCTCACCGTGGCCGCGACGTCCCCTCACGTGCTGCGCACCGAGCGCGGCGCCGATGATTCGAATTGCTTCCGTGGCGCCGCGCTCGCCGCTCGCCGAGCTACTCGGTGATACCGTATAGTGGTACTTGGTACTACGCAGTACCGGAAAGGCTCAGAGGAGACCCGCGTTGGACGACCTGACGGAGATGCTGAAGGGCACGCTTGAGGGTTGCGTGCTTGAAATCATCGACAGCGAGGAGACCTACGGGTACGCCATCACGCGTCGACTGAATGAACTCGGCTTCGCCGACGTCGTCGAGGGGACGGTCTACACCATCTTGCTGCGACTGGAGAAGAACGGGCTCGTGCAGGTGACGAAACGACCCTCCGGTGTGGGTCCGCCGCGCAAGTTCTATGCACTCAACGACGCGGGGCGCG
Source organism: Streptomyces bugieae (assembly GCF_036352915.1). Lineage (NCBI taxonomy): Bacteria > Bacillati > Actinomycetota > Actinomycetes > Kitasatosporales > Streptomycetaceae > Streptomyces > Streptomyces bugieae. Next base: position 201,962 of record NZ_JAZBJP010000001.1, read on the forward strand.
AAGAACTCAGGAGGTTCTGGGCGAAATGGGAGTACCTCTCATCACGAATCGACATGCTCAAGGGAGGCGGGAGATGAATTTCTGGGAGACCATCACCGGAAGCGACCTCACCAGGGAATGGAAGGCGTTCGAAGCCCGGGCCGAGGCATTGCCGGCCGACTACCGGGCGGCGTGGGAACAGATCAAGGTTCACCTCTCCCCCTACTCGGGCTTCACGGGGCGGAACCTGATGCCGATCCTCGACGGAGCCCTGGGGCTGCTCGAAGAAACGGCGGCGGATGGGCAGAGCATTCAAGAGGTGCTGGGCGACGACGTCGAGGGCTTCTGCGCGGCGCTGGCCGGCGGAGAAGGGGCTCGGAACCATCGCGACCGGTGGCGCCAGCAGTTGAACCGGAATGTCGCAAGGAAATTGGGCCAGCTAGGAGGCTGACATGGGCATCCAAGACATCATCGAGGGCAAGAAGCAGTGGCGAGCGCACATGGCGCGGATCAAGGCGCTCCCACCGGATTACCAGATCGTCTACAGGGAGATTCAGAAGTACTTCTTCAAGGTCGGACCCGTCGATTTGCCTGACGGGACCCTGCTCTCAGGGATTGTCGATTTCTTCGAGGAGGGCGTCGCGGCCGACAAGGGAGTCCTGGAACTCATCGGCAACGACGTCGCTGCCTTCTGCGACGACCTGGTCAAGGACTCGCGCACCTACGCGGACATCTACAAGGAGTCCATCATCAGCGGGAAACCCGGTACGGCCGAGAAGTAAGACCACTACTCCGCGTGGCTCGTCAGCGGGTATGCGTCGCCCCTGTCACCAACCATGTCACGCCAGTGCTTTTCAGCGGAGCGGATGAGGTCGGCGCCGAGGCGTTCGAGGAATCGGCCTGCCAGGGCGAGCCGGGATCCGGCAGCGGTCTCGGCTCCGAAGAGCTCGGCGCCGCGCAGCGCGGTGGCGGCGAGCCGCTGGTTGGCGGCGACGCTGGCCGCGACGGTCCGCAAGCCCGCCTTGTCGTCGAGGAAATACCGGTGGCGGCGGCCACGGTCATCGCGACCGCGGCGGATCAGGTCCTGCCGTTCCAGCAGGCGGACCGCGTGCGAGATGGTCGCCGCGCTGACTTGCAGGTGCTGCGCCATCTCGATGGCGGTGCGACTGCCGGTCTCGGAGGCGAACAGGCAGGCCATCACGCGGGCGGCGGTGCGCGGGAGGCCGGTTTCGACAAGTGCTGAGGTGAGGTCGGTGACGAACGCGGTCATTGCGTCGGGGTCGGGGCCGAGATGCTCGATGGTCCGCTGCGCCGGAGCGGGGGGCTGCGGCCGGCGCTGGGCTCGGTGGGTGGTCGCGAGCTGTGCCAGTTCCGCGCGGTACCGGGCAGGCCCGCCGTTGCGCGCGACCTCGCGGCTCACCGTCGAGGCGGGACGGTTCAGGCGTCGGGCGATGTCGGCGTAACTCAGGTGCTGCGCCAACCCCGCGGCGATCTGTTGCCGGTCGGCTCTGGTCAGCCTGCGTCCTGGCATCGGGTCGGTTCCTCTGATTCGGTTGTCTTGCACACAGTGTGTGCACCGGTCGCCGATCGTTGCAACACCCCCTCTTTCGCCGTGCGTTGACCATCACTGTCATTGCATCGACAGTTGCGTAGCTGACCAGCGCAAAGAGCACGGTCCCGAGGAGATCGCCGTTGACTGGCATTTCGACTCGTACCTAACGTTCGGCTCCGATCGCCGAACACGGGTGTCAGGTGGTCTCCCAGGGAGCAGCGAGGTGGCAGCGCGGCCAAGGTCGCCGTCGAGCTGATCTCCAGACACACCCCGAGTCGTCATGCGGTCCGTCCGCCGAACCGATTCCCATCGACGCCCGGCGAGACGCAGCAACAGATATCGATCGGTTGTCAGGAGCATCCCATGCGAGCCAAAGGCATCACCTACGACACTGGCTTCACTCCGGGCGGAAAGAGTTCGCGGCCCGTCTTCGACGCCGACGCGGTGCGACGCGAGATCCGCGTCATCGCAGACGACTTGCACTGCGATGCCGTGCGGATCACCGGCGGCGACCCTGGGCGACTGGCCCTTGCGGCCCGGCACGCCGCCGATGCCGGGCTTGAGGTCTGGTTCTCCCCATTCCCTTGCGAACTGTCCGCCGAAGAGCTGCTGCCCTACTTCGGCACCTGTGCCGACCGCGCCCAGGAGGTGGGAGCGGACGTCTTCGTCACCGGCTGCGAGCTGAGCCTGTTTGCCGCCGACATTCTCCCCGGAGACCACAGCCTCGCCAGAATCGAAGCCCTGACCAGCGGCGTCCCCGAGGCATTGGCCGGGCTCGCCGAGGTTCCTGCCCGGCTGAACTCCTTGCTGGCCAACATCGTTGAGACGGTGCGTTCACGGTTCCGCGGAAAGATCACCTACGCTTCCGGAACGTGGGAACGGGTCGATTGGGCGCCCTTCGACATCGTGAGTGCGGACGCCTACGGGGATGCCAGTGACGCCTTCCGTCAGGGTCTGCGCGAGTACTTCCGGCACGGCAAGCCGCTCGCGGCGACCGAGTTCGGCTGCTGCACCTACCGAGGTGCAGCCGAGCGCGGCGGCATGGGCTGGGTGGATGTCGTCGATCACGACGCCGATCCGCCCCGCATCAACGGCGATTACGTCCGCGACGAGGAAGAACAGGCCCACTGCCTGCGCGAGATGCTCGCCGTCTTCGACGAGGAAGGCGTGGACACCGCATTCTGGTTCACCTTCGCCGGCTACGAGTACCCGCACCACGCCGACCCGCGCTTCGACCTCGACCTGGCCTCCTACGGGGTATGCAAGCTGATGCCCGACGGCAGGCTCGCCCCCAAGCGCTCCTTCCACGCCATGGCCAAGGCATACCAATCAGCAACGTCAGCGTTGCCTGTCCAGGGTGAGGACGGCCCTACTGATGTTTCGGAATGCCGTGCGTAATCGTCTCAAGCAGATGATGCTGCAGGCGAGTTCGAGGATTCCTTGGTGGAGGTCGGCGCGTATCCCGTAGCGGATCCGCAGGCGTGTGACTTGGTGAAGCCAGGCGAAGGTGCCGTAGACGATGCCGGTCAAGGCAACACGGTCGTCCGCCGGAAGCCTGCCGGGGAGACGGCGCCGCCGGGGCGAACGGGCCCGGAGCAGCGGGACTATCCGCTCCCACAGATGCTGCTGGCATGATCAGTGGGTGACCAGCGAACCTGCGCGGCCCGGCCGCACGAAATACGTCCTGTTCGATGTCGACGGCACGTTGATCGACGCGGTGAGCAACCAGCGCCGGGTCTGGGGAACGTGGGCGCAGCGGTACGGGCTGGATGCGGACGAGGTCTACCAGGTGGCGCTGCGAACGCGGCCGATGGAGACGTTCGCCCAGGTCGCCGCGGACCAGGACCCGCGCGAGTGCCTGGCCGCACTGCACGAGTTGGAGGACGAGGACGTCCGGTCCGGCGTATATGCGGCATTCGACGGCGCGTTGGACCTGCTGCAGGGCCTGCCGCGAGGTTCCTGGGCGCTGGTGACCTCGAACTACGAGCACCGGGTGCGCGGCCGTTTTCTGCGGACGGGATTGCCGGTGCCGAGCGTGATCGTGGACGCGGCCGCTGTGGAGGAAGGCAAGCCGTCTCCGGTCCCGTATCTGCAGGCCGCTGCCCGGCTGGGTGCTTCGCCGGAATCCTGCCTGGTCATCGAGGACGCCCCGTCCGGAGTGCGGTCCGGGCTGCGCGCGGGGATGACGGTGTGGGGTGTGAATGGAGCTGTCGCGGTGGAAGGCGTGCATCGCCACTTCGACAGTCTGCGCCAGGCAGTCCCACACATACTGGCCTTCGCATCCGGCCCTCACAGGAATGCCGCAGCCTGAACCCGTCCGCAGACACCGGGCAGTACTGGCACGATCCCCGGGCCACTCCCCCGGGCGCACTGTGCGGGTGCTCCGCGCGGCGGGGGCTCTCCCGTTGCCGAGTGGCAACAGCTGAGGGCTGACCAGGATGGCGCTCGAAGGGTCGGCGGTCGTCAGGGTGGTGGGGATACGACCCCATCGCCTTGATCACGAGACTGCCTGGGGACAGACTGCACCCCATGAAGCTCACAGGCGTGGCCGACGACGACGTACAGAACCCCCATGGTGAAGTCGGTATGTCCCTTCTCGGGCAGCAGCGGTGAGCACCGGCCTGCCCATCTTCCGCTACCACCCTGACCCCCTGGCCAGCGGATCCATCCGGGCGAGCGCCGAAGAGTGCGTCTGTTGCCACCGCAGCTCGGGGTGGATCTACACCGCGACCTTCTACACCGCCCAAGAGGTCAACGGGCGCTTCTGCCCCTGGTGCATCGCCGACGGCAGCGCCGCTGAACGATTCGCCGGTGAGTTCTCCGACGCCTACGGGCTCGACGGCGTCAGCGAGGAGACCCTGCACGAGGTCACCCGCCGCACCCCTGGTTTCCACGCCTGGCAGGATCCGCACTGGCTGGTCCACTGCCAGGACGCGGCCGCCTTCCTCGGCGAGGTCGGGTACTCCGAGCTGGCGGCGCACCCCGACGCCCTGGACCAGCTCAGAGCCGACCTGCGGATGGGCGGCTGGCACGACGCATCCCAGCTGGAGCACTTCCTCACCCACCTCGGTGAAGGGGCAAGCGCCATGCTCTTCCGCTGCACCGTCTGCGGCACCCATCTCGCCTATGCCGATGCCTCCTAGCCCACCGCCCGGCTCGGCAACCGCGAAACCATGAGGTGAGGCAACGCACCGCCTCCACGCTCCCCGTCACTCAGCTGGCGGTTCGTCGGCGTCTGTGGCGTGCACGTCGGCTCGGTGCGCCGTACGGTCGGCAGACAGCCCGCTGGTGACAGGACGGCGTGGCCGGCGGTCCCGCATTCCCCGCACGTTGTGCGGGACCGCCATCCCTTACCGCGCTCGGGGCGGCGTTGCGGGCGCGGGCCTGGCACCCGCCTGCATCAGCCGAGGTGGCGGGAGCAGCAGAACCGCAACAGGTACCACATCAGGTACGACTCACCTTGCCCGCGCTCGCGGCGCCGACTGGCCAGCGACCAATCCTTCACGGGTGGGCAGCGCGATAGACGTTCGCTGCGCGTTGCGCCGAGGGTCGGCGCTGCGCGAAGACTTGCTGGACGCGGGCATCGGAGCGGGGCAGCTTCGTTCCTCCCTGGAGGATGGATCCGGGGACTTCGAAGTCGTACAGGACCTCGTCACAGGCATCGTTGACTGTCACCGTCGTCCTCATCAGGACGGCCCGGACTCCGCTGAAGTGATTGCGGAGCTCGGTGTCCAGGTAGTCGATCTGGGCATCCATGTTGAACACCGCGCGCGCCCCGAGCCCGTCCCCGCCGAACGGATGAGTGAACAGGCCGGCGCGCCGGGCCCCTGACGTCCACTGGGCCAGGCCGATACCGGGAAGCGCAGGGCCCACGTGCAGGGCCGCGCTACGGTTCATGATGTCATCCGCTTCGTGGTCCACGACGACACCAGCGAAGTTCTTCGATCGCATCGGGGTGTCGGCGGCGCTTCCCTCCACACGCGGCGGGATCACACCGGACTCGGCAACGAGGTTGCCCAGCAGCCCGGCCGCCCCGTTCACCGGGTACCCGTAGTGGTCGACGAGTCGTTCCATCACGTAGAGAAGCCGCCGGTCCAGGGGGAATTTCTCCCAGGACCAGACCTCGCTCCAGTTGACGATGGCGTCGAGGTCGCTTTGGAACTCTGCCGGGAGCGCAGGCCAGAAACGGGAGACTTCGGTGGGACCGACGTCTACCGCATCACTGCCGATGTTGTACCGCAGATAACGGTCGTCCTTGAAGAAGTAGGCATGACCGTCACCCCAGTTGATGATTGTGTCAAGCTTGCTCTGGAACTCTGCCGGGAGGGCGGGCCAGAAACGGGAGACTTCGGTGGGTCCGACGTCGACGGAATCGCTCTTGATGTTGTACCGCAGATAGCGGTCGCCTTTGAAGAAGTAGGCGTGCCCGTCTCCCCAGTTGATCGTGGCGTCGAGATCGCTCTGGAACTCTGCCGGGAGCGCAGGCCAGAAACGCGAGATCTCCGTAGGTCCGACGTCTACCGAATCGCTGCCGATGTCGTACCGCAGATAACGGTCGTCCTTGAAGAAATAGGCATGACCGTCACCCCAGTTGATCGTGGCGTCGAGGTCGCTTTGGAACTCTTCCGGGAGGGCGGGCCAGAAACGTGAGATCTCGGTGGGCCCGACATCGACCGAGTCGCTGTCGATGTTGTACCGCAGATAGCGGTCTGCCCTGAAGAAATAGGCCAGTCTGTCACTCATGATTCTCCGATCAGGCCGATCAGGGCCGCCGGCTGGACGACCGATGGGCCCGCGGCCCGGCCGAACCGGCCCCGTGCGAACGCGCCAGTCAGCGCTTGTGTGATGCACGTGGTCCACCCGTGCTTCTGCGATGCGCGTGGTCCACTCCCGCCAGTACCACCCAGTACCACCGCGGATGGCTCGGGCCCGCCCTGATGCGGCCTCGCACGTCCACGGCAGAACATGCCGTCGCGGGCCGGAGTGCCACGGTCAGGTGCCCCCAGGAGTGCCCCGCCATGGGCCCCATTCGAGTGTGCGCGCGTTGCCGTCATCGTGCACCCTGGCAGTGAGAAGGTCCCCACCAGGGCCTTCACGCCGGTTGAGGGCGGCTCAGCGCCGGCTCCGCGGATCGGTCATCAGCCCGGCACCGGGGCGTCCGCACATAGGGCACACGAGAGCGTGCGTCGGAAGCTCGCTCTGGCCTGCGCTCCCCGAGGGAAACCTCGGCCTTCTGCCCAGCGATGAACCCGGCCGGTGGACGCGCTCCGCATCCCGCGCAGTGGCAAACACTCACAGAGGACATCCCGCGCGGTGGCAAACACTCACACAGGAGGTGTCAGAGCGATGGTCACAGCACCAGTTCTGTGGAACAACGGCAAGGCCTACATGTTCGACGGCGGAAACTATTACCGCTACGACGTGGCCAGCGACAAGGTTGACCCGGGCTATCCGAAGCCGATTTCCAGCGGCTGGCCCGGGCTGTTCACGTCCCGGGTCGACGCCGGTGTGGTGTGGAACAACGGCAAGGCCTACTTCTTCCGCGGATCGGAGTACGTCCGCTACGACATCGCCGCAGACAAAGTCGACCCCGGCTACCCGAAGCCGATCTCCAGCGGCTGGCCCGGGCTCTTCACGGACCGGATTGACACCAGCGTGGTGTGGAACAACGGCAAGGCCTACTTCTTCCGCGGATCGGAGTACATGCGCTACGACATCGCCGGGGACAAAGTCGACCCGGGCTACCCCAAGCCGATCTCCGGTGCTTGGCCCGGCCTTTGGACGTCTGATCTCGACGGTGGCGTGGTGTGGAACAACGGCAAGGCCTACTTCTTCCGCGGATCGGAGTACATGCGCTACGACATGGCCGGGGACAAGGTCGACCCCGGCTACCCGAGCCCGATCTCCAGCGGCTGGCCGGGCCTTCCGTAGGCGCGCTCGTCACCTCTTCGGGCGGTCAGGCCCGAAGAGGTGACATGTCTGACCCGTCGGCCACGGCCGTTGTGGAGTCGGCGACTTCGCGGAGCAGGTCGCGTCGTTCGGACAGGCAGGGACAGAGACAGGGACAGGGACTCCGGGCCCGGGTGCGTTCCCCCGGCGGCGAGTTGCGCGATCGCACGAGGAGTGCGTCGATGTCGGGGCCACGGCGAGATCGTCGGTGGTGGGGCTGGTCTTCGCGTTCGCAGCCTCGCTCGCAGGTCGGGTGCGGGTGTCAGGAGAGCTCGGGGAGGACCTCGCCCGCGACGCGGTGGCCGGATTCAGCGGCTCCGTCGATGTAGCCCGCCCAGTTCGTGGCGGTCTCGGTGCCCGCCCAGTGCAGGGGACCGACCGGGCTGCGCAGGGCCGGCCCGAAGCGGGTGAGGGTGCCGGGCACGGCGAACGCTCCGTAGCATCCGCGGCTGTACTCCTCTTCCGCCCAGTCACGCTCGATGTAGGCGAGGGGGTTGCCGGCCCGGGGCCCGAAGTAGCCGACGAGGTCATCGATCACCTGGGCGCGCCGCGCGTCGAGGTCCATGCGCGCGCCGGCATCGGCGTGCCGGCCTTCGAGGAAGCCGACGAGGACTCCGGGAGAGCCGCCGAAGGGCGTGTTGTCGAACACGGTGCCCAGGGGGCGGTCGGTGCTGTTCGCCTGGCCGCTCAGGCCCGCGTGGCGCCAAAATGGCTCGTCGTAGGCGACGTTGACCTTGATGACCCGGCCCATCGGCATCCGCTGGACGAGCTGGTCACGGTCGCCAGGAAGGCCCGGTGTGAAGCGGATGCGCGCGGCGAGCGGGGGCGGCACCGCGACCACGGCCCGGCGGGCGCGCACGGTCAGGCCGTTGCGGGTGACGACGCGGACACCGGAGGTCTGCCAGTCGATGTCGGTCACCGGCGCGTCGAGGACGACCCGGTCACCGAGTTGCTCCGCCAGTCCCAGCGCGATGCGTTGCGTTCCGCCGACCACGCGGTCCTGCTGCGCCCCGCCGGCGGTGTTGATCAGCGCGTCGAGGCCGCCGGCTCCGCCGACGTAGAAGGCGGCCCACAGCGCGGACATGTCCTCCGGCTCGGCGGAGAACACGCCCTCGGTGACCAGCCGGAAGAAGGCGCGGCCGCCCGCGGTGTGCGCGGTCTTGCGAAGCCAGGTGTCGAAAGTCTGGGTGTCCAACTCCTCGGCGCGGGGTGCCCGCCACGGATCGGTCGCGGCGACCTGGCGCGCGAGCCGGTCCAGGCGGTACTGGGCTTGTCCGATGTCGGCCAGCACCAGCGGGTTCAGCCTGGGTATCCGGCCCGTGTACTGGGAACGGAAGGAGCCCATCTCGGCGATGTGCTCGCCGTCGACGTAGGTGGGGTAGGTGCGCAAACCCAGTGCGTTGATCAGTGCCAGCGCGCGGTCCTGCCCCGGGCCGACCCATTGCCCGCCCACCTCGATGGGGGCGCCGCCGGGTAACTCATCGTTGAGAAGCCGGCCACCGACCCGGTCGCGCGCCTCCAGCACCAGCACTTCCGCCCCGCCCTGAACCAGGTCGCGAGCTGCCACCAGACCCGCCACTCCGGCCCCGACGACCACGGCGTCCCAAACGTCCACCGACTTGTCCATCGTCACCTCACATACAGAGTGAATCTGACATGCGCAGCGTATGTGATATCCATGCCGTGTGGAAACGCTGCGCGAGAAATACGCGGAGAACACCCGCCGCACCCTGCTCGACACCGCTCTGCGGCTCTTCACCGAGCGCGAATATTCGAGCGTGCCGGCCGAAGAGCTGGTGCGCACCGCCGGCCTCACCCGCGGCGCGCTCTACCACCACTTCGACGGCAAACTCGGACTCTTCGAGGCTGTCTTCGAAGACCTGGAGCGGCAGGCCACGCAGCGCATCAGGGCGGCGATCGACTCCGTCTCGGACCCGCGTGAGCGAGCCGACCGGGCCGTCGACGAGTTCCTCGACGTCTGTATGGAACACGCCTATCGCCACATCGTGCTCCAGCAAGGCCCGATCGCCCTGGGCTGGCAGCGATGGCGTGAACTGGACCAGCGCCATCTCGGCGGCCTGGTCCTCGACATCGTCAACGCCGCGCTCGACGCCGGGCGCATCCGGCCCCACCCGGCCGAACTGATCGCCAGGGCCTTCTACGGCACCCTCACCGAACTGTCCCTCGCGATCGCCGAGGCCGACAGCCCTGACCAGGCCCGAACTCAGGCAGCCGATCTCGTACGCGATCTCGTGGACGGTCTGGCGATCGACGCACCTTCGTCCTCGACCTGACCACTGCCCCGCGGCCACGCCCGGCAACGGCACGCAGCCCTACCGTCGCTGACCGTGTCCCCTGGGCTCCATGGCACGGTGCGGCCACCGCATCAGTCGGTCTCGGTGTCCCGGACATCCGGGTCACCGCCACGCCGGTCGACGCCTTCGCGACTCAAGAGCTCTGCGTGTGGTGGTCCAGCAAGCGGATGAGCAACCGCACGAGTTGATCGCGTTCGGCCGGACTCAGCGGCGCGAGCAGTTCGTCGTGGAGGTCGTCCAGGACCTTGTCGAGGCGGCGGAGACGGCGGCGGCCTTGGGCGGAGATCGTGATGATGTTGCGGCGCCGGTCATCGGGATCCGGTGCCCGCTCGACGAGGTCGCGCTCGGTCAGTTCGTTGAGCACGCCGACCATGTCGCTGCGGTAGATGCCGGAGCGCCTGCTCAGCTCCGCCTGGCTGCCCGGCCCGAACTCCTGCAGTGAGGCGAGCACGGCGTAGTGCCACTTGCGGGCGTCGGCCCGGGCCAGCCCCTCGGTGATCAGCCGGTCCGACCGCACGGTGAGCTGCGACAAGAGTCGGCTCGCCCGTCGTCGCAGCCTGTCCGGCGTCTTGGGTGCGCCGCCGTCGGGCAGGTCCGCGGCTTCGTCTCTGATCATGGCGCCCACCCTACCTATTGCGTTAGTGCCACTAACGATATACGTTCACTCGCGCCGAGAACGTTAGTGACACTAACGGTACCGGTGCGAGTGAAGTGAAGAAAGGAAGCTCTTGCCCACCAAGACACTGCAGATTCCCACCACGGACGGCCAGGCCGACGCCTTCGCCGCCTACCCCGACGGTGGCGGGCGGCACCCTGGGGTGCTGATGTACGCGGACGGCTTCGGCATCCGGCCCGTGCTGCGGGAGATGGCCCGCGAACTGGCCGGGCACGGGTACTACGTGCTCGTCCCCAACTTCTTCTACCGGCACGGGCCGGCACCGGTGATCGAACTTCCCGAGTACATCGGAGAAGAGGTCCGGCCCGCGATCTTCGCCCAACTGATGCCCTTGATCGAGGCGCACACCGCCGAACGTGCCCTGCGCGACGCCGATGCCTACCTCGGGTTCCTCACCGCTCAGCCCGAGGTCAGCGCCGGACCGGTCGCGGTGACCGGCTACTGCATCGGCGGCCTCCTGGCGATGCGCACCGCCGCGGCCCACCCCGGCCAGGTGGCGGCCGTCGCCGGATTCCACGGCCCCGTGGGCGCCGACGGGCCCGACAGCCTCTCCACGATCACCGCGGAGGTCCACCTCGGCCACGCCGAAACCGACTTGACGCCCGAGGCCCTCGGCGAACTCAACCAGGCACTCGACGCCGCAGGTGTCGACCACACCTCCGAGATCTACCCCGGCACCGTCCACGGCTTCACCATGTCCGACACCGACGCCTTCAACCCCGCCGCACTGCAGCTTCACTGGGACCGCCTGCTGCCGCTCCTCGGCCGCACCCTGGCCAACGGCTGAGGCTCCGGCCCGGAAACCCGACCCGAAGCGCACGGCTCCGCAGCCCGTAGCTCACGCGCCGGCCGCAACGCGGACGCAGGGGCCGGGACCTGGTGATCGTGGTCATGCGCCGCCATCGCGAGTACCAGGTGACAGCTTCCGCAGAGGTCGTTGCGTCTGGCGAGCGAGCCGGTCTCAGCCGTCCGGTAGATGAATGCCGATTCTCAGCTGTCCGGTAGGTGAGTGCCGACGATCACGCTGAGGTCTGCTGCGAGGCGGAGTTCAGCGGCTCGCAGTCCGGGGTGCTGGAGCCAGCGCAGTCGGGAGTGGTCGGGTGCGCCGTTGAACTGGGGTGGCCATGTCGTGGCCGGGGTGAAGTCGTCGATCACGACCGTGCCGCCGGCGGTGAGCAGGCGAGCGGGGTCTGCGGTGCCGTCGCCCTTGGCCTGGCCTCCGCCGTCGAGCACGAGCAGGTCGTACGGTCCGTACTCTTCGATGCGCTGCCAGTCGCCCTGGAGGACCTCGACACGGTCGCAGTCATGGAAGACGTCCGCAGCGATGCGGGCTCGTTCCGGATCCCGTTCGATGCTGATCAGCCGGGTGGCCGGAGACGCGCCCGAGGCCAGCCAGGCCAGCCCGACGCCGCAGCCTGTTCCGGTCTCGGCGATGCGGTGGGGTGCTCCTGCGGCCAACACCTGCAGCAGACGCCCCTGTTCGGGCCGGCAGGAGTAGGCGAAACCGTGCGTGCGCGCCGCCTCGACGGCCCGCCGGACCAGCACAGGCAGGGCGTCGTTGTTCCGGTAGGCGTCGGTCCCCTGAAGCGACATGCCCTGCATTATGGCTGCGCAGCCGCCCCGTTGAGTCGGCGGTGGCGAAGATGAGGCGGCGGATGCCGCTCAGCCGGGCTCATGGTGCGTGCCGGCTTCACCGCGGTGACTGCGCGGACCGCAAGGTGGCGGCCAGTTCGGCGGCCGGGGTGGTGGGTGTGCGGGGGTGCAGGAGCTCGGTGCGGTGCACGATGCGGGGCTCGCTGATCGGCACGGCCACGACACCGGGGAGGTCTCCGGCTGCGGACAGGGCGGCAGTGGTGAGGCCGGCTCCGGCGGCCACCAGGACGGACAGTCCGCGGACGTCGGTTCCGGTGTACGTGAGTTGGTGGCCGAAGCCGTCGGACTGGGCGGCGGCCCGGAGCTCGGCCAGGGGCACGGCGGCGTCGGCTGCGTCGATCCAGCGGGCGGCGGCGAGGTCGGCCAGCCGCAGCGCCGGACGGCCGACGAGCGGGTGGGCGGCGGGCAGGAGTACCGCGAGAGGTTCCTCGCTGATGGGAAAGGCGGTCAGGGGGCCGGCGTCGGGCAGCGGCAGCGGATCGGTGGCTGCCACCGCCCCGTCGACCAGTGCCAGGTCCGCCCCGCCGGTCAGCACGGACTGGACCGCCTCGGTCCGGCCGCACACCCGCACCGAGACCGCGAGTTGCGGGGCCGCGCTACGGGCGCGTACCAGCGCGAGTGCGGTGGCGGGCGTCAGCGTGCCCGGTGTGCAGGCCACTGCGAGCCGCCCCGGGCGCACCTGTCGCAGGCGCGCGACGTCCGCCCGCGCCGCGTCCAGGCGCAGCAGCAGCGGCCGGGCGTGCTCCAGCAGCCGCTCCCCCACCTCGGTCGGCGCCACCGGTCGGCGGGTCAGCAGCGGCGCCTCCAGATCGCTCTCAAGGCTCGCGATGTGCTGCGAGACCGCGGACTGGGTGTAGCCGAGGGCCTGGGCGGCGGCGGAGAAGGAGCGGTGGTCGACCACGGCGACGAAAGTACGCAGCTGCTGCGGATCCATGAGTATCAGTATTGCTGATGCTGGATGCAGTAATCATCGTTGGACGTGATGCAGGTGGGCGGCTCAGGATGGCCGCATGACACACACCGCCCGCGTCGCCCTGGTCGGCGACCGCTCGCCCCACGTCCGTTCCCACACCCGTATCCCGGGCCTGCTCGACGCGCTGCGCGAGCGAGACGGCCTGCATCTGGACGCGTACTGGATCCCCACGCAGGACGTTGCCGACCACACGACCCTGACCGGGTTCGATGCGATCTGGGTGCTGCCCGGCAGCCCTTACCGCAGCGAGGCCGGCGCGCTCGCGGCCATCCGCACCGCCCGCGAGAACCGCATCCCGCTGCTCGGCACCTGCGCCGGCTTCCAGCACGTCCTGCTCGAGTACGCCCGCAACGTGGCCGGGTTGGCAACGGCCGGTCATGCGGAGAACGCACCCGACACGTCGGCGGCCGACGCCGTGGTGGTGCCGCTTGCCTGCTCCCTGGTCGGCCACGAGGGCACGATCGAACTGACCTCGGGCTCCCGTGCCGAACTGCTCATCGGCGCCGAGCGATCCCTTGAGCGCTACCACTGCAACTTCGGTGCCAGCCCCCGCCACGTGGAGCTGCTGCGCACCGCCGGCCTGCAATTCACCGGCACCGACACCGACGGCGAGGTGCGGATCGCCGAGCTGCCGGAGCACCCGTTCTTCCTCGCCACCCTCTTCCAGCCGGAACTCGCCGGCGACGGCACCCGCCCGCACCCCCTCATCCGCGGCCTCGCGGCAGCGGCCGTCACCAGGGTGAAGGCGACGACATGACTGTCCTGAGACGCCTATTGCGCGTCTACCTGCGCCTGTGCACGGTCCCCGACGCCCACGGCACCAGCCCGCTGACCTCCACCCGCGACACCGGGTTCCCCAGACTGCTGACCGGCAGGCCCCAGGCACCCCTCAACCACGGCGCTCAATCCCCTCCCGCTGAGCAACCTGAGCCCACGTGTCTGTCCGTGGAGAACAGAGGGCGGGCGGTTCACACCGTCGCGGTGAATTGATAGGCGCCGCGTAGCGTGGTGCGCAGTTTGCGCTGGGTTGCGCGGCTGTCGAGGCGGACGTCGAGGGCGCCGGGAAGTGTGCTGTCGGCCCGCAGACCCGTGGGCAAGCGGGAGGCGTCCAGGCCGTCACGCCTGGCGATGAGGACGCCGAGTTCGTGGCGGCTCACCGCGTCGGCTCCGCCGAGATGGTGGATACCGCTGGTGTCGTGCGAGGCGAGCTCCAGGAGAGCCGCGGCGAGATCGGCGACGTGTACCGGGCAGCGGATGTCGTCGGTGAACAGGGCGCCGTCGCGTGTACCGGCCGCGAGTTCGTGGACGGCACGTTCGTGGAGGGAGTGGACGGACCGGTCGCCGATGATCAGCGAGATGCGGGCCGACCTCGGCCATGACCGCGTCGATGCGCCCAGGGTCCCGCAGGTCGAGGGCGTACCACGCAACCTCGCGAGTAGAGCCGGGGCGGGTCGCGTAGGTCGCGGTCGTCGAGTGCCTCGCCGCAATCGCCTGCCGAACCAGCTCAGAGCCCAGGAACCCGCTACCACCAAGGATCAAAACCCTCACGATGCCGAACGGTACCCCGTCCCTGGCCGCCTCCCACCCCCTCGATCCGGATTGGGGGCATGCCACATTGTCGGGCCGTGAGGTCATTGTCCGCCACGTACAAGGGTTGCGGCCCGGGCGGCCCGACCTGGGCCTTCCGGTGTCCCGCTGGCCAACGTGTCCCGCTGGCCAACTCGTCGTCGAGTGGCGTCCCGTTGGAGCATTCCGTCCACCGAGGACCGCGCGGCCGAGGGGAGGCGACGGCCACTCCCGGGCGAGGCGTAACGCTGCTGGATCTCCTCGCCGGCTCCGGTGGCCCTCTGCCCCCTGAGCCTACGGTCCGGCAAAATCGGAGGGTGGTCGAGGGCGACGAGTCGGTGCTGTCAACGGTCGGGAATCAGCGGAGTGTCCGGTCCCGGTCCGCCAACCGCAACGAACACTGGCTGGCGAAGTGGTCGCCGGACACCGAAGAGGGAACGTCCCGCACACGGGGTGCCCGATGAAAGCAGGGGTGCTCGTCGCCGCGGGGTCAACCGTCATGCTGTTGTCGTCGCTGGGCATCGTTTACGGATTCGACGGCCACGCCTGGATGACGTATCCCTGCACGGCACTCGTGGGTGTGGGATTCCGTGTCCGTCAACGAGGACGGCAACTGGCCAGTGCCGGGAACGTCACGGAACTGGCCGACTCCGCCGACCTGGTCGTCCCGCAGGAGCCGTTCATCCTCTACTTGCGCGGGTTCGAGGTGGACCCTCGAACCCGCGACACGGTGCCGCACGGCCCGTTGACCGTTCTGGGAATGCCGAAGCTCAGTGAGGAAGAGCTGCTGGTCCGGGCCCTGTCCGAGGTCGCACCCGTCATCGCCATCGGGGATCCCACGGACCGGCTTCCCCAGCTCGGAGCGCAGCGCGTCTACTACCGCCGGCGCGGCAGCGGTTGGAAGAGGATCGCCGGCGAACTCATCCACACCGCATCGCTCGTGGTCATCACCACCGGCGACTCCGGCGGACTGGACTGGGAGTACGCACACGTCCAGGCGGACCTGCCCCTGGAGCGGCTGCTGATCGTCGTCTGCGGGGACGGTCACCACTACGAGAGCTTCCGGCTCCGGGCACGGATGCGCGGCCAATTCCCCCGCAGCGAGCTGCCGGAATGGCCCACGGTGCTGTCGCTGTACGACCGCAGGACGATCCGGGCGGCGGTCCGCTTCGATACGGCCGGAACACCGAGCCTCGAACCCCTCGTCTTCCAGAAGGGCTGGTCACACAGGTCCGCTCTGGAGACGTCCCTGCGCAGGCGAATCATCGACCGTTGGCGCTCAGAACTCGCAGAGGGCCTGACCCGGCCGTCCGGCAGCACCTGGCCGTGCCATTTCGATGACGTGGCCGATGACTCCCCGTCGCCCCTCTCGGTCCAGCCGACGGACCCGCGCAGCGATGCCGTCACTCGCGTGCCCGCCGCCGTCCGTGGATTCGACGGAAAGGTCACGGCCTACGAGGACCGCGTGGAGATCGCCTATTCCGATAAGGAAAAGGGACCTCTGCGAGCGGCGCTGGGAAGCCGCAGCTACCCGTATGCGTCCCTGGCAGGAGTCGAGCTGGACCTCGCCTCGCCCATCGGCCAACAATCACTGCACCTCGTGGTGCGCGAGGGGGCTGACCTTCTCAAACCGTCGGTGGCTCCCGCTACCGAGTGGGAGAACCTGAACACCCTGCTCATCAAGCCCGGTACGCAAGGGCAGGCTGAGGCTGTAGCCGAGCAGATCAGCGAGCACATCAAGGCGGCGATCACCCACCCCCAGACACAAACCCACGCAGGTCCCCCCGCATTGGTTCGCTCCGGCACACCGCCCTATGTCGCCGAAGGCACCCATGGTTGGGCGTCCTTCGACGGGGAGGCGGTAAAGCTCTCCTTCGGTAGCACCGCCCCGCCCGCAAAGCGAAGCAGGACACACACGATTCCCGTCGCCGATATCGCCGAGGTCACGTACCAGTACGGCTTGGTCAAGAGCGCTTTCAGGGTCCTTCGCCGCGGCCGTTCCGGCTCTTCGCTACCGGACCTCAAGGAAGACATCGACGGTATGGCTTGCCTGCCTGCTCGCGAACAGTGGCTCGCGCTGGTGGCAGCCATCAGAACCGCCCTCGCCGAGGCGGATTTCCAGGACCGGTAGCACCAAGGACTCTTGAAACCAGCCCTCCGGCTCCGCTGCCCGATGGTCGGTTCGTCGCTCCCGTTGCGCTCGCTTCACTTGTTCGGTGGACGAGGAGAACGTGATGGGCACGGGCCCACCTCTATCGACCGCACAGTTAAACTCCATCACCTGCACCTACCGCATCGACCGGGTCGTCGAGCGCACTGTGTCCAAGCTGGCATTCCGCGGCCGGCTCCACCGTCGCTACGGACGCACGGCCTGCTCACAACCACCTGAAAGCTGCCGCGATGAGCCAGTACTTTGATCTGGGCGACACAACCCTGTGGAACCCCTCCAACGGACCTTCGCGTATGTTCCAGCGTCACATAGCGGTCTTCGAGGCGGAGCTCCAACTCCCGTCGGGTATCGGACCGATGGAGAACGACGAGTGCAAGATCGACCCAGCAACCTTCGAGACGTTCGTCAACGCCCTATTGGCGCAGCAGCGAAAAACGAGCCATGCCATCCTGCTCGCACTCTCTGAAGGCTTCACCGCCACCGTGCTGGTTCTTGCGGAGCGTGCCGGGATCAGCGTGGACTGGGCGCAGCTCGGGTCCGCCCCGCAGGACGCACTCAAAGATGGGCAGGCTTCCGTCGTTACGGCAATGTCCGCTCCGGCCGAAGGGCGAGCCTGGGGGGCGGGACTGCGCGAGAAGGCACGGGAACTCGGGCAGCACATGCCCCGCTGACCGAAGCGATGGCGCAGGACCAACCGACCCCTGGCCCCACCGGCGCGGTCCACCAATGAATTGGCGATTGCAGGGAGCGCTGTGCCTCCGCACGCCTGACACTGATCACGCGGGCGTCTGCCTCGTTTCGGCGTAGGCGCCTGCGGAGGGAAGCGATCGCTGAAGCCTTCGCCCCCCTCTGACATCACGACCCCGGCTGCCGTCATCCTGCGGTCGCAGTCGCCATCGGCCGTACGGCGGAGCCGAGTTCTCCCACAGGGCGATTCAGCACTCGTCCCTGACTGGCATCTTCATCTTCATCTCCATCATGGAACGTTCAGGACCGGCCCAGTCATCGAGGACAGACATGCAGCAGCTCCGGCACGCAGAAGAACCCACTGCCGCCCGCCCCGGACGACTTCGCGCCGCATGGCGGGCCGCCCACGGTCCCGTTGCCGGAGTATCCCGACGGACACAACTCCTCGCCTACGCCGTGCCGTGCACCGTCCTGCCCGCCGGTATCTGGCGGCTGCCGGCCGCCTTCGACCAGGGAATCGCACTCGGCGAGCGGGCATACATCATCTTCCTGTCGGTCCTGTCCGAGGTTCTCGCCTTCACCGCGATCGGCCTGATCGCCCGCTGGGGCGAGGTGTTCCCGAACTGGGTCCCGTTCCTTCGTGGTCGCCAGGTCCCGACGATGGCGGCGGTGATCCCAGCCGCTATCGGTTCCGCGATCCTCACGCTCGTCTTCACCCTCCTGTTCCTCGTCTCCGAGTTCAGGGGCACCACGATCCAAGGCAACGACCTGCCTGTCGGCTCCCCGAGCCTGGCCACCGGCTGGGAAGCCGCCTGGTACTACTTCTGCTACGCCCCGCTGAGCCTGTGGGGACCGTTGCTGGCCGTACTGACCATCGCGTATCGCAAACGCCGCGGCACAACCGGCACCACATCCGGCAACACATCCGGAGCTGCCTGAACTCAGGACCGCTCCGGCCGAGGAACCTGAGCTGAGCCGCAACCGCATCCGCGCGTAGTCGGTTCCTCCGGGGCCGGGCCGCCGCCCGCCGTCCGCACGCCAGCCGTGCTTGACGTAGAACTTCCGGGCCCGGGTGTTGGCCTCCCATGCCTCCAAAACCCCGCCGGCGAAGCCGCCCGCAACAACCGGTCGGTGAACGCTCTGTGCAAGGCGCCGCCTGTTCCGCGTCCCCAAGCGTCCGGATGGACGTGGATCTGGAACAACTGCCGGTAGTCGGGACCGCAACGGCGGTCGCCCCGCTCTCCTCGTCTCAGACGGCGCTCAGCCCGCCGTCCACCACCAGGCTCTGTCCCGTGATGTAGGAGGCTCGGTCGGAGAGCAGGAAGGTGACGGCCTCGGCCACCTCCCAGGCTGTGCCCTGGCGGCCGAGCGGGATGCGTTCGAACGAGGCGGTTCTCGCGGGCCGCCGTGCGGAGGCGCCTCGGCCCATCGGGGTGTCGATCAGGCCGGGGACGACGAGATTGGCACGGATGGCGCGTGGGGCGCCTTCTTTGGCGACATGACGGACGAGACCGAACAGCGCCGCCTTGGAGCTGTCGTACGCGGGGGAGTTGGTGGCCGCACGAAGGCCGGCGACCGAGCCGATCAGGACGATCGCGCCGCCGTCGGCGAGTTCGGGCAGGCCGTGCTTGGCTGCCAGGAAGGGAGCATCCAGGTTGAGCGAGAGCACGCGTTCCCAGTCCTGGGGCGAGGTGTTCGCCAGTCCGGAACCCAGGCCGACGCCGACGTTGACCACGAGGGCGTCCAGACCGCCGAGGCGGCGGCGGGCCTCGGCGATCATCGCGGAGGCCTGTTCCGGATCCGTGGCATCACCCACGATCGTGAGGGCGTCGGCGCCCTCCGCACCGACGAGCCCGGCGGTGGCCCCGGCGGCCTCGGCGGATATGTCGGCGCAGGCGACGGCCGCGCCCTCGCGTGCGGCGAGGACGGCAATGGCCCGGCCATTGCCCACCGGAGCCTCCGGGTCGTCGCTGGGCCGGGTGCCCGCGCCGATGACCAGCACCCTGCGGCCGGCCAAGCGGTGAGCGGCAGTGGTGGGTGCTTGCTGCACGTCGCTCATGCCCTCACTTTCCTTCGGCGGAGCGAGCCGGGTTGGAGGTCCCCGTGGTGCCCTCGGCGGATGCGGGGAACGCCGCCGCGCCGAAACCGGGATCGAGT
The DNA here is from genome assembly GCF_036352915.1 of Streptomyces bugieae. Lineage (NCBI taxonomy): Bacteria > Bacillati > Actinomycetota > Actinomycetes > Kitasatosporales > Streptomycetaceae > Streptomyces > Streptomyces bugieae. Next base: position 221,639 of record NZ_JAZBJP010000001.1, read on the forward strand.
TCGGTACCGGCCGAGTTCAAGAGGAACGCCACCATGTGGTACTGGCCCACGAGCATGGTGATTTCCACCAGGTCGGCATCGTCGTGGTGGGCGGAGAGAGCCTCCCAGGTGGCGTCCGAGAGCCGGGCGTCGCGGTGGAGTTCATCGGCGGCGCGCAGCAGGTGGCTTTCGAGCTCCGCCCATCCGTCGGCGTCCGGCCCGTAGAGAACGCGTTCGATCTCGGCATCGGTGACGCCGGCCTCTTTCGCCAGCGGGACGTGCCGCCCCCATTCGTACGAGGCCCGGGTGTTCAACGCGGTACGCAGGATCAGCAGTTCACGAACCCGGCCCGACAGGCGGCCGCTGCGCAGCAGGTAGCCGCCGAAGGGCATGAACCGCTCGTAGAGATCGGGATGGCGTACCAGGGTGGTGAAGACGTTGGGGACCCGGCCTCCGGCATCCCGGGCGACCAGGGAGAGCAGCTGGCGGGTCCGGGAGTCCCACTCATCCTCGGCCAGCGGGGCGAGACGGGGTCCGGCTCCGGCGGCACCACCGCGCAACGAGTCGTCCTTCGTGGTCATGGCAACCTCCATACTGTTCGTTTCGGAAGAACTGGGAAATCGTCCGTATGTCACTGGCTTGCGCGCCACGTCGTCCGTGGCGCGTCCCAGGCGGCGCCTTCGGTGCCTTCGGTGCCTTCGGTGCCTTCGGTGCCTTCGGTGCCGAGCAACGACCGCTCGCGGCGGATCTCGTGCACCTCGTCCGTCACTGCCCTGTGGCGGCCATCGGACCAGCGCGACCCGCGCGCCGCCGCGGGCCAGCAGCACTGCCGCGGCACGGCCGTTCCCGATGCCGTCGCCCCGTGAGTCGGCTCCCGTCACGACGGCGACCTGATCTTCCACGCCCGTTGCCTCGTCCACGGCATCTCCTTTGCCTGCGGCACCGCGTTGGCCTGCCGACCGGATGTCCCGCTGGTCAGTCACTGTGCGGGTCCCGCGGGCTCACTGTCGATGGCACTTCGGCAAAGGTTGACGGCAGGCATATTGTTCGCCCCTACAACCGAGGTGCGAAGTCAGAGGTGAGGTGCATGGCCGGACAGCAGGTCGCCGCAGCGGCCCTGGAGGCGGTGATCGATGCCATGCGCGCCCAGGCGGACGAGGTCGGCGATCGGCTGCACACGAGCCTGGCCGACCGCATCCCGTCCTACCGCGCCGTACCTCGCGAGCTGATCGAGGAGGTGTGGGACCGGCACTTCAGGCGCGCGCTCGCGGTGCTGCGCGACGGCTGGGTGCCCGCGCCCGAGGACATCGACGAGGCGGATGTCGCCCGCGACCGGGCGGCTCGCGGGGTGCCGCTCGACGACGGCCTGCGCGCCTTCAGAGGGGCGTTGGGGGCGATACGCGATCTGTTCCTGTCGGAAGCGGCCCGCCACGGACTCGACCCCCTCCTGGTTGTCGAGCGCACCACGGCGCTGTGGGAACTCGCCGACACCGAAAGCCTGCAGATCGCCTCGGTGCATCGCCAGGCAGAAGTCACCGCGGCCCTGTTCGATGCCCGTCGCCGCGCGGACTTTCTGCGCGGCCTGCTCTACGGCACGCTCAGCACGGTGGAGATCCACAGCGGTGCCGCGATCTACGGACTGGACCCGTCGCAGCGCTACCAGGCCGTCAGGGCCCTGCCGAGCGGCGGCCTCGGCCTTGACCGGCTGGAACAGGCATTGGAAGCGCTGTGCCGTCCGCACGGCCGCACCGCGATGCTCGCCGTACTGGACGAGACGGTCGCGGGAGTCGTGGCGGCAAGGCCCGTCATCGGCGAACTGGAGGTGACCGCGGGGCTCGGCCCGCCGACGGAACTGGGTGAGGTCCACCGGTCGTTCCGCACCGCCGGCCGCTTGCTCGATGCGGCCGGTGCCTACGGCCTGCGCGGCGTGTACGACCTGGGCGATCTGTCCTGGCGAGCGGCGGTCGTCGCCGAGCCGGAACTCTCCCGAATGCTCCTTGCCCGCTATCTGCGACCGCTTGAGGCGGAAGGGGAGTTCGGCACGCTCATCGAGGAGTCGGTGCGGCTGTATCTGGCGACGGGGCGGCATTTCGGCGAGGTCGCGCGGATCCTGCACGTCCACGTCAACACGGTCCGCTACCGCCTCCGGCGCTTCGAGGAACTGACCGGCGTCCATCTCGACTCGCCGGACACGACAGTGGAGATCAGCTGGGCGCTGGCGGCACGCGAGCTGCGGCCGGGGCCGTGGTCACCGAACCCGTCGTTGGACTGACGCACAACGAGTGCGCCCTCGACGTGGGCACGGCGGCCATCGGCGACCCATCCGCGGGACGGCAGGCACCGAAAGCTCGCCACGGGCGGCGGCCCCGGCAAGGGAGTAAGGGAGCTGGAGGCCGCCCGCTCGCGTGGATCGCCGCGGGCGGCACCGTCAGCGGTCAGCCGTCAGTCGACGGTTCACCGCTTACAGATGTAGTAGCCGCCGTGCCAGAACTTCACCCAGTGGCCGGGCTTCCAGTACTTGTTCCAGTGCCCGTTGTGCCACCGGTACTCCCAGTGCCCCTTCTGCCAGTGCTTGATCCAGTAGCCCTTGTGCCAGACACACTGGGCGTGCTGGTTCGCCACGGTCGTGGTGGCCGCGGCCGGAGCGGCCGTTGCGGTGCCGGCCGTTCCCATGGCAGCGCCGCCGGCCAGCACGGCGCCGGCGGCAGCGGCCGCCAACGAGCGCTTGATGTGCTGTGCGCGCATGGTGCGCACCTCCTTGCTCGCCTTCCCGCCCGCTGACGAGCGGGACAGGCTGGATACAGGCGATTCAACAAAAAACTACCGCAGAAGGCTCCGGTGCGCCGGTCGACACAAAAGCGCTGGTCAGCGGCCCGGCGGACGACGCCCTGGCGCGTCCGGGTGGGGATCCGGGCCGGCACTCCCAGCTTTCTGCTGGGCACCCCGTGTCCCGGTCAGTCGGCTCGTCGAGCGCAGTCGTAGAGGGTGAAGCTTCCGTCCGAGGTGCGGCCGTAGGTGCGTGGGGAGAGGGGGGTGCAGTTCCTCTTCACCCAGGCCGTCGCCGGTGTGGACGAGCGGCGCGTGGTCAGCAGGGCGTAACGCAGTTGACGGGTCGAGACCAGGTCACTGAGCTGTCGTGCGGCCGGATAGGGGGTCAGGCCGGTGAAGCCGCCCATGACCAGTATGGGGTGCGAGGTGGCGCGCAGCAGGGGCTCGGCACCGTAGGCGGCTTGGGTGGCGAGCAGGTACTTCTCCCCGGAACGGTGCGCGGAAAGGTACTGCAACAATGCGGCGTCCCGCCGGGACGGCGTGCTCAAGGGATATCGCCGGAAGGTGGGGCGATGGTGGGGCCGGTCGCGGTAGTCGGGTCCCACCGGTCCGGCCAGCGGCGACAGCGGTGAGCCGGCGTACTGCGGGTCCAGGCAGGAGGCGGCCCAGACAGCCGGGGCGAGCAGTACGGACGCCAGGGAGGCTGCCAGGGCACTGTGCACCGCCCGTCGCGTGGTGCGTGGTCCGCGGGCGCACAGGCCGACGGTCCCGCACAGTCCCAGCATCAGCACCATCGGCAGCAGCCAGGGCGCAAAGTCGCTGTGCGGGCCTTCCATCGCCACGGCCCACAGTGCCGTGAGCCCGATGGCGAGGGGCAGCGCCGCTCGACGGCGGCCACCGGCGCGGTACTCGGCCCAGAAGAGGGCGACTCCGCCGCCGGTCAGCGCGGCGAGGGCCGGGGCCAGTACGGCGGTGTAGTAGCCGTGGTTGCCGTTGGAGTTGCTGAACACCACGATGTGCATCGCCAGCCAGCCGCCCCAGAGCAGGAACCCGGTCCGTGGCCCGTCGGTGCGCGGCTGTCCGGTGCGCCACCACACGCCCAGCGCCAGGGCCAGCACGGCGAGCGGCAGGAGCCAGGCGATCTGCGGGCCCACGGTCTCGTTGACCAGCATGGTCCAACCGGTGTTGTCGGTGGTGCGACTGGCTGCGGTGCCGGCGACGGCGCCCAGGGCGTTCGGGTCGTGGCCGAAGCGACTCAGCCCGTTGTAGCCGAAGACCAGGGTGAAGGGGTTGTTGTTGGTGGTGCCGTCGATGTAGGGACGGTTCGGTGCGGGGGTCGCCCACACCAGCAGCAGCCAGGAACAGGAGACGAGGAGTGCGGTGGCCCCGGCGAGCAGCAGCCGCCGGGCCCGGTTCCACCGGGAGCCGGGCGCCGCCATCTGGTACACCGCGGCGAACACCGGCAGGACGAGCCATGCCTGGAGCATCTTGGCCTGGAACGCCAGTCCCACCCACACCCCGCAGACGAGCAGCGGCAGCAGCTTCCCGGTGGCGACGGCCTTCTGCAGCGCTCCCGCGGCGAGGAGCAGCAGCAGGACCAGCAGGGTGTCGGGGATGGTGTGCCGGTCGAGTACGACGGTGACCGGGGTGAGCGTGAGTACCAGCGCGGCGAGCAGCGCTGCCCATGGACCGGCCCAGGCACGGACGATCCTGTGCAGCGTCCAGACGGCCAGTACGCCCTCCAGTACCTGCGGCATCACCACGGCCCAGTTGTGCGGTCCGAAGAGCTTGACGGACAGGGCCTGCGGCCACAGCGCACCGGGGATCTTGTCCACGGTGATCGAGCCGCTCGGGTCGAGCCCGCCGAAGAAGAAGGCGTGCCAGTTCGCCGCCATCGACCGCGCGGCCGCGCTGTAGTACGGGTGTACCCCGGCATGGTCGATGCCCCAGGCGTAGAGCACCGCGGCGGTGGCCAGGATGAGCAGGAGGGCGGACAACTCCCAGCTCGCCAAGGCACGTTGGCGGACTCCGGTGGTGCGCCGGCGACGGCGGGCGGGGTCCCGGGCGAGGGTGGTGGTGGCCATGGCAGGTTCTCTCACGGGAGGTGGGGCTGGGGTGCGGTGATCGTTCGTCGGTTTCGCGGACCCATGAGGGCCTCCTCTACGTGTGAGGGGCGCGGCGGACGCGGGCGGCACGGCGCGGCTCAGCCGGTGGGCAGCGCTCCCAGCAGCAACCCGGCGACGAGCACCACATAGGTGCCGAGGGTCACCGCCGTGGTGGAGATAACGGTGGCGGCCAACGGTTGGCGGACCAACTGGTACGAGATGAGGCCGGGCACGATGAAGCCCAGTGTCTGGGCGGTGTAAAGGAGCGGGAACTCGTGCTGGAGCGCGAGCAGCACCGTGGTCTGGAGCAGCACGGCGGACAGCACCACGGCGGCGAACAGCCGCTTCCCGTAAAGGATCACATGGCGCTGCAGCAGCTTGGTCGCGAGATAGGTGAGCGCGGTGACCCCGATCACCATCGCGGCCCGGACCACATCGGTGACGAGGGTCAGCGCCAGCCAGCCGGGGGTGATCATGCCGCCGGGAGAGAGGTTGGTGGTCAGATAGCAGACCAGTGAGAAGACCAGTCCGAGGGCTATCCCCAGCGCGATGGTCTGCGGGGTGACGTTGACGGGGATCACAGGGGGTTCCTTGTCGACCGGTACCGGGCGTCGGCGTGGACGGAGGCGGGACTGGGGAGATGCGGGCGGGGCCTGGGGCGGTTCAGCGACGCCACCCAGCTGTACGGCTGCGGCTCGGGCGGCGGCGCGACCGGAAGCGGCTCGTCGGCGTCGTCAGCCGGCAGCTTGGCGAGGTGTTCCAGGAACAGCTCGCCCTGGCCGTGGATGTTGCCGACCGCCACCAGCGAGGAATCCGGGCCCAGTTCGGCGAGGATGGCGCGGGTCAGCTCCGGTGCGTCGCGCCGGTCGCCGCCCAGGTCCACCACCCGCCCCGACGACCAGCCCGGTGGGATGCCGTCGCGGGCGCTCTTGGTCGGATGCCCGATGAGCAGGACCGCCTCCGGGTCCAGGGCGGGGATGATCGCTCCCATCTGACCGTTGCGTTCGATCCGGTCCGGTCGGCAGTTGATGACCACGTTCAGCGGGCGGCGGATGGCACCGAGGTCCTCCAGCTGGCGGACGTTCATCAACGTCGACTCGGGATCGTTGGCGGCGAAGACGTTGGCGAAGCGCAGCCGTTTGCCGTCCGGTGTGCGATAGCGCTCGACGGAGAGCACGCCGGGGTCCGGCGGCGCGTCCCACATACCGCGCAGGGCGGTGGCCCGGTCCACACCGAGCAGTTCGGCCACTGCCAGCGCGATGGCGACGTTCTCCTTGAACGTGAACCAACTGAACCCACGCAGCTCCTCATCCGTGACCGACTCCGGATCCACCGAGATCAGGCGGCAGCTCCGTTTGTCCGCCTCCTCCTTGAGGATGTGCAGCCGCTCGCGCTCGGCGGTGACACAGACCCCTCCGACCGGCATCGACCGGGACAGCGAACGGGCCACGTCGTCCAACGTCGGCCCCATTTCGGCGAGATGGTCCTCGCGCACGTTGCACAGCACGCCGATGGTGGAACGGATCAGCTTCTCCTGATTGATCTCCTGAAGTGCCGGCATCACCGCCATGCACTCGATCACCAGAGCGTCCGGACGGTATGCCGCCGCGCGCCGGGCGATGCCGATCTGCTCGACGACGTTGGCGATGCCCAACTTGCGGTACACCGGCTCCTCGGTGGCATCCGGGTGGATGAACCGGGCCGCGGTGCCGGTGGTCTTGGCCACGGTGACCAGACCACCGCCGCGCAGCGCCCCCGCGCACAGTCGCGTGATCGAGCTCTTGCCGCGAATGCCGTTGACCAGCACCCGAGTGGGGATCTGCGCCAGCGCGGCGTAGTGGCGCCGCTGCTCCAGCACGCCGGCGACCAGCAGCGCGGCACAGCTCAACAGCAGCACAACGTAGAGGAAAAGCACGTCAGTCGGTCCTTCACTGCTGCGGCGGGCCGCCGCGCGGGAACGAGGGGGCAGGAACAGGGGCCACATACGCGCTTCCGCCGCCGCGGTCCCGGTCCACCAGTGCCTGCCGGAGCAGTTCCAGGCTGCGCGTGACCGAGCCGCACTCGTCGTGGTGAACCGGGTACAGCACGGTGCGACGGTCACCGCCGGCCAGCCGCTCGGCGCATCTGGTGACGGCGCGCAGCGGCCTGACCACCACGATGTGCAGCCAGCCCAGACATGCCACCCCCACAGACAGGGCGAGCAGACCGGCCAGCATGGTCCGTGCTTGCAGCTGATAGGCCGCCAGTTTGAGCGCTGCGGCGGGCTCGGCGGAAACCACCCGCCAGCCGAGTGCGGCGACCGGTCCCTTCTGTGCCAGTGGCGCTGCGGCCGCGATCGACGGGCCCTCGCCCGGGGCCGTCCCGGCGTGCAGTACGGCCGATGCCGGGCCGCCCGCGCTGCCGGGGGCCGCCTCGGTCCTGGCCACCAGACGGGTGAGGCCCCGGTGGGGAAGAGCCTGGAAGGCTTGGAAGCCGATGCTCGCCGCGAGCACCCTCTGGCGCTCGTCGGTCAGCCACACACTGCCCAGCCCCTGTCGCGCGACCTGGGAGTTCAGCGCGTTCACGCCGATCTCGGCGACGACGACCGCCGGGACGGCGTCCTCGGTGCTCTTGGCCTTGCGGGCCGCCGGGATGTGGGCGTAGGCGGCGATCGCGGGGATCGTGCCCGAGGTGTTGGCCTGGATGATTCCGTCGCCGGCCGGCGTATGGTCGAGGGTGCGCAGTGGCTGCTTGCCCACTCGGAGCACGACGGCTCCGGTGCGGTCCAGCACGTACAGCGACCGGAACGTGGGGTGGTCGGCGCGTTCGCGTCGCAGCACCTCCGCCGCCCGCTCGCGTGGCGCACCGGAGATCGCTGACGCCGCCGCCGCGAGGTCGGTGCAGCTCCGGCCAAGGGATCGCTGCACCCGGTCAGCGGCGGCCTCGGTGCGGGCCTGCTGGTCGGCGACGGCGGCTGCCGGTACTGCCTTGCCTGCCGGTACGCGGTTGAGCAGGAACAGCAGCGGCGTCCCCCATGCGGCGATCACGAGTGCGCAGACAAGGACCAGAGCCCGGACACCGGGACGGCGCCGCACCGGCGGCAGGGGTTCCGGTCCGGTCTCGCCGAGCAGTTGGCGGCGTATCGATTCCAATGCCCGGCCGACCCTGCCGGGCTCGCCGAACGCGACGACCGGCACCGGACGCCCCAACTCCGCACTCCCCGCGGGCATCTCGCCGACCGCCCTGGCCAGCCGGGCAGCGGACAGATGCAGCCGCAGCAGGGCACGCTGCACGCCCCTCCACAGCACCAGGGTGACCAGCACGGCGATCACCACCAGGGCACCCGCGGTCACGAGGGCGAACCAGGTATGGTCGGCTGCCTCCTTCGCCGGGGGCACATCCCTGGCCGTGAGGACAGTCAGTCCCAGGCCCGATGTGTCGCCCTTGCCGTCCGCCGCGGCGACCGATGCCCACCCCGTGACCCTGCGCTGCCCGTCGCGACCGTCGCCGAGCACGCTGCCGGAGACGTCGCCGGTGTGGAGACCTGCGTTCGCGGCGTTCACCGCAGCGGCCGGCAGCGCACGGTGGTCGGTACGGAGCGCCAGCGCCGGGCCGGTGGTGGCGGCGGTGGCAAGCACCTTGCCGTTCCGGTCCACCAGTTGGCCGGTGCGCCCCGCTCCGTACACCGAGGGAGCAGCGACCTTTTCCGAGACGACGAGGAGGAGTTGGCGTTCGTTCCGATTGCCGCTCAGGTCGCCTGTCTGATCCTGGTTCTCGTCCTGCTTGGCGCCCGGTGCGGGGACGGCCACCCGGGCGAAGAGCAACAGCCGCGGTTCGCCACTGCCCGAAAGGACCAGCCGCGGCGCGATGTTGGCGTTATCGGGCCGCACCAGCGCCGCCGCATCCACCCCGGTCAGCGGCACGGTTTCGCCGCTGGCCGCCAGCGGTCGGCCCGTGCGCGGGTCGAGCAGCACACCGCCTCCGGCAGGGTGCCTGGTCGGGAGAAGGGACCGCAGCAGCGCCGCCGGGGTGCTGCCGGCGGCGGCGTCCGACGCCGCCGCGCGGCGCACTGCCGTGGCCCTGGCGTCGATGGAGGTCCCGACCGAGTCGGCGGCGTCCTCGGCGATCTGGCGTTCGTTGTCGCGTAGCGCCTGTGGGACATCCTGTTCGTGAACGGTACCGAGACCGAGTGCGGTGAACCCGGCGACTGCCAGCAGGGCGCAGAGCAGTGCGGCGATCGGTGGGCGGACGCCTCCGAGCAGAGGCATGTCGGCGCGGCGTCGGGTGCGGTGCGGGCGGGGCGCGCGGGCAACAGCGTGCAGAGCAGCGTCCTCTCGGCGTGTGGGGATGGCCGTGCGGCGACTCGCCCAGAATGAATACGGGGGCACAAGATAATCACAAGTCTTTTCGTGCTGGGCCCTGTATACCGGCTCACAGGAACTGCACTCAACTCGCTCTCGGGAAAGGTAGCTTATGCCTCTCCGGTCTCGTCTCCGGTGTGGCGCAATTCCCAACGACCCTGTCAGGCAGGGGTAATTGCCTGTACCTTTCCGTCCGCATTCGCCAAGTCACACACGGTGGCGTACCCGTCCGAAGACCGCCCCCGAAAGCGCACCCTCTCGGAGAATCCACTAACCCGCAGGGACCGCCGGCGAGCCCCAGCGGTCACGAACTGCCGCGTAACAAAAACGCTCAGTGAAAACGATGAGCAACGCTGCCGAAATCCCGGATCCGCTGGCCGCCACTCCATGTTGGCGTGAATCAGTCGCTCCAGAAGAGGCCCTCTGACCGGGGATGACACCCCGACAGTCACTGCGCCGAGGCGACGGAGCGGCCGGTTACGCCGCCCCTCCGTCAGCTCGGGCCTTTGCTGCTGCGACGGTTGGCCGTGGGCCCCGAGCTGCCGCGCACTGCCCGCTTCCACCTGTCGCACCAGGAAATCCCTCCCGCCCGTGTCCCGTATCGCCACTCGACGCCGCTCACCTCAGGGCAGACTCCACGAACACCGAGAGGTCGTTGCCTGGGCAGACGATTCCGGGGAAATGGCCGGTCGCAGGGGACCGGCAACGGACGGGGTTGAAGTCGCCACCGTGCATTTCCGGACGCGTCGGCAGCGCCCAGCTCACCAACCGTCGTGGGGATAACTCCCTACCCATTCCGATGGGTTGGCAGAGCCATGGCAAACTGCCCTCTACGCTGATCGCCAGCCGATCGCTGGCCACGAGGCGATCACCACCATGGAGGGGCTGCCCATGAAACACGCACGAAGGCGCCAGAGTCGGTTGCGCGCCCGGGTCGCCGGCACCACAGGGTTGCTGACCCTCGCTCTGGGCGCCGGGGTCGCCCCGGCCACCGCCGCGGAGAAGACCACCAGTGCGCCCCTGACCACGGCAGCGTCCTTGGACACTGCGCCGTCCTCGGACACGGCAGCGGCCTTGGACCCGGCGCCGGCTCCGGGTCAGCTGACTCTCCCCGCGCCGACCGGACGTCATCGCGTCGGGACGGTCGACCTCCACCTGCGCGACACGTCGCGCGTGGACCCGTGGGTGCCCGGCAATCAGCCGCGCGAGCTGATGGTCTCGGTGTGGTACCCGGCCACGGACACCGACCGCTACCCCGCCGCGCCCTGGCTGCAACCAGCCGCCGCCGCACACTACTTGGCCCGCGCGCAGGTGCCGCCGGGCTCGGTGACCCTGCCCACCACTGCCGGACACCTCGGCGCACCGGTTGACCGCGGGGCCGGCAAACTGCCTGTGCTGCTGTACTCGACCGGGCTCCACTCACCCCGCGCGATGGGCACCGCCCTCGCCCAGGACCTGGCCAGTCGCGGCTACATGGTGGTCACCATCGACCACACCCACGATGCCAGCGAGGTGGAGTTCCCCGACGGGCGGGTGGAGGTGAACACCATGCCGCCGGGTTCCCACTCGTCCGACACGATCGCCGTCCGGGCGGCGGACACCCACTTCGTCATCAATCAACTGGCGTCGCTCGCCCGCGGCCACAATCCGGACGTGGACCACCAGCCGCTCCCCCACGGACTCTCCAAGGCCGTCAACATGAACCGCATCGGGATGTTCGGCGCTTCCCTCGGCGGAGGAGCGGTGCCCGCGGCCATGCATGCGGACTCCAGGATCGACGCCGGCGCGAACCTGGACGGGCAATTCTTCGGGCCGTCCACCAACCAGCCGCTCAAGCGCCCCTTCCTGCTGTTCAGTTCCCAGAACCACAACCGCAACACCGACCGGAGCTGGGCGAAGTTCTGGGACCACCTGCACGGAGAGCGCCTCGACCTGAAACTGCTCGGCTCCGCGCACAACTCCTTCGTCGACAACCAGGTCCTCCTCCCCCAGGCAGCGGGCGCGTTCCGGCTGACCCCTGAGCAACTGGTGCAGATACTCGGCACGATCGATCCCAACCGCTCCATCGCAGTCCAGCGCACCTACCTCGCGGCCTTCTTCGACAAGCATCTGCGCCACCGGCAGAGCCCCCTGCTCGACGGTCCCTCGCGCCGGTTCCCGGAGATCCACTTCGTGCGCTGAACGCCGTTCCGATGCCGTCGCGGCAGGTCCGGCACGCCACACCTGATACGCCGTCACTGTCCAGTACGGGCGTCCATAGTCAGTGCTTGGCGGGCTTGCGCGGCGGCATCCAGTGGTGAACCGTGTAGTCCCCCTTCGCCAGGGTCTCGAAGGGGGCCGAGCCCAGGCACTTGCCGACACTGTTCATCGGCAGGCCGTCCATGGCCCAGCTGTAGCCCAGTCGGTCCTTCTTGCCGTCGTCCAGCACGGTGAAGCCGAACCGCTTGCCCTTGAGGTCGCCGATCGTGGGCATGCCCGGTGCGCCCCGGAAATGCGACTCGGACACGATGCCGGTGGCGACGGCGACCGGGCCACCGGTCACCAGGCAGTCGATACGGCCCTTGAAGTAGCCGCCCCACTGCTTGCCGATGTGGTGGCTCACGTAGAAGGTGCCGCGTGCCTTGTCGGCGAATCCATGGGCGTCGATGGTGAAGTGGACGTTGTCGCCCGGCTGACGCTTGAGCTTGGCCGAGCCCTTGAGCAGCGGTTCGTCGACGGTGTGGCGGGCGGCATGGGCCCCGGTTGCCGCGGGGGCTGCGGCGGCGGATTCGGCCGCGGTGGCCGCGCCCGTGGTGCCCAGCGTCAGTGCGGTCGCCGCGCCGACGGTGAGGGCCGTGGCGGCGACGAGGAAGGGGCGGCGAATGCGGGCGCGAGTGGGGAGCATGGCTTCCTCCAACGGAAGTGGCGTGGGCGGACCGTCATCGAGTCCGTCACCCGGGAGGTTCCCGGCTGCTCACCACGGTGCCGTCCGCACCCGTATCGCCACATCGCACCACAGGCCGGTACGCCTCCGCCGCACGGCGGAAGGAGGAGCGGTCCCCCAGGCCGATGCGGGGGCCCTGAAGGGCCTGGCCGGCCCCAGAACCGCTGCCCACGACGCACACGGGACCTTCCGTGGGAATCAGTGGGAACACGCGCATGGACCGGGCCGCCTGCGGCCCGGTCCATGGGTCCCTCCAGCTGACAGCAGTCAGTGCCTGTGTCAGTACTGGATGGTGTGGTTGTAGAGGATGTTCCGGGCCGTCGAGCCGCTGTCCAGGCCGTAATCGGGCCGGTCGTCGACGAAGTACTCACGGAAGCTGGACTGCCAGGTCCGGGACATCATGCTGTTGCTCTTCGTCCAGCCGCCGTCGACCTTGGACCACAGGTCGACCAACGCGGTGGCAACGCGGGCCTCGCAGGCGTCGCCCGGATCGATGCCGTTCGTGGCGCGGTCATTGGCGAGGTTCATGGAGCTGCCGTTGCCCCAGTAGTACGTGGTGTCGTTGAAGGTGTGGAACGCCACCGCGTTGGCGAAGCCCTCGGTCCAGCCGCAGCTGGTGGAGGAGGTGCGATTGACGTAATGGGGCGAGCAGTTGCTCACGTTCGGCCACCAGCCCTTGTAGAGCTTGCCCATGAGGGCGTGGCCCGCCTCGTGGACGGTGGTGTGCTCGGAGTCGGGGTCACTGTCCGCGAGGTGGATCTTGTCGTCGCTGGTGGTCCAGTACGTACCGTCGGTGGAGCCGGGGTACCACTGGACGGTGATGGGGGTGCAGCGGCCGTCCTGCTGGCTGCTCGCCCAGCAGTTGGTCGTGGAACCGCGGTTCCACCACAGCTTGTTGAGGGTGTCGAGCGCGTGCCAGGCACGGCTCTGTCCTTCGTTGGCGTACACGTTGCCCAGGCTGGTGTTGCCCGAGATGTTGTTCAGCGAGTACGTGGCGGTGGAGTAGAGGCGGCCGCTGCCGTCGACCACCGACCACATGCGGCCGGCCTGGGTCTGGAATTCCACCCAGGCCTGGGAGATGACGGAGCCGCTCGGGGCGTAGCAGAGGTTGAACCTGCCGTCGCCGTTGCCGGTCATCCCCGTGGCGAGCTTCTGCGTACCGCTGTTGGCGGTCGGCTTGCCCCACAGGGTGATGTTGACGTTGCTGACCGGCTCGTCCCGGTTGGCCTTGCCGTTCCAACTGCCGCCCTCGGCGGACTGGAATCGGTTGCGGAAGGTGCCGCCGACGCAGACCTGGGCGTTGGACGCGGTCGCGGCGGCGGAGCGCCGGGAGGCCGGGGCCGAGGCAGCCGAGGCACGGGAAGAGACAGGAGCCGGGCCGGCCTTGGGGGTGACCGGGCGCGCCTTGCGGGTGCCGGAGCCGGGGCGGTGGACCGGGGCCGCGTCGGCCTTGGTGACCGAGACGCCCTTGTCGGAGGAGCCCTTGGACGTGCCGACGGTGAGTTCCAACGAGTCGTGCCCGGCGCGGCGCGGGTCGGGACGGTCGATGTCGCTGATGTCCGCCTGGATCTGGGCGGGCCCGGCGGCGACGGCCTTGACCTTGAGCTTGACGGTGCGGGTGCCGGGGGTGAGGGCGAGCGTCCGACTGGTGCGCTGGCCGAAGGCGTCCGTTGTGGGTGCGGTGAGTCCGGAGTCGTTGCCAGTCACCCGGATCGCGGGCGGCAGTTGGATCGACAGCCCGGCGTGCTTGACGTCGGCCTGCGCCCGGACGTTCACGGTGAGGGTGGCCTGCTCGCCGACAGCAGGCAGGTGGTCGAGAGAAGCGGTGACGCCGAGGCAGCTGAGCGGCGCCTCGGAGCCCTTCGCCGCGGGACGGATCGTGCAGGTACTGCCGGCCGGGGTGGTCGTACCCGCGAACGCGGACGGCACGACGACGACCGCCAGACAGGCTCCAACGCCTGCCAGCGCGGTCAGGGCGGCGGGTCTGGTGACCCGTATTCGGGACATGGGCATGCCTTTCAGCGGCGCGCACGGACCCGGTCGGTCATGACCGGGTCCGGTGCACGCGGGCAGAGCTTGAGGGGGGTAGGGCACTGCACCCCAGGCACGGCGACGTTCAACCATCGGATCAACCGTTGGCCAGAGCACCACCCTGGGTGACAGTGGCCGAACCATATACCGAGGGCCTGCGCATGTCATCGCTCAAGGAGGAAAATGTGGATCAGGTGCGAATTACCCGCGAACGAAGGGCAGATGGGGCACGCTCCGTGCATGTGGATCACACTGAGGGCTCCGGCCCCCGACCGCAGACGTCGCCACCTCGCCCACCACGTGCGCACGGCGGTGCGTACGCATCGGCTCAGCTCTTGGAGAGAGCTTCCCGGCGGATCCAGTGGAGCAAGGTGGGGTTGTCGACGGTGGTGATGACGCTGACAGTGGTGCGCACATGGCGGTCGTCATCCAGCAGAGCCAGCATGCCGGCGGCCAGGTCCACCCGGGCGGTGAACCTGCCGTCGGCGTGGCCCTCGACAACGGTGTAGTCGGTGACCGACGGCAGGTGGAACAGACCGCTCGGCCGCACGATCGTCCAGTCCAGACCGCTGGCTCGCACCAGCACTTCCATCCGCCGCATATCGTCGTAGAGCGTCTTGCCCAACACCCTTGTCACGTAGGGCAGAAGCACGTGATGGAACAGCAGCCCACCCTCGGAGTACGGGTGCGGAGCGACCCCGCTGGAGCTGACCACGGCGAGCCGGCGCACCTAATGCCGGGTCATCGCCGCGACGATGTCGGCCACTCCGCGCGAGTAGGTGCTGATGGGCTCCTTCCCGGCGGGGACCCCGAGGGTTGAGAGCACCGCCTCCCGACCCGCCACGGCGGCGTCGACGGCCACTGGATCGAGCACATCGCCACCGACGACGTCGAGCCGGTCGTGGTGCAGGGGAAACGAGTCCGGCTGCCGGGTGACCGCGGTGACCCGATGTCCGGCGGCGAGTGCCTGGCCGGTGAGGAGGCGGCCGGTGGGGCCGTTGGCTCCGAAGACGGTGATACGCACGACGACTGTTCTCCCTGGTTGCTACGCGGTGTGGTCAGCGGTCCGGGCAGCCGTACGGAGCGGGCCGAGAGCCTGCGCCCACGCCAGCAGCTCGTCGACCAGCCGGTGCACCTCCGCCGTGTGCAGTTCCCGAGGCCGGAAGTCGGCGAAGTTCACGAAGTCCTCGCGCAGCGACAGCGCCACCTGGGGCCCGATGTCTGCCATCCGCAGCACGCCCGCCTGTGCGCGCAGCTTCTGCACCGCCATGACCGCGCCGAAGACGCCGTAACCGACGTAGGCGACCGGCTTGCCGCCCCACTCCGCGTAGAGGTAGTCGATGGCGTTGGTCAGGGCGGCGGGCGGGGCGGTGTTGTACTCGGGAGTGACGAAGATGTAGGCGTCGTACGAGCCGATCCGCTCGGCCCACCGCCGGGTGTGCGGCTGGCGGCCCGGCGCCTGGGCCGCTGGAATGGCTTCGTCGAGCAGCGGCAGCGCGTGGTCGGACAGGTCCACGAGCTCGAAGTCACCGACGCAACCTGCATGTTCGGCGGCCAGGTCCCGTACCCATTGGGCCACCCGGTCGCCATTGCGGCCGGGGCGGGTGCTGCCGATGATGATGCCGATCCTGGTCATTTTGGGCCGGTCCTTTTGTTCAGGTGGTTGTGTATGTATGTGTGTCGTCCCGGCGTGCCTGCCGCGTTTCACGCAGGACCGCCCAGGCATCCGCTACGGGGCCCACATGCCCGAGCTTGTCGGGGTTGCTCATCGTGCGGATCGTCTGGATCTGCCCGTCGAGGATGTCGAGGGTCCAGGTGTGGATGACCTTGCCGTCCCGGTCGCGGAAGATCGCGCCGGGCTGGCCGTTCATCTGGTGCGGTTCCACGATCCCGCCGATACGGACGAACGACGCGACGAGGGCGGCGAGCACCCGGGACACATGGTCGGCGCCGAAGAAGCCGCCGGCCCACTGCGGGGCCTTGCCGCCGCTGTCCGCGACCATCTGCACGTCGGCGGCGAGCAGTTCCCGCACCCCGTCGATGTCCCCTTCGGTGAAGGCGTCGAAGAACCGCAGCGCGAGTTCCTCGTGCTCTCGCCGGTCGGCCTCGAACCGGGGCCGGCCGGCGTCCATGTGGCGGCGGGCCCGTACCACCAGCTGACGGCACGCGGCCGGTGAGCGGCCCACCGCCGAGGCGATGTCCGGGAAGCCGAACTCGAACACCTCCCGCAGCACGAACACCGCGCGCTCCAGCGGGGTGAGCCGCTCCAGCAGGAGCAGCGCCGCCATCGACACGGAGTCGGCCAACTCCGCCGACCGCTCCGGATCCTGGTAGGGATCGCTCAGCAGCGGCTCGGGGAACCACGGCCCGACGTGCTCTTCGCGCCGGACGCGGGCCGAGTGCAACACGTTGATCGAGATGCGGGTGACCACGGCGGACAGGAACGCCTTGGCCGAGACCGGCGGTGTCGAGGACGCCTCGTAGCGCAGCCAGGTCTCCTGGACGGCGTCCTCCGCCTCGGTCACGCTGCCCAGGATCCGGTAGGCGATCGAGAACAGCAGCGGCCGCAACTCCTCGAATTCCTCGGCCTTTTCCATCATTCCGGTCACGCCAGCTCCTCCTTGAAGCCCTGCCGCCACGACGGATGACGAAGCTGCCAGCCGAGCTCCCGCTTGGCCTTGGCGTTGGAGAAACCACGTCCCTCGGTCATCATCACCACCGCCTGGTCACCAGCCAGCAGCCGGGCCAGCCACACCGGGATGCGCATCGGCCGCTTCGCGCCCGCGCACGCCGCCAGGTGGGGCAACCAGTCGCTCGCCGGCGCCGGTTCGTCGTCGACGATGTTGAACACGCCCGTCGCCTTCTGCTCCACAGCCAGGACGGTGGCGCTCGCCGCATCGTCGAGATGCACCCACGAGCTGTAGCCGGTACCCCGCCCCACCAGCGGATACTGCCGCTTGCGCACCAGCTCGACCTGGTCGTCGATGGCCCCCGGCCCGTAGAACGCGCCGTAGCGCATCACCGCACCGCCGGCCTTGAGGACCACGTCCTCGACCCGACTCAACGCCTTCAACCCCACGTGCGCCGCCGTCCCCTCCAGCAGGTCCAGCGGGTCCTGTTCACTCTTCACCCACCCGCCCTCGCGGATGCCGTTCCACGAGGCGTACCCCTGCGCGACGACATGGGGCACACCGGTCGCCTCGGCCGCCGCCAGCAGGTGGTCCGTCCCCTCGGTGCGCAGCCGGTTGGTGCGGGCGAACCAACGGTCCGGATGCTTGATATCGGGCTTGCCGGCGTGCGCAGTGGAGATCGCGGTCATCTGGTGCACGATCACCTCCGGCCGCGCCGTGGCGACCGCCTCACCCACCGACGCCGCATCCAACCCGTCCATCACCACACCGTCCGCGCCCATCTGCGCCAGCTGTCCCAGCTTGGCCGCACTCGTGGTCGTGGCCGTCACCTGGTGGCCACGGTCCAGGAGCTGCGACACCAGCCTCCGCCCCAGGACCCCCGTCCCGCCTGCCACGAACACCCGCATGCCCATCACCTTCCTGACGTGAGCGTCTGTCTTCACCACACAAGACAAGACAGCCGGGCCGTTTGTGACATGGGGGGCAGGACGATGGGAAATGTGGTCGCGTAGGAGCGACGTCTACGGGAGTTCGCGCCCAACGAGGCCCGGTTATGCGCCGGCGTGGAGGTATGCCGCCCACAGGGAAGGGGTGGCCGGGTAGCGGTCGCGCACGGTCCGTAGGGTGCGGTGCAAGGCGGTGGCGGCCAGTGCGGGATCGAGCCTGCCTGGCGTACCGGTGGTCAGATGGGTGTAGAAGGAGTCGGCGATCTCGGCGGCCAAGCGGTCGTCGATCGGCCACAGAGTCCCGATGACGTGGGGGAATCCGGCCAGTTGGAAGTCGCTGGTGAGATGGATGGCCTCGTCGATCAGGTCGGAGCTGCCGGGGTGCGCGGTACTGCAGACGGATAGTTAGGCCATCTGGGCGTGGTCGAGGCTGACCCGGCCGAGGGCGGAGACGGTCAACGGGGCGGTGGCGTGGTCGTCCAGGATCAGCCGGCTCTGCGAGGGGTCGGTGCTGTCGCTGGTGCCGTGGCAGGCGAAGTGCGCGATGGCAGACCGTGCGAGGTGTGGGCGAGCCGCCCTCTCCCCCTGCGCCACGCCGTGGACCCGGACGCCGGGAGACGGCTCACCCAGGCTCATCGATGAGCCCCCACAAGAGCCCAAAAAAATTTCTGACGGCGATGTCGAGAACGCGTGGCCGGCTCCGTCCCAGCAGTGAACGCGGCCACAATGGGTCGCAACAGCATCGAGGAGAGACACCATGGCCAAGTACTTGCTGCTCAAGCACTACCGCGGCGCTCCGGCTGCGGTCAACGACGTGCCCATGGATCAGTGGACGCCGCAGGAGATCTCGGCCCACGTGCAGTACATGAACGATTTCGCGGCCCGGCTGGAGAAGACCGGCGAGTTCGTCGACGGTCAGGCGCTCGCCCCCGAGGGGAAGTGGGTCCGGTACGACGGCGAGGGCCGCCCGCCGGTCACCGACGGTCCGTTCGCCGAGACCAAGGACCTCATCGCCGGCTGGATGGTGATCGACGTCGACAGCTACGAGCGGGCCGTCGAGCTGGCCGGGGAACTGTCGGCCGCCCCCGGGGCGGGCGGGAAGCCGATCCACGAGTGGCTGGAGCTGCGCCCGTTCCTGACCGCGCCCCCCACCATCACGGAGTGACCCCGCAGGTGTCCCAGATGGACGAGGCCCTGATCCGGAGCCTCACGCCGAGTGTGCTCACCGTCCTCGTCCGCCGCGGAGCCGACTTCGCGGCGGCCGAGGACGCGGTGCAGGACGCGCTCGTCGAGGCGGTTCGCGTCTGGCCGGCCGACCCTCCGCGGGACGCGAAGGGCTGGCTGGTCTCCGTGGCCTGGCGCAAGTTCCTCGACGCGACCCGGGCGGACGCAGCCCGCCGCCGGCGTGAGGAACGCGTCGAGGAGGAGCCGGCGTCCGGGCCCGTGCCCGCGGCGGACGACACACTCCAGCTCTATTTCCTGTGCGCGCACCCGTCGCTGACACCTGCGTCCGCGGTCGCCCTCACGCTGCGCGCCGTCGGCGGGCTCACCACCCGCCAGATCGCCCAGGCCTACCTGGTGCCCGAGGCGACCATGGCGCAGCGCATCAGCCGGGCCAAGCGCACCGTCTCCGATGTTGGGCTATCCCCTGCTCGAGCGCATTCGAGAGCTGGGGGAAGGTTCGACCGGCCCGGCGACGTCGCCACCGTGCTGCGCGTCCTCTACCTGGTCTTCAACGAGGGCTACTCCGGCGACGTCGACCTGGCCGCCGAGGCCATCCGGCTCACCCGGCAGCTCGCGGCCACGATCGACCACCCCGAAGTGGCCGGGCTGCTCGCCCTCATGCTGCTCCACCACGCCCGACGAGCCGCCCGGACCGCGCCCGACGGCAGCCTGGTGCCGCTCGCCGAGCAGGACCGCGCCCGGTGGGACACGAAGTTGATCGCCGAGGGCGTGGAGATCCTGCAGGCGGCCCTCGCCCGCGACCGGCTGGGCGAGTTCCAGGCCCAGGCCGCCATCGCCGCCCTCCACGCCGACGCGCCCACCGCCGAGGAGACCGACTGGGTGCAGATCGTCGAGTGGTACGACGAGCTCACGCGCCTGACCGACAGCCCGGTCGTCCGGCTCAACCGCGCGGTCGCCGTGGGCGAGGCGGACGGACCGCGCGCCGGCCTGGCGGCGCTCGCGGAGCTGGACGACGCACTGCCCCGCCACACCGCGGTGGCCGCCTACCTCCACGAGTGCGACGGCGACTTGGCGACTGCGGCACGGCTGTACGCCGAGGCGGCCCACAAGGCACCCAACCTCGCCGAGCGCGACCACCTGACGCGCCAGGCCGCCCGGGTCAACGCGCGCCTGAGTCGCTGACGGGTGGCGCTCAGCTACTCCCCCGCCGGCGGGAGGGGTGGCACGGCGATCAGTGGTTTGAAGTGGCCCTTGGGGTGGGGCTCGCCTACGGGGTGGCCGTCGGCCTCGACCCAGGCATGGGCGGCGAACGGGTGGGTGCGCACACCGGTGCACCAGGTGGGCCAGGCACCGCGCAGGCGGCAGAGCAGAGCGGTGGCGATGGAGCGTTGCAGACAGCCCTGGCCGGCGCAGCGCAGGCTGACGGCGACGACCGCTTCGCGGGCGGCCAGGGCCTGTTCGGCGGTGGCAGGTCGGGCGCCGCGGCGGGCGAATTCCAGGATCCGGCGCAGGCGGGCCGGTTTCAGCTTGGCCAGCAGGCGGGCGGCGGCGACGGCCAGCAGGGGTACCGGGCGGCGGTGCAGGGGCAGGCGGGGTCGTTCGGACAGGGCAACGGGGAGGCTCATGTGGTCACCAGGTCGGCGGTGCGCAGCTGGGTGAGGACCGCGGTGACGTCCTGTTCGGCTCGGGTGGAGTCGATGTGGTGCCGGGCGGCGAGGTCGGCGGCGATGTCGTTCGGGGTGTGGCCGGCGAGGAGTTCGCGCAGTACGTGGGCGCCGGTGGTGTTGAGCTGCCAGTAGCGGCCGGTGCGTTGGTTGAGCAGCACGGTGCCGTCGTCGGTGTCGGTGGAGACCACGTCAGGGTGCAGGTGCATGGGTGTCGGTCGTCCTTCGGGCGGGGGTGGGTCGGATGGGCGTGGATCGAGCGGGCGTGGGTGCGGTGGGCCGGGTGGCTGCGCGCAGCCAGGTTTCGCAGCCGATGAGGGGTTCCAGGGCGATGTTCATGGCGTTGGTCGCCTGGGGGGCCAGCAGTTGGGTGCGCAGTACGGCCGGGTCGATGAGGCCGTGGGCGGCCAGGGCCGAATCCTCGAACAACTCCAGCAGGGCGGGCAGGTTGCGGCGGAGGCCGGTGCTGGCCTCTTCGCTGAACTCGCCCTTGGTGGACCGGCCCAGCACCGTGTCGGGGACGATGCCGCGCATGGCGTGGGCGAGCAGGGGTTTGTAGTGCCAGGGCCCGGCGTGTTCGTGGGTGCGCACCCGGAGCACGGCCTCGACGACGCGGTCGTCGAAGAACGGCGAGTCGAGCTGGACGCCGGCGTCGGCGAACGGGCGGGCCAGCAGCCGGTACCAGGGGGCGGCGGTGCGTACGGCGAGCAGGGTCTGGTGCTGACCGAGGTCGGTGCAGAGCGGCTCTGCCTGGGCTGCGGTCCGGCCGAGGCCGGCGCGGGCGGTCTCGATGGCCTCGGTGGTGACCCAGGCCGGGGCGCGCAGCGGCCACAGACCCCAGCCCAGACTGGGGCGGCGCTTGCGCGACGGTGGGTCGGTGAGGTGGTCGGCCTGGGCGCGCCACCACGATGCCTGGTGACCGGGGCGGGTCAGCGCAGCCAGAGTGTGCAGCAGCGGCCAGCGCTTGAGGGCGGCGTAACCGCGGACGTGCCGCAGCGCGGTGACGGGGCGGCGCCGCAGCAGCGGGTGCAGATAGCCGGGGAAGGGGGTGAACAATTCGTCGCCGCCGTGCCCGGCCAGATGGCGGTGGACTCCGCGGTCGGCGAGCAACCGGGCGGTGTGGCGGGTACGTGCGCCGGTGCGGACGAACGGGTAGGGCTCTTCCAACTCGGTCGTGGTGGCCGGGTCGGTGAAGAGGGCCGGGAGGTCGGCCGGGGGTATGACGAGGTGCTCGGCCCGGTCGAGGGCGTCGATGGAGTGGGCGGCGAAGGCCGCGTCGTCGTTGCCGGCCTCGGCCTCGCCCCAGCGGAAGGTCAGCAGGTCGGGGGTGGTGCGGGCGGCGAGGAAGCACAGGGAGGTGGAGTCCATGCCGCCGGACAGGTCGCTGCTCAGCCGGCCCGCGGAGGGCGCGCGGCCGGCCATGGCCGTCTCCAGCACCTCGCGCAGGGCCGTTGCGCCCGCGGCGAGGGAGAGGTCGGGGGTGGGTGGCTGCCACCAGCGGACCTGCCGGGCTTGTTGGTCCTGCAGTAGCAGGTAGTGGTCCGCGGGCAGTGGGGAGATGCCTGACCACAGGGGTGTGTCGCTCAGCGGCGGGGGAACGAGTCCGCCGCAGGCCAGGCGTAGGGCCAGGGCGCGTTCGTCGATTCCGGCACCGGTCATCGTGGCCAGCACATCAGCGCGGTCGGCGGCGACGGGCAGGCCGTTGAGGTGGGTGTGGAAGATCCGGTGCAGCCCGGTGATGCTGCCTTGTACGCGGACCTGTCCGTCGAGCGAGGCGATGACGTAGCACGATCCCGGCAGGGCCGCCGCCAGGGCGTCGATGTCGGCGCTGGTGCGGATACGGGCGGTGAGTTCGGACAACCGCGTGGCGGTGACCGGGCAGATCCCGATCACCGCCACCCGTACCGGGCCCGCCGTGGCCACCTGAACCGCGTCAGGCAGCCACCTGCCCACCAGCCACGGACGTCCAGAGGCGTGCGAGAGCACCTGGGGCGCCGGCCAGGGCACCGCCGCACGTACCTCTACCGCGGACGCCGCATCCGGCAGGACCACGAACCCAGCACCGGTCATCTGTGCTTACTCCTGAAAGTCAGCTGGCGAAATCCAGCTGTTGAGGGTCAGCCAGCTGTCGATCAGCTGGTGACGGTCGGTCAGCCGCCGTAGTGGCCGAAGATGTCCTTGCCCCAGCCGATGAAGCCCAGCGTGTCCTCGTTGAACTCGCCGACCTCAACCAGCATCGGGGCTGCGTACGGCTCCACGGTCGACAGCTCGTTCTGCTCTTCCATATCAGCCTCCATGGGTATAAATCGGCAGTCATCCGACTGCTCGGGCACAAGCTAACACCGAACAACCGCGCCATGATCGAATTTTTTTACGGATGCGGTGGTAGTTGCCGGTCGTGGTGGAGCGGAGCGGGGAACATACCTGCTGGTCGGAAACGGATCGGCACATTGGAGGAACCCAATCCGTTTTGCTGTGAGCTGAGTTGAGCAAGTTACTCCGCTCCATCCGGAGCCTCCCAGCGGGCTTACGCAAGGAGGGACAACCCCGCTGTGCGCCAGTGCCGGCGGCCCACGCAGTACCCGGTATCAGTTCTTGAGGCGGGTGATCGCCGGAATGAGGTCGCCGTGGGGGGAGATTCCGGTGGCCCACAGGTCGGCGCTGTGGGGCACGGTGGTGAAGCTGCGGATGACGAGGTCCGGCGCAGTGGTCTTCTCCCACTGGTCGTGCTGGTCGTTCCAGTGCAGAGCGACGGGGGCCGCCCCCTTCCCGCCGAGGGCCCACAGATCGCCGTTGCCTGATGTGCCTACGCCGCGGAGTCGGCCGTCGGCCACGTCCGGTGTCCTGGCCGTGGTCCAGGTGCTGCCGTTCCAGTGCACGGCGAGCGGCCGCTCCGTACTGCCGGTGGTGCTTCC
Source organism: Streptomyces bugieae (assembly GCF_036352915.1). Taxonomy (NCBI): domain Bacteria; kingdom Bacillati; phylum Actinomycetota; class Actinomycetes; order Kitasatosporales; family Streptomycetaceae; genus Streptomyces; species Streptomyces bugieae. Next base: position 245,127 of record NZ_JAZBJP010000001.1, read on the forward strand.
GCCTACCGCCCAGATGTCGTCTGCCGAGAGGGCAGTGATCCCGCCGAGCCAGTTGTGGGTGGTCTGCGGGCCGGGCGCCGCAACACGCCGCCAACTGCTGCCGTCGAAGTGCAGCAGCAGCGCCGACTGCTGGGACTTCTCATCGGGAGCGTAGGCCGCTCCCACGGCCCAGATGTCGTCGGGCGCGACCGCCGTGATCCCGCTGAGTTCACCCTTGCCGACATCGGGCAGGGACTGGCGGTGCCAGGCCTTGCCGTCCCAGGACTGGACGGCCGGCACGCCGTCCTTGATCGACCGGCCCATGGCCCGGCCCGCCGTCCACACTTTCCCGTCGGAGGTTGTTGCCACGGCATCCGGGACGACGTGGCCGGAGGGGTCCTTGTCCAGCTGGTACGCGGTCCACTTGGTGCCGTCCCAATGGGCCGAGGCGCTGCCCACCGCCCAGATGTCGGTGGCCGAACGGACGGCGAGCGCTTGCGGGAAGCTGTTGTCGGGGAGGGTGGATTCCTGGGTCCAGGTCTTACCGTCCCAGCGCAGTGCGACCGCCTCGAGCGAGGTGGCGCTCTTGAGCCGGTAGCCGACGGCCCAGGCCTGTTTGTCGCTCAGGGCGGCGACGGCCGTCAGATCCCCCTTCTTGACGGGCACCGGGGTTGCCTGCCACGCCCCCGCGTGCGGGGCGGCGGGGGCGAGGGATGCCGCGGGAGCGGAGGCTGCGGTCGGAGTCGTCGGATCACCGCTCTGGCCGACCGATACCAGGCTCCCGGTGACCACGGTGGCGACGAGGGCCGCCAGCAGGGAGACCCGGACGGATCGCCGCCGGGGGAAGGGGCTGTGCGAGGGCATACGAATTTCCTTGTCTGAAGGGGGACGGGGGATGAGGGTGGGTACGGGGACGGCGAAGGCCGCGTCGGACCCGTCGGGCCATCGGACGGTGCTGACGAACTCGGGCCCCGCTACCTGCATCGTGGTGGTGACGAACTTGACCGCCGGCGCCTACACCGTGGTCGTGATCACGAAGTCGAAGGCGCCGGTGTAGCGGCCGCCCTCCTGACCGGTGAGGCTGATCGTGCATGCGCGGTTGAGGAGTCGGTCGGCGGCGTTGAGAGCGGCGAAGTCCCGTCCGTACGCCTGGGTGCTGTCGGGGAAGTACAGCTGAGTGATGAGCACCGGGCCGCCGGAGGCCTGGACCTGGGTGTGGATGTGCGGGGCACGTTGGCCCCAACGTCCCCAGTAGTCCCGCGGGATGATGGTCCGGAGTTGGTAGGCACCCCTGCTGTCGGTGTACTGGTGGCCGCGCAGGGAGAAGCCCGAGGTGTCGTAGTCGCCGTTCTGGTCGCACTGCCAGAACTCGATGAGCGTTTCGGGCAGGGGCTTGCAGGACGTGTCGTACACGACACCGCTGAGGTCGAGCCGTACGCCTTGGATCGCAGGCGTGATCAGATCGCTGCGCGCGGGGGAATTGGGCTTGAACAGCGGGCCCTCGATGGATGCCGGTGTTTCCTGGCCCGAGCAGGCCGGGGTGACGGCGAGCGGACGGGTGCCGCGCCGGGCCCCCGGGGCGGCCGCCTCCGCTGCTTGGGCCGAAGGGCCGGCAGAGGCGGCCACGCTCGCGCCGAGCGCCACTGCCGTCACTCCGGCGGAGGTCGACCTGATGAAGGACCTGCGTGAACCGTGCTGCGTTCCGGCAGCATCGTCCGGGCCGGTCTCGTCGGCGTACCGCATCGCGTCTCCTTTGCGGGGTGGTGGCGTTGGGGAGAGCGCCGGGGAGGAAGCACTCTCCCGGCTCAGATCAGCCTCCGTGGTCAGGTCGACTGCGCACATCCGTCGAATGACCGACCAGTTACGGGCGTGACGAAACCCCACGAGGGAGGTGAAGGGCCTGTCCGGCGGATCACGGACGGAGCCGCTCCGGTCGCCGAGCTGCCGGTCGCGCACCCGCGGGGACCAGGATGTGTCTGGCGGGAGGCAGGGGGCTTTCAGGGTTGCCTCGGGGACCGCCCAGGGTTGAACCCTGAGGACAACGGGGGTCAGGGCAGGGAGAGTTGTCAGCGAGCTACCGACTCCTGGCTCTGTAGCCGCCGTCCTTGGGAGCAGCCCGATGCACCACCGCCCTACCGCCCTACCGCCCTCCGCCGCCTGGCCGTGGCGGGCGGCGCCCTCAGACGTCCCTCGGCCCGACCGCCCTTCGGGCCGACCGCCCTTCGGGCCGACCGCGCCTCGGCTACCCTCAGCCACCTCCAGCTACACCGACTCAGCCCCCGGACCACCCGCCCGTCCGGAGACCCGGACGGCGATCTGCGTACGGGAGCGGACGCCCAGCTTGTCCCGGACCCGGTCGAGATGACTGGCGACCGTGCTCTTGGACATGCCCAGCTGCGCGGCGATCTGCTGGTTGGTCATCCCCTCGGCGACCAGCTGCGAGACCGTCAATTCTCGTGGTGTGAGCGGAAGTTGGGTAGCGGGGTAGCTGATCGGTTCGGTTGGGGTCGGGTGCGCGACGTCGGTGGGATCATCGTGGTTCGCGTGCGTCGAGCGGTCGGCCGATGCGTTGTCGCGTAGGGCGTAGGACAGCAGCCGTTCCCCGTACAGGCGGCGGCCGGCCGTCATCGCCGCGTCGACCCGTGCGGGGTGGAGCCGCTCCCTGGCCCGGGCCGCGGCGGCCTCCACCGTTGTCCGCCAGCTCGCTTCCGGTTCGGCGTCGGTGCGTTGCCGCGCTGCGGCGGCCGCGGCATAGAGCCGTAACGCCCTTTCGGGCGCGCCGCGTTCGGCCGCCAGGATGGCCAGGCCCTCCACCGGATAGAGCGCGTGGAGGCTCTCACCGTCCGGCACCTTTGCCAGCACCTCGGCGAACCTGTTCTCGGCCGCGTCCCAGTTCCCCAGCGCCAGCTGGATCGCGCCGGAGGTGTGGAGAGCGGCCGCTGCCTGGCCCGGTGGAGCGCCGGATTCCAGGACGGGGAGGCATTTCTCCATCAGTGCGGCCGCCTGCGCCGTGTCGCCCGTCTGGAGCAGGGCCCAGGCGAGGTGGTGCCCGCACACGGCGATGTCCAGCGGGCGGTCCAGCGTACGGACCACCGCCACACACTCGGCGAAGACGGCGACGGCCTCGTGGTAGGCACCGCGGCACAGGTGCGCGGCCGCCAGGGCGTCCAGGGCGTTGGCCAGCCGGCCGGGGTGCGGTGGGCCGGCGCGTTCCACGGCGACCGCTTCCCGGGCGAAGGCGAGCGCCGCCGACCGGTCGTCCTGCTGACAGGCCGCGCGGGCGGCCAGCGCCAACGCCGCACCGTGGTCCCGGGAGCCGTACGTGGTCCGCGCCAGCACCTCGGTCAGCAACGTACGGGCAGCCGTCAACTGCTCCTGCTGGTAGTGGAGTCGGGCCAATGCGAGGGCGAGCTCGGTGTGCCGTGGGTCGCTCCGTTCGCCGCAACGGGCCACGGCCGCCGCGAGGTTCTCCTGTTCCCGGGCCAGCGGCAGGGCGGCGCCGTCCGGGAAGACCATGGTGGAGCCCTCAGCCGCCTGTTCGGCCAGCCGGTCCACCGCCCGGTCCCAGACCGCCGGTAGTTCCCCGGCCTCGGCGAGCCGGTCCATGCCGTACGCCCGGATCGCCGCGAGCTGCCGGAACCTCGCCGTGCCCGGCGCGTCCCCGTGCACCCGCACGATCAGGGACTTGGCCTCCAGGGCGCACAGCACGGGCAACACCTGTTTCCGCCGTACGCAGCACCGCCCGTCGCGGCAACCCTCGCATCCCTCGACACCGTCGGCGGCCGCAGCGCAATCCGCACAGACCGCGGCGGCGCTCTCCGCGTCGAACCCGCCGCCGAGCACCGACAGCCGTCGGAAAACCGCCCGTTCCAGGGGATCCAGCAGGCGATGGCTCCAGTCGATCGTGGCGCCCAGCTCGCGATGGCGGCCCGGTCCCGTCCTGCTGCCGTCGGTCAGGAGGGACAGCTGATCGTCCAGTCCGCGCAGGATCCCGGCGGGCGGGAGCGCTGCCATACGGCCCGCGGCGAGTTCGATGGCCAGCGGCAGCCCGTCCAGTCGTCGGCAGATCTCGGCCACGGTCCGGACGTCCCCGGGCGTGGGCTCGAACCCCGCATGGCAGGTGCGGGCGCGCTCCAGGAAGAGCCGGACCGCCTCCGACCGGAGGAGCGGGTCGGTGCCCTGGTCTCCGTGCTGATCCCCGCCAGCACCTGCGGGGCCCGGCGGCAGCGACAGGATGCCGACGCGGAAGACCACCTCGCCGGGCACCCGTAGCGGCTCTCGGCTGGTGGCGAGGATCCGCAGGCCGGGGCAGCGGGTGAGGAGTGCCGCGGCCAACACCGCGCAGGGCTCGGCCAGATGCTCACAGTTGTCGAGAAGGAGCAGGGTGCTGCGTTTCTCCAGGGCGCGGACCAACGCCTCCGTTCCCGTCCGGCCGGCGCGCTCCCGCACACCGAGGGCGGCGGCCACGGTCTGCGGCAGCAGCTCACCGTCGTGCAGCCCGGCCAGCTCCACCAACTGGGCACGTCCCGCGCGTCCGCCGCGCACACCGCCCGCGACCTCGACCGCCAGCCGCGTCTTGCCCACCCCGCCGGGCCCGGTCAGCGTCAGCAGTCGCGACGACCGCAGCAGCGTACGCAAGCGCGCCAACTCGCGTTCGCGCCCCACGAACGCATCGAGCGAGACCGGTAGTCCGCGGCCCGGCAGTCCCGCGCGCGGGGCAGCCCGGGACGCCGCGGCCGCCCGCTCCCGGAACGCGCGCTGGCGGCAGGCGTCGGAGCAGTACCGCGCCGGCCGGCCCCCGCGCTGTCTGCCGTCCGCCCCGGACCGCGAGCGCCCCGGGAGCCGCACCCCACATGCCTCACACGCCCACGACTTCGCCACCCGAGCATCCTGCCCAACGGATCCCGGCCAGGCCACCGACCTCCCAGCCAGCCGCCGGCGCTTGGGCGACCCGAGTGCCGGCCTCGGTCGGTACCCGGGCCGCGCACTCCGGCACCGCTGCCGATTGCGGTATTCATCCCATGCTTTCCCGGTGATCGGTTAGCGTCTTCTCCGGACCGACGGATCCGGACACGGGGGTGTGGCAGGTGAGCGAGAACTTTCTTCTGGCCGACCGCTTCGAGGTGGAGCGGCCGGGGCTGCGCGCGGTGGCCTACCGGATGCTGGGATCGCTCGCCGAGGCGGAGGACGCCGTCCAGGAGGCGTGGTTCAAGCTCAGCCGCACCGACGTGAGCGAGGTGAAGAACCTGGGGGCCTGGCTCACCACGGTCGTCGGCCGGATCTGCCTGGACATGCTGCGCTCGCGTACCTCGCGCCGCGAGGATCCGCTGCCCGAGCAGGACGGATCGGTGCGGCTGCCCGACCCGGTGGTCACCGCGCTGGCCCGGGTCGATCCCGAGCAGGAGATCCTGATCGCTGACTCGGTGGGCATCGCGCTCATGATCGTGCTGGAGACCCTCGCCCCGGCCGAGCGGCTCGCCTTCGTCCTGCACGACATGTTCGACGTTCCCTTCGACGACATCGCGCCCATCCTCGGTCGGACCACGGTCTCCACCCGGCAGCTCGCCAGCCGCGCCCGCCGCCGGGTCCAGGGCGCCGCCCCGGCGGCGGACACGGACCTCACGCGCAAGCGCGACGTCGTCAACGCCTTCCTGGCCGCCTCCCGCGGTGGCGACTTCGAAGCGCTCCTGGCCGTCCTCGACCCCGATGTGGTCGCGCGCTCCGACGGCGGCACGCTCGTCCCGAGCGTCCTGCGGCGCGGTGCGGCCGACGTGGCGTCCCAGGCCATCACCTTCGCCCGCTTCGCGGCGGAGGCGCGTCTGGTGCTGGTCAACGGCACGCCCGGCGTCGTCTCCTTCGCCGAGGGCCGACCGCTGTCGGTCATGTCGTTCACCATCCGGGACGGCCGTATCGCCGGACTCGACATCCTCACCGACCCGGACCGCCTGACCACGCTCGGCCTTTCCGCCTGACGGCCTGCCCGGCTGGCCGCCTGGCCGTCTGGCCGAGGCCGGGCCCGGGGGCGACCGACCGACGGGCAGCCATGCCCGCACCCCACGTCGGTCGACGACGCACGCCCCTACAGCGAAACGTCGGGATGGAGGCGTCCGACCGTCCACACCCGTTGCCGCCGTACGGCGAGGGCGGTCACTGCCAGGAAACCGGCGGTGCAGGCGAGGAGGACCGCGAAGTCCCGCAGCAGATTTCCGGTGAGGCCGCCGGAGACGGTCACTCGTAGTCCGTCGACGAGGTAGGTCATCGGGAGCAACGGGTTCAGGACCTGGAAGAAGGCCGGTTCGGTGGGCAGCGGGTAGAGGCCGCCCGAGGCGGTGAGCTGCAGGATGAGCAGGACCAGTGACAGGACGTCGCCGGGCACCCCGAACACGGTGCGCAGACAGTGGTCGACGGCCACGAACGCCGCCGCCGCGGTGACCAGGAGTGCGAGCGTCCAGAAGCCGTGGACGGGGTTCAGTCCGAGGGTCAGGTCGACGACGCCGTAGAGCACCAGTGCCCCCACGGCGCCGAGCAGTGCGGCCGGTAGCCATCCGGCGACGGCCGTGGTGAAGGCGCTGACCCGCCCGGCCAGGGCACGGGTGTTGAGGGGGCGCAGCAGCAGGTAGGCGAAGAGGCCGAACACCCACAGGGCGATGCCGAAGAAGAACGGTGCGAGCCCTCGGCCGTAGACACCGGCCGGGTGCAGGTTCGTCCGGTCGATGTGCACGGGCGTGCCCAGTACCTCGGCGGCGTGCGCGACCTGGTCGGGGCTGGTGCGGGGGATTTTGTGCAGTCCGTCGTCCACGGTGCGGGAGACTTCCGAGGCGCCGCCGTGCGCCTGCTCGGCAGCGGTGTGCAGGGCACCGGAGCCCTTTTCCAGGGTGGCGAGCCCTGCGACGAGGCCGTGCGCGCCGTCGGCCGCGCTGTGCGAACCGCTGTCGACGAGGCGGAGCGGGGTGTGCAGGGCCAGTACGTCGCGTTGGAGTGAGCCGACGTCGTCCTGGAGGCGCTCGGCTTCGTCGAGGGACCGACGGGCGTTGCTCTCCGCGGCGGCGGCCCGGCCGTCGAGAGCGGTGGCGGTGGAGTCCAGGCTACGGGCGTGGCCCAGGGCCCGGCGGTAGACGGGGTCGTCGCGTAGTTCCGGGTGCGTGGTGGCGAGAGCGGTGAGGTCGGCCACGGCCCGGGAGGTGCCCTTGCGGGTGGCGGTGGTGGCGGTGTGCACGGCGTCCAGACCGTCGGCGGTCAGCCGGGCGGTGCTCACCAGCGCGGAGGCGGCGCCGGGAAGCCGGTCGGCGGCGGCCTGGTCCAGGCGGCCGGTGAGGTCGTCGATCTGTCCTGTGGCCCGGGCGATCTGCCGTGCCCCGGATGCGACGTCAAAGGCCCCGTCGTGCAGGGTGGAGGTGGCCGAGGTGATCGTGGACGTGCCCTGCTGGGCCACGCGGGTGGCCCCCAGCAGGCGGTGTGCGCCGTCGGAGGCGGTGGTCAACTTGTCGCGTACGTCGGACAGTTCGCCGTAGATGCTGCGCACATAGGCGGCATGGGTGGCGGAGTTGATCTGGTCCTGCAGCTTGGTCTGCACCACTTCGGTCATGATGCCGGCGATGTAGTTGTTGGCATCGTTGAGTTCGATCCGGATGCCGGCCTGTTGGGGACGGGTGTCGGCGCCGGTGGCGATCTTGTGGCTGAAGTCGGGCGGGATGTGGATGGTGAAGAAGTAGCGGCCGTGCTCCAGCCCGTCCCGCGCCTCGTCCCGGCCGACGAAGTGCCAGTCGAAGGTGCCGGACGCCTTGAGCTGTTGCACCAGCTGATCACCGGCGTCCACCCGGCGGCCCTGCTTGGCATGCGCCAGGTGGTCCTGGTTGACGACGGCCACCGGCATGCGGTCGGTCTTGCCGTACGGGTCCCAGTTCGCCCAGAGGTACATGGCCCCGTACAGCAACGGCACCAGGCAGAGCAGTACGGGAACCAGGCGGCGCACCGGACCGCGGAAGCGCCGGAGTTCCAGCAGTGCCAGCTTGACGGCCTTCATATGTCGGCGTCCTCTCGGGCGACGGTCGTCTCGGCCGGGAGGCGGTCCCGGCTGCGCCGTGGCAAGGACAGTGCGACGAGACCGGCCGTGGGCGACGGCGTGCGGAGGCACCCGGCCAGTACGGTGGGCCCGCTGTTCCTGACCCGGTCCAGCGCCTGCCACACGCTGTCGTGCGCGTCGGGCGGCAGGCCTTCGTCGACGTCGTCGACGACGAGGGCGCCGGGACGCTCGGCGAGGGCCAGCGCAGCCGCCAGCAGCAGCGCCTCGACCGGATCGAGGTCCTCGACCAGGTCCGACCTGCGTGGGGCGATGCCCACGATCTCGAACGCCTCGCGGATGCGCCGCTCGGTCACCCCGGCTCCGGTGAGGCGGCGTTCAGCCATCACCTCCGTCACCCGCAGTCGCCCTTCGAGAGCGACGGCGGGCGCCGCCCGGGCGACGGCGACCGCCGCGCGTACCCGCCGGCCCTCCGCAGGCAGGACGGACCCGCCGACCCGGATGGCCCCGCCGGATAACCGCATCCGCCCGGCGAGCGCGAGCAGCAGGGAGGTACGCCCGGACCCTGCCGGCCCGTGCACGGCCAGCAGTCCGCCCGCCGGCACCTCCAGGTCCACGCCCTCGAACACCGGTCCTCTCGGACCCTGCACACTCGCCCCGCGGGCGATCACCTCAACTCCAGCCCCTGTCATGCAGCAAGTCCTAGCCCGGACTGGACAACGCACCCCTGCGGCACGGCAGTTGTGACGATGCTCACGTGGGACTGCCCGACCCGGCCGTCCGGGCCCGCTTCCTACCCAAGGCAACGCACCGCTCCGCCCGGCCCACACGCCGCTCGCACGTTCCTGCACGGCGGCCGACGCCTGCCGCGTCCCGGTGCGGCGTTCCAGGCAGTGCGCGTTCCCGCAGGTCAGAGACGGTATGAGCGTTCCAGTGTCCCGTGTTCCGCGGTGCCCGTGGCGGCTGGGACGGAGGGCACCGCAAGCTCAGCTCGGCAAGCAGCGACGACCTCACGCCGAAGGGAGACACCATGCAGACCCGCTTCCGGATCCGACGGTTGCGCCGTGCCGACGTCACCGACGTGGTGGCACTGGCGGTGTTCGCCGCCTCAGCAGCAACCGTCTGCCTCCTGGTCGTCAGCTGTCTGTGACGCCCCTGTCTTTGACCTCACGTAGGCCGACCGGGCCACCCCACCGAGAGAGAAAGCACCTACTCACCATGCGCATCGCCCGCCACACCACCCGCCTCGTCGCCTCCGCCGCCGTACTGGCGGCCGCCCTCTCGCTGACCGCCTGCGAGAACGAGGCGAAGGACACCGGCAGCCAGGCCCCGGCCGCGCCCTCCTCACCCGCGACCGGCGGCCAGGACGCCCCGTCCTCATCGTCGTCATCGCAGGCGAACGGCCAGGCCGAGGACGGTCACTCGTCGAAGGCCGGGTCGGGTGCCGCCGGCAGCGGAACCAGCGGAAGGAATGGCTCCGGTCAGGCCGCCGGCGGCGGCAAGGGTGCCGGCAGCAACGCGGCTACCGTCGTCTGCACCGGCGCGCGGGTCAAGGTCACCGTGACCAAGGCCAATCGCCCCGTCAACCACCTGCTCCTCACCGCCACCAACACCGGCTCCGTGCCCTGCTACGCCTACAACGCCCCGTACCTGCGGTGGGACGACGCCCAGGCCGCCACCACCATTCTCGACAAGTCCAAGCCGCAGGCCGTGATCAGGCTCGCACCGGGCGAGTCGGCGTACGCGGGGGTCATGTACCAGTCCGCCGACGGCTCCGGCAGCGAGCCCTACACCGCCCGCACCCTCGGCGTCCTGTTCTCCAACCGGGCGGCGAACGGCTCCACCGGCCCGGCTGTGCGGTTCGCGCTGCCCAAGGGCGGCATCGCCACTGACAGTTCGGCCTGGGTCACCTACTGGCAGTCCTCCGCCGAGGATGCCCTGACCTGGTAAGGAGCATCACCTATCTCGGTCGGGTCCCGGGACCGGCACCATCGCCGGGACCGGGAACAGCCGATTTCGGGCCCAGGGAAAGCCCGCCGGGACCGGGATCAGCCGTTCTCCTTCGGGGCGGGAATCCACTCATTGCTGCCACCCAGCGGGTAGTCGTACTGAGGCCGGCCTGCCATCCCACTGGTGTGGAACGGCTCCCCGTTGTCGTCGATCCGGAGCGTGCCGTGCCGGTTCCCACTGGACCACTCCAGCTCCAGGTACCAGCGCACGTCGCGGGCGCCGGCCCGCGCGATGACCTTGAAAACCTCGGGGTCCCGCTCGCTCACCTTGTACGGGAAGTCCCGCTGACCGTTCTGCGGCGTGATCCGTGGCTGCGCCGCGTCCAGGGAGACCCCGAACATTTTCGGCTCGATGCCACCGCCACAGCCCACGCCCATGCTGTAGGCGTTCCAGGCGGGTGGCGCCGCACTTCCCACCACGCGCACCCGTAGGGCGTGCAGGACCACCGTGTCGTCACCCGCGCCCTGCACCGACAGCTGCACCAGCTGGCTGTCCGCCGAGATGGCGCCCAGCCCCGAGATCCAGCCCCGGGCGTTCTGTTCGGCGGGCGGCGGGGGCATCTCGCTCGGATCCCGGTCGACCAAGTACCGCTGGCTGCACGGGTCCTCCCAGGTGAACGGGCGGACATCCACACTCACCGGGAGGCCGGCCGGATCGGCCGCGTCCGGACTGGTCGCCCGGTCACCGGCTCCACCGGACGCCTTGCCGTTGGGCGTACGGGACGAGGACGGTGACGGGGACGGGGGCCGACTCGCGCCACCCGCACCGGGCGGCTTCGCGGACGCCGACCGGCCGCCCTTGGTCTTCGTCGTCCTGCTGCCGCTCTCCGTACTCGTGACCGCTCCGGCTTCCGCCTTACGGCCGTCGCCACTACCGGAGGCAAGCCCCGCCACCAGCGCGGCGGACGCGGCGACGGCGGCCACGGCGATGCCGGCGGTCAGCGCAAGACGCCGTCGACCACCCGCGGAGGTCACCTGCCGCACGGGCCACCCCTCACGGGCGATCTCGGCGACCGGACCGGGGCCGGAAGCGGAGGAGGAGGCGGAGGATGAGGCGGCGAGCGCGACGACAGGGACCGTCGGGGGCACGCCACCGGTACGTTGCTCTGCCTCTGCCTCTGCCTCTGTCTCTCTGCCCGTCCCTGCCTCTACCTCTGTCTCTGTCTCTGTCTCGGCCCCAGTCTCTGCATCAGCTGTCTCTGCATCGACTGTCTCTGCATCGGCCGCGCCCCCGCCCCCTTGCTTACGGTCCCGCTCCCGCCGACGTGCCTCGTCCGCCAGGATCCAGCGCCGGTGGAGCTCCACCAGCTCGTCCGGCGTCGCCCGGCACAGCCGTGCCAGCCGCTCCAGCGGTGCGTACTCCGTCGGCACCGCGTCACCGTTGCAGTAGCGATGCAGCGTCGAGGTGCTCATGTGTAATCGCTTCGCGAGCACCCCGTAGCTGTATCCGGAGCGGTCCTTCCACTCCTTCAGCAGCTCGGCGATCCCAGCCGCTTCCTCAGCCGCCCCCACTGTCACTCCCTCCCCACCCGCGGGCACCGCGGACGTGCAGTCCACCGGTCGCCCAGTACGTGAGGCCCATGTTCGCACCGATCCGCTCTGCCACCGATCGGGATCCCTGGCGACACGCCCGCGGCGCTCGTGATCAGGCGGACCGGGTGGTGAGCGCGGCGAGTTCACCCAAAACTCGGGCCGCCGGTGCCGGGTCGATCAGCCACTTCAGGTTGCTGCCTTCGAGAGTGCGGACGTCGTACGGGTTGTCCGGCGTCAGCGCGTTGCCCTCGCGGATCAGCCGGTCCTGCATGGCCGGCGGCAGACTCGCGTCGGCGTCCAGGCGCACGAAGGTCTTCGGGATACGGCCCCAGGTCGCCGCCTGTGCCCGGTCGGCGGAGGTGCCGACGTCCAGAACGTAGACGATGCGGTCGATCAGGTCCGGCCGGGCGTTGGCCGCAGCGGTGGCCGTGACACCGCCGCGGCTGTGCGAGACGAGGATCACCGGCCCGTTCTCCTTGGCCCGTTCCAGGACTTCCGTTTGCGTCCTCCGCGACGCCACTCAACTCAAGAAGGGCTATTCGCCATCCCGCCCCTTCTCCTTTTCCCCGTCCTTCTCCTCCTCCTTCTCCTTCTCTTCGCGGGCGTCGGACTCCCGGAGGCCGGCCAGGGCGGCCGCATGCTTGCTCATCCGGATACTGAGGCTGCCGTACGTGATGAGCGCGCAGGCCGCCACGGAGACAGGGACAGACAGGCCCAGTACGGCGAGTACTTTGGGCCAGTCCCGCTCATCCGCGCAGGGGGCCTGGATCCGTCCCACATTGGCGGTGCCCTCGTCGGTGAACAGGCGAGCCTCGCACTTCCGGGTGGAGCCCGAGAACCCGGGGCCCACCTCGTAGGGCATGGCGAGCAGCACGCCGCACCACACCCACAAAAGGACCGCGATGACGGCGAGTCCAAATCCCATGTCCCTTGTACGTACGTTGCGTTCGCGGAATTTCTCTACCTCGGGATGCACGGCATCGAACGTAGCAGCGGTGGCGGACTCGCACTCGCGCGAGCCCCCTCGTCTCCTTGGGCGACGCCATGATCAGCCGCCCACAAGGGCAGACCCGCGCGAGCGCGAAAATAGTAGCCATGTACATAGTAGCCATGTACTGTATCCGGCATGAGTTCAGCAGCCGAGGACGCTACGGCCGGGTTCCTGGTCTGGCGGTTGTCGATGAAGTGGCGGGTGGCCGTCGACCGGGCGGTCGCGCCGCTGGGCCTGACCCATGCCCAGTACGCGCTGATGGCATCGCTGCACGGCATGGGACGCTCCGGACTGCGGCCCAGCCAGCGTCAGCTCGCCGACACCACCGGGCTCGAAGCGCTGTACGTCTCCAAGCTCGCCCGCGCCCTGGAGGCCGCCGGACTCGTCGCCCGCAGCCGGGACCCGAACGACCCGCGCGCCATGCAGCTGTCGCTCACCGAGCAGGGGCGCGACGTCACCCGCCGCGCGATCAAGGTGGTCCAGGGCCTGCTGGACCAGTTGTTGGAGCCGCTCGGCGGACAGGGCAGCCCGCGCACCCGGCAGTTCACCCGCGAGTTGGCGACCCTGCTCGACGCACCTCTTGATCTCCACACCGAGAACGACAAGGAGCAGTCATGACCACCACCGCACCTCCGGTCAACGGCCGGGTCATAGCCCTGGCGCACTATGCCGGGCGGGCCCTCGTGGAGGGCGTGATGGCCCGCCACGACGCCACGTTCCACCAGAGTGTGACGCTCCGGGCGGTCGTGACCGCGGGCGAGTCCATCGGCCGGGACGAGCTCGTCGGGGACGTCACCGGTTCGCTGAAGATCGAGGAGTCGGTGGTGCGTGCCGTCATCGAGGAGCTGGTGGCCGCGAAACTGCTGGAAGAGGACCCGGCGAAGGCGTTCCGGTTGCGCCTCACGGACGCCGGACGGGAGCTGTGCGAGAGCACCGCCGCCGAGACCGCCGAGATCTCCGCCCGGCTGTACGCCGGCATTCCCGCCGAGGACCTGGCGATCGCGGGCCGCGTGCTGGCACTGGTCACGGAGCGCGCTGATGCCGAATTGGCTGGCGTCTGAGTTCCGTTTCGCCCCACACGATCGGAACGCCACTTGATGGGTGGGTGGGCCCTGCCGGCGGCGGGACGGGCCTCACGCCGCCTCTCCTGCCGCCGCTCATGGCGAGATGGTGCCACCGGCGACTACGCGGCAAGGGCGGCGGGCTCTCCCAGATGGAACGCCGCCGTGCGCCATGCGGCCGTCACCGCGGTCCTCGCCGCGGCCGTGCGTGCGCGGCGGTCACCGGTCAGCTCCACCGGCGCTCCCACATGGACGTGCATCGCGGGCCGCCGCAGTGGCGCGGTGGCCAGGCCGGCCACCTGCTTGGCGGCACTGCCCGAGACCAGTCGGCGCGCACCCGCCTGCCCCACCGGCACCACCGGCGCGCCGGTGCGCTCCGCCAATCTGGACAGGCCGCTGCGGAACGCCGCCGGAGCGGCCTCGGCGGCATCCCTTCGCCGCGGCAGACCGCCTTCCGCGTAGATCAGGACCAACCGGCCCCGCTCCAGGGCCCGTGCCGCGGTTTCCAACGCGGCGGCGGCGCGCCGGTCACCCCGGTGGACGGGAATGTGCCCTTCACGGCTCAGGACGCGGCCGAGCAGCGGAATGCGCCACAGACCGGCCGCCGCCATGATGAGTGGTTCGGCGCCCAGGCGATGCAGGGCGGCGAGCACGACCGCAGGGTCCGCCAAGGACGTGTGATTGGCGACGATCAGGGTGCCGGGAGAGAACGCGGCGCCGGAGTCGGCGGTCACGGACAGACGGCCGAAGACGGGCACCAGCGTGTCGGCGATGCGGCTGAGCAATGGGGGTCTCCCGGCTGCTGGACGGTACGGACCCTCATCGTCGCCGTTGGGCACCGCACTCGCGTGAGTCGCCGTACTCATCCTGGCCGCGGTGGGTCCACACCGGTACGCTTCGGCGTCGGCCTCGACGCGATCAAGGTTGCAGGGTTCGCGAACGCTGCGCTAGCGTGTTCGATGTCTGTAATCGGCATAGAGGAGTGGCGAGAAGCCAAGCGACTTGCGAAGGACCGCGATCGACATGTCCGTTGAGGACTGATCGACGGTTGAGAGGGCCGAAGAAGGCCGGAGTCGGACAGAGGATCCGACCACCCCATCTCCGCTGCTGAACAAGCGGCGTTCTTCCACGAGTTCGTTACGCGTACTCCCACTTCGGGCGATGCTCCCTACCGCGGCGTCGCTCCTCGATTACAAGGATTCCCCCGTGGCTTCCCGCTCTCCCGAGCCTGCCGTCGACGCCCCCGCAGCGCCTGCCGCGCCGGCCAAGACCCACGCCGTCGTCCTCACCCTGATGGTGACGGTCTTCCTGTCCCTGCTGGACTCCCAGATCGTCGCCACGGCGCTGCCGCGCGTGGTCAACGACCTGGGCGGGATGGACCAGTTCGCCTGGGTCACCACCGGCTACCTCATCGGCGGTAGCGCCGCCGTCCCCGTCCACGGCAAGCTCGGCGACCTGTTCGGACGCAAGCGCGTCTTCATCACCTCCGTCGTCGTCTTCCTGCTCGGATCCGCCCTGTGCGGTCTCGCCCAGACGATGGGCCAGCTCATCGCCTTCCGTGTGGTCCAGGGCATCGGCAGTGGCGGCCTGTTCATCTCCGTGCTCGCGATCCTCGGCGAGATGTTCTCCCCGCGCGAAGGCGTCCGGTACTACGGCTGGCTCTCCCTCACCTTCGGCGTCGCCTCCCTGGCCGGCCCCACACTCGGCGGCGTCCTGACCGAACTGGCCGACTGGCGTTGGGTGTTCTTCGTCAACCTGCCCATCGGCGCGGTGATCCTCCTGGTCCTCTCCACACTGCTTCACCTGCCCGCCCGCCGCCGGAAGGCCCACATCGACTACACGGGCGTGGTCCTTCTCGTCCTGGCGATCGTCGGCCTCAACCTGCTCACCGGCTGGGCCGGCGTCAGCTACGCCTGGAGCTCCCCGGTCATCATCGGCCTCGCGGCCGGATCCGCCCTCGCCACGGTGCTCTTCGTCCTGTCGCAGCGCCGGGCGGTCGACCCGGTGGTCCCGTTGCGACTGTTCACCAACCGGACCTTCACCACCGTCGTCATCCTCGGCTTCATCTCGGGGTTCGTCGGTCTCGGCCTCATCAACTACCTGGTGCTGTGGCTGCAGACCGTCCTCACCCTCGATGTCCAGGAATCCGGCTTCGCCCTCACCGCGATGATGCTCGCCGTCGTACTGACCTCCTACGTCAGTGCCAAGGTCATCGGTCGCACCGGCTCCTACCGCTGGTTCCCCGCGCTCAGCATGGTCGTCTTCGCCATCGCCGCGGTGCTGTTCTCCACCGCCGGGCCCTCGACCGGCATCCTGCTCGCCGTCGTCTACATGCTGCTGTTCGGCATCGCCGGCGGCCTCAACACGCAGGCTCTCAGCATCGCCGCCCGCAATACCGCGAGCACGCGGGACATCGGTGCCGTCCAGGGCACCGCGACCCTGCTGCGTCAGCTCGGTACCGCCCTCGGCGTCTCCTTCTTCGCCGCCGTCATGAACAGTCGGCTCGGCACCGGACTCCACGACCGCCTCGGCACATTGGGTGTCCACATCGACAAGGCCGGCTCCCTCTCGCCCGAGGGCGTCGCCCAGCTGTCCGCCCCGCTGCGCCTCGAACTCGCCGGCGTCTACGCGGACTCGCTCCGCTTCATCTTCTACGCGGTCATTCCCCTCGTCCTCATCGGACTCGTGGCCTCGCTCTTCCTCAAGGACGTCAAGCTCGCCGGCGGGCACGCGCCGACCGAGCCGGAAACGTCCTTGGACGCCGAGCCGGCCGGCTCCGTCGACCGCAGCGACTCCTGACTCACCACTCGACGAGTGGACTTCCCGCACGGCGTCCACCGTGCACCCACATCCTCCCGAAGGAGACACCCGTGATTCTGGTTACCGGCGCCACCGGCAACGTCGGCAGCGAACTCGTCGCACAGCTCGCCGCCGAAGGCGTGGCGGTGCGGGCCATGACCCGTTCGCCCGAGAAGGCGAACCTCCCCACCGGCATCGAGGTCGTCGCCGGCGACTTCGACAAGCCGGAAACTCTGCCCGCCGCCCTCGCCGGCGTCGAGCGCGTCTTCGTCGTCCCGCCGGGCTACGGCCCCGAAGGCCCGGTCCAGGAGACCACCCTCGTCGCCGCCGCCCGCAAGGCCGGTGTCAAGCACCTGGTCAAACTGTCCACCAGCGGCGTCGGCTTCGGTGCCACCGACCCGCTCTCCTCCGGCCACCGCGCCGGCGAGCGGGTCGTCCAGGAGTCCGGTATGGAGTGGACCATCCTGCGTCCCGGCACCTTCATGGTCTACCTCCACGGTTACGCCGACACCATCGGCAAGGAGCGGACCATGTATGTCACGGAAGGCGACCCGGTCTCGGCCATGATCCACCCACGGGACATCGCCTCCGTGGCCGCCAAGGTCCTCACCGCCTCCGGCCACGAGAGCCGGGCCTACACCCTGACCGGCGGCGAAGCCCTCAGCCCGCAGCGGCAGGGCGAGATCATCGGCGAGGCCCTCGGCCGGCAGATCAAGGTCGTCGAGCGCACCACCGCCGAAACCCAGGCAGAATTCGACCGCCTCGGCTGGGGCGGCCCGCGCCTCGATGCCCTTCTGGAGCTCAAGCGCCAGTCGGCCGCCTGGGACTGGAAGATCTCCGACTCCGTCCAGAAGATCACCGGCACAGCGCCGCTGACCCTGCGCACATGGGTGGACGAGAACCTCCACATCTTCCGCTGAGCCGGGCCCGGCACGAACGGTTCCCGGCCCAGGAAGGGCCGGGAACCGTTCGGATCAAGGTGGCATCCTGGCCCGCATGGAACCGATCGATCCCTCCCTCGCCGATGCCGAACTGGCCGCCTTCGTCAGGGCCGTTCGGCAGGACCCCGGACTCCCCGCGCGTGCCGTGGGCGCGACGGAGTTGCGGCGTGCCCAACGGCTCCGCGTCGACGCCCGGCCGGTGGGCCCCGAGGTCGCCCATGTCGAGGATCTCGCGGTCGGCGCGGCTGCCGTGCGGGCCCGCCGCTACCGGCCTTCGGTGGCGGTCCGGGCGCTGGTGGTGTTCCTTCATGGGGGGATGTGGACGATCGGGGATCTGGAGTCGCACGACCGGCTGTGCCGCCGCTTGGCACTCACGACCGATACGGCGGTGCTGAGCGTCGACTTCCGCCGGGCTCCGGAGCACCCGTGGCCGGCTGCCGTCGATGACTGTGTGGATGCCATCCGGTGGGCAGCGGCCGACGGAGGTGCCAGCAGCGGGATCGCCGGCCCGATCGTCGTCATGGGTGACAGCTCCGGCGGGAACCTCGCCGCGCTCGCCTGTCTGCGCCTGCGCGACGAGGGCGGACCGCTGCCGGCCGCCCAGATCCTGGCATATCCCAACACCGATCTGACCCTCTCCTGTCCCAGCGCGCGGTCGAAGGCCACTGGTTGGGGCCTGGCGACCGACGATGTCGCGTGGGGGGCCGAGCAATGGGTCCCCGACCCGTCGCGGCGCGCCGATCCCGGTGTCAGCCCGCTGTACGCCGCCGACCTCAGCGGGCTGCCGCCCGCGGTTGTCATCACCGCGGAGCACGATCCCCTCCGGGATGAGGGCGACGCCTATGCCGCCCGGTTGGCCGCCGCGGACGTTCCGGTCAGACACCGCTGCGAGGCCGGACTGGTCCACGGATTCCTCACCCTCGACACCCTCTCCCCCGCCGCCGCGACGGCCGGAGGCCGGGTCTTCGCGGACATCACCGATCTGCTCGACCAGGTCAGCTGACGCTTCGCCGGCGGTCCCGGTCCCCGGCGCGACGAACTCCCACTCACCGGGAAAGGACGGTGTCGCCTCCGGGCCCGGGAGCGGCAGGCTCCGGGGCGGCCCCTGTCGGCGGGACACGGGGCTCCTTCCGAGCGTCCGCAACCAGGAGGACCGCTGATGTCCGTCGATCTGACAGGAAAGGTCGCGCTCGTCACCGGCGCGGCACGCGGGATGGGCGAGGCCGAGGCACGGTTGTTCGCCGCCCTCGGGGCGAAGGTCGTCCTGACCGACGTACGGGAAGCCGAGGGCCGGGCGGTGGCCGCGTCCCTCGGCTCCGCCGCCCGGTTCGTGCGGCACGACGTGACCGACGAGAAGTCCTGGGAGGCTGCCGTGGCCGCCGCCGTGGACGGCTTCGGCCGGCTCGACGTACTCGTGAACAACGCCGCGATCTACACCACCTCGCCCATCGTGGCGGAGGACCCGGCCCGGCTGGAGGCGCTCCTGCGGGTCAACCTGATCGGCCCGTTCCTCGGCGTCCGCGCCGTCGCCGCGGCGATGAAGGCCGGTGGCGGCGGGTCCATCGTCAACATCTCCTCGCAGGCCGGCCTGCAGGGCATCTGGGGGCACGGCGCGTACGGGGCCGCGAAGTGGGGATTGCGGGGGCTCACCAGGACGGCCGCGCTGGAGCTCGGCGCGGACGGCATCCGCGTCAACTCCGTCCACCCCGGGGCCATCGCCACGGCGATGACCGCCCACTTGGGGACCACCAAGCACCCGGGCGCTCCGCTCGGGCGGGTGGGAGAGCCCGAGGAGGTCGCCCGTCTCGTCGCGTTCCTCGCCTCCGATGAGGCGTCGTACCTGTCCGGCGCCGAGCTTGCGGTGGACGGCGGGGCGTCCGCGGGACGCATGCCGGTCTTCGGGCACAAGGGGGTGGACGCATGACCCGGCCCCGTCCCGAGGTCCAGGCGGTGATCGACCTGGCCACCGCCAACTTCCCAGCACTGGGGACGGAGATGACGGACATCGGCGAGGTGCGGGCCTTCTTCGCCGCCCGGCCCACCCCCGCGGTCTCGCCGGTCGCCGTGGCCCGCGTGCGGGACCAGGATGCGGACGGGGTGCCCGTGCGCGTCTATCACGGCAGCGCTCACGAGAGCGCGCCGGTGGTCCTGTTCTGCCACGGCGGCGGCTTCGTCCTGTGCGACCTCGACAGCCACGACGGCTTCTGCCGGGCGATCGCGGACGCCACGGGCGCGGTCGTCGTCTCCGTGGACTACCGCCGCGCCCCCGAGCACCCCTTCCCCGCCGCTCCGGAGGACGCGTACACGGCTCTGCTGTGGGCGGCGACGACGTTCCCCGGCCGTCGGATCGCCGTCGCCGGGGACAGCGCGGGCGCCAACCTCGCCACGGTGCTGACCCTGCTCTCCCGTGACCGGGGCGGGCCGGGGATCGCCTTCCAGGCGCTCTACTACCCGATGCTCGACCCCGCCCGCTCCCGGCCCTCGCACCGCGCGAACGGCCGGGGGTACTTCCTCACCGCCGACCATCTGCGCTGGTACTGGGACCGGTACCTGCCGGCACCCGCAGACCGGACTGCGCCGTATGCCGCTCCCCTGGCCTGCACCGATCTGTCCGGGCTGCCGCCGGCGTACGTCGTCACCGCCGGTTTCGACCCCCTGCGGGACGAGGGCCTGGCCTACGCGGAGGCCCTCACCGCGGCCGGGGTCCCGGTGGAGGCCCACCACTACGCCGGGATGTTCCACGGCTTCCTGTCCATGGCCGCCGCGCTGCCCGAGGCGGCCGCGGCCTGCGAAACCGCTTTCACCGCGCTGCGCGGGGCACTTGAGGTGGACTGACCGCCCGGACGACGGGCGTGCGCATGCGCGCCCCGCCCTCACGAGAGACGGTGAGGGCGGGGCGCACCGCTGTGCCGGAGGCCCACCAGGCACATCTCAGCGTCAGTTCCTGATCAGGTCGAACCCCCTGTACCCCTGGTCCGCCACGTCCGCGATGATCTCCCCGTATGCCCCGAGCCCGCCGATGAAGGGCATGAACACCCGTGGCTTTCCGGGGATGTTGGCCCCGAGGTACCAGGAGTTCGCCGAGGGGTACAACGTCGTGGCCGCCCGCTCGCGGCATTCCGTGACCCACTGTTCGACGGACTCCTCGCGCGCCTCGATCGCGAGGTAGCCATGGGCATCGAGGTGGCGCAGGCAGTCGGTGAGCCAGTCACCGTGCTGCTCGGCGCAGAGGACCACGTTGGCCAGGACGGACGGGCTGCCGGGCCCGGTGAGGTTGAACAGGTTCGGGAAGCCGTTGACCGCCAGGCCCAGGTAGGTGCGCGGGCCCTCCCGCCAGACGTCCGTGAGCTTCCGGCCGTCGCGGCCGCGCACGTCGATCCGGTCGACCGCGCCGGTCATCGCGTCGAAACCGGTCGCGAACACGATCGCGTCCAGCTCCACCACGGTGCCGTCCGCCAGCACGATCCCGGCGCCGTCGATCCGTTGGATCGGGTTCTCGCGCAGGCTGACCAGGCGCACGTTGTCGCGGTTGAACGTCGCGTAGTAGTCCGAGTCGGTGACGATCCGCTTGGTGCCGATCGGGTGGTCGGTGGGGACCAGGAGGTCGGCGACCTCCGGGTCGTCGATGAGGACGCGGACCTTCTCCTCCCAGAACGCGCGCGCCGCCTCGTTGGCCTTCAGATCCGACAGCTGGTCCGGGAAGGTCTTCGCGTACAGCACGCCCCCCAGTTCCCAGCGCCGGGCGAACGCGGCCCGGCGCTCGCGCTCGGACACCTCGAACGCCCTGGACGCGTGCGCCATGTGCGGCGAGCCGCCGCCGCTGAGCCGGGACAGCCGCCGCCGCTCGGCGTAGCCGGCCTTCTGCCGCCTGCGCGCCTCGTCGTCCAGGGGCTCGTTGCCGGCCGGGATGCTGTAGTTGGCGCTGCGCTGGAAGACGGTCAGGTGCGCGGCCTGCTCGGCGATCAGCGGGATGGACTGTATGCCGGAGGAACCGGTGCCGATCACCCCGACGCGCAAGCCGGTGAAGTCCACGCTCTCGTGCGGCCATTCACCGGTGTGGTACGTGGCGCCGGCGAACTCGCCGGCCCCCGGGATGTCCGGTAGATGGGTGCGGGAGAGGCAGCCGACGGCGAACACGCAGAACCGGGCCGACACCACCTGGCCGCGGTCCGTGCGCACCGTCCAGCGCAACGTCTCCTCGTCCAGCTCGACCGAGGTCACCGAGGTGGCGAAGGTGTAGCTGCGGCGGAGGTCGAAGCGGTCGGCGACATGGCGCAGATAACGCATGATCTCCGGCTGGGCGGCGTACTTCTCGCTCCAGTCCCACTCCTGCTGGAGGTCCTCGTCGAAGGAGTACGAGTAGTCGACGGACTCCACGTCGCAGCGGGCGCCCGGGTAGCGGTTCCAGTACCAGACACCGCCCACGTCGTCCCCGCGCTCGAAGCCCCGTACGCGGTAGCCGAGGCCGCGCAGTCTGTGCACGGCGTACAGGCCGGTGACGCCTGCTCCGACGACCATGACGTCGACGGACTCGGTGCTGCTGTTGCTGTCGATCACGTGCGTGTCTCCTCGTCCAGGGGGTGTCCGGCGGAGCGCACCAGCCGTCGCAGGGCACCCTTGTCGACCTTCCCCGCCGCGTTGTGCGGGAGTGCGGTCACGGAGTGGAAGGCGCGGGGGGCCTTGAAGTTGGCGAGGCGCTCCCGCGTGTACGCGGTCAGTTCCGCCGCGTCGATCCGGGCCCCGGCCGCCGGCACGCAGTACGCGACGCCGACCTCCCCCAGTCGCCCGTCCGGCGTGCCCACGACCGCCGCGTCCACGACGGCCGGATGGCCGCGCAGCACCTGCTCCACCTCTGCGGGGTACACGTTGAACCCGCCCACCACGAACATGTCCTTGAGCCGGTCGGTGATCCGCAGGAACCCACGCTCGTCCAGCACGCCGACATCCCCGGTGTGCAGCCAGCCGTCCGCATCGACGGCCTCGGCGGTGGCTTCGGGGTCGTCGAGATAGCCGTGCATCACATGGTGGCCGCGGGTGAGGATCTCGCCGGGTTCCCCGGGTGGTGCGTCGATGCGCAGTTCGGTGCCCTCCAGGGCGGTTCCGCAGGTACGGGCCAGGGTCCGCGGGGACTCGTGCGGTGCGCAGATCGTCACCACGCCCGTCGACTCGGTCAGTCCGTATGCGGTGCTGACGTGCCGCGCGCCGAGGAACGTCCGTATCTGCTCGATGAGTTCGGTGGGGATGTTCGCCGCGCCCGTGACGGCCCGCCGCATCGAGGTCAGGTCGTACGCCTCGCGTCCGGGGTGGTGGATGAGCGAGGTGAAGACCGTGGGCGCGCCGGTCAGGACGGAGATCCGCTCGGCCTGCATCCGGCCCAGGACCGTCTCCGCGTCGAAGACCTGCTCCGGGACGATCGTGGCCCCGTACAGCAGGCAGGCGAGGATGCCTGCCTTGTAGCCGAAGGTGTGGAAGAACGGGTTGACCAGGAGGTAGCGGTCGCCCCGTCGGAGGGTGACCGCGCGGGCCCAGGCGTCGTAGACGCGCAGGTTCTGCTCATGGGTGGTGGGCACGCCTTTGGGGCGGCCGGTGGTACCGGAGGTGAAGAGGATGTCGGCGGGGTCGGTGGGGGTGACGGCGTTGGTGCGGGCCAGCCGCTCCGCCTCAGTCACCCGCTCCGCACCCGCCAGGAACCGGTCCCAGTCCGAGTCGTGCAGGGCCACCGTCCGCTCCAGCAGGGGCAGTTCCTCCCCTGAGTCTGCGAGCAACGCGCGGTAGTCCGTGCCCAGGAAGTCGTGCTCGGTCAAGAGCAGACGGGCGCGGGAGCGGCGCAGGATGTCTGCGGCCTCGGCCGCCTTGTAGCGGGTGTTCACCGGAACCAGCACCCCACCCGCCGCCACGGCACCCAGCGCGGCCACCACCCAGCGGGCACTGTTGGGCGCCCACACGGCGACCGGGTCGCCGGGACGCACCCCCTGCGCGATCACCGCGCGTGCCGTCCGGGCGACCCGCTCGCGCAGTTCCGCGAACGTCCAGCGGTCCGCGCCGAAGACGAGGGCCTCCCCCTCCCCGTACCGCTCCGCGGCCCAGTCCACGAGCCGGGCGACCGTCCGTGCGCCACTGCTCATCGATGATTCCTCCCCACCGGCCCCATGTCCCACCTCAGCTGCTCACCGGCCGGTGAGTTGCTGGACCGTCGGGCCGGTGGTCCAGCCCCCGTCGACGGCCAGTTCGGCACCGGTGATGTAGGAGGCGGCGTCCGAGAGCAGGAAGGCGACCGCCTCCGCGATCTCGGCGGGCTCGCCGACCCGTGCCATGGGCGTGTGGGGATAGTTGCCCGCACCCGGTGCTATGCCGACGTGGGCGGTCATCGGGGTGTAGATCATGCCGGGGTGGACCGAGTTGACGCGGATCCCGGCCGTGCCCAGCTCCACGGCGCCGACTTTGGTGAGCCCGCGCACGCCCCACTTGGCGGCCCCGTACCCGGAGGTCAGGGCCAGGCCCATCAGCCCCGCCGCGGAGGAGAGGTTGACGATGGAGCCGCTGCCGTTCTCCTTCATCACCGGGATCACCGTCCGCATGCCGATGAAGACACCGATGAGGTTGATGTCGATCACCCGACGGAAGTCCTGGACCGACTGCTGTTCCAGCGGATGGGAACCGCCTGAGATGCCCGCGTTGTTGACCAGCCCGTCGACCCGGCCGAAGGTGGCGACCGCGTGGTCCACGACCTCGCGCCAGCCCTCCTCGGAGGTGACGTCGTGCCGGATGAACCGGGCGTCCGCGCCGAGCTTTTCGGCGTGGGCCCGTCCCTCCTCCTCCAGCACGTCGGTGAGCACCACCCGGGCGCCGGCTTCGACCGCGACCCGGCCGGCCTCCGCGCCGAGCCCCCGCGCCCCACCGGTGATGATCACCGTCTTGCCCTGCAGGTCCGCCGCCATCGGATTCCTCTCGTGTTGGCTTGCCGTGTCTGTGAAGTCGTCGCGTTGTCCGTGAAGTCGTCGCGCCGCCGGCCTCCATCGCCGTGGCCCTGGCCGTCGGCGCTCACATGTGGGTGCCGCCGTCGATGCGGATCTCGGTCCCGGTGATGAAGGCGCCGTCCTGGGACGCCAGCATCGCGACGACGCCCGCCACGGCCTCCGGTCCGGCGAAGCCGGTCTCCGGGTCGGCGAAGCCCTCCCCCACCAGAGCCGGCCTGAGCTTGGCGTACAGGTCCCAGTCGGTGTCCTCGGGCAGGCCCGGGTTGCCGGTCATCCCGCTGGCGATGCTGCCCGGAGCGACGCACACCGCCCGCAGCCCCTGCTTGGCGTACTCGGCCGCGATCGCGTGGGTGAAGGACTGGATGCCGCCCTTCGTCGCCGCGTACGCCGCCATGTACGGGTGGGCGAAGCTCGCCGCGGTGGAGCTGAAATTGACGACCACGCCCTTGCCGGTGGCCAGCAGCGCGGGCAGCGCCTCGCGGGTCACCAGGAAGGTGCCGGTGAGGTTGATCCCGAGGATCGTGTTCCAGAGCTCCAGCGTGGTGGCGTGGGTGTGCGCGGAGCGCAGGATGCCGGCCGCGTTGACCAGCACGTCGAGGCCGCCGAGGTGTGCTGTCGCCCCGCCGACCGCGTTCCGTACGGACGCCTCGTCGGCGATGTCCACGACCGCGGTGGTCAGCCGGTCCGCGTGGCCGGCGGCCAGGGCGGCCGTCTCCTTCAGTCCGGGCTCCGAGACATCGGCGGCCACGACGGCCGCGCCCTCCCGGAGGAGCCGCAGGGCGGTCGCCCGGCCGATGCCGGATCCACCGCCGGTGACCAGGGCCCGCCGTCCTTCGAAGCGCTGCATGGTGTCTGCTCCTTCTCTCAGGTCAGTGCGTGCCGTGGGAACGGGTGTGCGCGATGTGGTGGGCCGCCAGCCAGCTGAAGGTCATGGCGGGGCCGATGGTCGCGCCGGGCCCCGGGTAGGTCTCTCCCATGACCGCGGACGAGACGTTGCCGGAGGCGTACAGGCCGTCGATCGCCGTGCCGTCCTCCCGCAGCACCCGCGCCGTGGCGTCGGTGACCAGGCCGCCCTTGGTGCCGATGTCGCCCGGGTGCACCGGGATCGCGTAGTACGGCCCCTTCTCCAGCGGCGCCAGGTTGGGGTTGGGCAGTGTCGGATCGCCGTAGTAGCGGTCGTAGACGCTGTCGCCGCGGTGGAAGTCCTCGTCGCGGCCGGCGCGGGCGAAGCCGTTGAAGCGGTCCACGGTGGCGCGCAGCCACTCCGGGGCGGCGCCGATCCGTGTGGCCAACTCCTCGACGGAGGCGGCTTTCTTGACGAATCCGGTCTCCAGCCATGGCCTGGGGAACGATTGGCCCGGGAACAGCCCCATGAAGAGGTAGCGGGACTTCGAGGTGGCGTCGAGGATCAGCCAGGACGGCACGGCGGTCGCCTCGGGCCGGTCGTGGGCGTACATCGCGTCGACGAACTCGTGGTACGGGGCGGCCTCGTTGGCGTAGCGCTCCCCCGCCGAGTCGACGATCACCATCCCCGGCACGCCGCGGTCGGCGACGAGGAAGAACGGCTTGCCACCGGGCGGCACCACGGAGGGCGCGCCCCAGACCCGGTCCATCAGGTCGACGGCGGCGCCGGCGGCCAGGCCCAGTTCCAGGCCGTCGCCGGTCTGGCCCTCGGCCGCGGCGCTCCACTCGGTGGAGGTGGGTGCGGGCAGGTACTTCTCGCGCAGCTGCTGGTGGTGCGAGAAGCCGCCCGAGGCGAGGACCACACCCCCGGTCGCGCGGACCGCCAGCTCCCGGTTGCCGAGGGTGACCCGGACGCCGGCGATCCGGCCGTTCTCCTCCACCAGACCGGTCAGCGGTGCGGACAGCCACAGGTCGCCGCCGAGCAGGTCCAGCGAGCGCCGCATCCGGGCGATCAGCGCCTCGCCGAGGGCCAGCGGCTTCTGGCCGGTCAGCAGGGCCTTGACGGCCCGGGCGCCGACCTTGGCCGAGGTCCGCTTGCCGGCCCAGGTGCGCCCGACCATGTTCAGGTGGCGGAAGTCCTTGGAGGTGATGGTCAGTCCGTAGGTGGGCAGCCCCGCCCGGCGCAGGGTGGCACGCTGCTCGGGCGGGAGCTTCTTCAGGTCGAAGATCCGCGGTTCGATGGAGCGGCCCTGGGGGTAGCCGCCGAGCCGCTCGGGGTAGTAGTCGGAGTAGCCGGGCGTGTAGACGAACTGCACGGCCGTGCGGTCGTGGAACTCCCGCACCATGCGCGGTCCGTGCGCGAGGTAGGCGTCCTTGCGGTCGGCGGGGACCCGGTCGCCTACGGTGGCGTCGAGGTAGGCGCGGGCCTTCTCGGGGGTGTCGCCGAGCCCGGCTTCGTCCAGGTGGAAGTTGTTCGGTACCCAGACCGCGCCGCCGGACAGGGCGGTGGTGCCGCCGTAGACGGCGGTCTTCTCCACCACGAGGGCGGTCAGTCCGCGCAGGCGGGCGGTGAGGGCCGCGGCCATTCCCGCCGCGCCGGAGCCGACCACCACCACGTCGTAGGTGTGGTCCCAGGTGTTGTTCATCGCGTCAACCTCGTCGTGTCGGTCCGGCCCGGAGCACGGCGCGCCGGGGCGGTGGCAGGTGGAACGGCGGCCGGATCAGTGGGTGGTGAGTCGGGCGTCGGTGAGGACGGGGGCGTCGTCGCGGTCCGCTGCCGTGGCCGTGAGCCGGTAGCCGGCGCCGCCCTCGTCCCCTTCGGATGCGGCCCAGATGCGCAGCCGCAGGGTCTCGCCGGGGAAGAACACGCCCGCGAAGCGCGTACGGCACGCCGCGATGCGGGTGGCGTCCCCGCCCAGCAGGCGGTCGGTGACGGCCTTGACCGTCATCCCGAAGGTGCACAGCCCGTGCAGGACGGGGCGGTCGTAGCCGGCACGGCGGGCGGTGGCGGGATCGGCGTGCAGCCGGTTCCCGTCACCTGCGAGCCGGTAGAGCAGTGCCTGCTGACGGAGCGTCGGGAGGTCCAGCGACAGGTCGGGTTCCCGGTCCGGTGCGGGGAGACGCTCGGAGGGACCGCGGTCCCCGCCGAACCCGCCCTCGCCGCGGACGAAGATCTGGTTCCGCTGGGTGATCAGCGGCCGGCCGTCCTCGCCGAGGAGGGTGGACTCCTGGACGATGACGGCGGCCGTGCCCTTGTCGTACACGGCCGGGACCCGGGTGATCGTGGTGGCCCGGGCGGCGGCGGGCAGCGGGCGGTGCACGGTGATCTCCTGGCCGCCGTGCAGCGCGGCGGCCAGGTCGATGTCCACGCCCGGCAGGTCGAAGAGCTGGAACCCCACTCCCCCGGTGCCGCCGGCCACCACCCCGAAGGTGGGCAGTACCTGCAGGCCCTGCTCGTGTCCTTCGAAGACGTAGCGCAGCTCGTCGGAGCTGGTCTCGGGGACCCCCGCGCCGAGGGCCAGGTGGTACAGCCGCACCTCGCGCTCGTCCCAGACCGCCGCGGCGCGCACGGGCGGGGCGGAGGTCACCTTCTCGACATCGATCGGCATGGGGGTGGCTTCCTTCTGGGTCGGTTGCACGAGGCCGTGCTCCGTGCGCGTGCGTGCCCGGGGGCGTGTGTGTGCTCGGTGCGCCTGCGTGCTCGGTGCGCGGTGGGCACTCAGGACGCAAACGTGCCGGTGGCGTAGCGGCTGCGGAAGTAGAGCAGCGGTCGCCCGTTCTCCTGGGCGGCGAGGTCGACGACCTCGCCGGTGACGATGGAGTGGTCGCCGGCCTCGTGGACCGCGGCCAGGCGGCAGTCCACGGTGGCCAGGGCGCCGTCGATGAGCACGGTGCCGTGCGGCGAGGTGCGCCAGGGCACGTCCGCGAACTTGTCGGCGCCGCTGCGGCCGAGTGCGGCGCAGGTGTCCCGTTGGTCCTCGGCGAGGATGTTGACGCAGAAGCGGCCACCCCGCTCGATCCTCGGCCAGCTGGTGGAGGTGTTGCCGACGGCCAGCATGACCAGCGGGGGGTCCAGGGAGAGCGAGGCGAAGGACTGGCAGGCGAACCCGACGGGCTCCGCGCCGTCGAGTGCCGCCACCACCGTGATGCCGGTGGCGAAACGGCCGAGGACGTCCCGGAAGCCGGCCGGGTCGATCTGACGGCCCGCCACCCGACTGTCCGTCATCCCTTCCACTGGTGGCCCCAGAAGCTGTCGGCGGTGATCTCCTTGGCCACCCAGGCGGCCGGGTCGACGAGCAGGCCGTCCCAGCCGTACTCGACCTGGAAGCCACCGGGAGCCTGGGCGTAGAACGACACCATGTGGTCGTTGGTGTGGCGGCCGAGGGTGGAGGCGATGGGGATGCCCGCGGCGCTCATCCGGTCCAGGCCGCGGCCCACGTCGTCGAGGGTCTCCAGCTCCACCATGAAGTGCACGATGCCGGGGGGCAGTGCACCGGGGTACAGTCCCAGGCTGTGGTGGCGCCGGTTGGGACTGAGGAAGTGCATCCAGTGGAAGTCCCGTTGCTCGGCGGCCGTGGGGACGGCCTGTGGCGGGAGCTTCATCGAGTCGCGCAGTTGGAAGCCGAGCAGGTTCTCGTAGAAGTCCAGCGCCGCCTCGGCGTCCGACACCGGCAGCACCACGTGGCCCAGGCCGAGGTCGCCGGTGACGAAGCGGTTGCCGTACGGGGTGCCGAGCGCGGTGTGGTCCTGCGCCTGACCCCAGTAGATCTCCAGCGGGTTGCCGCAGGGGTCCGTCAGGTGGATCAGGCCCTGGACGCGGCGCTCGGCGAGTGCGGCGGCGTCGGCGGGCTTGACGGCGACGCCCGCCGCCTCCAGCTCCTGGGCCGCCCGGGCGAGTGCGGCGGCGTTCGCCACCTCCCAGCCGGCCGCCAGCAGCCGGTCACTCCCGCCGGCCTGGATGACGATGCGGTGGCAGCGGTCGTCCAGGCGCAGGCAGAGGGTGTCCTCGGTGGTGCCGGGGGCCTCCACCAGGCCGAGGATGTCGAGCGCGTAGGTGCGCCACTCGGCGAGCTTGGTGGTCTCCAGGCGCAGGTAGCCGAGAGCACGGATGTCCATGGTCAGCCTTTCGTCGGTCAGTGGGAGAAGAAGTCGAGGGCGAGGCGGTTGAACTCGTCGGCCTGCTCGGCCTGGGCCCAGTGGCCGCAGTGCGGGAAGACGTGCAGCCGGGCGTCCGGGATGGTCTTGAGGGCGACCAGCGCGCCGTCGAGCGGATTGACCCGGTCCTCGCGGCCCCAGGTGAGCAGCACCGGCTGGGTGATGCGGTGGGCCTCGCGCCAGAGCATCCAGTCCTCGGCCCAGGCGGGGTTGGCGAAGGCGGCCCCCATCCGGGCGGTGCCCAGCCTGGTGTCGGGGTCGGTGGCCGAGGCCCAGCGCTCCTCGATCAGTTCGTCGGTGACGATCGACTGGTCGTACGCCATGACGCCGAGGAAGGCGCGCAGTTGGTCCTTGGTGGGTTCCGGCGCGGCGTTGAACTCGAAGAGCCGCTTGATGCCCTCGGTCGGGTCCGGGGCGAAGAGGTTGACGGAGATGCCGCCGGGGCCCATGAGCAGCAGTTTGGCGACCTTGTCCGGGTGGTTCAGGGCCATCCGGACGCAGGTTCCGCCGCCGAGCGAGTTGCCGACGAAGTGCGCGCGGTCGATGCCCAGTTCGTCCATCAGCGCGGCAACGGCGTTCGCGCTGTAGCTGAAATAGTCCTTGTCGAGCTCCGGCTTGTCCGAGCGGCCGAAGCAGGGCTGGTCGACCAGCAAGGTGCGGAACTGCCGGACGAAGACGGGGAGGTTGCGACCGAAGTTGCTCCAGGCGGAGGCGCCGGGGCCGCCGCCGTGCAGCATGATCACGACGGGTGCGTCGGGCCGGTTGTCCGGACCGGCCTCGTGGTAGTGGAGGGTGAGCCCCGCCGCTTTGACGGTCCGGGACGTCGACTCGTAGGTGAGCTCTGCCATCTGCGGCGCCTTTCAGGCCATGGTGTCGTGGGTGTCGATGCCGAGCGCGCACTGCCCGTACATGACCAGCGCCCGCTCCGGGTCGTTCGCGGCGTGGCCACGGCCGGTGTGGGCGTCGCGCCAGGCGCGCTGGACCGGGTTGGGGCCGGTACGCATCGCGCTGCCGCCGGCGTTCTCCATCAGCAGGTCGACCGCCGCGACCGCACGCTCGGTGGCCCTCACCTGGTCCCGGCGGGTGCGGATGCGCAGCTCCATCGGGAGCTCCGCCCCGCGCTGGGCCAGGGCGTACATCTCGCCCATGTTGCGGGTCAGTTGGAGCCAGGCCGCGTCGATGTCGCTGGCCGCGCGGGCGATGCGCACCTGCGCGAAGGGGTCCTCGGCGACCTTCTGCCCGTAGGAGACGCGGACGCGCTGCCGGGTGGCCTCGACGTAGGACTCGTAAGCACCCTCGGCGATGCCGACGATCGGGGTGGAGATGGTCGTGGTGAACACACCGGCGTACGGCAGCCGGTACAGCGGCTCGGGGTTGAGCTCGTGGCCGGGCACCTTCAGGGCGGTCACCGGACCGAAGCTGAGCGCCCGGTGGTCGGGGACGAAGACGTCCTCCACCACGACGTCGTTGCTTCCGGTGCCCCGCAGGCCCACGGTGTCCCACACGTCGTCGATGCGGTACTCGGAGCGGGGGATCAGAAAGGTCCGCATGTCCACCGGCCGGCCCTCGCCGTCCGGGACCAGGCAGCCGAGCAGGGCCCACTGGGCGTGGTCGCAGCCGGAGGAGAAGTGCCACCGGCCGGACAGCCGGAAGCCGCCGTCGACCGCTGTCGCCTTGCCGGTGGGCGCGTACGAGGAGGCGATGCGGGTCTTGGGGTCCTGGCCCCACACCTCCTGCTGGGCCCGCGGGTCGTACAGGGCCACGTGCCAGGGGTGGACACCGACCACCGAGGCGACCCAGCCGGTGGAGCCGCACGCCTTGGCGATCTCCTTGACCGCCGAGTAGAAGACCAGGGGGTCGGCCGCCCGGCCACCGAAGGCCTTGGGCTGCAGCAGCTGGAAGAAGCCGGTGTCCGCCAGCTCCTTGACGGAGGTGTCCGGCACCCGGCGCAGCGCCTCGGCCTCGCCCGCGCGCTCGCGCAGACTCGGCGCCAGGGCCCGGATCGCTGCCAGCACATCTTCGGCCATGGGAGCACCCCTTCTCGGTTCGCGGTGGTGGAAGCTGTCGGTGGGGAGGTGGCAGGACCGTACGCTGCGCTCTTCCACGGCGAAATGCGCTGCTCCCACTGAGCGGGAGCAGGAGTCCCTCTCCTTCGGGAGAGGGGGATCAGAGCATGGGGTCCTGGACGTCCAGCCCGAGCGCGTGCCGGCCGGCGAGGACCAGCGCCCGCTCCACGTCGTTGGCCGCCTGCCCGCGTCCGGTGTGCACGTCCCGCCAGGCGCGCTGCACGACGTCGTCGCCGGCGCGCAGGGCACTACCGCCGGCGTTCTCCCGCAGCAGGTCGACCGCCGCGACCGCACGCTCGGTAGCCCTCACCTGGTCCCGACGGGTGCGGACACGCAACTCCATCGGGAGCTCCGCCCCGCGCCTGGCGAGGGCGTACAACTCGGCGACGTTACGGGTCAGTTGGAGCCAGGCCGCGTCGATGTCGCTCGCGGCGCGGGCGATGCGCACCTGCGCGAAGGGGTCCTCGGCGACCTTCGGCCCGTAGGAGACGCGCACGCGCTCGCGGACCGTCGCGACATGATCCTCATACGCGCCCTCGGCGATACCGACCATCGAGGTCGCGATGGTGGTGGTGAAGACGGCGGCGTACGGCAGCCGGTACAGCGGTTCGGCGTTGACCTCGTGGCCCGGACATCTCAGTGCGGACATGGGGCCGTAGCCGAGGGTCCGGTGGTCGGGAACGAAGGCGTCCTCGACGACGAGGTCATTGCTGCCGGTGCCGCGCAGACCGACGGTGTCCCACACGTCGTCGATGCGGTACGCGCAGCGGGGAATCAGAAAGGTCCGCATGTCCACCGGCCGACCCTCGCCGTCCGCGAGGAGACCGCTGAGCAGGGCCCACTGGGCGTGGTCGCAGCCGGACGAGAAGTGCCACCGGCCGGACAGCCGGAAGCCGCCGGCGGCCGGGGTGACGGTCCCGGTGGGGGCGTACGAGGAGCAGATCCGGGCGGAGCGGTCCTCGCCCCACACCTCCTCCTGCGCCCGCGGGTCGAAGAGGGCCAGATGCCAGGGGTGCACACCGACGACCGAGGCGACCCAACCGGTCGCACCGCAGGCCTTGGCGATCTCCTTCACCGCGGCGTAGAAGACGGCCGGGTCGGCGGCGAGCCCTCCGTACGCCCGGGGCTGCAGCAGCCGGAAGAAGCCGGCGTGCTCCAGCTCCTTGACGGAGGTCCCGGGCACGCGGCGCAGCGCCTCGGTCCCGGCCGCCCGCGCGCGCAGGGCGGGGGCGAGTTCACGGACCGCGGCAAGTACACGGTCCTCGCGCACGCGCATCCCTCTCAAGTCGTCCTCAGGTCGTCAGGGCGTCCTCAAGTCGTCAGGCCCGCAGGTCGTCAGGTCCGCAGGTCGCCCTGGGGTGACGGGAGGGAACCTACGCGTTACCGTTCCGAAACGGAACACCCTCTTCCCGACAGCCGGAATCCACTGCAGCATCCATCCCATACCGGAGATTACGGCCGCAGCCAGGGGCTGGCCCGGCCGTCCGTGTGGGAGGTGCCGTTGACGACGCATGCCGTCGAGTCCGAAGGTCCGCCGCTGTCCCTGCTGGAGAAGGCGGCGAAGGTACTGAGCGCGTTCCAGACCGCACAGCCCCGGCTCACCCTGACCGAGGTCGTCCAGCGCTCCGGTCTCCCCCGGTCCTCCGCGCACCGCATCCTCGACCAGCTGGTGCAGCAACGCTGGCTGGAGCGGGAGGGCCGCGACTACCGCCTCGGCATCGGCATGCTGGAACTGGGCGCCATGGCCGCCCACCACAACCGGCTGCGCCGGGCGGCGCTGCCGCATCTGCACGCGCTCCACGAGTCCACCGGCCACCTGGTGCACCTCACGGTGCTCGACGGCACCGAGGTGGTCTATCTGGAGCGGATCGGCGGATCGCACGACCACGGCGTGCCGTCGCGAGTGGGCGGGCGGCAGCCGGCGTACTGCACGGCGGCGGGCAAGGCGATCCTGGCCTTCAGCGACGCCACGCTGGTCGAGCCGGTGATCCGGCACGGGCTACGGCCACGCACCCCGCGCACCATCACCCGCCCCGAGTCCTTCCGCGGCGAGCTGGCGAGGGTACGGGAGCGCGGCGTCGCGTTCGACTACGAAGAGGGGTTCCAGGGGGTCTTCTGCGTGGCCGCACCCCTGCGCGGCGCGGGTCGGGCGATCGCCTCGATCTCGGTCTGCGGCAACGGCGCCCATCGGGAGCTGGAACGGATCGCGCCCGCCGTACTCGGCTGCGCCCGGTCGGTGTGGCAGGCGATGTTCGGGCCGGGCCGGCGCACGAGGAAGCGGACGGAGTCGACCCCGCCCCTGCCCACGGCCGGCGTTCCACAGCCCGCGATGGACAACATGATGTCCTGGCTGCGCTTCAGCGAGTGGATGTGACGCTGACGTGCCCGGTGGATCCCGGCAGGACACCGGGGCAGCACCACCGACGTGGCTGGGCCCACGTGGCCTCTGCCTCTGACCACGTCGGCCAGGTGACCCCGAAGATCAGCGTTAGCGCGGCGCCGACGATCACCCTCGGGTGGAAAGCTGGGGCGTGAGCAGCTCCAGCGCCTCCTCCCAGCGGAAACCTTCGGCCGCGCCGCCGGCCTTGGGCCCGTGAGGCTCGTACGAGCCGATCAGGATGCCCATCTCGCGCAGCCGCGCCAGGCTCTGACGGTACGCGGGGTGGGCGGCCTGGGCCGAGTTCAGACACGGCAGGACGGCGGTGGGGATGCCGAGGCCGTACGCCTCGCACAGGATGCCCACCGCGAGGGTGTCGGAGATCCCCGCGGCCCATTTGTTGATGGTGTTGAAGGTGGCCGGGGCCACCGCGATCACATCCGCCGGCGGCAGCGGGCGGGGCTCGCCGGGTGCACGCCAGGCGGAACGGATCGGGTAGCCGGTCTGCGCCTCGACGGCCTGGACATCTATGAAGCCGAGCGCTTGCGGCGTAGCGACAACACCGACGTCCCAGTGCCTCTCCTGGGCGGCGGTGATCAACTTGCCGACATCCCCGGCGATGCCGGCTGCACACACCACGACGTACAGGAACGGCTTCTTGGGCTGTGCGGGCTCATCATTCACGCGGAACTCCCGGTTGGCGGCTGAAGTGTGCAGTTCGGACTCAGGAGTACGCCACGTCCGGCCCACCCCGTCTCCCGGCGCAACTTGACCCTCGGCCTTCAAAGGTCACCACGGGACGCGCGCATCTGTGCTTCATGCGCTCGCCGCCGGCCGGCGGGCCGAGGTGCCGACGGGTTCGGCGGGGGCGGCGAGGGTCGCGGCGATCAGCCCGGGGAAGCGCCGGTCGAGCTCCTCGCGGCGCAGCCGCAGCGTGCGGCGGGAGCCGACGATGCGGGTCCGGGTGATGCCGCATTCGCGCAGGATCCGCTGGTGGTGGGACATCGTCGACTTGCTCAGCCGGAGCCCTGCCTGCTCCGGCAGCAGGGTGCAGGCCAGCCCGTCGTCGGGATCGGCGACGGCCACGGCGCGGACGATCGCCAGCCGGGCCGGATCGGCCAGTGCGGCCAGAACCTTGGACAGCGGCAGATCCTCGATCGCCGGATGGAAGACCTCATCGCTCATGGTGGCCAGCCTAGTTGAGCATTGCCGGGAGTTCCATATGTGTCGTACTCTTCGACACTCATCGAAGGGTTCGATATCTATCGAACTCATCTGCATCTCACATCTCACCTCGCACGCCTCACGACTGACGGGGAGACCACGCACCCATGTCCACGCCCACCGCGGAACCGCGCCGCTGGCTGATGCTGCCGGTAGTCTTGGCGGCCACGTTCCTGTACGGATTCGACCTCAACATCGTCAACGTCGCCCTGCCGTCCCTCCAGCACGAGCTGCACGCCGGGCAGGAAGCGCTGGAACTCGTCGTCGGCGGCTACTCGTTCAGCTACGCCGCGGCCCTGGTGATCGGCGGGCGGCTGGGCGATCTGCTCGGCTACCGGCGGATGTTCCTGCTGGGCATGGCTGCCTTCGTCCTCGCTTCGCTGCTGTGCGGACTGGCCCAGAGCCCGGCCCAACTCGTGGCGGCCCGTGTCCTGCAGGGACTGACCGCGGCAGGGATGGTGCCGCAGGTGCTGGCGCTGATCACGGCGACGTTCCCCGGCGATGAACGGCCGCGCGCACTGTCGTGGTTCGGTGTCGTGGGCGGCCTGGCCGGCGTCCTCGGGCAGATCCTCGGCGGGCTGCTGCTCAGCGCCGACGTCTTCGGACTCGGCTGGCGGATCGTCTTCCTGCTCAATCTGCCCGTCGGTGCGATCGTGCTCTGCTTCGCCCTGCGGCTGCTGCCTACGGCCCGACCCGGCCGGCGCCCTGGGCTGGATCCGCTCGGCGCGGTGGCCCTGTCCGGATCGCTCGCGCTCGCCCTGCTGCCGCTGATCTTCGGCCGCGGTCAGGGCTGGCCGCTGTGGACCTTGCTGTCGCTGATCGCCGCCGTGCCGGCGCTGCTGGGCGCGCTGCTGTGGGAGCGGCGGCTCGCCGCGCGCGGGGGCACCCCGCTGTTGGACCTGACGCTGTTCCGTGGCCGCGGCTTCCGGCTCGGCCTCGGTGTGAACGTCGCCTTCATGGCCTCCTTCACCAGCTCGATCTTCGTGCTGAGCCTGCTGCTCCAGTCCGGTCTGGGACTGTCCGCCCGGCAGGCGGGCCTCGCGTTCGGGCCGTTCGCGATCCTGGGCATGACCGGGCCGTTGGTCGGCCGGCGGCTGGTCGCCCGGATCGGTGCCCGCCCGGTAATGCTGCTCGGCTGCGCCGTCGACGCGGTCGCCTTCGTCCTGCTGGGCGGCGCGCTGCACGTGCTGGGCGGCGGCATCTCCGTTCCGTGGCTGATCGTCGGCCTGGGCCTGCTGGGTTTCGGCAACACACTGGTCCTGCCCGCACTGATCGGTACGACCCTGGGCGGCGTCCGTCAGGAGCAGGCGGGCATGGCGTCGGGCACACTCAACACCACGCAGCAGTTCGCGGGCACGGCGGGACTGGCCGCGATCGGGACCGTGTTCTTCTCCGTACTCGGCGACCGCACCGGCCGGGTGGCCTTCGCGGGCGCGGCCGAGAGCGTCGTCTGGGTCGAGCTGGTACTCGTGGTGGCGATGGCCGCGCTGATCGCCGCGCTGACCCGGCCGATCGCCCCGGCACCGGCGCCCACGAACGCCGAGCCGACGCCCGCGACAGCCGACACGGCGGGTTGACGGGCACCCGCGCGAGACGTTCATCGACCCACCTCTTCAGGCTGCGTGGGTGGGAGGCACCAGGGACTCTTCTGGGACGTGCGACCGCGTCAGGAGTAAGTGATCCGCACCCGATCGGTCAGCGGCACGGCCTGGCAGGCCAGGGCGTATCCCTCGGCGATGTCCTGGTCGTCGAGGACGTCGTTGCGGAGCATCTTCACCTCGCCCGCCACGATCCGGCAGGTGCAGGCGCTGCAGGCGCCTTCCCGGCAGGAGTACGGGGCGTCCACTCCGGCGGTCAGGAGGACGTCGAGCAGTGGGGTCCCCGAGGGCCAGCGGACCGTGCGGGTTTCGTCGTCGAGTTCCACCTCCGCCGTGGTGACGTGCTGAGCCACCGTGCTGACGTGCTGAGCCGTCGTGTTGACGTGCTGAGCCGTCGTGATGTCCGCCGCGGCCGTCGTACGCTCCTCCACGGACGGGGTCTCGAAGACGTCTCCGCTGAGGGAGAAGAACCGTTCCCGGTGGATCCGGGCGCCCGGGGTGCCGAGGGTGCGGAGGCCTTGTTCGACGGCGTCCATCAGCGGCTCCGGGCCGCAGACGAAGGTCTCGCGGTCGGCGTAGGGCGCGAGTGCGGCGCTCAGCCGGTCGGTGGTGGGGAGGCCCTGGAGCGATTCCAGCCAGTGGAGCACGAGTAGCCGGTCCGGGTGGTTCTCGGTCAGCTCGCGCAGTTCGTCGCGGAAGATCACCGAGGACTCGTCGCGGTTGGCGTACAGGAGCGCCACCCGGCCCCACCCTTGCGCCAGGGCCGACTTGGCGATGGACAGCACCGGGGTGATGCCGCTGCCCCCGGCGACCAGCAGCAGGTCGTGGTCGAGGGATGGCGGGGTGAAGGTGCCGGCCGGGGGCAGCGCCTCCAGCTCCTCCCCCGTTGCCACGTGGTCGCACAGCCAGTGGGACCCGTACCCGCCGGGCACCCGTTTGACGGTGACCTTCATCGGCTCGCCGGTGTGCGGTGAGCTGGCGAGGGAGTAGCAGCG
The DNA here is from genome assembly GCF_036352915.1 of Streptomyces bugieae. NCBI lineage: Bacteria > Bacillati > Actinomycetota > Actinomycetes > Kitasatosporales > Streptomycetaceae > Streptomyces > Streptomyces bugieae. Next base: position 282,755 of record NZ_JAZBJP010000001.1, read on the forward strand.
GGCGACCGGTTTCCCGTCCGGCCCGGGCAGCTTCAGGGTGAGGAACTGTCCGGGGCGGTAGGCGAAGCGGTCGGCGCTCTCCGGTGGTGGCTGGAGGATCAGGGAGTGTGCCTCGGACGTCTCGGCGATCACGTCGAGGACGCGCAGCCGGTGGGTACGCGGCCCGGCCGCAGGACCAGTCGTCGGCCCGGCCACCAATCGGGCCACCGGTCCGGCCGTCGGCCCATCCGTCGGCCCAGACATCGGCCCGGCCGTCGGCCCAGACATCGGCTCAGACATCGGTGATCTCCAGAGTGCCGTTCTCGACCGCGTCGTCGATGCTCCGCCGCAGCGCCCGGCAGGTGCGTATCCGGGCGCTGGTCGCACCCGCGGTCACCTGGGCACGGAACTCGGTGCAGACGACGGCCGCTTCGGCGGTCCACTGCACGGAGGTGTGGGCCCTGCTGAACTTCTCGCAGAGGACCTGGTTGCCGCAGGTCGCGCACTCCACCGGCTGCATGTCAGGCTCCGGTCCAGGTCTGCGGCGCACGGCTGGCCAGGTTCTCCTCGACCTCCGAGCGCCAGGCCTTGTTCGCCCGCTCGGTGTCGATCTCGAACTCGAACCGTCTCGTCATCTCGTCCTTGACGTCGGCGGCGTCGACGTAGAACTGCTCGTACCAGCGGCGCAGTTGGTAGACCGGGCCGTCCTCCTCGGTGAGGAGTGGGTTGTCGATCCGGGTCTTGTTCTTCCAGATCTCCACGTCCTGCTCGAAGCCGGCGGTCGTGCCCTCCGCGGTGAGCCGCGCGGCCTCCGCGGCCTGCTCGTCCGTCATGCCGGGCAGCTTCTTGACGATCGCCCCGTACTGCAGTTGGAAGCTGTTCTCGTCGATCGGGTAGTGGCAGTTGATCAGGACGATCTCCATTTCGGAGCCGCCCTCGGAGCCGCTTCCGGAGCCGCCCTCGATGTCGCCGTCGATACCGCCGCCGACCTCGCTGTAGAGGTAGTCGATCATGTACGAGGGGCCGTAATAGGAGGCGTCCGACCGCAGGCGGCCGGAGCTCAGCGTGCCCAGGTCCATGTCGCCGCGCGGGCTGCTCTCCATGTACTGGGTGGCGATGTGGCCCTCGAAGACGTTCTTGAAGTACTCCGGGAAGGCGTAGTGGACGTAGAAGAAGTGCGCCATGTCCACGACGTTGTCCACGATCTCGCGGCAGTTGGAGCCCTCGACCCGGAGTGTCTTCCAGGTCCACTCGCTCCACTCGCCCGCGTCCGGGCCGTGGATGCCATCGATCTCGGGAATGGTGACCTCGGCCGGCGGGGGATTGCCCTCCGGGTCGTTCCAGACGAACAGCTGCTTGTTGCGTTCCAGCGTGAGCCACGCGCGGGTGCGGGCGCGCGGCGGCATCCGGCGCGCGTACGGGATCCCGGCGCAGCGGCCGTTGCCCGACCAGCGCCAGTCGTGGAAGGGGCAGGCGACGGCATCCCCCTTGACCGTGCCGTGGGCGAGGTTGCCGCCCATGTGCGGGCAGTAGGCGTTCAGCACGTGCAGCTGCCCGTCGTCCGTGCCCTGGAAGACCACCAGCTTGGTGCCGAACGCCTCGATCTCGTGCGGCTTTCCGTCCTTGAAGTCCTCGGCCAGGCCCAGGCAGTGCCAGCCCCGGGCGAAGCGGGCGGGCGGCTTGCCCGCGTCGATGATCCGGACCCCGTCGTCGAGAGCAGTCATCTCGTTCCTCCTTCCGGCCGCTCAGTTCTGTGCGGCGAGTTCCACGGCGATGTCGATGAGCTGGTCCTCCTGGCCACCGACGAGGCGGCGCTCGCCCGCGCGCAGCAGGATCTCGGCGCCGGAGACGCCGTAGCGCTCGGCCTGCCGGTAGGCGTGCTTGAGGAAGCTGGAGTAGACGCCGGCGTGGCCCATCAGCAGGGCGAGCCGGTCGAGTTGGCACTCGTCGTCCATCACCGGGCGGACCACGTCCTCGGCCGCGTCGATGATCTTCAGTACGTCGATGCCGGTGCGGATGCCCATCTTGGCGCAGACGGCGACCAGCGCCTCGACGGCGGTGTTGCCCGCGCCGGCTCCGAGGCGACGGGTGGATCCGTCGATCTGGAGGGCGCCGGCCTTGATGGCGGCGATCGAGTTGCCGGTGCCGAGGGCGAGGTTCTCGTGCCCGTGGAAGCCGACCTGGGCGTCGTCGCCGAGCGCGTCCACCAGGGCCTCGACCCGGGCGGTGACGTCGTCCATGACCATGGCCCCGGCCGAGTCGACCACGTAGACGCACTGGCAGCCGGCGTCGGCCATGATGCGGCCCTGCTCGGCCAGCTTCTCGGGTGTCGTCGAGTGGGCCATCATCAGGAAGCCGACGGTCTCCAATCCCATGTCGCGGGCGAGTCCGAAGTGCTGGACGGAGATGTCGGCCTCGGTGCAGTGGGTGGCGATGCGGCAGATGCTCGCGCCGTGTGCGTGGGCGGCGCGGATGTCGTCCTTCACGCCCAGACCGGGGAGCATCAGGAAGGCGATCTTCGCCTGTTGGGCGGTGGCCGCCGCGATCTTGATCAGCTCTTGCTCGGGGGTCTTGGAGAAGCCGTAGTTGAACGAGGATCCGCCGAGGCCGTCGCCGTGCGTCACCTCGATGACCGGGACCCCGGCGGCGTCGAGGGCCGCGACCACCGACCGTACGTCCTCGCCCGTGAACTGGTGCCGCTTGGCGTGCGAACCGTCGCGCAGCGAGGAATCGGTGATCCGGATGTCGAGGGTGTCGGAGTAGGTCCTCATGCCTGTATGCCCTTCGCGAACTCCTCGCCGACCTTGGTGGCGGCGGCGGTCATGATGTCGAGGTTTCCGGCGTACGGCGGCAGGTAGTCGCCCGCGCCCTCGACCTCCAGGAAGATCGCGACGCGCGCCATGCCGCCGCCGGTCGGGGTGGGGTCGTCGAACTGCGGCTCGGCGCGCAGCCGGTAGCCGGGCACGTATGCGGCGACCTGCTCGGCGATCTCCTTGACCGATTGGGTGATCGCGGCCCGGTCGGCGTCCTCGGGGATCGCGCAGAAGACGGTGTCGCGCATGATGACCGGTGGCTCGGCGGGGTTGAGGATGATGATCGCCTTGCCGCGTTCGGCGCCGCCGATGGTCTCGATGCCGCGCGAGGTGGTGCGGGTGAACTCGTCGATGTTGGCGCGGGTTCCGGGGCCGGCGGAGACGGAGGCCACCGAGGCGACGATCTCGGCGTACCGGACCGGGACGATCCGGGAGACCGCGTACACCATGGGGATGGTCGCCTGGCCGCCGCAGGTGATCATGTTGACGTTGGGCCGGTCGAGGTGTCCGCGCAGGTTGGCGGGCGGTACGACGGCGGGGCCGACGGCGGCCGGGGTGAGGTCGACCGCCTTGATGCCGAGTTCGGCGTAGCGGGGGGCGTTGGCCCGGTGGACGGAGGCGCTGGTGGCCTCGAAGACGATGTCGGGCTTCTCGTCCTGTGCGAGGAGCCAGTCGACGCCCTCGTGGCTGGCCTCCAGGCCGGCGCGGCGGGCGCGGGCCAGCCCCTCGCTGTCGGGGTCGACCCCGATCATCCAGCGGGGCTCGACGAGTTCGGAGCGCAGCAGCTTGTACAGCAGATCGGTGCCGATGTTGCCGGATCCGACGATCGCGGCACTCGCCTTGGTCTTGGGGGGCGTCATTTCCTTGAATCACCTCAGCTGAACGAGAGGGAGACCGAGCCCAGCCCGGTGAACTCGGCGGTGAAGGTCGATCCGGGCATCACGTCGACGGCCCGGGTGCACGAGCCCGGCAGCACCACGTGCCCCTTCTTCAGGGGCACTCCGAAGCGGGCCACGGTGCGGGCCAGCCACGCGACGGAGACGGCCGGGTCCCCGAGCACGGCGTCGCTGCGGCCCTCGGCGAGGAGTTCACCGCCGCGGAAGAGCCGCGCGTCGATCGCCTTCAGGTCCAGGTCGTGCGGATCGCGGCCCTCGCCGATGACGTATCCGGCGGAGGAGGCGTTGTCCGCGATGGTGTCGGCGATGGAGATCCGCCAGTCGCGGATCCTGCTGTCGATCAACTCCAGTGCGGGGACGACGCGTTCGGTGGCGGCGAGCACGTCCGCCGGGGTGCACTCCTCGCCCGGCAGGTCCTCGCCGAGGACGAAGCCGACCTCGACCTCGATGCGCGGGTAGCAGTAGCGGGCGGCGCGCACCGGCACGTCGGCGCTCAACGCCATGTCGTCGAGCAGATGGCCGTAGTCGGGCTCGTCCACCCCCATCATCCGCTGCATGACGGGGGACGACAGGCCGACCTTGTGACCGTGCACCCGGGCCCCGGTGTCGAGGCGGTGCCGGATGTTGAGGAGCTGGATCTCGTAGGCGTCCTCGGTGTCGATCTCCGGGAAGGTCTCGATGAGCGGGGCGACCGGCGTGCGGCGGTGCTCGGCGGAGCGCAGGATCTCCGCCGCGCGCTGCCTCTGGGGGTCCGTGAGCATGGGGGTCCTCTGCGGGGCGTCGGGCTGTCCCGGGAGGCTAAGCGGGGCACTTCCCGGGCGGGGAGCGCGAAATCCCGCTGACCGGGAAAGGTGTGCCGCAGGGACGCCGTACGTGCCCTCTCCTCAGGGAGGGAGCGGAAGTCAGTGCGCCCCGTAGACCGGCTGCGGGGGTTCGGCGTCGGCGAGGAGCTTGCGGGCGGTCTCGCCGGCCTCGGCCGGGGTCCGGCGGGCGCCCTTGTCCGCGGTGGGGCCGGGCCGCCAGCCCTCCATCACGGTGATCCGCCCGCCCTCGGCCTCGAAGACCCGGCCGGTGACCCCGGCACTGGCGCCGGAGCCCAGCCAGACGACCAGCGGCGAGACGTTCTCCGGCGCCATCGCGTCGAAGCCGCCGCCCTCCGGCGTGGCCATGGTGTCGGCGAAGGTCTGCTCGGTCATCCGGGTGCGGGCGGCCGGTGCGATGGCATTGACCTGGATGCCGTAGCGGCCCATCTCGGCGGCGGCGACGAGGGTCAGGCCGACGATCCCGGCCTTGGCGGCGGAGTAGTTGCCCTGGCCGACGCTGCCGAGCAGACCGGCCCCGGAGCTGGTGTTGACCACCCGGGCCTCGGGCGTGCGGCCGGCCTTCGCCTCGGCCCGCCAGTGCGCGGCGGCGTGCTTGAGCGGCAGGAAGTGGCCCTTGAGGTGGACGCGCATGACGGCGTCCCAGTCGTCCTCGTCGAGGTTGACCAGCATGCGGTCGCGCAGGAATCCGGCGTTGTTGACGAGGGTGTCGAGGCGGCCGAAGGTCTCCAGGGCGGTGGCGACGAGGGAGGCGGCGCCGTCGGTGGCGGCGATGTCGCCGCCATGGGCGACGGCCTCGCCGCCCAGCGCGCGGATCTCGTCGACGACCTGCTGGGCCGGGCCGGCGGCCCCTCCGCTGCCGTCGAGGCCGACGCCGAGGTCGTTGACGACGACCTTCGCCCCCTCCGCGGCGAAGGCGAGGGCGTGCGCGCGGCCCAGTCCTCGTCCCGCGCCGGTGACGACGGCGACGCGTCCGGTGCAGATTCCGGTCATGGTGCATCCTCTCGGTGGAGATCAGTGGTTGACGGTCGCGGCGTCGAGGAACGCCGGCCGCTCCCCGCCCCCGTGGACGTGCAGACTCGCGCCGCTGATGTACGCGGCCCGGTCCGAGGCGAGGAAGACGCAGGCGTCGCCGATCTCCGTCGGCTCGGCGAGCCGGCCGAGCGGGACGGTGCGGCCGACGGCGGCGATGCCGTCCTCGTCGCCGTAGTGGAGGTGGGACAGTTCGGTGCGGACCATGCCGAGGACGAGGGTGTTGACGCGCACGTGGGGCGCCCATTCCACGGCCATGGAGCGGGCCAGGTTGTCCAGGCCCGCCTTGGCGGCGCCGTAGATCGCCGTGCCCGGTGAGGGCCGGGTTCCGCTGACGCTGCCGATCATGATGATCGACCCGCCGCGTTCCTGACGGTGCATCAGCGCGTACGCGGCGAGCGAGGCGGTCAGCGGGGCGACGAGGTTGAGTTCGACGAGCCGGGCGGCGTGCCGGGGGTCGCTGTCGGCGAGCAGCCGGAACGGGGTGCCGCCGGCGTTGTTGACCAGGGTGTCCAGCCGCCCGTGGTCGTCGCGGACCCGGTCGAAGAACGCGCCGACCGCGTCCGGATCACGCAGGTCGAGCGGGCGGAAGCGGGCGGTGCGCCCGGCCGCTTCGACGGGCTTGTCCGGGGGGCGTCGTGCGCAGGCCACCACCTCGGCGCCGGCGGCGAGCAGGGCGCGGGTGATTCCCGCGCCGACGCCCCGGGTTCCCCCGGTGACGACGGCGACGTGTCCGGACAGATCGGTGATCGCTGCCAATGCACACCTCCCGCAGCGCGCTGACCGCTGCTATCTTCCGCCTAACAAATGTTTGGTGGAAAGGTAGCTGATCTGCTCATGGGTGTCTCCACCTCCGCCCCCGAAGAGGGCATCGCCGTTGTCACCGTGGACTTCCCTCCGGTCAACGCCCTTCCCGTGCGGGGCTGGTACGACCTCGCCGCCGCGGTACGCGCCGCCGGGGCCGACCCGAAGGTGCGCTGCGTGGTGCTGACCGCAGCGGGCCGCGGCTTCAACGCCGGCGTCGACATCAAGGAAATGCAGCGCACGGACGGCCACCAGGCACTGATCGGCGCCAATCGCGGCTGCTACGACGCGTTCGCCGCCGTCTACGACTGCGAGGTGCCGGTGGTCGCCGCCGTGCACGGCTTCTGTCTGGGCGGCGGGATCGGGCTGGTCGGCAACGCGGACGCGATCGTGGCGAGCGAGGACGCGACCTTCGGGCTGCCCGAGCTGGACCGGGGCGCGCTCGGCGCCGCCACCCACCTGGCCCGGCTGGTCCCCCAGCACCTGATGCGGGCGCTGTACTACACCTCCCGTACCGCCACCGCACAGGAACTCCACCGGCACGGCTCGGTGTGGCGGGTGGTGCCACGCGAGCAACTCCGCGAGTCCGCACTGGAGTTGGCCCGCGAGATCGCCGCCAAGGACGGCTATCTGATCCGCCTCGCCAAGGCCGCGATCAACGGCATCGACCCGGTGGACGTCCGCCGCAGCTACCGCTTCGAACAGGGCTTCACCTTCGAGGCCAACCTCAGCGGCGTCGCCGACCGGGTCCGCGACACGTTCGGCACCGGCGCCGGCACCGAAGCTCACGCCGCCACCGCCACCGGAAAGGAGCGGCAGCCATGAGCAGGGACAAGACGATGACCGCCGAGGAGGCGGTCGGCCGGCTGGAGAGCGGCATGACCCTCGGCATCGGCGGCTGGGGCTCCCGCCGCAAGCCGATGGCGCTGGTCCGCGCACTGCTGCGGTCCGACCTCACCGATCTGACGGTGGTGAGTTACGGCGGTCCCGACGTCGGACTGCTCGCCGCCGCCGGGAAGATCCGCAAACTGGTCGCCGCCTTCGCCACCCTGGACTCCATTCCGTTGGAACCGCACTTCGGGGCGGCCCGGCAGCGCGCCGCGTTCGAGATGGTGGAGCTGGACGAGGCCATGTTCATGTGGGGCCTGACCGCGGCCGCGCACCGGCTGCCGTTCATGCCGATCCGCGCCGGCCTCGCCTCGGACGTCATGACCGTCAACCCGCGGCTGCGGACGGTCAGGTCCCCCTACGAGGACGGCGAGGAGCTCGTCGCCGTACCGGCCCTGCGGCTGGACGCCGCGCTGGTGCACCTCAACCGGGCGGACGTCCACGGCAACGGCCAGTACCTGGGCCCGGACCCGTACTTCGACGACCTGTTCTGCCTGGCCGCCGACCAGGCCTACCTCTCCTGCGAGCGGATCGTGGACACCGCGGAGCTGCTCAAGGCGCAAGGCCCGCAATCACTGCTGGTCAAGCGGGCGTTCGTGAACGGTGTGGTGGAGACCCCGAACGGTGCGCACTTCACCTCCTGCGCCCCCGACTACGACCGCGACGAGACGTTCCAGCGCGCCTACACCCAGGCCGCCCGTGACCCCGAGGCCTGGCGGGCCTTCACCGAGCAGTTCCTGTCGGGCGACGAGGCCGCGTACCAGGCCGCCGTTGCGGCGTTCCACGAGGAGGAAGCATGAGCGGAGGCGCGACGACGGCGACCCGGGCCGAGTACTGCGTGGTGGCCTGCGCCGAGGCCTGGCGGGACGCGGGCGAGGTGCTGGCCAGCCCCATGGGCACGATCCCGATGATCGGCGCCCGGCTGGCGAGGCTCACCTTCTCCCCCGACCTGCTGCTGACGGACGGCGAGGCGCTGCTCATCGGCGACGTACCGGCGGTCGGCGCCACGGCCCAGGTGGTCGAGGGCTGGCTGCCGTACCGCCAGCACCTGGCGCTGGTGGCCACCGGGCGGCGGCACGTGATGATGGGCGCCAGCCAGCTGGACCGGCACGGCAACCAGAACATCAGCTGCATCGGCGACTGGTCCCGGCCCAAGCGCCAGCTCCTCGGTGTGCGCGGCGCGCCGATCAACACCCTCAACAACCCGACCAGTTACTGGGTACCACGGCACTCCCCGCGCGTCTTCGTCGAGCGGGTCGACATGGTGTCGGGCGTCGGCTACGACCGCGCCGCGGCGGCCGGCCCGTCCGCGAGCCGCTACCACCGCATCCCGGAGGTCATCAGCGACCTGGGCGTCTTCGACTTCGAGACCCCGGACCGCACGATGCGGCTGCGCTCGCGCCACCCCGGTGTCACGGTCGACCAGATCGCCGACGCCACCGGCTTCGCGCTCACCATCCCGGACGAGGTGCCGTACACCCGCGAGCCGACGGCCGAGGAGCTACGGCTGATCCGCGAGGTGGTGGACCCCAAGGGACTGCGGGAACGCGAGGTGCCGGCATGAGCGACACCCGCCGCCCGACGGACGTGAGGATCGAGACCCCGCTGACCGAGCTCGTCGGGGTGCGGCACCCGATCGTGCAGACCGGCATGGGCTGGGTGGCCGGCCCCCGGCTCGTCTCGGCCACCGCCAACGCGGGCGCGCTGGGCATCCTCGCCTCCGCCACCATGACCGTCGAGCAGCTGCGTTCGGCCGTGCGCGAGGTCAGGTCCCGTACGGACGCGCCGTTCGGGGTCAATCTGCGGGCGGACGCGGGCGACGCCGCCGAGCGCGTCCGCCTCATCATCGACGAGGGCGTCAAGGTCGCCTCGTTCGCCCTCGCTCCCTCCCGCGAGCTGATCGCCCGGCTCAAGGACGCCGGGGTGGTCGTCATCCCGTCCATCGGCGCCAAGCGGCACGCCGAGAAGGTCGCCGCGTGGGGCGCCGACGCGGTCGTGGTGCAGGGCGGCGAGGGCGGCGGCCACACCGGGAACGTGGCCACGACCGTCCTCCTCCCCCAGGTCGTCGATGCCGTGGACATCCCCGTGATCGCGGCCGGCGGCTTCCACGACGGCCGGGGCCTGGTCGCCGCGCTGGCGTACGGAGCCGCCGGGATCGCCATGGGCACGCGCTTCCTGCTCAGCTCCGACAGCACCGTCCCGGACGCGGTCAAGGCCACGTACCTGGCCGCGACGGTCCAGGACATCACCGTCACCACCAAGGTCGACGGCCTGCCGCACCGGATGCTGCGCAGTGAGCTGGTCGACGCGCTGGAGCGCTCGGGACGGCTCGCGGCGCTGCTGCGCGCGGTGCGCCACGCCGCCGCGTTCCGACGCGACTCCGGCATGAGCTGGGCACAGATGGTGCGCGACGGCCTGGCCATGAAGCACGGCAAGAACCTGACGTGGAGTCAGGTACTGCTGGCCGCCAATACCCCGATGCTGCTCAAGGCCTCGATGGTCGAGGGCCGCACCGACCTCGGGGTGATGGCGTCGGGCCAGGTCGCGGGCCTGATCGACGACCTGCCGTCCTGCGCCGAGCTCGTCCACCGCGTCATGACCGAAGCGCAGCACACGCTGCGCGCCCTTCCCCTCGTCAGCTGATTTCCCCTCGTCAGCTGAACTTCCCCTCGAACACAGGGACTCGAACACAGGGAGTTGATGTGATGCGCACTACCCCTGTACGACTGACCGCGGCCGCCGTAGCCTCCGTGCTCACCCTCGGCGTCCTTCCTGCCTGGGCCGTCGCCGACACCCCGGCCCAGCCCCCAGGCGTCACCGCCCCGCAGCACGAGCGGAGCGCCGATACCGTCCACCGCATCGCGCTGCAGGGCGCGGTGAACGTCCGCGACCTCGGCGGGTACCGCACCGGCCTCGGGCAGCACGTCCGCTACGGCCAGGTCTTCCGGGCCGACGGGCTCGGCAAGCTCACCGACGCCGATGTGGCGAAACTGTCCGCGCTGCACCTGCGGACCGTGGTGGACTTCCGCGTCCCACTGGAGGTCCAGCGTGAGGGCGCGGACCGCCTGCCCGCCGGGCTGTCCGCCACCTCACGGTCCGTGAACGACCTCGGCCTCTACGAGAAGACGATGGCGGCCATCGGCACCAAGGACCCGGCCAAACAGCAGGAGTTGCTCGGCGACGGCAAGGCGGAGGAGCTGATGCGGTCGATCTACCGCAACTTCGTCACCACCAAGGAGAACCGCGAACGCTTCGCGCAGACCCTCCGCGACATAGCGGACCACGACCAGTCCCCGCTCCTCTACCACTGCACCTCCGGCAAGGACCGCACCGGCTGGCTGAGCTATCTGCTGCTCCGCGCCGTCGGCGTCCCGGACCGCACCGCCACCGGCGACTACCTGCTCTCCAACGAGCTGCGCGCCGAGGCGGACCGCAACACCCGGGAGGCACTCAAGAACGCCGGCCTGATGCAGAACCCCGACCTCCTGATCCCGCTCCAGGAGGTCCGCGAGGACTACCTACGAGCGGCCCTCCACCAGGCCGAACAGGACTACGGCAGCCTCGACGGCTACCTCCGCAAGGGACTCGGCCTGGACACCGCGACCCTGGTCAAGCTCAGCGCCCGACTGGTGAGGTGAGGAGGCCCGAGGGCCGTGGCGGGGCCTGAGGGAGGATGTGCCCACTGCGCGGTCAATGACCTGTTGGCCCGCACCCCGCCGGCATTCCGGATGCAGCGCGCCGGGACCGCAACGCCGGAGCGCCACGTCCGGTGGAAGCCCAGGAACGGTGCTCCGCCCGGCAGTACTCGACAGCAACGAGGAACGGGCCCCATCCGGCAGCGGGACAACCCGCCGAAGCGGGATGACGGCAACCGCGGCCAGGGGCCCGATCTCCCCGCACCGCACGTTCCAGAAGATCGGCCGACCGACCCGGCACCCTTCGTCCAGCTCTCCCGGGTCCCTGATCGGGGACGGTGGGCGAGGAAGATGCGGGCGCTCATCGAGCACGGCGGCCACCCGCACGCCACGGGCCCGGTAAGACCGACAGCGGCCCGCCAGCGCCGGGACCGCACGGCCAGCGCGCCGACGGCACCCGAAAGGCAGGGCCCGATGCCCTGATCCGTGCCGGTTGATCCGGCCCACCGACAGACCGGTTGGCCTGGCCCGCCGCCAGACAACGACGTGCCCAGGAGGCCGGACGCCCCCTCCGGCCTCCTCGTCGTACACGGGGACGCGGGCGGCGGGGCGCGGAAGGCAATCGGCGTGCCAACGAGGGTGGTGCGAGAAGTACGGCTGGTCGGGCCCGACTGCCTGACGACGTCAGGTGTTCCGGTGCTGACCTTGCTTCGGGGTGGCCGCCGAGGGGGTGTTCGCGGACGGGGACGCGGTGGGCGGGTTCGGGGGCTCCGTGAGGTGCTGGGTGCCGCCGGGGGACGTGCAGGCGTGCACCCCGGAAGTGAGCTGAACACAGGCCCTTGCGGTTGAGGGGCTGGGGGCGGCGACCATCGCACTGAACGTGTCGGTGTCGTAGTGGACCTTGTTCTGGTACGTCCGGCCGCCCGCGCCGACGACCCGGGCGATGTCACCGCGGCGGCCCCAACTGATACGGGACCAGGCGGCCTTGCAGGCGTCGCTGTAGCGCAGCTCCACGTAGACCCCGGCGACCTTGTCCAGGGCGGCGGTCCACGCATCGCCGCCGCAGCCGGTCTGCTTGGGGTCCTTGCCGGCGCAGCTGTCCGCGAAGCAATTGACGTCGAGTTGTCTGGTCGATGCGTTCGCTCCGGGCGTGCCGTCCCGGTCGGTGTGCGCGGTGGAGTGCCGGCCGAACGCCATGAAGAGGGCGGCACTTGACGCGACGACGACGGCCAGGGCGATCAGGGCCCAGACCGGCGGCCGTCTGCTGAGGCGGCGGCGTGCGGGCGGCTCCGCCGCTGGTGGGGCCGGGGTGGGTTCCGTCCCGGGGGTGGGTGCCCCGGGCTGCCGGTCCCGGACTTCGCCGATGTCGCGGGCTTCGGTGTCGTCGTGGGTTTCGTGGACGCCGTGGGCTTCGCGGTCGTCGTGGGCTTCGCGGTCGTCGTGGGCTTCGCGGTCGTCGTGGGCTTCGCGGACGTCGTGGACTTCGCGGTCGTGCCAAGCGGTGTTCGCCAGTTCCCACAGCGCCAGGAGCCGGGCGGGGTCGGCGTCGGCCAGCTTGCCGAGCGACGTCACCGCGTGCTGCGACGGCAGTGCCTTGCCGTTGAGATAGCGCTCCCAGGACGACTTGCTGTGCGGGGTGCGCCTGGCGAGTGCGGTAAGGCTCAGCCCGGTACGTTCCTTCAACGCCCGCAGTTCGACGACGAGATGGCGGACGTCCGAGGCGAGACCGTCGGGTAACGACTTCCAGTCAGTCAAGCTCGGCCTCCGGAGCCCGGTACGTTCTGTTCGTCATGTGCCACCTCACCGTATCCGTCGCGCGTGAACCGAGAACCGTGGTTTTGCCCAAGTGGGCGCCATTACACCCCAGTTGACGTTATGAGGGTGTCATGGGCGGAGGGAATGCGGCACGCGCCGCACTGTGCGTACTGGTGCTGGCAGTGGTGTGCGCGGGGGCCGGGGGGCCACGGGACCACCGGTCCGGCGACCGACGTGGCGGCGTACTCGTCGCGGGCGGGCTACCCGCGGCGGAACAGCTGGTGGTCGGCCGCACCCGGCGCAGCGATCTGGTCGGACTGTGGCAGAGCATGCTGTGGGCCGACGGATACTCCGCCCCCTCGGGGATCACCTGCACCTACGACAAGGCGACCGCCGACGCCACCCGCGTCTGGCAGAGCAACCACCGGCTGTCCGCGGACGGGATCGTCGGGTCCGCCACCTGGGGCGCGGCGGCGCAGCGTCTCGCCTCCACCGGCCAGTGGATCGTCTACCAGGGCGAACGCTACGGTCTCCCGCTGCGTCTGGACCGGGACCACATGTACGAGGTCTACGACACCGGACGGTTCCGCCGGCTGCGGACAGACGCCGTAACCCTCACGCGCTGCCGGTGACGGCGTCGATCCAGCTGTCGTACCGTCCGACGCCGAGCTGGTGGCCGGCCACGACGACCGTGGCACGCGCGGCGTCCGGCCCGCTTCCGACCATCTCCGTGTACGCACCGCCCTTGCCGGCCACTTCCTGGTCGCCGCCGGTCGTGGCGATCCGCAACCGTGCCGTCGCCGCAGGAGTATCCACCTCCGCCCAGCTCGCCAGGCAGGCCGGGCTGTACTCAAGCGTCAGGACGCGGCCGTACGCGCGCAGGCGGTGGACGACGACGCTGTCGCGATCGCACCTCTCGCGGTAAGGATCCAGGCCCCGGCAGCCTGCTCCCCGGCACCCGGCGGCCGCCCGGTCGGGGTGTCCGAGCCCTGCGGGCGTTCCGCCGGGTCACGCGGGACGGGCGGTGGGCCGCTCTCACCGGCCGGGCCCTCCTCCTTCCCGGCGTGGGCCGCCGACTCCCACAACACGCGCAGGTACTCGGCATCGGCCTGCGCCAGCCGTCCCAGTCCCGAGACCGGCGACCAGGGCGGCATTCTCCGGCCGTTCAGATAGCGCAGCCACGAACTGCGGCTGTAGCCGGTCTTCGCGGCGACGGTCGCGGTGGTCATCTCGCACCGGTCCACGTACTGGCGCAGTTCTCGCACCAACCGGGCCACCTCGGCGGGCAGGTCATCCCGCAGCGGCTGCCAACGTCCCACGGCGGCCCCCCTTCCCCGCGCGTCCCACTATGGCAGGCCGTCCCGCTCCGCCGCCCGGCAGCCAGGTGTCCCCGCAGGTCACAGCCATGGTCGTCCCGCCTTTGACGCTTCTGGCGGGCAGCCCTGGCCGCTGCTGTCCCGCCCGCTCCAGACTCGGGCCAAGCACCCGGGGGGACGGCCCCGGACCGGCCGCCGGACGCGGCGCCGAGGGTGCGCACGCAACTTCAGGCACGTACACCACACGTACACCAAGTGCACGGGGGGAACCAGAACATGACGGCGGACGGCAGCTCATCCGGCCCGGACGAACGCGAGATCGCGAACGCCACGACGGCCGCCCCCGGCAGGCGCCGCCGACAGCCCGCCGTCACGAGGCCCGGTACGCCTGCGGGCCGGCGGCACCGTGCTGCCGCCGACCACGCGGCGGCCCCGGACACCGCCCCGACCGGCGCTGCTCCGGTCCGGGCCCGCACGGGGGCGGTCGGACGGGCGGACCATCACCATCTTGACCTGGGACCGGTGCGGCTGTCGCTGCTGAGCCCACCCGCACCGCCCGCCGTCGTAGAGCTGGCGGGCCGGTACGCCGACGGCCTGCCGCGCACCTGGCACCTGGTCTTCGCGACCCGCGGGCCCGTGGTCCTCGGCCGCGATCAGCGGCTCGTCCGGGTGGAGTCCGGCAGCGTGGTGCTGTGGGAGCCCTCCGAGTGCTTCCGGCTGTCCGCCGGCGCGCCCGAGCGCCCGGGCCGGGCGCTGGTCCTGCACATGCCCGAGGCCGTCTTACCGCTCCCCGGCGAGTCGCTCCGCGCAGTGTCCGGGCGGCCCACCCCGACCCGTTCGGGACCGGCGGCCCTCCTCGCGTCCTTCGTGTACGGGCTCGCCGCGCAGGCACCGTCGCGAGAGGCCCGGCACACCGCGTGGCTGGGCACCGCCGCGGTCAACCTCGCGACGGCCTTCCTCGACAGCCAGACCGCGCTGCGCCACGGCGAGACGCGCCCCCACCCGGCCGGACCGATGCCCACCGCACCGGAACCCGCCCGGTCACGCACCGACCTGCTCTTGCACGACATCAAGACGTACGTCGAACACCACTTGCACGACGCCGACTTGTCCCCCTCCTCCCTCGCCGCCGCCCACCACATCTCGCTGCGCTATCTGCACCACCTCTTCCAGCGGGACGGGCTCACCGTCGGCGGATTCCTGCGCGAACGCCGCCTGGAACACTGCCGGGCGGACCTGTCCGATCCGGCCCAGTCACAGCGCGGCGCGGGCCAGATCGCCAGGCGATGGGGCTTCCGTGACCCCGCGGTGTTCAACCGGACGTTCAAGTCGGCCTACGGGGTCACGCCCGGCGCGTACCGCGGGCAGTGGCTGCGGCGCTGAGCCCTGGGGCCACCGGCAGGTCGGTCACGACCGCAACGCCGCCCAGGTCCGGGTACCGACCTGCCCGTCGACCTGGAGGTGGTGCCTGCTCTGGAACCTCTTGACCTCGAACAGCGTGTCGGAGCCGAAGACGCCGTCCACGCCGCTGGGGCCGATGTTGTAGCCGCGGGCCCGGAGGATGCACTGCACCTCCTTCACGGCCGCCCCACGATCGCCGTACTCCGTGAGCCGGGTACCGGAGTAGTACGTGCAGGACTTCCAGGGCTTGGCGGGGGCGTGGGGCGGTGCGGGTTTCGTCGCCCCACCGGAAGTGGCCGGCGGCGCGGGTGGCGGCGGATCGTGCGGCTGCCGCGGCTGGGCGGGGTCGGCGGCACCGCCGGTCGGCGCGTTGCCCGGTGGGGGTGGAGAGGCGGGCGGGGCGAGGTGGGCTTCGCGGTCTCCGTGTCCTACAGCCGCTCGATGATCGTGACGTTCGCCTGGCCGCCGCCCTCGCACATGGTCTGCAGGCCGAATCGGCCGCCGGTGCGCTCCAGTTCGTGCAGCAGGGTCGTCATCAGCTTGGTGCCGGTGGCGCCCAGCGGGTGGCCGAGGGCGATGGCGCCGCCGTTGACGTTGACCTTCTCGGGGTCGGCGGCGGTCTCCTTGAGCCAGGCGAGGACGACCGGGGCGAAGGCCTCGTTGATCTCGACGAGGTCGATGTCGTCGAGCGTCATCCCGGCCTTCTTCAGCGCGTACGCGGTGGCGGGGATGGGTGCGGACAGCATCCGGATCGGGTCCTCGCCGCGGACGGAGAGGTGGTGGATGCGGGCGCGCGGGGTCAGGCCGTGCTCGCGTACGGCGCGGTCGCTCGCGATCAGGAGGGCGGAGGCACCGTCGGAGACCTGGGAGGAGACGGCGGCGGTGAGCCGGCCGCCCTCGGTGAGCGGCTGGAGGCCGGCCATCTTCTCCAGGGTGGTGTCGCGGCGCGGGCCCTCGTCGGTGGTCACGTCGCCGTACGGGACGGTCTCGCGGTCGAAGCGGCCCTCGTCGATGGCGCGGATGGCCCGCTGGTGTGAGCGCAGGGCGAACTCCTCCATGGCGCGGCGGGAGATGTCCCACTTCGTCGCGATCAGCTCGGCGCCGTGGAACTGGTTGACGGGCCGGTCGCCGTAGCGGGCCCGCCATCCCTCGGAGCCGGCGTACGGGCCCTGGGTGAGGCCGAGCGGCTCGGCGGCCTGGCGGCTGGCGAAGGCGATCGGCACCTGGGACATGTTCTGCACGCCGCCCGCGACCACCAGGTCCTGGGTGCCGGAGAGCACTCCCTGCGCGGCGAAGTGCAGGGCCTGCTGGGAGGAGCCGCACTGCCGGTCCACGGTCACTCCGGGGACCTCTTCGGGCAGCCCGGCGGCCAGCCAGCAGGTGCGGGCTATGTCGCCCGCCTGCGGGCCGACGGTGTCCAGACAGCCGAAGACGACGTCCTCGACGGCCGCCGGGTCGGCGCCGGAGCGCTCCATCAGCGCTTTCAGGACGTGCGCGCCGAGGTCGGCCGGGTGCACGGCGGCCAGTCCGCCGTTCCGCCTGCCGACCGGGGTGCGGACCGCTTCGACGATGTATGCCTCGGCCATGGCCACTCCTCTTCCTGTTCCTTGTCTACGTTCTCGGGTCGTGCGTCATTCCCGGAGTTTTCGGGTCGTGCGTCAGTCCCGGACGGCGATGCCTTCCAGCACCGTCGACAGGTACTGGCGGGCGATCTCCTCCGGGCCGTGCTGTCCGCCCGGGCGGTACCAGCTCGCGGCGACCCAGACGGTGTCGCGCACGAAGCGGTAGGTGAGCCGGATGTCGAGGTCGGCGCGGAAGACCTTGGCGGCCACGCCGCGCTCCAGCGTGCCCAGCCACGCCTTCTCGAACTTCCGCTGCGAGGCGGTGAGGTAGCCGAAGCGGGGCTGGGTGCGCAGGTGCGGGGACTCCTTCTGGTAGATGGCGACGGCGGCGCGGTGCCGGTCGATCTCCCGGAAGGACTCGGTGACCAGGGCCTCGATGGTCTCCCTGGGCCCGAGGCCGGCGGCCAGCACGGCGTCGTACCGGGACCGGAGCTCGTCCAGGAAGGTGGCGAGGATCTCGTCGAGCATCGACTCCTTGGAGTCGAAGTGGTAGTAGAGGCTGCCCGCGAGCATGCCCGCCGCGTCCGCGATCTTTCGGACGGTGGTGGCGCGGTAACCCTGCGCCGCGAACACCTCGGCGGCGGTGGCCAGGAGCTCCTCGCGCCGCTCGGGCGCCGGGCTCGTGACAGTCTTCCTCCTGCTCCTGCTACTGCTACTGACCGCGGTCTTCCTATCGCTTGTGTGGGAGGCCGGGGTCCGGCGCTCTCCTCTCACGGGTGCTGGCTGCTGACCGACAGGACCTCCCCGGTGAGGTACGAGGAGTAGCCGCTGGCGAGGAAGACGATGACGTTGGCCACCTCCCACGGCTCGGCGTAGCGGCCGAACGCCTCGCGGGAGGTCAACTCCGCCAGCAGCTCGGGCGTGGTGACCTTCACCAGGTGGGGGTGCATGGCGAGGCTCGGCGAGACGGCGTTGACGCGCACTCCGAAGTCGGCGGCCTCCAGGGCGGCGCAGCGGGTCAGGGCCATCACGCCGGCCTTGGCGGCGGCGTAGTGGGACTGGCCCTGCTGGGCCCGCCAGCCGACGACCGAGGCGTTGTTGACGATGACGCCGCCGCTGCCCGCGGCCTTCATCCGGCGGAGCGCGGCGCGGGTGCAGCGGAAGGTCCCGTTCAGGGTGACGTCGAGGACCCTGTCCCACTGCTCGTCGGTCATGTCGACGAGGTCGGCGGTGCCGCCGAGCCCGGCGTTGTTGACGACGATGTCGAGCCGGCCGTGGCGTTCCTCGGCCAGGTCGAAGAGGGCCGCGACCTGGGATTCCTCGGTGACGTCGCAGGGCAGGGCGGCGACGCGGTCGGCGCCGAACTCGCCTGCCAGCTCCGCCTCCGACTCCTTGAGGCGGCGGGCGTGGGCGTCGGAGAGGACGACGTCCGCGCCTTCCTCCAGCAGCCGCTTGGCGGTCGCGCCGCCGATTCCGGCGCCCGCGGCCGCGGTGATGACGGCGGTGCGGCCGGCGAGCAGTTGGTGGCCGGGTACGTAGCGGGGCGGGACCGAGGTCACGGGCGAACCTCCTTCGGCAGGCCGAGCACGCGCTCGGCGATGATGTTGCGCTGGATCTCGTTCGAGCCGGCGTAGATCGTGTCGGCGCGGGAGAAGAGGAAGAGCCGCTGCCAGTCGTCGAGGTCGTACGGCGCTCCGGCGGCCGTCATACCGTCGGCGCCGCACACGTCCATGGCGAGTTCGCCCAGCTCACGGTGCCAGGTGGCCCAGAAGATCTTGCCGATGGACGCCTCCGGGCCGGGGGCGCCGGCCGCGACGCCGTCGAGCATGCGCAGTGCGTTGCCGCGGATGATCTCCAGGCCGGTCCAGGCCCGGGCGATGCGGTCGCGGATCAGCGGGTCCCGGGCGGCGCCGTTGCGCTTGGCCAGCTCGATGAGGGATTCGAGTTCGCGGCGGAAGCCGACCTGCTGGCCGAGGGTGGACACACCGCGTTCGAAGCCGAGGGTCGCCATGGCGACCTGCCAGCCCTCGCCCGGCGCTCCGACGATGTTCCCGGCGGCGGTGCGGGCGCCGTCGAAGAACACCTCGTTGAATTCGGAGGTGCCGGTGAGCTGGGTGATCGGCCGTATCTCCACGCCCGGCTGGTCGAGCGGGACCAGTAGGTAGGACAGGCCGTGGTGGCGGGTGGAGCCGGGTTCGGTGCGGGCGACGACGAAGCACCAGTCGGAGGCGTGGGCGAGCGAGGTCCAGATCTTCTGGCCGGTGACCACCCATTCGTCCGCTGCGTCGTCGAGCTCGGCCCGGGTCCGGACGTTCGCCAGGTCCGATCCGGCGTCCGGCTCGCTGTAGCCCTGGCACCACAGCTCCTCGACGGCGACGATCCGGGGGAGGTACCGCTCCCGCTGCTCGGGGGTGCCGAAGGCCATCAGGGTGGGGCCGAGGAGCTGTTCGCCCAGGTGGCCCACCCGGGCGGGGGCGTCGGCGAGGGCGTACTCCTCGTGGCAGGCCACCTGCTGTTCGAGGGTGGCGCCGCGCCCGCCGTACTCCTTGGGCCAGCCGACGCAGGTCCAGCCCGCGGCGGCCATGTGCCGCTCCCAGGCGAGGCGTTCGGCGAAGGCCTCGTGTTCCCGGCCGGGGCCACCGCGTCCGCGCAGGCCCGCGAATTCCCCGGTGAGGTGGGCCCGCAGCCAGCTGCGGAACTCGGTGCGGAACTCCTCGACGCTGCTGCTCATGGGCGGCTCCGGGCGGCTCTCGTGGGACGGGCGTCCCGGCGGATCGACTTCTCGACGGCCGAGGGCCCGTACGTTAACCTACCAAACAATTGTTAGGGAAGGAGGGGCGGATGTCCGCTGCCCGCACTGCGTCTTCAGGGCCCGTCCGCTACGAACGCCAAGGGCCTCTCGCCCTGGTCACGATGGACCGGCCCGACTACCGCAACGCCCAGAACTCCGCGATGACCTACGCCCTGGACCGGGCCTTCTACCGCGCGGCCGACGACGACGAGGTGAAGGTCGTCGTGCTCGCCGGCGCGGGGAAGCACTTCTCGGCCGGCCATGACATCGGCACCCCGGAGCGGGACGCGCATCTGCCGTTCGACCGCGAGGCCGGGCTCTGGTGGGACCACTCGGACAAGGAGGGCGCCGAGAGCCGCTACGCCCGCGAGTCCGAGGTCTATCTGGGCATGTGCCGCCGCTGGCGCGAGCTGCCCAAGCCGGTCATCGCCGCCGTCCAAGGGGCCTGCGTGGCGGGCGGGTTGATGCTCGCCTGGGTCTGCGACCTGATCGTCGCCTCCGAGGACGCCTTCTTCGCGGACCCGGTGGTGCGGATGGGCATTCCGGGCGTGGAGTACTTCGCCCACCCGTGGGTGATGCCGCCACGCATCGCCAAGGAGTTCCTCTTCACCGGCGACCGGATGAGCGCCCGCCGGGCGTACGAGGTGGGCATGGTCAACCGGGTCGTCCCACGCGAGCAACTGGACGACGCCGTACGGGAGTTGGCACTGCGCATCGCGGAGATGCCACGGCTGGGACTGGCGCTGACCAAGCGCGCGGTCAACCAGGCCGAGGATCTGCAGGGCCTGCACACCGGGCTGGACTCCGTCTTCGGACTGCACCACCTGGCGCACGCGCACAACGCCGAGGTCGCACGGGACTCGCTGGGCGGCATGGACATCCGCGCCATGAAGGAGGCCTCCGGCTGATGGACCTGGACTTCACGGCGGCGGAGGACGCCTTCCGCGCGGAGGCCCGCGCCTGGCTCGCCGGCCACGTACCGTCGGTGCCCCTGCCCTCACTGGAGACCGCCGAGGGTTTCGCCGCGCACCGGGAGTGGGAACGCACGCTGTTCGCGGACCGCTGGTCGGTGGTCTCCTGGCCCGAGGCGTACGGCGGCCGGGCCGCCTCGATCCTTGAGTGGCTGGTCTTCGAGGAGGAGTACTACACGGCCGGCGCGCCCGGCCGGGTCAGCCAGAACGGCATCAACCTCCTCGCGCCGACCCTCTTCGAGCACGGTACGGAGGAGCAGCGGGCCCGGATCCTGCCGCCCATGGCGAGCGGCGAGGTCATCTGGGCCCAGGCCTGGTCCGAGCCGGAGTCCGGCTCGGACCTCGCCTCGCTCCGCTCCACGGCCGTACGGACGGACGGCGGCTGGCTGCTGAACGGCCAGAAGACCTGGTCGTCCCGGGCCGCCTTCGCCGACCGGGCCTTCGGCCTCTTCCGCAGTGACCAGGACGGCATTTCGGCGGGCAAGCCATACCGAGGCCTGACGTATCTGATGTTCCCGCTGGACGCGGACGGCGTGACCGTGCGGCCCATCGGCCGCCTCGACGGCAAGCCCGCCTTCGCCGAACTGTTCCTCTCGGACGTCTTCGTGCCGGACGCGGACGTGATCGGCGAGCCCGGCCAGGGCTGGCGGGTCGCGATGAGCACGGCGGGCAACGAACGCGGGCTGACGCTGCGCAGCCCGGGCCGGTTCACGGCCGCCGCCGAGCGACTGACCGCGCTGTGGCGCGAGCAGGCCGACCCGGGCGACACCGCGCTGCGCGACCGGGTCGCCGACGCGGTGATCGGCGCCCGCGCGTACCAGCTGTTCACCTACGCCAACGCCTCGCGGATCGCCGCGGGGGGCACCCTCGGCGCCGAGTCGAGCCTCAACAAGGTCTTCTGGTCGGAACTGGACATCGCCCTCCACGAGACCGCGCTCGACCTGCTCGGCCCGTACGGCGAGCTGTCCGACGACGCCGAGGAGGCTCCGGCGCACGGCAGCTGGTCCGAGGGCTACACCTTCTCCCTCGCCGGGCCGATCTACGCCGGCACCAACGAGATCCAGCGCGACATCATCGCCGAGCGGCTGCTCGGTCTGCCGAAAGGACGCCGGTGATGCGGTTCCTCCTCGACGACCAGCAGCGGGATTTCGCCCGCTCGCTCGACGCCATGCTGACGGCCGCCGACACCCCTGCGGTCGCACGGGCCTGGGCGGCCGGGGACACCGCTCCCGGCCGCGCCGTCTGGGCCCGGCTGGCCGAGGCCGGAGTCTTCGCCCTGGCCGTACCGGAACGGCACGACGGACTCGGCCCGCTGCCGGTCGAACTGGCCGTGGCATTGCGGGAGTTGGGTCGGCACGTGGTGCCGGGCCCGGTGGTGGAGACGGTGGCCGCGGCGGCCCTGCTGGACCGGCTCGGCACGCTCGGCGACGAGGCGACGGCCGCCAACTGGCTGCCGGGCATCGCGTCCGGGAAGACCGTTGCCTCGCTGTGCCTGATCTCGGGTAATGCATCGGGGTCGGGATGTGGATCCGGCTCTGGATCCGGCGAAAGCCCGTACGCACTGGACGCCGAATCGGCCGACGTGGTCTTCGTCGTCGACGGCGACACCGTACGTCTGACGGAGGTGACGGGGCCGGTACAGTCGTCCGCCGACCCCGCGCGCCGACTGTCCCGGCCGCTCGGCGGAACCGTGCTGGCACGCGGTCCACGGGTGTCCGCCGCGGCCGCGCACGCCGCCGAGGTCGCGGCCCTGGCGACGGCCGCGCAGGCCCTCGGGCTGGGCCGGGCCCTGCTGGCACGGACGGTCGAATACGCTCGCCAGCGCACCCAGTTCGGGGCCGCGATCGGCTCGTTCCAGGCCGTGAAGCACCGTCTGGCCGACGCGCTGATCGCCCTGGAGTTCGCCGAGCCGTTGGTGCACGCCGCGGCCCTGGCGCTGGCCGCCGACGCGGAGTCGTCGGGCGCCGAGATCGCGGCGGCCAAGGTGTCCGCCTGCGAGGCCGCCTGTTCCGCGGCCCGCACCGCCCTTCATCTGCACGGCGCCCTCGGCTACACCGAGGAGCTGGACCTCTCCCTCTGGATCCGCAAGGCCCGCGCACTGCGCGGTGCCTGGGGCACCCCGGCCGCCTGCCGCGCCCGCGTCCTCGCCCCCTGATCCCCACACTCCGTTCCCACGTGTGTGGGAACGGAGCCCCGGCCCTCAACAAAGGCGCACCGGGTGACGGGGGCGCGCCGCACGGAAAGGAGCAGACGAGTGAGGCTGACGGAGGAACAGGAAGCACTGCGGTCCGCCGTGCGGTCGCTGCTCGCACGCCACGAGGGTCCGGCTGCCTGGCGGCCCCTGACCGAGCAGATCGGCGTCTCGGGGCTCGCCGTCCCCGAGGAGTACGGCGGCGCGGGCTGCGGGGCCCGGGAGGTCCACGCCGTGATGGAGGAGTTGGGACGGACACTGAGCCCCGTCCCCTACCTCGGCTCCGCGGTGCTCGCGGTACAGGCGCTGCTCGCCTCCGGTGACCCGGCGGCCTGCGCGCAGCTGCTGCCGCGACTCGCCGAGGGCCGCGCGGTGGGGTGCCTGGCGTGGGCCGAGCAGGGTTCCTGGGACCCGGCGTCGATCCGGGCCGAAGCCGCCCCGGGCTCCGGCGGAACCTGGCTGATCACCGGGGTGAAGGAGCACGTGCTGGACGGTGCCGAGGCCGACGTGCTGCTCGTGGTGGCCCGTACGACCGCCGGGGTCTCGCTCTTCGAAGTGGCCGTGGACAGCACCGGACTACGCCGCGAGGCAGCGGTCACGATGGATCAGACCCGGGCCCAGGCGCGCGTGGTGCTCGACGCTTCCGAGGGCCGGCTCATCGGCACGGACGGCGAGGGCGACCGGATCCTGGGGCACGTCCTGAACCTGGCCTGCGCGGCGCTCGCCGCCGAGCAGGTCGGCGCGGCCGAGCGTGCCTTGGAACTCACCGTCGCCTACGCCAAGGAACGCGTCCAGTTCGGCCGGCCCATCGGCTCCTTCCAGGCGGTGAAGCACCGACTGGCGGACGCGTACGTGCTGGTGGAGTCGGCACGCTCGGCGGCACTCGGTGCGGCCTTCGCTGCCGCCGAGGGCTCCCCGGAGCTGATCCGCTGTGCAGCCGTCGCCAAGTCCGCCTGCTCGGAGGCGCTTTCGACGGTGGCGGGCGAAATGGTCCAGCTGCACGGCGGCATCGGCATCACCTGGGAGCACGACGCCCACCGCTTCCTCAAGCGCGCACACGGCGCCGCCCAGCTCTTCGGCCCCCCGGCGTGGCACCGGCACCGACTGGCCGCCGACCTGGGACTGGCCACAGCCTGACGCTACTCCTTCGCGGGGAGGAGGGGACCGGCGCCCGCCGCACCGGTTCGGACGGCACGCGGGCGCGACGGTCCTACAGGTCGCCTGGCGGGGCCGGCTGACCGCTGCGGCGGACTTCGTCCTGGATGAGCAGGGAGAGCAGGGAGGCGACGGTGAGGCCGGCCTCCGCCGGGTGCCGCAGGACCTTCCCCGCTTCGATCCGGTAGGTGTTCGTACGCCCCTCGCGCTTGTGGGACAAGTAACCGTCTTGCTCAAGATCGGCAATGATCCGTTGGACGGCGCGCTCGGTGAGCCGGCAGTGGGCGGCGATGTCGCGGATGCGCGCGTTCGAATCGTCGGCGATGGCAGCCAGCACGCGCGCGTGATTGGTGATGAACGTCCATCCGTTGTGAGGGTCAGGCACTCCCATGCGGCAATCTTAAGGCGCTCTTGGCCGACACTGAATACATGACATATATTTCGTGTACCGCGTTGCGTGTGTTGGTGTTCCGGCGTCGGCAGGGCTCCGAAGGAGGACGGACGAGGTGGATGCTCGGGAAAAGGCGGTTGCGACAGGGCACGCCTGGATGACACAGCCATCCACGCAACCCGAGAAGTCGGTCAGCGACCTGGTGAGTTCGCCATGCCTGATGAGGATTTACAGCGATCCCCAGACGGAGGAGACCGTGGTGGCACTGCGCGGCGAGATCGACTACGGCTGCGAGGAGACCCTCGAAACCTCCCTCAACAGCGCATTGAGCTGCTCTGACCGCGGCATCGCGATCGACCTCAGCAAGGTCTCCTTCTGGGCCTGCTCCAGCGTGAAGATCCTCCTCGCCGTACGTCAGCTTGCGCTGCGGCACGGCAAGACCGTGTCCCTACGAGCACCCAGCCCCATCGTGCACCGTGTGCTGGAACTGAGCGGCACACTGCGGCTCTTCGCCACCAGCACCGACCCCGGCCCCGCCGCCCGCCTCCTCCCCCACCCGTCAGCGAGATAGGTCCGCCGAGCGCAGGACCCGACAGGGCGATCATCCCCCGTCAGCCCCTGACCTCCACCCGGCTCGGAGACGTCCACCCACCTCATCGGCCTGACGAAGCCCCGCCTGATAAGCCGGTTCCCAGGCTGCCCGGTCATTCAGGTCCGAGCCGAAGGCACGCACCGACGCCGGATCGGGGCCAACGGTCATCACGGTGTGCGCTCCCACCACCGCCAACTCCTGGTCGAGCGATGCGCGGGGAAACAGGTGCGCCATCGGCTCGATCACGACCAGTGTGCGGGCTCCGACCGCGAGATCGGCGTTGGTGCCCGACCGCAGTGCACCGTCCATGTACTGCCGGCCGTTGACGGCAACCGGCGGCTCCGCCCCGGGGAAGGCGCTGCTCGCCGCCACAGCGTGTACCAACGGCACTCCGCTGTCGCGATCCCACACCACAGGCTCACCGGTAGTGGCATCCACCGCGGTGATCAGCAACCGCCGGTCCGGCCAGGCCTGCGCACCGATCAAAGCGCCCCGCCCCGCGAGCAACGCTTCCTCGGCCTCCTGGTCGGCACTGTCGAGCGCGAGTCGACCGACTCGGCGCCGGGCCTCCCCCGGCTCCAGGCTACGGTCACCGAGCACAGCGAAGACCGCGCCCATCCGCCCCGGATCGACCACGGGCCGACGGCCGACCGGGCGGGCCGGCAGAGCCGCGAGGCGCCCGAGGTCCTGCCCCGTGGTGAGCAGCGCCGCGACGATCGCGCCGGCCGACGTGCCGACGAACAGGTCGGCCTCCCCCAGATCCACCCCCTCGCGGCGCAACCCGCAGGCCAGCCCAGCCATCCAGGCCGTGCCCACGGGACCTCCGCTGCCCAGGACCAGTCCCCGGTCGAATGTGTGCATTGCCATCTCCCCCTCGTGATGGAAACAGTCGTACCTGATCACAACACGTGGTCCAGGTGCGGGGCGAATTCGACCGTCAGGTGGGAAGACAAAGCGCGGAGGAAGTCAGGGGCGTCGAAGATCTCGCCGGGTGCTGCGGCCCCGACCGTTTTGGTGCGCCCGTCGAGGACGCGGCAGATCGCCTCGACGACCAGGGGTGCGCTGACGGCGTAGATGTCCTGGCCGCGGGCGGTGGCCCGCCGTTCGGTTTCGCCGTTGCGTACGACCGCCTCGACCAGGAAGGTCTGGTCGGAGCGCCCATTGGCGTCGATGGGCACAGGGGGTTCGGCGCCCGGGGCCAACACGTCCTTGACCGCCGCGGCCGTCATGTACGTGTGGAGGTGCGGGACGCGGATGTGGCGGGAGAGGGTGATGCTGTCGGCCGTGGTGAATTCGGCGACCACGGTCTGCTTACCGAGGGGCGGGGGGAAGACCCATTGGGTGGTCGGGGCCTGGTCGGTGCGCAGTGCGAGGCTGCCGTTGGTGAGGACGAGGCGGCGGCCGTTGCGGCGCTCTCGGGACACCTGGCTGGATGCGCGGGTCCCGGCGGTGGGGTGCCAACTGCTCAGTGCGTAGGCGAGGGACACCTCGTCGGCCGATGGCCAGTCGCCCAGTGCGGCGGTGGTCAGCAGGTCGCCGAGGGCGCCGAAGAACGCCATCGCGGGGATGACGGGGAGGCCGGCGGCGCGCGCCGGCTCCGTGTAGTGCGCGAAGGTGTCGGCGACGGCCTCCACTTCGCCTGCGATGTCCGCGTAGGGAATCCGGGCGGCCAGGGCCGCCTCGATCACGGGGGCGGCCGTGGCGGCGAACGGGCCGGCGCAGTTGATCACCGCTGCCGTGCCGGCCAGCGCGCGGGTGAGGGAGTCCGGGTCTGCGGTGGACGCCGGCCGCACGTCGAGGCCGGGGTGGGCACGGGCGAGTTCCTGAAGTCGTTCGGTGTCGCGTCCGGCCAGGACCGGGCGCAACCCGCGTTCGAGGAGCTCCGCCACCACGAAGCGTCCGGTGTGTCCGTAGGCGCCGAACACCGCCACCTGGAGAGGGGATTCCATGTGTCCTCCTGTCATCACCGCGTGATCTCTCGGGGACAGCGTGCCTGCGGCAGAGCGGGACGACGAGCGGCAGGAATGCCATGCCTCGTACAGTTCCGGACATGACTCCCGTCGCTCCGGCCGTGGCCGGCGTCCCTCCGGCCAGGAACACGGTCGCGCTCGCCGTCACGGACGGGGTACGCCACTTCGAACTCGGCGCGCCCTGCGAAGTGTTCGGCGTCGACTGGTCCGAAATAGCCGACCCTTGGTACGAGTTGACCGTCTGCGGTCCGGTCGGCGCCCGGGTCGGTGGTCGCTTCCGGCTCGAACCCGACCACGGACTGGACCGGCTGCCGGACGCCCGGACCGTGATCGTCCCCGCCTACGCGACCATCGACGAGGAACCGCCCGGCGATCTGATCGACGCGGTCCGCGCGGCACACCAGGCCGGCGCCCGGGTGGTCTCGCTGTGCACCGGAGCGTTCGTCCTGGCCGCCGCGGGTCTGCTGGACGGACGGCGCGCCACCACACACTGGGCCCATGCCAAGGCACTGGCCACCCGGTACCCCGCGGTGCGCGTCGATCCGGACGTGCTCTACGTCGACGACGGCGACGTGCTCACCTCCGCGGGCAAGGCCGCCGCCATGGATCTGTGCCTGCACCTGGTCCGGCTCGACCACGGCTCGGCGATCGCCAACGCAGTGGCCCGCAACCTGGTCGTGCCACCCCACCGCCCCGGCGGCCAGGCACAGTTCGTCACCACACCACTCCCCGACCCCCGCCCCCACCCGCTCGCCGCCCTGTTCCCCTGGGTGATGGCCCGCCTCGACCAGGCGCTGACGGTCCAAGACCTGGCCCGTCAGGCGAACATGAGCCCCCGCAACCTGGCCCGTCACTTCCACGCCGTCACCGGCACCACCCCACTGCGGTGGTTGCACACCCAACGCATCCACCGCGCCCAGGAACTCCTGGAAAGCACCGACGACAGCATCGACACCATCGCCACGGTCACCGGCATGGGCACCGCCGCCTCACTGCGCCGGCACTTCAACCGCACGCTCGGCGTGCCCCCGGACACCTACCGACGCACCTTCCGCCGCCGCCCTGACCCGCCCGAGTACGTCAACCGAGGCGCTTCTTCCCAGGCACCCCTCCGAGATTGACGTCGCCCAGCAGTCAGAGGCTGGTGAGCAGGCCGTCGAGTGGGGCGGGTACCCGGTCAGGGTCGAGGGCCTCGACGAGGACGCGGCCGTAGCGGATCTTGCGCCCCTTCTTCGTGCCGAGGAAGCGCCGCACCTGCTGCTGTGCGGTGCGGCCCCGCTGCGCGGGCTGGCACTGAAAGGTCTGCAGGGCGCGCAGGTCGCCCTCCGCCCGGACGAGTTCCTGTACCCGGGTCACGCCCAGCGCGCGGATCAGCTCGTCCTCCAGATCGGCCGCGCAGACGAAGAACCCTCGCGGTGCCGCATCGGCCTCCGCCAAGGCGCGGGTGTAGTAGCGGCGTTCCGCCTCGTCGCACAGTCCCGTGAGGCGGAGGCCCAGGCCGGGTGGCCCGAGGAGGCGGGCGAAACGCCCGACGCTCATCGCACCGCCCATCGGCAGGACGCAGACCCCTTCGGCCGCCAGGTCCCGGCCGCGGCCCGCGGCGAGCGCGCCGACCGCCGCGGCGTCGCTCGGCCCTTCGAGCAGGACGACCGCCCGGACGGGGAGCCGCGCGGCCAGCTCGCGCGCGGGGTCGCCGGGGCCCCCGGCCGCCCACGCGGTGACCGCCTCCCGGAACGACTCCATATCAGCCATATGACGAGTCTCCGCCCTTGCCGGCCACCGCGGTAGGGAATTTCCGTCAGCGCGTCTTCGCCTTCCTCCCGCCTCCCGGGCCGGAATGGAGTTGCCGTCGACCGCATCCGGGCGACATTCTCCCTTCGTGATCGAATTGCAGGTGCTGACAGCGGACGACTGGACGGTGTGGCGAGAGTTGCGGCTCGCCGCGCTCACGGACGCGCCCTCTGCTTTCGGGTCCCGGCTCGCGGACTGGCAGGGCGAGGGCGACCGGGAGGAGCGGTGGCGTGGTCGCCTGAGCATCCCCGGTTCCCACCATCTCGTCGCCGTGCTCGACGGCAAGCCGGTCGGGATGATCAGCGGTGTCCCGGGCCCGCACAGCGGTGTCGTCGAGCTGATCTCGATGTGGGTCAGCAAGGACGCACGGGGCCAGGGCGTGGGAGATCACCTGCTACGGGCGGTGGAGCGGTGGGCACGGCAGACGCGTGCCGCAGCCTTGCACCTCGCGGTCATGCCCGGCAACGCGCCCGCCTTCGCGCTGTACCGGCGCAACGGATTCCACGACACCGGGCCGGTGGGTGAGGTGCTGCCGGACGGACGCGTGGAACACGTCATGGTCAAGGCGCTCAGCGAGGCGGCGTGACCAGCCCCATCTCATAGGCCGTGATCACGAGTTGCACCCGGTCCCGCGCTGCCAGTTTGGTGAGCAGTCGGGACACGTGTGACTTGGCGGTGGCCACCGTGATGAAGAGGTCCTGGGCGATCTCGGTGTTCGACCGGCCGCGTCCGACCAGGGTCAGCACTTCCCGTTCCCGCTCGGTGATGCCCTCGACCGGCCGTGGGGCGCGCTCCGGTACGGCCTTGGGGCGTCCGATGAAGTCCGCGATCAGACGGCGCGTCACCCCGGGCGCGATCAGTGCGTCGCCGGCGGCGACCACACGGATCGCGGCGAGGATGTCGTCCAGCGCCATGTCCTTGACCACGAAGCCGCTCGCGCCGGCCCGGAGTGCGCCGTAGACGTGGTCGTCCTCGTCGAAGGTGGTCAGGACGAGGACGCGGGTCGTTGCCGGACCGGCGGTGATCAGGCGGGTGGCCTCGATCCCGTCCATGCCGGGCATCCGGATGTCCATCACCGCGACGTCCGGGCGGAGTTCGCCGACGAGCCGGACCGCTTCGGAGCCGGTGGCGGCCTCACCGACGACTTCCAGATCGGGGTGGTCGGCCATGATCACGCGCAGACCGGACCGCACCAGCGGCTGGTCGTCGGCGAGCAGGATCCGGACGGTCATCGGGCCTCCACCGGAACGGCGACGGGTGCGGGCAGCGGCAGCCGGGCTGCCACCCGGAAGCCACCCTCGGGACGCGGGCCGGTGCTGAGGTGGCCGCCCAGCAGGCCGACCCGCTCACGCATGCCGACGAGGCCGAAGCCGTGGGTCGAGCCGTCCCCGGTGGCGCCGCGCCCCTCGTCGACGACCTCCACGGACAGCTCCTCGTCCCCGTAGCCGATGGCCACCCGGCAGCTTCCGGTGCCGGCGTGGCGGACCACGTTGGTCAGCGCCTCCTGGACGATGCGGTAGGCGGACAGATCGATGTCGGCGGGCAGCGGGCGCTGCTTCCCGCTGCGGTGCACCTCGACGCGTACCCCCGCGTCCGTGGTCGTCGCCGCGAGCCGTTCGAGGTCCGCCAGCCCCGGCGCAGGTGCGAGCGGGGACTGCTTCGAGGCGGTCACGTCCCGTTCGGCCTGCCGGAGCGACACCAGTGTGCGCCGAAGTCCCGACAGGGCCTCCCGGCTGGTGGCCTCGATGGCGCGCAGGGCCTCGCGGGCCTCCGCCGGCTGGGTCTGGATGACCCTGCTCCCCACACCGGCCTGGATGGCGATGATGCCGATGCTGTGCGCGACCATGTCGTGCAACTCCCGTGCGATCCGCAGCCGTTCGGCGGTCACGGCCTCGGCCACCTCCTGCGCACGCAGCGCCACCGCGTGCTCACGGCGCTCGCGGCCGAGCAGACCGGCGATGCAGGAGCCGGACATCGCCAGGAGAGCGATCACCCCGTTGACGGTCAGGTTGTCGCCGCGCGCGAAGACGCCGATCACCAGGAGCTGCACGGTGAAGGACACGGACACGGCGACGATCGAAGCTCCCCGTGCGCGGGTGGCCACGATGAAGCCCAGGACGACGTCCACCGCCAGATACGACAGGAACTGGCCCTGATACCCGGCCGCCAGGCTCGCGTGCAGGGAGCTCGGAGTGCCCACCACCACGGCAGTGGATCCGAAGAGTGCCAGGGCCAGGGCCAGCAGCGGCATCCGTCGCAGCACGCCGACGAGCAGGCTCACGGCCAGCAGCGCCCCGACGCCGTGGACCGTGTCCGACGCCCGCGGCGCGCCCCCCACCAGCAGACCCACCATGAGGAGGTAGGAGGCACCCCCCGCCCAGGCCACGGCCTTCGTTCTCGTCATGGGCGGCAGGTCCGGTCGGGGACAGGGCCGCGGTGCGCAGCGCGCGCGGGCGGCAAGGTGATCGTTATGCGGTTCACGGCGCGAGACTAACCGCTCACCATCCGCGCGGCATCAACCCGGGGACGTACGCCCACGGGCCAACGCGGCCGCACGATTGCCGCCCACGGCCCCATGCCCGGACGGGTTCCGCTCGGCAGGGTGGGTGCCGTGATCGAAGTCAGCGAACTCACCAAGCGCTACGGCGGCAAGACCGCCGTCGACCATCTGTCCTTCACCGTCCGGCCGGGCCAGGTCACCGGATTCCTCGGCCCCAACGGAGCCGGCAAGACCACGACCCTGCGGATGATCCTCGGGCTGGACGCGCCCACCACCGGCGCGGCCACCGTCAGCGGCGTCCCCTTCCGCCACCACCCGCGCGGACTGCGGCACGTCGGCGCCCTCCTCGACGCCGGCCAGGTCCACGGCGGACGCAGCGCCGCGGCCCATCTGGCCGCCCTGGCCCGGAGCAACGGCATCCCGCGGCGCCGGGTGGACGAGGCGCTTCAGGAGGTGGGGCTGGCCGAGGCGGCGACCCGCCGCATCGGTGGCTTCTCCCTCGGCATGAAGCAGCGACTGGGCATCGCCACCGCCCTGCTCGGCGACCCGCCCGTGCTCATGTTCGACGAGCCGATCAACGGCATGGACCCGGAGGGTGTGCTGTGGGTGCGCCGGCTCTTCCGGCGCCTGGCCGCCGAGGGACGTACGGTCTTCCTCTCCAGCCACCTGATGTCGGAGATGGAGAACACCGCCGACCAGCTGGTCGTCATCGGCCGGGGCCGCCTCATCGCGGCCGAGTCGGTACGGGACTTCGCGGCCCGCGGCACCCGTGGCTGCGTCGTGGTCGCGACACCGCGGGCCGCCGAGCTGGCGGCCGTGCTGACCGCGGCGGGCGGCTCGGTCGAGCCGGAGGGACCGGCGGGCACGGAGAGGCTCGTCGTGACCGGGCTCCCTGCGGACCGCATCGGAGCGCTCGCCTTCGAGAACCGCATCCAGCTGCACGAGCTGACCACCCGCACCGCCTCACTGGAGGCGGCCTTCATGGAACTCACCGCCGACAGCGCCGAATACCTGGCAGGACAACCCCAATGACCACACTCACCTCCGTCCCCCGACGCAGCCCCGTCACCACGCCGCCCGTCCGCTTCCGCGACCTGCTCGCCTCCGAGTGGCTCAAGACGCGGTCCCTGCGCTCCACCCCGTGGACGATCGCCCTCACCGCTCTGTTCGCCTTCGGGTCCACCGCCGTGGCCTCGCTGGCGGACCAGGCCGCGGGCTCCGGCCCCGCCGATTTCCGGCCCTTCGACGCCTACCCGCCGGCCGGCTACTGGACGTTGATGCTGGTCGCCAGCAGCATGGGCGCCCTCACCGTCGTGAGTGAGTACAGCAGCGGCCTGATCCGCACCACCACCGTGGCCGTCCCCGCCCGCGGCTCGGTCGTACTGGCCAAGGCGGCCGTCACCGCCGCGCTGTGGACCGCGATCGGCACGGCCGTCTCCATGGGATCGTTCCTGGTCTCCCAGGCCATTTTGAACGGGCGTCACGCCGGGGTCCCGATCACCCACCCCGGGGTGTTCCGGCCGCTGGTGGCCACCGCGTTGCTGGCCCCGGTCTGCGCACTGGTCGGTCTGGGCCTGGGCGTTCTGTTCCGGCACGCCGCCGCGACCATGGTCATCAGCGTCTTCACGCTGCTGATGCTGCCCCCCATGTTCTCGGACGGCAGTCGCTGGTCGGCGGACATCAAACACTCGATGGTGTCGGCCGCCTGGACTCGCCTGATCCAGAACTGGGAACCCGATCCCGGATCCCTGGGCTACTCCGCCACGGTCCCCGGCTCCTGGATCGTCTATGTGCTCTGGCCGCTGATCACGGTCGCACTCGCCGTGCTCGTCGTGCGGCGCCGCGACGTGTGACCGTCCCCCCAGGGCGCGCACCTCGCGCCCTGGAACGACGCGTACGGCGACCCACTCAGTACGTGGAGACCTCTCCGCGCCCGGTGGGTACGGAGGGTGCGGTGACGTGGACCGAAGCGCCGCCGGGCGGTGGAGCGTCATGGCCACCGGCGCCGGTGGTGGGCCTCGTGGTGGTGATCGCTCGCGGCTGCCGGGCAGTGCGTGACGGCGTGGTGAGCACGGCAAGGCAGCCGACGACCGCGGCGATGCCGATCCACCCCAGCAGGGGAAGACGCTCACCGACGATCAGCACGGCCAGGACCGCCGCGACGGCGGGCTCCAGCAGTGACAGCGTGGTCGCCGTGCTCGCGGGGACGTGGGCCAGGCCCCAGCCGAACAGGACGTAGCCGATCAACATGGGGACCAGGGCCATGTAGGCGCCGACGGCCGCGTTCGACCAGGAGCTGAGCAGCGGAGCACCGGTCACCAGCAGAACGGGCAGGAGCAGCACCCCGCCGATTCCGAAGACGGTACCCATGGCGGCGCCGGAGGAGACACCGCGGCCGATCAGCCGGTGCGCCGCCCAGGAATACAGGGCGTAGGTGAGCCCGGCCACCAATCCCAACCCCACGCCGAGCACGGTCATCCGCACGGACCCGGCCCCGGGGGCGGAGTGCGCCGTCGCCGCTTCGGCCACACACAGCAGCACTGTGCCCGACATCCCCATCGCGGCACCGAACATCCAGCGGCGCGTCAGCCGGCGCCCGTCCACGACGCGCTCGATCAGGGCCGAAGCCAGCGGCGCCGAGCCGATCGACACCACCGTCCCGGCAGCGACCCCGGCCAGGTGCATGGAGCTGTAGAACGCCAGGGGGTAGAGCGCCACCGCCATCGCCCCGAGCAGCACCACACCGCGCTGCGCACGCAGGCGGGGCCCTTCCCGGGCGATACGAGGCGCGGCTATCAGGGCCTGCAGCAGTCCCCCCAGCCCCATCGCGACGGCCCCGATCGCGAGGGGGCCCACGGCCGGGGCGAAGGTCGCAGCGGTGCCCGTGGTGCCCCACAGCGCGGACGCGACGAGCACGCACAGCGACCCCGCGCCCACCGAGCGGGCCCGCTGTCCGGTGGGCCGCCTCACAGCCGGTCCAGCAGGTCCACGGCCATCGTCCGCGCATGTTCCAGACGCGTCCCCGCGCCCTCCAGACCGGCCCGCGCCATCGCTCCTTCCAGCAGGAACGCCAGGTGCTCCGCCATCGCACGCGCCTCCTCGGTCCGCCCGGGCAGCATTTCCTCCAGATGCCCGGCGAGCAGGGACTCGACTTCCTCCTTGTGCCGGCGCACCACGGCCCGCCCCTCGTCGCCAACGGGCAGCTCGGCGGCGGCATTGAGCAGACCGCACCCCCGGAAGCCGTGCTCATAGGCGAAGGCCGCGTGATCGGCGTACGCGTCGAAGACGGCGAGCACGCCGCCGCGCGCGTCGCGGGCCCCTTCCAGCCGCCGCCGGTACAGGCCCAGCCACTCCTCATGCCGGGCATCGAGGTAGGCCCTCACCAGGTCGGCCTTGGAGGAGAAGTTGTTGTACAGGCTCATCTTCGCCACGCCCGCCTCGGCGGTGATCGTGTCGATGCCCGTCGCCGCGACGCCGTCCGCGTAGAAGCGGCGCGCTGCGGCACTGAGCAGGCGCTCGCGCGCGGCCCCCCGTCGTCTCCTGGGCCGGTCTGTCTCGGTCCCGGTTTCCCTCATCGCATTCCCTGCATCCGCTCTCGATTCCCCCTCGGCTTCTAGGTAGGTCAGTCTACCTAATAGCGTCAAGCGGTGCCCGCGGTCAACGACAGGCATGTCGACTCGATGACTGGCTCGATGACTGGCCTGGGGAACTCGGTGACTGGCCTGGGGAAGATGACTGGCCTGGAAAAGGCGAAAGGCCCACGGGGCGGCCGGGCGCCGCTGTCCAAGGACGGCGGCGCCCGACGCGATGCGTCGCCTCAAGACAGCATGTTGATCTTGTACTGCATGAACCGGTAGTTCCACGGGTCGTACCACTGGCTGACGACGATGTGGAAGTTGCCGAACGTCGAGCCGGGGAGCACGAATCCGCCGTAGGGGCTGGCGACGAAGTTGGCCGCCTCCTGGCCCGGGGTGCCGGGCAGGATCATCGTCTGCTCCAGCGTCCTGGTCAGGTCCGACGTCGGGAGCGGGAAGACCATCGCCCGGATCGACAGCGGGTTCATGTTCAGCCACGTGAGGACGTACTTGCCGTCCATGGCACGGAAGCAGATCTCGCCCCACTTGCGGATGCCGAAGACGGTCGTCGGGGGCGCGCCCCACCGCCAGTCACCGTCGGCGTAGCCCCACGGTTCGTAGGCGTCCGGATTGCCGAGGCTGTCCTTGCGTACCCGGTGCAGCAGCATCCCCGACTCGACCTCGCGGTTGAAGACCGTGGACAGCACATAGCAGTAGTCGCCCTCGGCCACGGCGTAGGTCTTCTGCTGGAACTGGCCGCCGTGCAGGTCACCCGGCCACTGGCACAGGTACTCCCAGGTCTCGCCGTTGTCGGTGGAGCGCCAGAAGTCCGTGTGGTGGGTGTCGTAGATGACACCGCGCATGAGGTGCATGTACATGACGCCGTCGACGACGAACACATCGGACGGGATCGCCGTCGTGGCCTTGTCGCCGACCGGGTTGTGCGGCTCGTCGACCAGGCTGATCGCGTGATCGCCGCCGACACTGCCGTCGATACGCAGGTTGTTCAGGTCCGCGCTGCTGGAGCGCAGGCCGACCGGGGCACGCCAGTCGTCGGCACCCTCGCCCGGCTGCGGTACGTGGTCACCGTTGAAGGTGTCGCCGCCGACGAACAGCATGGTGCCGTTCGGGCACAGCACGGGGATGCCGAGGTCGGTCCACGGCGAGGCGAACGGGCCGGTCTCGGCCGGGCCGCTCAGATTCTTCACCTTGGTCGCGAAGGTCGGACTGGACGGATCGTCCGGCCCGCCGGCCACCGCCACCCCGGTACCCGAACCGACGGCCCCTGCCCCCACGGCGACACCGATGCCGATCTTGAGAAGCGTACGGCGGGAGTACCCGCCGGTCGTCGTGTCCTTCTCGCCCGATAAACGCGTCATTCTGCCGATGCCCTTTCGGAGTTGCCTCACGTGTGCCAGATGCCCTCGCGGTCGCTGTCCTCGGCGAGGGTCATGGAACAGGATCCCGCCCTTGGCGAACGGGCGCGTGACCTCCGGGAGAATTTGCCTGGCGGTGCCGCATCAGGCATGGGTGAAGTCCATGAGGCAGCGGGGCCCAGGGATGTGCCGCGCAAATGGGGTCCGGTCAACCTCGCAGGTACGGGCCAGTCGCTCCGGCCACCTACGACTTCAGAAATCTCAGCACCGCCAGGATCCGCCGGCTGTAACCGGTGGTCTGCGGCAGTTCCAGCTTGCCGAAGATGGTGTTGAGGTTCTTCTCCACCGCGCTCAACGAGATGTGCAGCTTCTGCGCGATGGCCGTGTTGGTGTGCCCTTGTGCCAGAGCCTCCAGGACGCTGCGTTCGCGAGGGGTGAGACGCGCCAGCGGGTCCGTGTGCGTGGTGCGGACGACCAGGTGCCGCACCACCTCGGGGTCGATCGCAGCGCCGCGCGCATGGACGCGTTCCAAGGCATCCAGGAACTCCTCGACCTGCGCCACCCGGTCCTTGAGGAGGTATCCCACCCCTTCCGCGCTCGCGGCCAGAAGCTGGGCCGCATAGTTGCGCTCGATGTGCTGGGACAGCATCAGCACCCCGACCTCCGGCCACCGCTCGCGGATCTCCAGTGCCGCGCGCAGCCCCTCGTCGGTGTGCGTCGGCGGCATCCGGATGTCCAGGACGACGATGTCCGGTCGCCGCGACTCCATCTCCTTCAGCAGGGACACCGCCTCACCGAAGGCAGCCGGAACCTCGTGCCCCTCTTCGACGAGCAGCCGGACCATTCCTTCCCGTAGCAGGGTCGAATCCTCGGCGATCATCACGCGCATGGCAGCTCCGCGGTAATGGTGGTCGGTCCCCCTGGCGGGCTGTCGATGTGCAGAGCGCCGTCGAGCGCGGCCACCCGGCTGCGCAACCCGCTCAGGCCGCTGCCCGAGGGATCCGCACCACCCCTGCCGTTGTCCTGGATGCGCACCGTCAGCAACCGTCCGTGGAGGACGACTTGGATCGAGACGGACGTGGCACCGGCGTGCTTGGCCGCGTTGGTCACGGACTCCGACACCACGAAGTACGCGGCGGTCTCCACCGGCTGCGGAAGCGGTCCGGCGACGTCGAACCGCGTCCGGACGGGGATACCGCATCGCTCGGACACCCCACCCAGCGCCTCCTCGAGCCCCAGGCTGTCCAGCGCCGAGGGGTAGACGCGCCAGGCCACTTCGCGCAGTTCCGCGAGGACATCCTGGGACTCCTGGTGTGCCTGGCGCAGCAGGGCGTCCGCCTGCCCGGGATCGCGCCGCCTGCGCGCACGCCCGAGCAGCATGGCGAGCGCCACCAGCCGCTGCTGCACCCCGTCGTGGAGATCCCGCTCGATGCGCCGGCGTTCCGCGTCCACCGCCTGGACCACCGCGGCCCGGCTGGTGGCCAGCTCGTCGATGCGTCGCCGCAGCAATTCCCGCTCGGAGGGGCCGAAACACTCACGGGCGCTCCGCGCATCCAATGTGGCCAGCGAAACGAGCCCCTGGAGGTCGAGGAAGAGCAGCACCCCGCCCAGGACCACCTGCATCAGCAACTCGTCCCACCGGAGCCTGCCCTGAACCGTCCCCCACAGCAGCAGCCCCGCCAGGACGACGCCGAAACCCAGCAGTCCGATCACGACGGCGCACAGCAACCCCGAACAACTGCGGACGGCCAGATAACGCAGGGTCTTCCGGTCGGACGCCCGGTAGTGCTCGGGAAAGCGGTCGCCGAAGAACCCGGACCGGCGGGATCGCTCCAGGGCTGCCAGCCGGCGGGCTCCCGTGGTGAGGATGTCCAGGGCGGCGGTTCGGGTGGGTGGCCAGACCAGGAAAGGGCCGAGGGCGGTGCCGACAAGGAGGAGGTACAGGAAGCCGAACAGGGCGGTGACGCAGCCGAGAAGCGTGCCGAGGCTTCTGCGCGGCCACGGAGGCGTCCGGGCCACCGCCGGATCGTCTCCCCCGAAGCCGTCCCGACCCGGCGGGTCCGCATGAGGATGGGTGATGGTGATGTCCGCGGAGTCCCCCTGCACGGAGCCGGAGCCTAATGCGGCCGCACACGCGGAGCAAGATCGACCAGGCTGTGCGAGGAGCGGGCCCGTCGTGCGGGAGTGCCCGTGGGATTGCCTGTGGGGGTGCGTGTGGGATTGCCTGTGGGGGTGCGTGTGAGGGGTCACGAAGTGCGCCGGTGCTGGGCCCGGTTCCGTCCCCGCAGCCGCACAGCCACGTACCCGACGAGGGCACCGACGACGAGGACCACGACCACCTTGGACAGGATCCCGACATAGCCCTCCACCACCGCCCACTGGTCACCCAGCCAGTAACCGGCCAGCACCAGCACGGAGTTCCACATCAGGCTGCCGAGCGTGGTCAGCATGACGAACACCGGCAGAGGCATCCGCTCCACCCCCGCCGGTACGGAGATGAGGCTCCGGAAGATCGGCACCATGCGGCCGAGGAAGACCGCCTTGGTGCCGTGCCTGGCGAACCACTCCTCCGTCCGCACCAGATCCGAGGCCTTCACCAGCGGCAGCTTCGCCCAGATCGCGTGCATGCGTTCGCGGCCGAAAAGCATGCCGATCCAGTAGAGGATCACGGCTCCCACAACGGAGCCGAGCGTGGTCCAGAACAGCGCCGAGACCAGGGTGAGCACTCCCTGCCCGGCGGCGAACCCGGTCAGCGGCAGGATGACCTCGCTGGGGAGCGGCGGGAAGAGGTTCTCCAGCGCGATGGCCAGACCGGCTCCCGGTCCGCCCAAGACGTCGACGAGATGGGCGGCCCAGCCCGCGATACCGTTCGCGGGCTCCTGCGGCAGGGCCAAGTACATGACGTGCATGTGCGTCTCCAAGCTGGCGGTCGGTCATCCGAGGCAGCCGCCCCGATGCCCCTCCAAGCTAGAAACCGCAGATCAGCGACGGTATGAGGATTGCCGTCCGGCCCGGTGTGGTTTTCCGCAGTGCGCAACCTGCGGAAAACCACACGGTGCAAACGGTGACATCGGCCGGGGTCTGGTCGACGATTGCGCGCCGGCGCGAAGAGCACGAAGAGCACGTTGGCGACCGTGGCCCTCTCGCCTGCCGGTCCCCCCTTCGACCGCCTGCCCCACCGGCGAGCGCCTCACCGCCTCATGACGGCGCTCTCCTGCGCACCGTTCGCTGCGGAACGTTCGATCGTGGCAAGGAGGCGGTGATAGCGGGTGGCCTCGTCGAAGTCGGGACAGGCAGGCCGGTCCTCGGTGAGGGCCTGGGCGAAGTCGCGGTAGAGCTCAGCGATCCTGAGTGCCGGCCCCGCGGGCACCGCCTCGGGGACGGTGCGGTAGGCCGCCGGCACCGCGACGGGCTCGCCGTTCACGGTGATGTTCCAGTCGGTCCAGTGCATGTACATGCCGGGGCGGCGGGGCACCGCGATCAACGTCCCCCGTTCACAGGCGAGTTTGAGGAAGAAGCCGACCTCGTCCGGTCGGTTGCCGCCGTGGACAGCCACCGACACGGTCGCCTCGTCGGCCAGCCTCCCGTGGAGCAGTACGTGCCCCGGAGTGCCGTTGCGCCGACGTTCCCCGGATCCCGCGACGGTCACCTGCTCGTGGAGGAGCGGAAGCCGCGCCGACACCGACGCCAAGGGGCCGGTGATGCGTTCCAGCGTCGCCAGGAAGTGCCCGGCCATGATGCTGACGATGGAGGCCCCGGCCGCGGGGTCGAGCGTCCAAGCCTGGTCCGATGGGATGGCGCTCCCCCCGAACGGGTCGCCGTCCGCGACCAGGACGGCCGACTCGAGGCGCCCGAGCCCGCCCTCCGCCAGCAGATCGGCAACGAACCGGACGTCGGGCGAGTGAAGGCCCTGCAGCACCACCGCATGCCGCACGCCCGCGGCGCGCGCGGCGTCGGCGAGGGACCGGGCTTCCTCGGCGTTCACCCCCAACGGCCATTCGGACACGACATGCTTGCCCGCCTCCAGGGCGGCCCTGTACCGATAGGTAAGAAACAGGAGAGGAGAGTCGCATGCCTGGTGGCCGACCGCGCGCGTTCGACGTCGACGCAGCACTCGACCGCGCACTGGACGTGTTCTGGCGCCACGGCTACGAGGGCGCGTCGCTGGCGGACCTCACCGGCGCGATGGGCATCAACAAGCCCAGCATGTATGCCGCCTTCGGCAACAAGGAGGACCTGTTCGCCACGGTTCTCGGTCGCTACCTGCGCGGGCCGGCCGCGTTCGCCGAGGCGGCGCTCACCGCGCCGACATTCGCCGAACTTGCCCAGCGCCTGGTCCTCGGCAGCGTCGAACTCACCGCGGGCGACGGCGCCTCCCGGGGCTGCCTCACCGTCAAAGGCGTGCACGCCTGCGGTCCGGGTGCCGAGCGCGCCCGGCAGGACGCAACCGCCGTGCGCAAAGCCGCCGAGGCCGCACTGCGCAGCCGCCTGGAGCAGTTGGACGACCTGCCCGCCGGAGCCGACCCGGCAACCCTGGCCTCCCTGTTGCACACCCTCACCGACGGCATCGCCGTCCAAGCCGCCTCCGGCGTCCCGCGTGCTCGACTCCAACGCGTTGCCGAAGCGGCTCTGCGACGGCGCGTGGGGCCACGACACCGGCCCGCGTTCGCCTGCAGGAGCCTGACAGACGGGCGCCGGCCAGCGCGCGGCACGCGCGCCGATCGTCCACCCGCCGGGCGGCGGTCAGCGGGTGGCGGCGCCGATCACGCGGCGTCGTGCGGTCGGTCGCGGAAGAAGCGGAGGAAGTGGCCGACGACCGCTTCGGGTTGTTCCTCGGCGATGTAGTGACCGCTGTCGGGGACTTCGACGATCTCGAGGTCGGTGACCCGGGGCGCGAGGACCGGCTCCAGGAGGGCGCGGGTGCCTTCGCCGCCGCCGAGGGCCAGCACCGGCGCACTCAGCGGAGCGTATGTCTTGCCGTCGGCGATGTCCTGGGGCAGGGCCCGGTACCAGGCGTTGCCCGCGCGGATCGCCTCGTCGCTGGAGTAGGCGCGGGCGTACACGTCCCGGTCGTGGTCGGTGAGGGCGGCGGGGTCTGCGGCGAGGTAGTCGATCATCCAGTCGATCAGCAACCGGGCCCGGCCGGCGAGGAGCCGTTCCGGCAGGTCGGGGACCTGATTGAAGGCGAACCACCACAGGAACCGGCCGGGGCCGGCATGGATGTCGCCGTCGACTTGGTGGCGCCCGGGCACCGGCAGCAGGGAGTAGCGGAAGAACCGGTCGTCGGGCGGCGCGATGTCCAACAGCGCGACCCGACGCGTCAGTTCGGGGTGGTTGGCGGCGAATGCGTACGCGACCATGCCCCCGATGTCGTGCCCCGCGATGTGCACGGCGTCATGTCCGAGGTGGCCCACCAGGCCGCGGATGTCCGCGGCCATGGCCTTCTTGCCGTACCCGCCGGCGGGTTTGTCCGAGCCTCCCATGCCGCGCAGGTCCACGGCGATGACCCGGAAGTGCTCGGCGAGTGCGGGCATGATCTTGTGGAACTGCCACCACGTCTGCGGCCATCCCCCCAACAGCAGCAGCGGATCGCCGTGGCCACCTTCCACGTAATGCAGGCGAACCCCGCCGATGTCGGCGTGACGACTGACGAACCCACCCTCCAGCGAACGTGCCAGCTCCGCTTCGGACACTGCGCCAGGCATGCGACCCCCGGGATCAAGTACGTTTGTACGGTGGAACCGTACAATAGTCGAAGCTCAACTCCCGCTGCACAGCGCACACTTGCCGTGCATGCCAACGGCCGATGTACGGATATACGGATATGCCGTAGGGTCGGACCATGCCCGCTCTCCTGCACCCGACCCGCGAACAGATCACGCTCGAGGACGTGCTGGCCGCGCTCGGGCACCCGGTGCGCATGAAGATCGTCCGGGCACTCGCATCGGGAGTGGAGACCTACTGCGGAGCGATCGAGACGGGTGCACCGAAATCCACCCTCACCCACCACTGGCGGGTCCTGCGCGAGAGCGGTGTCATCCACCTGCGCCACGAAGGCCGCAGAAACTACCTCACGTTGCGCGCGGACGATCTCGAAGCGCGCTTTCCCGGGCTCCTCACCGTCGTCTTCCCGGACACGAACGAACCGTCCTGACCGCACCGTTCGACAGACCCTTCGTGCAGCTGGGCGCGGGCCGGCGGACATCGCACGGGACGCACTGACCGCGCCGACGCGACGCCGACCGCGCCGGCCCACCTGGTGGCCCACCCGGCGGCCTCCGCGGTGAGGGCCGGTGCCGGCTCCCACCGCGTCGGATAGTTTCGCCGCATGGACCCCTCTTCGCTGCTCCGCCACCTGCGCCGTGAACTGGACGCTTTCCGGAACTGCCTTGACGGCGATCTGGCCGCGCCGGTCGAGCATTGCGGTGACTGGACGCTGCGTGAACTGGCGGAGCATCTGGGCGGTTCGAACCTCCGGGCGGCCGCCGCAGTCACCCAGAGGCGCGGTGGCTACGAGCCCCCTGCGGCGCCACGCGAACGAGCCGCCCTGGTGCGGTGGTTCGACGACACGTCGCAGACCCTGTACGAGGCATTGGACACCGATCCGTCCGCTCCCGCCTGGACGTTCCACCCACCACACACCGTCGGCTTCTGGCAGCGGCGCCGCTGCATGGAGGCGCTCATCCACCGCTGGGACGCCGAACGCGCGTCGGGCACCCCACGACCGCTCGACGCCCAACTCGCGGGCGAGGGGGTGGCCGAGGTCTTCGACACGATGGCGCCCCGGCAGATCGCCCGCGGGCGCACACCCTCACCCGCGGCCGCCCTGCGCCTGGAAGCCACCGACACCGGCGCATCGTGGGAGTACGGTCCCGGCGTACCGGTAGCCGCGCTGGCCGCGCCCGCGGAATCGTTGCTGCTTCTCCTGTGGGGCCGCATGCCACTCGACGGCGTCGCGTTCGTCTGGGACGGCGATGAGAAGGCGGGCCGGCGGATCCTGCACGGGCCCTTGACCCCCTGATCCGGGCTCGGCCGTACCGCCGCGCACCCAACGAGTGGCGAACGCAGCGGTACTGCCCGCTGCGTCACGGTGCCGCGGAATCGGCTCCGTCGAACACCTCACGATTGCGGACGATCTCGACCTGGTTTTCCTGCACCCAGCGCACCACGTGCGTGACGGTGTCGCTGAGCGAACGCCCCAGCGGGGTGAGCGCGTATTCGACGCGAGGCGGCACTTCGGCGTAAGCCGTCCGCGTGATCAGTCCGTCGCGGGTCAGTGAGCGGAGTGTCTGACTCAGCATCCGCTGGGACACACCGGCGATGCGCTCGTGCAGGACCGTAAAGCGCAACGGTCCGTCGGCGAGGGTGGTGATGACCAGGACGGTCCACTTGTCCCCGACACGGGCGAGCACGTCACGCACGAGCCCGATGGTCGCCGCGCACTCCGGCGTGACCCCGGCAGCCGCCAGCCGGTCACGCAGTACGGAATCCATGCGTCTGTCCCCTTCCCTTCGAGTGCGTAGCTTCCCTATGAGTCCGTCGCTTCCCCACGAGCCCATAGCTTCCCTACGAGTACGTAGCTGACGTGAAAGTGCGTGAGCGCGACGCCTTGATCGCTACGGCCGGACCCCGTTACATACGGATAGTAACTAATGGGCACTCGCCCGATCCGCCACGATGCCCTGCGAGGAAAAGTTGGCCACCAACACCGCCGGAACCCGTGCCGCAGACACGGACGTTGATGCCGGCACTGACGCCGACACTGACATGGACGTTGACGGACAGGTCAGCGGCGCGGTCCCAGGGGTGCGGCACGACACCTTCACGGTCGAATGCCACCTGCCCGCGCCTCCGAGCACGGTGTTCGAGGCGTTCGCCGACACTCCGGTCCGGCGCCGGTGGTTCAAGCTGCCGGGTCGCCAGGTGTCATACGACCACGACTTCACCGTGAACGGCGGCGAGACGGCGTCCAGCGTCTTCACGATTCCAGACGCACCGCCGGAACGGCTCGCATACGCATCCCGTTACCTCGACATCACGCCGGGGTCGAGGATCGTCTACGCGTACACGTCCCATGTGGACGACGTGCCGCGTTGGACCTCGCTGGTGACCGTCGAACTGCACCCGGAGGCGGACGGCACCCACGTGCGGTGGACCGAGCAAGCGGCCTTCCTCACCCCTTCCGCGGAGCCCGACCATGACTTCCCCCACCTGCGCGGCGCCACCCGCCTGCGGTTGAACGGGCTGGCGGCGGCTGTGAAATCGGATGCCAACCCCGTGCATCAGCCCGGCAAGCAGAAGTCTGATGGATGACTGGTGGCCGGTGGCTGGTGGCGGATGACTGGTGGCTGGTGGCGGATGACTGGTGGCTGGTGGCTGGTGGCTGGTGGCTGGTGACGTCAGGGAGCCTCGTTCCCACGGCCTTCGGCTCTGGTCATCGAAGCGCGTCTGCGAGCGCG
Source organism: Streptomyces bugieae (assembly GCF_036352915.1). Taxonomy (NCBI): domain Bacteria; kingdom Bacillati; phylum Actinomycetota; class Actinomycetes; order Kitasatosporales; family Streptomycetaceae; genus Streptomyces; species Streptomyces bugieae. The sequence continues at coordinate 327,419 of NZ_JAZBJP010000001.1, forward strand.
ATAGGCCGACGCCTTGACGCGGTTGCCGCACTCGTCCATCCCGCACCAGGTGCGCCGGGCGCCGCGTGAACGGTCGAGATAGATGCGAGTGCAGCCAGTACGGCCGCACTCCTTCAGACAGGCGTGAGGATCGCCGAGCACGGCGATCCCACTTCTGGCTATGTGAGCCAGCACTGCCGCGAGGTCTCCCGACACCTGCAGCCCGGTGTCACTGAGCTGGAGTGTGGGCACTGGCCCGGCAGCCGTGTCGTTGACGATCCCGAGGCTGCGCGGATCGAAGGGCCGGTCGAGCACCCGGTCGAGCGCGAGTTGGTAGATCGCTTCGCGCAGTGACAGCGCGGACTCGAAGGTGGCGAAGTCGGCGGTGACACCGTCGGGGAGCTCGTCACACTCGGCCACCCACCGTTCGAGGTCCACGGGCGCGGCCAGGAGGTCGGTGGGCTCGTCTCGACGAGATCCCACGGTGCCGGCCAGATCGAGGGCTGGGTTGCCGCTCACGAACGCGAAATTCACGTCACCATCTTGACCGGTGACGCACCCGTTCGGCAAGATCCGTCACCTGTTGAGATGGTGACGCGTAAGACGAACGAACGGGATAACGCATGGCCGAGATCCGCCGAACGGGAAAATGCCTGGCCGAGATCCACGGCATAGAGGCCGTGGTCTTCGATGTCCTCGGCACCCTGGTCGACGAACCCGCCGGCCTTCGGGCCGAAATCCGTGACGCGGTGCCCGCTTCCGACGACGAGACCATCGACGAGCTGCTCACCGTGTGGCAGGAGCACGTTGAGCGCGAGCAGCAACGCATCGGGCAAGGGCACCGCGCCTACGCCAACAGCGAGATCATCGATGGCGAGGCAGCGCAACGGGTGGTCGACCGTGCCGGACTCACCGATCCGGCAACCCTCGCCCGGCTGGCAACCGCCGGTCAGCGCCTGCCTGCCTGGAGCGACTCCGTCGCCGGTCTCGACCGGCTCACCCCGCACTTCCCCGTGCTGGGACTCTCCAACGCCAGCCGCGCCGCCCTGCTTCGACTCAACGCACATGCCGGGCTGCGCTGGCACCAAGCCCTGTCCGCCGAATCCGTCACGGCGTACAAGCCGGCGCCGGAGGTCTACCAACTCGCCCTCGACACCGCCGGATGTCCACCGTCACGCGTGCTCATGGTGGCCGCCCACGCCTGGGACCTCCGCGGAGCTCAGGCCAGGGGCATGCGCACCGCCTACGTCCAGCGACCGGTCGGGGATCCACCGACGCATTCCGACGCCTTCGACTGGCACTTCAACGGACTGGACGAACTGGTCACCACACTGACGGCACGGTAGCCGGACCGATCCGCAATGGCGCAGCACCGCATCACGCGTCTCGACGGAGGCACGCTCAGGCGAAGTCGCCCTGCTTGGCGGCGGGTTGGCTATGCCCTTGGCGCGCGCACGCTGCGGACTCCCACGGCCACAACCTAGGAACGAAGGTCATCGCACAAGGCTTTACGGAAGACCGTGGAGCTGCGCCGGACCGTCATGCCCACTCGTAGATAGAGGTCGAGCGCCCCGGTGTCCGAGTGCGTCCACAGCGTGCAGGAACGGCGACCCGCCCGGTGGAAGGCACGGAAGGTGTGGCGCAGCAGCAGCCGGGCGATCCCCCGCCCGCGGTGATCACGGCGTACGGCGACCTGCTCCACATAGCCCTCGTCCGTCCCCGGCACATCCAACGCCAGTGCGGCGCCCACCAGTTGATCACCCGCGAAGGCCAGAGCCGACAACGTCGGGGCGAATGCCGGCCGCTCAACGGTATGCATGGCCCACTCCTCGTAGGCCTGCCGCCGTTCCTGCCACTCGTCGAACGCATCCTGAACGAGCACATGCGCAGCGGGCCCGTCACCGTCGCGAAAGAACCTCACCGTGACACCCATCGGCGGCTCCGGCACGGCAGGCTCTTCAGACATGGCGAATTCCAACAGCCACGAGGTCACCAGCGGCTCGTACCCGCGCGAGCGCAGCAGCGCGACCGCACCCGAGTCAGCATCCGGCACCGTCTGCACGATGCCGTCGCTGCCGGCCTGCCGCGCCCGCCTCTGCGCCCAATCCAGCAGCGCAGCGCCCAAGCCCTGTCCTCGGTGCTGCGGATGCACATCGATCTCCGAGCGCCGGTCCACCCAGGCCCGGGCCGCCAGCCGCCCGGCCCGGTCAAGAACGAGCACGGTGTCGGTCTCCGGCACCAGGCCCGGCCGCACGAGATCGGCGGCGATGACCCCGGCATCGGTCTGCGTCCGTCCGTACATCTCCTGTTCACAGGCCCTGACCAGGGCGTGGATCGCCGGGATGTCGTGGGCGCTGGCGGCCCGCGAACGGTAGCCGGGCGGCAGCGACGGAACGATCAAAGACATCAGCGGATCCTAGTCGCACAGCGATTTCCCGGTCCAGGCTTCATCCCAACCCACCTCTTCCCCTCCCGCGCGTCCTCAAGACGATGGGCAGTGCCGTGGTCAGCATCAGCGCCAAGGACGCTGGAAGGTGATACCCAAGTGTTGGCGGAGCCCCTCCCGCTGCTCGGCCGTGGCCAGAACCATGATGTCGTCGTCGAGTTGCCGACCTTCCTGTACGACACAGCGAAACTCCCTGGGGCCACCCTCGGGACGGAGCGCTTCGATGGACGCCTGCGCTGCTCCCATGTCGAGGTAATCGTTCGACTCCTGCTCGATGGAGAAGGAGAAGGGTTTGCCGTTGCATGCGAAGTGCATGGTGCCCAGACCACAGTCTTCGTCGTCCGGATTGACCTTCTCAAAGCGGTAGTTGGAGACAGTGACTTGACCACCGGTGAGCGCCGCGGCCTCGTTGAGCAGCCATTCGTAGTGCTCATCGGCGAAATCGACGTCATCGGAGTGGATGGACACCGCCACGCCGAAGGATTCGAGGGCGCTTGCGATGTCGTAGCGGCGCGTGATCGGCTCGTTCGCGTAGCCGACGGCGTCGGCCAGGACGCTCTGGCCGTGCTCCCTGGTGATCATTCCAAGACCGGTGAGGACTTCGGCTATCCGCGCATAGGTGATCGGTTCCGTGTTCGACATGCAGGCATCCTGTCAGCCGCGGATGGGCGGGGCACTGCCGGCCACCCCACACGACAACGTCGGCCTTCAAGACCACAGGCACGTCTTGAAGGCCGACTTCGGTCAGTACCCCGAGTACTTCACCACGCCTCGGGGCGGTTCCGGCATCCGGTGGGTCAGCACCGTGCCGAAGGTGTGGCTCAGCTGCTGATCGGGCCCAGGGGGATGTCCGAGACAGTGAGGCTGAGGGACTTCACGGAGCCGCCGGTCAGGATGGGCACGCCATTCGGGCCCGGGGCGAACGTGGCAGTCAGGCCTTCCACGGAACCGCTGACGGACAGGCCACCCGCGACGCCGTCGAGCTCGTCGTCGGCAATCTCACGGGTCTCAATGCCGGAGGTGTTGCTCATGATGATGAGCGTCCTTCTTCTCTAGTGGTAGATCGCAATGCATGGCGCACTGCAGCGGGAACCCCTTGAATGACCCCCGCACGTGCCAGATTGCCCGCCCGCGTCGCACGTGGCGGATCAAACTCCCCACCCTTCACTCGCTGTACACACCAACTCTTGAAGCGGAAGGCCAACGTCAGGTATCCCTCGCCCCGCACGGCTCAGGAGAACGGCTGGACCTGCAGCCACTCCGTCATCGAGGTCGTCACCGACGACATGCCGTTCCTGGTCGATGCCGTTCCTGGTCGATGCCGTTCCTGGTCGATGCCGTTCCTCTGGTCGACTCGGTCACCGTCGACTCGGGTTCACCAACACGAAGCCGGTGCCGTGCTCACGTGCCGACCGGCACCACAGTCGTTCATCGTCCTGGTCGACGAGTCTTGTGCACTTGTGTGGGCTCTTCAGAGCTCTTCATCATCGGATCGCTGACGACCCTGTTCACCATCGTGCACATCCATGTGGGCGTAACGACCAGCACAGGCTTGGCATTGGTGTGCAGGTCAGCGACGGCTTGGAAGTAAAAACAGCCGGCCCGCACCGCAGATCACGCAACACACGCACCACACGCGGTCACGAGCAGCGGAGACGACCGTTCAACTAGCCCTCGTTTAAAAGGTGTTCCTTCTTACGCTCGCTACCATCGTGACAACGCATGAGAGAGCCCTACCTCGACCGGATTCCTAGGCCCGGGCGTCGAGGGGGCTCTCCCAGCGATGCACCACACAGCCCGGGCCGCGAAGACCCGAGACTCAGGCAGCCCCAGCCCCGTCACCAACCCCGGCCCGCATGCACGTGCAAGGAGCAGTGAATCTTGATCTCCCCGCGTTTACCTGCGAGGTAATGGCGTCGATCTCTCATGGCTGACGAGAATGCTGATCTCACCGCGTCGGTCATCAGACGCGGAAATCGGATCGGAGAGATGCCGTGTCGTCAGCCGCACCCACTACCACTCGCACTGCGGTGGAGGAGCTCTTGCGCCGGATCGGCGAGGGCGATCCCGCGCGCATCGCGGAAATGTATGCCGAGCAGGGCGACTGGAAGCTCGACTGGCCGGAGTCCGAGCACGGTCGTAGCGCCACCCCGTGGATCCGCCACCGTTCTACCCGCGCGGATGCCGCAGACCACTACCGCGAGCTCGCCGAGCACCACGTGCCTGGGCAGGCGGCGACCGAGATCGAGCGCATCCTCATCGACGGCAACGACGCGGTCGTGCTCGGCGAGATCCGGCAGACCGCCCGCTCCACCGGACGTGCCTATCGTGCTCGGTTCGCCCTGCACCTCACGATCGAAAACGGCCTTGTCACCCGGCACCATGTCTACGAAGACAGCCTCGCCGTGGCCCAGGCGTTCGATACGAAGGGGGCGAGCGAGGAAGGCTGAGGGCCCGAGGAGCTGGGGAACTCGCGCAGTTCCTTCCCCCCAGACACTCGTTGAGGACATGAGCAATACGGACCCAGGGCGCATGGGGACCCAGGGCGCATGGGGACCCAGGGCGCATGGGGACCCAGGGCACATGGGGACCCTGGGCGCATGGGGACGACCCTGGCCACATGGGGACCCGGCGCCGGGCGATGAGCCGGCGGCCCGGCCGGTCTGGTGGCCGCCGACAGCTTCGCGCGGGCCGTTTCGCGGATGCGGCGGCCGGCTGAGTGACCAGAGCCTGTCCGGGCAATCATGTGCTTCTCATCAGAGGTCCGCATCCGCACCCGGGGTGGCGCTCAGCCGTAGCTGGTTGACGTCTCCTGAGTGTTCCGCCGTGACCTCGGTGACCGAACCGTCCTGGAAGCGCAGCGTGAAGACCGGGCTGGCGTCGATGAGCAGTTGCAGGTCTTCGCGGGCGTCATGATCGAGTGCGGGCGAGGCGGTGGCGTCCCACCCGCCGCCGGGCGTGGCCGTCACACTGACAGGGATACGGGCCAGGGAGGTTGATGGGTTGGCCCACCACTCCAAATGCGCCGTGGTTTCCTGACCGTTCACCCTACGAGGGTAGGCACCGTGGTTGTGTCCCTCGTACCGGGTGTCTCGTTGGGTGGGCTGCAACGGTCCGCCAGCGCGGGCGGTGGCCACCCGCTATGACAAGCGCGGCTGTGTCTTCCCCGGCACGGTCACCGCTGCAGCCACCGCCCTCTGGCTCCCTTCGTGTTCAGCCGGACACCCCCTGGTCGAGCGCGGCGCCAAAGCCATTGACCAGTGCGTTGATGGCGAAGTCGAACCGCTCGGCGTCGTCCGTTCCCGCGCCGCTGCGGGCAGCCTGGGTGAGTAGTGGATAGCGGGTTGCGTCCAGCTCGGCCAGCCAGGCGGGGGAACCGGGGGCGTCAGCCTGGGTGGGCTGCGCGGCTTCGGCCGCGGTGTGGCCGACAACGAAGAGCGAGAGTGTGTTGAGGGCGTGCACCGACGACCCCAGCGGAAATCCCGACGCCGTCAGGGCCGTCAAACCGCGTTCCACCGCATCGAGCGTTGCCGGGGTCACCGCTGGGCGGCTCGCCGCGAAGGAGAGCACGCCCGGGTGGCGCAGCAGTGCTTGGCGCAGCGAGACCGCGTACGTGCGCAGCAGTGCACGCCAGTCGGCGCTTTCCGCGTCTGCGTCGGGCTCCGTCTTCTCGTCGGCGAATGGCAGTGCCTGGGCGAACAGCCGCTCCACCAGGCCGTCCAGCAGGGCGTCCTTGTTGGGCACGTAGTGATAGAGCGTCATCGCCTCCACGTCCAGCTCGACTCCCAGGCGACGCATCGTCAACGCTCCGGCCCCTTCCCGGTCCACCAGGGCCAGCGCAGCATCCAGTACCCGCGTCCGGGACAGGCCCGCCCGCTCGCCGCGTGTCCGTTTTCCCACCGTGGCTCCTCCGACTTCGCCGAGCGCTCTTGTTTTTCTTACGCCGTAAGTCTACCGTGGTGCACGGAAGCTTTCTTACATCGTAAGTCTTTGGGGGATTCCATGCTGTCACCGATGGCGAACAAGCAGGTCGTCGCGGATTTCTTCCGAGCGATCAACGAGCGGCGACTCGACGATCTGCCGCAATACATGGCGCTCGACGTGATCGACCACAACAAGATCATTTTCGGCGAGGCGGACGAGCCCGGCGCGGCCTTCGACGGCTTCCGCCAGCAGCTCGACGCCTTCGGCGAAGGTGTGATGCAGCCGGACGCCCTGGTCGCCGAGGACGACACCGTCGTCGCCCGACTGACCGTCACCGGTACACACACCGGCTACCACCCGCGCATGCCCGAGCCCACCAACCGCGCCTTCGAGGTCGAGCAGATCTGGTGGTTCACCGTCACCGACGGCAAGATCTCGGAAATACGCGCCGTCAGCGACCGCCTCGGCATGTTCCTCCAACTCGGCTGGCCCTGGCCGACCGCCGACTGAGCACGGATGCCGCCGCCTGTGTACGACCGCACCCGCTGCGCCTTGTCCGTTTCGGACTCGCCGCACCCGCCGCCCTACTCGTCATCGAGCCGGCCGCCCCGGCCGGACGGCATCGGCGCCATCGACGGACGCGCACCCAAAGACACCCCACCCAAAAGGGGAGGCCGAACCTATCGGACCGACGTATCACTTCGCACTGACGGGTCACTTCGCGCTGACGGGTCACCCCGCACTGACTGATGGCTTCGGACCGACGGGGCACTTATGACCGACTGGCCGCTTCGGACCGACGTATCACTTCGCCTTGACGGGTCACTTCGGACTGACTGGTCGCTTCGGACCCACTAGTCACTGTGGGCCCATCTATGGGCCGCCGTTACACAACCGTGGGATTGCCGTCATGCGGGTCAGCGAACATCATGGCCCCCATACGCTGCCGTCCCGCGCTGTCTGGAAGTCCTGTGTCGCTCCACCGCTCCCTGCCGCTCCCTCGCCGGGCATGGACCGTCGCCTTCATCCTTGCGGCGATGGTCGCGGTGACACTGGTGGCGACGGGGTGCACAGGGACGAGCGGGGAACCCCGCAGCGCCGGAGCCACTTCCGTAGCGTCGGCGCCCGCCCGCCTCTGGCCCGACCGAGCGCCCGCTCCCCAGCCGCCCCCGGACAAGACCGGCCTGGACGGGCCCTCACCCCTCCCCGGGCTGCCCCGGGTGCCGTCCGGCAACATCCGCACGCTGAACGCGCTGGACGTGGTCAAGGCACAGATCGCCGAGGACGCACGACACGACTCACCGGCCTTCGACAAGGCCACCGAGCGGGAGATCAACCAGTGTGGCGACCATCCGCGGCGCTGTCCCGTCCGGGCTCCCGAATACCAGGATCTGACGCACGACGGGAAGGACGAACTGATCGTCGGCATCGAGGGGAAGGAGCACGCCCTGGCGATCTGGGCCTACATGCTCCGGGGCGGAGTGGTGAACCGGATCCTGGACACCGCCGGCACCCCACTGTCCGTGGACGTATCCGATGGCGACGTGATCATGCGGGAACCCACCGACTCCCCGGGCTACGAGATGCGCACCGTGCACGCATGGGACGAGCGTCGGCAGACCATGGAGATCCGGACGATGGAGTTCGATCAGAAGGTCTCCTCCCCCGCCCCGGAACGCACCCCCTCACCGGAACGCACCCGCTCACCGGAACGCACTCCCTCCCCGGTACGCACCCACGCACCGGGCCACACGTCATGAGCCGCGCCCGGCGGCGGGCCGCACTGCGGCTGCCTTCCTGGACGGCGTCCCTCTACTGGAAGTTCGCCGTCTTCATCACCGTCATGTGCTGCACGCTCGCCGCACTGCTCGGCATCCTGGTGCACGTCCTCGTTGGCCGGCAGACCGAGAACCAGGCCCGCGGCGCCGCCCTGGAAGTACTCGATGACGCGGTGGCCACCTACGTCGCCGGTGAACCGCTCGGCCGGAACGCCTCGGTGGACCCTCCGGACCTCCCCCACAACCTCCGTGAAATGGCCGTGCACCGCAAGGAGCGCGGCACCCAACTCGCGGACCACCAGGGCCGGCCGACGATGTGGGCCGTCGCCCCCGCCGACGGCGACCGGGTACTGGCCGTGCGCCTGGACTACACCGACCGGGCCGCCACCCTCCACGGACTGGATCAGGCCATCATCGGCTCCTCCGCCGCCGCGATCGGCGCGACCCTGCTCATCGGCCTCCTCGCGGTCTCCCGCCTCACCCGTCGGCTGCACCACACCGCCCGGGTCGCCCGCCGGATCAGCACCGGCGACCTCGACGCCCGGGTAGGCGACCCGCGCGCACTGCGCCCCGACCTGGCGCAGGACGAGGCAGCGGCAGTGGCTTCCGCCCTCGACACCATGGCCGCCACCCTCCAGAGCAAGCTCCACAGCGAACAACGCTTCACCGCCGACGTCTCCCACGAACTGCGCACCCCACTGACGGGACTGCACGCGGCGGCCGAACTACTGCCACCGGGCCGCCCGACCGAGATGGTCCAGGAACGCATCCAGACCATGCGACGGCTTACCGAGGACCTGCTGGAGATCTCCCGGCTGGACGCCCGGGTCGAGCAGGTAGACCTCGCCGTCCACCAACTGGGGCCGCTGGCCGAGCGCGCAGTCCAGGCCACGGGGCTGGAGGTCGACGTCGACGTCGTACGGGACGCGCAGGTCGAGACCGACCGGCGCCGTCTCGAACGCGTCCTGGGCAACCTGATCACCAATGCCCACAAGCACGGCCGCGCGCCGGTGGTGCTGACCGTCGACGGCCCGGTGGTCACCGTACGGGACCACGGCGACGGCTACCCGGAAGACCTCCTCGACCATGGCCCCCAACGGTTCAAGACCCGTTCGGGAAACGGCCGGAAGAGCGGCCACGGCCTGGGCCTGACCATCGCCGCCGGCCAGACCCACGTCCTCGGCGCCACCCTGCACTTCACCAACGCACCCGACGGCGGCGCGGTCGCCACCCTCCGCCTGGTGGACGGGCGGCAGCTACCGCAGGACTGAAACCTGTCCCGGGCACGCGGGGTCCGTGACCAACGGCGTGACGGTCGGCGGGACGAGCGCACACCCACGCACGGCACACGGCACACCCTGGCCACTGGTCGACTGGTCGACTGGTCGACTGGCCGACTGGCCGACTGGCCGACTGGCCGACTGGCCGACTGGCCGAAACGGAAGCGTCTAGCCCTTGTGCCGGTAGACGATCAGGTAGGGGACATTGCCCTCCGCGTGGTTGAAGATGCCGACACCCGCGAAGTCGGCGATCGGTACGTCGGAGTTGTCGGGGAGCGCCTTCGGCGCGCCCGTGGCCAGTGAGAGCTGGACCGGGGCCTTGGTACCGGTCAAGCTGCCCTTGGTGAGTGAGTTCCCGTAGGCGATACCGTCGTCGGTGACGGCGTCGAAGGTGAGGGGCTTGCTGCTGTCGGTCTCCTCGAAGCAGTAGCCCTTCTTCGACTCCAGGTCGAAGGCGAGGTGTTCCGAGACGAGGTAGCGGCCCTTCGGGGAAAGGGCGGAGTCGGGGTCACTGCCCGGCCCGATGAGCGGCTTGGCGCACAGCACCGACGCCCGGACCTGACCCGTCTTGCTGTCGAGGACGGCCCACACATTGTGGTCGCCCCCCTTCTTCTGCTCCCAACGGGCGATGAGGTTCCCGCCGGTGCTCGGCCACACCGCGCCGGTGGCGGGATCGGCCTCGGCCGGGGCGATCCGGCTGCTGTCCCAGGAACCGGGGACACCGAAGGAGCCGGCCCCCTCGTTGGACACCACCGGGTCCTGCGCTGTGAGGGCGACGATCTCGTTGCCGTAGGAGCACGACGAGCAGTGGTCGGGCGCCTTGACCGAATCGGTGTCGTAGGGGGTGATTTTGCCCGTGGTCACGTCGAGGGCGGCGATGCGCTTGTCCGTCTCGGGTATCAGCAGGCGCTCCCCGCCGTCGATGATCCGGCCCTTGCCGAAGTCGCTCGCCGGGAGCTCGATGTGGCGGGCGGGGGCGACCCCGCCGCCCGAGCCGTCCGCGGAATAGACATCTACCGCATAGACCAACTTGGCCTTGGTGACGGCATCCTCGCCCTTCTCTCCGCGAGACCACGTGACCAGGTATTCCTTGTCGCCTACGGTGGACACGAAGATCCCTGGTGCCTCGCCCTCGGCCAGGTCCTTGAAGGATTTGCCGGTCCAGCGGATCTCGCCCGTCGCCGCGTCACGAACGGTCACCCGGTAGCCGGACTTCGTGCCGGTCATCACGGCCACCGCGCCCGCCTTCGGCAGCACAGCGTACGTTCCGACCTGACGGCCGGAGAGCTGCCAGCCGTGTGACGTGTCGTACGTGGCAGGGACCTTGAGCTTGAGCGAGGGCGCCGGCGCCGAGTCGTGTCCGGACGGCTTCTTGCCACCGCCGGAGGTCTCCGGCGCCCCTTTCGACCCTCCGCCGCCGCACGCTGCGAGCGATCCGATGGCGATGACCGCGACGGCCGCCTTGGCCAGTCCCTTCCTCATACGCTGTCCCTCCGATGCTGGAGGACAGCCCGCACGTCGAACCGCCTCCCCCGATGGCGTGATCTTGGTCGTAAGGCTACCCGTTGACCGCGGCCGGCACGGCGATAGCCGAAGCGAATGCCACGCACTCGGCGCGTCAACTGCCGCCGTACGGCGGGCCGTAGTGGCCCGACCTCGGCGATCCGGATGGTGGAGGCCTGCTTCGCCACCGCCACCGACGTGGATGCAGGCATGGAGCTGGGCCACGCCCACCCATGGGCCCGGGCTCATCCCCGTGCGCCGCCCGGTCGGGCGCCCGATCCGGCACCCGATCCGACCGGCCGTTACGATCCGGCACGGGCAACCAGCCCGAACCGAGGAGGACAGGTGCCGCAGGAGCCGATGACCGCGGTGCTCGGCCGCGCCGCCGCCGTAGGGCCGTTCTTCTCCGTACGGACCGATGCCGGAGTACCCCGCGAACAGGGCTTCATCCCCCTCGCGGAGCTGTACCGAGAGGGCGACTCACCCGCACTGCGCAAGCGCCTGGAGACGGTGGCCACGCGGCTCGGCACGGCAGAGCGGCGGGTCGCCGCCTCGCTCGTCCAGCAGGGACTGGCCGGGCGCCTGTGGTCGGTCGCCCTCGGGCCGGCGGCGCTGGCCGGACGCGTCCCCGACCTGGGCGGCGACGCCCTGTGGTGGCATCCGGACCGGAGCACACCCGACGAACTCTGGCTTCCCTCCCCCTCCTCCCCGCGGTCGGCCTCCGGGGAAGACGTCACAAGCCTGCTACGGGCAGCGGTCCTGCGCGACCACCTGGTGCCGCTGCACCACGCCATCACCGCCGCATCACCGATCTCTCCCCGGGTGCTGTGGGGCAACGCGGCGTCGGCGCTGGTCGGCACCCTCCGTGTACTGCATGGCTGGTGCCGCAGCACGGGGAGGGGGGAAGCCGCGGAGCGCGCCGTGGCACTGACCGCATCCCTGCTCGACACCCCACCGCTGCGCGACTGCGGAACCCTGGACCCCACCGTCCCCGCATTCTCACGACGCAGCTGCTGCCTGTACTACCGCGTGCCGGGCGGTGGGCTGTGCGGAGACTGCGTGCTGAGGCGCATGTGATGGGGCGGATGCGATGGGACGGATGTGATGAGTCGGACCGGGCGATCGCGGACGGCCGGCACCACCTGGCCGTGAAAGGCTGGCCGGCATGGATTGGCAGTCCGAAAGCCCCGAACTCTGGGCATTCCTGGGGTCACTGCACCGCGGCGAAATCCTGTCCGGTGCGGTCGCGACGATAGAACGGTTCGGCGTATTCGTGGCTCTGGATGATGGCCCGGAACATCCGGTCTTCCCCGGCGTCGGATTCATCACGGTCCCCGAACTGTCCTGGCGGCGCTTCGAAGCGGCTTCCGACATCGTGCAGATCGGACAGCGCGTTTCTTGCGCGTTCCTCCAGTTCGACACCTGGAACGCAGAGGCCAGGCTGTCGTTGCGCGCAACGCAGCCCGACCCCTTCCCAGCGTTCGTCCAATGCACTGCCCCAGGCGAGGAACTACAGGGGAAGGTGACCAAGTTGGCGCCATTCGGCTTCTTCGTTCAAGTCGCCGACGGGATCGAGGGTCTGGTCCCTTTTCCAGAGCGCTCCTCGACGTCCACGGAAGCACCAGCTCCGGAAGGCTTCGTCCAGGTCGGTGACGACGTCACGGTCATCGTCACCGAAGTCGACCGCGAACGCCGCAGGCTCACCTTCTCCCAACGGCAGGGCACCCCCGACCGCTGAACCCGTGCGCTCGCCTGCACCGACGCGGCCCGACGGAAATCCTCCGAGCGTCACTGCCCTGAGCGTATCTGCCCTCCGCCGGCTTCGTTCCCGGTCAGCCCAACCCCCCTACGAGCGCCGGGACATCGGCGAATCCGGCGTCCGCCGGCTGTCCGCAGACCTTGCCCGCCGTCTCACCGGCGAAGCTGAACACTCCGGCCAGTTCCGGGCCGCGCCGTCCCCAGATGACCAGCGGACTGCCGCTGTCCCCGAAGCACATGGTCGTCCGGCCGCCGGGCACATCACGTGCGCAGAGGACCGACGCCTCGTCCACGACGGCCGGTGTCTGGGCGGCGCACTGCGCATGGGTGCGGACGGTGAGATCACCGCGCCTCAGGACATCACCGCGGATTTCCCGGCCCGGCCGGGACGGGTCCGGGGCCGCCGTGGTGCCGTGGCTGAAGATCGACACGTGAGTGCCGGGGCCCGGCCGATGCGGGGCGATCCGGAGCGGCGTGACACCGCGTACCGGGGCGCTGAGCCGGATCTCCGCGATGTCGGAGGCCGCCGACGACAGTGCGGGGTTATGGGGATCTGCGGGTGAGGGCAGCAGCTTGTACCCCGGGTGCAGGGTGACCGCGCGGATATCGCGCACCGTGCCGGCATCCCGTGACAGGACCGACGAGCCGATGTGCACCTCCGCCCGGCGGAAGTCCTGGCCGTCGAGGCAGTGGGCAGCGGTGAGCACCCGGTCCGGGGCGATGAGGGCCCCGCCGCACGAGGCGCGGTCCAGCAACGGGGCATCGCCCTTCACCGCGAGCGTGGCGAGCCACGGTGCCGCCCCACGCTGCGGCAGCTGCGTGCCACCCGACATGGCCTGTGCCGCACCGGCCGTGCTCATGACGGCGGCCACCCCGACCACTACCGCGCCGAAGACCGCCCCCGTATGCGACCGGCGGCGACGTCGCGCCCTTGGCCGCCGGGCCACCACGTCCGCCACGTCCGCCATGTCCGTCGCATCCGTCGCATCCGCCAGTTCGCTGCTCATACCGCTCCCGTACCTCTCGCCTGCCGCATGGATCTGTTACCAACGGCCGAAGGTAGCGGCGGGAGTTGGCGAGATCGTCAGACCACGGTCGCGTCAGCCGTCGTCCTGGGGGCTGATCGGACCCTGATGTCTCTCAGGGTCGGCCGGGCCGGTTGAGGTTCACTCCACGCACAGTTCGCGAGCGGAATCCCACCCTCGCATGGGCGCATCCAGTCGGAGAACACTCAACCACCCAAATAACGCCTTTCTTTAGCAAGCGCTTCCCGTGCTAGAAACGACTGCACTCGTTCGACGGGTTGGCGGCGCGGTGTACAGCGCCACAGCAGGGGGGATTTCACGATGGGTAGCTCGGCAAGGGGCACAGGCGGCCACCGTCGGCACCTCGATATTGACCGCCCTTCGCTTTAGCCCGAAGACCGGGTCGAATGCGATGTCGGCAGGAGCCGACGTATCAGCAGGTGCCAGCAGGTGTCGACAGCGGCGCGTCGGCATTCCCCGCGGCCGCATGCGGGCAGTACGGCCACTTCTGCTCTGCACCACTCCGGAAAGGAAACTCAGTGAAATCCAGCCGTATTTTAACGTCGGGAGCCGCCGTTCTGGCTTCCACCGCTGTCCTCCTGACTCTCGGGCAGGCCTCCGCATCGGCAGCCGGTGTCACGGCGGCGGGCGCGGCCGTCCCGTGGAAGGCCACGCACGGCACGGCCACGGCATCCGGCACCAGGTCGTTGCAGCCCAAGAACGGCTCCGTGTTCTCCAAGCTCGTCATCAAGGGCGACTTCAAGAACACCGGCAGTGACTGCTATTCGGTGTGGACCCAGTGGACCTATGACCTGGTGCCCAGGCCGCCCGTCAAGCAGGCGACCCTGTGCGGCAAGGGCACCAAGTCGGTCGACTTGAGCCTGGCCAGCTACACCTTCACCACCACTGGCTCGGTCTTCATCTGCCGCGGCGACAAGGACACCAAGGACTGCGGCGAGCAGGAGTCCCTGACCAGCTGGCCTGTCAACCACACCCGCTGACCGGACCGGCCCCCTCCGCGATTCGCGACACCTTCAGCACGTTGGGTTGTTGGGGCAGTTGGGATCGTTTGGGTCGTTGGTGCAGCCCAAGGAGTGGGCCTCGCAGACGGCTGCCGGTACGGCGGGCTCGCCGGCCGTACCGGCATCGCCCGGTCACGTCCTCGGAGACAGTCGCAACCCCGTGACCAAGTCCGGGCGGATGCGTAGCGCGTAGGACATCCGCCGGTCGGCCCAGGGATGCAGCAATGCCTGGTAGTGCGCCAGGTCGTCGGGGTCGGTCACCAGGTGGCAGTAGCCGGTCACCACCACGCTCCAGCCGCAGTGGGTGGCCGGGTCGATGGCGTCGGCCTCGTAGGCGACGACCACCCCCTCGGCATCCGCGTGTTGGGTCAAGCTCTTCAGCGCCGCGCCCTCGTGGGTGCGGATGATGACCTGGCCGTGGTGGAGGAGGTGGTTGACGGGGCGGATGGCCGGCAGGGCGTCCTGGGTGAAGACGATCCGGCCCAGCGAAACGCTGCCCAACAGGCGGAGGGCCTCGGCACGGTCCAATTCGGTGCCGCGGCGGGACGCCTCGCGATCCGCCCAGGTCACCAGCGCGGAGTCGGCGGCAGTGACAGTGGCAATGGCAGTCCGGGCGGAGTCGGTGGCGGCCCCGGAGTCGCTGGCGGCCCCTCTGGTGTGCCGGGCCGGGATGTCGTTCACGGCGTGCTCCCTCTCCTTTTGACGCTGCTGGGCACTGCTGGACTCTGCTTGACGCTGCTGCACCCTGCTCACGCACTGAGCTGCCGGCCAGTAGAAGGCCCTCGGCAGCCGCCCGCCAAGGGCCGTTCGGCCCGTCTCGGGACCGCACGGCCTGTTTCCGGGCTCGCTGGGCGTCACCCCGCCGCTCCGGTCATCCCGCCACCCCAGTCACCGCCCCCTCCGCTTACCGCGCCCCCGCCCTCCGCGCCTGCCGGGTACGCCGCTCAGCGACCGGCCGGCGGGGTCAGTGGGTCCGGCACCGGGTCGTGGCGGATCCGGTCGGCCTGCAAGCCGGCCGCGGTCAGCCGTGCGACGGTGGCGCCGACCATGGCCGCCGGACCGCTGACGAAGGCCAGGTGAGGCGTCCACTGCCCGTCCCGCGCCACCGCCTCGGCCAGCGGGCCGAATCCGGCCGACAGGTCGTCGCTTCCCGTGGCGTTTTCGCGTGCACCGAGCTCCGCCTGGCGGTCGTCGCTTCCCGGGACGATGTCCTCGTCCAGCACCCGGACCACCCGCAGCCGGTCGTAGCACGCCGCCAACCGGTCCAGTGCCGCGGCGTCGTACAGGTCGGCGCGGCTGCGGGCGCCGACGAAGAGGTGGACCCGGCCGGCCGGGCGCGGCGGAAGTCCGTCGGCTCCGCGGCGACGGCCCGCCCACTCCTCCAGCAGTGCCTTGATCGGCGCCCAGCCCGTGCCGCCCGCCACCATCAGCAGATCGCGGGTGCGGTCCTCGTCCTGGAGCGTCATCGTGCCGTGCGGCGGGCCCAGCCGCAGGAGGTCGCCGACCCGGGTGCCGTTGACCAGGGCCTCGCTGACCCCGCCGGGGCCGGTCCGCCGGACGTGGAACGCCACCTCGCCGTCGGGCCCCGGCGCCGACGCGAAGGAATAGTGCCGCCAGGCCTGGGGCAT
This sequence comes from Streptomyces bugieae, assembly GCF_036352915.1. Taxonomy (NCBI): domain Bacteria; kingdom Bacillati; phylum Actinomycetota; class Actinomycetes; order Kitasatosporales; family Streptomycetaceae; genus Streptomyces; species Streptomyces bugieae. The sequence goes on from NZ_JAZBJP010000001.1 coordinate 343,762, forward strand.
CAGCGGGGACTCGACGGCCGCGAACTGGCCGGCCCGGTACGGGTACGGCTCGTGCAGCCGGACCCGCAGTACCGCGAGGTCCGGGCGGCGCCGCTCGTGGGCGGTCACCGTGCCCTGCCAACACGGGGGTTCGGCGAGCGCGGCGTCGGCGCCTTCGACCATCGACGCGACGGCGAACCGCACCATTCGCACCCATGCCTCTTCCACCGCCTCGACCCAGCGCGGCCCGGCGGTGCGCCGCAGCGCCGCGCGCAACGCGGCCTCGAACGCCTCGTAGTGCGCGGGACGCACCCCGAGCTTGCGGTGGTCATGGCCGAGCTGCCGGAAGTAGGCGGCCACCTCGGCGGGGCGGTGCAGGTTCTCGATCAGGTACCAGAAGGCGCGGGCCAGATGCGCACGCTGGAAGTCCATGGACGCGGGGAACAGCGACCGCAGGTAGGGCCACCGGGCGAACATCTCGTCGTAGAGGCGGCCGATCAGGTCGCCGAAGGGGGTGACCAGGTCGAGGTACTGGGTGATCAGCCGCTGGTCCGCGGCGCCGTCGTAGGAGGCTGCCGTTAACTCCCGCGCGGGTGCCCGGCCCTGACCGAGGATGCGCCGCCGCAGCCGCATGGCGTCGTGCCGGGCAAGCAAGGCGTGGTACTCGCCGCCGACGGTACCCGCGACGGACCGCCCGGACGGCACAGGCAGTACGGACGGCACAGACGGTGCGGACGGCCCGGACCGCACGGACGGAGCGGGACGCGCGGGCTGGTAGGACTGCGGCATGGGATCGACCTCCTGAACGGGGGCGCCAGTATCGCAACGTGCTGCCCTGCCCGAAGGGCCCCGCTCCCCCAGGGCCGTTCGGCCCTTGCGCCGGCCGCCGGGCCCGACGAACCTCGTGGTCGGGACCGTTGCGCCCCGTCGATCCGCGAGAACCACAGAGCGAGAGTCCATGAACCACCAGCCCGTCCACCCTGCCCCCGGCACGCCCGCCGCCGCCCCGGACACGCCGCTGCGCGTCTTCATCCTCGACGACCACGAGGTCGTCCGCCGCGGTGTGCGGGACCTGTTGGAGGCGGAGGAGGACATCGTGGTCGTCGGGGAGGCGGGGGACGCCCGGCAGGCCCTCGCCCGGGTGCCGGCGGTCCGGCCGCAGGTCGCCGTCCTCGACGTCCGGCTGGGCGGCACCGACGGGCCCGACAGCGACCACGAAGGGATCGTGGTCTGCCGGGAATTACGGGCTCGCGTGCCGGATCTCGCCTGTCTGATGCTGACGTCCTTCGATGACGACGAGGCGCTGTTCGACGCCATCATGGCCGGGGCGGCCGGCTATGTGCTCAAGCAGATCGACGGCTCTGCGCTGGTGCATGCGGTCCGTACGGTCGCGGCGGGGCAGTCGATGTTGGATCCGCGCACCGCGACGCGGGTGATGGAGCGACTGCGCGACCCGGGCCGGGGCCAGTCGGCCGGCGCGGGAGCGGAGGCAGAGCCGTCCGAACTCGACCGGCTCTCGCCGCGCGAACGGGAGGTGCTGGACCTGATCGGCCTCGGGCTGACGAACCGTCAGATCGCGGACCGGCTGTTCCTGTCCGAGAAGACGGTCAAGAACCGGGTGTCCGCGATCCTGTCGAAGCTGGGGGTGGGCCGCCGGGTCCAGGCGGCGATGGTCGTCGAACGACTGAAGGGGCCACGGCCGTGACCGCGGCACCGGGAGCCCCGAGGCGCTGTCGGACGGTGAGCCCGCCACCCGCGCCGGCCGCGGCCGGCGCCGGAACCGTTCGGGTCAGTCGGACAGCGGCACCCGCCAGACGATGCGGGTGCCACCATCCTCCGGCCGTTCGACGGCGAGCCGACCACCGTGCATCTCCGCGCGGGCCCGCATGTTGGCCAGCCCTCCGGTGTGTGGTGCGTCCCCGACACCCGTCCCGTCGTCCGCCACCGTCAGCGTCACCGTGTCCGCGGTCACCGACAGCGTCACGTCCAGGTGGTGGGCATCGGCGTGCCGGGCGGCGTTGCTGAGGGCCTCGGCGGTCACTGCCAGGAGGTGCGGGGTCAGGTTCTCCGGGACCGCTGCGTCCACCGGGCCGTCGATCCGAAGCGCCGGGGTGAAGCCGAGCGGGCCGGCCGCCCGTTGCACGACCTCGGTCACGTCACGGCGCAGACCGCGGCCGTCCTTGCCGTCCCCGGTGGTGCGCAGTCCGAAGATGGTGGAGCGGATGATCTTGATGGTGGTGTCCAGGTCGTTGACCGCGCGGCCGACCCGTTCGGCGGCCTCCGGGCGGTCGATCAGCCGGGTCGCGCTCTGCAGGGTGATGCCGGTGGCGAACAGTCGCTGAATGGCGAGGTCGTGCAGGTCCCGGGCGATCCGGTCACGGTCATGAAGGACCGTCAGCTCCTCGGACTCCGCCCGCCGGCGGGCGAGTTCCAGGGCGATCACGGCCTGGTCGGCGAAGCCCGATATCAGGGTGACCTCGGCGTCGTCGAAGGCGGGCCGCCCGGCCAGGCGGCTCAGCCGCAGTGCACCACAGCCGGCGTCCACCTGCAGCGGAACCGCCACCGTCGGCCCGTCGACCTCACCACGGTCCCCACTCAGCGCGTCGCCGTTCACCTCCTCCCCCGCGGACGGCTTCTCCGCGGACGGCTTCACCGCCCCGTTCCCACCCGCGTCGGGGCCGAGCGGATACGCCCGTGGGTCGGACCGTAGGTCGGCGCTGACCACCGGCCGGCCGCCGCGGACGGCCATCCCGGGCAGGGAACCGTCAACCGGCACGGCCAGCCCGAGGATCCGGCTCGCGCCCGTACCGCACGCCACCGCCACCGTCAGCCGATCCGCGGACGCGGGCACGGACACGGACACGGACGACGCAGACGCAGACGCAGACGCAGACACAGGCACAGGCGCGGAGGCCGGGAGCAGGACCGCCGCACAGTCCGCGCCCGCGACCTCCTGCGCGCGCTCCGCGATCAGCCGCAGCACCTCGTCGGCATCGGTGCCGGACAGCAGACTGCGGGTGATCTCACCCAGCGCCTCGAGCCACCGTTCGCGGCGGCGGCTCTCGTGGTACATGCGGGCGTTGTCGATCGCCACTCCCGCCGCGGTGGACAGCGTGGTCAACACGGCCTCGTCGTCCGCGTCGAACGCGCCGCCGCCCCGCTTCTCGGTGAGGTAGAGATTGCCGAACACCTCGTCGCGCACCCGGACCGGCACCCCGAGGAAGGTCCTCATCGGCGGATGGTTGGCCGGAAAGCCATAGCTGTGCGGATGCCTGGTCAGGTCGGTGAGCCGCAGCGGCGCCGGGTTGCGGATCAGCTCCCCGAGGATGCCGCGGCCGCACGGCGTCCGGCCGATCAGCCCGATGAGCTCGTCGGACATCCCCACGGGCAGGAACTGCGACAGCTGACCGTCCCCGACGACGCCGAGCGCCCCGTATTCCGCGTCGGTGAGGGTGACCGCCGCCTCCACGATGCCCCTGAGCACCTGTGGGAGTTCGAGCCCCCGCCCCAGGCTCATCACGGCGTCGAGCAGGCTGCGCATCCGGTCCGGCTCGTGGAGCTGCGGCCCGCGCGGACCGCCGGCGACCGGTGCGTACTGCTGCGATTCGGACATGACCGTGCTGCTCCAAAGATCCCGTACGTCTGTGCGGCAGCGTACGTGATCAGCGCCGGAGCACCGGCGGGCACCGATGCCGTCCGGCCATCCGCAGGGGCCTGCACAGGGGCCGACCGTCCCGCCCCTGCGAGGGCCGGTTGCCGTGCGAAGGAGGGCCGTTCGGCCCTGAAGGCCGCAACGGGTCCCGGCTGACGATGTGTCCGCCGGGAAGGGCCGGTCTCCCCCGTGTCCATGGCTCTTCCCGGCTCCGGCCGTTCCCGCCCGGGTCACGGCCCCGATGCATGGCCCGGTTCGAGGCCCGGCTCACAGCCTGGCTGAGGGCCCAGCTGACGACCCGGCTGACGAAGCGGTTCGCGTTTCCGCGATGGAGGAGGACACAGCACCGTGGATGATGGGGAAGTACGTACGTCGGCGGTCAGGGAACCGCTGCGCCGCCGGGTCACGGTCCGGCCGCCGCGCCGGCGCAAGGTGGTGCAGTGGCTCACGACCACCGACCACAAGCAGATCGGCACGCTCTACCTCGTCTCGGCGTTCGCCTTCTTCCTCGTCGGCGGTCTGATGGCCCTGCTGATGCGTGCCGAACTGGCCCGCCCCGGCACCCAGATCCTCTCCAACGAGCAGTTCAACCAGGCGTTCACCATGCACGGTTCGGTGATGCTGCTGCTGTTCGCCATGCCGCTGTTCACCGGCTTCGCCAACTGGCTGATGCCGCTCCAGATCGGCGCCCCCGATGTGGCCTTCCCTCGGCTGAACATGCTCGCCTTCTGGCTGTTCCTGTTCGGCTCGCTGATCGCCGCGGCCGGCTTCCTCACCCCGCAGGGCGCCGCGGACTTCGGCTGGTTCGCCTATGCGCCCCTGTCCGACGCCGTCCACTCCCCCGGTGTGGGCGCCGACATGTGGATCATGGGAGTGGCACTCTCCGGATTCGGCTCGATCCTGGGCGCGGTCAACTTCATCACCACCATCGTCTGTATGCGCGCCCCCGGCCTGACGATGTTCCGGATGCCGATCTTCACCTGGAACGTGCTGCTGACCGCGGTGCTGATCCTGATGGTCTTCCCGGTCCTCGCCGCCGCGCTGTTCGCCCTGGAGATGGACCGCAAGTTCGGCTCCCACGTCTTCGACGCGGCCAACGGGGGCGCCCTGTTGTGGCAGCACCTGTTCTGGTTCTTCGGCCACCCCGAGGTGTACGTCCTCGCCCTGCCGTTCTTCGGCATCGTCTCCGAGGTCATCCCGGTCTTCGCCCGCAAGCCGATGTTCGGCTACCTCGGCCTGATCGCCGCGACGATCTCGATCGCGGGCCTCTCGGTGACGGTCTGGGCGCACCACATGTACGTCACCGGCGGCGTCCTGCTGCCGTTCTTCTCCTTCATGACCTTCTTGATCGCCGTCCCCACCGGGGTGAAGTTCTTCAACTGGGTCGGCACCATGTGGCGCGGCTCGCTGTCCTTCGAAACCCCGATGCTGTGGGCCACCGGATTCCTGGTCACCTTCGTCTTCGGCGGCCTGACCGGCGTCATCCTGGCCGCCCCGCCGCTGGACTTCCACGTCTCCGACACGTACTTCGTCGTCGCGCACTTCCACTACACGCTCTTCGGCACCGTGGTCTACGCGATGTTCGCCGGGTTCCACTTCTGGTGGCCCAAGTTCACCGGGAAACAGCTCGATGAACGCCTCGGCAAGATCACGTTCTGGACGCTGACCGTCGGCTTCCACCTCACCTTCCTCGTCCAGCACTGGCTCGGCGCCGCCGGCATGCCCCGCCGGTACGCGGACTACCTCGCCGCCGACGGCTTCACCACCCTCAACACCCTCTCCACCATCGGCTCCTTCCTCCTCGGTCTCTCCTTGCTCCCGTTCCTCCACAACGTCTGGAAGACCGCCAAATACGGCACCGAGGTCGGCTGCGACGATCCCTGGGGCTACGGCCGCTCCCTGGAATGGGCGACCTCCTGCCCGCCCCCGCGCCACAACTTCACCTCGCTGCCCCGGATCCGCAGCGAATCGCCCGCCTTCGACCTCCACCATCCCACCGCGGACGGGTCCGCCGCGGCCCCGTCCAGGAGGTGACGGCGGCCCCTGGGTCAATACACCTAGGCGAAGTCGACGGCCGCCAGCACGGGACCGGCGAAGGCCAGCGCGTACTGCAGCCGTACGGCTCCTCGTCGCGCTGCGTAGCTCACGACATCGCCGGGCAGGCAAAGCGCCGACAGCCCCACGATTGCGGACAGGCCCATCGCCCACTCGGCCACATCCAGCAGGGGCCCGCTCGCCCCGTCGCCGCTGTAGGCCTGGTGGAGGACGATGATGATGAACGCCCCGTAGGCGACGACGAGCAGCACGAGGCCGAGGGCGGCGAACCCGCGGAGTGCCGACGTGGACGGCGCGAACGGGTCGGTCTCCGCCACGGGCGCCTCAGGGACATGCGGATCGGGTGCGTTCATGCCCGCCATCCTGTCCCGCCCGGGCCACCCAGGCATCGTGGTTCGTACTCACCTCGAAGAGCGCAGGTACTCAAGGTCTCCGTAGCGCTCCACGTCCACAACCTCACTGTCTCCAGCCGAGCGGACGATACTGGCGTACGGCTTCCGCATCGTACGATCCGCCGCCGCGTCCCCAGGGCCTTCTGCCGCGCCGAGCAGTACGACGCAGCCCGGATCAGGAGTCGTACCAAAGCAAGCTTGGGCTTGCCATGGCATGCAGCGGCACAAGCGCGCAGCGAAAGCCCGCAATCCCAGGCCGCGCTGCTCATGTGCCATCGTGCTCGCCATGAAGTCTGAGTCGAGCGGTCCGGTACGTCACCTCGACCGGGGGCGGTGGCTGGCGCAGTTCGCCGGCCGGATTCTTGTGGTGTGCCCGCGGTGCGGGGGCCGTGCTCTCGTCGTGCCCAGGCCGGGCCTTGAGGCGCCTCGGTTCTTCAGTGAGCTGATGTTCATGCCGCGCCGTCTCGTGTGCGCGGCGTGCGGGGCCACCGACGAATGGCAAGCCGAGGTGCAGGGCGCCGCCCTGGTGGGGGCGGCGCTGGGCGGCACCGAGGATCCGTTCTTCCGGCGGCCGCTCTGGCTGCAGACCCGTTGCGTCGGGCACATCCTGTGGGCCTACAACGAGGAGCACATCGATGAGCTGGCCGCGTACGTCAGCGCCGTGCTGCGGCAACACCGCGCTTCGCCGACGATGGCGATGATCCCGAGGCTTCCCGTGTGGATGAAGCGGGCCGACAACCGCCCCGAAGTCCTGGTCGGCCTGGGGAGATTGCGGGCACTGGCCGAACGCTCCGCAGCGGGTGAGCGGTCTGATGCCGCGCATCGCAGGGACGACCGGCCGCGTCTGCGCGGGAGCAGCCTCTTTCGGGGCGGGCCCTACGAGTAGTGCTGCCGCGCACAACTCCGGTACACCGCAGGCGACTCTGCGGCGCGGGCCCCCGTCGCGCGCCCCTCGTACTGTCAGTGCCCGGCGCTACGGTCCGGAGTATGAATCGTGAGCACAAGCCGAAGCTGCCCCGCATGGACGCCGTTCCCGTCCTCCGGACCGACTTCTCCGACCCCGCCGGCTGGGACCGCCTGGTGCAGGTCCTGGAGACGCCCGTCACCTTCGACGAAGGCTCGGAGGACCCCTTCGCCTACGAGCGTGCGACCTCGTACGTCAACCCGGTCGGAAAGGAGAAGTACCGGGGCCTGCTCGCCGACATGGTGCTTGCTGCGGCTCCCTACACCGGGCACGACCTGCCTTACGACCACCTCTATCTGGCCGATGCCGAGACCTTCGCCTCCGACGATCTCCCGCTGCTGGGCATCGACATCCACCTGGACGAGGAGGACGACGAGCCGTGGCCGCGTGAAAAGCCCTTCCGCATACCGGCCCTCCATGTGGCCGGCGTCGAGATCAACGACAGCATCGCCAACCTGTTCTTCCGCGAGAACCACGACTTCGACTGGTCGGGCTTCGAGGTGTACGTGGCGAAGCCGGGCACGGCTGTCTATGAGGAGCTCCGTCGGATGGAGCTGGATCAGGAGGAGGACGAGGAGGGCGAGGAGGAGGACTGAAGGGGCCTCATGCCCGGCGGCGCGTCATTCGACAGCGGCGGCCGTCAGCTTCCGGATCGTCATCGGCTCGGCGAGGATCAGGTCCAGCACGTGCTTGACGTGGTGGAAGTGGGGCGTGGTGAAGTGTTCGGCGAGGGCCTGAGGGTCCGTCCATTCCTCGACGATCACCATGCGGGCGGGCTGGTTGAGGTCGGTGTAGGGCCGGTAGGCCAGGCAGCCGGGTTCCTCCAGGGAGGGTTCGATCATTGCTTCCAAGGCGGTGCGAAGGCGGTCCTCCTGGCCGGGTTCGGCCAGGCACTCGGCGACGACGATGAGGGACATAACGGGTCTCCTGGTATGAGGTGGACGGTTACGGGCGGGCGGGGCCGGTTCCCGCACCGGAGCGGCTGATCGCGGCGGTGATCGCGTCGAGGTCGGCCGGGGTCAGGTGGACGGCGCCCGCCCCGATCCAGCCGTCGACCTGGGCGGGTTGGCGGGCACCGACAATGGCCCCGGTGATACCGGGCCAGGCCAGTACCCAGGCGAGGGCCACCTCGGCAACGGAGGCACCGTGCCGCTCGGCGACGGGACGCAGGGCATCGGCCAGACGGAGGTTGGCCGCCAGCCCCGTGGTGAAGTCGTGGTGCGAAGAGCGCCAGTCATCGGCGGACAGGTTCGCGGCGCGTTCGGCGGAGAAGGCGCCGGTGAGCAGCCCGGACTGGAGCGGGGAGTAGACGATCACGCCGGTGCCGTGGGCGCGGGCCCAGGCGATCTCGGGTGCCGCGGAGCGGTTGATGGCCGAGAACGGCGGCTGGATGACGTCGACAGGGGCGATCTGCTCGGCGGCCTGAAGCTGCTCGGGCGAGTGGTTGGACAGTCCGATCGCTCGGACCTTGCCCTCCTTCTTCAGATCGGCCATGACCTGCCAGTACTCCTCCAGCGGAGTGGCGTTCGGCGAAACGGCGCCGCTGCCGTCACCGGCGTACTCCAGGGACGCGCCGGTGTCCGGCCAGTGCACCTGGTACAGGTCGATGCGCTCGACGCCGAGGCGCCGCAGTGAGTCCTCGATCTCCCGGCGCACACTGTCGGGCCTCATGCTCCGCCGGGGTGCGGCGTGCGGGTCGGCCGAATCCCAGACCAGCCCGACCTTGGTGAAGACGTACGGGCGCTCGGCGTCGGACAGGCCGGCGACGGCCTTGCCGACCAGTTCCTCGGCATGACCGAGTCCGTACACGGCGGCGGTGTCGATCCAGTTGACACCGGAATCGACGGCGTGGCGGATCGCGGCGATCGACTCGGCATCGTCGGTGGCACCCCAGCCGAAGTGCCATCCGGAACCCGCCACCGCCCACGAGCCGAAGCCGAGGCGGGTGATGTCCATGCCGGTGCTGCCGAGGGGAACGGTCGGCAGGTCGTGGTGGGTTGTCATGTCGGAGAACTCCCCGTGAGAGCGGATCACCAGGTGCCGCGGGGCAACCGGTGGACCGGAACCTTTCCGGTGCCCACCACTGTCGTCGCCCGCGGACGCCCCACCCAGGGCCTGCCGGTGCCTGGGCACGGCATGACCAGGCTTGCGGGGCCGCGGGCGGGAGCGGGGCGGGGATACTTGCCCCATGCCATTGGACAGACGTGCAGAACTGGGTGAGTTCCTGCGATCCCGCCGCGCCCGGCTGCAACCGGAGAGCCTGGGGCTGCCGCACTACGGAGGCCGTCGCCGGGTCCCCGGGCTCCGCAGGGAGGAACTGGCCCAGCTGGCCGGGGTGAGCGTGGACCACTACGTCCGGCTGGAGCAGGGCCGTACCCTCCACTTCTCCGAGGCGGTCCTGGACGCGGTCGCCCGCGCCCTGCGCCTGGACGCCGTGGAGCGCGAGCACCTCTACCGGCTGGCACGCCCCTGGTCCGAATCGGACCGCACGGAAGCAGCCGCCCAGCCCCAGCAGGTACGGCCCGGGCTGCGCCGGCTGCTGGATTCGGCAGCCGACGTCCCGGCCTACATCGTCGGGCGGAACACCGATGTCCTGGCCTGGAACCGCCTTGCCGCAGCGCTGATCACCGATTTCGGTGCCCTGCCACCGCGGCAGCGGAACCTGGCCCGCCTGGTGTTCCTGGACGAGGGGATGCGCAGCCTGTACGCCGACTGGCGCGGCAAGGCCGGCGATGTGGCCGCCTACCTCAGACTCGATGCGGGACGCCACCCCGATGACCCGCGCACGGCGGATCTGCTGGACGAACTCTGCGACGCCAGCCCAGAGTTCCGGGAGGCCTGGGCAGAACACGAGCTCAAGGACAAGACCCACGGGCGGTACACCTACCTCCATCCCGTGGTCGGCAAGCTGGACCTCGGCTTCGAAACCCTGCGCCTCCCCGACGACCCGGACCAGGCCCTGATCGCCCACACGGTCGAGGAGGGCTCCCCCTCCGAGACCGCCCTCCATCTGCTGTCTGCCTGGGCTCAGGAAGGTTCACCGGTGGGTTGATCCACGATCGGCAAGCGCCGGTCCACTGGGACAACTCCCCGTACGGGCAGGGTCATTGGCGGCTGACCGTGCGGGTCACGCCCGCGACGATCGTCGTCGCCAGGATCCATCCGGTGATGATCAGGGCGTACGACAGCCACTGGTGCCAGCCGGCAGGGGCGAACGCCGACTCCTGGCCGAAGTTGATGATCGGCAGGAGCAGGTCGAGGGTGTAGAAGACGGGATTGAAGTCGGGGGCCTCGTCCGCCTTGACGGGGCGCGGATGGTCCAGGCCGTACGCGATCGATCCGATGGCCATGAGGGACAGCAGCCAGACCGCAGCCCGCAACGGGCGGAAGCCGTAGCCGACGGTGGCGTCCTGGACGTACCCCCACAGGCGTCCGTACCAGGTGAGCGTGGTGCGTCGGCGGCGCTGCTTGGCGAGTTGGACGAGCCGGGCCGCGTCGTCGTCACCGACGTGGCGGTAGGCCGCCAGCAACTGCTCGTAGCCGTGCGGATCATACGGCTCGCCGTCCCGCTCCAGCATCGGCAGGCGGCGCTCGGCCGGCTCGTGCGGGGTGAGCACGGTGTACGTGAGATTGCTGAGGAACACCTGGTCCGGCAGCATCTCCGGTTCAAGGGTCAGGATCTCTATATGGGAACGCCGCAAGTTCAGGGCGCCCTCGATGCGATCGCCCCTGCGCAGCCAGAGTTCGCCGATGACACAACTGCTCGCCCGCAGTGCCGTGTCGCCCGGATGCGACAGGTGGGCGTGGAGCAGGTCGAGACGGCCCGAGATGCGGGAGCCGCGGAGTTCGACCCGGCCCTGCGCCCGTATACACCGCGCCCGTACATGGCCTCCCACATTGAGGTTCTGCGCGTCCAGCGCGGTGCCATGGGAAGTGGTGAACTCCGCGTCCTGCACGTTGATCCGCCCGGCGACGGAGGCCCCGGTGAGCCGTACCTGTCCGTGTGCGCGGATCTCCGGCGCCCACAAGTCGTCCCCGATCGAGGCCTGGTTGAGCTGCAGCACCGGTTCGGAGTCGTCCGGCGCCGTGAATTCCGCCCGTTCCATGAACAGCGCCCCGGAGATCTGCGCCCCGCCGAGCCGCACCGGCCCCCGCATACGGCAATCCGTCATCCGCAGCACCCCCTCGACCCGCAAGGTCGCCGAGGTCAGGCCCGGCAGAACGGAGGCACTCAGATTGAGCTGCCGCAGCTGGGCGCCGTACAGGTCGGGAACGTCGTCGAAGTGGCAGTGGCTCAACCGGATCGCCGCGTCGATCGTGGCGTACTTCAGGTCCAGTACGCCGGTGATCCGCGCCCCCGTGATCTTGAGCGCGGCAATCTCCCCGTCCTCCCGAGGCGCCTTGAGCAGCAGCGCCCGCAGCACACTCGCCCGTACGGTCCGCTCGGCGCCCCAGGCATCGCCGAGGGCCGGATCCTCGTTCTCGGCGGCACGGAAGTCGACGGACTCGCCTCGCGGAAAGGCCCGCCGGATACGTTCCTCGGCCGGCGTCAGATCGTTGGTCGCATTCACGCCGGGACTGTGACGTGCCGGGTTCCGGCTGTCAACTGCCGTACGGAGAAGACGTCATGGCACGATCCGATGGTCTTCCCGCTCCGCCTGGAGCCATAGCCCCCGGAGGTACCGTTCCGGGACTTTCCCCGTGGCAGCGCGGAAGAATTGCGTGAGAGGTCGAGACGAGAGGCAGGGGACGGCAGGGTGACGGCGTCGAGGGCCGCGATCGGGCGGCACGACCTGCGGGTGAAGATCGCTGTGCAGCGGGTGCGGCTGGGCGGCGAGGAATTCCGGGTGATCCGCCCGGCGGCGCCGCTGAACAACGGGGCGCTGTACGAGACCAATCATCGGGACGAGATGTATGTGGACCGGACGGACGGTCGGCGCATCGGAACGCTGTGGCTGCTCGCGGCGCGGTCCCCGCGGTCGTTGGTGTATCTGCCGATGCGCACCACCCCGAGCGCGCCCGGAACCGGCTGGCAGGACGAGAAGCCGCTCGATCTCGTGCTGGCCCACCGGTCGTTGCAGTTCCGGCCGTCCCGCTGGAAGCGGCTGCGCGAGCGCATCACCGCGGGGAATGCGCCGCGGGAGCTACGGACCGCGAGCGTCCCGGAGCAGGACGTACTGCCGGACAGGAGGATCGCTCACGCGGCCACGGGCGGCCGGCGGAACGGGGACCCGCTCCGCCGGTGCCTCCATGCCGAGACGCTGTTCCTGACCGGCGCCACGAGCGCGTTCAGGGAATCGGCCCGACATGTCTTCACCGTGACGAAGGAGGGTCCGCCCGCTGCCGCGACCGAGCTGTACCTTCCGGGGCCCGGCTGCAACTACCACGCCTGCCGGAGCTTTTACACCTCGCAGGGCCTGCCTGGGCACGATCAGGCGGAGTTCCATGTGGCGTTCACTCCGCGCTGGGTGACATGAGCGGCACGCCGATCGTTCCGCAGACCGCTTCAGCCCTCCTGCTCGCCTGCATGCGGCGTGGCGCCCTCCACGTCCTCCACCTCCTCCAGCAGGTCGGAGATGATGGAGTCCTCGTCATCGAAGGTCAGCCACCAGTCGCAGAAGGCACGGCCGTACTCCGAGAGCGCTGCGTCGTATTCCGCGCCGGGATCCCCGGCAGGGGTCAGGTCGAAGGTGTGCTTGAGCCAGCGGACATAGGCGTCCCGGGCGGGCACGTCGTCCGCGTCATCGGCGTCGTCGACGGCGAGCAGGCGAAAGAGCTCACGCAGACTGCGCGCGGCGATGAACAGGTCGCCCTCGTCCCCGCAGAAGATCACCGGCAGTGCGGCGAGGTCCGTACGGTCGTCGCACTTCCACAGGGCGTAGAAGGAGCCGGAGTGCGTGGCCTGCGCGAAGGGAATGAGACGGGCCCGCATTTCGGCGGGTGGGTTCGGCCCAAGGGCGGAAACCCTGCCGTAGGCGAAGAGCTCGAATCCGTCGGAGAAGGACTTGCCCTCGACGTGCTCCTCGAATTCCTTGAGACGGTTGAGTTCCGGTATGGGGGAATAGGCGCTGGTGCTCACGAAATCTCCGCGGGTGCCGGTCGGATGGACGCGAAGCCATGAGCGTATCGACGGGGTCTGACAGTGCCGGGACGCTGTCGGGGGCGAGGGGCCGGGGCCGCTAGGCGGGATTCTTGCCGTCCTGGGCGGTGTGCCAGGGCACGAACGCGTTGTGCAGACCTGCGAGGGCGGTGCGGAGCTCGGGGTAGTGACGCAGGAGGACGGTGACCATGGAGTTGTCGTCGATCCAGGCCATACCTGCCTTGGAGTACACCTCGGGCGTGTAGTACTCGGTGAAGAAGCGGTCGCTGTTCAGCCGTCGGGAAGCCATCAGGATGAAGATGCGGAATGCCGTGTCGCTGAAGGCGAACCCCTTGGGGAGCTTCTCCGCGTACATCCCGACCGTCAGGTCGACCTTTTCGATGTCGTCACCGTAGACCTGCTTGATCTCCCTCGCCCACGCCGGGTTGTCCGTCAGCTCCTCGAAGCTCTCCGCGGGCTTCAACCGCAGCAGCCGGCGGAATTCGTTGTAGCGGGGGACGCCCAGTTCCCGGCTGCGCAGGATGTCGGTGGCGGCCAGGTCCTGCAGATGCCCGTCGGGACGCTCGTATTCCTGCAGGAACTTGGGGAAGTTGTGCAGGGTCACCAGACCGGGATGGAGCGTTCCGAAGCTGTAGAGGAGATCGGCCATGGGCACGGTTTCGAGGACCTTCAGCGCCTCCGGGCCGGCGATCTCCCGGAAGGTCCGTTCACCCAGTGTGGCGTCGTCCGCGGCGGAGCGCAGATGCCATTCGTCCCGGACGAGGGGGTGCATGCGGTAGACGGCCACGAACTCCTCGGTGAGCGCGTACGGGACGCCGTAGTGGTCGGTCTCGCCGCCGGGGATGCCGCTGAGCACCTCGCTGCCGCTGATCCGGCCGAAGAGGTCGTGAACCCGCTCGCCGGCCAGGCCCCACCAGTTCGCCCGTAGCGCCTTGACGGTGGTGGGGTGGCTGATCACGGCGGGTGTCCACTCCACGGTGTGGATCTTGGCGAGCAGCGCGGCGTTGACCAGCCGGGCACGCTGGAACAGCTCCTCGTCACCCCAGGACGGATAGGCGGCGTGCAGATGGTCGCAGATCGCGTTGTGCTCGTGGGCGAACAGGTTCTGCATCATGGCCAGGCCCAGCCAGAACCCCGGGACGAGGGACGGGTCGGTGGCCGGATCCAGGGAGGACGGGGACTTCCCGTTGTTCCAGAGGTGCAGTTTGCCCAACTCGCCGGTGCGCAGCCGCTGTTGCTCCTCCGCGCTGGACCCGTAGATCTGCGACGCGTCCCACCAGTGGGAGTTGACATTGACGCGGGTGTCGGGCGTCCCGGCGGGGGCTTGGGGGTCCCGGGTCGGGTCGTCCGGTGTCCGCATGATCCGCATCGGGTGTTCCGGCCAGGGGTCGTCGTCCACGAGCGGCACTTCCCAGGGGCGTTCCGTGGGGCTCGTGCCGTGGCTGAACCAGTCGCGGACCATGAACTGGAGCCAGGCGGTGACCAGGGAGTTGACCGAGTCGGCGGGGGTCATCTCGTGGCGGGTGAGGAGGGCCCGGCTGACCTCTCGGGGGTTCGGCCGGGCCAGGACCGACTCGGGCGTGGTCGGCGCGATGCGGTCCAGCGGGATGTTGCGGCCGAAGCGGCTTCCCGCCATGCCCATGCGCGGCGCGCCGAGGTCGTTGTGGCTGCCGTCGGCGGTGCGGTTGACCCGCTGGCTCGGTGACGGTGGTGCGGGGTCGGGGCGATGGGCGAACGGCAGTCCGGTGGTGTCGTGCAGGTTCTTCTGCCGGAGCTTGACACGCAGCCCGAAGAGCGTCAACAGGCCGGGCAGGACGGGCAGTTTGTCCCAGCCGATGCGTCGGTCGACGGCGGTGGCAATGCCGGTGACGACCCGCCACGGGAGGGACGTACGGTATCCGGCGGAGGGGCGCCGGGAGGTGGTGCGTCGTTGCATACCCATCGCAGTGCTCCTTGCTCGGTACTGGTCAGGTGGCACGGGTCGCCGGGGCGTAGCGGTGGTCGCTCGTCACGGCAGCGATCGCGTCGCGCACGTCGCGCGACAGGTCGATCGGAGAAGCACCGGGCCCCTCGGTCACTTCCGCTTCCTCTGCCCGGCGCACCCGTCGGTGGCGGCGCACTCGCCGGTGGCGGCCAGGTACGTGTTGGTGGCCGAGATGAGCGTGGTCAGGGCGGCGGTGCGCGGTGGTACCTGGCCGCGGATGCCGAGCATCGCGGCGGTCACGGTGTCACTGGCGTGGATGAGGACGCCCTCGCGCAGGTCCGCACGCAGCCGGGCGCCGTCGTGGGTCAGCAGAGCGAGCCCGAGCAGGATCGTACGGATCCCGAAGAGCCGGAAGGCGTAGACGGCCGCCGGGCTGGGCTCATGGTCCGGGTCGAGGCGCCGGATGAGCACGGACGGTGTCAGGAGCCCGGTGACGCCGTTGAAGAGCCGGATTCCGGCGAGTGCGTAAACCGAGGCCGGACGGTGGGCCGGTCGCTTGACCATGGTGGATCTCCCTGCGGGACGCCGTGGCTTCGGCGACTGCCAGGCACGAGAGCCTGCGACGGAGCACGGAGCCACACTCAGCATCCGGACGCATCGAAGCGAGATGCACATCGAAGCACCCTGCACATCGACGTGCCGTTGATGCCAGCGTAGGAGGAGGGGCATGAGGCCGCACCTCGAAGGCGGGGCAAGGAAGTTGATTCCCGTTTGAACGACATCAGGAGGGCGTCGATCAGGCTCCGGAAGCGGTACCGCGCCCGTCCGATGCCGCCCCCCGGCTTTCCTCGGGCGTCGCGGACGGCGGCATGAGCGGGGCGGTGCTGGCCCGGGGGATGAGATGCGTGGGCAGGACGATGTGCCGCTCCCGGTCGGCGTCGGGGGTCTCGATGAGCGCGCAGGCCAGCTCGCCGGCGGCCCGGCCGATGTCCGTGGGTGACTGGGCGATCGTGGACAGCCCCGCCCAGCGGGCGATGTCGTGGTCGTCGAAGCCGAGCACGGACAGCCGCTCGGGGACGTCGAAGCCGCTCGTGCGCAGGGTCGACAGGACCGCCACGGCGAGCTCGTCCTGTTCGACGAAGAGTGCGGTCGGCGGTTGCTGCAGGCTGAGCAGCCGGCCGACCGCCTCGACGACCGTGCGGTCCTGCCCCAGTACGGCACCGACCACCAGATCGTCGTCCAGGGGGACGCCCGCCTCGGTGAGCGCCTGCCGGTAGCCGGTCAGCCGTTCGTTGGAGCTGAAGGTGAAACCGCTGACGCCGATCGCCCGCAGGAAGCCGATCCGGCGGTGTCCGAGGTTGAGCAGATGCCGGGTTCCGCCGAGCGCCCCGGCCACATCGTCGACGTACACGCTCGCCCGGCCTTCGGCGTGCTGGCTGACGTATATGACCGGCATCTGCAGATCGTCCAGGCGGGCGCTCTCCTCCTCGGTGAGGTCGAAGGAGAACACCAGCAGCGCATCGGCGTTCCGGCGGGCGGGCAGGCGCTCGAAGAAGTCGGCCCGGGCGGCCATGTCGGGCACGTAGTAGACCACCAGCTCCAGGCCCGCCGCGCGCAGCACCGGCCCGAGTCCTTCCAGTGCCGAGCCGACGAACCAGGAGTTGAGTATCGGCACGAGCACGGCCACCACCCCGGTCTTGCCGGTGACCAGGCTGGCCGCCTGTCGCGAGATGGCGAAGTTCAGCTCTCGGGCCGCGCGCTCGACCCGCTCCCGGACCTCGGCCGAGACGGAGGCGTAGCCGCGCAGGGTGCGCGAGACGGTGGAGGCGGAGACGCCGGCGCGTTCGGCGACGTCGGCCATCGTGGGGTGCCGTTGAGCTGGTGACATGCACGGACGGTAGCACGGTGAGCACGAGCTCCCGGGGATTCATGACAGCGCTGTCACGCACTCAATCCCCGGTCGGTATCGGGTGATTTTCCCTTATAGAAGCTGCACGGTACAGCCGGATGACCTGCGGATTACCAGGGCGTAACGCATTGACTTCCCCTGGGTGCCCTCTTAGCTTGAAAGCGCTGTCTCGGCGGTGTCACCGTTATTCCCAGGAGCGATCCTCCACCTTCCCTGACCTGCCAGCTCATCCACTTGATGACGGAGACAGCGCAATCAGTAACGCTCTGCACGCCCCTGTCCATGCCATCCGGCGACCGCTGCCGGGAAGGGTTGAGCTTCCGCATGACCACAGTGAGTTTCGAAAAGGTCACCCGGCGCTATCCGGGTGCCGACCGCCCCGCGGTCGACGCACTCCATCTGGACATCGCCGACGGCGAGTTCCTGGTCCTCGTCGGCCCTTCCGGGTGCGGCAAGTCCACCAGCCTGCGGATGCTGGCCGGTCTGGAGGACGTGGACGACGGCGTGATCCGCATCGGCGACCGGGACGTGACCCACCTGCCACCCAAGGACCGGGACATCGCCATGGTGTTCCAGAACTACGCGCTCTACCCGCACATGAGCGTCGCCGACAACATGGGGTTCGCCCTGAAGGTCGCCGGTACGCCGAAGGACGAGATCCGCCGCCGGGTGCAGGAAGCGGCCAGGATCCTCGACCTGGAGGCGTACCTCGGCCGCAGGCCGAAGGCGCTGTCCGGCGGGCAGCGGCAGCGGGTCGCGATGGGCCGCGCCATCGTGCGGGAGCCGCAGGTGTTCCTGATGGACGAGCCGCTGTCCAACCTGGACGCCAAGCTGCGCACCCAGACCCGCACCCAGATCGCCGCGCTCCAACGCCGGCTGGGCGTCACCACCGTCTACGTCACGCACGACCAGATCGAGGCGATGACGATGGGCGACCGGGTCGCCGTGCTGAAGGACGGGGTGCTCCAGCAGTGCGCCGCCCCGCGCGTCCTCTACGACGCGCCGGCCAATGTGTTCGTGGCCTCGTTCATCGGCTCGCCGGCCATGAACCTCCAGGAGGCCCGGATAGCCGACGACGGAGTCCCGCTCGGCGGCGGCCGGGTGCCGTTGCCCCGCGGTGTGCTCGCCGCGGTCGCGGCCGAGGGAGGCGACCGCGTCGTGGTGGGCTTCAGGCCCGAGGCGCTGGACACCGTCGCACCGGGCGAGCCGGGACTCGGCATGGCGGTGTCGATGGTGGAGGAGCTCGGCTCCGAGGCGTACGCCTACGGAACCCTCCAGGGTGACCACGACGGCGGCACGGGCGCCGGCAGCGGCACCGGGAGCCTGGCCGCCGGAACCGGGGCCGGCGTCGTCGCCCGGGTCGACCCGCGGACCCCGCCCCGGAAGGGCGAACGGATCACCCTGCGGCTCCGGCCCGACGGCACGTACTTCTTCTCGGCCACGACCGGCGAGCGGCTTCCCAACGAGTGACCGGCCACCGCCCCGGTTCGCACCCCCAGGAGAGACAGTGAAGAGCAGAACCATCAGAGCGCTGCAGGGCGCGGGCGCGGCCTGCGCGGGGCTCGCCGCCCTCGCCGCCTGCGGCCCCGGCGGCGCCACCACGGCCGGCGGCCGGCCCACGTTCGAGGGACGCGGCCCCATCACCTACGTCGCCGGCAAGGACGCCTCCGGGTCCATTCAGGCGGTGATCGACCGCTGGAACAAGCGACACCCCAAGGAGAAGGTCACCTTCGTCCAGCTGCCCACGGACCCCGACGCGCAGCGCGAGCAGATGATCCAGAACGCCCAGACGAAGTCCGATGCCTATACGGTACTGGCGCTCGACGCCGTGTGGACCTCGGAGTTCGCCGCGCACCGCTGGGTCGACCGGCTGCCCGAAGAGCAGTTTCCGTTGCGGCAGATGCTCAAGCCGATCGTCGAGACCGGGAAGTACCGCGGCGGTCTGTACGCCCTGCCGTTCAGTTCCGACGGCGGCATGCTCTACTACCGCACCGACCTGCTCAAGAAGGCCGGCATCGCCGGACCGCCGGCCACTTGGGCGGAGATGAAGGCGGACTGCGCGAAGGTGAAGCGACTGCCCGAGGCGCGGGGGATGTCCTGCTACGCGGGGCAGTTCCAGAAGTACGAGGGCCTGACCGTCAACTTCGCCGAAGCCGTGAACTCCGCCGGCGGTGTCGTCACCGACGCCAAGGGCAACCCGCACGTGGACACCCCGCAGGCCAAGCGGGGCCTGGACTTCCTGGTCAACTCCTTCAAGGACGGCACGATCCCTAGGGACGCCGTCACCTACCAGGAGGAGGACGGCCGCCGCGACTTCCAGGCCGGAAAGCTGGTCTTCCTGCGGAACTGGCCCTACGCCTACCCCCTGATGGCCCAGAAGGACGACGCCAACAAGGTCGCCGGCCACTTCCGTGCCGCACCGCTGCCCGGTCTGAACGGCCCCGGCGCCTCCAGCCTGGGCGGCCACAACCTGGCCCTGTCCGCGTCGGCGGAGAACAAGGCGACGGCGATCGACTTCATGAAGTTCCTCGCCAGTCAGGAGATCCAGCGCTTCACGCTGTCCCGCGCACCGGGCGCGCCGACCTACGACGCGCTGTACAAGGACCCGAAGCTGGTCAAGCAGTACCCGTACCTCCCCACCCTCAAGCAGTCGATCCTGCACGCCGTGCCGCGGCCCCGGGTCTTCCGGTACGGCGATGTCACGGCGGCGATCCAGCAGCAGGCGTACGCGGCCCTGACCGGCAGCACGAGCAGCGCGCAGGCCCTCAAGGACCTTCAGCAGACCCTTCGGCAGCAGGCTGCGGGAGAGTGAGGAGCACACCATGGTGACGACGCAGAACCCGGCCGCGCCACCCGCGCTGTCCCTACCGGCCACGCCCCCGCGGCGCCGGCCCCGGGCCACCTCCGGTTCCGGCCGGCTCGCGGCCCTGCTGGTCTCCCCCACGCTGCTGGTGCTGGCGGTCGTGGTGCTCTACCCGACGATCGTGGCGCTCAAGGACTCGCTCTACGGCACGCCAGGCCTCAACCCGAAGACCGGATTCGTCAACGAGACCGACCCGTTCGTCGGGCTGCAGAACTACGGCGCGATCTTCGGTGCGGCCGGCGCACGCTTCTGGAACGCCTTCTGGAACACCACGTTCCTGACCGCCACCACGGTCGCACTGGAGACGGTGATCGGCATCGCGATGGCGCTGATCATGCACCGTGCGTTCCAGGGACGGGCTCTCGTACGGGCCAGCATCCTGGTGCCGTGGGCCATCCCCACCGCGGTGAGCGGTCTGCTCTGGCGCTGGATCTTCAACAGCAACGGCGTGGCCAACGCCCTCACCGGGCAGCACATCCTGTGGACCACCGAGGGGTTCCACGCCAAGCTCGCGGTCATCATCGCCGATGTCTGGAAGACCGCACCGTTCATCGGCCTGCTCGTCCTCGCGGGACTGCAGGTGATCGACAAGGAGGTCTACGAGGCCGCCAGGATCGACGGGGCGGGCGCGCTGCGGCAGTTCTGGAACATCACCCTGCCGCTGGTGAAGCCCGCACTGCTGGTGGCCGTGCTGTTCCGGACGCTGGACGCGCTGCGGATGTTCGACCTGCCGTACATCCTCATCGGCGCGCAGAAGACCTCGGTGGAGACGCTGTCCATGCTCGCCCAGGACCAGGCGGCCAACGTGCGCTTCGGTCCCGCCGCGGCCTACGCGGTGATCCTCTTCGTCTATGTCTTCCTGATCGCGCTGGCCTTCGTCCGGCTGCTGGGCGCCGACGTCGTCGGTGACGACGGCCCGGCCCGCCCGCGCCGCCGGTGGCGCTCGCACCGACGCACGGAGGTGGCGGCATGAACACCCTCTCCCCGAAACTGCGCAAGGGGCTGCTGTACGCGGGGGTCGCCGCGGTCGTCGCCTACTGCCTGGCACCGTTCTACTGGATGCTGGTCTCCAGCCTGCGGCGGACCTCCGACATCTTCGCCAACTCGCCCTTCCCGACCCGCCTTTCGTTCGAGAACTACCTCGCCGTCCTCGACCCGTCCGAGTCCTTCACCCGGGCGCTGCTCAACAGTGTCGTGGTGGCCGGCATCACCACCGCCGTGGCGCTGGTCCTGGCCACCTTCACCGCCTACGCGATGGCGCGGCTGGAGTTCCGGTTCAAGCGGCTGGTGCTCACCCTGATCATCGCCACCTCCATGTTCCCCGTGGTGTCGATCGTCGTCCCGCTGCTGAAGATGTTCGTCGACTTCGGCTGGATCAACAGCTACCAGGCGATGATCGTGCCCAGCATGTCCTTCACGCTGCCGCTCGCGGTGTGGAACCTGACCGCCTTCTTCCGGCAGATGCCGCAGGAGCTGGAGCACGCCGCCATGGTCGACGGCTGCACCCGCGGCCAGGCGTTCCGCAGGATCATCGTCCCGCTCGCCGCGCCGGGCATGTTCACCACCGCGATCATCACCTTCATCGCCGCCTGGAACGAATTCCTCATCGCCCTGTCGATGACGAACAAGCCGGAGATGCAGACGGCACCCGTGGCCATCTCCAAATTCTCCGGAGCGAGCCAGTTCGAGACCCCGTTCGGCAGCCAGATGGCGGCGGGCGTACTGGTCACCATCCCGCTCGTGATCATGGTGCTGGTCTTCCAGCGCCGGATCGTCGCCGGCCTCACCGCCGGTGCGGCGAAGTAGTCCCGCACCGCACACCGATGCCCCAAGAACCCCGAGGAGCACGCAGCAGCATGCCCAGCAACCCCAACCCCGCACCGTGGTGGCGCAGCGCCGTCATCTACCAGGTCTACGTCCGCAGCTTCGCCGACGGGAACGGTGACGGAGTCGGTGACATCGCCGGCATCCGCTCCCGGCTGCCCTACCTGAAGTCGCTCGGGATCGACGCCATCTGGATCAACCCGTGGTACAAGTCACCGATGGCCGACCACGGTTACGACGTGGCGGACTACCGCGCGATCGACCCGCTCTTCGGGACCCTGGCCGACGCCGAGGCGCTGATCGAGGAGGCACACCGGCACGGCATCCGCGTCATCCCCGACATCGTGCCCAACCACACCTCCGACCAGCACGCCTGGTTCCGGGCGGCGCTGGCCGCGGGGCCCGGCAGCCCGGAGCGGGCGCGCTACCACTTCCGCGACGGCCGCGGACCCGACGGGTCCGAGCCGCCCAACAACTGGCGGTCCGTCTTCGGCGGCCCGGCCTGGACCCGGCTTCCCGACGGCCAGTGGTACCTGCACCTCTTCGCGCCCGAGCAGCCGGACCTCAACTGGCAACACCCGGACGTCCAGGCCGAGTTCGAGGACGTCCTGCGGTTCTGGTTCCGCCGCGGCGTCGACGGCTTCCGCATCGACGTGGCGCACGGCCTGGTCAAGGATCCAAAGCTGCCCGACCTGCCGGCCCACGGCGCGACGGACGCGCCGGCGCCCGGGGAGGACACGGACCACCCGTACTGGAACCGCGACGAGGTGCACGCGATCTACCAGGCCTGGCGCCGGGTCGCCGACGAGTTCCCCGGCGACCGGTCGTTCGTCGCCGAGGCGTGGGCCGACACCCCCGAGCGGCTCGCCGCCTACGTGCGGCCGGACGCGCTGCACACCGCCTTCAACTTCGACTTCCTGATGACCAGTTGGGAAGCCGCGGACCTGCGCGAGGTCATCGACCGCTCGCTGGGCACGCTCGGCTCCGTGGGCGCCCCCGCCACCTGGGTGCTCTCCAACCACGACGTGGTGCGCCACCCCAGCCGCTTCGGCCGCACGGTGGCGAAGAAGTGGGTTGCCAACACGCCCTACCGGCCCGAAGGCCCCCTCGACCTCGAACTCGGCGTCCGGCGGGCCCGCGCGGCCGCCCTGCTGATGCTCTCCCTCCCGGGCGGCGCCTACGTCTACCAGGGCGAGGAGCTGGGGCTCGCGGAGGTCGAGGACCTCCCCGAGGACGTCCTGCAGGACCCGATCTGGGAACGCTCCGGCCACACCGACCCCGGACGCGACGGCTGCCGCGTCCCGATCCCGTGGTCCGGGCAGAGCACCCCGTACGGCTTCAGCCCCGAGGACGCCACCGGACGGCCCTGGCTGCCGCAGCCCGCGCACTGGAAGGACCTCAGCGTCGCGGCCCAGACCGGCGACCCGGCCTCCATGCTGGAGCTCTACCGGCGCGCCCTGCACCTGCGCCGGGACCACCCCGCCCTCGGCGAGGGCGACCTGACCTGGTTCGACGCGCCGGCCGGCGTGCTCGCCTACCACCGCGAACCGGGCTTCGCCTGCATCGTCAACCTCTCCTCCGAGCCGTACGAACTGCCCGCGCACGAGGCGGTACTGCTGGCAAGCGGCGTGGTCGAGGACGGCCGGCTGGCCCCGGACCAGGCGGTGTGGCTGGCGATGTAGCGGTACGGCATGACGGGCGATGCGGCGGCCCGGGGCCACTCCACGCTCCTCCGCCGGCACCGCCCAACCGGCCGGCTGACTGCCCTCCCTCTCGTCCTTCAGACGGACGCGCGGTTCGCCCGCTCGGCGGAGTGGGTGGTTCCAGGGCAGGAAGTGGGCGGTGGGGGTGCCGGGCCAGCATCGACTCCATGAGAGTTGACGCAATCACCCGCATTGCCGAGGTCCGCCGCACACTGCTCCGGCCGGCCCGGCCGGCGCCCGCCGGGATCCGCGTCCGGGTCGCGGTGTGGCTGACGGTGGCCTGCTCGCTGGTGTACGTGGGGCAGAAGGTGTACATGGCGGCGCGCGGGGAGGTCGGTATGCCCGGCCACCCCGCGCCCGCCCCTGTGCAGGCGCAGTTCGCACACCCGGGATGGGCGCAAGCGGGCAACGCTTCGCTCGGTCTCCTCGCGGCGTTGGTGGCTTGGGCGACCACCGCGCGCTGGGCAGCGCGCATCCCTCGCTGGGCGCTGCTCTGCGCGCTCGCACCCACCGTGGTGCTGCAGTCGCTGGGCGCGGCGATCACCATCCAGCGCGCGGACCTCGACCTGGCACACCTTGGCTGGGGCCCCGTCGACGAGGTCGTCATGGGCAGCGTCGGGATCGCGGCGTGGATCGTGGTGGCGGTGTCGTACGTCCTGCGCAGCCGTCCGCACGCCGGCGTGGTGGCCGGGGCGCACCCGTGACCGCGGGCGGTGCCCGGACCGAACGCCGTGACCCGACGGCGGCCGCCGCCCACATCGCCTTCTGGTGCGCCTGCGCCTACGGTGCGATGAAGCTCGAATGGGCGCTGGGCGGGGAGCTGCTGATGCGCCAGACCCCGCTGCCGAGGGGCGTCCGGGACGATTTGTTGAACGCCGCTCCGGGAGCGGTTGCCGGAAGCTGGGCGTCCGTCGCGCTGGCGCTGGTCGGCATGGCGGCGGCGCTGCATCTGTCCGGTCGCTTCGGACCGCACGGGAGGTTCCGTCGCGGATTGCTGCTCGCCGGCTCCTGGGCGGGGTGCGCGTTCATGGTGGTGCGTGCGCTCGGCCTGCTGGGCTACGGATTCGCCGGTGACCTGCGGGTGCTGGCCGGTTGGGCTTCCGTTCCGCCCGATGACGCCGGCCTCGCGCACCTCCAGGCGCAGTGGGACCTGTTGCTGTGGTCGCCGTACTGGCTGCTCTTCGGCACGTGTTGGGGCATCGCGGCCCGGCGCTACCGGAGGCTGGGCGGTGGTGGGAGGGCTCAGGCGCGGTAGGCGGCGATCGCGGTCCGGACGAACGAGCTGATCAGTGGGTTCGTGTCACCTGCGTGCCATGCCACCACCACGCGGCTCGGTGGCATGTCGATCAGCGGCACCACGGTGAGCCCCGTTGCCGGCTCGTGGTCCAGGAGGGTCATGCCGACCGTGCCGTTCCAGAGAACGGCTTGCCGGCATTCCTGGACCGCGCGCACCACCGGACCCTCACGAGATTCCCCGCCGTTCCAGTAGGACTGCCAGAGGGGGTCGGTGCCCTCCGGGAACCGGAACCAGCGGCGGTCGGCCAGGTCGGCCAGCTTCAGGCCGTCGCGGCGGGCCAGCGGATCGTCGGCACGCAGCAGGGCGCCCACCGGGTCGGCACGCAACTCGTGCACGCACAGGCCGGTCTCGTCGAACGGCCCGCGGGTCAGGGCGACATCGACCGCTCCGGCGTGCAACCCGCAGGTGGGGTCGGTCAGGTCCGTGTCGCGGATGCGTACCTCGACGTGCGGGTGCCGCCGGTGGTACGCGCGGGCCAGCCGGGTCGCGCCCGGGTCGCTGCTGTCGCCCAGGATGCCGACGGTGAGGGTGGCGGTGCCGGCCGCCGCGGCCACCCGGACGCGTACCCGGTCGGCCTGGTCGAGCAGGGCGCGCGCCTCGTCGAGCAGCACCGCCCCCACCGGGGTGAGCCTGACACCGGCGGACGATCGGTCGAACAGCGCCGCGCCGGCTTCGGTCTCCAGCTGCTTGATCGCCCGGCTGAGGGGCGGCTGACTCATGTGCAGCCGGGCGGCGGCCCGGCCGAAGTGGAGTTCCTCGGCGACCGCCACGAAATAGCGCAGCGTGCGTAGCTCCATGGCGCGACGATACCCGTACGGTATCGACCGCACGGAACCGGTCTTGGACAGGTGCGGTGCCCTGGCGGTGGGATCGCAGCATGACTGAGGAACCGAAGGCCTTCGAGCCGATCGCCGCCCCCGCCGTGTCCGTGGTCGGCCCGGACGACGGGGAGACGATCCTCCTGGGCACCACGCGCATGCGCGTCCTCGAGGACGGCAGCAACACCGGACACCGTCTCGGGATGGCCGAGTCCGTCCTCGCGCCGCACACCCCCGGACCGCCGCAGCACCGCCACGCCCAGCACGACGAGGGCTTCTACGTCATCTCCGGCACGGTGCGGTTCACGGTCGGGGACACGGACCATGACGCGACCGCGGGCACGCTCGTGATGGTCCCGCACGGCGCCCCGCACACGTTCGCCAATGTGACCGACCAACCGGCCGTCATGCTCAGCACGTTCACGCCGGACCTGTACGTGCAGTACTTCCGGGACCTGCAAGACCTGATCGCCGACGGCCGGCCATTGACTCCCCAGGCGAACATCCGGGCAATGAGCCGCTATGCCACCGAGCCCGCAACTGACGTGTCCTGACGGCCGGGAGGACGACACCGCCCGGCCGGCCGTGCCGGATCCGCAACCGCCGGCCGACCGCGCCCCGTGCGCCGCCTCGGCAACCTGAGGAGTGGGGAAAGCGTCCCCGGTGGGGGAACCACCGGGGACGCGGGCTTCCGACCGGTGACGACGGTGGCGGGCCGGGAGGAGCGACAAGGACGATGCGGCAATTCACGGTGCACCACGACGGTGTCACGATCCCGGTGTCCCGTGGCGGCCGGGGACGCCCGCTGGTCCTGTGCCCCGGGCTGAGCTCGACACAGGCCGATCTGCACGAACTGATCGCGCTGCTGCGGCGCGACCACGACGTGGTGACCTTCGACCTCAGGGGCCATGGCCTCGCCTCGGCGGCCGACCGGTACTCCTTCGGGGCCTTCCTCGGCGATCTCGCCGCCGTGATGGCGGACTGCGCACGTCTCGACCTGCCCGAAGCGCCCGTCCTCGTGGGCTACTCCCTGGGCGCGGACCTGGCCCTCCACTACGCCTCCGAGCGCCCGGACACCGTCGCCGGGCTTGTGCTCATCGACGGGGCGAACCCGGTGCCGGAACCGTTCATCACCGAGACCGACCTGCCGCTGTTCCGCGCCATGTGGGAGGACCAGGCGGCACGGCAAGAGACCGAGCGGGCCAACGGCACCACGCGGCAGGTGGTGCTCACCGGACGGGACATCCTCGACCTCAATGTCGAGCTCGATGTGCTGCGGACCCACCTCCTCGACCGGTACCGAAAGGTCGTCTGCCCCATCAGCATGATCATGTCGACCTCGATGGCCGGTGACAGCGGCGAAGGGCGTGCGCCGCACTACAACCAGCTCTGGCGCGCCGGCATCGACCGGCTCGTCCGCGAGCGGCCGCACATCGCCACGTCCTGGCTCGATGCCGATCACGGGCTGGTCTTCACCCATGCCCCGGAAATCGCCCGGATCATACGGAGTGCACCAGGCCCAACGGCCAGTCCGACGACGTGAACCGCCGCGCCACGTCATCGGGCGACAGCGGTCACGTCGTCGGACGGAAAGGGCCGGTCGGTCACCTCTGGTGCACGATGTCACCACCGACGACGACCGTCTCCGCGATCGTGCCGGGGATGTCCTGAGGAGCGGCCCGCAGGATGTCCCGGGAGAGGACGACGAAGTCGGCGAGCTTGCCCACGGTCAGTGAACCGCGTTCCTTGCGGCGCACGCTGCTGACCCGCCGGCTGATCGCCGAGCGCAAACTCGACCTGTTCCTGGAGCTGTATCTGCCGCGCGGTCCGCGCGACGCCCGCTGGACGTTGTGGATCGAGCTCTGGGCCCGTACGCCGTCGAACGAGTCGCTGCACCAGGCCCAGGGGGAGTTGGACCAGGCCTGGCAGGACGACCTGGAGACGCTGCTGTCCAAGGGCGTGGAACGCGGCCGGTTCGCACCGCTGGACGTGGCGGCGCACGCCTCCGAACTCCTGGCGCTGCTCGACGGGTTGAGCACCCGGGTCGTCCTCGGCCAGCGCGGCACCGACCACCGCCGGGCGCTGGCCTCGGCCCGCTCCGCCGCGGAACGTCTCATCCCCCGGACCGCCCTCTCCTAGTCCGGAGCGCCCCCTCCGGGCCGCCGTCGCACCAGCTCACCGGCGGCCCCAACCTCGTCCATCCGACCGGGAGTTCAGGCGCGCCCTCCTGCCGGTTCACCGCGCGCGGCCACGAACCCTTGTGCTTGTTTCTGTTCTATACAACACTCTCAACACACAGAAACGCGCACTCCTGAACATGTTCGAGTCTTGGGCGACGACCGGTCGAGTCGAGGAGAGCAGAGATGACGCAGTTCAGCCGACGGAGATTCCTGAGCTCGGCCATGGTGGGGGCCGCGTCCGTGGGTATCGCCCTGGGCGGTTGCCGTACGCCCCTGGCACAGGCCGCAAGCCCGCGGGGACTGACCCTCCGCGGGAAGGAATTCCTGCTGGACGGCAAGCCGTTCCGGATCCTCTCGGGTGCCTTCCACTACTTCAGGACGCACCCCAAGGACTGGCGCGACCGGTTGCTCCGGATACGGGCCATGGGCCTGAACACGGTCGAGACCTATGTCGCCTGGAACTTCCACCAACCGTACGAGAGGAAGGCCGACTTCACCGGATGGCGCGACGTCGCCGCCTTCGTGCGCACCGCGGACGCGGTGGGGCTGAAGGTGATCGTGCGACCGGGGCCGTACATCTGCGCGGAATGGGACTTCGGCGGCCTGCCCGCCTGGCTCCTCAAGAAGAAGGACGCGCCGCTGCGCCGCTCCGACCCCGCCTACGAGCGAGCGGTCGACGCCTGGTTCGCGGAACTGCTTCCCCGGTTCGTCGACCTGCAGGCCACCCGCGGCGGGCCCATCATCGCCATGCAGGTCGAGAACGAGTACGGCAGTTACGGCGACGACCACGCATACCTGGAACACCTGCGGGACACCATGCGGGCGCAGGGCATCGACAGCCTGCTGTTCTGCTCCAACGGGGCGACCCAGGAGGCGCTGAAGGCAGGCAGCCTTCCGGATCTCCTCTCCACCGTGAATTTCGACGGTGATCCCACCGGCCCGTTCGCGGAACTGCGCAAGTTCCAGCCGGACAAGCCACTGTTCTGCACGGAGTTCTGGGACGGCTGGTTCGACCACTGGGGCGAGCGGCACCACACCTCCGACCCCGCGCAGACGGCCGCCAATGTGGAGAAGATGCTCGCAGCGGGAGCATCGATCAATTTCTACATGGCGGTGGGCGGAACGAACTTCGGCTGGTACGCGGGTGCCAATCAGAGCGGCACCGCCTATGAACCCACCGTCACCAGCTACGACTACGACGCACCGATCAGCGAATCCGGCGAACTCACGGAGAAGTTCCACGCGGTGCGCGACGTACTCGCCAAATACACCACCGTGCCCCACACTCCCCTGCCGGCCACGCCGCGCCGGATGCCGGCCCAGCGGGTCGCCGTCCGCGAGTCGGTGCCGCTGATGGACGCCCTCGACGCGCTGAGCAGCGCCCCGGTCCGGCGTACCGCTCCCGTCCATATGGAGGCGCTCGGGCAGCCGCACGGACTCATCCACTACCGCACACGGGTGCGCGGGCCGCAGGGGACCAAGGGCCTGCGGATCACGGGGCTGGGCGACCGTGCGCTGGTGTTCGGCGACGGCAAGCGGATCGGCACCTTCGACCGCAACCAGCCGCTCCACACCGTCGACTTCACCGTGGCCGACGCGTCCAGCACCCTCGACCTCCTGGTGGACCCCACCGGGCGGGTCAACTTCGGCCAGGGCCTCAACGATCCCAAGGGAATCAGCGGCCAGGTACTCCTCGGCGACGAGGAACTGCACGACTGGGAAATCCGCCGCCTCCCCCTGGACAACCTCTCGGCTCTGACATTCCGCAACCACGACACCCCGACCGGCCCCGCCTTCCACCGGGCCCAGGTCCATGTCGACACCCCCGCGGACGGCTTCCTCGCCTTCCCGGGATGGGACAAGGGCATGGTCTGGCTCAACGGGTTCGCGCTCGGCCGCTACTGGTCCCTCGGGCCACAGGTCACCCTGTACGCGCCCAGCCATCTGTGGCGGAAGGGCCGCAACGAGCTCGTGGTGCTGGAAATGGAACGGCGGGGCGACCGGATCGACGTACGGTCCGAGCCCGACATCGGTGAGGAAGCATGAGGAACCGCCGGCCGTGCAGCGGTGGGCGATTGTTAGGGTCGCGCATATGAACCCGGCGCAATCGCTCACCCTCCCCGAGTGGACCGTCCGCAACGCCGTCCGCCTCGCGACGGAGCCGAATGCCCCGCTCGGCGACCTGGAGCCGCTGCGCCGCCTCGTCGGCGACGCGCGCGTGGTCGCCCTGGGCGAAAACTCCCACCAGATACGGGAGTTCGGGCTGCTGCGCGACCGGATGGTGCGTTTTCTCGTCGCGGAATGCGGATTCACCGTGTACGCCGCGGAGTTCGGTGCCGCCTCCGGCCGTGCCGTCGATGCCTGGATTCGGGGCGGCGAAGGCGACCTCGACGCACTGCTGACGCCCCGGGCCGATGGGTATCCCGGGCAGTCCGCCGAGGGCCGCGACACCCTCCGATGGCTGCGCGCCCACAACGCCGGCGCCCCGCATCCGGTGCGGTTCGCCGGGCTCGACGTCCCTGCGGCCGGCGGCTCACTGGCTCCCGCACTGGAGCCGGTCGCCAGGTATCTGGCCGAGGTCGACCCCGGCGCGGTGCGCTATGCCCGCACCGCCCTGGACCTGGCGGAGCCGCTGGCAGGCGGCTCCGGCCTGGTCCCTGCCCACGCCCGCCTCAGCCTCGCCCCCACGGTCCAGGACCGGCTCTCCGGCACGCTCGGCCGACTCCTCAACCGGGTCACCGTCATGCGCGAGATCTACGTCGAGCAGAGCGGCCGCCAGGCATACGAGGAGGCCCTCACGGATGTCTGGGCGGCCTGGCGCACCGACCAGATGCAGCGCGCGATGTCCGAACTGCTCGGTGGCACACCGGACGCCGCCGACCTCGCCGCCCGCGACCGCTACCTGGCCGACAGCCTGCTGGGACTCCTCGACCGGTCCGCACCCGGCACCCGCATCGTGATCGCCGCGCACAACGCCCACATCCAGCGCACCGCCAACCCCCCAGGCAGCCCGCTCGCCCGCACACCCATGGGCCATGCCCTCGCCCAGACACTCGGGACGGACTACGTGTCCGTGGCGCTCACCAACGGCGGCGGCCGCACCGTGGCGAACGTACCCGACCCGGCGCACCCCGCCGGGATGCGCCAGTCCGCAACCAACGCGCCCCGAGCGACACCCGACAGCGTGGAGGCGCTGTTCGCAGGCGTGCCGGAAGCGCCGGCTCTGGTGGACACCCGCGCGCTGCGCGCGCACGCCCGGCAGCACGGCCTCCCCGAACCGGCACGCATCCGCATGGACGACGGCTTTCTGCCCGTGCCGGCCCTGGACGCGTACGACGCGGTGATCAGCGTGCCGTGCACCACGCTCACTGCCGACCTTGCCGACCTCGCGTAACTGCAGGTAAGTGATCAGTTTCACTGCGTATGGGACGCTGCGCGCGGTCCAACCCCATCTCCCAACTGCCATGATCCCTACCGATGCGGAATTCGGTTGGCTCCGCACGGACCCAAATGACGGCAAGGACAGGGGTGTTGGTGTGAGATCGGCGTGGTCGCGGTGGGTTACACGGAGGCGGTCGGGCACCGGCACAGACACCGGCTCCGCGCCGATCGAGCCAGGGGCGGTGGCCCGCCGCTCGTCGGCAGCGAGGCGCGTCGGGGCGGTCGGCGCGGCCGCCGTGCTGTTGGGCCAACTCGTCAGCGGACTCCCCGCTGCGGCGCAGCCCCTGGCCTTACCCGGATCGGCGTTCCCCCTCGTCCTCGATGTGGATCTGACGCCCGATCCGGTGTGCACGGGACCTGT
Organism: Streptomyces bugieae; assembly: GCF_036352915.1. Lineage (NCBI taxonomy): Bacteria > Bacillati > Actinomycetota > Actinomycetes > Kitasatosporales > Streptomycetaceae > Streptomyces > Streptomyces bugieae. Next base: position 375,224 of record NZ_JAZBJP010000001.1, read on the forward strand.
GCGCGGCCGGGTGGAGGTCTATGACCCCGCCGCGGCGAAGGCCGGGGCCACCGTGGAGTGGCGGGTACGCGCCGGGGAGAAGCAACTGGCCGGCGGCCGCCTCGACATGACCGCCCATGTCGGCACGGCGGAGTTCAGCATCCCCTTCGACCGGGTGCCCTCGACCGAGACCGCCCTCCAGGTCGACGCCCGTATCGCCCCCTCGTCCGACGGCCAGGCGCCCGGCCGCTACGGGAAGGTCTGGCGGGACACGCTGCGCCGCGGGTGCCACCCGGTGCGGGTGGCGTCCGTCGGTGATTCGGTGGTCTGGGGCCAGGGTCTGGACCACGACCAGAAGTTCTCCCATCTGACCGGGCAGTCGCTCGGCCGGGCGACCGGCCGGGGCTTCCAGCTCAAGGACTACTCGATCTCCGGCGCGGTGCTCGACGCTCCCGATCTGCCCGCGGGCAACCATGACGCGGACTGCCTGCGCACGACGGAGAAGCAGGACCCGGACGGCGACGGGGAGATGGAGTTCGGCGAGGTCACCCAGCAAACGCCGGATGTGTTCTGCCAGTTGGAAAGAGCGGGCGCGCAGGCACGGTCGGGCGGCTACGGACTCGATCTGGTCGTGATCAACGGGTGCATCAACGACCTCGATCCCTTCTTCGGTATCGGCGTCGGCATCACTCCCGGCTCGGAAGACCTGCCCAAAGCGGTGAAGCGCGAGTGCTCCGGCATCGGCGCGGCAGCGGAGAACCCGGCCAAGGACGTGCCCTACTTCAGCGGCGCGAAGGTCGGCTACGGCGGACGCGGGATGCGGGCGGCGATCGAGAAGGCCCACTCCCTGCCGGGCCGGCCGAAGGTGATCGTGGCCGACTTCTACTACGCGCTGAGCCGCAGCAGCTCTCCGATCCCGGTGAAGACCTGTTCGGTCCCCGGCGTGGCCGGGGCGCGGCTGGCCTCCTGCAAGGCCGCCCTCGGCAACGTGGCCGAACGCTACGAGCAGTACACGCAACTCGCCAACGCCGCCTACCGCCAGGCAGCGGCCGCCGCCAACAAGGCGTCCCACGACGGCCCGTACGCCGTGGCGGCCGACGGGCTGTTCACCGTGGACAATGCCCTGCTCACCCCGGACTCCAAGGTCTGGAACACTCCGGTGACCGACCCGGCGTTCCCCCTGCGCACACGGGCCTGCCCCGAGCTGAGCGCGACTCCGGTGCAGTGCCTGAGCGCGGCCGTCGGCCACCCCGACATCGAGGGCGCCCGCCAGTACGCCGATGCCTTCCTCCTCAACCCACATGTGCGCGAGTGGTTCCACCTCCCCCGGCAGGGCCCCCAGGCTCAGCTGAACGTCCCGGAGCACGCCCCCGTCGGCAGCGAGGTGCGCATGTCGGTGACGGTGAACGGAGCGCCGCCCGCCGCCGGCTACCGCTACCACTGGTACTTCGGCGACGGCACCCAACAGGAAACCGGCGAGCCGGCCCTCACCCATGCCTACGACCGCAAGGGGCCCTGGCTGCCCCGCCTGGTGATGACCGGCCCGGGCGGCGGGAAGGTCCTGGTCGAGGCCGCCCGGGGCCTCACCGCTGACTGAGTCGCCCGCAGGTCATGGAGGTGGTACCAGTACCACCTCCAGGACGGATACTGGCGGGATCGAGCGACCGCGTGCCCGGCGGAAGGATCTGTACCGGCAGAGAAGGAACACGTCCGGGAGGGTTCGATGGCGGGGTTGTCGGTTTCGGGGAGGGTGCCGCGTACGCGGTGGTGGGGCGCGTCCGCGTTGGCGGGCGTGGCCGCAGTGGTCGTGGCCGCGACGCTGCTGCCGGCGGGCGGGGCACAGGCCAACGGGGCGGGATTGCGGGTGCCCGCCCGGTACGCGCAGCAGCGGCTGGACTGGCAGCCCTGCGGGGGCGGTTCGTCGCTGGAGTGCGCGAGGATGACGGTGCCGCGCGATTGGCACCGGCCGGATGCCGGGGTGGACCTCACCGTGGCGGTCTCCCGGCACCGGGCGAGCAGCCCCGCCGAGCGGCGCGGGGTGCTGATGATGGCGGCGGGCGGGCCGGGTGCCTCGGGGCTGAACCGGCCGGAGGGCTTCGTCAAGGACGAGCCCGCGGTGGGCGCCGCGTACGACGTGGTCAGTTTCGACCAGCGCGGCGTCGGCCGCAGCACGCACCCGGTGTGCCAGACGGACGAGGAGTTCCAGGAGTTCTTCGCGCACGACTTCCGGGACCGCTCCCCCGCCGCCGTCCAAGGCGTGCTGGCGCGGTCGCGCAAACTGGCGCGGGACTGCCAGGCACGCAGCGGCGGACTGCTGCCGTACCTGACCACCGAACAGACGGCCCGGGACATGGACCTGTTCCGCTCACTGCTCGGGGCGAAGAAGATCTCCTACTACGGGCCCTCCTACGCCACGATGCTCGGCGCGTACTACGCGACGCTGTACCCGCGGCGCGTCGAGCGGACCGTACTGGACAGCAACGTCGGCTGGTCGGGTTCCTGGGAGGATTTCGAGACGGGACAGCCGAAGAGTTTCCAGCGCCGCTTCGAGCAGGACTTCCTGCCCTGGCTGGCGAAATACGACGCCGTCTACCACTACGGGCGGACGGTCGCGCAGACCAAGGCCAGGTGGGAGGCGCGCCGGCGGGCGCTGGCGGAGCACCCGGTGACCGTCGGCTCGGTCGTCATCGGCCCGAACCAACTGGACAACGGCACGATCCAAGCCGTGTACAACGCGAAGGAGGGCTTCCCCGCGCTGGCGTCGGCGCTCGTCGCGCTCGACCACGGGGACGGGGCGGGGGCTCCGGAGCGGCAGCTCGTGGAAAAGGTCTTCGGCTCGTATCTCAGCCCGGCCTTCCTGGCCGAGTTCTTCTCGGTCACCTGCAACGACACCGCCTGGAACCGCGATGTCGGGCACTGGGTCCGGCAGAGCGCGAAGGACGCGGCGGCCCAACCGCTCGTCGGGGCCCGCGAGTTGGCCTTCTCCTCGGTGTGCGCGTACTGGCCCGCGGCCACCGCGCCGAAGGTGAAGGTCACCGGGTCCGGACTGCCGACGACCCTGATGCTCAACTCGGTGCACGACCCGGCCACGTACTACGAGGCCGCACTCCGGGACCACCGGGCCCTGCGCGGCTCCCGCCTGGTCACCGTCACCGGCGGCGGCGACCACGGGCAGTACCGCAACGGCAACGCGTGCGTGGACGGCATCGTCAGCACATACCTGCTGACCGGCGCGGCACCGAAGCACGACACCACGTGTGCGGCCGGCCCGCTCCCCGTCCCCGCCGGACCGGGCGCGAAGTAGCGCGGCACGCGCCGGGCCCGACCCTCGCCACCGCCGCCGAGCAGATGCGACTGGAGCGCAGCGCGGCCTGGTGTCGCTGGCGCTGCTACGAAACGCAACACGGCATCATCCGGGCGGACCTCACCCTCGTACCGGCCGACGTGGGACGCCGGCAGACACCCTTCTCGGGAGCCGGGGTCCTTCGGCCGATGTGGAACATCGGGAATCGAACCCCCGCCGGCGAGCCGGCACTCAACATCGCCGGCCTGTGGGTGGAGTTCGCGCCTCACCTGGAGCCCGGCGGACGGGCCACGGTGCGCCTGGCCCCCCTCACCCCGCCCCAGTGGCAGCACCTGCAGCCCGGCCAAGTGATCACCATGCACGAAGACCGGACCGTCGCCGGAACGGCGGTCGTGCTGAGCGTCCCACGCCCCTGAGCGGCGACGCAGCCGGCACGGTCTGCGTTTACCATGTTCCGGTCAAATGATCAGAGCGGGGGAACGGGGGAGTGCATGGCTTTCTTTGCCTTTCGGCAGCCGATGCACCGTCACAGCCGTTCGGTGCTCGTCTCGAAGCCACCACTGCAAAGGGACTCATGCGTTTCCATCGAATACTCGCCGCGGCCGGCACCGTAGTTGCCCTGGCATCGGTTTCCGCTTGCAGCAGCCTGCCCTCCGGCGGGTCACCCCAGGAGACCGCGGAACTCCTCAGAACGGCACTCCACTGCGAGAAGGTCGACATCGCCACGCCGCCGGAGGTGGCGCGGGTCGAGGCCATGGGCATGAAGGGCATCAACGGCGGCGGCGAGTGCGACGACCCGGCGGTCGGCGGCGGTGATGCCGACTTCCTCACCATCGAGGACATGGAGGCGTTCCAGACCGCCGTCAAGGCGGACAAGAGCGAGCAGGACGACCTGATGATCGGGGACGACTTCGCCGTCGACCCGGGCAGTGACGACCAACGACGGAAGCTGCTCGATGCCGGGCTGCTGTTCCTCAACTGCAAGCCGGGCTTCCACGCACCCGAGGGCAAGACCGCCGACGACGGTGAAGTGGACGGCTGCGCCACCACCGACTACTCGGAAGATCTGGACTGACGCGACCGGATCGGCTGACGGATCCACGCGGCTTCGGGCTGCGTGGATCCGTCGTGTGCGCCTGTAATGGCCCGGTGGAATGCTTTGTTCCGGGGGGAAGCCTTCCAGCTGCCTTCCAGCGGCCGCGCCCCGCCCCTTTCCCTACCGGCCCCTCACTTCCTCACCGCGAGTCCTCGGCCGCGTCGGCGTCGGCCGCGTCCGCTGCCTTCTCGGCCTCCTGGACCTTCTTCGCCATCTCCTGTTCCTCGGTGGACGAACCGGAGGACGTGTCTGAGGTCGGGGCGGCGGTCGGTGTGGGCGACGTCGAGGACGCACCGCTCTCCACGGAGCCTCCCGAGGGTGCCTGCCGGCCGGAGTCCTGCGAACAACCGGTGACCGCCAGGAGGGGCACCGCGAGTGCCGCGGTCAGCAGCAGTGTGGCGCGCCGGGCACGTTGCTTCATGAGCCGGTGCCCTGGTTACCACCGTTCTTCTTGGCGCACCACGCCGCGACGGCCTTCAGGTCGGTGCGCTCGCGGGTGAGGGTGGGCTTGAGCTCCTTGCGGTGGGTGAGCCGGTCCTGGAGGAACGTGGCGACCGCGTCGCGGTGCTTGGCCCGGGCGTTCTTCACCCGCTGTTCCATGCGCGCGATCGAACCACGGGTGTGGGCGTCGCCGTTGAGCCGGTCGAGCGCCTTGTCGATGCGCTTCTCCAACTTGGGCACGCGGTGGCAGATGCCCTTGCCGTGACCGTTGCCCTGCCCCTTGCCGTGGTGCGGGGCGGTCGCCGAGGCCTCGGAGGACGACGGGCTGCCGGAGTCCGCGGCGTTCGCCGACGCTGCCCTGGTCAGCAGACAACCGGTGAGCGCGAGGGTGGACAGGGCTCCCGCCACAACGATCTTGGGACGCTGCATGGTGGTGCTCCCTTCAGGAAGGAATGGGTTTCTTGGAATGACTGGAGTGTCTGGGGGTGTCCGGGAATGGATGAGCGCGGCCGCCGTACGGGGCTCACACGAGGCGGGCGGGGCCGTGCTGCAGAACATAGGAGCGTTTTTTGTGGGGACCTTGTGAGCCGCCGGCCGGCCAGGACGGGGGCGGTGCGGCACAAGGAATCCACAAGGAACGTCCTTATGCTCCGGGCCGGTTGAGCGTCAGTGACGGTCACGCACATCGAGCCTCGAACCCGGGAGAGACTGTGGACTCTGATGGTTTCCTCGTGACGGACGAGCCCTCCCCTGCGGGCTCCACCGTCCTCGCCGCCCCTGGACCCCGTGAGATCCGGCTGCCCCTGAGCGGCTGGCTGCTGCGCGTCGGCCGGGGCTCCGAGGAGCGTCCGGCGCTGGAGGTGCACAGCGGCGCCGGACTGATCGATGTGTCCGTCGTGAGTACGCTCTGCGTCTCCCCGCTCCGAGGTGGCCGGTACGGCGGCCGGGCGGGAGCGCACTGGACGCTGGCGTGGGGGCAGCTGCCACCCGGCGCCGATGTCGTCCAGGCTTGTTTCGGGGGATGGCGGCGCGACCGGTGTGTCCAGGCGCTCACGGTGGCCGACGCCTTCTGGGTCGCGGAGGTCGGCGGCCGGTTCCGCTCGGTGAGGTGCGCCGCGGGGGCGGTCCGGGCAACCACGCGGGTGGTCAAGGAGTCCCGGCCGCGTACGGGATGACGGGCTCAGGCCCGGGTCGGCAGCTCGTGCGGGCCCTCCCCCGGGACCTCGCTCAGCCAGGTGCGGTGCAGCGGCAGTTCCAGGGTGCGGGTGTCGGCCGCCGGGTCGCCGGGGCGGGGCAGGTGGACCTCGAAGCGGACGCCGGTCCCCGCCGGCCGGTCCAGGATGCGTACGGTGCCGCGGTGCAGGGCGACCTGCTGGGCCACGAGGGTCAATCCCAACCCCGACCCCGGGCTGCCGGCGCGTCGATGGAACCGTTGGAAGACCTGGTGGCGCTCCTCGGGTGCGATGCCCGGGCCGTCGTCGTCCACGGTGAGCACGGCCATCGGATCCGCCGGCCGACCGCCCGGCCGTAGTGCCACCTCGATCCGCGCCGGCAGGCCCGCCCGGCTCCCGTGCACCACCGCGTTGCGGAGCAGGTTGTCGACGGCCATCCGCAGCCCCGGCTCCCAGGCGCTCAAGTGCAGCCCGGGGGTGAGCCGGAGGGTCAGCCGGACGCCGGGGTGGTGGCGTGCCACGTGCCGTTCCACATCCGCCACCGCCGCAGCCACCAGCTCGGAGAGGTCCACGACACCGAAGGCGTCGGCCTCCACCAAGTCGCCCTGGGCCAGCGCCCTCAGCGCGATCAGCGTGGCCATCAGCCGCTGCTGTCCGGAGCGCAGGTCGTCGAGGACGTCGGCGCGGTCGGCCGGATCGAGGTCGGGGTGGTCGGTGAGGACGTCCAGATTGGTCTGCATGCCCATCAGCGGCGTGCGCAGTTCATGGGACGCGGTCGCGGAGAAGGCCCGTGCGGTCGCCAGGGCCTCCTGGGTACGCGCCGCCTGCTCGTCGTACCGGGACAGCACGGTCTGCAGGGTGCGGGCCAGGTCGTCCACCTCGGTGATCCGCGACGGGGCGTGGTCCAGGCGCGCCGCGCTGGTGCCGGGGTCGAGGCCGCCGGCCCGCCGTTGCAGGCGGCGCAGCGGCCGGGTGGCACGTTCGGCGATGGCCCAGGAGAGCAGCCCGGCCAGTGGGGCGGCGATCAGCGCCACCACCAGGATGCGGTGCTGTACGGCGGTGATCTCGGCGCTCCCGGCCGCTCCGCGGGAGAACACCCACAGCGTGCCGCGCGGGCCCTTTCGGGCGTTCGCGCCGCCCACCTCCACCGACAGCGCCCGCCAGGCGTGGCCGCGGGCCCGTACGGTCACCGGGTCGGGTGCGGCGACCGGCAACGGCGCGGTGGCGGCCGGCTGAGGACCTGCCGCGGCCACCACCCGGTACTCCTGCCGGCCATCGCCCGTGGTCGCGTTCCGACCGGGCACGACCGCGGTGCCGCCGTCGTTCCCGGCCACCGCCGATCCGCCTCCGGCGGTGAGGAGACGCACGCCGACGTCGAGGCCCGCGTCGAGCAGCTGCCGCTCCCGGTTCGCGGCCTTCCGCGGCTGTCCGCTGTCCTCGGTCCGCAGCAGTCCCCTGGCCATCGGCAGCAGCACCGCGGCCCGTTCCCGCAGATGGGCGTCCTGCTCGGCGTGCACGTCGCGGGTGACCAGGCGCAGCAGCAGCGCCCCCGAGCCGAGCACGAGCAGGGGCATGGCGAGGCCCATGACGAGGGCGATACGGGTGGTGAGCCTCATCGCGCGGTGTCCGTTCCGGATGCCCGCAGGACGAAGCCGACGCCGCGGACCGTGTGCACCAGGCGCGGCCGGCCCCCGGCTTCCGTCTTGCGCCGGAGATAGCTCACGAACGTGTCGACGGCGTCGGTGCGCACCTCGAAGTCGTAGCCCCACACCCGGTCCAGGAGCTGGTCGCGGGTGAGGACGACGCCCGCGTTGCGGGCGAGGACCTCCAGCAGCTCGAACTCCCGCCGGGTGAGCCCGACCGCCACGCCCCCGTACGTCACCTCGCGCGCGGCCGTGTCGAGGACCAGGTCACCGACCTGCACGAGGTCCCGGTCACCGGCCGGGCGGCGGCGAAGCAGGGCCTGCAGCCGCAGGACCAGTTCCTTCAGGGCGAAGGGTTTGACCAGGTAGTCATCGGCCCCGGCCTGGAGGCCCGCGACCCGGTCCGCCAGCTCGTCCAGTGCGGACAGCATCAGCACCGGCACCTCGTCACCGTTGGCCCGCAGCGTGCTGCACACCTCGATGCCGCTGATCCCCGGCAGCGACACGTCGAGGACGATCACGTCCGGCGGTGTCTCCGCCAGTTCCGCGAGAGCCGTCGGACCGTCCTCGGCGAGCGTGACGGCGAAGCCGTTCAGCCGCAGGCCGCGCCCGAGGGACCGCAGGATCATCGCGTCGTCGTCGACGACCAGGACTCGGTCGAGGCGCTTGGCCGCGCACATGGAGGGCTCCACTCTCGTCTCATCGGGCGCCTCGGCTCATCCGCTCGCCCCGCAGTTGCCGCAGCACCATCGGCCGTCCGGCCCCTGGACCACCGCGCCACCGCATCGTGTGCAGTTCACTGTCCATGCCGTCCCGGTTTCCCGACCCACCCGCCGGCGGCATCCGTGCACGGTAGCCGCATCGGGAAAGTAGGAGGCAATCTTGTGGGTTTCCTGTGGAGGGAAACCCTCACGCTCTCGCGGCGTGGTCAGCAGACGTCGAGGCTCCCCCGCGGCGTCGTCAGCAGGCGCCGCCTTCCGAGGAGCGGCGGCCCCAGGCCGAGACCATCGGGGAGGTGGCGAGGTCGAGGCGGCCCGCCGCGATGTGGGCGAGGTGCCGGTCGATCTCCTCGTCGGTGGCGAGGCCCGCGGCGGTGAGCTTGTCACGTACCTGGTGGACGGTGGCGGTCTCAAGGACGTCACACGCGGGTGAGGCGATCGGGAAGTAGGCGTCGGCCGCGACGTCGACGAGGCCGGCCTCGCGCAGCAGTCGCGGCAGTTTGCGGCCGTAGGCGAGGTCGGCACCGCGCTGCTGCAGCAGGTGACGGAAGCCGCGGCGCAGCCGGTTGGCGAGCTCCTGTTCGGGGCCGTACTCGTCGGGGCAGATCAGCGGCTGCAGCGCGGGGTCGGCGTCCTCCAGCAGCAGCCACCCGCCGGGGCGCAGCGCCCGGACCATGGAGCGCAGCGCCGCCGCACGGTCGGGGACGTGGACGAGGACCAGACGAGCGTGGATCAGGTCGAAGGGGCCGGCCGGGGGTTCGTCGCGGGCGACGTCGTGGCGGAGCACCTCGACGCCCTCGGCGGCGGTCCCGGTCCAGGAGACGTCGATGTCGGTGGCCAGTACGCGGCCGCGGGGACCGACCCGGTCGGCGAGCCACGCGGCGACGGTCGGCCCACCGGCACCGACCTCCCAGCACCGCCACCCCTCGTCGATCCCGACCGTCTCGAAGTGCCGGAACGTCGAGGCGTCGAAGAGGGCCGACAGCGCGTCGAAGCGGGTACCCGCCTCGACCTGCCGGTTGTCCAGAAGGTAGCCCTTGCCCTCAGGTACCTCGCCCTGAGATCCCTCGTCCCGAGATCCCTTGTCCTGGCCCATGTGCCGATCATGACACAGAGGAGCTGGTGGGTGGTTGCGTGAGGGCGCGCCAGCGTGCCCGCGCCTTGCCTCGCCACACCTCGCATCGCGACAACTACGGCTGCCCGAGCGGGAGTTGGGACAGAACCTAGGTCCTCAGCCGGCTCGCCCTGGACTCCAGGTAGCGTTGCTCGGCGATGCTGGCGGTGGCCTTCGCGGCGCGCCGGTAGTGCTCGTACGCCGCGGCCGGGTCACCGGTCTTCTCCAGCAGGTGCGCGCGTACGGACAGCAGGCGGTGATGCCCGGCCATCCGCTCGTCGCCGTCCAAGGTGGCCAGCAGGGCCAGACCGGCCGGCGGGCCCTCGGTCTCGGCGAGTGCGATGGCCCGGTTGAGGGTGACCATGGGGTTGGGCGCGATGCGTTCCAGGATCAGGTAAAGGGCGTGTACCTGCGGCCAGTTGGTCTCCTCGGCCGTGGCCGCGTCCGCGTGCGTGGCGGCGATGGCGGCCTGCAGCTGGTAGAGGCCGAGGGCCGGGGCGGCCAGCGCGGCCTTGATCAGTTCGGTGCCCTCGTCGATCAGGGCGCGGTCCCACGTCGTACGGTCCTGCTCGTCCAGCGGCACCAGATCGCCGGCCGCCGTCGTACGTGCCTCCCGGCGGGCGTGGGTCAGCAGCATCAGCGCGAGCAGCCCGGTCACCTCGCCGTCCTCGGGCAGTTGCGTGTGCACCGTCCTGGTCAGCCGGATCGCCTCGTGCGCGAGGTCGGCGCGGTGCAGTTCGCTGCCCGACGAGGCGGTGTAGCCCTCGTTGAAGATCAGGTAGAGGACGTGCAGGACGACCCGTAGCCGCTCCTCGCGCTCCGCGCCGTCCGGCAGGCTGAACGAGCTGCCGGCCGCCTTGATGCGCTGCTTGGCCCGGCTGATCCTGGCCGCCATCGTGGCCTCCGGCACCAGGAAGGCGCGGGCGATCTCGGCCGTGGTCAGGCCGCCGACCGCCCGGAGCGTCAGGGCGGTCTGGGAGGCCGCGGTCAGCGTCGGATGGCAGCAGAGGAACAGCAGGACGAGCGTGTCGTCGGTGTCCGGAACGTCCTCGGGCACCAGCTCGGTGGCCACCGCGGACTCCCGCTCGCGGCGCGCGTGGTCGCTGCGCATCTGGTCGATGAGCCGCCGGGACGCGACGGTCATCAGCCAGCCGCGCGGGTTGTCCGGCACCCCCTCGGCCGGCCACTGCACGGTGGCGGCGAGGACGGCCTCCTGTACGGCGTCCTCACACCCTTCGAACTGGCCGTACCGGCGTACCAATGCGCCGAGGACCTGCGGCGTGAGCTCACGCAGCAGGTCCTCCATGGCTCGTGCGGTCATGCCTCCAATTGTCCGTCAGCGAACATCACCTGCCGCACCTCGACCCCCAGGCCCTCGATCGCGGTGTCCGGGATCTGCGCCGCCAGCTCGATCGCCCGCTCCTTGTGCTCGCAGTCGATCAGGTAGAAGCCGCCCAGGTACTCCTTGGCCTCCAGGAAAGGACCGTCGGTCACCACCGGCTGACCGTTGCGCACGCGCACCACCGCGGCCTGGGACGGGTCGACCAGCGCCTGCGTGGTGATCAGCTCGCCGGACTTCTTCAGCGACTCGATGAACGTGGCGTGGCCGTCGCCGATGGCCGCCTTCTCCTCGTCGGTCAGCGCGTCCAGCACGGCCGGGTTGATGTGCAGGCTGATCAGGAACTTCATGTCGTACTCCTGGTGCTTCTCGTGGTTCGCGGGCCCTGGCCGGGCCCTTCGACCGGTGGTCGGAGCCGCCGCCGTCGCCTTGACATCCCCGGCACCTCCCCCGCCAGAAATTTCGCATGGGTTTTTCGCCGCCGCATCCGTCCGCCGCGACGTCAAGAAGCTCCCGGCGGCTCCGACCGACCGGCGACACGTCGAGAGATGACGTGGCGAGAACACGTCGAGAGAACAGGGGCCTTTGGTGCTTTCGGATCTGCGAGTCAACCGGGCATGGCTGGGGCTGATCGTCCTCATGCTGCCGACACTGCTCGTCGCGATGGACATGACGGCGTTGCTCCTCGCGCTCCCGCGGCTGAGCGCCGACCTGGGTGCCACCGGCGTCCAGCAGCTGTGGATCAGTGACAGCTACGGCCTCATGGTGGCCGGGCTGGTCATCACGATGGGTACGCTCGGCGACCGGATCGGCCGCCGACGGCTGCTGATGATCGGCGGAGCGGCCTTCGCGGTGCTGTCGGTGGTGGCCGCCTTCGCGGTCGGCCCGCTGATGCTGATCGTCGCGCGTGCGCTGCTGGGCGTCGCCGGCGCGACCCTGGCACCGTCCACCCTGGCCTTGATCACCAACATGTTCCGCGACGAGCGACCTCGTGGGCAGGCCATCGCGGTCTGGGCGACCTGCGTCGCGCTGGTCTTCGCCGGCCTCGCCATGGCCGGTACGGGTCTGCTGGTGACGCAGTACCTGCAGAGCGTGCTGGGCTTCTCGCCGGTCGCGTCGGCGGTGCTGTTCGCGCCCATGGGCCTGGGCGTGGCGGTCGGCACCATGGCCGCGCCGGCGCTGGCCCGGCGGATGCGGCAGACCACCGCGATCGCCGGCGGGCTGGTGGGGTCGGCGCTGGGCAGCCTGCTGCTGGTCGGCGTCGGTATCGGCGGGGCGAGCGCCCTGCCGCTGGTGATGACCGGCATCGCCGTACTGGCGCTGGGCACCGGCCCGCTGTTCGCGCTGGGCACCGGGCTCGTCGTCGGATCCGTGCCGCCGGAGCGCGCCGGTTCGGCGGCGTCGATGTCGGAGACCGGCAACTACTTCGGCGGCTCGCTCGGCTTCGCGCTGCTCGGTTTGGTGGCCGCGGTGATCTACCGCGGCCGGATGCACGGCACGTCCGACTCGCTGGCCGGCGCGGTCGCCACCAGCCGGCACCTTCCCGCCGGCCGGCGCGCGGAACTGCTGCACACCGCGCGGGAGGCGTTCACCTCCAGCCTGCATGTCACCGGTCTCACCGCCGCGGTCCTCTTCGCCGGCCTGGCGGTACTGACCCTGACCATGCGCCCGGCCGCCCGAACCACCCCGGCCGCACTCCCCGACTACGAGACGACGGGCGCATAACACCCTGCGGAGGTCATGGAACGGCTCAGCCCAGGTCGATGTCCGTCCCGACGGACCGTTCCCGGGCGGCCTTGACGACGAGGGCTGCCGCCGCGGCGTCCTGGACCGCGACGCCGACGGACTTGTAGAGCGTGATCTGTGCGGGTGCGGTGCGGCCGGGTCGGCTGCCGGTGAGGAGTTCGCCGAGGTCGGCGTGTACGTGGTCCGCGGTGATGATGCCGTCGCGGATCGGGTGCAGCAGGTCGTTGCTCCCGGCGGGGAAGGGGGCCAGGGCCGCCTGCCGGGATTCGACGCAGACCAGGGCGTCGGCGACCGTGGCGTCATCGACCTCGCGGCCGGCGGGATTGAAGCCCACCGAGGTCACGTGCACGCCCGGGGTCAGCCAGGGGCGGCGGACGACGGGGTCGACGGCGTGGGTGGTGGCCGCGGCGATGTCCGCACCGTCGAGCGCCTGGGCGTAGGTGGCCACCGCCTCGGCGGGGAGGCCGAGTTCGGCCGAGAGTTCGGCGGCGAGGGCGGTGGCGTGGGCCGGGTTGCGGCCGGCGACCCGGATGTGGCGGATGGGGCGGACCCGGCACATCGCCCGGGCATGGGAACGGGCCTGGGCGCCGGTCCCCAGCAGGGCCAGCACCGACGCGTCCGCACGGGCGAGCAGCCGCGCCGAGAGCGCCGAACAGGCGGCGGTCCGCGCGGCGGTGATCGCCGTACCGTCCAGCAGGGCCGTGGGCTCGCCGGTGTCCGGGTCGAAGGCGACGATGAGCGCCTGATGGGTCGGCAGCGGCGTGCCGGCGTTGTGCGGGAAGACGGAGACGAGTTTGGTCGTCAGCGCCCCGGCGGAGGGCACATGGCCCGGCATGGCGGCGACGAAGCCCTCCCGCTCCGGCACCATCGCCGCCACCCGGTCCGGCGCCGAGGCCCGTCCGGCGCTGAGGTCGGCCATCGCCGACGCCAGCGCATCGATCAGCGCCGCCATGTCCAGCAGCGCCTCCACCTCCGAGCGCCCCACCACCAGCATCCGGTTCGACCTCCGGTCACGTCGCATCACGACGGATCTCGTCGTGCCTCGTCGCATCTCGCTGCATCACCACGTACGGCCGGTGCGGCACCGGCCGAGGAGTTCGACCGTAACGCCGACCGGGGCAGGGCGGAGCGCGCCGGGCCGAGGGGGACGGTCGGTGACGGCCGTGCGCGGACGGTGACGGCCCGGCCGTGCCGCGGGGCGGATACGGGCGCACCCTGGAGGTATGGTCCGCGCCAATGAGGAGGTCGAGGCGCTGCTGCAGGAGTACGCCGACCTCATCGCGATCAGTGGTGGCGACGCCTTCAAGGCCCGTGCCTACGAGAAGGCCGCCCGCGCCGTCGGCGGCTACCCCGTCGACGTCACCCAGCTCGACGTGCCGGGACTGCGGGAGATTCCGCACGTCGGCGCCTCGATCGCGGAGAAGATCGTCGAGTATCTGCGGTCCGGGCGGGTGGCCACCATCGAGGAGACCAGGGCGTCGGTCCCCGCCGGCGTACGGGAGTTGATCAGCATCCCCACCCTGGGGCCGCGGAAGGCAATGGTCCTCTACGAGGTGCTGGGCATCACCTCCGTGGACCAGCTGCTCGACGCCGTCCACGAGGAGCGGCTGCGGGAGCTGAAGGGGTTCGGTGAGAAGACCGAGGAGAACATCCTGCACGGCATCTCGCTGATGCAGAAGGCCGGGGAAGGCCGGATCCTGCTGGGTGCCGCCATGGAGCTGGCGGAGCAGATCGTCGCCGAGCTGTCGGGGATCCGGGGGTGCAAGCGGTGCACGTACGCGGGGTCGCTGCGCCGGATGCGGGAGACGATCGGGGACATCGACATCCTGGTCGCGGCGGAGCGGTCCGCGCCGTTCATGACGGCGCTCACCGGGCTTCCGTACACCGCCGAGGTCATCGCGCACGGCGAGAAGAAGACGTCGATCCGCACCACCAAGGGGCTGCAGGTGGACCTGCGGGTGCTGCCGCCGGTGTCCTGGGGTGCGGGACTGCAGTACTTCACCGGGTCGAAGGCGCACAACATCCGCACCCGGGCGATCGCGGTGCGCCACAAGCTCAAGCTGTCCGAGTACGGGCTGTTCCACGCCAAGAGCGGCGAGATGGTCACTTCGGAGACGGAGGAGGGGATCTACGACCGGCTCGGGCTGCCGTGGATCCCGCCGACCCTGCGGGAGGACCGCGGCGAGGTCGCGGCCGGGCTCCGCGGAGAACTGCCCGACCTCGTCACCGAGCACGACATCCGGGGCGATCTGCACACCCATACCGACCTCACCGACGGGCTCTCCTCCCTGGACGACATGGTCGCCGCGGCCGCCGAACGCGGTTATGCCTATTACGCCGTCACCGACCACGCCCCGAACCTCTACATGCAGCGCATGACGGACGAGAAGATGCTCGCGCAGCGGGAGGAGGTGCGTGCGATGGACCGCCGGTACCGCGGTATGCGACTGCTGCACGGCACCGAACTCAATATCGGCCCGGACGGTGATGTCGACTGGCCGGATGACTTCCTGGCGGGCTTCGACCTCTGTGTGGCCTCCATCCACTCGCACTTCAACCAGAGCCGGCAGGCCCTCACCCGCCGCCTGATCCGCGCCTGTGAGAATCCGTACGTGGGCGTGATCGGTCACCCCACGACGCGCCGGATCGGTAAACGCCCGGGAATCGACGCCGATTTCGACGCGGTCTTCGCGGCCTGCGCCAGGACGGGCACCGCGCTGGAGATCAATGCCCATCCCGAACGGCTCGACCTCTGCGACGAGGACATCCTCCGGGCCAAGCGCCACGGCGTGAAGTTCGCGGTGAATTCCGATGCGCACTCCACCACGCATCTGCCCTATCTGCGGTACGGCGTGGGCACGGCGCAGCGCGGCTGGCTCACGAAGGACGACGTCATCAACACCTGGCCGCTGACGAAACTCCGGCGCTTTCTGCGGAAAGCCGGTTCACCGCGCTGAGGACGGCTTGCAGGGTGGCGGTGGTGGCATCGGGGGCGACCCCGGCGCCCCAGGCGGAGCGCTGGTGGTGGTCGAGGCGGGCGTAGGCGGCGAACCGCGGGGCCTGGTCGCCGTCCGGTGGAAGGGGGTGCTGGGTGAGCTCCCCGAGTACGAGGGTGGTGGGGTCGAGGGTGTCGGGGTGCGCAAGCGTCGCGAGGCCGTGGAGGAGGGCGTCGGCGAGTGCGGTTCCGGTGCCGTCGAGCGTCAGTGTGTCGCCGGTGCCGGTCAGCAGGGTGCAGGTGAGGGACCGGGTGGCGCCGTCGTCGGAGCTCGCCGCGGTGTGGTCGAGGAGGGCGAGCGGCCGGGTGGCTTCCAGGTAGGTGCGGCGGAATACCGACCAGACTTCGTCGGCGGACAGTTCCCCCTCCGTGCCGTCGGTGTGCTCCTGGATGATCCGGGCGAATTCCGCCTGCAGCGGGCGCGGCAGGTCCAGATGGCATGCGGTTTTCAGCAGGTAGGCCGAACCGGCCTTGCCCGACTGGGAATTGACGCGGATCACCGCTTCGTAGTCCCGGCCGATGTCCTTGGGGTCGATCGGGAGGTACGGCACGGCCCAGGGCAGTTGGTCGAGCGGGGTGCCGGTGCCGGCGGCCCGGTGTTCCAGGGCCTCGAAACCCTTTTTGATGGCGTCCTGGTGGGAGCCCGAGAAGGCACTGTGGACGAGTTCGCCGCCGTAGGGGTGCCGGGGGTGCACCGGGAGCCGGTTGCAGTATTCGACCGTGGCGGCGACCTCGGCGAGATCCGAGTAGTCGATCTCCGGGTCGACGCCCTGGGTGAAGAGGTTGAGTCCGAGGGTGACGAGATCGACGTTGCCGGTCCGCTCGCCGTTGCCGAAGAGGCAGCCCTCGATGCGTTCCGCACCGGCCATGCAGGCGAGTTCGGCGGCGGCGACGGCGGTGCCGCGGTCGTTGTGCGGGTGGATGGAGAGGATGAGGGAGTCCCGCCGGTCGAGGTGGCGGTGCATCCATTCGATCTGGTCGGCGTAGATGTTCGGGGTCGACATCTCGACGGTGGCGGGGAGGTTGAGGATCATCTTGTGATCCGGGCTCGGGTCCCACACCTCGGCGACCGCGTCGCTGATCTCCAGCGCGAAGTCCAGCTCGGTGCCGGTGAAGGACTCCGGGGTGTATTCGTAACGGATGCCGGGGATTCCCAGGTCCTCGGTGAGCTTCTTGCACAGCCGGGTGCTGCGCACCGCCAGGTCCTTGATCTGTGCGCGGTCCATCCCGAACACCACCTCCCGCTGCAGACAGGACGTGGAGTTGTACAGATGGGCTATCGCGCGGTGGGCGCCGGCCAGGGACTCGAAGGTGCGGTGGATGAGTTCCTCGCGGGCCGGCATGATGACCTGGATCGCGACGTCGTCCGGTATCAGGTCCTCTTCGATGAGCAGCCGGATGAAATCGAAGTCGGTCTTGCTGGCCGCCGGGAAACCGACCTCGATCTCCTTGAATCCCATCCGGACCTGGAGTTCGAAGAGTTTCCGCTTGCGGGCGAGGTCCATGGGGACGGCCAGCGCCTGGTTTCCGTCCCGCAGGTCCACCGCGCACCACTGCGGGGCCCGGGTGAGGGAGGCCGCCGGCCAGGAGCGGTCCGGGAGGTCGACGCGGGGATAGGCGGTGTATCTCCGTATGGGCATGCCCGAGGGCTGTTGCAGCGGCTGACCGGTGAGGGGGTGGGAAGCGGGCATCAGGTTCTCCTCATTCCGTGCCGGCCTCGACGGGGACCGGTGCCGCGTCATTGCGGGCGCCGCCCCAGCGGTGCTGGGTCTCGTGGTGGATGTGCCAGATGTCGTCCTCGGTCAGCAGGACGGAGACGACGTCGGGAAAGGCTTCCTCGAAATAGATGTAGGGCTTTCGGTTGTCGATGCGCGGGGAGTGGTAGTCGAGCCGGTCCTGCATGCCGTGGGCCCGGGTGACGGGCGTCGCGGGGTGATAGGTGAGGATGTTCGGGCTGGCCAGGTCGATCAGCTTGTCGTCGATGAGCCGGCCGACCTCGTGGATGGTCTCGTCGATGCTCGACCGGTTTTCCCCGTCCAGGCCGAAGAGGACGGAGGTGCCCAATTGCAGGCCGTGCGCCTTGACCAGCGCGGCGGCCTCCCGGACCTTTTCCCGCCAGGGTTTGCGCTCGTCCCGGCG
The DNA here is from genome assembly GCF_036352915.1 of Streptomyces bugieae. NCBI lineage: Bacteria > Bacillati > Actinomycetota > Actinomycetes > Kitasatosporales > Streptomycetaceae > Streptomyces > Streptomyces bugieae. Next base: position 392,911 of record NZ_JAZBJP010000001.1, read on the forward strand.
GAGGTTCTTGTGGATATGGGTCATGACCTGTGTCGACATGCTTTCGATGCCGATGTAGACGTAACTGCAGCCGGCTTCCTTCATCTTCCGCAGAATGGCGTGGGATTCCTCCGCGGAGTGGAGTGCGACGAGGGTGTCGACGGTCAGCTGGGCGCCCCATTGGAGGCCGTGCAGCCGGTCGATGTCGTCCTCGTGGGTGAGGAATCGCCGGTAACGGGCGTCGAGTTCGGTGGGCGGGGTGCTCCGTATTCGGCTGAGTTCCTCGCAGAAATCGCCGATGTCGCGGTAGCGGCCGCTCCAGAAGACCGAGTCGTCGAAGAAGAGTGATTCGGCGCCGTAGCCGAGGTATTCGCAGACCCGCTGGACCGCCGTGCCGATCGCATCGTCCTTGAACCGCTTGAGGCCGTTGCTCAACTGGGCGGATTCGGAGCAGAAGTTGCAGCGGTAGGGGCAGGCGTTGGACACCATGAAGTGGGCGGTGCGCAGCACGTCCCCGGTTTCCGGGTGGGTGAAGATCGGGAAGCGGGAGCGGATGGCGAAGGCCTGGTACGGCGACGGCAGGGTGGCGAGGTCGAGCGCCCCGCCGCGCAGCGGCACCGCGTCGAGGGCGTCCCCCGCGGCCAGGACGACGAGGGAGCTGCCGGCTCCGGGCCCTTCCTCGGCGAGCAGCCCCTGCAGACACGGCAGCACCTGGTCGCGGTCGACCCAGGTCCGGTCGAGGTCGGTGGCCAGCGCGAGGGCCCGCATCAGCAGGTCCACGGCGTGGTACGCCTCACCGCTGATCACCGCGTCGACCACCCGGGGCACCTTGCCCTCCTGCATGACGGCCAGCGGGCTGCTGGGCTTGAGCAGCAGCGCCTGGCCGTCGGGGGTGGCCGTGGTGGTCTCGTCGACGTGCCGGCCGCCGAGGATGACGAAGGCCTCCGGGACCTCGCGCTTGGCCAGTTCCGCGATCTGCAGCGCATAGCGGTGGGCGGGCGATACGGCGCTGATGAGGACGACCCGGGGCCGGACCTCGCGGAGCAGCCGTACCCAGAGGTCGCGGGCCGTGTCGTCCCACACCCTGGGGTCGAACACGGTCCGGTCGGTGTTCGGGGCCGTCCCGTAGGCGCGGTATCCGTCGTCGCCGGCGGAGAGCCGGTACTTCTTGGAGGGGAACCGGGTCCACTCGGGTGCGAGATCGGTGTAGTGCTCGGCGTCCGCCAGCGGGCCGGCGTCGGCCACCGCCCGGTGCACGGCGAGGCTCAGCGCCGTGTAGAGGCACATCGGGTCGCCCGGGTAGGTGATTTCGCCCTCGGACTGGGTCATGACCGGTGCCAGTACGGACAGCACCGGGAAATAGCGGGTTTCCGCCCGGCCGTCGGCCAGGTACTCGGTCAATCGTTTTCTGCGGGTGCGGCGTCGTTCCCGGAAGGCGTCGGGGTCGGTCACGTCCCCGGCCCGGTGCAGCCGTACGGTGCCGTTCCCCGAATACACCTTTTCCATGGCGTGCGTGGCCATCAGTCCTCCGGATTTCCGATTTCTTCCGGGGTCTTTGCCCGGAACGCGGACATCGGTGACGCAAGGGATCCGGTGGGACGCCACAAAAAGAGCGGGTGGCATTCTCGCGATGGTGCCGGGGCGTTCTGCGCATGGGCGTCTGAACTCCCGGGAAAGTCCCCCGACTTTGTCCCCCGTGATCTTTCCGAACTTTACTAGCCCCGGCCCGGCGCGCGTCAACGACAAAGAAAAACTGTCCACATTGTCGTTTTCGGCCCGGGCGCCCAGGACCGGGGTTTCATTCCCCTCGGTGCCGGCGCAGCGCGGCGTCCATGCGCGCCAGCGTCTCTTCGAGGATCTGGGGTGACGTACCGAAATTGAGCCGGACGAACCCCTCGCCGTCGGCACCGAAGGCCGGGCCGGAGAAGAGCAGCACCTTCGCCTGGTCGCGGAAGAACGGCATCGGGTCGGCACCGAGCCCGAGGCTCCGGCAGTCGAGCCAGGCCAGAAAGGTGGCCTCCGGGGTGCGGCAGCGGACCCCGCGGGGCAGCCGCTCGGCCAGCCGCCGCCGGTTGCGGTCCAGGACCGCCATGACGTCGGCCAGCCAGTCGTCACCGGCCGTCCAGGCGGCCTTCAGCGCCTCGACCGCGAGCACTCCCACCTGTCCGAAGAGCAGCCCGCGCCGGGCGTCGACGGCCTCGCGGACGGCCGGCGGGCCGATGTGGGCCAGCGCGCAGCGGATCCCGGCGAGGTTGAACGCCTTGCTGCCCGAGGTGAGGGTGATGGTGCGGGCGGCGATCTCCGGGCCGAGCGAGGCGAAGGGGAGGTGCCGGTGCGGGGCGTGGGTCAGGTCCGCGTGCACCTCGTCGGAGATCACCAACAGATCCCGCCGGAGGACGAGTTCGGCCAGCGCCTCCAGTTCGTCCCGGCGGAAGACCCGGCCGGTGGGGTTGTGCGGGTTCACCAGGAAGAGCACCCGGCACCGCCCCACGTCCCCGTCCGCCGCGGCGCGTTCCATCCGCTCCTGGTCGAACCCCCAGCCATCCGGCCCCTCTTCGACGGGCACGGTCAGCGGCCGGCGGCCGATCTTCTCGATGACGTCGACGAACGGCGGACAGGCCGGGGTGTGCAGCAGGACGGCGTCGCCCGGGTCGGTGGCGACCTGCAGCGTGGCGAGCATCGCCTGGTTGATGTCGGTGAACAGCCGGGCGTGGGTGGGTTCGGGCCGGTGGCCGTACTTGCGGTGCATCCGGGCGGCGAAGACCTCCCCGAGCGGGCCGCCCTGACTCTCGTCGAACCACGTGGGGTAGCCGAGATCGCCGTCCGCGCGGCGTATCAGTGCCTCGCGGATGGCGGGTGCGGTCGGGAAGTCCATGTCGGCGACCCAGGAGGACAGCATGCCCTCACCGGCGGTGGCCCATTTCTCGCCGTCCCGTTGTGCGAGGTGGTGCAGTTCGACGGCGTCGAGCGCGGCCGGCGAAATGTCGGTGCTCATACGGCTCTTCCCCCTGCGGTCGGATGACACGGCGCCGTGCGGCCGGTCGGTTGCCGCGCGACAGGGAGACGGCGACGGATTTCCCCGCGTACGTCCTCGTCGAGGCCCCCTTGGGGAGTACATGATTATGCAGCAGGCGCGGACCGGGGTATGTGACGCCCGCCACATTGTGGCGGTCAGTGGTGGCCGGTTAATGTCGCCAACAGCCGGGCGCGCAGCCCGGATTGGCCACTGAGCGGGACAGTTCCCGGACTCGGAGGTTCCCGACCCGGCATCGGTGCGCAGCCGCGCCCCACCGATTGCCCGCCGCCGAAATTCCCCTGCGAAGTCGAGAAACTCCGAGACAGGAGACGGTAATTGTCCTCCCATGCCGCCCAACTCCCCACGGACCGGCCTCGTGGCGTCGATGCACCGGCGTGTACGGCAGTGGTGCGCCAGGAGATTCCCGGGCTGTACGACGACGCGGTCCGCGCGCTGGCCGCCTCGTGTGCGACCACCCCGGAGAACGTGCTCCTGGCCGGATTCGCCGCGCTGGTGTACCGCTATTCCGGGCAGAACCAGGTCGAGTTCCGGGTGGGCCGGGAAGGCGGCAAGGAGGCGCTGCTGCGCTTCTCCGTCACCGGCGGGAGCACGCTGCGCGGGCTGGCGGGTGAGGCCGGCGCCGTGGCGCACCCCGGGACGGCGCCGGCCCGGCTCGGCGTACGCATCGGCGCGCCCCCGGTGGACGGCGACCCCCGGCCCTACGAGGCCGAACTCGCCCTGCCGGCGGCGGACGCGGGCTCCCGGTGGGCCGCCCTCCACTTCGACGACCGGCTCTTCGCCCCGGCGACGGCGCAGCGGATGCTCAGCCACTACGGGCATCTGCTCACGGACGGCGTGCGCCACCCGGACCGGCCGCTGGAGCAGCTCGCCCTGCTCACCGAGGCCGAGCAGCGCCGCGTCCTGCTGGAGTGGAACGACACCGCCGTGACACTGCCCCACGAAGGTGCCTGTCTGCACGAGGTGTTCCAGGAGCGGGCCCGGCAGGCACCCGAGGCCGTCGCCGTGGTCCAGGGGACGGCCCGGCGGACGTTCCGGGAGATCGATGCCGCGGCCAACCGGCTCGCCCGCCATCTGCGGGACCTGGGCGTCGGCCCGGACGACCGCGTCGGCCTCTTCCTCGACCACTCCCCCGAGCTGCTCGTCGCCATGCTCGGGGTGCTCAAGGCCGGCGGGGCCTATGTGCCGCTGGACCCCGGGTATCCCCGGGCCCGGCTGACCACGATGATCTCCGGTGCGTCGTGCGTGGCCCTGATCAGCCGGACCGGGCTCGCAGACGCTCTGGGCAGCGGCGCGGATTCCGTGGTGCGGGGCCAGCTGATCCTGCTGGACCGGGACGGGGCGGCCCTGGCCGAGCGGCCGGAGGACGACCTCGAGCCCGTGGCCGGCCCGGACAACCTCTGCTACGTGATCCACACCTCGGGGTCCACGGGACGGCCGAAGCCGATCGCGCTGCGCCACCGGGGCGTGCTCAACAACATCGCGGACCTCAACACCCGCTTCGCCGTCGGCCCCGGCGACAGCGTGCTGGGGCTGTCCTCGCCGAGCTTCGACATGTCGGTCTACGAGTTCCTCGGCATGACCGCGGCCGGCGGCACCCTCGTGCTCCCGGCGCCGGGCCGCGCCAAGGAACCCGCGCACTGGGCCGAACTGGCCGCGGAGCACGGCGTGACCGTCTGGAACACCGCCCCGGCGCTGCTGGAGCTGGTGCTGGACCACCTCGACGCGACCGCCGCGGACGGCCCCGCGTCGCTGCGCTCGCTCCGGCTGATCATGCTCGCCGGGGACTGGATCCCCGTGAAGATGCCCGACCGGACGCGGGAGTTCGCGCCGGACGCGCGGTTCGTCTCGCTCGGCGGGGCCACCGAGGCCTCGATCTATTCGACGCTCTACGAGGTCGAGGCGACCGACCCCGGCTGGACCAGCATCCCGTACGGGCGGCCGATGGCCAATCAGCGGACCTACCTCCTGGACGAGGCGCTGCAGCCCGTTCCGCCGGGCGTGACCGGCGAGCTGTACCTGGCGGGCGACGGCCTGGCCGTGGGCTATCTGGACCTGCCCGAGCTCACCGCCGAGCGGTTCCTGGACTGGTCGTACGGCCCGGTGTCCGGCGAGCGGCTGTACCGCACCGGCGACCTGGCGCGGTGCGACGCCGACGGGCTGATCGAGCTGCTCGGCCGGACCGACCTCCAGGTCAAGATCCACGGGCTGCGGGTCGAGCTGACCGAGATCGAGTCCGTGCTGCGGGACCACCCCCGGATCAAGGAAGCGGCGGTGGCGGCGCGGCCCGATGCCACCGGCGCACCGGTCCTGGTCGGCTACGTCGTCCCGCGCGAGGGCGAGGTGCTCGACCCGGACGAGATCCGCGACCGGCTGGCGACCCGGCTGCCGGCCCATATGGTGCCCGGCACGCTGCTGGTGCTGTCCGCGATGCCGCTGAGCCCGAACGGCAAGCTGGACCGCAAGGCGCTGCCAGCGGCCCCGTCGCCGCACGACGGGGACCGGGACGGCACCGTACCCGCGGGCGCCGCCCCGAGCGGCCCGTGGGAGGAGCGGATCGCCGCTGCCTGGCGCGAGGTGCTGGGGGTCGAGGCGATCGGGCGGGACGACGACTTCTTCCGGCTGGGCGGCGACTCGATGAAGGCGCTGCGCAGCATGACGCAGGTCCCCGAGATCACCCTGGTGGACCTGTACCGGCATTCGACGCTGCGGCTGCTGGCCGCGCATCTCGAGGCCACGGCGGGTGGGCCCGGGGCCGCGGAGCGGTCACCCGGGCCGGACGCCGCGGTGTAGGGAAGGGTCCCTCGTGGGTCAGCCGGCGGCGGTGCAGCGCACCGGCAGCCGGCTGACCCCGGTCAGGAAGCTGGACCGGAGCCGTTCGACCGGTCCGGACAGCTCCAGTTCGCCCACCTGGTGGCGCAACTCCTCCAGCATGACCCGGAGTTCGACCCGGGCCAGCGGGCCGCCGAGGCAGAAGTGCGGGCCGTGGCCGAGGGTGAGGTGCCGGTTCGGGGTGCGGGCGAGGTCGAAGCGGTAGGGGTCCGGGAAGACGTCCTCGTCGCGGTTGGCGGAGGTGTTCCAGAGGGTGACGATGTCGCCCTCCTTGATGTCGCAGCCGCGCAGCGTGAGGTCCGTCGTGGCGGTCCGTCCGAGGTGGGTGACCGGGGTGGTCCAGCGCAGCACCTCTTCGACGGCGGAGTCGAGCAGGCCCTCGTCCTGGCGCAGGCGCCGCCACTGCTCGGGGTGCTCGATCAGGGCCAGCACGGCGCCGGCGGAGGACAGCCGGGTGGTCTCGTCGCCGCCGATGATGATGTTGTAGCAGTTCAGCAGCACTTCGGCGTCGCTCAGCGGCGTGCCGCCGGCCTCACCGTTCGCCAGCAGGCTGACCACGTCCGCGCCCGGGAACTCCCGCCGGCCGGGCAGCAGTCCGGCGTAGTACAGCAGGATGTCCTCCTGCGCGTCGGCCGCGGCCTCGGCGGCCTCCGGGGTGCCGTCGTCGCCCATCGCCGCCATCGTCAGATCGAGCATCAGGGTGCGGTCGGCGGGTGGTACGTCGAGCAGTTCGCAGATGGCCATCAGCGGGATCTGCGCGGCGACATCGGCGACGAAGTCACCGCCGCCGGCGTCGACGACGGCCGCCACCAGGTCCTTGGTGGCCGCCCGGACGCTGTCGGCGATCTGCGCCATGGCCCGGGCGGAGAACGCCCCCTGCAGCACCTTGCGCACCGCGGAGTGCCGGGGCGGGTCGGTGACGACCAGCATCCGGCCGCCGGCCGGGTCGCCGCCGGTGAGCAGGGTGCCGAGCATGTTGCCCTGTTCGGAGCTGAGCCGGGCGGTGTCGCGGTAGACGGTGGCGAGGTCCTGGTAGCGGGTGATCACCCAGAAGCCGGGACGGTCGCCGTCGGCCTCGCACCAGGCGACCGGGTGGGCGTCGCGCAGGGTGCGCCAGGCGTCGCAGGCGTCGGGGTCCGGGTGGACGGCCGGGTCGATGAGGTCGAACGGGATGGTGTGGCGCGGTGCGGTCATGCGGGTTCCCCGTCCGGGTTGCTGGTCACGTGGGCTCCTGTGGGATGGTCGGCGGCACGGCCCGTCACTCGGGGCGGGGCAGCGTCCGGAGGCGTTCGGCGAGCAGGGTGCCGATCTCGGCCAGCGGCTCGGGGGCGAGCATGTCGCCGTGCCGGCAGGCGACCTGGTGGGCCTCGATCCGGCCGCTGACGTACGGCGCCCAGTTGGCGGGCCGTTCGGGGTCCGGGCCCTTGTCCTCGGTCGCCTCGAAGAACAACAGGTCCGCGTCGAGCGGCCGGGAGTGGTGCCGGCGCTGGGCGTTGACGTTGTGGGTGAAGACCGTGGCGACCGCGGACAGTTGGCGGGGCCCGAGGGTGGCCAGGGCGCTGCCGTGTTCCTTGAGGAGGCGCAGCGCCGACTCCGGGCCGAGCGAGGTCCCTTCGGGCTGCGGGAGGCCGAGCGAGTGCAGCACCTCGGCCAGCGCCTGCGGTTCGTCGTAGTCCACCGGGCGGGCGTCGGGCAGCCGGGGGTACGCGTCGAGCAGGGCCAGCAGCGCGACCCGTTCGCCGTCGGCCCGCAGCAGCCGGGCCATCTCGTGGGCGACGATCCCGCCCATGGACCAGCCGAGGAGGTGGTAGGGGCCGTGCGGCTGGACGGTGCGCAGCCGGGCCACGTAGTCGCGGGCCATCTGTGACAGGTCGGCGGCGGGTGGTTGGCTGCCGTCGATCCCGCGGGACTGCAGGGCGTACACCGGGCGGTCGGCGTCCAGGTGCCGCAGCAGCCCGGAGTAGACCCAGCCGATGCCGACGCCGGGGTGGACGCAGAACAGCGGCTCGCGGGTGCCCTGCGGGCGCAGCGGTACGAGCACGTCCAGCGCGTCGTTCGGGTCGGTGGGCCGGTCCGGGTCCGCGAGCAGCTCGGCGATGCCGGCGACGGTGGGCGTGCGGAAGAGCGTGGCGATGCCGAGGTCGGCGCCGAGGGTGGCGCGCACCCGGCCGGCCAGCCGGAAGGCGAGCAGGGAGTGCCCGCCGCGCTCGAAGAAGCTGTCGTCGATGCCCAGCCCGCCGGACTCGGGGCCACGCTCGTCCAGGCCGAGTACCTCGGCGAACAGGGCGAGCAGCTGGGCCTCCAGGGGCGTGCGCGGGGCCCGGCTCGTGCGTCCGGGGGTGGTGGCTTCGGGTTCCGGCGCGGGCAGCGCCCGCCGGTCGAGTTTGCCGTTGGGGGTGAGCGGGAGGGCGTCCAGGACGACCACGACCGGCACCATGTGGCGGGGCAGCCGGCGCTCGACATGGCGGCGCAGGTCGAGGGCGTCGGCGGTGGCGCCGGGGGTGCGGACGGCGTAGCCGACCAGCCGCTGGTCGCCGGGGCGGTCCTCCCGTACGACGACGGCGGCCCGGTCGACCTGCGGGTGGTCGCGCAGCGCGGCCTCCACCTCGCCCAGCTCGATCCGGAAGCCGCGGAGCTTGACCTGGTCGTCGAGCCGGCCGAGGAACTCCAGGTCGCCGTCGGGGCGTCGGCGCACCAGGTCTCCGGTGCGGTACATCCGCGCGCCGGGTTCGCCGAACGGGTCGGCGACGAAGCGTACGGCGGTCAGGTCCGGGCGGCCGAGGTAGCCGGTGGCCAGGCCGAGGCCGCCGAGGTAGAGCTCGCCGGGGACGCCGGGCGGTACCGGGCGCAGGGCGTGGTCGAGGACGTAGGCGCGGGTGTTCCAGGAAGGCCGGCCGATCGGTGGGGCGGTGTCGAAGGGGCCGGTGCCGAGCCAGGCGGTGGCGTACACCGGTGCCTCGCTGGGGCCGTAGATGTTGGCGATCCGGGCGCCGGGGAAGGCCGCCGCGATCTCGTTGGCCACCGGGGCGCTGAGCGCTTCGCCCGCGAGGACGACGGTGCCGGCGGTCACTTGCGCGTCGAGCCGCGGCAGGAGGCCGGCGAAGACCGACGGGACGCCGCTGACCAGGGCGGGTGCGGTGATCGGGCCGGCTTCCAGGGCTTCCGGTTCGCCCAGTGCCAGCAGGTCGCGGTGGAGGCGTACGGTGCCGCCGGCGGCGAGCGGTCCGAAGAGCTCGAAGATCGAGACGTCGAAGCTGACCGAGGTGGTGGCCTGCACCTGCGCCAGTCCGTCCGGGCCGAGGAATCCGGCGATCCAGGCCATCAGGTCGGCCATGTTGGCGTGCGAGACGATGACGCCCTTGGGGCGGCCGGTGGAGCCGGAGGTGTAGATGAGGTAGGCCGGGTCGGCGGGGTGCAGCGGCCGGCTGCGTTCGTCGTCGGTGAGGTCGGCGCCGGACCGGCCGGCGAGCCGCCGCACGGTCGCCGGGTCGTCGAGGACCAGCCGCGGGGTGTCGTCGGCGGGCAGGGCCCCGGCCGTGTCGCGGGTGGTCACCAGCAGGGCGGGCGCGGCGTCGCCGAGCAGCAGCGCGATCCGCTCGGCGGGGTAGTTCGGGTCGATGGGCAGGTAGGCGGCGCCGGCCTTGAGGACGGCGACCATGGCCACCAGCAGGTCGGCGGAACGGGGCGCGGAGAGGGCCACGATCCGGCCGGTTTCCACGCCGTGTGCGAGGAGTTCCCGGGCCAGGCGGTTGGCCCGGGCGTTGAGCTCGGCGTAGTCGAGGACGGTGCGGCCGCTGATGACGGCGGGGGCGTCCGGCTGGGCCGCGGCCCGTTCCTCCAGCTGGCGCGGGAAAGGGCGGTCGGCGCTGCGGGGCCGGGACTCGCCGTGCCAGCGGTCGAGTTGGCGCAGCTCCTCGGCGGAGAGCAGGACGGTCCGGTCGTGGCGCCGGTGCGGTGCGGTGGCCAGGGCGGCCAGTGCCCGGCGGTAGTAGCCGCCGATCAGCCGCACCTGTTCCTCGGTGAACTGGGCGGCGTCGTACCGCAGATGGAGGTTGATCCCGGACGAGGTGAGGTCCTGGGCGAACTCGGCGCCGAACGGGATGCTGGTGTTGGTGATCCGCCGCTCGTCGAGCACGGTCAGCTCGTCGGAGCGTTCCAGTACGGATTGGTAGACGCGGAAGCGGGTGAAGTTGAAGAAAGTCTCGAAGAGTTCCCGGCCGCCGAGGAGGCGGCGGATCTCGGGCATGGGGTAGCGGCGGTGGGGCTGGAGGTCGATGTCGGTGCGGCCCACCGCCGCGACCAGGTCGTCCCAGCTCCCGCCGGTCAGCCGGGCCCGGAACGGCAGGGTGTTGAGGAACATGCCGAGGACCCGGTCGCCGTCCCGGTCCTCGGTACGGCCGTTGTGGACCACGCCGGTGACGACGTCGGCGGTGCCGGTCAGCATGCCGACGACGTGGGCGTGGGCGGCGAGCAGCACGGTGCGTACCGGGACGCCGACCCGGCGGGCGCAGCGGTCCACGCCCTCGGAGACCTCGGCCGGCAGCGACACGGGGGTGATGCGCATGTCGGGCCGCTCGGCGGGCGGGACCAGCCGGGGCAGGGTGCCGAGGTCACTGTCGGCCAGTTCGGCGGCCCAGAAGTCGCGGTGTTCCTCGGCGGCGATGGCCGCCTGTTCCTCGGCGATGAAGGCGCCGAAGTGGGCGCGGGGCGGTTCCCGGAACGGGGTGGCGGAGCCGCCGAGCAGGGCGAGGTAGCGCTCGAACAGCTCGGAGATCAGGGAGCGTTCGCTCCAGCCGTCGAGGATCACATGGTGCTCGGTGAGCCACAGCTCGAAGGTCTCGTCGGTGAGCCGCTGGAGGTGGAAGCGGATGAGCGGGGCGCGGTCCCAGGCGAACTCCCGGCGCTTCTCCTCCTCGAACCGCCGGTCCATGGCGCTCTGCCGGTCGGCGGCGGAGAGCTGCCGCAGGTCTTCGAAGGTGATCGGCGCGTCGACCCGGCGGTGCACCAGCTGGAGCGGTTCGCCGTAGGTCTCCAGGTCGAAGGAGGTCCGCAGGACCGGGTGGTCGGCGATCAGCGACTCCAGCGCCGTCCGCCAGGCGGCCTCGGACCAGCCGGCCCTGAGGTGGTAGCCGGCCACGTTGTGGTAGATCCGTTCGGCCGCGTTGAGGCCGCTGTGGTAGAGCATGCCGGCCTGGAGGCGGGAGAGCGGATAGGCGTCCTCGACGTCGGCCGGCAGCAGGGCCCGGTCCGCGTCGCCGAGCAGGGACAGCGGCCGGTAGTGCGGCCGGGCGGCGCCCGGGGTGACGGGCGTGGTGTGCGGGGCCAGTTCCCGGATCGTCTGGTGCCGCAGCAGGTCCTGGAGCTCGAATTCCAGGCCGAGTTCGCGGGCCCGGCCGAGGATGGCGATGGTACGGATCGAGTCGCCGCCGAGCAGGAAGTAGTTCTCGTCGGTGCCCACCCGGTCCTGGCCGAGCACCTCGCTCCAGACCTGGACGAGGATCTCCTCGGCGCGGTTGGCGGAGGCGGTGGCCGGGCCGCCGGCGGGGCGTTCCGGGGCGGGCAGCCGCCGCCGGTCGACCTTGCCGTTGACGGTCAGCGGGAAGCGCTCCAGCACGACGAAGGCGGCCGGGATCATATGGGCGGGCAGCAGGCCGGCCAGGTGGGCGCGTAGTTCGGCGGCGCCCAGGTCGGTGCGGCCGGAGACCGCGTAGCCCACCAGGCGCCGCTCCCCCGTCCGGTCGGGTTCGGCGGTCACCAGGGCCTCGGCGACGTCCGGGTGTCCGGCCAGCGCGGCCTCGATCTCGCCGGGCTCGATCCGGAAGCCGCGGATCTTCACCTGGTCGTCGATCCGGCCGCGGTACTCCAACTCGCCGCCCGGCAGCCGGCGGGCCAGGTCGCCGGTGCGGTAGGCGCGTCCGCCGGGGAGGGTGACGAAGCGGGCCGCGTCGAGTTCGGGCCGTCCCAGGTAGCCGCGGGCGAGCCCGGCGCCCCTTACGTACAGTTCGCCGGTGACGCCCTGCGGGACCGGCCGGCCCCGGCGGTCGAGCAGGTCCAGCCCCAGGTCCGGGATCGGCACGCCGATCACGCTGCCGTCGCCGTCGGTGTCCTCCTTGCGGATCGGCCGGTAGGTGACGTGCACGGTGGTCTCGGTGATGCCGTACATGTTCACCAGCTGCGGCCCGTCGGGGTGCCGCTCGAACCAGGGGCGGAGCGCGCGCGGGTCCAGCGCCTCGCCGCCGAAGACCACATAGCGCAGGGCGAGCCGCGCACCGGCGCCGGGCGGCGCGTCCGCGGCCCGCAGGTCCTCGCGCTGGAGCAGGGCGAAGGCCGAGGGGGTCTGGTTGAGGACGGTGACGCCTTCGGTGCGCAGCAGTGCCAGGAAGTCCTCGGGGGCCCGGCTGACCTCGTGCGGAACGATGACGAGGCGGCCGCCGTGGGCGAGCGCTCCCCACAGCTCCCAGACCGAGAAGTCGAAGGCGTAGGAGTGGAACAGCGTCCAGACGTCGTCCTCGCCGAAGCCGAACCAGGGCTCGGTGGCGGTGAAGAGCCGGGCGACGTTGCGGTGCGGGACGAGGGTGCCCTTGGGTTCCCCGGTGGAGCCCGAGGTGTAGATGACGTAGGCGAGGTCGTCGGGGGCGACGCGGGAGGCGAGCGGTCCGTCCGGGTGGGCGGCGATCGCCCCGGCGTCGTCGTCGAGGGAGACCAGGGCGCCGGTGAAGCCGTCCATCCAGCCGCCCGGGCGGCCCTGGACGACGACGTGGGCCAGCGCGGCGTCCCGCAGGATGTAGGCGAGCCGGGCGTCGGGGTACGCCGGGTCGAGGGGGACGTAGGCGCCGCCGGCCTTCTGGATGCCCAGGAGGGCGACGACGAGGTCCGGCGAGCGTTCGGCGGCGAGACCGACCAGGGTTTCCGGGCCGACGCCGTGGGCCCGGAGGTGGCGGGCGAGCTGGTTGGCGCGGCGGTCGAGTTCGCCGTAGGTGAGGTGCTCGCCGCCGTGGCTGACGGCGACGGCGTCGGGGCGCTGCGCGGCGTGGCGGGCGAAGCGTTCCAGGACGGTGGTGGCCTCGGGCCGGCCGTCGGTGGTGTCGAGGGGGGCGGTGCGGCGGTCCGGTTCCTCGGCGAGGTGCGGCGCCAGCTCGTGCACCGGGCGGTCCGGGTGGCGGACGATCTCGGTCAGCAACTGCCCGAAGTGGGCGGCGAATTGCCCGGTCAGCCAGTCCGGCCAGGCGCCCTCGAAGTGCGCGGTGCCGTCGGTGGTCACCACCAGGCGCAGGGCGTGGCCGCGCGCCTCGGGCGCCGGGTGGCGGGTGACGGTGCTGCCGCCGGGGAGGTCCCAGTGGGTGGGGTGCGGGGCGCGCAGGGCGAAGCCCACGGGGAGCGCGGGCTGTTCCTGTGCGGTCCAGTCGGTCAGCGGGTCCGGCTCGGGCAGCCGCCGCAACTGCCCGGCCAGTACGCGGAATCCGGGATTCGTGGACAGGTCGGCGTGCACGGTCGTCCGGGCGGTGAACGGGCCTATGGTGCGGGCGAAGTCGGCGCCGCGCGGGTCGGGGCCGTCGGCGGCGATCAGGACGTCGTCGGCGTCGGTGTAGCGGTTCACCAGGACGGCGAGCGCCGCCAGCAGTCCGTCGGCGAGCGGGGCACCGGCGGCGGTGCAGAGGGATTCCAGCGCGGCGAGGGTGCCGTCGGGCAGCGCCGACCGGTGGGTCCGGCCGAGCGTGCGTCCGGTCGCCAACGGCAGCTCCCCGGTGGAGAGTTCCCCGGCCGGGGTCGCGGGAGCGTCGTGGGCCGGGTCCGGAAGTACGACATGACCGGCGAACTGCCGCACAGGATCCGGCAGTTCCGGTGCGTGCGGGGCCAGCCGGGCGCGGTAGGCGGCGACGAGGTCGTCCACCAGGAGGGTGGCGGACCGGTCGTCGGCGATGATGCGGTGCAGGGTGAGGCGCAGGCGGAGTCCGGTGTCGCCGGTGCGCTGTGCCCGGGCCCGCAGCAGGGGGCCCGCCTCCAGGTCGAACGGGCGGTCCGGCGCGGGGGCTTCGGCGTCCTCGCCCACGGTTTCCCACAGCGGCGGCAGGTGGTCGGCGACCGACTGCACGAGGGTCGTGCCCTCGAAGACGAAGCGGGTGCGCAGTGCTTCGTGGCGGCGGACCACGTCCTCCAGCGCGGAGCGCAGTGCCGAGGTGTCGGGCACGCCGTCGAAGTCGAGGTCGATCACCAGGTGGTGGCGGGTGTGGTCCTCGGTCAGGGCGTGGGCGAGGTAGCGCCGTTGCTGCTGTGGCGTCGCCGCGACCGTACGGGCCGGACGCGCTTCTTCCGGTGCGGCCGCCCGGTCCGCCTGATGAGTGCTCACTGATCGTCGGCCCTTCTGTCACCGGTGTGCTATCGGGATCGTTCGGTTCGCCGGCGCCAGCCGTTCAGGGCCTGGGTCCGGGCGGCAGCGCGCACCACGGGCCGGGACCGTTCCGGTGCTTCCCCGCCGTCGTCGCCGGCCGCGTCGACATGGCGGGCGATGGCGCGGACGGTGGTGTAGCGGAAGAGGTCGGCCGTGGTGAGCTTCGGGTACGGGCGCTGCAGCAGGGCGAGCACGCGCACGATCTGTCCGGAGGTGCCGCCGAGGTCGAAGAAGTGGGTGTCCAGGCCGCGGACGGGGGCGCCGAGTACGTGTTCCCAGGCGCGCCGGACCACCTCGGTGGCGTGCCCGGAATGGGGGCCGGCCGACGGCTCGTCCATCACCGGTGCGGGGGCCGCCGTGGGCGCCCAGTCGGCCACCGCGGCGCGGTCCAGTTTGCCGTTGGGCAGCTGGGGCAGCGCCTCGACGAGCAGCCAGGCGGCCGGGACCATCGCGGGCACGAGCGAGACGGCTGCGTGCCGGCGGAGCTCGTCGGCGAGTGCGGCGGGCGCCGGACGCGGACGCCCGTCGCCGGCCGGGCTCGCCGGGTCGGTGGGGATCAGGCAGGCGGTGACCGCGGTGCCGTCGCCGCTGACGGTGGCGACGGCCTCCTGGACGGCGGGGTGGGCGCGCAACACGGTCTCGATCTCGGCGAGTTCGATCCGCTGCCCGAGGACCTTGACCTGGGTGTCGGCCCGGCCGAGGAAGCGCAGCCCGTGCTCGGGGTCGAGGGCGGCCAGGTCGCCGGTGTCGTAGCCGCTGCGCCCGTCGTGCTCGGCGAAGCGCTCGGCGGTCAGGTCCGGCCGCTGCCAGTAGCCCGATCCCACGCCGGCCCCGAGGATCAGCAGCCGGCCCGGGACTCCGGGCGGGAGCGGACGGCCGTGGGCGTCGACCACCCGGCACTCCTCCCCCGCCAGCGGGCGGCCGATGTGCACGGGTACCTGGGGCTCGACCCGCCACACCGTCGACCAGACGGTGGTCTCGGTCGGGCCGTAGCAGTTGAACACCGGGCCCGGCACCAGGTCGGTCAGCCGGTCGGCCAGGTCGCGGGCCAGCGGTTCGCCGCCGACGAACAGGACCGCGAGGCCGCCGAGCAGCCGCCGGCCGGCCGGGTCGTCGGCGAGGATCCGGGCCATGGTGGGGGTGCACTGGTAGAGCGCGCCGCGCGGCACCTCGGCGTCGGCCACCTGCTGATGACTGGTCAGCAGCACGGTGCGGCCGGTGGCGAGCGGCCAGAACAGCTCCAGCACGCTGATGTCGAAGGAGACGCTCGCGCCGGCGACCGACACCTGGGGCGGCTCGGGGAGGACCTGCGCGAAGGCCGAGAACAGCGCGGCCAGGTTGCCGTGGCGGACGATCACGCCCTTGGGCCGGCCGGTCGAGCCGGAGGTGTGGATGACGTAGGCGGGGTCCTGCGGCGCGAGGACCGGCCACTGCTCGGGCGCGCGGCCGGCCACCGTGTCCGGGCCGACCAGGGTGACGCCGGTGGACGCCAGGACCCGCGCGGCCGCCGCGTCGCCGACGACCACGGCCGGCCGGGCGTCCTCGACCATCATCCGGAGCCGGCCCGCCGGGTACCCGGGGTCGAGCGGAAGGTAGGCCGCGCCCGCCCGCCATGCGGCGACCAGGGCGACGAGCAGGTCCGCCGTCCTCGGCAGGCACACGCCGACCCGGTCGCCGGGCCGCACGCCGGCCTCGATCAGCGCGGCGGCGAGATCCCTTACCCGGCGGTCCAGTTCGGCGTAGGTCACGCGCTCGGAGCCCGCGATCAGGGCGGTGGCCCCGGGTGTGTGCCGGGCGTGCTCGGATATCAGCTCGGGCACCGCCGGGCCGGCCTCGGCGGCCGGCGTGGCGGGCGGCGGTGGGCCGGGGGTGTACAGCCGCAGCGCGGTGAGCGGGGCCGCCGGTGCGGTGCCGAACGCGGCGAGCGCGCCGGCCAGGTGCTCGGCGAAAAGGCGCGCCGACGCGGCGGGCAGGGCGGCGCGGTCGTAGCCGACCGTCAACGTGAGTGCGCCGGCGGGATCCTGATGGAGCGTCACGGCCAGGCCGTACTCGCTGCGCGCGTCCTCGGCCGGTACGAGCTGCCATCGCAGGTCGCCGGTGGTCAGTGGGGCCGCTGCGGTGGCCTGGGTGCAGATGATCTGTGTCAGCGGTGTCCGGCCGGGGCGGCGGGTGGCTCCCGACACGGTGAGGATGTCCTCGATCGGCAGGTCGCAGTGGTCGAGGGCGTCGAACAGCGCGTCGGTGGCCCGGTCGAGCACGGAGGCGGTGTCGGCGCCGTGCAACGGCAGGCGTACCGGCAGGGTGTTCTGCAGACAGCCGATGACCTCGGCGTCCGCCGCGGTGCGGGTGGTGGCGACGCTGGCGAGCACCACGTCCTCGGTGTCGCCGTACCAGCCGACGACCACCGCGACGGCGGCCAGCACCTGCGCGAAGGGCGTGGCCCCGCTCTCCCGGGCGCGCTCGCGCAGCGCGGCGGTGAGTGCGGCGTCCAGCGGCAGGGACACCACGCCGTGCCCGGTCCCGCCGCCCGGTGCGGTCGGGAGGTGCGGCAGGGCGGTGTCCGTGGGCGCGCCGGCCAAGTGGTCGGCCCAGAAGGCGTGCAGGGCCGCGCGGCGTGCGGGCTGCGGCGCGGGCCGGTGGGGGTCGGCGGCGGTGAGCGCCTCGGGGCCCTCGGCGTACGCGCGGGCGAGCTGCCGCAGCAGGACGGCCGCGGAGTCCTCGTCGAACACCGCGTGGTGGACGCCCACGAGGCAGTGCGTGCGCCCGGGCATACCGACGATCCGGATCCGGCACAACGGCCCCGCGCCGTGCGGGAGCGGGGCGCGGGCCTCCGCGATCCATCCGTCGAGGGCGCTCTCGTCGTCCGCCCGTCCGGTCCGGATGTCGACCTCGGAGACGGGGTGGGTGCGCTGGACGAGTCCCTCCGCCGTCGGGTGCAGGGACGTCCGCAGCGCGGGCTGCGCCCGGCAGACCGCCCTCGCGGCCGCGGTCATCCGCTCCTCGTCGACCGGGCCGTCGATCCGGATGTGCTGGAGGAGAGTGGTCGCCCTGCCGCCCTGCTGGTCGAGCAGGAAGAACCGGGTCTGTGCCGAGTCGGCGGGCCTGACCGCATTCCCGGCATCGTCATCGCTGGTCACCGAACAGCCCCCCGACTGAAATCCGCACCGGAATTAGTCGGGCCAGGCTATGAAGGCGGTTTGACCTTGTCAAGAAGAATTCTCGGGGCCACCGCACACACCGCCCGGGAATTCAACAAGAATGCCGGAGACGGCATTGTGATCTACCTCACATTGATCAACTTCCCGATGGCGCTGTAGCGTCAACCAAACCGTTGAGGCGGGTAATTGAGCCCTGCGGCCGTGAAAACTGGATGGAGTCGACCACCCCCCAGTGACACGCCCCGTGACACAACGTGGCGCAGAAGCGGGGAATTCGGACTCATAGAATTCGGGGGCTGTTCCATGGAATTCAATGCTGACCCCTCCCTGCCCTCCTCCGAGAATTCGGCTGAAGTGGCGGAGAATCTCTGGAGAGAAATACTCGGGTCTGGTGCTGATCTCGGTAAAGGATTCCTGGAGAACGGCGGGGACTCTTTCCGCGCGGTCCTGCTGAGCAGCCGGCTCTACGAGCTGACCGGCCGGGAGGTCGAGTACCTCGACGTCCTGGAGGCCGACGGCGCCGGTGCGATCGCCCGCCTGCTCGCCGCCGACGGCGCGGGGAGCTGACATGCGCTGGGAACTGGCCCCGAATCAGGTCGACCTCTACACCGCCGACCAGGCCGCCGACGACCCCTCGACCTATCTCGTCAACAGCGTGTACCGGATCACCGGCCCGGCCGACGAGGCGCTGCTCACCGAGCGCTTCGCGCGCCTGGCCGAGACCTACCCGGTGCTCGCCTCCCGCGTGGTGGAGGACGACGGGACGTGGTTCCTGGAGACCGCGCCGAACCCGCCGCAGCTGCAATCCGTGCGCGTCACGGACGAGCCGGACGGCGCAGCGGCCCGCCTGCGGGTGCGCGAGGAGCTGACCTTGCCCCTGGACCTCGCCAAGGGCCCGCTGTGCCGCGCCGTGCTGCTCCGGTACGCGCCGGACACCGCCGACCTCGTCATCGTCGCCCACCACCTCGTGGTCGACGGCCGGTCCATGGAACTGCTCGCCCGCGGCCTCCTGACGGACCGGACCGCCGAGCCTGCCACCGCCTACGCCGACTGGGCGGCCGCGGCCCACGGCCGGCTGCCCCGGCGCGCCGGTCGCGCGGCCGAGATCCGGGCCGAGCTGGCCGCGGCCGATGTCGTCCTGTCCCTGGAGTGGGCGGGCGCCGCCGGCGACGCACACGCCAGCGGCGGCGGCGTCGCCGAAGCGTTCCTCCCGGCCGCGCTGCACCGGAGCCTCCGCGACCTCGGCACCGAACTGGGGGTCACCCCCTACTCGGCCGTCCTCGCCGCGGCCGCCCTCGTCCTCGGCCGCAACTCCGGGGCCGCGCGCCCGGTCATCGGCACCACCGTCTCGCGGCGTTCACCGGCGCACGCCGACACCGTCGGGTACTTCAACAACACCGCTCCCGTCCCGGTCCACCTCGACGGGCAGGCCACGGTGGCGGACTTCCTGCGGGAGGTGCACCAGCGCGGCCTCCAGGCGTACCGCGACGCCGACCTGCCGCTGTCCTCCGTACTGCCGGGAACCGGCCTCACCGCGCCCCAACTGGTGGTGTCGGCCATCGACACCCTGCCCACACTGCGCGAGGGCGACCGGCACGCCGTCCCGCACGAGGACCAGGGACTGGGCACCGCGCACTTCCCGCTGACCGTCGGCCTGTACCAGGAGCACGGGCGCACGGACGGGATCCGGATGCTGCTGCGCCACCAGCGGGCGCTGGTCACCGACGCGGCCGCCGCACTCTTCTTCCGCCAACTGACGGCCGTGCTCACGCACTTCACCGAACGGCCCGATGGACGCCTGGACGAGGTGGACACCCTCCCGGCCGACGAGCTCACCGCCCTGCTCACCACCGGACGGGGCGCGCGGCTCACGGATCCCCCGGTGGCACTGACCGAACTGTTCGCGCGCCAGGCGCACGAGGCGGCCGAGCGCACCGCCGTGGTCTGCCGGGGAGAACGGGCCAGTTACCGCGAACTCGACGAGCAGTCACGGCAGTTGGCGCTCGCACTGGTGGAATCGGGAGTCCGCCCCGGCGACCGGGTCGGGGTCTGCCTGGACCGGGGCATCGGGCAGGTCGCCGCCGTGCTCGCGGTGCTCCGGGCGGGCGCCGCCTACGTCCCCCTCGACCCCGACTACCCGCCGCAGCGGCTCGCCTTCGTCATCGAGGACACCGGGCTGCGGACCGTCGTCACCGAGGGCGAACTGCTCGCGGACGTCCCCGGCCTGCACCGGGTCGCGCCGGACGCCGCACCCGAGGACCCGGATCCGGCCCTGCCGGACGTGGACCCGGAGAGCACCGCGTACCTCATCCACACCTCCGGCTCGACCGGCCGTCCGAAGGGGGTCCGGGTCAGCCACCGCAACGTGGCCGCCCTGCTCGAAGCGACCCGCGGGGAGTACGCACCGGGCCCCGACGACGTCTGGTCGTACTTCCACTCGCTCGCCTTCGACTTCTCCGTCTGGGAGATCTGGGGGTGTCTGCTCACCGGCGGCCGGCTGGTCGTCGTCCCCTACGACGTCTCCCGCGACGCGGAGGCGTTCCACGAGCTGCTGCGCGCCGAGGGCGTGACGGTGCTCAACCAAACCCCTTCGGCGTTCGCCCAGTTGGTGAACGCCGCGGCGTTCCGCGACGGCGGGCTGGCGGTGCGCCTGGTCATCTTCGGCGGCGAGGCGCTCGACCGGGGCGTCCTGGTGCCGTGGTTCGCGCGCTACCCCGAGGACGTCTGCCGGCCCGTCAACATGTACGGGATCACCGAGACCACGGTCTTCTGCACCTGGCACCCCGTCGACCGCGCCGAGGCGCTGGGCGGCAGCCGCTCGATCGGACGGCCGATACCCGGCTGGGACCTGTACGTCCTCGACGAGCGGGGGCGCCCGGCGGCTCCCGGTGTGCCCGGTGAGATCTGGGTGGGCGGCGCCGGGGTCACCCAGGGCTACCTCGACCGCCCGGAACTGAACGCCGAACGCTTCACCGAGGACCATCTGACGGGAACGCCCGGCGCCCGCCTGTACCGCAGCGGCGACCTCGGCCGGTTCCTGCCGGACGGGCAGATCGAGTACCTCGGCCGGCGCGACGACCAGGTCAAGATCCGCGGCCACCGCATCGAACTCGGCGAGATCCGGCACGCCCTCCTGGAGGACGACCGGGTCCGGGCGGCCGCCTCCCTGGTCCGGGCCCCGGACGGGCCGGCGACCGCGCGGATCGACGCCTATGTGGTCACCGACACCGACGCGCCCGGGGCGCTGGCGGACATCCGGCAGCGGCTCGCCGAGCGGCTGCCCGGCTACCTGCTGCCCGCCACCCTGACCGCGGTGCCCGAACTGCCCCTGACCGCCAACGGGAAGCTCGACACCGCACGGCTCCCCGACCCGCGGCCCGCGGAGCCTCCCGCGGCGCCCGGGCCCGCCGAACCCTCGGGTCCCGAGGCCGCCATGGCCGCCATCTGGCAGCGGGTCCTTGAGGTGCCCGTCGCCCCCGACGACAACTTCTTCGACCTCGGCGGCACGTCCGTGCAAGCGGTGCTGCTGGCCACCGCCCTGCGCGAGGAGAACTACCCCGCGATCCGGTTGCGGGACATCTTCCGCAACTCCACCCCCCGCCGGCTGGCGGCCGCCCTCACCCCGCGGACGGACGCATGAGGCCCCCGCTGCCGGCCCCGCCGGGCACACCGCAACCGAGCAGCTCGTACGCAATGGAAGGAGAACCGGCATGACGGAGCTGGACAATGCCGTGGCCGTGGTGGGGCTGTCCCTGCGGGCCCCCGGCGCATCGGACCCGGAGACCTTCCTCTCCCGACTCGCCCAGGGCGAGGTCGCGCTGCCGGCGGCCAAGGGGGAACAGACCCGGAACGGCAGACTGCTCAGCGGGCAGATCGACCGGTTCGCCGAGTTCGACGCCGAGCTGTTCGGCATGGCCCCCGCCCACGCGGCGCTGACCGACCCCCAGCACCGGGTGATCGCCGAACTGGTCTGGGAGGCCCTGGAGGACGCCTGCCTCGACACCCAGCGCGCCGGCAACCGGGTCGGCGTCTACCTCGGTGGCGGCCCCGACATCTACCTGCACCGCAACGTCCTGCCGGACGAGCGGACCGTGCGCGCCCACGGCACCGAGCAGATCATGCTCGGCAACTCCCGTGACTTCCTCGCCACCGCGCTCTCCTACCGGCTCGGCCTCACCGGCCCGAGCATGACCGTGCAGACGGCCTGCTCCACCTCCCTGGTCGCCGTCCATCAGGCGGTGCGCAGCCTGCTCACCTACGAATGCGACGTGGCGATCGCGGGCGGGATCACCGTCTTCCCGGTCGAACGGCCCGAGCACGACGGGCCCGAGGGCGGCATCTACGCGCCCGACGGCCGCTGCCGCAGCTTCACCGTCGGCAGCCGGGGCACGGTCCCGTCGAGCGGCGCGGGGATCGTGGTGCTGCGCCGGTCGGCCGATCTCGCCGACGGCCCCGGCCGGGCCCGTGCGCACATCATCGGCAGCGCGGTCAACAACGACGGCGCCGACCGGATGGGCATGACCGCGCCCAGTCCGCGCGGCCAGGCCGAGGTGCTCCGCGAGGCCCTGGAGGTCTCCGGGCTCTCCCCCGCGGACATCGGCTACATCGAGGCGCACGGCACCGGAACCGTCCTCGGCGACCAGGTCGAACTGGCTGCGCTGGCCGAGGTCTACGGCACCGGCACCGCCGCCCCCCGCTGCGCCATCGGCACGGTGAAGCCGAACATCGGCCACACCGACAGCGCGGCAGGGGTCCTCGGCCTGATCAAGACCGTGCTGGCACTCCAGCACGACATGCTCCTGCCGGTCGCCTCCCAGCCGGGCGACGGCCCGGACGCGGACCTCGGCGCGGCCCGGTTCTTCCTGCCGCGCGCGGCCGCGACCTGGAGCGCCGAGGTCCCGCGCCGGGCCGCGGTCAGCTCCTTCGGCTTCGGCGGCACCAACGCGCACGTCATCCTCGCCCCGGCCGACCCCCTCCCGGAACCCGCCCCCGCCCAGGGCGTCCGGCCTCCGGTCGCCGTGCTGTCGGCCGCGACCCCGCAGGCCCTGCGCGACAAGGCCAGGGATCTGACCGACTGGCTCGACGGCCCCGGCGCACGGGCCGGCCTCCCCGGTGTGCTCGGCACCCTGTGGCACGGCCGGCGCCAGCTCGCCCACCGCGCCGCCGTCGCCCTGCCCACCGACCCGGCCGCCGCCCGCGAACGGCTGCGGCAGTGGCTGCTGGAGACCGCGAAACGGGCCGACACGCCACCGGCCGTGGCGGACGCCCCGGTGGCCGTGCTGCTGCCCGGACAGGGCATCCGCCTGGCCGGCACCGCTGCGTCGGCCGCCGACGACCCCCGCTTCGGCGCGGACCTCGACCGGTTGTACGCCGCCGTGCTGCGGGCCGGCGGCCCCGATCTGCGCGGCTTCGAGACCTGGGCGGGCGACGACCCGCGGCTGCTGGACACCGCGGTGGTGCAGCCGCTGCTCTTCGTGGTCGGTCTGGCGCACCTGTGGCGGCTGGAGCGCCGGGGCGTCCGGCCGGGCACGCTGCTCGGCCACAGCGTCGGCGAGTTGACCGCGGCCGCGTACGCCGGGGTGTTCGGCGTCGAGGACGCGGCGGCGGCCGTCGTGCGGCGCGGAGAGCTGATGGGCCGGGCCCCGGCCGGGGCGATGCTCGCCGTCCCGCTGGACGAGGAGGCCGCCCGCGACCTCGCCGCCGGGCTCCCTGCCGACGTCTGCGGCGTCAACGGCCCGGAGACGACGGTGCTCGGCGGCGACCCGGACACGGTCGCCGAGCTGGAGCGGCGCTGCACCGGGCGCGGGCTCACCGCGCGACGGCTGGAGACCGCGCACGCCTTCCACTCCCGCGCGATGGAGGAGGCCGCCGCCCGGTTCGCGGAGTTCCTCGCCACCGTGCCGCTGTCGGCCCCCCGGCTGACCGTCCTCTCCAACCTCACCGGCGCGGAGCTGACCGCCGAGCAGGCCACCGACCCGACCTACTGGGCGGCGCAGTTGCGCGGAACCGTGCGGCTGGCCGACGGTGTCCGGACGCTGCTGGCGGGCCGCCCCGCCGCGGTCGTCGGCATCCACGGCGGCCGGGCGCTGACCAACCCCGTACGGCAGACCGCCCGCCTGCTGGGCATGGCGCACCCGCCGGGCATCATCGAGCTGCTCGGGCACTCCGGTGACGACGAGGCGCAGGCCCACGAGGACGCGCTGGCGCGGCTCTGGGCGGCCGGCTGCCCGGTGGACTTCGACGTGCCCCACGTCACCTCCCCCGCTCCGCTGCCGCGTTACCCGTTCGCGCACACCCGGCACTGGATCGAGGCGACACCGGGGGCGCTGCCCCACGAACGGCCCGCCACCGCCGCCGCTGTCCTCCGCGAGCCGGCACCGCCGCGGGAACCGTCGGCCCCGGCGGAGCACACCGGAGAGACCGGAGAGGAAGAGACCGGCAGCGACCTCGCCACCACCATCACCGCCATCTGGCAGGAGGCGTTCGGCGGCGAACCGCTCGGCCCGTCGGACAACTTCTTCACCCTCGGCGGCACGTCGCTGCAGGCCGCACAGCTGCTCACGGTGGTCAACGACACGCTGCTGCTCGGCGTGGCGCTCGGTGACCTCTACGAGCACTCCGACCTCGGCGCCTTCATCCGCCGCGCCGAGGAGCTCGCCGCCGGCCGGGACGACGCCGAACTCCTGCGGCTGCTCGACGAGATCGAAGGTGTCCAGTGAGCGACCTCTCCGAGCGGCTGGCGGCCCTGACGCCGGAACAGCGCCGCGTCCTCGGCCAGCAGATGCGGCGCCGGGCCGCCCGTACCGGCACCCCGCCCGCGGACGGGTCGGCCGGCGGCGCGCCCGCCCGGCAGAGCCTGTACTTCTTCGCCAGCGCGGACACGGTCTCGGCCCGCGAGTACTACCGCTTCGTCCTGGAGGCGGCGGAGCGGGCGGACGCGGCGGGGCTGCACGCCGTCTGGCTGCCGGAACGGCACTTCGTGGACTTCGGCGGGCACTCGCCGAACCCGTCGGTGCTGGCGGCCGCGGTCGCCGTGCGCACCGAACGGCTGCGGATCCGGGCCGGCAGCGTGGCCGCCCCGCTGCACCACCCGGCCCGGATCGCGGAGGACTGGGCGGTGGTCGACAACCTGTCGGACGGCCGGGCCGGCATCTCGTTCGCCAGCGGCTGGCACCCCGACGACTTCGTGCTGGCCCGTACGGACTACGCCGGGCGGCGCGCGGACACCGTGCGGATCATCGAGCAGGTGCGGGCGCACTGGCGGGGCGAGACGCTCGCCCACCCCACCACGGCGGGCGGCACGGCCGAGGTCCGCACCGGTCCCCGCCCGGTGCAGCCGGAGCTCCCGGTCTGGCTGACCTCGGCCGGCAACGGCGAGACCTTCGAAGCCGCCGGGCGGGCCGGCTGCGGCGTGATGACCGCACTGCTCGGCCAGACGCTGCCGGTGCTGCGGGAGAACATCGCCCGCTACCGCGCGGCCTGGCGGGAGGCCGGGCACCCGGGAGAGGGTGACGTGGTGGTGATGGTGCACGCCTACGTCAGCGACCGGCCCGATCTGGAGGACTACCTGCGCTCCGCGATGCACGGCTATCTGCGCGCCTACCGCAGTCAGACGACCGCGCCGGGCGAGGACGAGGCGGTGCTGCTGGAGAGCGCGTACCTCAACTTCCTGCAGGGCCCCTCGCTGCTCGGCTCGCCCGGCAAGGCCGCGGAGGTGCTCGGTCTGCTGGGTACGGCGGGCGCCGACGAGGTCGGCTTCCTGGTGGACTTCGGGCTGCCCACCGAGGACGTACTGGCCGCGCTGCCCGCCCTGTTCGACTGCCTCCCCGCGGAGCGTGCCCGATGAGCGGCGCGGAGTCGGCGCTCGCGGCCCGGCTCGCCGCACTGGCCCCCGAGCAGCGGGCCGCCCTCCTGGCCAAGCTGTCGCAGCAGCGCTCCGGCAAGCGCCCGCTCCGGCCCCGGCCCGGGCCGCGGGACACCTTCCCGGTGGGCATGGACCAGGAACGGCTGTGGATCCTCGACCAGCTCTATCCCGGCACCACCACCTACACCCTGGGGTTCGGGCTGCGCTTCCTCGGGGAGTTCGACCGGTCGGCCTTCTCCGAGGCGGTGGCCGTCGTGGTGGGCCGGCACGAGCTGCTGCGCTCGGCCATCGAGACGGACGGCACCCGGCCGGTGCTGCGGCTGCACCCGGACCGGGGCGCCGACCTCACCTTCACCGACCTGTCGGCCGGGCCGGACGGCGAACGGGAGCGGCGCCGGGCGGAGTTCATCCGGCAGCACGTCCGGCGCCCGTTCGACCTGGCCCGTGACCCGGTGCTGCGGATCGGGGTGGCCGACCTCGGTGGCGGTGACCACCAGATCGTGCAGACCATGCCGCACTCCTTCACCGACCAGTGGTCCTACGTACGGCTCAACAGCGAGCTGCTGGAGGCCTACCGGGCGGTCCGGGAGGGCGGTGAGCCCCAACTGCCCGACCTGCCGGTGCAGTTCGGCGACTACGCCCAGTGGCAGCGGGAGTACTTCGACAGCGAGCACGGCGAGCGTCACCGGGCGTTCTGGCGCAGCTACCTGGCGGACCTCCCGGACCGGCCGCTGCTGCCGTACGACCACTCCCCCGAGACCGAGGACCGCGCCGGGCGGCAGTACAACTTCGTCCTGGACAAGGGGACCGCCGCCGCCTTCATCGCCCGCGCCAAGCAGGCCCGCAGCACGGTCGCCAACGCGATGGCCGCCGTCTACGCGGCGCTGCTGTACGAGGAGAGCGGCGAGCGGGACGTCCTCCTCGGGGTGCCCAGCGTGACCCGCGGCGAGCCGGCCGTCCAGGACCTGGTGGGCTTCCTGCTGACCAACGTGCCGCTGCGGATCCGGCTGCCGGAGAATCCGACCCCGCACGACTTCATGGCCGCCACCCAGGCCGCCGGTGCCGAGGTCGCCGCGCACCACGAGACGCCGTTCGGCGAGATCGTCCGGGCGGTCGCCCCCGAGCGGTCGGTGCACAGCTATCCGCTGCTGCGCACCATGCTCGTCCATCTCGACCTCGCCGAGACGGTGTCCTACTCGGTCCCCGGCGCCACCGTCTACGCCAACGCGGTGCCCGAGGGGATCTCCTCGATGGACGCGACGGTCGCCTGGTGGCATCTGGGCGACCTGGTCTACGGGCGCTTCGAGTACCGGACCGCGCTCTTCGAGCCGGAGACCATCGACCGGCTCGCGCGGCGGCTGCTGCAACTGGTCGAGGTCTTCGCCACCGCGCCCGACACCCCGCTCCCCAGCCCGGCCGGGCGCGCCGCCGAACTGGTGGCCGCGGCCTGGTGCGAGGCGCTGGACGTGCCCTCCGCGGACCCGCGGGACGCGTTCGCCGACCGGGGCGGCACACCGCTGCTGGCCATGCGGCTCGCCCGGCTGCTGACGGCACGGGGCTTCACCGCCGGGCCCCGGGACATCACCGAGCACACCACCCTCTCCGCCCTCACCGAGCTGCTGCTGCCACGCGGCAACCCACTGGCGCGGGCCGCGATCGCGGACGCCGACGTCCCGGGGCGGGCCGGGGTCTCGGAGGAGTACCTGGAGCAGCTCTTCGCCGGCACCCGCCGTACGGAACAGGAGATTCGATGACCTCGCCCCCCGGGCCCGACGCCACGGTGCGGGAACGCCGGCCGCTGGTGGTCCTGCTGCTGGCGCATTACCTGTCGTCGTTCGGCAACGCGGTGACGGTGGTGACCATCCCGCTGTACGTGCTCGGCGTCACCGGCAGTTCCGTCTCGACCGGCCTGGCGGGTTTCGCCAACACGCTGCCGCTGATCTTCGCGGGCGCGGTCGGCGGGGTCTGGATCGACCGCATCGGCGGCAAGCGGATGAGCGTGGTCTGCGACCTGCTCGCGGGCACCGTCATCGGGCTGATCCCACTGCTCAACGACACCGTGGGGCTCGCCCTGCCGGTGCTGATGGGTCTGCTGTTCGTGCGCAGTCTGGGCTCGACACCGACCGGTGCCGCCCGGCAGAGCCTGCTCAAGGGACTCTCCGACCGCGCCGGGGTGCGGCTGGAGAGCGCCAACTCCTGGATGCAGGGCGCCCCGCGGCTCGGTCTGCTGGTCGGGGCGCCGCTCGGTGGTCTGCTCGCGGCCGTGTCCGGTCCGGTGGTGGGCATGTACGTGGACTCCGCGACCTTCCTGCTCTCCGCGCTGCTGGTCGGGGTCGCCGTGCCGGGCGGGCCGGTCGCGCCGGCCGCCGAGCGCCAGGGCTTCGTCCGGCAGCTCACCGAGGGCCTCCGGCTGGTCAAGCAGCTCCCGGTGATCGGCGCGATGACCTCGTTCGTCTTCGTCACCAATTTCCTCGACGACGCCTTCACGCCGGTCATCCTGCCGGTCTACTCGGACCAGGTGCTGGGCGGCGGGCAGTACCTCGGCTGGCTGGTGGCCGCCTCCGGCTGCGGCGCGGTGGCCGGCACGTTCCTCTACGGTCCCGCCAGCAAGCGGCTGCTGACCAGCCGCCGTTGGACGCTGCTGGGCTGCTTCCTGGTCATCGGGGGGCTGCGACTGGCCCTGGGCGGGCAGCCGAACGCGGTGCTGTCCATCGCCATCTCGTTCCTGCTGGGGCTGGCCGCCGGTCCGCTCAACCCGGTGCTGTCCACGGTGATGCTCAACAAGGTGCCGCAGGCCCTGTTCGGGCGGGTCTTCGCGCTGACCTCGGCCGTCGCGATGAGCGCCGCGCCGGTCGGCATCCTGGTGGCCGGCTGGGCGATCCACGGCATCGGCCTGCGCTGGACCCTGCTGGCCTTCGGTGCGACCTACGTCGTGCTGGTCCTGGTCTCGCTGCGGAACCGTGCGCTGCGGGAGATGGACAACCTGACCCCGCCGCCCGGGACCGCCGACGGCGGCGGCGCGCCGGGCACCGACAAGGAGCTGGCCCGTGACTGAGCGCACGGCGCCGCGGGTGCAGCCCGCCTCCGCGCTGGAGCGGCAGTTCTGGCTCGGTGAGCAGATCGCCCCGGCGAGCCCGGCCAACTGGGTGCTCGCCGAGGTCCGCGCCGACGGCCCGGTGGATCCGTCCGCGCTCGACGCGGCGCTGGCCGCCGTGGCCCGCCGCCACGAGGCGCTGCGCACCGCCTTCGTCATCGAAGGGGGACAGGTGGTGCGTACCGTCCTCGCGGAGCCGGTCGCCGAGCCGCCGCTGCGCCTCCCCGCCGGCACCGCCTTCGCGGACGCGGCCGCCGCGCTGCTCGGTGCGGACACCTTCGACATCGCCGCGGGCCGGGTCCACCGCGCCGCGGTCGCCCCGGACGACGACGGCACCACGGTCTTCCTCGCCGTCCATCACATCGCCTTCGACGGCCTCTCCCAGGAGGTGTTCGCCACCGACCTGGCCCGCGCGTACGGCCTGGCCGCCGAGGGCCGGGCGCCCGACCTTCCGGTGCGGGAGCGGCCGGCGCCGGTGGAACCCGCTGCCGCACAGCGCACCGAACTCGCCGCGCACTGGCGGAGCGTGCTGGCGGGCGCGGCCGACCTGCCGGTGCCGGACGACGGGCCGGCACCGGGCCAACGCGCCCTGGCCCGGGCCGGCCTGGCCGAGCGGCGGACCGCCTGCCCGCCCGCCGTCTGGCAGGCGGTGTGCGCCGAGGCCCGGCGCTGCGCCTGCTCCCCGTTCGTGGTGCTGCTGGCCGCGTACGGCAGGGCGCTGGCCGGGATCACCGGGGGTGCGGACTTCTGCGTGGGCACTCCGGTGGTCGCCCGCTCCGCCGGGCAGGCGGACGAACTCGGCTGTCTGATCAACACCGTGCCGGTCCGGATGCCGGAGCTGTCCGCGCCCGGAGCGGTCGAACGGGTCTGGGCCTCGGTCCGGGAGACCATCCTGGGCTCCGCGCTGCCCTGCGACGAGATCGTGCGGGCCGCCCGCACCGTCGCGGGCCGCCGGATGCCGGTGTTCCAGGCGGTGTTCGCCTTCGAGAGCTGGCGCCGGGTCGAGCACCCGGCGGGTCCGGTGCGGATGCACACCGTCCCCGTACCGCCCGTGGGTGCGGTCGCCGAGGTGCAACTCCAGGTGTGCGAGCTGCCCGACGGGACCCTGAAGTGCGTGGTCCAGGCGCCGACGACCGGTGCCTGGGCACCCCGCCTCCCCGACCTGGCGGACGCTTTCCGTACCCAACTCGGCCTGCTGGCCGCCGAATCCGCCCCACCGCTCCCCCTCGTCCCGGAAGGTCCCGCATGACGACCACGCTGATGTGCCTGCCCTACGCCGGAGCGGGAGCCGGCGTCTACCGTCCCTGGCGGCGCCGGGAGTCCGAGGTGCTGCGCGCGGTGCCCGTGCAGGTACCGGGCCGCGAGGAGGAGTTCAACCGGCCGTTCTACCGGACGATGGCCGAGGCCGCGGCCGGCACCGCCGAGCGCTTCCGGGCGGCGGCCGGCAAGGAGCCGTTCGTCGTCTTCGGGCACAGCTTCGGCGCGATCCTGGCCTACGAGGCCGTCCAGCACCTGGTCGCGACCGGGGGCCCGCTCCCGGTCCACCTCGTCGTGAGCGGTTCGACCAGCCCGCGGCACCGCCAGGCCGAGCGCCTCGATCCCGACGACGAGGTGGCGGCCGCCCAGGCCGCCGCCATCGCGGGCCGCGAGATCGAGATCTTCGCCGACCCCATGGCCCGCTCGCTGCTGCTCCCGGCGATGCGCGCCGACGTGGACATGCTGGCCGACTACACCCCCGCGACGCTCACCCCGCTGCCGTTGCCGCTCACCGCTCTCCGCGGTGACGCCGACCATCTGGCACCCACCGACGAGTGGCTGGACTGGTCCGCGTTCACCTCGGCCGCCTTCCGGACGGCGGAGTTCCCCGGTGGCCACATGTATCTGACGGACCACTGGGACGAGGTGTGGCGGACGATCGAGGAGCTGCTGTGAGCACCGCCGCGCTCCTCCCGCCCCCGCCCTGCCCCTTGGCACACCGGCCGACGAACAGGACCCGCCGATGACCTCCGCCGCTCCCTCCCCCACGACGCCGTACCCGCCCGCCTCCACCCTCTTCGGACTGTTCGCCGCGAGCGTCGAGCGGTATCCGGAGCGGATCGCGCTGGAGGTCCGGGACGAGGTCCTCACCTACGCCGAACTGGACCGGCTGGCGGCCGGCTTGGCGCAGCGGCTGACCGCAGCGGCCACGGAGCGCGGCACCGGGCGGCCGGCCAAGGTCGGCCTGCTGGCCGCACGGAGCCTGACGGCCTACGCCGGATATCTGGCGGCCCTGCGCGCGGGGGCCGCCGTCGTCCCGCTGAACCCGTCCTTCCCGGCCTCCCGCATCCTGGCCATCGCGGCCACCACGGACCTGGACGTCATCGTCACCGACGAGGACTCCGCACGGGCGGCCCAACTCCTGGCCGCCCAGGCGGCGGAGGACGGTGCGCCCCTCCCGCCGGTGCTCGCCCTCACCCCCGCCGAGCTGACCCGGCTGCGCACCCCCGGCCCCGAGGACGGGCCCCGCTCCCCCGCCGCACCCACCTCCGCCCAGGACATCGCCTACGTCCTGTACACCTCCGGCTCGACCGGCCGGCCGCGGGGCGTCCCGATCCGGCACGCCAACGTCCTGCCGACCCTTCGGTGGCTGGTCGAGGAGCACGGCTTCGGCCCCGAGGACCGCCTCTCGCAGAACGTCGAGCTCTCCTTCGACGTGGCCGTGCTCGAACTGTTCACGACCTGGTCGATCGGCGCGGCGCTGGTGATCCCGCGGCCGAACGACGTGGTGCGGCCGTCGGCCTTCGTCAGCGCCAAGCGGATCACCCGCTGGTTCTGCGTACCGTCCGTCGGCAGCATCGCGGCGCGGACGAACGCGCTGGTGCCGGACTCGATGCCGACGAT
Organism: Streptomyces bugieae; assembly: GCF_036352915.1. Classification (NCBI taxonomy): domain Bacteria; kingdom Bacillati; phylum Actinomycetota; class Actinomycetes; order Kitasatosporales; family Streptomycetaceae; genus Streptomyces; species Streptomyces bugieae. Next base: position 424,141 of record NZ_JAZBJP010000001.1, read on the forward strand.
GGCCGGGGTGATGTTCGGCGGTGAACGGCTGCTCAGCGAGCAGGCCGAGCAGTGGGCGGCGGCCGCACCGGGCGCGCGGCTGTGGAACCTGTACGGCCCGACCGAGGTCGCGATCGTGTCCACCGCGCACGAGCTGGGCAGCGGCAGCTCGCTGCGGCCGGCCGGTTCCAACGGGACGCTGCCGATCGGCCGGGTGCCGGACCACCTGGAGCACGTCGTCCTCGACGATGCGGGCGAGCCCGCGGAGACCGGTGAGCTGTGCCTCCGCGGCAGTCAGCGCTTCGACGGCTATCTGGACCCCGCCGACGACATCGGCCGGTTCCTGGCATGGCGCCCGGGCGAACGCGCGGTGATCCACGACGGGTCCGCGCCGCTGACCCGGGACCACTGGTACCGCACCGGTGACCGGGTCCGGGTCGAGGACGGCGCCCTGGTGTTCCTGAGCCGCCTCGACCACCAGGTCAAGGTCCGGGGCCAGCGCATCGAACTCGGCGATGTGGACGCGGCGTTGGCCCGCCACCCCGCCGTACGCGACGCGGTCGCCCTGGTCCGCGAGACCGGTGAGGACTCCGTCCTGGTCGCCTACTACTCGGGCGAGCCCACCACGGCCGCGGAGCTGACCACCTTCCTGCGCCGCCTGGTGCCCGTCTACATGATCCCGGGCTCCTTCACCCACCTCGCCGAACTCCCGCTCAACACCAACGGCAAGGTGGACCGCGCCGCGGTCGCGGCCTATGACCGCGAGGCCGCCGGCACTACCGCGCGGCCCGCCACGCCACCTCTTCGGGAGTCATCGGCGCAGTGATGCCGCAGACGTCCCCGACCTGCAGGTCGTCCGGTGTCCGGTACTCCTCCTTGGCGCCGATCACGGTGACGCACGTCCATGAACCGGGGTTCCAGAACAGGCGGTAGCAGGGGTCCTGACCGGACGGGATCTCCCTCAGCACCGTTCCGCGCTTCTCCAGCAGCCGCTGCAGTTTCCCGAACCGCAGCCTGCGGGCGAACCGCCCGTACCTGGACCGGAGCTCGTCGTTGACGACCTTTCCGCCGTACGCGAGCCGGTGGACCTGCAGGGTGAAGTGGTGCCCGGTCCACGGGCCGTCGGCGGACTCCCGCTGCCAGAAGAACTCCGCGAGTCCGTAGTCCCGCCACATGTGGTGACGGCCGGACCGGTTCTCCGCGAAATCCGTTCCCAGCAGGCCGGTCACCCGGTCCGGTTGATCGGTCGGCTTCGCGCCGAGCACCGTTCCCGACGTCACGACGTCCAGATAGAACGCCAGGGAATGGGGAGTCATCCCGCCTCCTCCGGCCGGCTCGCGCCGGGCAGGGCGGGCCTGGACGTGCCGGGGGTGAGGCCCGCCCGCGCGGCCACCGCGAGGGCCGCCTCGATGTCGAAGCGGCGGCCGGGCTCCGGGTCGGCGCGGCGCAGGACGGGCAGCAGGACCTCGGCGTCCAGCGTGCCGGCCCGGGCCGCGTCGAACGCCGCGTCGGCGAGGCGGTACGCCTCCCGCAGGTCGGCCGGGTCGGTGCAGTCCTCGAAGAGCCGCCCGCCGGACTCGCCGTAGGGGGCGCGCACGAGGGCGCTGCCGTCGTCATGCAGCAGTCCGGTGTCCTCCACCCAATAGCCCTGTTCCGGCCCGGCCGCGTGCAGGACCGCCATGACCGCACCCTCCAGCCACAGCTCCGTCGGATTCCACACGGCGCGTTTCCCTTCGTCTGCTTCGCGGCCGAGGACCCGGGTCGGCTCGCGGAAAAGGTACGTCATCGTCGGCGGAGCGCGCCTAACCGCCCGCGGGCGCGCCCGAGTTGTGCTGTTCGTCGAAGGCGGCGAGCATCTCCGGGGACCAGGTCAGTCCGCCGCTTCGCAGGTCGTCGGTCACCGCGCGGACCCAGCGTTCCTCGGCATCGACCATGGCCAGCAGGTATTCGTGCTCGATGAGGGTGACGCGCGGGACGCCCTCCCCGGTGTGCACGGCCAGTTGGGCCTTCAGGTCCGCGCGCTGGGCCGCGAGGCGGTCGGCGCGCCGCTCCAGCACGTCCAGCGCCTCGTCCGGGGTGAGCATGGGCAGGTTGGACAGGGCGGCCGGGAAGACGGGGAACTCGCCCTTCGGGACGGCCAGCATCTGGTCCAGCCACTCGCGGGCGACCGCCCGGCCCTCGTCCGTGACCTCGTAGACGGTGCGCTCGGGGTACTGCTGGTCGCGCTCGGTCTGCCGTACGGCGATCAGCCCGCCCGCGTGCAGCCGCTCGATGGTGCGGTACAGACCGGCCCGCTGGCCGACGTTGACCACCTGCTCCTTGCCCCACTGCTTGATCAGTTGCTGGATGCCGTACGGGTGCAGCGGCTTGTAGTGCAGCAGCGCCAGGACGGTGAGGGCGAGCGGCGAACTCTTCACGGGAGCGGTCATGGCGTTAGCGTAGTAGAGGCGAGACTAGTTGCATTGAGACTAGGTGCAGTGCAACTATGGATGCCAGGAGCCCGCTGTCCGGCGGGCGCATCCTCGGGAGGGGTCATGAGCGACAACGGCACTCAGGGCGGGCGCGGCGGCGCGGCCGTGCGGACGGCACTGGTCATCGGGGGCGGCCTGGCGGGCCCGGTCACCGCACTCGCGCTACGCAAGGCGGGCATCACCGCAACGGTCCACGAGGCCTACCCCGCGGCCGCGGACGGCGTGGGCGCCTGGCTGGCCCTGGCCCCCAACGGCCTCGCGGCGCTGCGGACGATCGGCGCCGACAAGGCGGTGGAGGCCCTCGGCCAGCCGGTTCCCGGGACGGTCATGGCGGACGGCGCCGGGCACCGCTTCGCCGCCTTCGACGGCTTCGCCGAGCTGCCCCCCAGCCTCGCGATGCCCCGCGCCACGCTCTACCGCGCCCTGACCGATCACGCCGCCGACCAGGGCATCCCGTTCGCCTACGGCAAACGGCTGGTGGGCGCCGAGGAGACCCCCGAGGGCGTCACCGCCCGGTTCTCCGACGGCACGTCGGCGACCGCCGACATCCTCATCGGCGCCGACGGCATCCGCTCCACCGTCCGCACCCTGATCGACCCGCAGGCGCCCGGGCCGGAGTACGGCGGTGTGCTGAGCTTCGGCGGGTACGCCACCGACAGCGGCGTCGAGGCCGAGCCCGGCACGATGTACTTCGCCTTCGGCCGCACCTTCACCGGCCACTGGCGCGGCCCGGACGGCCGGTTGATCTGGTTCGCCGGACTGCCGACCGACACCCCGCCGGACCCGGCCGACCTGGCGCGGGTCCCGGCCGCCGAGTGGCTCGCCGCGCTGCGCGAGGCCTACGCGGGCCACGTCCCGGGCGAGCGGCTGCTGCAGCACACCGACCCCGACCAGCTGATGGCGGTCGGCCGGATGGAACGCATGCCGTCGGTGCCGCACTGGCACCGCGGCCGCATGGTCCTGGTGGGCGACGCGGCACACGCCCCGTCCTCCAGCTCGGGCCAGGGCGCCTCGCTGGCCATCGAGAGCGCCGTGGAACTGGCCCGCTGCCTGCGTGATCTGCCCACGCCCGGCGAGGCGTTCAGCGCCTACGCAGGCTTGCGCCGCGAGCGGGTGGAGGCCGTCGGGCGGAACGCGGCCGCCGCCAACAAGGTCAAGGCCGGCAAGTCCGACCTCGAGGCCGCGGCCGCCTTCCCCACCCCCGAGCAGATGTTCCGCCCGCTCCACTTCCACCGCATCGACTGGGCGGAGACGGTGGCCGGGAACTGACGGTGACGGTCATCCGGTGATCGCCGCGGCCTCGGCGGCGGTGGCCGGTTCGTCGTCGCCCAGTGCGGTCAGCGCCATGGCGGCCCGGTGCTGCTCGGGGCTCATGCCGAGCAGCCCGGCTCCCCCGCTGTCCTCGCTCTCGTACAGCCGCAGCTGACCGTCCGCGTGGCTGCGCAGGATGGCGCGCGCCTCGTCGGTGCCGAGGTCGAGGGCGGCGGCGATCTGGCTCCAGGTGGCGCCGAGTTGCAGCGCCTCGTGCAGGGTCTCCGCACGGTACTGCTCGACGGCCCGGGCGATCCGGACGCCGAGCGCGAGCTGCGCCAGCGCGTCCCCGGCATCACCCCGCTCGTCGGGTCCCCGGTACGCGGCGGGCAGCCGGCGGTCGGCCAGCCGCTCCCCGTGGGCGAAGTGCTTCTCCGCCATCCAGGACAGCGGTGTGGTCACCGGTACGTCCTCGGGACGGCGGACCGTACGGGCCCGCCACTGCTCGTACTCGTGGCGGCGCTCCTGGTCGTGGTGGCGCTCGTGGTCGTGCTCGAACTCGCGCTGCTCACTCATCGGTGGTGTCGTCTCCCTCCGTAGGGCGTCTTCCGTAGTGGAACGACCACGGACATGTGCCCCGTACGGGCGGAACGATGTCTGCGTTTGCGCGGCGGCGTCCCGGGCAGGCGGCTCTTCGTCAAGGAACGGCTCGACAGCAAGGGAGCACGACCATGACCGCCGACAAGAAGACCTCTGCGAAGACCGAGCAGATCAAGGGCGCCGTGAAGGAAACCGTCGGCCGCGCCGTGGGCAACGAGCGCATGACGGCGGAGGGCCGCGCCGAACGGGCCAAGGGCGATCTGCGTCAGGCCGGGCACAAGGCCCGGGACGCCATGGAGCGATGACCGCGCCGCACGGCCGCTTCGGCGGCGACAACGGCGGCGAGGTGGGCAGAGCCCGCAGAGTGTGAGGCGGTGGCCCGGCGGATTCCCCCTCCGCCGGGCCACCGCCGTGCCCGCGCGTGTCGATGACGGGCGGGAGCCGGGCCGCTTGGCACAGTCGCAGGGAACGCGCCCCACGACCGGCGACTCGACTCTGCGGAAGGCCCATCGGTGACGGAACGCGAGACCGGGACGGCGGTGGCGAGCGGAGCCGGGGCCGAGCTCGACATCAGGACCGTACGCACGCCCACGCTGGACACGGCCTACGCCGTCAGCGGACCCGAGACCGGGCGCCCCGTGGTGGCGGTGCACGGCTGGCCGGACGACATCCACTGCTGGGACGGCGTACTGCCCTTCCTGCACGCCGCCGGATGCCGCGTCTACCGCCCGTATCTGCGGGGTTTCGGCGCGACCCGGTTCCGCGACCCGGCCCGGCCGCGCAGCGGGCAGATCGCGGCGCTCGGCAGCGACCTCGGCGAATTCCTCGACGCGCTGGACCTCGGCGAGGTCGTCCTGGCCGGGCACGACTGGGGCGCCCGCGCCGCGTACGTGGTCGGCGCGCTCTGGCCGGAGCGGGTACGCGCCATCGCGGCGATGTCGGCCGGCTACGCCACCCACCGCCCGGACACGCCGCTCCCCTACGCGCTCGCGCAGGCGTACTGGTACGAGTGGTTCGTCGCCACCGGCCGCGGCCGGAAGGCCATGGTGCAGGACCGGCGCGCCTTCTGCCACTACCTGTGGACGGCCTGGTCCCCCGGCTGGGACTTCTCCCAGGAGGAGTTCGACGAGACGGCCGCGGCATGGGACAACGACGACTGGGCCGACGTGACCGTGCACGCCTACCTCCACCGCTGGGGCGAGGCCCCCGGCGACCCCGCGTACGACACCGTCGAGGAACGCCTCGCCGCACCGGCCCCGGTCCAGGTGCCGACGATCGTGCTGCACGGCGCGGAGGACGCCGACAACCTCCTGGGCACCACCGCCGGCAAACATCAGCTGTTCGCCGACGGCTACACCCGTCAAGTCCTGGGCGGAGTGGGCCACTTCCCGCCCCGCGAGGCACCCGGTTTCACCGCCGAGGCGATCCTCAGCCTCTGCTAGCGGTCTTCCCCTTGCACGACCGTTACGGCCGGGTGCCGCCGCGCCGTAGCGGTGCCGTCCCATGGGCCGCGCCGCAGCAGTGCCGTCCAGAGGAAGGGCTCGCCGAAGTGCGGGGAGTCCGGCGGCTCGTCGTGCATGCGGCGCAGTTCCACCTCCGTCAGGTCGGCGAAGATCCGGCGCAGGGACTCCGGCGGGTAGGCGAGTCCGCCGTGCAGACCGGTGGACCGGCGGTAGAGGTCGGCGTCGCCGAGCTCGGAGCCACCCCGCTCATCGCCCGGCGCGAAGCAGGTGAGCGCGAGATGGCCGCCAGGGGCCAGGGCGCGGTCGAGCAGGGCGAGGTAGCTGATGCGGCGGTGCGGCGGCAGATGGTGGAAGCAGCCGGAGTCATAGATCAGGTCGTACGGGCCGCGGAGCGGGGCACCGTCGTCGGTTCCGACAACGGTGAAGGCGTCACCGCAGTGGAAGGTGATGTCGGCCCCGGCTTCCCGGGCGCGGTCCTCGGCCCAGGCGATCGCCGCCGGGGAGAGGTCCACCGCGTCCACCCGGAAGCCCCGGGCGGCGAGGTGGAGGGCATTACGGCCCGGCCCGCACCCCAGGTCGAGCGCGCGCCCGGGAGCGACCAGCCCGCGGTCGAGGTACGAGACCAGGTTCTCGTCGGGCTTCGCCACGAAGAACGGCACCGGCTTGGAACGGTCGGCGTAGAAGCCGTCCCACCAGGAGGCCGCACCGGCCGTCCAGCGGTCGGCCTCCGACGCGAACAGCCCGTCCAGCAGCCGGAGTACGTCCTCGACGGTGCACATGTGACGGTCGATCAGGTCACCGCCCCCGTCTCCCGGACCCCCGCCTTCCGGCCCCCCGCTTCCGGTCGCCATTCCCTTCCTCTCCTCCCTTTCCTTCCTTTGCTTCCGCATTACCCCTCCCCTTTCCCATCTCCTTTTCGGCCATTTCCTCCCCGCGATCGTAGTTCCGGTGCCGGCCGGGGCCCCGTTCCGGCGAGGTGCTCGGATGCCGTGACAGACCGTCTGGACGTCTCCAACGAGGGCGAGAAGGATGCCGGTAAGGGGTGGGGATGAAATGGCGGAGGAGGCCCCCGGGCCGGCCGGGAAGGGGGCAATCTCCCGCCGCGCCGAGCTGATTTTTCCGGCGTTCTGCGGGTACCAGCGTTCGTGCAAGCCGCCGCAATGGAGCGGCCGGTGCCCGTCCGTGCCGGCAGCGCGCTGCGCGCCCGCCGGCCCCACAGGGAAAGGCACAGGCACACCATGCTCTTCCTGGTCTTGGCAGTCTTCCTCTTCGGCGTGCTGCTGGGGACCGCAGGTCATGTCCCCGCGGCCGTCACGGTCGTCGCGGGAATCGCGATCACGGCATGGCTGGCGGTGTTCTTCGTCCGCGAACGCCATAAGGCGACGACCCCGTCGAAGGAGGCACAGCGATGACGTCCACCTGGATTCCGTTGAAGACCGGTCCGCATCCGCAGGCCGACCGCATGGCCGTGGCCGCGTTCGTCTGCGGACTGCTCGGGACGCTGGTCTTCAACGTCTTCTTCGGCCCGTGCGCGCTGGTCTTCGGCTTCCTGGCGCTCCGCCGCGGGACGATCCGTCGGCTGCGGGCCTGGCTGGGACTGGCCTTCGGCGCGCTCGACCTGGTGCTGCTCGTCGCCGTGTCGACGGCCACCGGCACCGTGAGCTGGCACCTCTAGGCCGGATACCGGCACATACGGGGCCGGACGCGTCCGCTCGCCCGGAATGGGGGACCAGCGGAATACGATCAACGGAAGTCGATCAATGGCAAGGGAGAAAAGTCATGGCTGATTTCCTTATGGACATCGAAACCATCCGCGCCCGGGCCCGCCAGGAAATCGAAAAGGGTCCGGTGACCGATGCGTACGGCGCCGATCTGGAGCGCGTGCTGCAGGTGCTGAACGAGGCACTGGCCACCGAAATCGTCTGCACGCTGCGGTACAAGAGGCATTACTACACGGCTTCCGGGATCTATTCGGAGCCGGTCGCGGCGGAGTTCCTGGAACATGCCACGCAGGAACAGGAGCACGCCGACAAGATTGCCCGGCGCATCGTGCAACTCGGCGGGAAGCCCGATTTCCACCCGGACACGCTGACGCAGCGGGCGCACGCGAGCTATGACGCGAGCGCCGATCTGGTGGAGATGATCAAGGAGGACCTGGTGGCCGAACGGGTCGCCATCGCCGCGTACACCGAGATCGCGCAGTGGCTGGGCGACGGCGATCCGACCACCCGGCGGGTGTTCGAGGACCTGCTGGCGCAGGAGGAGGAGCACGCGGACGATCTGCGCGGGCTGCTGGAACGCATTCCGCAGCATGGCAGGGCCTGAGGAAGGCTCCGCCCTTCCCCCTCGGGAGGCCTCCCCATCGGGGGGCCTTCCCATCGGGGGGCCTTCCCCATCAGGACGGATCGGGTCACAGATCGGGTCACATCAGGTCAAGCGTGACACTGATGGCCTTGCCGCCACGGGCCGTGGGAACGATGGTGACCGAGGTGGCGAGTTGGCGCACCATGGGCCAGCCGTAGCCGCCGACGTCCCCCGGTCCGTGGCGGGAGGCCGTCACGGGGTGGTCCGGGCTGGCGTCCTCGACGAGCAGGGTGAGGCGGTTGCCGGTGACGCGCGCGCTGAAGTCGATCAGACCGTCCGTGTGGCGGTGGGCGTTGGTGACCAGTTCGGACGTGATCAGCAGGGCATCGGTGAGCTTCATCGCCTCCACCGGCCCGGGATGGGCCTTCAAGAGGTCGCTGACGCGATCGCGTGCCTGCGCGGCTGTGGCCGGTACATGGGACGCTGCCTGGGTCACCGTTTCCCCCCTCCTCCGAGCCGGGCCGATCTTCGTGACACTCCTGCGTCTACCCGTGTTGTGCGGAATATCGCCAGCTTTTTGGCGGCCCGCCCACGCTACGGCGCCCGGGCCCCGGAGGACACCTGTTGTGATGCAGCCCGCCGGAGCGGTGCCGGGGAGCGGACCGGACGGCTACGCTCCTTGCGCACACCTCCCGTCACTTCCGCCGCACAAGGACGATCCCACCCGTGAAGAAGAGCGCGATAGCCGGCCTCTGCACCCTCGGCCTCCTCGTGGCCGCCGGCGCCTACGAAGGCAGCGCCATCGCCAGCGACCCGCTGACCCTCGCCGAATTCAACGAGATCAAGGCGGGCAGCAGCGTGCGCACCCTGCTCCGTTACGCGAGTACCTGCCAGCAGGAGAACAAGACCGAGCGCGCCGACAACTACCCCGTCACATGGACGTGTTACGGCGCCGACGGCAGCAGCAACGCGGTGTTCTTCTATTCCGAGGGCGTGCTCTTCAGCAAGTCACAGACGGGGCTGCAGTAGCCCGCCACACCCCCCGTCACATCTGTCGTATTATCCGCCTCTTTTGCGTTATGTCTGCATTCGGTAAAGCCCACGGTGTTGACCGCACGCGCGCCGCTTGGCGGGTGCATTCTCCTTGCTGCCCGGCCAGAGCCGGGGCACTCGCAGCATGGCAATGCAGAAAGGCATGATCCTCATGATTGACGGATTCAAGCGCGCCTTCGCACTGGGCGCCGCCACCGTTGCCCTCACCGGGGGCATGGCCCTCTCCTCGGTGGGTTCCGCCTCGGCCACGGCGCCGGCGCACGGCGACCACACGGCATCCAGGCACGTCGACCGGGGCCACTGCCGCGTGGTCCACGGCCGCTGGGTCCGGGTCTGGCACCCGGCCTGGCAGGACCGGCGCGGCCACCGCCACCCCGGCTACTGGACCCGCACCTGGCACCGGACGCACCTGGTGTGTCACCGGCACTGAGCATCTGACGCGATAGGCACGTGGGCCCCGGGGCTGGATCACACCCCCGGGGCCTCTGCGTCTCTTGCTTCCGCGAGGGCCGGAAGTGGAGCATGCGTGCACGCGCTTGTAAACAACGAGGCACAAGAACACTCAAAATAGGTAAACCTCAGCAGTCGGGCGCACCGTGCTCTAGCGTTCACCTCCGACACGGAGGCGGTCGCGTACCGGGGGGTCCGATCGCACCGGACGTGAGGGGACGACCAAGTGGGGGGCCATGGGGTTGTTCGAAGCTGCCGGTTCACGGGTGATGACGTCACCCGCCGGGACAGCCAAGCTGGAGCGCACGCCGCAGCGGCGCGAGGAGGAAAGGCACCGATCCACCGAACAGCGGCTCTTACAGGTGGCGTTGGCCGCCGACCTCCTCGGTGCGCTGGTGCCGATGGGGGCGGTCTGCGCCGCGACCAGGCAACCGCAACCGCTGCTCGTCGCGGCGCTCGCCGGCGCCGCCTGGCTGGCCGTTGGAGCGGCAAAGAATCGTTACTCCAGGGATGAGCTGGGCGGCAGCGGTGCGGTGCTGCCGATCCTGCTGGACTGGCTGACCGTCCTGGGCGTGCTGGCCGTCATCTGCGTCGTGGCACGGATCGACGTCTCCACCGAGATCTGTGTGCTCGCGCTGGTGCCGGGGCTGGCGCTGACGGTGCTGCGGCGCAAGCTCGTACACCGCTATCTGCAGGGCGTGCGCCGCCGCGCACAGGCGCTGCGCCGGGTGCTGCTCATCGGGGAACCCGGCGCCGTCGACCTGGTGTTGGAGGAGCTGGCGCACCGCACCGATCACGAGTACGTGGTCGTGGGGGGCTGCCTGGTCGGCGAGGAGGACACGGACTCGGCGCTGCCGGTGCCGGCCCGGCTGACCTTCGACGGGGACGGGCCGGACGGCGCGCGGGACGGCGAGACCGTGCTGCGGTGTGCGGCCGAACTCGAAGCGGATCTGGTCTTCGTGGCGCCCGGCCGCCGGATGTCCGCCGCGCGGGTGCGCCGGCTGGCCTGGGCACTGCACGACGAGGGACGGGATCTGGCCATACTTCCGGGGCTGATCGACGTGTCCCGGCACCGGGTCCGGCTGACGAAGGCCGCCGGACTGACGGTGATGCACATAGACCCGGCGGCACGACGGGGGCTGCCGGTACTGCTGAAGCAGACCACGGACCGGGTGGGGGCGCTGCTGTTACTGGTGCTGCTCGCGCCGTTGTTCGCCGTGGTGGCGGCGGCGATCCGGCTCACCTCGGCCGGCCCGGTCTTCTACTGGCAGATCCGGGTCGGCCGCGATCTGCGGCCGTTCCGGATGTGGAAGTTCCGCACGATGGTCGTCACCGCCGACCGGATGCGGGCCGCGCTGGAGTCGGCGAACGAGCACGACGGGGCGATGTTCAAGATCCGGCGGGATCCCCGGGTGACCCGGGTGGGCCGGGTGCTGCGCCGGCTCTCGCTGGACGAACTCCCCCAGCTCTTCAACGTCCTGGCGGGCCACATGTCCCTGGTGGGGCCGCGGCCGCCACTGCCCGAGGAAGTGGAGCGGTACGACGGGACGGAGCTGCGCCGGCTGTCCGTCAAACCGGGGCTGACCGGCCTGTGGCAGGTCAGCGGGCGGTCCGATCTCTCCTGGGACGAGACCGTGCGGCTGGACCTGAGTTACGTGGACAACTGGTCCTACGGCCGGGACATCGGCGTGCTGGCCCGTACGGTGCGCGCGGTGCTGGACGGCCGCGGTGCGTACTGAGCGGGTCGGCCGGCCCGGGTGTGCGGCCGGTGTGGGCGCTCGTGGGAGCGCCCGCCGTGCGCACACCCGGGGCCCGGCGGCGTCCTCACGCCCGGGCCGGCTGCGACCGCCAGGCGGCGTAGGTCGCGGCGATGCCGTCCGCGAGCGGGACGGTCGGCGACCAGCCCAGGGCGCGCATCGTGCTGATGTCGAGGAGCTTGCGCGGGGTGCCGTCGGGGCGGGACGGATCGAAGGAGAGCCGTCCCTCATAGCCCACGACGGAGGCGACGCAGGAGGCGAGTTCGGCGATGGTGAGGTCCTCGCCGCAGCCGACGTTGACCGGGTCCTCGCCGTCGTGGCGGCGCAGCAGCACTTCGCAGGCCGCGGCCAGGTCGTCGACGTGCAGGAATTCGCGCCGGGGGGTGCCGGTGCCCCAGAGGGTGACCTCGGGCAGGGCCTGCTCCTTCGCCTCGTGGAAGCGGCGGATCAGTGCGGGCAGGACGTGCGAGGTCTCCAGGTCGAAGTTGTCGCCGGGGCCGTAGAGGTTGGTCGGCATGGCGGAGATGAAGGAGGAGCCGTACTGCCGGCGGTAGGAGCGGATCTGCACCAGGCCGGCGATCTTGGCTATCGCATACGCCTCGTTGGTGGGCTCCAGCGGCCCGCTGAGCAGGGCGTCCTCGGTGATGGGCTGGGGGGCGTGCTTGGGGTAGATGCAGCTCGATCCGAGGAACAGCAGCCGGCGCACGCCTGCCTGGTGGGCTCCGGCGATGACGCTGAGCTGGATGCTCAGGTTGTCCTCCAGAAACTGCACCGGCTGGGTGCTGTTGGCCATGATCCCGCCGACCTTGGCGGCCGCCAGGACGACGGCGTCGGGCCGGGCCACGCGCAGCCAGTCCGCGGTGGCGGCGGCATCGCGCAGGTCGAGTGCGGTGCGGGGGCGGGTGAGTACGTCGTAGCCCTGAGCGGACAGTCGCCGGGCGACGGCGGAGCCGACCAGGCCCCGGTGGCCGGCGACGAAGACCCGGGCGGGCGGGGGCAGCAAGTCATCCATGGCCCGGATTGTGGCAGTGGAACCGATACACCCACCGGCCATTTCAGGAAATAACTACGTTTCTCGTGGGGGGAAGCCATGACCAAAACCGCCGTGATCACCGGTATCACCGGCCAGGACGGTTCGTATCTCGCGGAACTGCTGTTGGGTAAGGGCTATGAAGTGCACGGGCTGATGAGACGCTCGTCGAGCTTCAACACCGAGCGCATAGACCACATCTACCAGGACCCGCACACCCCGGGGCGCCGGCTGCTGCTGCACCACGTCGACCTGTCCGACGGGGTGGCGCTGGTGAACCTGCTGCGCGACGTGCAGCCGGACGAGGTCTACAACCTCGGCGCGCAGTCCCATGTCCGGGTCTCCTTCGACGCCCCGCTGTACACCGGCGACGTCACCGGGCTGGGTGCGCTGCGGCTGCTGGAGGCCATCCGCGCCAGTGGCGTGCGGACCCGGCTGTACCAGGCGTCGTCCTCGGAGATGTTCGGCTCCACCCCGCCGCCGCAGAACGAGTCGACGCCCTTCCATCCCCGCAGCCCCTACGGCTGCGCCAAGGTCATGGCCTACTGGTCCACCGTCAACTACCGCGAGGCGTACGGGTTGTTCGGGGTGAACGGGATCCTCTTCAACCACGAGAGCCCGCGCCGCGGCGAGACCTTCGTCACCCGGAAGATCACCCGCGCGGTGGCCCGTATCCAGGCCGGTCTGCAGCAGCACCTCTACCTCGGCAATCTGGACGCCGTCCGCGACTGGGGCTACGCGCCCGAGTACGTGGAGGCCATGTGGCTGATGCTCCAGCGTGACGAGCCCGACGACTACGTGGTGGCGACCGGGGTGGCCGCGACCGTGCGCGACTTCCTGCACGCCGCGTTCGACTGCGTGGGGCTGGACTGGGAGCGCAGCGTCCGCTTCGACCCCAAGTACGAGCGGCCCAGTGAGGTGGACGCGCTGATCGGCGATCCGTCCAAGGCGAAGCGGCTGCTGGACTGGTCGCCGAAGGTGCAGTACGACGAGCTGGCGCGGATCATGGTCGAGTCCGACATACGGCAGCTGGAGGACGAACTCTCCGGCCACCGGGTGCGGGTGGACCGATGACCACGGCCGCCACCGCCCGTCGGCTGCGCGGCTTCACCGGCGCCGGCTACGACAAGGGCCGCGGTCTGCTGACCCAGGCACTCTGGTTCGCCGTGCTCAACCTGTTCTTCGTGAAGTGGTGGTTCCCGCCGCGGCTTCGTCCCGCGGTGCTGCGGGCGTTCGGCGCGCGGGTCGGTGACCGGGTGCTGATCCGGCACCGGGTGCGGGTGCAGTGGCCGTGGAAGCTCACCATCGGCGACGACGTCTGGGTGGGCGAGGACGCCTGGCTGATCACTCTGGAGCCGATCACGATCGGCCATGACGTCTGTGTGTCCCAGGGCGCCGTGCTGTGCACCGGCAGCCATCAACGCCGGTCCCCCACCTTCGAGTTCGACAACGGGCCGATCCGTCTGGAGCCCGGCGCGTGGGTGGCGGCCCGTGCCATGGTGCTGCGCGGGGTCACCGTCGGTGCCGGCGCGGTGGTCGGTGCGGGCGCGGTCGCCCACCGCGACGTGCCCGCGGGGGCCGTGCACACCACCGGAGGTGCCCGGTGAGGATCAGCCATGTCGTGACCCTGGTGAGCGACGACGGGGCGTACGGCGGGCCGGTGAGCGTGGCCACCGGGCAGCTCGCCGAACTGGCCGCGCGTGGGCACGAGGTCGAGCTGATCGCGCTGTGGCGCGGCCGGGGCGGCCCGCCGCGCACCGTGGACGGGGTGCCGCTGCGGGCCCGCACCGCGCACACGCTCGTCCCCGGGCAGGGGTTCCTCGGCCTGTTCCACCCGGGGCTGCTGCCGCTGCTGTGGCGCGCCGCGGGCCGGTCCGGCGCCCTGCATCTGCACGCCGGCCGCGACCTGGTGTCGCTGGCCGCGCTCGCCGTCGCCGTACTGCGCCGCCGGCCGTTCGTGGTGCAGACGCACGGCATGGTCCAGCCGCGGTCGTCGGCCGTGGCCCGGCTCTTCGACCGGGTCTATGTGCCGCTGCTGCGCCGGGCGGCCGCGGCGCTGGTGCTCACGGACGAGGAGGAGGCCGGGCTGCGGCGGGTGCTGGGGCCGCGCGGGCCGCGGCTGGTCAGGCTGCACAACGGGGTGCGGCCGGGGGCGACCGAGGCGGCGGTGCGGGTGCCGGCCGAGGTGCTGTTCCTGGCCCGGCTGCAGGCCCGTAAACGGCCCGAGGCGTTCGTGCGGATGGCGGCGCTGGTGCACCGCAAGCGCCCCGAGGTGGCGTTCCCCGTGTACGGCGCGGACGAGGGACGGCTCGGTGCGGTCCGGCAGCTGATCGCCGAGGAGGGGCTCGGGGAGGTGGTGACGTACGGCGGTGCGCTGGACCACGCGGCCGCGGTGGAGCGGACCGCGCGGGCGGCGGTGTACGTGCTGCCGAGCGTCGAGGAGCCCTTCCCGATGAGTGTGCTGGAGGCCCTGGCCGTCGGCACTCCGGTGGTCTGCACGGACCGCTGCGGGATCGCCGGCGCGCTCCGGCGTCGCGGAGCGGCGCTGGTGACCGACGGTTCGCCGGAGCAGCTGGCCGATGCGGTGCTGCGGCTGCTGGAGGACGAGGCGTTGCGGGAGCGGGTGGTGCGGGCCGGCCGCGCGGCGCTGGACGAGGAGTTCTCGCTCGCCGCGGTGGCCGACCGGCTGGAGGAGCACTACCGGTCGCTCGCGGGAGGCGGATGAGCCGGGTGGCGGCGGGGCCCCGGCCCCGCCGCCGATACCTCACGTCCCCGTGCCTAACGGCCGCCGACCCGGCCGTCCGTGGCCAGCCGCAGCAGGGCGGTGATCCGCGCCAGTCCGGCCCGGCTGCTGAGCCGTTCCTCGGCGTACCGGGGACCGCGGGCGCCCAGCCCGGCGGCCCTTACGGGGTCCTCCGCGAGCGCGCGGACCTCGGCCAGCAGTGCCTGGGGGTCCTCAGGGGCGATGACGGTCCCGGCGCCCGAGCGGAGGACCTCCTGGGCGGTGCCGCCTTCGGCCGCGACCGAGGCGATCACCGGCCGGCCGGCCATGAAGTACGAGGTCAGCTTGGACGGCAGGCTCATGTCGAGCACGGACGCCTTCTGCGTCACGGCGAGCGCATCGGCGGCCGCGAGTACCTCGGGGAACTCCTCGGCGTCGGCCGGCGGGAGGAAGGACAGCGCGCGGACGCCGTCGCCCAGCCGTTGCAGCGCGGCGCGCTGGTTGCCGTCCCCCATGAGCACGATCCGTACCGGAGCGGCTTCGCGGTCGGCGAGCCGGGCGGCCTCGACCAGCACCTCCAGCCCTTGTTTGAGGCCCATGTTGCCGGCGTGCAGCAGCACGGTCTCGTCGGCCGCCCAGCCCAGCCGGGCCCGGGTCCGCTCCCGGTCGCCGCGCGGGCCCGTGACGTGCGTCCAGTTGGGCACCACGTGGATGCGCCCGCGGGGCACCCCCATCGCCGTGACCCGGGCCACGAAGGACTCGTGCACCACCCCGACGACGGCGGCTCCGCGCAGGACGCGTGCCTCGACGGCTCCGGCCAGGGCCGCGGCCCGGCCCCCGCCCTGGATGCCGCTCTGCTCGGCGGCCGCGCCCATCAGGTCCTGGACGACAACGACGTGCGGCACCCCGGCCCGCCGCGCCAGCCGGCCGCCCAGCACTCCGCCGGCCAGGGTGGGCATCTGGGTGAGCACCACATCGGGCCGGACGGGCGGCGGCGCCAGCAGGCCGTGCGCGAGGATGCTCGCCTCGAACAGCGCCCGGCGGGCGGCGGTCTGCACCGCCGGCACGGTGTGCCACCGGCGGTGCACGGTCACCCCGCCGCGGTGCTCCCGCATCCGCCGGTGGCCGCGGTAGCCCTCCGCCACCCGCCAGGACGGGTAGTGCGGCAGGCCCGCGAGGACGTGGGTGTCGGCCCCGGACGCGGCGAGGTGCTCGGCGATCTGCGTCGAGTACGGCCCTATGCCGGTGTGCTCGGGTGCGTAGTTGGTCGAGACGACCAGCACGCACCGCCCGTCGAACGAGTCTTCCACGGATGCCCCCCTCAGGCTGTGCGGGTCATCGTAGAAGCGGTCAGGGCATCCCGGACTGTGAATTGGGTTGCGATTGTGTCCCGAAGCCACTCTTGTCATCCGATGTCGCTTAGATTGTGGGCCGCTGACGGGGAGTTGGGGGTGGTGGGCCGGTGAGGGCGGGGCGTCGGACGGCCGGTGGGCCCGGGCGTGCGGTGGCCGCGCTGGGCTGCTGGGCGTTGTTGCTGGTGGTGTTGCTGCCGCTGCTGGTGCTGCGGTCGCTGGACGCCCGCTTCGGTGCCGCGCTCGCCGTCCAGTGCGTGGTGGTGGTGCACACCGGCGCGGCGCTGGCGCGGGTCCTGACGGACGTCCGGGCCCGGCTGATCGCCTTCGGATTCTGGCTGTTCTCGTACGTGTGGCTGGGACTTGCGCCGCTGGCGATGCTCGCCACGGACGCGTATCCGCGCGGGTTCGTGGTCGATGCGCACACCGCGTTCGTCTCAACGGCCCTGGTGGAGACGGGACTTCTGGCGTACAGCGCGGGGTCGGCGGTGGCGGCGTGGCGGGCCGGCCGCGGGTCCGCGGTCCTCGAACCGGTGCTCGCGCGGCGGCTGGCGCCCGGGCGGGTGCTGCTGCTGTGCGGGGCGGCGCTGTTGCTGGCGGTGGTGCTGATCCCGCAGCAGGGCGGGCTGTCGGCGTTCTTCCTCAGCCGGCAGGCGGCCAACGAGGCGGCGGCGCTCGCCGAGCCGTCGGGGTCGGCGGACCGGGCGATGTCGGCCTGGCTGTTGTCGGTGCCGGCGTTCTGGGCGCTGGTGGCGCTGGTGCACGTGCCGCGGTTCCAGGCCGGCGACCGGATTCTGCGCGGGTTGCGCCGGCTGCTGCTGCCACTGCTGGCCGCGGTCAACGTGGTCGTCAACAATCCCATCAGCCAGCCGCGGTTCTGGGCCGGGACGGTGCTGCTGGCGCTGGTCTTCGGCGCGTCGTGGCTGCGCGGGCCGCGGGCGTTCCGGGTCGGCGCTGCGGCGGTGGCGGCCGTGGTGCTGGTGGTGTTCCCGTACAGCGACTACTTCCGTTACGACAAGCGGGAGCCGGTCCGCATCGTCTCGCTCGCCGAGCAGTTCACGTCCAACGGGGACTACGACGCGTTCCAGCAGATCGAGACGGGGGTGGACTACGTCCGCACCCATGGCTTCACGCCGACGGCCGCGCTCGGGCCGCCGCTGTTCTTCGTGCCGCGCGCGGCGTGGCCCGGCAAGCCGGACGACGCGGGCATCCTGCTCGCCCGGCACGCGGGGTACTCCTTCGAGAACCTCTCCGCGCCGCTGTGGATCGAGTCGTACATGTGGGCCGGGTTCCCGTCGGTCGTCGCGGTCTTCGGTCTGATCGGCGCGGTGGGGCGGCGGATCGACGGGCTGCGGCACCGGCTGCGGCGGCATCGGGGCACGCTCGCGGCGCTGCTGGTCCCGGCGTTCGGGTTCTACCAACTGGTGTTGCTGCGCGGCAGCCTGATGGCGATCGTCGGGCCGCTCGCGCTGCTGGTGTGCATCCCGCTACTGATCACCCGCAAGCCGGGGCGCCCGTCCCCGCCCGCGGCCGCGCCGGAGCCGGTGGCCCCGGCGGACCGCACCGCACCGTCGCTATGCACAGGAGGAACACGTACGTGAGCGTCTTCGACGAGCCCGCGGAGGAACCGGACCAGATCCGTGATCAGTTGCGCCGGCTCTTCCGGTACCGGGCGTTCATACTGCTCGGCCTGGTGCTGGGTCTGCTCGGTGGCGGTGCGGTGTTCGTGCTCGCCGGCCCGACCTATACGGCGACGGGTGAGGTGGTGGTGCATGCGATCAGCACCGCGCCGTTCGAGGCCGGCGGGATCTCGGCGGACAAGCAGATCAGCATGGGCACCGAGCGGCAGATCGCGCAGAGCGCGTCGGTGGCGGCCGGTGCGGCCAAGGCCCTGCGGGAGCGAACGGATCCGGCCGTTCTGCAGCGCGATCTGCGGGTGAGCAATCCGCCGGAGACCCAGACCCTGCTGTTCGAGTACAGCGCGGATTCGGCGGACCGGGCGTCCGCACTGGTCAATGCGTTCGTGCACGCCTACCTGACGTACCGTCAGGATGCCGCGGCGCAGCGGATCGAGACCACGGTCGGCAAGCTCGGCGACGAGCTGAAGCCGCTCATGGCGCAGCGCAAGGTGCTGGACCGGCGGATCGCGGACGCGAGCGGCGGTGCGGGGCGGGCCGCCGACGAGTCCGAGCGCAGGGACCTGGTGTCGCAGATCGCGGATCTGCAGGGGCGGATCTCCAGTCTGAAGTCCCTGGACACCACGGCGGGCGACATCGTGCGCAAGGGTGATCCGCCGGCCTTCCCGTCCAGCCCCGGCCTGGCGATGCTGCTGCTCGCCGGTGCGGTGGGGGGCCTGGTACTGGGGATCCTGGCGGCGTGGGTGCGGTCGGTGCTGGAGCCGCGGGTGCGGTCGGTGGCGGACGTCCAGGACAACCTGCGGGCTCCGGTGCTGGGCATACTGCCGCGGCGGCGGGGTGGCGAGCAGGTCCTGGAGGTGGGCCGGTCCGGTCACGGCAACCGCGCGGAGGCCTATCGCACCATCGCGTTCCGGCTGATGCACGACCTGCGGTTCTCCGGCACGGACAGCCTGCTGATCGTCTCCCCGCGGGAGAACGCGGAGGCACTCTCGGTCGCGGTCAATCTGGCCGGCGCGTTCGCCGAGATCGGCAACGACATCCTGCTGGTGGAGGCGGATCTGCGGACGCCGCAACTCGCCCAGCGGCTGCCGCTGCGGCCCGGTCACGGCCGGCCGGTCCCGGGCAGCTGGGCGGAGGGCGAACGACTCGCGGTGGAGGCGGGGGTGGACGGCCGGTTCGAGCTGCTGCCCGGCCGTGAAGTGCCCAATCCTGCCCGGGTGTTGTCCTCGCCGCAGTTCGCACGGTTGCTCAACGCGCCGTCGGGCCCGGACGAGCGGGTCGTGGTGGTCACCGGGCCGCTGCTCTCGCACGCGGACGGGCTGGCCGTCGCCAAGCAGGGCGCCGGCGTGGTCGTGGTCTGTGACCTCAACGAAGTGCGCCGGGACGATCTGGACCGGGTGTGGGAGCTGATCACCGGGGCGGGCGGGCACATTCTGGGTGCCGTGCTGGACAAGGGACGCCGCGGTCCGTCGCTGCGCCGGCTGACGGACGGCGGCCCGACCCGCCGCAAGCGCGGCTCGCACCAGCCCCGGACGACCGTGGTGGCACCGTCCGTCCGGCCCGGTCCGCCGGCACCGCGCACCGGCCCGGTGGGGGCGGACGGCGCGTCCGCCGATGCCCGGCCGCTGCGCGGGTGACCGACGTCCGCCCGGCGGGCCCGGGCAGCGGGACGACGACAACGGGCGTCCAGCACAAAGGAGTTGAGGGCGGCGGCGTACGGACGACGGCGCGCGGGAGTCTGTTCGCGCTGGCCGGTTCGGCGGCGAACGCGGTGTTCGGGTTCCTGCTCGTGGCCGTCGTCACGCAGGGGCTCGGGGCCCGCGGCGCCGGTGCGGTCTTCACCGCGGTCGCGGCCTTCACGATCCTCAGCAACGCCCTGAAGCTGGGGGCCGACACCGCGCTGGTCCGTTTCGTCTCCCAGGACCTGGAGCTGACCGGTGGGGCCGGGGTGCCGGGGCTGCTGCGGACCGCCGTGCTGCCGGCGCTGGTGGCGAGCGGGGCCGGGGCCGCGGTGCTGCTGTTCTCCCCCGGGCTCGCCGGCCGGCTGCTGCCCGAACTGGACCCGGGGCAGGCCGGTGCCGTGCTCCGGCTGTGTGCGGTGTTCCTACCGGTGACGACGGTGACGCTGGTGCTGCTCGGTGCCACCCGGGGGTACGGCTCGGTGGTGCCGTTCGTGGGCGTGGAGCAGATCGGCAAGCCGGTGCTGCGGGTGCTCCTGGCGGTGCCACTGGTGCTGTGGATGCCGAGCGTGTCCGGCGTCTGGGCGGCCTGGCTGCTGCCCGGGGTGCTCGGCGCGGTGGCGGCCGGGATCTCGCTGCGGCGATCCCGGCGTACCCATCCCGGTACCGGCCGACCGCCGCCGCGGGCCCGGGAGTTCTGGGCGTTCGCCGGACCGCGCGCGGTGTCGTCGCTGTTCGACATCGCCGCGGTGTGGATCGGCGTGATCCTGCTGTCGATGCTGGGCACGAGCGCGGAGGCCGGCGTCTACACGGCGATCGGGCGGCTGATCACCGCCGGGACGCTGCTGCAGCTGGCGGTCCGGCTGGCGGTGGCGCCGCAGATCAGCCGGCTGCTGGCGGGCGGTGACCGGAGCGCGGCTCAGCGGCTGCACCGGCTGTCGACGCGGTGGATCGCCCTGTTCTCCTGGCCGGTGTTCGTACTGCTCGCGGCGTTTCCGCGCACCGTGCTGTCGGTGTTCGGTACCGGCTTCGCCGACGGTGCGCCGGGGCTGGTGGCACTGGCGGTGGCCGCCCTGGTCAACGTCGGGGTCGGCAACGCCCAGACCGCGCTGCTGATGGCCGGGCGGAGCGTGGGGAACCTGGCGGTGGCGGGGTCCGCGTTCGTGGTCCAGGTGGGCAGCGGGGTGTGGCTGGTGCCGCGGTACGGAGTGCTGGGGGCAGCGGTGTCCTGGGGGCTGGCGATCGTCGTGGACAACGGGGTCTCGGCGCTGCTGGTCCGCCGACGGCTGGGGTTCCGCACCGTGGACCGGGCCTATCTGCTGGCCGCGCTGACCGGGCTCGGGGCGGTGTCGTGCGGGGCGTTCGGCATGCGAGCGGTCTGGGGTGACAGCGTGGCCGGTGCGCTTTTCGCAATAGTTTTGGCAATCGGGGCGTTCGGCGCACTGGTCTGGCGCTATCGTTTGCCGCTGGGGGTAGGGGAGTTCTTCGGTGCGCTGCGCAAGCGCGGTTCGGAAAACTCACGGTGAACGCTCGTAGCAATTCCACACGGAATTCCACTCGTTCGCGCGTCCTGTCCCGACAACATTTCTTGCTCGCGCCATGCTTCCAGGGGGGACCTGTGCGCCAACGAAGCAGACCCATTCATCTCTTCCTCGCGGCCGCGGTGCTCGGCACCGCTTCGACGGCCCTCGCCGCCGGTCCCGCCCAGGCCGACGGCGAGGCCACGCTGACCGCCGATCCGCTGAGCACCTGGCAGACCGACGGCATCGTGTGGTCCCTGGCGTACGCCAAGGGCATCGTCTACGTGGGGGGCCGGTTCGATCACATCCGGCCGCCCGGTGCGGCCCCCGGCGGCGGCGGTGAGCTCGCCCGGAAGAACTTCGCGGCCTTCGACGCCAAGACCGGCCAACCGCTCGCGTGCGCCCCGGCGTTCAGCGGCGGTGAGAACACCATCCGGGCGATGAAGGCCTCGCCCGACGGTTCGCTGATCTACATCGGCGGCTCGTTCGGCAAGGCCGGCCCGGTCGGGCGGTCCAACACCGCCTCGCTCAACACCGCCGACTGCACGATCGGCGACGACTGGAAGCCCACGGTCAGCTCGACCGTGCGCGCTCTGGACGTCACCGACGACGCGGTCTACATCGGCGGCCAGTTCTCCACCGTCCAGGGGCAGACCCGTGAGCGGGTCGCCGCACTGCGTCCGACGGGTGCCCTGCTGCCGTTCAAGGCCACGATCCGGGGCTCGTCGATCCCGAACGACCCGACGCCCGGCGTGAACGCGATCACCGTCGCCCCGAAGCTCAACAAGGTCATCATCGGCGGCCGGTTCACCTCGGTGAACGGCAGTCTGCTGAGCGTGCACGCGCTGGCCGGGCTCGACGCGACCACCGGCAAGGTCGTCAACACCTTCACCGGCTGGATCCCCAGCAGGTCGGCGGTCAAGGCGCTGGTCAACGACGGCACCAACTTCTATCTGGGCGCCGAGGGCACCGGCGGCGGCGTCTTCGACGGGCGGATCGCCGGCCGGCTGTCGGACGGCGGGCAGATCTGGAAGGACACCTGCCTGGGCGCCACCCAGGCCGTGCTGCCGTACAAGGGCGTCCTCTACAGCGGGTCGCATGCGCACAACTGCTCCGACACCCCGGGCGGTTTCCCGGACATCGGCAACCGGCAGCACTTCCTCGCCCAGTCGATCTCGGACAAGACGATCCTGCCGTGGTTCCCGGACACCAACGACGGGATCGGCGAGCAGATCGGCCCGCGCGCGCTGACCATGGCGGACGGGATCCTGTGGGCGGGCGGCGAGTTCACCACCGTCAACGACGCGCCGCAGCAGGGCCTGACGCGGTTCGCGGCGGCTCCGGACACCGGTGCGCCGCAGGTGCCGCTGATGAGCGGGTCGAGCCCGTCGCGCGGGAAGATCACGCTGACCTGGAAGGCCTCGTGGGACCGGGACAACGGCGCGCTGACCTACAAGCTCTACCGGGACGGGGTGTATCTGACCTCGCTCACCAAGGACTCGCGCTACTGGAACCGGCCGGACATGAGCTTCACGGACACCGTGCAGCCCGGCTCGGCGCACCGCTACTCACTGGAGGTCACCGACGGCACCAACGTCTCGGGCCGCAACGGCCCGGTCAACGTCACCGCCAAGAACTGACCGTTCGCCGACTGGGGAGCACATGACGCACCGCGTGGGGTACGCACCCGGGGTCTACGACTTATTCCACATAGGGCATCTGAACATCCTCCGGCATGCGAAGAGCCAGTGCGACTATCTCGTGGCCGGGGTCGTCTCGGACGAAATGGCCGAGCAGGCGAAGGGCACGGCACCGGTCATTCCGCTCACCGAGCGGCTGGAGATCGTGCGCAGCGTCCGGTTCGTGGACGCGGCCTTCGTGGAAACCGTGCCGGACAAACTGGTGACCTGGCAGCAGGTCCGGTTCGACGTCCTCTTCAAGGGCGACGACTGGCGGGGAACGAGCAAGGGCGACAAGCTCGAACGGGATTTCGCGACGGTCGGCGTCGAGGTCATCTATTTCCCCTACACCGTGCACACGTCGAGCACACTGCTGCGCAAGGCGCTCGACGGGCTGGCGAATTCGGCGTAGTGAGGAAGGCCGGCAGAGGTGTGCGGAGGCATTCCCCGGAGTTTTTCCGGGGAATGCCCCGCCGTCTCGTCCCCGGCGTCAGCGGGCGGGTACGGACAGTTCCCGGTACCACTTGACGAGGAACGCCACCATGAAGAGGAGATGGGCGGCGAGCAGCGCGCAGTACGCCACGACGAACAGATCACGGCTGCCGAAGAGCAGGAACGCCGCGCAGAACACGCCGTAGTCGACGGGGAGCAGGGCCACGGCACGCAGGGTGGACACCGGTGCCGCGGCGGGGCGGTCCGCGCCGTTCCGCAGCCGCTCGGCGCGCTTGAGCTGGTCGGTGAGGATTCCGCCGAAGAAGACCATCACCGCGGCGAATTGGAAGGCCACCGGCAGCAGCAGGAACACCGGGTCGGAGAATCCGAAGTGACGGTAGAAGGCGATGAGTACGGCCATGTGGACGGCGAGCATCTTCGCGCAGTCGACCACATGGTCCAGCCACTCCCCCGCGGCGCTGCCGGCCCCGGTCAAGCGGGCGAGCTGACCGTCGGCCGAATCCAGCGCGAAACCCAGCACCAGTGCCACGACGATTCCGAGCGCCGCGGCGGGCGAGGGCCGGAGCGCCGCGATCAGCACCACTCCGGCGAAGGTCACGGCCGCGCTGATGAGCGTGACCTGATTGGGCGTGAGTTTCAGGCAGTAGCCCGCCGCGGCCAGTATCCGGCCGGCCGGCCGGTTCACATAGCGCGAATACAGGGACACCCCCTTCGCGGATTTCTGGGCCGCCGACAGTTCCCTGAGCGCATATCCGAACTGACTCATGTCCCCCCCACTCGATGAAATGGACCCCCCGGAGGAGCACATCATGGCAGGCAGGACCTCTCCGTCAAATGGTGGTGCCGGCCGCCGGACGGTGCTGGCGGGTACGGCCGCCGCGCTCGCGGCCGCCCTGGCCGGCTGCGACGCCGCGCCCTCCGGGCAGCCGTCCGACGACGCCCCGCAGGGGCCGCTGGTCACGGGCCGCAAGCCCAAGGGCAAGGACGTCATCGACGTGGTGGCGGACTGCGGCGCCAAGGGGGACGGCCGCACCGACGACAGCCGTGCGTTCGCCCGGGCCTACGCCTACGCGGCCGGCCGGGTCTGGGACCACATCGGCCGGACCGTGATCGACATTCCGGCCGGGACGTACCTGATCCGGTCACCGCATGCGCTGCTCAACGCGCCGGCCGGCAAGCTCAAGGCGAACGGCCTGCGGTTCCGCGGGGCCGGGAAGCGGATGACGCAGCTGATCTTCGCGCCGTCCCGGTCCGAGGACGCCTATCTGTGCCGCAACGAGGACGGCTGGGCGAATGTGATGTTCGAGCAGATCGCCTTCCGCTCCGCCACGCCCGGTGCCTCGTTCTTCTACTCGTTCTCGACCGGCCAGGCCCAGGACTACCGCTTCTCCGAGTGTGAGTGGACCGGTGAGTGGACCTACGGGCTGGCCCTCGACGGCAGCAACACCAACTCCGAGATGCGCTGGGACGCGTGCCGGGTGGGCGGCTCCTACCGCAAGGCGTTCCTCTACTCCGGGCTGTCGCAGAAGTCGCCGGACCGGTCGCAGCAGGACCAGTTCCTCAACTACTGGTTCACCGACATGAAGGTCGAGTACTCCTGGGGGAATTTCCTGGAGTTCCCCTACGGGGGCTCGGTCACCTGCCGCGGCGGTTCGTACATCATCACCGGCCGCCGCCCCGGCGACTCCCCCGACTACGGTCGGACCAGCACCTTCTTCCGTTTCCCGCGCGGCCCGCACCACGACTCCGTCCAGCGCTTCCACGCCGAGGACATCCGCTTCGAGGTGCGCGGCCCGGACACCGTCGTGATCGACTGCGCCTGGGACAGCGGCACGGTGCACTTCAACGACTGCGACGACACCGCCCACTCCTTCAAGCCGTTCGCGGAGACGAGCCGCCCGCACCGCTACCGCATCGGCCCCCGGGGCCCGTTGGTGCGTTACGACTCGTGCCAGCTGTCCGGGAAGCACTTCTACGAGGAGGACGCCGGCGGCGGCCCGAAGGCCCGCTACGACATGTGCCTGCTGCGCAACCACTCCGCGCAGGACTTCATCGAGGGCGCGGGCGGGCGGGTGTCGTTCGTCGACTGTCTGGGGACCTGAGCCGCCCGCGGGCGAAAACGCGCTTTCGGTGCGGAGTGCGGACAGGCACGATCACCGCATGCAGATCCTGTCCTTCCCGGAAGCGGACACTCCCGCAGCACTGCGCGCGCAGGTCCTGGACCTCCAGCGCCAGGCCTGGCCCCCGGCCGAGCCCTCCCCCGGCCCACACCCCACCCTCACCCACGATCCGGCGCTGCATCCCCGCTCGATGCTGCTCGTCGACGACGACGGCACCGTGGTGGCGGCGCTGGACGTACTGTCCAAGCCGTTGGTGCACGCGGGCCGGCGCTACCGGGCGGGCGGACTGAGCACGGTCGTGACCCGGTCCGCCGTACGCGGCAGGGGATACGGCCGGCGGCTGGTGGCCGCCGCCCGTACGGCCATGGGCGATGCGGGCCTGGATCTGGGCGTGTTCACCTGCGACCGGCCCCTCGAACCGTTCTACCGGAGCGCGGGCTGGCGGCTGCTGCCCGGCACCCACCTCATCGGCGGCACTCCGCAGTGCCCCCTCTCCAGCGACCGGCCTCCCTTCGACAAGGTCACCATGGCCGCCTTCTTCTCCGCCGAGGCCCGGCGGCACCACGCCGCGTTCCGGCATACCCGTCTCGCGCTGTATCCGGGGACGATCGACCGGCTCTGGTGAGGCGTCGGCGGGCGTGGTCCGGGCAGCAGTTGCCTCCCGCGGTCGTGGGATCCGACGATCCTTCACCGGCGGGCGGATTAACGCAGGGTGACCAGGGTAGGAACGATCCGCAACCGAAGAGGCTGACGGAACAGCAGGTCAGGGCCATGCTCTTGACTTGCGCTGCGATGGACGCACGAGAGGAGTGACTCTCCGTGTAGGGCACACGGAATGGCCGGCGGACGACGGCCGGCGGACCGGAGACGTGCGCGGGAGGACGATGTGGCGGCCCGGTGGCACGTCTCGAGGACGACACGAACGAGGTGATCCTGTTGAGCAGCACCACGGCCCGGCACCACGGCACGACGCCGTCGGCCCCCTCGCCGTCGGCACAGGTGACGACGCTGGCCAGGCGGCCCAGGGCGGCCGCCACGGCGCGCGACGTCACCCGGAAGTTCCTGGCGGGCCTGCGGCCCCCGGTGGACGACGGCGCCGCCGACGCGGTGGTGCTCGTGGTCTGCGAGCTCGTCACCAACTCCGTACGGCACGCGGCCGGTTCCTCGTGTTCGCTGCGGCTGGCCGTCTGCGGCGACGCGCTCGCGGTGGGCGTGACCGACGCGTCCTGCCGTCCGCCCGTGGGACGGGCGCCCGATGTCGACGGCGACACCGGGGGGTTCGGCTGGCCGATGGTCCAGCGGCTCGCGATCGCCACGTCGGTGTGCCTGACGGACCAGGGCAAGACGGTGCACGCACTGATCCCGTGCCGCCGGCGGGCCCGGTGAGTGCCCACCCGTGAACACCCGCGGTGCTCTTGCCTACCCCGGCTGCGGGGTCCGGCGGAGGGTCAGCGCGAGGGTGTCGTCGGAGTGCAGGATGACCGCGTGCATGTCCTCCGCCAGGGCACCGGGGATCTCCCTTATCGGGCGGTGCCGGTGCTGTAACACGCTCTCGATCAGCCGCTGTTCGCCCTCCAGCGGGTCCCGGCGGCTCTCGGTGAGGCCGTCGGTGTAGAGCACCAGCAGGTCCTGCTCGTCCAGCCGGGCGCGCAGCAGCCGTTCGCTACCGGGCAGCGGGAAGCCCACGCCGCGGCCGCGTACCTCCAGGAATTCCGCGGTCCCGTCGTGGCGGACCACCAGCGCCGGCGGGTGGCTGCCGTTGGCCAGGTGCAGTTCGCCGGTGGCGGGGTGGAGCCGGGCGAGCAGGACCGTGGCCATCAGATCGGGGTCGAAGGGGGTGAGGATCTCGTGGGCGCGCGCCACGATCGATTCCAGGGGGTGGCCTTCGAGGGCCAGGGTGCGAACCGCGTGGGTGACGTTGAGCGCGCTGCGGGTGCTGCGCACGCCGTGGCCGAGGGCGTCGACGATGGTGATGTGCACGGTGCCGTCCGGGAGCAGGAACCAGTCGTAGAGGTCTCCGCCGGTGGGGGCGTCGGTGCCGGCCGGTGCGTAGTGGACGGCGAGCTCCAGGCCGTCGAGGGTGAGCGGCGGTGGCCGCAGGGCGTCCTCGAGTTCGCGCAGCGTCTGGCCGTGGGCGTTGCGGAGCCGCTCGTCGCGCTCTTCGAGCTGGACGTAGAGGGCCAGCACCCCGGTGTTGGTCTCCTCCAGTTCCTCGGTCAGCCGGCGCTTTTCGGCCACGAGGGCGTCCACCCGGCCCAGGGCCGCCCGCAGTTCCTCCTCCAGCGCGGCGGTCTCGGTCGTCGCGGTGTCCGCGGCGCCGTGCGGGCGGTGCGCTGCCGGCCCGCCGCCGGTCTCGGAGAGCGGGACGCGCCAGGTCAGTGCCCCGTCGGGGCCGGTGCGGGCCGGCAGCGGGGAGTGCCCGGCGCGCGGGGGGCGGGTGGCGTCCGGGGTGCGGAGGGTGAGGACGAGCGCGGGCGCGCCGCGCCGGCCCCGGCCGACCTCGCGGGTGACCTCCAGGGTCACCGCCTGGCCGGCATCGAGCGCGGCACCGGCCGATTCGCTCACGGCGAGCACCAGACGCGCCCGGGTCTCGACGGGCAGCGCACTGGATTCGGCCAGCCCGCGGACGGCCTGCTGGAGCGCCGGGAGGGTGTGGAGTACGCGTGGGGTCACAAGGGTCTCTGATAGCGGTTGGCGGCAAGGACGGTCGCGTCGTCCCTGGTACGGCGGTGGCCGTGGGCCAGGGCGGCCACGAGCAGGGGCGGCGGCAGGCGCAGCAGGAACGGCGGCGGGGTGCGGGTCCAGCGGTGGTCCAGGCCGTCGGTCTGCAGCACGGCGGTGGCCCCGTCCTCCATGGGCAGCTCCCGGGGGTGGGCGCGGGGCAGGTTCAGGCCGGCCACGCCGGGCTGCCCGGTGAGCTGGTGGTGGACGCCGTCAGGGGTGACCACCAGGGCGCGGACGTTGCCGACCCCGCAGTACTCGGCGCGGTCCGGGTGCAGCCGCAGCAGTCCGGCGGCGGCGCCGCGGGTGTGGCGCAGGGCGCGGTGGACGGCATGCAGGATGTCGGGCAGCGGGGCGTGCGGCTCGCGCTGGAAGGTGCGTACCGCGAGCTGGGCGGCCTCGGCGGCCTGCGGGCCGTGGCCCAGTCCGTCGACGACGAGGGCGGTGCGGGCGTCCGGCCCGTCGGCGACGGCGCAGGCGTCACCGCTGAACCGTTCGCCGGCGGCCGGGAGGCAGACCGCCCCGAGGCCGTGCAGGTCGGTGGCGAGGCGGGCGGACGGGGTGAGCCGGGCGCAGGCGAAGGTCCCGTCGGTCGCGGCACTGCGGATCGTGAAGGTGGTGGCGATCCGGCCGACCGCGCCCAGGCCCGCGCCGAGGGTGTCGGTGGTGGTGTAGCCGTCGGCCAGGCACCGCCCGAGCTCCGGCATGCCCGGCCCGCGGTCGGCGGCGAGGATCTCCACGCCGTCGCCGAGCGGGGTCCGCTGGACGTACAGGGCGCCGTTGACCGCGTGTTTGGCGAGGTTGCTGCCCAGTTCGGAGGCGAGGACGGCGGCCTGGTCGGGCAGCGGTGCGGGCAGCGCGCCGTCCCGGGCCAGCGCGCGGGCGGTCTCCGCGGCGACGTGGACGGCGCTGTAGTGGTCGATGGGGACGCACGCCGTGGGCGGCGGGGCGGTCATCGTACGGCCCACCGTGTGGCCGTCACGGTCGTCCCGCCGCCCACCTCGGTGCGGATGTCGAATTCGTCCATCAACCGCCGGGCGCCGCCCAGGCCGTGTCCGAGGCCGTTGCCGGTGGTGTAGCCGTCGGCGAGCGCGGTGGGGACGTCGTCGATGCCGGGGCCGTCGTCGGTGACGGTCAGCCGCAGACCGACCGCGTCCCGCCGGGTCGGGTAGTCGATGGTGAGGGCTCCCCCGCCGCCGTGGACGTAGGCGTTGCGGGCGAGTTCGCTGGCGGCGGTGACGACCCTGGTCTGGTCGACGATGCTGAAGCCGGCGCGGCGGGTGGCGGCCCGCACGGCATGACGGACCGTCAGCAGGTCCTGTTCGCTGCGCACGGCGTACGTGACCGGCCGGGCGGCGGCCTCGCCGTTGGCCGCGCGGCGTTCCGCGTCCCCGAGCACGGTCGTGCCCCCGGACTCACCGGCGCCGGTCATGGCGTACCTCTCCGGGTGGCGCCGGGCTCTGGTGCCAGCCCAGGGCCGCCATGCCCTGTTCCGCGTTGAGGGCGGTTTCCACCCCGGTCAGCTGCAGTCCCAACTCGGCGAGCGTGATGGCCACCGGCGGGCGCATGCCGGCCACGATGACCCGGGCGCCCAACAGGCGGGCGGTGGTGGTGAGTTCCATCAGCGTGCGGGCGACGAAGGAGTCGATGATCTCCAGCCGGGAGATGTCGATCAGCACCCCGCGGGCTCCCTCGGTGGCGATCCGCTCCATGAGCTCGCTGGTGAAGCGCAGGGCGGCCTCGTCGTCGAGCTCGTTGAGGAGCCCGGTGACCAGGACGTCCCCGAGGCGCAGGATCGGCACTCCGGTGGCGGGCGGGCTGCTCATCGCTCCGTCCCCGGTCCGGTCAGGGCCGGCGCGGCGTCGGTGAGCCGGATCGCGGTGGCCAGTGCGTCGGCGAGGGTGGCGCGGGTGAGGATGGTGGACAGGTCGATGCCGAGCTGGGCGATGGTCTGGGCGATCGGCGGCCGGATCCCGCTGATCACGCAGTCCGAGCCCATCAGCCGTACCGCGTTGACGGTCTGCATCAGGTGCTGGGCCACGGCCGTGTCGACCGTGGGCACGCCGGTGATGTCGATGATGGCGACCAGCGCCTCGTGCTCCTGGATGGCCTCCAGGAGGTTCTCCATCACGACCTGGGTGCGGGCGGTGTCCAGGGTGCCGATCAGGGGGACGGCGAGCACCTGGCGCCACAACCGCACCACGGGCGTGGAGACTTCGAGCAGCTGCCGGCTCTGCCTGCGGATGATCTCTTCCCGGCCGTCGACGTAGGTCTCGAAGGACAGTGCGCCGGCGGTGTCCAGCAGACGGTTCGTGAGGACGGAGGCGGCGAAGAGCTCGTCGCCGTCCCGGGTCTGCCGCTGTACGGCCTCCATCAGCGCTTCCTTCAGCGCCATCACCGCGAGCGAGGTCACGGTGGGGGTCACGCCGTTGCGGGCCCGGCGCAGCGAGAGGTCGGACACCGCCTGCCGCAGCGCCTGGTGGCCGGTGAAGACCCGGTCCACCGGGAGGTCGCCCTCCAGACCGGCGAGCAGGGCGCCGAGCAGTGCGTCGGCCTCCTCGCGCAGTGCGCTCTCGCCGACCCCGTCCCCCGAGGCCGCCCGGGCCAGCTGCAACTGCACCCAGCGGTCGGCGATGTCGTCGGCCTCCGTGCGCAACGCCCCCGCGATGCGCTCCCGTGCTGCCGCCTCGGTGGTACGCAAACCCCAATCCTTTCTGACGATTTACCAGGGCGGTGCCGCCCCGGTCGTTCCGCGCGAGCCGCCCCCGGCCGCTCGCGATCTTCCTCGCCGCCGGCAATGCTACCGAGGCGGTCACGTATCAGGATGCCCAGTTCGAGGCGGTCCGATCAGGAAGAGTGCGGGCCGACCGGTGCGCGGGCAGGAATTCGTCCTGGCTTGGCCGCCCTCAGCCCGGGCCGCCCAGCAGGTCCCCGATCGCGGCGATACCGGCCGTGATCGCGCGCTCACCGAGATCGCCGAAACCGAGGACCAGTTGGGCGGGTGCGGTGGCGCCCGTCGAGCGGCAGGCGCTCATGCCGTGCAGGCCGACGGACCGGGTACGGGCGGCGGCGATCACGGTCTGCTCGTCGGTCTCGGGTGCGAGGTGGGCGACGGCGTGGAAGCCCGCTGCCAGGCCGGTCACCGCGACGCCGGGGGCATGAGTGGCCAGCGCCGCCACCAGGGCGTCCCGGCGGGCCGCGTAGACCGTCCGCATCCGGCGCAACTGCCGGTCGTACCTGCCGGACTCGATCAGCTTCGCCAGAGCCAGCTGGTCGAGCGTCGGGGAACCGCGGTCGGCCAGTTGCTTGAGCGCGCTGACGGGTTCGGCCAGGGCGGGCGGGCAGAGGAGCCAGCCGAGGCGCAGCGCCGGGGCGAGGGACTTGCTGACGGTGCCGATGGCCAGGACCCGGTCGGCCGCGAGTCCCTGCAACGACCCGACCGGCTCCCGGTCGTAGCGGAATTCCGCGTCGTAGTCGTCCTCGATGACGAAGCCGTCCCGGCGCTCCGCCCAGTCGAGCACGGCCAGCCGCCGCTCGGGGGCGAGGACCACTCCGGTCGGCCACTGGTGGGCGGGCGTGACCACGACGGCCCGGGCGTCGGTGGCGGCCAGCGCCGCGACGTCGATGCCCTGCTCGTCCACCGGTACGGGCACCGCCGACAGGCCGGCCGCGGCCGCGGCCGCGGTGAGGGTGGCCGGTGAGCCGGGGTCCTCGTGGGCGACGGTGCGGATGCCGGCCCGTGCCAGGGCGCGCAGGGCCAGGCCGAGGCCCTGGGCGTAGCCGGAGCAGATCACGAGCCGTTCGGGGGCGGCCGCGCCGGCCCGTACCCGGCGCAGATAGCCCGCGAGGACGTCGCGGAGCACGGCGCTGCCGCGCGGGTCGCCGTAGTCGAGTTCCGCGGTGGGCAGGGTGCGCCCCGCCTCGCGCATCGCCCACAGCCAGTCGCCGAGCGGAAAGGACCGGAGGTCGGGGACGCCCCAGCGGAAGTCGGCGAGCAGGCGCGGGGGTTCGGGGTGGGACGGCGGGGCCGGCGACGGTGGTACGCAGGCGCCGGCGGCGACCCTGGTGGCGGAGCCGACCCGGGTCACGAGGTAGCCCTCGGCCTGGAGCTGGGCGTAGCAGTCCTGCACCAGGCCGCGGGACAGGCCGGCCTCGTGGGCGAGTTGGCGGGAGGAGGGCAGCCGTTCGCCGACCTGGAGCCGGCCGGTGCGGATGGCGTCCCGCAGTTGGCGTTCCACCTGGGAGCGCAGCGGTTCGCCGCTGTTCCGGTCGACGGCTACCAGGAGATCGGGCGACAGACCGGACCACTGTGGCGGCACGGAATTGGAGCTTACCGGGGGTCCACCCGGACTTTAGCGTCGCCCCATGACCACATCGATGGACCCCCGTTGCCCGGACAACACGGCCGGTGTGCGGCCGCGGCTGGTGACCCGCGCGCTGCTGCTGCGCTTCGTGAGCATGGTCGGTGCCTCCGCGAGCTTCTTCCTGCTGTTGCCGGTCGTGCCGCGGTACGCCGAGGCGTCCGGCGGGGGCAGCGGGGCGCCGGGCCTGGCCACCGGAACGCTGATGCTGGCCACGGTCCTGGGGGAGTTGGCCACTCCCTGCCTGGTGGGCCGCTTCGGCTACCGGGTGGTACTGGGCGGTGGCCTGTTCCTCCTGGGGGCACCCGCGCTGGTACTGCCCCTCTCGGGCGGAATGGCGGGGATCGTCGTCGTCTGTTTCCTGCGCGGGCTGGGGTTCGCGGCGGCCGTCGTCGCGGGTGGCGCGCTGACCGCCTCGCTCATACCGGCCGCGCGCCGCGGGGAGGGGCTGGCGCTGGTCGGCGTCGTCTCGGCGGTGCCGTCGCTGTGCGGCCTGCCGTTGGGCGTGTGGCTGGTGGCGCAGGTGGGGTACGGCCCGGTCGCGGTGGCCGCCGGGCTGGTCGCGCTGGTGTCGGTCGCCGCGGTGCCCGGACTGCCCGACCGGGAGGTGACGGCGGGGCCGTCGGTGGGTGTGGTCGCCGGGCTGCGCGACGGGGCGCTGCTGCGGCCCGCGGCGGTCTTCGGGACCACCGCGCTCGCGGCCGGGATCATCGTGACGTTCCTGCCGCTCGCCGTGGCGTCCGGCTCGGCCGGCGTGGTCGCGGTGGCGCTGTTCGTCCAGCCGCTCGCCGCGGTCGTCGCGCGCTGGGTCGCCGGCAGGTACGGCGACCGGCACGGGCCCTCCCGGCTGGTGCTGCCCGGTCTGCTGCTGTCCGCCGCCGGAACGCTCGGCCTCGCGCTGACGGACAGCCCGGTCGCCGTGCTCGCCGGTGTCGCCGTCTTCGGCACCGGATTCGGCATCGCGCAGAACGCCACCCTGACGCTGATGTTCGCCCGCGTGCCCGCTTCCGGTTACGGCACGGTGAGCGCGCTGTGGAACGTCGCGTACGACGCGGGCATGGGCGTGGGCGCGGCCGGCTTCGGGGTGCTCGCCGGGTGGACGGGCTATCCGGCGGCCTTCGCGATCACCGCCGTCCTGATGCTGGCAGCGCTCGTCCCGGCCCGGCGCGACCGCACCGCCGGGCCGCGCCACGGCGGTTGACGGTGCGTCCGCGCGAGGTCCGGTGCGTCAGCTCTCCTGCCACCTGCGGCCGGTCCCGCGGAACAGCGCCGGGTAGACGCCCAGGTAGCGGAAGGGCTTGATGGCCGCCATGTAGAGGGTGCCGAACGGCCCGTTGGGCTTGACGAGGACGGCCATCTGCCCGCGGTAGCCGTCGGCTCCGTCCGGGACCCAGCCGATGTGCATCACCGCCCGCACGGTCCGGTTGGCGATCTCGGCCACCCACTCGTCGTGCGTCAGGTAGACGGAGGTCAACGGCACCGCGCGGAGGTCGGGTCCCCGCGGGCCGTCGCGGAGGTCGGCCGGCAGCCGGTCCCGCAGCGTCCACTTCCGGCTGCCGGGACCGGCGACCGGCTTGTCCCACCCGAAGAGGTGTCCGAGCGCCCACCGCGCGGCGAAGAGGGCCCGCGGTACGAGGGAGAAGTGGTGGGCCCCGCGTTCGGGTGCACCGCCGCTGAACTGGCGCACCAGGCGCGCGAGATCGTCCGGACCGCCGGGCGTGGGGAGCGCCCACACGTCCTCGACCTGGAAGTCCCCGGCGATCTCATGGATGCGCCAGGGACGGGAGGTGTGCGCGGTGCTGGGGAGTCTCATGGCCGGCCCCTATCTATACGGTGGCGTATAGATCTAGGCTAGCACCGGTCTATACGGCTTCGTATAGACCGGGCGAGAAGTGAGAGGAGACGCAGCATGGGCGTGACCCGCACGCCGCGCGGCAAGTGGATCGAGGAAGGACTGCGCGCGCTCTCCGCGGGCGGCCCCGAAGCCGTCCGGATCGAGGCCTTGGCACAGGCCCTCGGCGTCAGCAAGGGCGGCTTCTACGGGTACTTCAGCAATCGGGAGGCCCTGCTCACCGAAATGCTCGACGCCTGGGAGCGCGCGGTCACCGATGAGGTGATCGAGCAGGTCGAGAGCGGAGGCGGGGACGCCAGGGCCAAGCTGGAGCGGCTGTTCGCGATCGCCTCGTCGTCCACGGAGGGGCCGCTGCGGGGCACCGCGGCCGACCTCGCGGTCCGCGACTGGGCCCGGCGCGACGAGGCCGTCGCCCGGCGGCTGCGGCGCGTCGACAACCGGCGCATGGCGTACCTGCGTTCGCTGTTCGGCCCGCTCTGCGCCGACGAGGACGAGGTCGAGGTACGCAGCCTGCTCGCCTTCTCGCTGCGGATCGGCAACCACTTCATCGCCGCCGACCACGGCCCGCGCAGCCGCGCGGAGGTGATGGGGATGACCGCGAAATGGCTGCTGCGGTAGCCGCCCCTTTGGACGATGCTCTCTCAGACCCGCACGGGAAGCCGCCGGTTGCGCGCCGCCCGGTATTCCCGGGCCAGGACCCCGAGCGCACCGGCGACCGGCGGCCGGGTGGCGCCGGCGAGCAGGGCCGCGCCCTTCCGTTGCACCGTGCGCACCCGCAGTTCCTGCAGGGCGAGCAGCGCGCGAACGAGCGGCCGGCCGGGTGCCGCCACCCGCTCGACCAGGTCGCACGAGGCCGACAACCCGGTCCGGACCAGCGCCAGTTGCTCCGGCACCAGGGCCGCGAAGGCGGTACGGGCGGCGGGACCGGCCTCGGTCAGGTCGTGGTGGGTGAGCCCGTGCCGGGCCAGGGCGTCCTGGGGGATGCCGAGCCGCCCCTGCGGCAGGTCCTCGGCGATGTCGTCCAGGAAGTCGAGGCGCTGCATCGCCTCGATGAAGCTGCGGCAGCCCGCCACGTACGCCTCCGTACCGGTCTCGGGCGCGAGCAGGCAGGTGAGGAGCATGAAGGCGGGCAACGAATAGGCGTCGATGTAGTCCTGGAAGTCCCGCTCGGTGGC
This sequence comes from Streptomyces bugieae, assembly GCF_036352915.1. Lineage (NCBI taxonomy): Bacteria > Bacillati > Actinomycetota > Actinomycetes > Kitasatosporales > Streptomycetaceae > Streptomyces > Streptomyces bugieae. Next base: position 459,770 of record NZ_JAZBJP010000001.1, read on the forward strand.
GAACCCTGCCCAGTCCAGGTCCGCGGCCGCCCCGGCCAGGAACGCCCTTACGTACGGCTCCAGTTGGGGGTGCCGGGTGACGGTGTGCCGCAGCGCGCGCAACAACGGCTCGTCCGCCGGGCCGCCCGCGAGCGCCGTTCGTACCTGTCCGTCCCATTCGGCGAGGGCCGCGGCACGCTCCGCCACGGGCCCCTGGTCGATCCGGTCGTCCGTGTGGTGCATGAAGGCCGTGGCGGCGAGGACATCGGGGACCAGCGCAGGGGGGAGCAGCAGCCGCACCGCGGTGTATTCGGCGCGGGCGAACCGCGCGACCAGGCGGCGCTGTTCGGTGTAGTCGCGCCGCAGCGACGGGTCCGTGATCCCCGCCCGGTCGAGTGTCACCGGCCAGCCGGCCATACCGCTCCCCTCATTGGTGCCGCGACGACCCTAGACGACCTGCGCGGGAGATTTCGCACCGGGTGGCACGCCGCCCCGGCACACTCGCCGTACCGCCCCACCCCCCTCAGCGCCCCGTACGGGCGACAATCGCCGTATGCCGGGGCGCTGCCGCCGCGCTGAGCCCGTCGTTCCGGGACCCGGTTCGAGGCCGCGGAGCCCGGTGTGGAAGGTACCGGTGTCACTCCGGTTCCTCCGCCAGCCAGGTGGCGATGGCCTGGGCGATGGGCTGGTCGGTCTCGAGCTGGACGAAGCCGAACTGGCCGCCCTGGTTGCATTCCAGGAACCACCAGGCCCCCTCCCGGTCCTCCGCGAAGTCGAACGCGCCGTAGGAGATCTGGGCGAGGCGCAGGTACGTGGCCACCGAGCGCCGGACCGTGTCGGGGACCTCGGTGGGCTTCCAGGCGGCGTTCTGGGTGAAGCGGCTGTCGACCTCGTCCGGATCGGCCTGCTTGCGGGCGGCGAAGAGCCGGCCGCCGACGCAGGTGAGCCGGATGTCGGCCTGCTTGTGGACGTGGCGCTGGAGCAGCGTGGGGGAGGCGGCCACTCCGGTGAAGTCCACGTCCGGGCCGATGCGCGTGGTGGGCAGCACCATCGGGGGTTCGCCGGGGTGTTTGCCGGAGACCGACTTCACCACGAGGTCGCGGTGGGTGGCGGCGAACTGCCGGGCGTCGGACGGGAAGGTGGTGATCAGGGTGGGCGGGATGGTGAAACCGCTCTGCTGGGCGAGGTGCAGCTGCCAGGGCTTGTAGCGGGCCTGCGCGGCCGCGACGGGGTGGTTCATCCAGCGCGCCGGTGTGCAGGTGAGCATGCCGTAGAGGGCGTGCTCGGCCTCCCCGGCGAGCCAGGCGGACTGTTCCGCGGCGTGGGTGCCGGGGGTCCCGGGCCGGCGGACCCATATCGACCGCAGACTGCGCAGGCTCACCATGCGCTCGCCCGCCTTCAGGTAACCGTGGAAGGAGTGGTGGGCGTAGTCCGCCGACAGGGCGACCCGGCCCGGCAGGTCGGCCGGGTCGAGGCGGACGAGCGGGACACCGCGGTCGTGGAGGATCGTGACCACCATGTCCGCGGTCAAGTCCTCCTCGCAGGTGAGGACCAGGACGGTCATGGACGCTCAGTCGTCGAAGTGGGTCTTGGAGCCGGCCGTGGACGCGGTGGTGCCGGTGGCCAGCAGCACGGCCCGGCTGGAGGTGGCCGGGCGTCCGTCGGGCAGTACGTTGAGTTGCCGCGTGGCGTCATAGGTGTACGGAGCGGCGGTCGACGGCGTCACCGCCGGCCGGGCGTAGCTCAACGCAAACGGTCGCATGCTTTCTCCTTTACAAGACCCGGTTCCCACCCGCCGCGGTGGCGGTGTGGTGACGGGAGCCCCCACCTGATGACTCTGCACGGAGGACGCGACAGTCCGGTCAAATAGTTGCCAGTTTTGCTCGTTTCCGACGATCCTCTTGACGGAAATGCGGTGAGAACGTAGCTGCCGACCCGGTACGTTCGGTCTGACGGCACGGCGCCGGGGCCCCTAGGAGAGCATTCCCTCTGCCGTGCCGTAGATGGCCGTGAAATACGCCTCCTCTGACGGGGTGTCAGCGATGGTCAGCCGTCCGACACCTCGGCGAGCCGGAACGGCCCCGCGGCGCCGGGGCCGAACATCACCGGCAGATTGCGTCGCCGCGGTACGACGACGAGCGGTTCGTCGCGGTACTCGCGGAGGAATTTCTCCAGCGGTTCCCAGATGAGGTCCCGGTAGCCGGATTCGGTCCGCTGGTGCTCGAAGGAGAGCGTGAGGGCGGACTCCACGAGGCTCACGCTCACCGAGTCCACCTCCAGCCACTCCCCACCGATCCAGGCTTCGAGCCGCACGTATGACATGACGCAAGAGTGCCCCGGACGGTGCGGCGACCGCAATCGGCGTCCGGGCGCGCGCCGCGCTCAGGGGGTACGGAAGGACGCGGCGGGGAGCGCGCGCAGTACGCCGTAGACGGACCACACCACCGAAACGAGCGGTACCGCGACGATCGCGCCGGCCACGCCGGCGGTGACCGCGCCGCAGACCACCGAGAGCGCCACCACGACCGGATGCAGCTGGACCGCGCGGCTCATCACGAGCGGATGCAGCACATGGCCCTCGATCTGACCGATGACCACGATCAGCAGCACGACGATCAGCGCGATCACCGGGCCCTTGGCGGCCAGCGCCACCACGGCGGCCACGGCCAGCGCGACCGGCGAGCCGACCAGCGGGATGAAGGCGGCGAAGAACTCCAGCACGGCCAGCGGGACGGCGAGCGGCACCCCCAGGATGAACAGCGCGACGCCCACGAGCACGGCGTTGATCGCGGCGACCAGGACGATCCCGCGGGTGTAGCCGGTGAACGTCGTCCAGGCGGCGCGCCCCGCGAGGCGAACGGGGCGGCGCCGGGCGCCGGGCAGCTGGCCGCCGAACCAGCGCCACATCCGGCTGCCGGAGTGCAGGAAGAAGACCGAGCAGAACAGCGCGAGCACGCCCACCGTCGCGGCCTCGACGATCCGGTCCACGCCGCTCAGCGCCGTACTGATCAGCGCCGAACGGTGGGTGGAGACGAACCGCCGGACCCAGGTCTGCAGATGTGCGAGGGTGTCGCGGCTCAGGTGGACCGGCGGGCCCTGGAGCCATCGCTCGATCCTGGCCACACCGCCGTCGAACTCCCGGCGCAGGCCCGCCCACTCCCCCGCGACGTTCGCGCCGATCAGGCTCAGCACGCCGAAGAGCAGCACGATGCCGAGCAGCAGACCGGACGCGACCGCCACCGACCGGGGCATCCAGCGGTTCAGCAGGCTGGTCAGCGGCTCCAGAAGGGCCGTCAGGACGAGCCCCAGGAAGACCGCCAGGGTCACCAGGTGGAACTTGCCCAGCGCCACGAAGACCGCGTAGACGACCGCACCCACGATGATCAGGCGCCATCCGTAGGCGGCGGCGGCCCGGAGCATCGGGGACAGCCCGGCGGGTTCGGCCGGGCCGTGCTCCGGCGCCCCGCCCGCCGTCCGGCGTACGATCACGACCCGCCGGGCGGGGCCGGTCCGCAGTACGGTGCCCGCACCGCGCCGCCGGTCGCCGCTCCCCGGGGCGCCGGACGCGCTCTCCCGCTTCCTGCCGGGTCGGTTCCGCACCTGGCCGCCACCGCCCTCCGCGCGCCCGTGCCTACCCAGAGGTGGTATCACCCCACAGCGGTTCTCGAACGCCCGCGGACCGGCATTCCCCCGAAGGCACCCGAGCGCACGAGGACGTTCGTGTCCGGATATGGCCGGTTATCGAGCGGTCATGATCCCGAGGCGAGTCAAGGACACGCTTCCGGAGCTGGAGGCCTTCGCCCACGCCATACAGGCGCGGCGGCCCGCCGAGGGCACCTGGTGCGAGGCGTGGGCCGTCCGCGACGTGGTGATCACGGACGACATCGTGGTCACGGCCGGCGCGGAAGGCACCGGCATCCGCCTCGCCCCACCGGAGGGCAGCGGCTACTGACCCGGCGGCGGGCGGCCCGGCGGGCGGGGGTCCGCACCGGTCTGTTGGGTGTCCGCACCGGTCCGGCGGGCGAGGAGGTCGGTCACCAGCGCCAGCGGGGGCCAGTTGATGCTGCCGTGGCGGGCCACGGCGTACGCGCGCAGGACGACCCGCGGTGCCGCCAGCCGGACGATGCGGACGCCGGGGAAGGGCGCGAGGTCCCCGGGCAGCAGCCCGACGCCCAGCCCCGCGGCGATCATCGCCTGCACCAGGTCGAGGCTGTCGGCCTGATGGGTCACCCGGGGCGTGAAGTCCGCCATCGAGGCGAGCGTGCGGATGGCCACCTCGTCCGCGGAATTCCGGGAGTTGACGATCCAGTTCTCCGCGCGGAAGTGGGTGACGACGTCCAGGGCCGTGCCCTCGGGGACCTGCGTACCGGCGGGGACGCCCAGGCCCCATTCCGTGGTCCACAGCGGCGTCGCGCCGACGGACGGGTCGAGGGTGGCCGGTGCGAGGTTGTAGTCGTAGGTGAGCGCGAGGTCCGTTTCGTCGGCGGCGAGGGCGTGCAGGGCCTCGGCGGGCTCGTGCTCGCGGATGAGGACCCGCACCTGGGGGTGGCTCGCCGCGAGCTCGGTGACGATCGGCAGCAGGTACGCACGGATCGCCGTGCCGAATCCGGCGACCCTGAGGGTGCCGTGCGGCTCGGCCCCGGGCCCCAGGTCGAGCCGGGCCGCCTCGACCGCGGCGAGGATCGTCACGGCGTGGTCGGCCAGCCGCCGGCCCGCCGGGGTCAGCCGGACCCGGCGCCCATCCGGCTCGATGAGCGTGGTGTCCGTCTCACGGGCGAGCGCGGCGATCTGCTGCGAGACCGTCGAGGTGGTCGTCCCGAGGGCCTCGGCGACGGCACGCATCGACCCCAGCCGGGACAATTCGGCCAGCAGTTCCAGGCGCCTGGTCTCCATGCGCGCCATTGTTCAGCTTTCCCGAACGGAATGTCCATGATCGGCACGTGGACGGCAACGATGCCGAGACCGTCTACTGGCGGCCATGACCGCGCCACCCGCCCTGACGTCCCCCGCCACCGCCCGTCGCCCCGCCCTCCGCGGGACGGATGCCGGTGTCCTGATGGCCCTCGCCTCGATGAGCTGCGTCCAGCTGGGACTCGCGCTCTCGGTGCGGCTCTTCGACCAGCTCGGGCCGGTGGGAACGACGGCGCTGCGCCTGACGTGGGCGGGGGTGCTCCTGCTGGTCCTCGTCCGCCCGCGCCGCTCCGACTTCACCGGCCGGGACCTGCTCGCCTGCCTCGGACTGGGGGTGGTGACGGCCGGGCTGATGCTGCTCTTCATGTGCGCGGTCGCCCGCATTCCGCTGGGGACGGCCAGCGCACTGGAGTTCCTGGGGCCGCTCGGCGTGGCCATGTTCGGGGCGAGGGGCGGCCGCAAGCTGTGGGCCTCGCTGGCCGCGGTGGGGGTGGTGCTGCTCACCGAGCCCTGGCACGGCGGGAGCGACCCGGTCGGCCTCGGGCTCGCGCTGGCCGCCGCGGCCTGCTGGGCCGGGTACATCCTGCTGACCCAGCGCGTCGGTGACCGGGTCACCGGTCTGAACGGCCTGGCCGTCTCGATGCCGGTGGCCGCCCTGGTCGCCACGCTGTTCGCCGGACCGTCCGCCCTGGGGTCGGTGACCTGGCCGCTGGTGCTCACCGGTCTGGCGCTGGCGGTGCTGCACCCGGTCATCCCGTTCAGCCTCGAATTCCTGGCCCTGCGCCGGCTCTCCACCACCGCCTTCGGCACCCTGATGAGCCTGGAACCGGCCATCGCCCTCGTCATCGGCGCCGTCACCCTCGGCCAGCTGCCCGGCGCGGGCCCGGCCGCCGGGGTCGTCTGCGTGGTCCTCGCCGGCATCGGCGCCACCCGCACCGGCCGCCGCGCACCGGCGTCCGCGGAGGGCCCGCCTCGCGGCGAGTGACGGCCGTGCCGCTGCGCGCAAGAACAGGTCAGGCGTCCACCACGTCGACCGTCGCGCCGCGGTCGCGCAGGGCGGCGAGTTCGGCGGCGGGGGTGGCGCGGTCGGTGACGATGCGGTCGTAGCGCCCGGCGTCGCCGTACGCGTGGGTGGCGGTCTTGCCGAACTTGGTGTGGTCGACGAGGAGCAGGGAGCGCTGGGCGCAGTCCAGCATGGCTTCCTTGATCTCGGCGTACTCGCGGATCGGGTGGAAGAGCCGGCCGCCGAGGACGGAGACCGCCGACATCACCGCGAGGTCGGCGCGCAGCCGGCTGAGGGCGCGCAGGACGTCGGGGCCGACGCAGGAGCCGAACTCGCCGCGGTAGCGGCCGCCGAGCAGGGTGACCTCGGCGCCGGGCGTCTCGTCGAACAGCCGGGCCACGCCGAGGGAGTTGGTGACCACGGCGACCGCCTCGGTCCGGGCGATCCGCGCGGCGAGCGGGAACGACGTGGTCGAGTCGTCCAGGACGACGGTGCTGCCGGGCCGGATCTCGTCGGCGACCGCGGCGCACAGCGCCTCCTTCAGCGGGCGCTGTACGCCGATGCGGAAGCGGGTGGCGGTTTCCATGGTGAGGGTCGGGAAGGGTGCGGCCCGGCCGCGTTCCTTGCGCAGCAGCCGGCGTTCGGCGAGCTGGTCCAGGTCGCGGTGCATGGTCGCGAGGCTGACCCCGAAGTGCCGGGCCAGTTCGTCGATCCGGACCTCTCCGCGCTCGACGACGAAGGCCAGTACGTCCTGTCGTCGCCGGTCGACCTCGGCCAGCGACGACCGTGTGGAAGCCATCGGGGCCGCCCCTTTCCCGGTCGCACAGCGGCAGCGGCGCGCCTACCGCTGCGGATGGATGACGGCCTTCACCGCGGTCGCGTCCTTGGTGGCGACGGTCAGTGCGTGCTCGGCCTCGGCAAGACCGTAACGGTGCGAGACCAGCGAGTCGAGCCGGACCGCACCCGACTCCACCAGCGCGATCGCGGTGGGCCAGGTGTGGGCGTAGCGGAAGGTGCCGGTGAGTTCGAGTTCGTGGTTCTGCACCCGGCTGAGCGGGAGCGGGATCTCGTCCCCGCCCATGCCGATGAGCACGACCCGGCCGGCCCGGCCGACGGTGCGGATCGCCTCGCCGGTCACCGCGGGGACGCCCGAGCACTCCAGCAGCACGGTGGGGGTGTACCCGGCGTCGGGCAGCGGGGTGCGGGAGACGTCGAGGGCGCTGGCGCCGGCCGCGCGGGCGAGTTCCAGGCGGTGCGGGACGACGTCGGTGACGAGCACCTCCCGGGCGCCGAAGGCGCGTGCGGTGCGGGCGGCGACCAGGCCGATCGGTCCCGCGCCGGTGATCAGTACCCGGTCCCCCGCGGCGACGCGGGCCTTGCGGCAGGCCCAGACGGCGACCGAGAGCGGCTCCAGCAGGGCGGCGTCCTCGGTGGACAGGGAGTCGGGGACGTCGTGGGCGAAGTCCTGGTGGACGGCCAGGTATTCACAGAAGGCGCCGTCGACCGGGGGTGTGGCGAGGAAGCGCATGCCGGGGCAGAGGTTGTAGCGGCCCGCCCGGCATTCACCGCAGGCGCCGCACGGGGTGCCGGGCTCGATGGCGACGCGCCGGCCGGTCCGCCGAGGGTCCACGCCCGGTCCGCAGGCGACCACGGTGCCGGCCGCCTCGTGGCCGAGGACGAGGGGTTCCCGTACGACGAAGTCGCCGATCCGGCCGTGCCGGTAGTAGTGCACGTCGGAGCCGCAGGTGCCGACCGCTTCGACGCGGACCAGGACCTCCCCAGGCCCGGGGGTGGGGACGGGGCGTTCTTCGAGCGTCAGCCGCTCGGGGCCGTGCAGGACGGCGGCGCGCATGGTGGCGGGGATCTCGGCCTTGGCGGAGGTGGTCGTCATGGCGGGCACGGCTCCCTGGGTCTTCGAGGATGTGCGCTCTTTTTCAGCAGAGCAGGCTTGACTTCGCACAAAATACGAGAAGACTTTGCGGCCGGTCCACCGTTCGGCGGCATCTTCCGGCTCCGCCGACGCGGCGGTGGAACCCGCGTCCCCTTCCTTCTCCGCCCTGGAGGGCCCATGAGCAGCCCCGCCCCGTCGTCGAGCCCGGCCCGGACCACGGCCGGTGCGCACCAGCCGGCAGCCGCCCGCTCCCGCCTCGTACGACTGGGCATACCCCCGGCTCTCACCTGGGGTTTCGTCGGCGTGCTGCTCTTCATGACCGGCGACGGCGTGGAGACCGGGTTCTTCTCGAAGTACCTGGCCGACCACGGCCTGGCCAAGGCCGATGCGGCGGTCGTCATCGCCGTCTACGGCATCACCGTCGCCGTCGGCGCCTGGCTCTCCGGAGCGCTGTCCGACCTCTGGGGGCCGCGGCGCGTGATGACCGCCGGGTTCGCCATCTGGCTCGTCTTCCAGCTGCTCCTGCTGTCGGTCGCGCTGCCGGCGATGAACTTTCCGCTCCTGCTGCTCGTCTACGGGCTGCGCGGCTTCGGCTACCCCTTGTTCGCCTACGGGTTCCTGGTGTGGGTGACCGCGGCGACCCCGCCGCACCGGCTGGGCACGGCGGTCGGCTGGTACTGGTTCGCCTTCACCGGCGGCCTGCCGACCCTCGGTTCGCTGCTCGCCAGCGTGACGATCCCGCAGGTCGGCTCGTACCGCACGCTCTGGTGCGCGCTCGGACTGGTGACGCTCGGCGGACTGCTCGCCCTGCTGCTGGTGCGCGAGCCCACCGGACGGTCCCGGCTCGCGCCGGCCGGTGAACGGCCGCTGGCGACGCTGGCGGGCAGCGTCTCGATCATGCGGCGCCGTCCGCGGGTCGCCGTCGGCGCCGCGGTACGCGTCGTCAGCACCGGTTCCCAGTTCGGGTTCCTGGTCTGCATGCCGTTCTTCTTCACGGAGACGGCCGGATTCAGCACCTCGGAGTGGCTGCGGCTGCTCAGCGTGATGTTCACCGCGAACATCTTCGCCAATCTCTTCTTCGGCGCCGTCGGGGACCGGCTCGGCTGGCAGCGCACCATGACCTGGTTCGGTGCCGTGGCCTGCGCACTGACCTGCCTCGCGCTGTACTACGTCCCGCTGGTGGCCGGCCCGTCGTTCGCCGCGTCCGCGGTGGCCGCCGCCCTCTACGGCATCGCGCTGGCCGGCTACGTACCGATCTCGGCGCTCGTGCCGGCGCTGGCGCCGCGCCACAAGGGGCAGGCGATGTCCGCGCTCAACCTCGGCGCGGGGCTCAGCACCTTCGCCGGGCCGGCCGTCGTCGCGCTCGCCCTGGGACCGTTCGGGATCGAAGGGATCGTCTGGATCTTCGCCGGACTGCACCTCCTGACCGCGGTCGCGATCCGGTTCCTGGAGCCGGACCCGGAGTTCACCGTGTCCGCCGCCACCGCGGCCGAGGACGGTGCGGCCCTTCCGGCCGGCCGGCACTGACCGGCCGTCAGCCGGACGGCGCCGTTCAGTCGCGGCCGCCCGGCGGGAACGTAATGTGGCAGATCGGTACATCACATGACATAGCGAGGACCTGCATGCACGCTCGCCGTCTCGCCACCGCCGCCGCTCTCGCGCTCGCGACCACCGCACTCGTCGGCGCCGCTCCCCCGCCGGGCACCGCGCCCCCGCCCGGCATCCGGACCACCGCCGGGCAGCCCGCCGGCAGCACCGAGGTTCCCGTCGAACGGGGCACCGCCCGCTTCCGTGTCCCGGCCGCCCTGCTCGCCCGGCTCGCCGCCCGCGGTGTGGTCCCCAAGGCCCTCGGCACCAAGGGGGCACTCGGCCCGCACACCGCACACGACGGCAGCCGCACGCTGAGCCTGCGCCTCTCGGGAGGTGCGGTCACCAACAGCGGCGGCAAGGCCGGCGGCGAACTGCGGTTCGGCGCCGCCGGACTGGCCCTCGTGCACGCCAAGGCCCACAAGACCGTCCGGCTCACCCGCTTCACCGCCGAGCTCGGCCAGGGCACGCTCAGCGCCGGCACCGGCCGCGGCACCCGGATCACGCTGGGCAGCTTCCCCCGCGCCGATCTCAGGTCCGCGCTGGACACCAGGACCCGGGTGCTGCGCCTCAAGGCCCCGGTCACCCTGTCCGCGTCCGCCGCCGAGCGGCTCAACAAGGCCCTCGCGACGAAGGCGTTCACCCGCGGTACCCGGCTGCTGGACGTCCGGGTCACCGCCTCGCTCGACCGGACCGCCGACCTCCGCACCGCCCTCAATCTCCACGGGCGGCGAAGTCCTGCGTCCACCAAGGCCCGCCGGTGCCCGCCCGGATGCCGACGCCGATGTCCTTCAGGTCGCACTGGAGGGTGTTGCGGCGGTGGCCGGGGCTGTTCATCCAGTCCTTCATGACGGCGGCCGGCGTCGGCCGGCCCACCGCGATGTTCTCGCCGTACGCGGACCAGGAGTAGCCGGCCGCGGTGATCCGGGCTCCCGGATCGGCACCGTCCGGATTGGTGTGGCCGAAGAACCGGCGGGCGGCCATGTCGTCCGCATGGCGCTGTGCCGCCCGCTGCAGCGCCGCGTTCCACCGCACCCGCGGACAGCCGTGCGCCGCCCGCTCCCCGTTCACCAGCCGGATGACCTGGTCGACGGCCTGCCGTACGGACCCGGCGGACGGGCGCTCGACAGCAACGGGGGCCGGCGCGGCCAGGGCCGCCGGGCCGGCCGGCAGGGCGACGACCGTGGCGGCGAGCACAAGGGCCGGGGCGTGGCGCGGACGCCTCCCCCGCCGGGCGTGGTGCGGACGCTTGCCGTGCGCTCCGGGCATGCCGAAACTCCCCCTCTGCGGAACGGGACCGTGACCTCGAACGGCCCGCTCGCCGGGCGGTGCGCGAGGGGCGCGGAGTGCCTGGCCGGAGGCGGGCGCGTTCATGCCCCGGTCCACCGGCCTGACGGGGCATCACCGGCGCGCGGGGACGGCGTGGGGCGGCGGACCGGCGCGGGCATGCCGCCGCCGCTCCCCCGTCCCACGCCGCCCGCGCCGGGCGTCACCGGTCGGCCGCGGTGGCCTCCGCCGGCAGCGCCGCCGCGAGCCCGGCCGGCAGCGGCCCGGTGTGGAGCACGCCCAGCCGCTGGGTCGCCCGGGTGAGTGCGACGTACAGATCGCTGGTCCCCAGCTCCTGCGGCTCCACCACCAGGACGGTGTCGAACTCCAGGCCCTTGGCCTGCCGCGGATCGATCAGCACCACCGGGCGGGTCAGGTCCGGGGCCGGTCCGGCGGACGCGGACGGGAGCAGCGGCAGCAGGTCCGCGTGCCGGGAGCGCGGGGCGATCACCGCGAGTCGGCCGTCCTCCCGGCTCTCCTGTGCGACGGCCTCGGCCACCGCGCCCGCGAGGTCGCCGGCGCGCCGCGCCCAGGGTCGTACGCCGGTGGAACGGATCGAGCGGGGCGGTGCGAAGCCCGGGTCCAGGGACCGCGGCACGTGCGCCGCGACCTGCATGATCTCGGTCGGCGTACGGTAGTTGACGCCGAGCCGGGCGTGGTGCCAGCGGTCGCCGACGTACGGGGCGAGGATCGTCTCCCAGGCGCCGCAGCCGCCCGGTTCCGCGGTCTGGGCCGGGTCGCCGACCAGGGTCATCGAGCGGGTCGGGCAGCGGCGCATCAGCAGCCGCCAGGCCATCGCGGAGAGTTCCTGTGCCTCGTCGACGATGATGTGGCCGAAGGCCCAGGTGCGGTCGGCCGCGGCGCGTTCGGCGGCGCTGCGGTGGTCGGCCTCCTCGTGCCGCTCGGCGAGCAGTTCCGCGTCGACCAGGTCGTGCGCGCCGAGCACCTCCGAGTCCTCGTCGTCGCGGTCCTCGAACTCCTGGGTGCGGGAGCCGTAGGACAGGTCGAGCACGCCCTGGGCGTATTCGATCTGTTCCAGGCGCTCGGCCTCGGCGGCCGCGCGGGCCGCCGAGTCGTCCTCGCCGAGGAGTTCGGCCGCCTCGTCGAGCAGCGGGACGTCCGCGGGCGTCCACTCGCCGCCGGTCCGCCGGATCGCCTCGGCGTCCGCCTCCGGGAGGTGGACGGGCTCGGCGAGGAAGTCCGCGACCAGCTGCTGGGGGGTCAGGGCGGGCCACAACTCCTCGATGGCGCGGTGCACTTCGCGGCTGGTGGCGATGGCCTTGCCGAGCTGGGCGATGTCGTCGGCGCCGAGCAGGTTGGGGCCGCCGTAGGGGTCGGTGCCGAGCCGGTCGGTCAGTTGGGCGGTGAGGGCGTCGATGATGCGGAACGCGAAGTGCGGGCGGGCGAGGTTGTGCGGCAGCCGGGTCTCGCGGGCCCGGCGCCGGGCCTCCATCGCCATCTGTGCGTCCAGGCGCAGTTCGCCGTCGTCGTGCTCGATGACGATCTCCGGGTCGGGCAGGGTCTGCCGGTCCTGGACGAACCGCGCGAGCGCCTCGGCCATGGCAGAGGCGCCCTTGACCTCGGCGGCCCGGGGCGTGTCGGTTCCGGTCGCGGTCACGCCCGGGAAGAGTTCCGCGGGGGTGGCCAGCAGCACGCCGGTCTCGCCGAGCGCGGGCAGCACCTCGCCGATGTAACTGAGGAAGGCGGGGTTGGGACCGACGATCAGCACGGCGCGGCGGGCGAGCTGTTCCCGGTGGGCGTAGAGCAGATAGGCCGCGCGGTGCAGGGCGACGACGGTCTTGCCGGTGCCGGGACCGCCCTCGACGACGAGAACGCCGTGGTGCGGCGCGCGGATGATGCGGTCCTGGTCGGCCTGGATGGTCTGCACGATCTCGTGCATCCGGCCGGTGCGCGCGGTGTCCAGCGCGGCGAGCAGCACGGCGTCCGCGTCGGCGCCTTCGTGTCCGGTGCGGACGGTGTCGGCGAGGTCGAGGATCTCGTCGTGCAGGGCGGTGACCCGGCGGCCCTCGGTGGTGATGTGGCGTCGGCGCCGCAGGCCCATGGGGGTGTGGCCGGTGGCGAGGTAGAAGGGGCGGGCGACCTCGGCGCGCCAGTCGAGGACGAGCGGGGTGTGGTCGGCGTCGTCGCGGCGGATGCCGATCCGGCCGATGTGGTGGTCGCGGCCGTCGCGGAAGGCCAGCCGGCCGAAGCAGAGCCCGGACTCCCCCGCGTCGACGGCGGCCAGTACGCCGGACTGCTCGGCCACCGCGACATCGCGCTCCAGGCGCGCCTGGGCGTTGTTCCCCGCGAGCGCCAGGGCCTTTCGTACCGCGGTCGCCGCTTCGGCCCGCATTTCCGCGAGGCGTTCGTAGAGCAGGTCGATGAATTCCTGCTCCTGCCGCAATTCCTCGTTTGACAATTCGACTCCGCTCAAGTACAGTTTGCTTTGGAACGTTGGGTAGTGTTCTTGCGCAATCAAGACACAGAAGCCCCCAATATACGCAGAGAAATACCCCGGACGTCAATTCGTCGCGGGGTATTTTTGCGTCTCCGAATCGACGGGCGATGGGTGTTCCGCGTTCCGGGCCCGTTCAACTTCCGGCCACGCATCCCGCGCACTCTTCGGAACGAGATATTCCGTTTGGTGACACCGCGGTGGCCCGCCATTCCGGCCGCCGTCTACGGAGGGCCCCATGGCCGGTTTGCACACCCCCACCAACCGTCGTCGATTCCTTCTCTCCTCCGGTGCCGCCGTCGCCGGGGCCGGCGCCGCATGGGCACTGCCCGGCCAGCGCCGGAGCAGCGCGGCCGCGGATCCCGGACCCGCGCGGACCGGCTCGGTGCCGTCGCCGGCCCGCCCCGCATCCGGTCGCCCGGCGCCGTACGGCGTCACGACTCTGGAGACCACCGCCCGGCTCACCGGCACGAGCGGCTACCGGCGTCTGGCCTCCGGGCCCGGCTGGCCCCTGGTCGTACGGGACGAGCTGGCCGCGGCCGGGCCCCGGCGGCAGGACCGGCGGACCCCGCTGGCCTGCTTCGTCCAGCTCACCGATCTGCACGTGGCCGACGTCCAGAGCCCGCTGCGCACCGAGTTCCTGCGCGCCGGATCGCCGGGGTCCTGGCGGGTGCAGGAGGCGCTGTCGGTGGCCGGTGCGGTCTCGCTGGTGGAACAGGTCAACGCGATTCGCGGCGGACCGCACACCGGGCGGGCGCCGGCCTTCGCGATGTCCACCGGCGACAACATCGACAATCACGAGACGGTGGAGCTGGAGTGGTTCCTCACGCTGATGAGCGGGGGCCGCATCACGCCGAATACCGGTGCCCCGACGTCGTACGAGGGCGTCCAGAATTCCGGGCTCCCGCTCTACTGGCATCCGGACGCCGGCCTGCGCGACCAGGACAAGCGGCGCGGGCTTCCGGAGATCCCCGGATTCCTCGACGCCGCGATCCGCCCGGTGACCAGCCCCGGGCTGCGCATTCCCTGGTATTCGACGCCGGGCAACCACGACGACCTGCCGGGCGGGTGCCTGAATCCGGCCGACCCCTGGCTGTGCGACTACATCGCCGGGGGCCGCAAAATCTTTTCCGTCCCGGACGCCGATGTGGCCGCACTGGCCCGGGTGCTCAACACCGGTGACGATCCCAAGAGCGCGGTGCTGAAGGAAGTTCTGCAGCGCAATTCCGCCGGGGCGCGCAGTGTGGTGGCCGATGAGCGGCGGCGGATGGTGACCCCGCGGGCGTATCTGCGCGCGCATCTGGATCCGGTCCACGCCGGGGCGGGGCCGGCCGGGCACGGCTACACCGAGAACCACCTCGACGGCGAGCGCATGTACTACACGTTCCCGGTCGCCGAGAACGTGCTCGGCATCAGCCTCGACACGACGTACCGCAGCGGCCACTTCGAGGGGTCCCTGGACAGTGAGCAACTCGGCTGGCTGGAGCGGACGTTGGCGGCGCACAGTTCCCGATACTTCGACGCGGACGGCCGCCCGGTGCGCAACCCGGGCGCGGCGGACGCCCACGTTCTGGTTTTCAGCCACCACCACAGTCCGAGCATGACCCGGCGACCGGACGCGGCCCGCACGGACGCGCCGCGGCACGACGGGGCCGAGGTCATCGCGCTGCTGAACCGGTTCCCGAACGTGGTGGCGTGGATCAACGGGCACAGCCACGTCAACCGCATCACCCCGCATCCCCACCCGACGCCGGCCCGGTCCTTCTGGGAGGTCAACACCGCCTCGCACGTGGACTATCCGCAGCACGCCCGGCTGCTGGAGCTGGTCGACAACCACGACGGGACGGTGTCGCTGTTCACCACGCTCATCGAGTCCGCCGCGCCGCACCGGGCCGACCTCGGCGATCTGTCCGCGGTCGGGCTCGCGTCCCTGTACCGCGAGCTGTCGTACAACGCCCCGGGGCTGGCCGACGGCATGGCGGGCGGGGTGCTCGAGGAGATGGCGGGCCGGCCGGCGGACCGCAACACCGAACTCCTCGTCCGCGGCTTCCGGGGATGAGCCGCGACCGGTCGGATCCGGTCAGAACTTGGAGGTGTGGCGGGCCTCTTCGGCCGCTTTGAGAACGGTGGGGAGGGCGGCGCCGCTCGCCGCGGTGACGGCGGCCGCCACGGCTCCTTCGAGGAAGGGGGCGTCGGCCAGGACGGCGTGGATGCCGGGGTGGTCGGTCAGCACGAGCCGGGTGGCGAGGACCGAGCTGCCCAGGTCGGGCAGGACCACCGCGCCGGCCTCGCTGGTGGCGGCGGTGCGCAGCGCGCGCAGGATACGCGGGTAACTCGTGCCCGTACGGCCGTCATCGGTGCCGCCGGCCGGGGCGACGACGACTCCGGGGCCGGCCATCTGCTCGACGAGGGTCCGTACGCCGAAGGCGATCTCCGCACGGTGCGACACAAGTACGATGCCAACCAGCGGTGTCATGAACGAGGACTCTAGTGGCCGGAACGCCGTTCAGCAATACCGAACAGGAGTTGATCGATGGTCCAGGCTGTGCACAGGGCGATCCACGTGCTCCGGGAGCTCGCCACGGCGACGCCGCGCCTGGGCGTCACCGAGCTGGCCGACCGCATCGGGGTGGCGAAGCCGACCGTCCACGCCCTGCTGCGCACGCTGGAATCGGAGGGCATGGTCGTCCAGGACCGGGAGACCGGTAAGTACCGGCTGGGCCCGGGCCTGGTGACCCTCGGCAACGCCTATCTGGACTCGCACGAGCTCCGCACCCGCGCCGTGACCTGGGCGGACCTGCTGGCCAACCAGGCCGGTGCGGCCGTCTGGGTGGGCATTTTGACGGGCAGTCAGGTTCTGGTCATCCACCATGCGTTCCGGCCCGGCGGGTCGGTGCAGGTGCTGGAGACCGGGGCCAGCCTGCCCTGGAACGCCTGCGCCATCGGGAAGGCGATCGCGGCGTTCCTGCCGGCCGAGCGGCGCGGCGAGCTGCTCGCGGGCGAGCTGGCCCGGGTCACCGGGGCCAGCATCGACGACCCGGGCTGGCTGGCGACCCAGCTGGACCGCGCCAGGGAGACCGGATACGCCCTGGAGGAAGGCGAGTTGACGCTCGGCGACGGGGGTATCGCGGCGCCGGTGTTCGACCGCAGCGGCGAGGTGGTGGGTGGGCTCGGCCTGGTGGGACCGGTCGAGCGAATCTTGGCCGAAACCGCTCGCCAGGAGTGTGCGATCGCGGTCCGCGAGGTCGCCCGCAGCCTGTCGCGGGATCTCGGCGCGCCGCGCAACGCGGGGCTGCGCGCCGCCGGTTGATGTGCGCGGAAGACCGCGCGACTTCATCACGGGTTCATCAACTCGCCGTGCTCAGGGGCCGCTTGCCCCGCGATTGTGTTGCCTGCGTTGCCAATGCGCCGAAGCCCTTGACGGGGCCGGGGTCGCTGCGTTTTGCTCTCTATGGCCATTCGGCAATGCCGAACAGCTTTCGGTAAAGCGTTAGTTATCCGACTCGCCCTCAAGGTTGCGGGCACCCGGGGCAACGAAGGAGCGCCTGCCATGCGGAAGCCTGCGGAGAAGACCGACAACTTAGTGTTGTCCGGGCCGGTGATGCCGGGGCCGGGGTTCCACGCGTCGACGAGAACCCCGCCACGGCGGCCGGGCGGCCCGGACGCTCATACCGGCGGCCACCGGGCCGGCCGGACGGCACGACCCGGCCGGTGCAGCACGATCGGCAGAACCGGAGGAGTAGCGGTGGACGCGGCGCTCGCCCTCGGCTGGATGCAGCACGTCGCCTCGGCCATGCAGCGGGACCGGGACCTGCTCACCCGCCTGGACTCCGCCATCGGCGACGGTGACCACGGGGCGAACATGGCCCGGGGGTTCACCGCGGTACAGACCGGCCTGGCCCGCTCCGGGCTCGTGCCCTCCGCACTCGTCGCGGCACCGGACGGCACCGACGCACCCGGCGAGATCCTCGTCCGGGCCGGGAACTGTCTGGTCTCGGTCGTCGGAGGCGCGTCCGGACCGCTGTTCGGCGGCGCGTTCCGGGCCCTCGGCGCGGCGCTCGGCTCCTCCTCCGAGGTGGACGCCCGCCGGTTCTCGGCCGGGCTCGCCGCGGCGCTGGCGAAGATCCAGCAGCTGGGCGCGGCGGTGCCGGGCGACAAGACCATGATCGACGCATACGCTCCCGCGGTCGACGCCTTCCGGGCCGCCGCAGAGTCCGGCGCCGCGTTCGCCACGGCGGCGCACGCCGCGGCCGAGGCCGCCGAGGCCGGGATGCGGGAGACCGTTCCGCTGCAGGCCAGAAAGGGCCGGGCGGCGTATCTGGGGCTGCGCAGCATCGGCCACCAGGATCCCGGCGCCACCTCAACCGCCGCCATTTTCCGCTCACTTGCCGAGGCGTCCGGTCCCCTCCGCTAGGCCGCTCCCCTTACCCCTTGCTCCGTCGCCGCACGCTTCCGGCGCCGTGCCGAGCCGCGGTGTGCCGCTGCGTGCCGCTCCCACCTCCCGAGCAACAGATTGGATCATTGTGACCGCCCACTCCATCGACCACGTTGAGTTCTATGTGGGGGACGTCAACCAGGCTTCCCACTACTACTGCGGGACCTATGGCTTCCGGGTGGTGGCCGAAGCGGGGCCGCTCACCGGCTTCGCCGGCGCCCGGTCGCTGGTCCTGGCGCACGGCGGCGTCCGCCTGGTGCTGACCTCCGCCCTGCACGCGGACCACCGGGCCGCGCGCTTCGTCCACCGGCACGGCGACGGCGTACGGGACGTGGCCCTGCGGTCGACCGATGCCGTCGCGGACTTCGAGCAGGCGCTGGCCGCCGGGGCCGAGCCGGTGTCCGGGCCGGAGACGTTCGAGGAGGACGGGGTGCGGGTGGTCCGCGCCACCGTCGCCGCGACCAACGACCTGGTCCACAGCTTCGTCCAGCGCGACGGGGACGACGAGGCGACCACCCACTTCCTGCCGGGGCGGTACCGGCCGGTGGCGGAGGGCGCCGAGGCGTCCGGCCCGGCCCTGCTCCGCTCGGTCGACCACCTGGCCCTCTGCCTGCGGGCCGGTTCGCTGGAGACCATGGTCGACTTCTACCAGCGGGCGCTGGGCCTGAAGCACACCTACGACGAGTACATCGTCGTCGGCGGCCAGGCGATGGCCTCGAAGGTCGTCCAGGACGAGACCCGGGGCATCACCTTCACCATGGTCGAGCCCGACCCGGTCGCCGGTCGCGGGCAGCTCAACGACTTCCTCGACGGGTTCGACGGCCCGGGCGTCCAGCACGTCGCCTACGGCACCGACGACATCGTGCACGCCGCCCGTGAACTCCGGCTGTCCGGCGTGGAGTTGCTCTCCACCCCGGCCGGCTACTACGCCTCGCTCGCGGAGCGCGGCATCGAGGTGGGCATCGACCCGGCGGTGCTGCAGGACCTCGGCCTGCTCGCCGACCGGGACGAGTGGGGACAGCTGGTCCAGGTCTTCACCCGGTCCCCCTACGCCCGGCGCACGGTGTTCTTCGAGCTGATCCAGCGGCTCGACGCCCGGACCTTCGGCAGCGGCAACATCAAGGCGCTGTACGAAGCCGTGGAGCGCGAGCGGGCACGCACCGACGAGGCCGACGATCCGCGCGACGCGGTCCCCGCCGGCGCGCCCGCGAAGGCCGGCGTATGACCGCGCGGGCCGGCCGGGAGCCCGGGACCGACGCCGGGGAGGTGCTGCTGTCGCCGGAGGACTACGAGACGGCGGCCCGCGCCCGACTGGACCGGGCGGTGTACGACTTCATCGCCGGCGGCAGCGGGGACGAGGTGACGCTGCGCGGCGAGCGCGCGGCGTACGACCGCTACCGGCTGCGCCCGCGGACCCTGGTCGACGTCTCCCACTGCGATCCGGGCACCACCCTGCTCGGCTCCCCGGTGTCCTTCCCCGTCGGTGTCGCGCCGATGGCGTACCACCGCCTGGTCGACGCGGAGGGCGAGACGGCGACCGTCCGGGCCGCCGGTGCGGTCGGCGCGCTCACCGTCACCAGCACCTTCGCCAGCCGGACGATCGAGGAGACCGCCCGGGCGGCGTCCGGACCGCTCTGGCTGCAGCTGTACGTGCTGCGCGAGCGGAAGGTGACCGAGTCGCTGGTGCGCCGGGCCGAGGCGGCCGGCTACCGGGCGCTGGTGATCACCGTCGACGCGCCGCGGATGGCGCGCCGGGAGCGCGATCTGCGGAACGGTTTCAGCCTTCCGCCGCACATCCGGCCGGTGAACCTCGACGACGGCCAGTCCGGCGGTCTGCACGGCAGCCGGGCCGGCAGCTCCACCCTGGCCGAGCACGCCGCGCGGCACCACGACGCCGCGTTCACCTGGCAGGACCTGGCCTGGCTGCGCTCGCTGACCAGCCTGCCGCTGGTCCTCAAGGGCGTACTGACCGGACAGGACGCGCGGCAGGCGGCCGAGTTGGGCGTCGAGGGCCTGATCGTGTCCACCCACGGCGGCCGGCAGCTCGACGGCGCGATCGCGGCGCTGGACGCGCTGCCGGAGGTCGTGGCCGCGGTACCGGAGACCTGTGAGGTGCTGGTCGACGGCGGCATCCGGCGCGGCACCGACGTGCTCAAGGCGCTGGCGCTGGGGGCCCGTGGGGTGCTGGTCGGCCGCCCGGTCCTGTGGGGCCTGGCCGTCGATGGCGCGGCCGGCGCCGAACGGGTGCTGGCCACCCTCCGCGCGGAGTTGACGGACGCGATGGCCCTGACCGGCCGCCCCGCCCTCGACGCGATCGCCCCGGACCTGCTGCACCTCTCCCCCGCCGCGACGGCACCCGCCGCCGGCCTTCCCCACCTCTCCCCCGACCACCTTTCCCAGCCCCTCCTCACCAACGACAGGGATATGGCATGACTCGCAATGACACCCCGCGCCCGCTGACCGCCGCCGAACAGGCGTTGCTGCCGACCGATGACGAGGTGCAGTTCTACCAGGAGCACGGCTGGTATCTGTCGAAGAAGCTGCTGACCGACGAAGAGGTCGACACGCTCAACGCCGCGGCCGACCGCTTCTACGCCGGCCACCGGGACCGCACCCTGCCGAAGCGGCCGCCGCGGCTGGCGTACTGGGAGCCGGAGAAGGGCGACGTCCACCGGCACAACGACTACATCTTCTACGAGGACGAGACCATCCGGAACATCCTCTCCAAGCCGGTGATCGGCGCGGTCGCCGCGCGGATAGCGGAGACCAGCCAGATACGGCTGTGGAACAGCACCCTGATCCACAAGCCGCAGCGCGCGGACGACGAGCGCAACATCGTGCCCTGGCACTTCGACCGGCACTACTGGCAGACCTGCTCCTCCGACGAGATGCTGACCGCGTTCATCCCGTTCCACGACTGTGGCGAGGAGATGGGCACCATCACGATGGTCGACGGCAGCCACCGCTGGAAGGAGACCGGCGGGGACGACACCACCAGCCGGCACTTCGCCGAGCGGGACCGGTCGGAGCTGGAGGACATGCTCGCGGAGAACGCCGCGTTCAACAACTCCGAGGTGGTCAAGGTCCCGGTGAACATCCCCAAGGGCCACATCAGCTTCCACCACTGCCGCACCTACCACGGCAGCGGGTACAACCTCAGCGACCGTCCGCGGCGCGCCATCTCGCTGCACCTCCAGGACCGCACCAACCAGTGGCGGCCCTACGAGCTGTCGTCCGGCGACCTCGTCGTCTACAACAATGACGTGCTGGTGCGCACGGACGCGCACGGCAACCCCGACTACACCGACCCGGACTTCTGCCCCGTCCTCTGGGAGGACCCCCGGTGACCAACGGCTCCACCCCCACCGTACTTCCGGCCGGCGAGCTGCACGGCTCGCTCGGCGACCCCCTGATGGAGGTGATGAATTTCCTCAACGAGATCACCTCCCGCTATCCGGAGGCGATCTCCTTCGGCCCGGGACGCCCGTACGAAGGGCTCTTCGAGGTCGAGCGGATCGGTGAGTACCTCGCGGCCTACCAGCGCCACCTCGTGGAAGACCTGGGCCGCACCCCGGACGAGGTGCGCACCCTGCTGTTCCAGTACGGGCGCACCAACGGCCAGATCCACGAGTTGGTGGCCCGGGCGCTGCGCAACGACGAGGGCATCGAGGCTGCGCCGGAGTCGCTGGTGGTGACCGTGGGCTGCCAGGAGGGCATGTTCCTGGTCCTGCGGGCGCTGTTCGCCGATCCGTCGGACGTGCTGCTGGTGCCGTCCCCGTGCTACGTCGGGATCACCGGGGCGGCCCGGCTGCTGGACCTGTCCGTCGCGCACGTCCCGGAGGGCCCGCAGGGAACGGACCCGGAGGTGCTGCGCCGTACGGTCGCCGAACTGCGGGCGGCCGGGAAGCGCCCGCGGGCGTTCTACGTCGTGCCGGACTTCGCCAACCCGACCGGGACCTGTATGCCGGTCGAGGCCCGCCGGCGGCTGCTGGAGCTGGCCGAGGAGGAGGACCTGATCCTCCTGGAGGACAACCCCTACGGGTTCTTCACCCGTACCGGCACCGGGCTGCCCACGCTGAAGGCGCTGGACGAGCGGCGGCGGGTGGTCTACCTGGGTTCGTTCGCCAAGACCTGCTTCCCGGGCGCCCGGGTCGGCTATGTCGTCGCCGACCAGGAGGTGGAGGCCGCGGACGGCCGCCGCACCCTGCTGGCGGACGAACTGTCCAAGCTCAAGGGCATGGTGACGGTGAACACCCCGGCGCTCAGCCAGGCGGTCATCGGGGGCATGCTGCTCACCCATGACTTCCGGCTGCGCGAGGCCAACAAGCCGGCCGCCGACTTCTACCAGGAGAACCTGGCGGTCCTGCTGGAGAGTCTGGAGCGGCTGCTGCCGCGCGAGCGGCGGGAGGCGGCCGGCATTGGCTGGAACGTGCCGGACGGAGGGTTCTTCCTGACCCTCACCCTCCCCGTGTCGGCGGACAATGCGCTGCTGGAAGAGTCCGCCCGCGAGCACGGAGTGATCTGGACACCGATGAACTACTTCTACCCGGACAGTGAGGGGGGCCGGTGCCAGCTCCGGCTCTCCCTGAGTTATCTGACGCCCCAACAGGTCGCCGAGGGGGCCCGCCGGCTGGTGGGTCTGCTGGAACGGAGCTGCCTGTGAACGCCGTCCTCTACGTGGTGACGGTGCTGATCTGGGGTTCGACCTGGCTGGCCATCAAGGGCCAGCTGGGCGATGTGCACCCCACGGTGTCCGTCGCCTACCGGTTCGCGCTGGCCGCGGTGATCCTGCTGGCCTGGGCCCGGCTGCGCGGGCTGCCGCTGCGCTATCCCCTGCGGGTGCACGGGCAGTTCGTCCTGATGGGCGCGCTGATGTTCTCCACCAACTTCGTCTGCTTCTACTTCGCCGAACAGCATCTGACCACCGGCCTCGTCTCGATCATCTTCGCGATGTCGCTGCTGGTGAACATGGTCTTCGCCCGGGTCTTCTTCCGGCGGACGATCACCAGGAAGATGCTGCTCGGCGGGGCGATCGGGCTGCTGGGGATCGTCACCGTCTTCTGGCCGGAGTTCCAGAACTTCGGGCTGTCGTCCGGGTCGGGCCAGGGCATCGTGCTCTCCGCCCTCGGCACCCTGGTCTTCTGTCTGGGCAACGTCGTCTCCGGCAAGACCCAGGCCGCGGGCATTCCGGTGGTGCAGGGCACCGGCTTCGCGATGGCCTACGGGGCGCTGCTCACGGCCCCGTTCGCGCTGGTCTTCGGTGGCGGGGCGGCCTTCGACTCGTCGTTGAAGTACACCGGTTCGCTGGTCTATCTGGCCGTCTTCGGCTCCGTGGTCGGCTTCGGCGCGTACCTCACGCTGCTCGGCCGGATCGGCGGTGAGCGCGCCGCGTACGCCATGGTGCTCTTCCCGATCGTGGCGCTGTTGCTGTCCACGGTGTTCGAGAGCTTCCACTGGACGGTGCGGGACCTGGTGGGCGTCGCCCTGATCCTGATCGGCAACGCGGTGATGCTGACCAATCCGGCGCTGTTGCGGCGGCTGATCGGCAGGCCGGCCGAGGCGACGGAGCCGGCAACCCCGGCCCAGGCACCGGCCGACCGGTAGTACCTCCCCCAGGACCCTCCGGGCCCGCCCGTTCCCCTGTCGGGCGGGCCCGGATGCGTCCGCCTTCCCCCTTCACGGCCCAGGAGCGTTCTCTTGCATACCGCTTGCGTCGTCGGCACGGGTCTCATCGGTACTTCCATCGCCCTGGCACTCACCGGCCGGGGAGTGACCACCTATCTGATCGACCGCGACCCGGACAGCGTGCGGATCGCCGCCGCACTCGGTGCCGGGGTCCCCGGTCCCCCGCAGGCCCCGGTGGACGTCGCTGTCATCGCGGTCCCCCCGTCGGAGGTCGCCCGGACCATCGCGGACCACCAGAAGGCCGAACTGGCCCAGGTGTACACGGACGTGTCCAGCGTCAAGGCGCTGGTGCACGCCGAGTGCCTGGCCCTCGGCTGTGACACCACCGGTCTGGTGGGCGGGCATCCGATGGCCGGAGGGGAGCGCTCCGGCCCGCTGACGGCCCGCGCCGACCTCTTCCAGGACCGCCACTGGATACTCACCCCCACCCCGGAGTCCCGGGAGAGCGCGCTCAACCGGGTGCTGGAGCTGGTCTCGTTGTGCGGCGCGGTGCCGGTCCTGCTGCCGCCGGCCGACCACGACCGGGCCGTCGCGCTGGTGTCCCATCTGCCGCACCTGATGGCGAGTCTGACCGCCGCCCGGCTGGTGGACGGCGAGGAGTACGCGGTCCGGCTGGCCGGCCGCGGCATGCGGGACGTCACCCGGACCGCGGCCGGTGACGCCGGGCTGTGGACGGACATCCTCGCGGCCAACGCGGCGGCCCTCGGCCCGCTGCTGGCCGAGCTGGGCCGGGACCTGACGACGGCGGCCCGGGCGCTCGCCCGGCTGACCGAGGACGTCCCGGAGCAGCACACCGCCGCCCTGGCGGAACTGACCGGGGTGCTGCGCCGCGGCAGTGCGGGACGGGCGCGGATCGCCGCCCCGCACGGGCCGGCGGGCGCGGACCGGCACAAGGTGCTCTCGATAGCCGTCGGCGGTCCGCAGCGGCAGCTGGAGCGGCTGCTCGGCGATGTGGCCGAGGCCCGGGTGGACCTCGAAGGCATGGTGCTCCCGGAGGCACCGGCGGTCCCGGACGCGACGGACGGCGCGGTCGAGTTGTGGGTGGCCCGGGACGTGGCGCGCCCGCTCACCGACGCGCTCCGCGACCGGGGCTGGGCGGTCCGCTGAGTTCCGGCGCATTGCCGCGGCGGCACGGGGCACCCGACCACAACGGGGCGTACCGGTGCGGAAGTTGCCGACCGGTGTGCGGCCCGGCCCGCCCGCCCCCCGCAGCGGACATCGACCGCGCTCCGTAGCGCGGAACGGAGGTACCCCCATGGACTGGCGTCATCGTGCCCGGTGCCGGGACGAGGACCCGGAACTCTTCTTCCCGGTCGGCAGTACCGGCCCCTCGCTGCTGCAGATCCAGGAGGCCAAGGCCGTCTGCCGGCAGTGCCCGGTGATGGACGAGTGCCGGGAGTGGGCCCTCGCCTCCGGCCAGGACAACGGCATCTGGGGCGGCCTGGACGAGGAGGAGCGGCGCGCCGAGCGGCGCCGGATGGCCCGCCGGCGGGCCCGCAGCAACTCCTCGTAGGCGGTGACGTGGCACGGCGGTGCCCGGTGGGTGCCGGGTTTCCGGCCGTGCCGCGGATACGCTGCCCCCGCACCGGGCGGCCCTGCCCGGGTGCGGAAAGGACGGAAGTCATGGCCCTGCCCGCGGACGCCCACCCCGGCCCGCTGCGCGTACTGGTCCTCGGTGCTTCGCTGCGGGCCGAGTCGGCCAACGCCCGGCTGGCCGCGCTCGTGGCCCGGATGATGACCGAGGCCGGCGCCACGGTCGACCTCGCGGGGCTGCGGGACTTCGGCATGCCGCTGTACGACGGGGACCTGGAGGTGGCGGAGGGGCTGCCGGCCGGCGCGCTGGAGCTGCGGGACCGGATCGAGCGGTCCGACGCCTTCGTCATCGCCTCACCGGAGTACAACGCCTCCGTGCCGGGCGTGGTGAAGAACGCGATCGACTGGGTCTCACGGGTCCGGCCGCAGCCGTTCAAGACCAAGCACGCGCTGCTGGTCTCCGCCTCCCCGTCGCTGGTCGGCGGCAACCGGGGGCTGTGGGCGCTGCGGGTGCCGCTGGAGCACCTCGGCACCCGGGTCTACCCGGACATGTTCAGTCTCGCCGCCGCGCACCAAGGCTTCACGGAGGACGGGCAGTTGGCCGACTCCGGGTTGCAGCAGCGGCTCGCCGAGACCGTCAGGGCCTTCCTCAGCCTGGTCGAGGCGGACGCCCGCTACGTCTGTCTGCAGCGCCGGTGGTACGAGTTCCTCGGCGACCGCACCGAGGCGCCGGTCACCCAGCGCGCCGAGGACTGAGCGGGCCCGGTGCGCGCCCGGCGGGTCAGGTGCCGTAGACGGCGGCCACGTTGTTCCGCGGTGCGGGCCGGGTCCTGGCGGCCGGCCCCTGGGCGAAGGCGCGCAGCAGGTTCTCGGTGGTACGGGTGACGAACGCCCTGGTCCGGGCGTCCATCCCGTGGTCGCGGCCGTCGTCGCCGGTACCGGCCATCAGCGCCTCGACCCAGCGCATCGTGCCGGTGGCGAAGACCCCGGCGCCGCTCGCCACGGTGTAGTACGCGGAGTCCGCGTGGCTGCTGCGGCCCGCGCAGACCAGCGGTGAGTGGGCGATGATCTCCAGCTGTTCCGGCGTGGGCGCCTCGGGGGTGACCCGGTCGTACTCCACGCCTACGAGGTGGTCGAACGACGCCCCGCGGCCGGCTCCGGTCCCGGCGAAGAGCCAGTGGTCCGGCTGGTGGACGACGTAGGGGGCGTCGGTGGGATAGCCCTCGTAGAAGACGCCGGTGAGGGACGACTCGGGGTCGGCGGCGGGTGGCAGGCGGAAGTCCTGGGTGGGCGGCTCGCGGTGGTCCGCGAAGGACGGGTCGTCCCGGTAGGCGGTCTTGTAGCAGGTCACGGTGCGCAGCGCGGCGGCCGGGCCGGGGTCCAGCCGGACCCGGCGGAAGCAGGCGTTGGCGCCGAGGAAGGCGAGGTTGGCGCCGGTGTCGCGGGCCCGGGTGACGTGCGCGCGCTGCTGCGGGGTCCAGTACTCGTCGTGGCCGAGCGAGAGGACGGCGGTGGCCCCCCGCAACGCCGCCGGGGAGCGGTGGACGTCCACGGACGTGGTGTAGGCCAGGGGGAGGCCGAGCCGTTCGGCGAGGACGACCACGGCGCGCTCGTAGACCAGGAACTTCTCGGCGCCGTTCGCTTCGTAGGGCCGGTCGAAGCTGACGGCCAGCGACCGCGTCCCGTAGGCGCCGTCCTCGCCGGCGTAGAGGCTGTGGCCGCCCCACCGGTTGTACGCCTGCCAGGTCGTCACGGCGTGCATCAGCACGGTCCGGCCGGCGGCGGTCGCGGACCGGACGACCAGCGGGACGTACCGCTGGTGCCCGTGGTCCGCGTCCAGCCGGAGCAGATACGCGCCCGGTGGCCAGCCGGTGGTGCGGACGGCGAGGGTGCGCTGCCAGTCCGCGCGGACGGTCCGGGTGCCGGGCAGCAGTCGCGGGCGGTGCTGGCGGCTGCCGGCGACCCGCGGCGAGTGCCAGACGAGCCGGGCCTGGGCGCCGCCGTACCAGCCGACGCGGTAGGCCGAGACCCGGAAGCCGGGGGCGGTGGTGGAGACGTACAGGCCGAATTCCTCGCCCGGCCGGACGCTGACCCGGTCGGTGTAGCCCTCGACGGCCTCGGGCGGGCCGGGCGCGCGCAGCCGCCAGTCGGGGCTGCCGGCCCGGGCCCGTTCCGCGGTGAGGTCGTCGGGGCGGGTGCCTCGGACGGGCCCGGGGTTCGTGCCGGAGGGGGCGTCGCAGCCGGTGGCCGTGACGAGGGCGAGTCCGGCGGCGCCGGCCGCGGCGGCCCCGAGGAAGTGCCGCCGGACCAGGCCGCCGGGCCCGTCGGCGCGGCCGGCGTCGCCGTCGCGCGGCGCGCGCGGGTGCGCCTCCTGGTCCCCGTCGCCGCCGCTCATCGCACCACTCCCGTGCGCCGCCGGGCCCTGACCGGGCCGGTCCGTCCTCTCCGGACGATCATCCGTGGCGACGGCCGGCCGGACGACCGCAGGGGTCCGAATGCGGGTAGGGCGGTCACGCATGTTGCTCTCGGTACGGAAAGCGGGAAGGGGGAGGAGAGTGCGTGAAGTAACCGATCCGCTGTTGGATCTCGTCCGGCGGCACAGCGAGCCCGTCGTCGCGCAGACGCTCCGCTCGACCATCGCCGCCGTGATCTCGTACGTCGTCGCGCTGATGGTCAGCAGCGAACCGGCGCCGCTGACCGCACCCCTGACGGCCCTGCTCGTCGTCCAGGTCACCCTCTACACCACGCTGACCACCAGCGTGCGCCGGGTGAACTCGGTGGTGGTCGGGGTGGTCATCGCCATCGGCTTCAGCTCGCTGGTGGGTCTGACCTGGTGGAGCCTGGGGCTGATCATCCTCGCCTCGCTGGTGATCGGCCGGTTCGTGAAAGCCGGCGAGTTCGTCCCCGAGGTGGCGATCAGCGCGATGCTGGTGCTCGGGGTGACGACGACGCGGGTGGCGGCGACGGCCTGGGACCGGGTGCTGGAGACGCTGATCGGGGCGGTGGTCGGGCTGCTGTTCAACGTGCTGTTCGTGCCGCCGGTGCTGGTGCAGCCCGCCAGCCAGGCGATCGAGGGGCTGGCCGGCCGGATGCGGGTGCTGCTGCTGAGCCTCAGCGACGAGGTGGTCGGCCATACGCCGGTCGTGGAGGCCGCGGCCCGGCTGCACGAGGCGCGGCGGCTGGACCACGACATCGTGCAGGTGGACGCGGCGCTGCGGCAGGCCGAGGACAGTCTGCGGCTCAATCCCCGGGTCAAGGAAGGACTGCTCTCCCGGGTGGTGCTGCGGACCGGTCTGGACACGCTGGAGATCTCCGCGGTGGTGCTGCGCACGGTCTGCCGGACGCTGACCGACCTGGCCAAGGCCCGGACCGAGGAGTCGCTGTTCTCGTCGCGGATCGGCGTTTCCCTGAGCGAGCTGTTCCGGCACATGGCCCGCGCGGTGGACAGCTTCGCCGTGCTGATCACGACGCAGGTCAGCGCGAACGCGGACAAGGCGGAGGACCGGCTGGTCAAGGAGCTGGCCGCCAGCCGGGAGAGCCGCGAGACGGTGGCGCATCTGCTGCTCGACGAGGTGCAGGAGCATCCACGGCAGTGGCAGTTGCACGGCGCGCTGCTGGCCGAGATCGACCGCATCCTGGACGAGTTGGACGTGGAGAAGCGCTCCCAGCGGCTGGTGGAGGAGCTGGACCGGCAGTCCCGTGAGCAGCGGGAGAGGTATCCGCTGGTGGACAAGCTCCGGGGCCGGCTGCGGTTGGGCCGGTCGCGCCGCGAGCCGGTGCTGTGACGGGCGGGTGCGGGGTGTGACCCGGCGCGCCGGCGCCCGCCGCGTGGGCCTCGGTGGTCCACGGGCGGGCGCGCGACAGGGTGCCGTCGGTCGCTAGTCGCGGCCGGCGACCGCCTCGGCGAGGGCGAGGATCCGGCGGGCGTCCTCGACGTGCAGGTTCTCGATCAGCCGGCCGTCGACGGTGACCACGCCGCGCCCTTCGCGGGTGGCCTCGTCGAAGGCGTCGATGATCCTGCGGGAGCGCTCGACCTGCTCGGCCGAGGGGGCGAAGACCCGGTTGCACGGCTCCAGCTGCGAGGGGTGGATCAGGGTCTTCCCGTCGAAGCCGAACTGCCGTCCCTGGACGCACTCCGCCTCGAATCCGGCGGCGTCCTTCACGTCGTTGTAGACCCCGTCCAGGATCACCTTGCCGGACTCCCGGGCGGCCAGCAGCGCCAGCGACAGCCCGGTCAGCAGCGGGGCCCGGCCGGGGACGTGCTCGGCGTGCAGTTCCTTGGCCAGGTCGTTGGTGCCCATGACCAGTACGGTGAGCCGTTCGCTGGCGGCGGCCACCGCGCGGGCGTCCAGCATCGCGCGCGGGGTCTCGACCATCGCCCAGATGGCCGTGCGGTCCGGGGCGCCGGCCGCCTCCAGTGCGCGCTCGACCTCCCGCACGGTCGCCGCGGACTCGACCTTGGGGACGACGACCGCGTCCGGGCCGGCCTCGGCGGCGGCCCGCAGGTCGTCGGCGTGCCATGCGGTGCCCGGCCCGTTGACCCGGATCGTCACCTCGCGGTGGCCGTACTCGCCCGAGGCCGCGGCGGCCGCGACCCGCTTGCGGGCGTCGGTCTTCGCGTCGGGGGCGACCGCGTCCTCCAGGTCGAGGATGAGGGCGTCGGCGGGGAGCGACTTGGCCTTCTCCAGGGCGCGTTCGTTGGCGCCCGGCATGTAGAGCACGGAGCGGCGCGGCCGCAGGATCGCGTCGGACACGGGACTTACTCCTTCTCTGCCGCGGCGTAGGCGTCGCGCAGCTCGGGGTCGCGGGCGGCGAGGGCGTCGGCGAGCTGGGCGACGACCTGGCACTGCTTGTAGGTGGCGTCGTCCTGCATCTTGCCGTCGATCATCACCGCGCCGGTGCCGTCACCCATGGCGTCGATGACCTTGCGGGCCCAGGCGACGTCGGCGGGGGACGGGGAGAACACCCGCTTGGCGATGGCGATCTGCACCGGGTGCAGGCTCCAGGCGCCGACGCAGCCGAGCAGGAAGGCGTTGCGGAACTGGTCCTCGCAGGCGGTGGTGTCCTTGATGTCGCCGAACGGCCCGTAGTACGGCAGGATGCCGTGCGCCGCGCAGGCGTCGACCATCCGCGCGAGGGTGTAGTGCCACAGGTCCTGCTGGAAAGTGGCCCGCGGCGCGCTGCCGTCCGCCCCGTGCGGGTCCTCCCGTACGAGGTATCCGGGGTGGCCGCCGCCCACCCGGGTGGTCTTCATCCGGCGGCTGGCGGCCAGGTCGGCCGGGCCGAGCGAGATGCCCTGCATCCGGGGGCTGGCGCCGGCGATCTCCTCGACGTTGGCGACGCCGGTGGCGGTCTCCAGGATGGCGTGCACCAGGATCGGCCGCTGGATGCCGGCCTTCGCCTCCAGCTGGGCGAGCAGCCGGTCGACGTAGTGGATGTCCTCGGCGCCCTCCACCTTCGGCACCATGATGACGTCCAGCTTGTCGCCGATCTCGGTGACCAGCGTCAGCAGGTCGTCCAGCGCCCAGGGCGAGTCCAGGCTGTTGATCCGGGTCCAGAGCTGGGTGTCGCCGAGGTCCGTCGCCTTGGCGACCTTCACCAGGCCGGAGCGGGCCGCCTCCTTGCGGTCGGCGGCGACGGCGTCCTCCAGATTGCCGAGCAGCACGTCCACGGTCGGCGCGATGTCCGGCACCTTGGCCGCCATCTTCTCGTTGCCCGGGTCGAAGAAGTGGATCATCCGGGACGGCCGGAAGGGTACTTCGCGCACCGGTGCCGGTGCACCGACGGCCAGCGGGCGGAAGAAGTCCTTCGGAGAGCGCATGCAGTCTCCCTGGTCGGAGAAAGAGGGGTGCGGGCCGCCGCCGGCTGTCCGGCGGCGCCATCGGGCCCTCACTCTAGGCCCGCGGACCGGTAACGCTACTGGTCAGTACCTGTGCTGTTGGTCACCGAACGCAGCGCGGCGGCACGGAACATCGGCTTCGCACCTAAGATCCACTTCGTGCAGCTTCGCCCTTCCCGCCCCACCCGCGCCCTCCTCCTGGCACTCGTCCTGGTGCTGCCGCTGGGCGCGGGCTGCTCCACCGGCCGCGACCCGCAGGACACCGGCGCGGCGACGCCCCGCGCGGTGCGACCGCCGGCCGCCGACGCGGAGTTCGACTACCAGCTCGGCGGCCCGTACCCGCCGCCCCGCGGCGTCCGCGCGGTCTCCCGCGACCGCACGGCGAAGCCCGTACCCGGCCGCTACAACGTCTGTTACGTCAACGCCTTCCAGGCCCAGCCGGACGAGACCCGCACCTGGCAGCGGCGCCACCCCGACCTGCTGCTCCGCGACGGGGACGGCAGGCCGGTCGTCGACGAGGACTGGGACGAGCCGCTGTTCGACATCTCCACGGCCGCCAAGCGCACGGCACTCATGGACATCGTCGGGCCGTGGATCGACGGCTGCGCCGAGGCCGGCTACGACGCGGTGGAACCCGACAACCTCGACTCCTACGAGCGCGCGGACGGCCGGCTCACCGCCGGGGACGCGGCGGCCTTCGCCCGGCTGCTGGCCCGCCGCGCCCACCAGCGGCGGTTGGCCGTCGCGCAGAAGAACACCGCCGATCTGCTGCCCCGCCGCCGGTCCATCGGCTTCGACTTCGCCGTCGTCGAGGAATGCGCCCGCTACGAGGAATGCGGCGATTTCGCGGACGCCTACGACGACCGGATCTTCGTCATCGAGTACCGCGCGCAGGACTTCGCCGCCGCCTGCCGCACCTGGGGCCCGAGGCTCTCCGTCACCCTGCGCGACCGGGACCTCCGGCCGTCGGGCACCAAGGGGTACGTCGACCGGCACTGCTGACGGCGGGTCGGGCAGCCACCCACGGGCCGTCCAGCCCCGGTCGGCGGTCCCTCCTACGCCGTCTCGTGACCGGCCGTGCCGTTGATCCGCTCGATCGCCTGCCGGGCCTGTTCCTGAGGGGAGCGGGCGGGCAGCGGGGACACCGTGGTGGAGGTGACCGCGGGGGGCGTCCGTTCCTGGGGCACCGTTTTGACGGGCGGGGCCGGCGGCCGGATCCGCAGCCGGTGGGCCGCCGCCTCGTCCAGCGTCACCGGGCGTTTGAACCGGGCGGCGAGCTGGGTGGCCTCCTGGCCGAGGGCGGCGACGTCCTCCCACTGGAGGCGTACCACCAGCGACACTTGGGCGTCACCGTCCGGCATGGCCTGGAGCTGCGGGTTCCCGGCGTCGGTCATGGGCGCTCCTCACGTCGTCGGCCCATGCCCCGGTGGGGCACGGTTGCCGGAAGATACGGGCGTCGGCCCGCGGGCGTTCACTTCCCGCCAGATCTTCCCGTCGGATCCGGGGAGGTCGGATCCGGTTCCGGCGAGGTCAGATCCGGTTCCGGGGAGGTCAGATCCGGTTCCGGGGAGGTCAGATCCGGTGAGAGTCATGGCGTCATCCGGGGCAGACTGGGCGTATGCCGCATCTCCCTCCCCAGCCGCCCCAGCAGCCCGACCCACCCCGCGGCCTCCCCGAACCCGGGTTCCCGCCCGAGGAGTACGCCCAGCGGCTGGCCGGTACACGGGAGGCGATGGCGCGCGACGGGCTGGATCTGCTGCTCGTCACGGCGCCCGAGGACATCCACTACCACTGCGGCCTCAACCACCAGGGGCACTTCGCGGTCACCGCCGGGGCGCGGGAGAACGCGGTGGCCGCCGCGGTGCACGACGCCATGTTCCGGGCCGGCGGTGACCTGCCGGGCTTCGCCCCGCTCGTGCGCAGCACCGACCGGCTCGACCAGGAGCATCTGACCTGGACCCGGCGGGAGTTCGGGCCCCGGGACGGCGTCTTCCTGGAGCTGTCCGCCGCCTACGGGCGCTACCACGCACCCCTCGCCCGGCTGCACCACCTCGACCCCCGGGACGCGGCCCGGCACCGCCCGGCGGCCGAGGCCTCGCAGGAGGCGATGCGGGCCCTGTGCGCGGCGCTGCGCCCGGACCGCACCGCCGAGCAGGTCTTCGGCGCGTGGCGGGCGGTCGTCGAGGAGGCGATCGGCCGGCCGTACCGCCGGCACCACTGCGGGTACCTCGTCGGGATCGGCTTCCCGCCGAGCTGGATGGGCGGCACCCGCACCCTGCGGCCCGGCAACCCGCTGCGGCTGCGCGCCGGGATGACGTTCCACGTCCAGTCCTGGCTCCTGGACGAGCGGCTGGGCACCTACGCGTGCTCCGACACGGCGCTGGTCGCCGAGGACGGCTGCGAGGTGCTCACCCGTACGCCGTATCCGCAGTGAGCCGGCGCGTCACCACCGCGCGCCCCGCCCCCCGAGCACCCCGACCGTGCGCCCGGAACGTGCCACGGGCGCATTCCCGGCGGCCCGAGTGCGCCCTGTCGGGCGTCACACCCAGCCGCCACCATGGGGCGGTGCAGCCCACAACCGGCTTGGAGGCCGACTGATGGACGCAGGCCGCCTGTCCCGTCTCGACGACGACGCTTACGAACAACTCGTCCTCGACAACGCCCACCCGCCCGCACGTGACCCGGAGGTCTGGGCGGCCCTGCTCGACCCGGCACTCATCGACCGCACCCGCGACGCCCTGAACACCCTCTTCCAGCGGAGTTCGTCGGTGCTGCGCAAGCGGCGGGAGGAGCGCGAGCGGTTCCGCCTGGAGTGCTTCGCCCGCGGACCGGCCGGCAAACAGGAGTGGTTCGCCTCGAAGCGGGAGTACGACGCCTGGCGGCACCGCGCGGCGAACTTCAGCCGGACGGTGCAGAACGCCCTGTCGGAGATCAACAAGGCGAAGAAGGAGCTCAACCGCTCCATGAACCACCAGGTCGCGCAGAACCACCGCGACCGGCTGCGCGACCTCGCCTGCGCGGTGCACCGCCACCAGGCCGCGCACGCCCGGTCGGGTGGCATCGCCGACCAGGCCGACTACGAACTCTGGCGCACCCTGGACCGGATCACCGTCCCGATAGGGCCGGCGAACGAGCCGATGTCGCTGCGCACGATGCTGGACATCTACTGGAGCGAGGTGAGCCCGGTGAACGAGAGCAAGGAGCGCCGGGCCCGCGCGGAACGGGCGATGCGCGCGGCACCGGCCGGGCAGGCGGCGCGGTTCAGCGGCGTGCCCAAGGCCCGGCACGTGGGCAACGGCAAGCACCTCGCGTAACGCGCGCAGCGGCAGCCGCGCCCGTGCCGCTCACGCCACGGCGTGGAAGAGCGCCGCCGCCGCGCCCCGGGATTCGACGCCCAGTTTGGTGAGGATCTTGGCGACGTGGAACTTCACCGTCGACTCGCTGATGTGGAGTTCCTGGGCGATCGCCCGGTTGCGGTGCCCGAG
Source organism: Streptomyces bugieae (assembly GCF_036352915.1). Classification (NCBI taxonomy): domain Bacteria; kingdom Bacillati; phylum Actinomycetota; class Actinomycetes; order Kitasatosporales; family Streptomycetaceae; genus Streptomyces; species Streptomyces bugieae. Next base: position 493,899 of record NZ_JAZBJP010000001.1, read on the forward strand.
CGCGAGCCGCGCCAGAACCTCCAACTCCCGTTCGCCCAGGGCGGTGAGGGGGTCGGGCGCGGGGTCCTGGGAGACCCGCAGCGGGATCGTCGCCGACACCGTCGTGCCCCAGCCGGGCACCGCGTCGACGTCCAGGCGGCCCTTGAGGACGTCGAGCCGGTCCCGGACCCGGCCGGGAGCCAGCGCTTCCGGGGTGAGGGTGCCGGGCCCGTCGTCCCGTACGGTCGCACGCAGTTCGTCGTCGTTGATCTGCCAGCAGACGTGCACCCGGGTCACGGCTTCCTGTTCCAGTGCCTTCATCAGCACGGCCCGGACGACCGCCCGTGCGGTGTGGGCGACGTCGGCGGCCAGGGTGCGCACGGAGTCGGGCGTGCCCAGTTCGAGCCGTACGGGGCTGTAGCGCACCATCGGCCGGAGGGATTCGGCGAGCCGGGCGAAGGCCTGGTCGGCCGGTTCCTCGGCGATCTGCTGGTCGCGTTCGGCCTCGGCCCGCAGTTCGACCAGGGCGGAGACCGCCAGGTCCGTGGCGGTGGCGCGGGCCGCCGCATCGTCGAGGGCGCGGCTGCGCAGGACGCCCAGTACGCCGGTGAGCGCGGCCGAGTAGGCCTCGCCCAGCTCGGCGATCACCCGCGCCCGGGTGCCCGCCGCGGTCCGCGAACGGGCCAGCGCACCGGGCATGGCCTCCGCCGCCAGCCGTTCGAAGTGGCTGGTGACGATGTCCCACAGGGCCTGGACGAGCGCGGTGCCGCTCTCGTCGACCGGTGTCGCCCCCGCTTCGCGCACCAGCAGCAGGACCGCGCCGCGGGGCGTGGCATGGCTGGTCACCGCGAGCACCGGACGCTCGGCCCCGGCCAGGTCGAGCGTCCCCTGCCACGGCCGGCCCGGGGTGCCGGTGGCGAGCAGCGGAGCCAGGTCGGCGGTGGAGAGCCGTCCGGTGATCTCCGGGTCGCCGGCCGTCTTGAACGGTGAGTGCGCGCAGTGCGTGGAGAGTTCGGCCGCCGCACGGTGCGGGACCACCTCGGACAGCACCTCGGAGAGCCGCGGCAGGATGTCCCCCAGCGGCTGGCGGATCACCTCGTAGGCGGCGGTCAGGGCGGGCACGGCTCCGGTCAGCTCCATGGTCGTCAGCCTAGCCAGGCGCGGCGGAACGGGCGCTGGACTTTTGGCCAGGGAGGACTGGCCCGATGGCCGGGGACCGGGCGCTCCCCCGGAGGCGAGGCTGGAGCCCTCAACCACCAGCGTTCTCACACCACCACGGGGAGATGCACCATGAAGGCGATCATTTACCACAGCTTCGGCGGCCCGGAAGTGCTCACGTTCGGGGAGACCGAGAAGCCCGAACCGGGCCCGGGGGAAGTCCGGGTGAAGGTGGTGACGGTCGGCGTCAACCCGCTGGACTACAAGCGGCGTTACGGCTGGGTGGAGCAGCACTACCCGACCACGTTCCCCGCGGTGCCCGGTCTGGAGTTCGCCGGGATCGTGGACGCGCTCGGCCCGGGTGACCACGAGGTGTCCGTCGGCGACGAGGTCTTCGGCTGGACCGCGACCGGTGCCTACGCCGAGTACGCCCTCGCCGGCGACATCGTGCCCAAGCCCGCCGAACTGTCCTTCCGGGCCGCGGCGGCGCTGCCCGTCGCCGGGGAGACCGCGCAGCGGGTGCTCGACGAACTGGGCCTGGCCAAGGGCGAGACGCTGCTGCTGCACGCGGCCGCGGGGGCGGTCGGCCAGGTGGCCGTCCAACTGGCGGTGGCCCTGGGCGCCACGGTGGTGGGCACGGCGTCGCCGGCCAACCACGACTTCCTGCGGGCGCTCGGTGCGATACCGGTGGCGTACGGCGAGGGGCTCGCCGACCGGGTCCGGGCCGCGGCCCCGCAGGGTGTGGACGCCGTCTTCGACGCGGCCGGCCATGACGTGCTGCCGCTCTCCATCGCCCTGCGCGGCGGGACGACGGACCGCATCGTCACCATCGCCGATCCGAACGCGGCCGAGCACGGCGTGCCGTTCTCGGCGGGCGGTACGCCGTCGGAGCAGGTGCGCGCGGGCCTGGCCCGGCACGCCCGGCTCGCCGTCGAGGGCCGGCTGTCCGTGCCGGTCGTCGAGACCTTCCCGCTCGCCGAGGCCGCCAAGGCCCAGGAGCTGAGCGAGGCGGGCCATGTACGGGGGAAGCTGGTCATCGAGGTCTGAGCCGTCCCCGTCCGTCGGTTCGGAATGACCAGGGGTGACCAGGGTGCCGTCACGGTCCGCGAGGCCGTGGCGGCCTTCCCGTTACCTGTGGGGTTTTCCGTTATTCCTGGCATTTCCCGTGGTCCCTGAGCTTTCCCGTTGCCCTCGCCCTTCCGACCCTCTACGTTGAGCGGCGCCTGAATCAGGCTCAACTCGCCGCTCCGGCGGCGACGTTCGGAAGGACTAACCCCCCATGCTCAGACGCTCCCCCTCCATACCCGGCACCGGTCGGCACCGTGGTGCCACCGGACACGGCCCGCGCCGCCCGTCGCTGCGCACCTCCGTCTCCGGCGCGCTGGCCATCGCCGCGCTGGCCGCCACGACGGTCGCCGCGAGCACCGCACAGGGCGCCACCACCCCGGCCCCCTCCCCGCAGGCCCAACGCACCCAGCACGTCGAGTACTTCACCGGCCCGGGCGGCCACCCCCGGCACACCTCCGTGGCGGCCCCGAAGCCGCTGTCCCGCTCGCAGAAGACGGCGATCGCCGCCGGCGACGGCGATGTCACGCCGATCGTCCAGAACGGCCCGGTCGGCAGCAAATTGGACGTCGTCTTCATCGGCGACGGGTACACCTCCGCCCAGCAGGAGGACTTCCACGCCGACGTCCGCGCCAAGTGGGCGAAGATCAGTGCCGTGGAGCCGTACGCGTCCTACGCCGGTCAGTTCAACGTCTGGGCGGTGGACGCCGTTTCCCACGACTCCGGCGTCTCCGGTGACCCGACCCAGGACGTGGTCCGGAACACCGCCCTCGGCTCCGCGTTCTTCTGCGACGGGACCGAGCGGCTGCTCTGCGTCGACACCGGAAAGGTCGAGGCGTACGCCGCCAAGGCCCCGGCCGCCGACCTGGTCGTCGTCCTCTCCAACTCCACCAAGTACGGCGGTGCGGGCTACAACGACATCTCCTCCCAGGTCGGCTACGACGGGATCGCCACCGCCTCCTCGGACAACGACCGGTCCGACCAGATAGCGGTGCACGAGACCGGCCATTCGCTCGGGAAGCTCGCCGACGAGTACGACTACGGCGAGTCCGGCACCTACTCCGGCCCCGAACCCCAGCAGGCCAACCTCACCACCCTCTCCGCCGACCAGATGGCCGCACAGCGCCAGAAGTGGTACCGCTGGCTGGGCCAGGAATCCCCGGACGGCGGTCCCGTGGGTGCCTACGAGGGCGGCGGCTACTACCAGTACGGGCTCAACCGCCCCACCGAGAACTCGATCATGCGGAGCCTGGGGCGGGAGTTCAATCTCCCCGGCCGGGAGGCGATGATCGCGGGCTTCTACCGGTTCGGGAGCGTGCTCAGCAGCCCGTTGGCCACCGACCGGGCACTCACCCGCGGCACCCGCATCCGTGTCACCGTGCCGGCGTCCGCGCAGCTCAAGTGGTACGTCGACGGCCGGGAGCGGAAGTCCGCGCGCGGCCGGACCACGGTCGTGCCCCGGGCCCTGGGCGTCCCGGCCGACGGCCGCCGGCACACCGTCACCGCCCGTGCCGCGGACCGCACCGGCGCGGTCCGCGACCCGGCCCTGCGCCGGGTGATGTCGGGCGCGCTGAGCTGGAAGATCGCGCCGTAACAGGCTTCGGGGTCAACCACCGTCCGCTGGGCGGTGGTTGACCCCTGGAGCTTTGGCCGTGAGGCCCCCCTCCCCTCCCCTCCCCGACTGCTCAAGAACCTGGGAGGGGAGGGGTGGTGGTGGAGGTGCGGCAGGGCGGGAAATGCGCAGGTCAGCGGCGATTGTCAGTGGTCCCTGACACACTCGGCGGTATCCACATCGGGGACCGTCCGCGTCCGAGAGGGCACGACCGGGAGGCCGGGACCCGACACCGAGAGCCCGGCACCAGGAGCCCGACGATGGGAGCCAGACGATGACCGACCGATCCACCCCTGCGCACTACTCCCCCCAGCTGGACAGCGACACCCGCCGCCCGACGCCCGCGACGGGCAGTGAGCGGGAGACGTTGAGTGCGGTGCTGGATTGGCACCGCGCGACCTTCGCCCTGAAGTGCGCCGGCCTGTCGGCGGAGCAGCTCTCCCGGATGGCGGTGCCGCCGTCCGAGCTCTCCCTGCACGGCATGGTCCGGCATCTGGCCGGCGTCGAACGGTGGTGGTTCCGGATCCAGTTCGCCGGCGAGGACCTGCCCTTGCTGTATTACTCCGACGACGACCCCCACCAGGACTTCACCGCTCTCGACGGAGATCCCGACGAGGCCTTCGCCGTCTGGCGGGCGGAGTGCGAGCGGTCACGGCAGATCGTCACCGCCGCGGCATCACTGGAGGAGACCGGGATCCGGAAGAGAACGGGCGAACCGGTCTCGCTGCGCAGCATCCTTGTGGACATGATCGCCGAGTACGCCCGACACAACGGCCATGCCGATCTGCTGCGCGAGCGCCTCGACGGCACCATCGGCCGCTGACCCACACCACGGAGAGCCCCCTCCCTTATGTGACTCAGGTCACACAGTGGGGTGTCATACGGCGAAGTGCCCTTCTCCGTGTACGGAGTGACGGGCCCGCACCGGGCCCGGACCTACGGGGAAAGGACAACACGTGCGTAACAGGGGAGTTCTCACCACCGCGCTGGCGGCCGCCGCGCTCACGGTCGCCGGTCTGGGCGGCGCCGCCCAGGCCCACGCCACCACCGACGCCAAGACCGCCACGCCGTCCCACGTCACCGCGGCCGAGCCCGCCGCCTCCGTGCGGCACCAGGTCCGGCCGATGGACGGTCCGCCCGGAACGGTGTGGACCGGCAAGAAGTTCTGGACCCTCAGCGGCTGCCAGGCGGCCGGCACGGACCTGGTCGCCAGCGGCAAGTGGGCCGACCCCTTCTGCGACGGCTCGGGCCTCATGTGGGACCTGTGGGCCCGTCCGCTCTAAGCCGCTCAAGACGCCGGTAGGTCACCAGTGGGCCACCGGTAAGCCACCGGTGGCCCATCGCTAAGCCACCAGTAGGCCACCGGTAGTTACGAGCGCACCATCCGCACCTCAACGATCGTCCCCGCGCAGATCCGCGGCTGCGCGGGGACGTCGCCGTTCCGGCCGCGGCCGACGCCCCTCCCGCATCTCGTCACACCACCGCCTCACATGAGGTGCTCCACCGTGCGCACCACGCGTTCCAGCAACGTCTCGTCGTACGGCAGGAACGGCAGCGGGACGGCCCGTCGCCCCGTCGGCAGGCTGATCTCCACCGGATCGCCGTCGCGGGTGACCCGTCCGGTGGCCAGGTGGATGGCGTAACGGCCGTCCAACAGCAGCTGCCGGGCGCCGAGTTCGACCCGGCCGGACGCTATCTGCGCCGCCAGGATGCGGCGCAGCGCCTCCCGGCGCATTCGTGCGCCCTCGCCCAACGGCTGGGCGTAGAGGCGGTTCAGCTGTTGCCAGGCGCCTGGTTCGTGGGCGTGGGTCTCGCACCAGCCGAAGCTGCCGGCGCTGACGAGCAGGTCGACGGCGCGCAGGATCTCCGAGAGCCGTACGGCGTCGACCTCCGCCAGGGGCTGGGGACCTCCGTCGGCGCGAAAGAGCTTGACCTCCATGGCCTCCGCCCAGCCACTGGCACCGGGGTAGAGAGACCCGGCGATCACGAAGCAGGCCGTCAACTCGCCCACCGGCAGGACGAGTACGTCGTCCTCGATGTTCCACCCTTGGCGCACGGCCAGCCCCAGGACGGCCTCGATCCGGAGCAGGTGACCGTGGAACATGGTCGTGGAGTGGGCGGAGTCTCCGGTGGTGCCGCCCCCGGCGCCCTCGTCTCCGGTGCCCTCGGGACGGTAGTGCTCCCGGTACGCCTGGCGGAACGGCTGGCGCAGCCCCAGCTCCGCGATGCGGTCGCGCCAATGGTGCCGTTCGGCGGCGGTGGCGCGGGCCGGATGCCAGAGCCGGACCGCGGCGGATCCGGCCGGCTCCGGGGCGTCGTCGGCCGACCCTGCGGCGGGCAGGACGGCCCGCCACTCCCCGGGCGCGTACTCCACCTCCCAGATGAGGCGTTGCGCGGCGACACGGACCACGGCACTCCGGTCGAGGGCATCGCGCCAGCGGTCGTACCGATGGACGGTGCCCTCCAGATAGCCGCCCTCCACTCCGCGGATCAGCGTGCGTATCTGGGCGCGTGCCTTCGCCAGGAGGTCACGGGCGGCCGCGACCTCGTCGGGATGGTCCCGCCGGGCGGCGGCCGGCACGGACTTCAGCGCCCGGCCGCCGGCGCTCTCCCAGGCCAGGGTGGCTTCCTCGCCGACCGTGAGCACGGCGGTGTACGGGCCGCAGGGGAGGCGTCGGGTACCGTCCGCATCGAGGCCCAAGTCGGGTAGCCGGAGGGCGAGTTCGGGGCGGCGGGCGAGGTTGCGCTCGGCGCGTCGCAGAATACGGTCGAGCTTCTTGGTGACGCCGGCGTGCCGGACGACGCGCCGGGCCTCGCGCAGTGCGGCCACGGATTCGGGGGTCGGGTGGGCCTCGACGGCCTGGGCGAGGCCGATGCAGGCGGCCTGCGACGGCAGGGTCTTGGCGGTGGTCGGCGCCACGGCGCTGTGCGGCAGCAGGGTCGCGAAGAGCTCCCCGGCCCATGGTTCGTCACGCCGCAGGGCCTGCCGGGCCGCCCGCCACAGGGTGTCGGCGTCGGCGGCGGTGAAGGCCTTGTCGGCGGCGTACGGGATCCGGCCGGCGTGCACGGCGGCGAGGTGGTCGGCCGCGGTGCTCAGCACCTGGCGGGCCAGCTCGGTGTGCAGTTCCTCGGCGGACGGCCCGAGCGCGGCGCCCGTCAGCAGCGGCCACTCGCCGGTCAGCGGTGGGTACCGCCGGTCCTCGGCGATCAGGGCCCGTTCGCGGGGGCCCGTCGCGAGCAGCACCTCGACCTCCGCCGAGCGCAACGGGCTGTCGGCGTACAGCTCCTGCAGGCGCCCGGCCAGCTCGCGTTCGGCATCCGGGCCGGCCAGCGCGGCCACCGCCAGGGCGGCATCGGCCGTTTCGTCGACCTTGCGCCCGGCGACCTCCACCAGGACGGCCGCGGGCTTCCCCAGCGCCTCCGCGTCCCAGGCCTCGGTGCAGCGCAGCAGGCCGCCGGCCGCGAACCGCACATCGCGGGGCCGCGGGGACTCGGCCAGCGCCAGGAAGAGTTCGGTGAGCGCGCAGGCGGTGAACGAGGGCTGCACCTTCGTCCAGGTGACCTCGCGGGCGACCTGGCGGGCATGGTCGGGCGCGTCCTCGTCGGCGAGGGTGCGGTACGCGACCGGCAGCAGCATGCCCAGCTCCGCCGGGGTCAGCTGGGCACACGCGGCCCAGAGGCCGCCGGACCATGCGGCGTCCTGCGGCGGTCCGGCCATCGCGGCGCGCAACTGGGCCGCGTGCGGTGACAGTTCGTTCATGTCGACGACCGTAGCCGCAGGGTCTGACAACGCCCCCTGACCTGCACCGCAGCCCGTGAACCCGGCCGCACCGACCGCCTCCGCCCAGCCGGTTCGGCCGCACCGGATGCCTCTCCCGCGACCCGCCTCCGTCCAGCCGGTTCGGCCGCACCGGGCGCCTCTCCCGCTCCCCGGAAATCCGTTTGCCCGACGGCTTCAGGGCCGCCTACGCTCCCCGATCATCGACGTGTAGCTCAACAGCAGAGCACCGGGCTCGGGACCCGGAGGGCGCGGGGGCGGCACCCGCCACGTCGGCTTATGAACGACGACGCTGAGCAGCAGCTTCCCTTCACCAGCGGCCCGCCGTACGCCCAGGCGCAGTTGGCCAGGGCCTTCGGCACCGCGCTCACCCATGAGGACGCCGCCACCCGCCGGCGCGCCGAGGAGCGGATCCGCCGCTGGCGGAGCGTGCTCGACGGAGTCGCCACCGGCCGCCTGGCCGTGGGGTCGCGGACCCCGGTGGCGGGCCTGCCGGCCTGGGTGACCCCGGAGGTCGTCCGCGGCGGTTTCGCGACCGGTGTGGCGAGCGCCGGCGGTCCGCTCCTCCCCCACGAGCGGGACGCGGCGCGCCGGGCGGGCGTTCCGGCCGACCGCCGGGCGCTCTTCGCGTACTCCCTGACCGAGGCCGGGCTGGCCGGACTGTGCCGACTGCTGGACGACGGGTGCTACGACATCGCGGTGCCCGAGGAGGCCGCGCTGCTCACCGTGGCCTGGCTGGTGCGCTCCGGGCAGGTGGCCGAGGCGCTGGAACTCGTCGACGTACTGGAGCCGTTCGCCGGGCGGTTGCGGTTCACGCCGCGGCCGGCGGCGGCGCCCGCGCCGGGTGCCTCCGCGGTGCACCGCCGGACGGTCGCCGAGGCCGGGCAGTCCCTGGCGCGCCGCCGGCCGCATGCGGCGGTCGAGGCGCAGCGTGAGGCGCTCACGGTCTGGCAGCCGTTCGCCGATGAGCTGCTGGCCCACTGGCTGGAGACCGCCGAGGGCGACCGGGTGCTGGTCCGCACCCCCGGCGAGGACTGGCTCGCGCGCGGCGCCGTGCTGCTGGACCGCCACCGGCAGCTGGCCGCGGCCCACACCCGCTGCGGTAAGCACCGCAAGCCCAAGGAGAACCTCGCCATCCTGCGGGCCTCTCTGGAGACCACCGTCGCCGGGCGTCCCCTCGATGCCCGCCGGCTCGGTCTGCTGCGGCATGCCGTGTCCTCCATGGTGCGGCGGCGCGGAGCCCCCGGTTCCGTTCCGCATACGGCGCTGCGGGCGCGGCAGGCGGCCGAGGCGGCGCTGCCGTCCCACCACGCGCTGGCGCAGCTGGTGCTCCGCCGGCTCGGCGGGCTGCCCCAGGAGGTGGGGGCGGCCGATGTCGCGCCGCTGGTCGTCGCGGTGACGGAGGAGGAGCACCGGGAAGCCGGCCTGCCCGTGGGAGCCGCGGTTCCGGCGGCGATCCGGCAGCTGGTCGAGTCCACCCTGAGTGCCCCGGTCGGCACGCTCATCGAGCGCGGTGTGGTGCCGTCGGCGGAGGTACTGGCCGAGCTGGTGCCCCAGTTGGTGGCCGCGACGACCGCGCAGGCCTATCCGGACGCGGCGCTGCGCCGGCTGATGGCCGCGCACTACCGGGCGTTCGCGCGCCGCCGTTCGCTGCTGCTGCTCAATCTGGAGCGGCAGGTGCGGGTCGAGGAGCTGCCGTGGGTGCGGGCGGTGGCCGGACAGCGGGCGGCGGACGCCGCCCAGGAGGAAGCGCTCACCACGCTGCGGCACCTCGGCGAGCTGGCCGTCCAGGGTTTCCCGGGCACCCTCCTGCCCAACCCGCTGATCCGTGAGCTCGGGTCGCTGGCCCGCCAGGCGGACCTCGACGCCCCTCTGGTGGAGGAACTCGCCGCGGACATCTTCATGGGGACGTTCTCCCGCAAGTTCCTCACGGCGGCGCGGATCGCCGGTGAACTGCTGGGCGGCACGCTCTACGCGCGCTACTACGGCATCGACTACGCGGCGCTGCGCAATCTGGCGATCGTCGAGACGAGCACCGCACTGGTCCGCGACTACCAGCCCCGGACGTCGCCGGGTTTCGCCCGGTTGTGCACCGAGCGGGCCGGGGTGTCCGGGCACGGCTCGGTGGCGGAGTGCGGTGCGGTGATCGAGCAGGCGCAGATCCTGACCACGCACAATCTGGCCACGCTGGTCGGCCGGGTCGGCATCGCCCCGGAGCCGGGCCCGGCCGATCTGGCGCGGCGCTGCTTCCGTACGGTGTGCCGGCTGACGGCCCGGGTGCAGCACCACCCGAGGCCGCTGGCGACGATCAAGGACGCGGCGTACGCCTGGCGGCACCTGGTGTTCCATCTGGCGCTGTGCGACCCGGGCGAGCAGGCCCGGGTGCTGGCCTGGCTGGACGAGGAGACGGCCCGCCATCCGTGGCATGTGGCCGCCCGGCTGGCGCCCGCCGTTGCGGGCCTGCGCCTGGTCGCCGACGGCGGCGGCTTCGGGCCCGACGGCACGGCGCGGGGCGGCCGGGCCCGCCGCTTCCTCGGCTGGAGCGCGCGGGGCCGCCACTGGTTGAGCGCCCCGCCCGCCGTGTGACGGTCGCCCCGGCCGGCGTGCTCAGCCGCGTGCTCCCTGCACCGCCGCGTCAGGCTCCGGCGCCCCCGCGCTCCGGTGCCGCAGCACCCACCGCAGCGGCGCGTACACCGCCACCGACACGGCGAAGGCCACGTAGTACGCGAGGTCGGCGCCGTGCAGGGCGGCCGCGACCGGGCCGGTGAAGAGGGAGGTGTTCATGAAGGGCACGGCGGCCGCGAACGCGGCGAGGAAGGCGACGCACGCCGGCCACCACGGCTGCGGTCGGGCGAACTCGGCCGCGACGTCGATCGGCGTCCCGCGCCGGGCCCTGGCCCGTACCCGCGCGTCCACGAGCACGATGCCCACGAAGCCGGGAATCCAGTAGCCGACGAACAGCAGCAGGTTCTGGAAGCGGACGGTGGTGTTCGCGGCATGCAGCCACAGAACGAGCAGGAAGCCGAGGACGGCGGCGGCCGCGGCGGCGAGCGGCCTGGGCACCCGCAGGCCGGCCGCCTGGAGGGCCAGCGAGCCGCTGTAGTCGTTCATCGCGTTGCTGCACACGGCCGCGGCGGCGATGGCGAGCAGGCCGAAGGCGCCGAGGACCCCGCCGCCCAGCAGACCGTGCACCCCGGCGGCGGTCTGGTCGGTGAACAGCCCGGCTCCCCACAGTCCCAGCGTCTGCACCCAGACGAAGGAGAGCACCATGCCGAGCAGGGAGTACCAGAACATCCGCGGCCGGGAGGTGCTGCGCGGCAGATAGCGGCTGAAGTCGGAGGCGTACGGCGCCCACGAGAGGGCCAGGCTGAGCGCCACGGTACTGGTCAGCACGAAGGCGCCGGCCCGGTCGGCGCCGTGCGCGGTGCCCGGCACCGGCAGCGGCACGCCGGTCAGCAGCTTGGCGCCGATGACCAGGAAGGCCGCGCCCAGCACGAAGGTCATCACGGTCTGGAGCCGGTGCAGGACCTCGTACCCGAAGACCCCGACGACGCCTTGCAGGAGCAGCACCACCAGTGCGCCCGGCCAGAACGGCCAGCCGAGCAGCTGCGCCAGTGCCTCCCCGCCGAAGAGCCCGATGAGGGCGTCCCAGGCGACGGAGGTGAGCCACTGCAGGACGCCGGGCAGCACCACCCCGCCGCCGAACGCGAGCCGCGCCAGCGGCAACTGCCCGGTGCCGGTCCGGCTGCCCCACGTACACAGGTACGCGGCCGGCAGCGCGCCGGCCACCGTGCCGAGCACCATCGCGACCAGCGCCGTCCAGAAATCCAGCCCCAGCGAGACGCCCACCGTGCCGGTGAAGACCCCGGTCATGGTCAGGTTCGGCGCACACCACACGGTGAACAGCCGGGCCGGCGTCCCGTAGCGGTTGCTCTCGGGCACCGGCTCGATGCCGTGCCCCTCGACCGCCAGGTCCCCGGCCCGTCCGGGCATGCGCCCACGGAACACGGAATCTTCGATGGTCATACCTCTCCCGGCATCAACGGCAGCGCCCTACGGTAGGCGGGGCCGTCGGCGGTGCCGTCACCGGGATGCCCTCGCCGGGGACGGTCGTCAGCCCAGGGCCCGGTCGAGGTTGAAGGCGGCGCTGATCAGTGCCAGGTGGGTGAAGGCCTGGGGGAAGTTGCCGATCTGTTCGCCGGTGCGGCCGATCTCCTCGGCGTACAGGCCCAGGTGGTTGCCGTAGGTGAGCATCTTCTCGAAGGCGAGCCGGGCCTCGTCGAGGCGGCCGGCGCGGGAGAGCGCCTCGACGTACCAGAACGAGCAGATCGAGAAGGTGCCCTCCTCCCCGCGCAGGCCGTCCGGGCTGCTGCGCGGGTCGTAGCGGTAGACCAGCGAGTCCGACACCAGGTCCTCGCCCAGCACGTCGAGCGTGGAGAGCCACTTCGGGTCGGTGGGCGAGATGAATTTCGCCAGCGGCATCATCAGGACGGCGGCGTCCAGGACGGTGTCGCCCTCGTGCTGGACGAATGCCTTCCGCTCCGCGGACCAGCCCCGGTCCATGATCCGCCGGTAGATCGCGTCGCGGGTCCGTCCCCACCGGAGCATGTCCGCCGGCAGACCGCGGTGGGTGGCGAGCCGCATCGCCCGTTCGATGGCGACCCAGCACATCAGCTGTGAGTACAGGAAGTTCTGTGTCCTGCCGCGGGTCTCCCAGATCCCCTCGTCCGGCTGGTCCCAGTTCTCACAGACCCAGTTGACCAGGTGGCCGATGGCGTCCCAGTGCTCACTGGACAGCGGCTCGCCCCATTTGTCATAGAGGTAGAGCGAATCGATGAGTGCGCCGTAGATGTCCAGTTGAAGCTGCTTGACGGCGTTGTTGCCGATACGGACGGGGGCCGAGCCCAGATGCCCCTCCAGATGGGACAGCTCCTCCTCGGGAAGTTCGCTGCGGCCGTCGATGCCGTACATGATCTGCATCGGCCCGGTCGCGCAGCCCTCGGGACGGATGTTGCCGGACAGGAAGTGCACGAACGCCTTGGCCTCATCCGTGAAGCCCAGCCTGAGCAGCGCGTAGATACAGAAGGCGGCATCCCGCACCCAGGCGTAGCGGTAGTCCCAGTTCCGCTCGCCGCCGATCTGCTCGGGCAGGCTGGTCGTGGGCGCGGCCACGATGGCACCGGTCGGCGCGTACGTGAGGAGCTTGAGGGTGAGCGCGGAGCGGTGCACCATCTCCCGCCAGCGTCCCCGGTACCGGGAGCGCGACAGCCAGCTCCGCCAGTACCGCACCGTGGCACCGAACAGCTCCTCGGCCTCCATCGCCGGACAGGCCCGCGGCTCCAGCCCCCCGCCGATACGGTCGAGCGCGAACACCGCGGCCTCGCCCTCGTGCAGCTTGAACGAGGACCAGGCGTCCGGACCGTCGATCTCTACCGGCACGCTGGACGTCAGCGACAGCGACAGCCCCGGCGACTCGAAGACCGTGTGGCATCCCTGACTGCTCACGGTGTGCGCACGCCGGCCGTAGTCGAACCGGGGAGCCACCCGGGCGATGAACGGCAGCGTGCCGCGGACGCACAGCACCCGGCGGATCAGCCGGTGCCGGTCCGCCTCGCGCGAGTCGTCGACGATCGGCATGAAGTCCTGCACCTCGCCGACGCCGTTGTCCGCGAAGAAGCGCGTGATCAGGATGTTGGTGTCGGGGAAGTAGAACTGCTTGGTCCGCGCGGGCACGTCGGCCGCCAGCTCGAACGACCCGCCGCGCTCGGCGTCCAGGATCGACGCGAACACGCTCGGCGCGTCGAATCGGGTGCAGCAGTACCAGTCGATGGTGCCGTTCGTGCCGACGAGCGCGGCCGTCCGCATATCGCCGATCAGGCCGTGCTCGGCTATGGGGATGTAGCGCGGCGCGTCCGCCTTACTGGGACGCAGGCTCTCACCGGCGGCCATGTGACCTCCCCGGCACTGGGGGCAGGAGGGCTCGGTCCAGGGTACCTCCGGGCCGTGACGCACTGCGAGCGTTGAGGGGCGGGGAATGTTGCAGAGGGCAACGGATGACGGGCCCAGGCGGCGGCCGGACGGGCACCGGGGCCGCGATCACGCCCCCGGTTTCACTCGGCCTGGTCGGCCTGCGCCGGGTGCGCCGCCGTCGCCAGCCGTGCCACGACGCTGTCCGCCAGCGCCTCCGCCTCCTCGCGCGCCATGCCCCGCTCGGTGGCGCGCTCGAGGATGTGCGTACGCACCAGTGCCAGCTCATCGCGCGCCAGCTCGACCAGTACGCGGTCCGGCCCGGCGGGAGCACGGCGCAGCAGCCTGCGCAGACCCGCCCGCCCCCGTGCCAGCGCGCTCTCCGTGGCCATATCGACCCCGCGCCGGGCCGCCTGGTCGAGGACGAGCCAGACCACCGGGGTGACCAGGGACACCACTTCCGCATAGCCGAAGCCCAGCGGCACTTCCCGCTGCCCCTGCCGGCTGAGGGTCCGCACGACCCGATCGTCGTCGAACTGCCGCAGGCTGTCGACGAGCGGCAGCTCGTGCGCCGCACGCTCCGCCACCACCTCGCGGACCACATCACGCACCTTGACCATCTTCAACCCCCGTACCTCTCAAGCCTGTTGAGACCATTTCAACACGCTGCGCGGCAGCAGCAAGCAGCAGATTCCGTCACTCCCCGGGCGGGCCCCGCGAAACGCAGGCCCGAACGCACCCGGCACACCGCCCGGAGCAAGTTCATCCACACGCCCTCTCGCCACACCGGGCCTCCCCGTAGGACCATGGCTCGCCCGCTCGGACCCACGAAGCCCGTCATCCGCATGCCGTGCACCGCGGACCGATCCCCACCCACACCCTCGGCTCTCCACGCTCGGCCGGCATCTCTCGGGAGGACCCCGATCATGCACAGACCGATCGCCGTACGCGGCCGCCGCCCCTTCCTGCTCACCGCCCTCGTCCTCGGGCTCGCCGGACTGACGCTCACCGTCCCGCCGGCCCCCTTCACCCCCGTCGCGCACGCAACCAGCGCTCCTCATCCAGCGCCGGCAAGACTGTCACCCGCGTCGACACCGGCATCCCCGTCCGCCTCGGACGACGACGCGTACTGGACCCCGCAGCGCATGGCGGCCGCCGAGCCGGTCGCGGGCGACACGGGTGGCCGGGCGGGGAGGAACAGCCTCCGCGCGGCGCGCCCGTCGGCGGAGGCGGACCCGGTTCCGCCCAGCCACCCGTTCGACGGCCTGCCACAAGTCGGCACGTTCTTCTGGACGGACGGGACCAACACCGGCCGCTTCTGCGGGGGGACGGTCGTCCGCAGCCCGCTGCGCAACCTCGTCGTCACCGCCGCACACTGCCTGCGCGCGCCCGATCCGAAGCGCCACCTGTCGTTCGTGCCGCAGTACCACGACGGCCTGAAGCCCCACGGGATCTACCCCGTCGACCGGATCTACCTCGACCAGCGCTACTACGACCTCGGTACGGACGGGGGCGCGCGCTGGGACTACGCGGTCGTACGACTCGGGGCGCGCGCCGACGGGGCCGAGGTGGAGGACGTCACCGGCGGGTACGACCTCGTCCCCTATCCCGGGTACGACCACCGGAACGTGCGGCTCATCGGCTACCCGGGCAACAGTGACACCACCCACCCCAAGCCGCTGGACTGCACGTCGTCCACGCACCGCTACACCAGCACCGACCCGGCCGCTCCCGGCGACTTCCTGGAGATCGCCTGCGCCGGCTATATCGGCGGCACCTCCGGCGGGCCGTTCCTCGTACGGGACTTCACCGGTTACGCCCTGATCGGGGTCATCGGCGGCTACCACACCGGCGGCGACTTCCCCGACGTCTCCTACAGTTCGTACTTCACCCTCGACACGCTGGCGCTCTACCTGCACGCCGTGCGCGGCGACACTCCGGCCGCACCCCGCACTCCCTCCTCCTGACAAGGCCTCGGCAGCGTCCCCTGTTAATCTCGGCAATGTCGCAAGAAAACCGGCTTTCCGGCGGAGAGCCGGTTTTCCGCACGGCAGATCTGCATTCCGGTCAGGCCGGCAATGGAAGGTGATGACCCGCGTTGGTGCCGTCGTTTCTCGCGTCCGCCCTGAATCGCCTCTTCCGGAACGAGTCATGGCGTCGGCTGCACGCACGGGCCGCATTCTGGGTGACCGTGGGCATGGGCGCGCTGCTGCTCACCGGCGCCGCTCTGACCGTCATCGCCGAATCAGGCGCGCCGCGGGCGAATATCACGTCGTACCCGAAAGCACTGTGGTGGTCGATCGAGACGGCGACCACGGTGGGGTACGGGGATTTCTATCCGGTGACGGTGTGGGGCCGGGTCATTGCGTCCCTTTTGATGCTGGGTGCCATTACGGCCTTCGGCGTCATCACGGCGGCCCTCGCCACCTGGTTCGTCGGCCGTGCGGAACGGGACGCGATCCGGCTGGGCAAGGCGATCGGCAGCCATGCGCGGGAGGACGCGGAGGCACTGCGGGCGGAGTTGCGCACGCTGCATGCGCGTTTCGACCACGTCGAGAACCTGATCAGGGGTCGCGGTCCGACCGCGCCTTCCTGACCGCTTCAGGAGCGTGGTCGACGGGGCTAAAGTGGTGCCGTGATCGATTCCTCCGACGTCCGCCGTATCGCCCTGTCCCTCCCGGAAACGGTGGAGAAGGAAGCCTGGGAGATGCCCACGTTCCGGGTGGCGGGGAAGATGTTCGTCACCGTTCCCGACGACGAGACGTCATGTGCCGTGCGTTGCCCCATCCACGAACGGCAAGAGCTGATCGCCGCGGAACCGCGCAAATTCTGGGTGCCGCCGCATGAGGCAGGTTCTCACTGGGTGCGAGTCCGGCTGGCCGAACTGGAGGACTTGGAGGAACTCCGGGACATCCTCGTGGATTCCTGGAAGCAGGCCGCCCCGGCCAGGCTGTTGGACAGCTTCCGCCCGAGCAGGAACGCGTAATCGAGAACGAGTGGTCGAGTGACCGGCTCGCGACGGCTACCTAGCCATGGTGACGGCGACGCAGATCGCTCCAGTCCAGGGCCTGGTTCGCTTTGATTTGGGAATGCTCCGCCGCCTCACGGATTTCGGCGAGGACATCGCCGTGCTTCTCGACCAGCTCTTCGTAGATGGGCGTGGTGCTGGAGGACTGCGTGGCGGTGGTCATGTCGGTGGTTCCTTCGTTCCGTTTACTGACGCTGGTTCGGCTCGGTAGGTATTCGCCGCCCCGGGAAGAAGGGAGCACCGGTGGGGTCAGCCGGCCCCGGCGGGTCGACTGAAACCTTGGTGCGCAAAGGGAGGTTGTCCCCACTGATACACCGCTCCCCCGTGCGGCGCTGGCCATCGTGTCATGCGCCTGGCGAGCATGCAAAGATCATCCCAGAGCCTGAGACCGTTGATCACCGTTGATGGTCGTACGCACGGTTTGTGCGTACGAAGGGTACGCGCGGACGGCTCACCGGGCCGGGGCGGGGCACGGTGCGTGCCCGCCGGAGCACCCACGATCCCGCGCTCGCCGCCCGCGCCCGGGAACGCTGCGGCTGGTCGGGGGACGCTGCGGCTTGGCGCGCCCGGGGTGGGCGGGCGGCTGCCAATACTGAGCGCATGCCGGAAATCGCGGAGGCGCGGGTGCGGAGAGCGGGGGCCGAATGAGCGCGCGAGAGGTGGCCGTCACGGGGCTGGGACTGGTGACGCCCGCGGGGGTGGGGGCCGCCGCCACCTGGCAGGGCTTGCTGAGGGGCGAATCCACCGCGGCGACCGAGCCGTCACTGGCCGGCCTCCCGGTCGACTTCTGCTGCCGGGTGCCCCACTTCGACGCTGCCGAGCAGCTCGGACGCCGGCTCTCCTGGCGTCTGGACCGGTGCGCGGCCATGGCCCTGGTGGCCGCCCGCGAGGCGGTGAAGGACGCCGGACTGGGCGCGGGCAACTGGGATCCCGTACGGGTGGGAGTCGTCCTCGGGGTGGGTACGGCGAGCATGGAGCGCTACGAGGCGGAGTTCACCAAGCTCACCGAGGGACGGGCCACGGACATCTCCCCGTTGGCCATTCCGCGCAGCGTGCCGAACATGGTGGCCGGCGAAGTGGGGATGGACCTCCAGGTGCGGGGACCGAACTTGACGGTCAGTACGGCCTGCGCGTCCGGGGCCACGGCCTTGGGGACGGCCCGCCAGCTGCTGCTCACGGATGCCTGCGATGTGGTGGTGGCGGGCGGCAGCGAATCGCTGTGCAGCCGGGTGCCGGCCGCCTGCTTCCACCAGATGGGCGCGCTGTCCCGGCGGGCGGACGATCCCGCGGGCGCGTCCCGCCCCTTCGACGCGGACCGTGACGGGTTCGTCCTGGCGGAGGGGGCCGGGGTGCTCGTACTGGAGCGGCTGGAGCACGCCCGGTCCCGCGGCGCCCGCCCCCGCGCCTACCTGTCCGGCTACGGGGCGTCGTGCGACGCGTACCACTTCACCGCGCCGCATCCGGAAGGGCGTGGGGCGGCCGAGGCGCTGTCGGCCGCGCTGGACGACGCGGGGATCGAGCCGGGCGACGTCCACCACGTCAATGCGCACGGCACGTCGACGGTCCTCAACGACCGGGCGGAGGCGCTGGCGCTGCGGCAGGTCTTCCGGCGGCCGCCGCCGGTGACCGCGGTGAAGGGGGCCCTGGGCCACTCGGCCGGTGGTGCCGGGGCGATCGAGGCGGCCTGCACGGTGCTGACGCTTGTGGAGCAGGTGATCCCGCCGACGGCGAATCTGCGGCGGCAGGATCCCGAGATCGAGCTCGATGTGGTAGCGAAGGTGCCACGGCCGTTGCCGATGGCGGCGGCGGTGAGCAATGCGTTCGGCTTCGGGGGCCAGAACGCCGTACTGGTCTTCCGCGCGGTGCCGTAGAGCCGTTCCGCCGTGGGGCCGGTGGGGGCGCACGGACGCGGCCGGAGGTCACGCGAATGCTCGTATTGCAACGGTGCGCCGGTGCGCCGGGGCTTCTGATCCCTGACACTTCGACATACTGCGAAGTATTCCGATAAATAGGAATAACGTCAGTGCCCCATGCCACAGCGCGGGCCCGCGGTGCGGACGCTACCGCGCCGCGGCCGGTGCGCGGTCGAAGGAGTGAGTCGTTGATCACGATCACCGGTGCCACCGGCTTTCTCGGCGCACAGCTCCTCGCCTCCCTGCTGCGCAGGGACGACCGTCCCGTCTGCGCCCTGGTCCGGGGTGATCCGGTCTCGGCCCGCGAACGACTGCTGAGGGCCGTACGCAGCACAGGCACCGGCCCCGGGACGGAAGCCGGATCCCGGGCTGTGTGGAACGCCGACGAGTTCCACCGGCGGGTCACCCCCGTACGCATCGAGCTGTCCGCCCCGCGACTGGGACTGTCCGAGGCGGAACACGCGGCACTGGCGCGGCGCACCCAGGAACTGTGGCACTGCGCCGCCGACACCAGCCCGCTGGGCCAGGCGGCGGCCCTCCACCGCACCAACGTGGAGGGCACCCGCCGCGTCCTGGAACTGCTCAGCGCCGGCGGGCGTACCGCGCGGCTGTTCCACATCAGCACCGCGTTCGTCGCGGGCAGGCGCCGAACGGGCCTGGTGTACGAGGACACACTGGACGAGCAGTACGGATTTGCCACCCTGTACGAGGAGTCCAAGTTCCGCGCCGAGAGCCTGGTGCGCGCATGGGCGCGGGCCGAGGGCCGGCCGGCGGTGGTCTTCCGCCCGAGTCTGCTGGTGACCGACCGGCCGCCCCAGGCGGGTGAGCCGCGCCACTGGCTGGCGGTCCAGGCGGCCCGGATCAGCATGCTGGAGCGACAGGATCCGGCGTTCGTCCTGCGCGCCGCCGGTCTGGCCGGCGACGACATCACCTTCCCCTATACGGCGCACGTGCCGGGACGGCCGGATGCCCTGGTCAACCTGCTCCAGGTCGACTGGGCGGTGGCGGCCATGCTGCGCTGCGCCGCCGCCCGCACCGCGAGGACGACGGTCGAACCGGAGTCACCGGTGGAGACGTACCACGTGACACACCCTCACGACTGCTCGGTGCAGGAGCTGGTGCGGACCGCCTTGAGCGGGTGTGACTGGCTTGATGTCACGCTCGACCCGGAGGTGACGGCCGACGGCATGCGGCCGCTGGAGCGGTTCCTGATCCGCCTGGCCGCCGGGCTGACTCCGCACTGGTGGTCCCGCCGCCACTACGACCGCACCCGCCTGGAGGCCGCGACGGCCGGCCTGGCACCTCCACCGGAGCTGTCCGGGGAGTACGTCCGCGCGGGCATGAGCACGCCCTCGTCGTCGGGGTTCTCCGCCCCTTCCCCCTCTCCCTCCTCCTCTTCCCCCTCGGCACAGAAGGGAGCCGTGACGGCTCGTGTCTGATCCCCGCCCGACGCACACTCCCCCTGCTTCCTCCGCCACCTACACCGTCATCTGCACGGCCCTCCACGAGACCTTCGGCATCGACACGGCCGAGCTGCATCCTGACGCGACGTTCGAGGAACTCGACGTCGATTCCCTCGCCCTCCTGGAATTCGCCCTCGTCATGGGCGAACGCCTCGGCGTGACCGGGGAGACCGAGCTGCGTCCAGGCATGACGCTGGCCGAGGCGACAGCACTCGTCGACACATACTCCCCGGCCGCGCACCCCACGTCCGCCGTGACTGCCGCGTCCAGTACGTGACCGAGCGGTTACCGCCCTCCACTCTCCCCGCTCCGCCTCACCCGCGATCGAGGTCGGGGCTGAGGGCGCCGGGGTTGAGGCCGGAGTCGAGGGGGGAACCCGTCCCCTCGATGTGACCGGATTTGACTGACGGTCCGTCATAACAGGGGGTGGCGCCCCGGGGACCGGTCTCGGGTTGACGAGAGCCGCGCCCCGGTGCCCACCAGTTGGCCCGCCCCGCCAGCCGCATCACCGACGGGACGAGCACCCCTCGCACCACCGTGGCATCGACCACGACGGCCAGTGCCAGGCCGACCCCCAGCTCCTTGAGCAGCAGCACGTCCGAGGAGGCGAGTGCGCCCATCGCCACGGCCACGGCGAGCGCCGCCGCGGTGAACAGCCGTCCGGTCCGCGAGATGCCGTGGACGATCGCCGCCGTATTGTCGCCCGTCGCCCGGTAGTACTCCTGGATACGGGAGAGCAGAAACAACTCGTAGTCCACGGACAGGCCGAATGCCACGCTGAACAGGAGCAGCGGAATGGTCATGTCGATCGTGCCGGTGACGGTGAAGTCGCCGAGCAGCGAACGTAGATGACCGTCCTGAAAGACGAAGACGATGCCGCCGAGGGCAGCGGTGAGGCTCAGGGCCGCCACCGCGAGCACCTTCAGCGGAATCAGCACACTGCGGGTGAACAGGAACACCACGGTCATGGTCCCGGCGGCGATCAGCCCCAGCGCCAGCGGAAGCCGGTCCGCCAACGCCGCCCGTGCATCGACGACTTGAGCGGCCCAACCGGCGAGATGCAGCGCGCCACCGGGCGCCGGCAGCCGGCGGACCGCGTGCACGAGCGCGGCGGCACGCTCCGACTGGGGATCGGGCCGCAGCGTCAACGTCACCACCGTGCCCCGCACCACGCGCCCGGTGGCTGCCGCGCCCAGCCCCGGAGCGTACGCTCCCCCGCCCGCCTCAGGGGTGTACGCTCCCCCGTCCCCCACTCGCCGCCCGCCCGCATACCGTCCCGTCGCGGGCACGGTCACCGTCGCCTGCCCCCGTACCCCGGCCAGCGCGGACAGCCTGCGCCCGTACGCATCCAGCGCCGCCCGGTCGGCCACCGGATCGACCCGTGGGAGGACCGCCACCAGGGTGCCCTCCGCGGACGTCCCCCACCCCCTGCGTACGAGGTCGGCGGTCGCATGCGAGGCGGCGCCGGCCGGCAGGATGCGTTCATCGGCGAGCCCGGGACGACCGTGCGCGAACGGCAGCACCAGCGCCGCCAGCACCACCATGCAGGCCGCTCCCCAGCACACCGGCCGCCGGGTGACCGCCCTCGCGACCGTGCGCCACAGCGGACTGTCCCCGCCGATCGTCGGCGCCGGCGCCCACCGGAACCGCCCCAGGGGATCCAACGCCGTGACCCGGCTCCCCCAGCGGACCAGTACCGCCGGCAGCACGAACA
The DNA here is from genome assembly GCF_036352915.1 of Streptomyces bugieae. Classification (NCBI taxonomy): domain Bacteria; kingdom Bacillati; phylum Actinomycetota; class Actinomycetes; order Kitasatosporales; family Streptomycetaceae; genus Streptomyces; species Streptomyces bugieae. The sequence goes on from NZ_JAZBJP010000001.1 coordinate 515,576, forward strand.
CGGCGGTGACAGCGGCGAGTACGACCACCACCATGCCCGCGTACGCCATCGAGTGCAGGAACGAGAAGGGGAACACCAACAGCGCCGCCAGGGCCGCGGTGACCGTACCGGCCGACACCGCGACCGCACGGCCGGCCGTCACCACACTGGCCCGCGCCGCGTCCTCCGCGCCACGCCCACGGGCCTGCTCCTCGCGGAACCGGGCGACGATGAACAGGGCGTAGTCCACCGCCAGTCCGAACCCGAGCGCACCGATGAGGTTGACCGCAAAAACGGAGACGTCCGTGACGGCGGTGAGCACCCACAGCACCGCGAGCGCCCCCACCGCCGACACCCCGCCGACCAGCACCGGCAGGAACGCCGCCACCAGCGAACGGAACGCCAGGGCCAGGATCACGAAGGTCAGCGGTGCGGCGATCAGCTCGGCCCGCAGCAGGTCCGTACGCGCCTGCACGGTCGACTGCGCCAGGCTCCACGCCGGCCCGGTGGCCCGGATCGCGAACGGGCCGACCTCCCCGGTGTAGCGCGGCACGACCCGCTCGGCCGTACGCGCCGTGTCCGTCTCGCTCCCCTCCAGATCGACCAGCACGAGCGCGGCCCGCCCGTCCAACGACCGCAACCCCGCCGCACGACCGCGCTCAGGACCGCGAGCAAGATCACCACCGAGAGGACCACGAGGGCCGGGAGGACCGCCCCCGTCCGCCGCCGCCCAGTACGAGCGGACCCCGGCCACCCCTCCCTCAGCGGCCAGCCGCTCCGTCAGACGCCGTCCCGCGACGCGCACCGCCGGACCGTCCAGCGCATTCCGCGCCGATACCGGCCGTACCACCAGCACGAGTTCCGGACTGCCGGCACCGTAGCGAGCCGCCCAGGCCTCGGCCCGCGCCGAAGGCGTCCCCGACGCGGCCAGTCCGCCGACGGACAGCCGATCGGCCAGTCCCGAGGCCGCACACCCGAAGAGGACACTTAACACCCCCGCCACCACCAGCACCCGCCGCGGAAACCGCACCCCCCACTCCGCGACCCCCCACCGGCCCGTCGCGCCGCTTCCCTTGCCCATCACGCCATGGTCCGGCCGACCTACGGACGGACAGAGCTGACGCGCCGTCACCGGACACACACATGGAACGGATGGCGCACCATGAAGGGCGGACCAGAACTACGTCCCGGCTCCCGGCCCACGCCCCGCTACGATCACCCCGCTCCCCTTCCCCCCACGGAGGTCACCACCATGGCCCAGGCCCGTTACGTGCGCTTCCAAGGCACGACGCGCAGCCCGCACGGCCACTTCCCCGGCGTCTTCGCCCTCGCCAACGGGCTCGCGCGGGACGGCAGGCTGAGCGAGGAGCAGTACCGCTTCTGGCGCGCCGGCAACGACTGGTACGACGCCCATTACCCCAATCCGTCGGACACCGACCCACTCGTCTACGACCGGCAGCGGAACCCGGGCGCGGTGGCCTGGTTCAAGATCACCGCAACCCACCTCATCGACCGGGTGGACGGCTACCTGCACCTACTCGCCGCACACGGCGTGCCGTGCGAACGGCTGGAGTCCACCGATCCGGGCCACATCATCTACGAGGACGACGACCAGGTCGTGGTCGTACCCCGGCAGAAGGCAGGCGGCGACACGCCATCGGACCGGCGGGCGTCATCCGCTCATCTTTGATCTTGGTGAGGGGAATCTTGGTGAGGGATCTAGGCGAGGGGGATCATGGTGGGGGCCGATGGCCCCCGGGCGTTCCGGCTCGGTGCTCAGTGCGGGATGCCGTCGATGAGTTCGCGGGCGCCCTGGCGCAGCAGGGCCACGGCGACGGAGGTGCCGAGCGTTTCCGGGGTGAGCGGGCCGGCCCATTCGTGGGCGTTGAGGACGGTCTTGCCGTCCGGGGTGAAGACGCAGGCGCGCAGGGAGAGTTCGCCGCGCCGGTCGGTGGTGGCGTAACCGGCGATCGGGCTGTTGCAGTGCCCCTGCAGGACGTGCAGCAGCATGCGCTCGGCGGTGGTCTCCTGGAACGTCTGGGGGTGGCCCAGACCGCTGACCGCGTCGATGGTGTCGGTGTCGTCCTCGCGGCACTGGAGCGCCAGCACGCCCGCGCCGATCGGCGGGCACATCTCCTCGACGGAGAGGATCTGGGTGATCACGTCCGTACGGCCGATGCGCTCGAGACCCGAGACGGCCAGCAGCAGGGCATCCGCCTCGCCGGCCGCGAGCTTCTCCATGCGGCGGTTGGCGTTGCCGCGCATCGGCACGCACTGGAGGTGCGGGTGCGAGGCGGCGAGCTGGGCGATCCGCCGGACCGATGAGGTGCCGATCCGGGTGCCTGCGGGGAGCTCGTCGAGGGTGCGGCCGCCCGGGTCGATCAGCGCATCGCGGACGTCATCGCGCTCCAGGAACGCGGCGAAGGTCGTACCGGCCGGCAGCGGGCGGTCGCCCGGGATGTCCTTGACGCAGTGCACCGCGAGATCCGCCTCACCGGCCAGCAGGGCGGCGTCGACCTCCTTGGTGAACGCCCCCTTCCCCTCGACCTGGGAGAGCGCGCCCATCCAGCGGTCACCGGTGGTCTTGACCGGAACGACCTCGGTGGCGATGCCGGGGTGGAGGGCGGCGAGTTCGCTGCGCACCCGCTCCACCTGGGCCAGTGCCATCGGCGAGTCGCGGGAGACGATACGGATCAGTTCTGGGGCGGACATGAGCCCACGATAGACCGTCAGTTAGGGACGGCAGCCACCAGGAGGCCACCTGTGGGGTGTTTCCTCGGCGGCCGTTCCCGTCATCCGCGTGTTCGCGAGATACGGTCCCTTCATGTCCCGGTCAACACCCAGTTCCAGCGCCAGTTCCAGTTCGGGTTCCGATCCCGGTTCCGGTTCGAGTTCCGGTTCGAGTTCCGGTTCGAGTTCCGGTTCCAGCGCCGCTTCCGAGTCTCCTGCGTCCGCGTCCGTATCCCCGTCCCCGTCCTCCCCGTCCCCGTCCTCCCTCACCGTCACCGCGGACGACCTCGACCGGTGCGTGCAGCTCGCGGTGGCCGTACTGCGCGAGGCGCCCGCGGAGGTGTGGCAGCGGAAAGCCGGATCGCTGGAGTGGGACTGCTGGGAGACGGTCGAGCACCTCAGCGACGACCTCTTCGCTTACGCCGTCCAACTGGGGCCCAGAAAGCCGCCGTTGGGCGGTGAGGTGCCCTTCGTGTGGGAGAGCCGGCGGCCGGGCGGGCCCGCGAACGCCGTGCATGCCGACCGCGCGGCGGGGCCGGCGGGGCTGTTGCAGGTGCTGGAGGCGTGCGGTGCGCTGCTGGTCGCCATGGTGCGCACGACGTCTCCGGAGGTCCGGGCTCACCATGTGTTCGGGGCGTCGGACCCGGAGGGCTTCGCGGCGATGGGGGCGGTGGAGACCCTGGTCCACACCCACGATCTGGCCGAGGGGCTGGGGCTGACCTGGGAGCCGCCCGCCGACCTGTGCGCACGGGTGCTGGCCCGGCTGTTTCCTGACGCCCCGGGTGGTCTGAACGGTCCGGGTGAGCCGGGTGACCCGGGCGGTCCGGGTGATCCGGGCGGTCCGGGTCATCCGGGTGATTCGGGTGACGCGGAAGCCTCGTCGTCCCCCGGCCCCTGGGCCGTCCTGTTGTGGGCCACCGGACGCCGTGCCCTACCGGGGCACCCTCGTCGCACCAGTTGGCGCTGGGACAGCAGCGTTCGCCGATGAAGTCCAGGGTGAATGCGCCGACGGGGTGACGACGGGGCACGGCACGAGGCCCACCCTCAGTGCCGTGCCCACGGGTGCCGCAGCCGGATCCAGATGTCCCGGGCCCGCCGACCGGCCTCGGTGCGGCTCTTGGCCACGAGTGCCTGGGCCTGCTCCTCGGTCTCCACCATCGGTCCGGAGCCGCGCAGCGGTTTGCCCGCGGTCTCGTGCAGGAAGAAGGTGGCGATCAGCCCGATGAGGCCGGCCACCATCAGGTAGTACGCCGGGACCATGGCGCTGCCGGTCGCCTGCACCAGCGCGGACGCGAACAGCGGTGTCGTACCGCCGAAGAGCGAGACGGAGATGTTGAAGGAGATCGACAGTGCTCCGTAGCGCAGCCGGGTCGGGAAGAGGGCCGGCAGCGTCGAGGCCGACGTCCCCGCGAAGCACACCAGCAGCAGGCCCAGGATCAGGCATCCGAAGGCGGGCAGCAGGATGCCGCCGGCCCGGATGAGCAGCACCGCGGGCGCGGCGAGCAGGATCAGGGCGGCGCTGCCCGCCATGAAGACGGGCCGTCGGCCCCACTTGTCGGAGGTGCGGCCGACGGTGGTGATGGTGAGCACCACGACGATCATGGTGCCGAGCACCAGCAGCTGCGCGGTGAGGGGGTCCTCGCCGAGGGTCTCGGTCATGTACGTCGGCAGGTAGGAGGTCACCATGTAGTTGGTGACGTTGTAGAGCAGCACCAGGCCCATGCAGATCAGCACCGCCTGCCAGTGCCGGGTGAAGATCTCCTTCAGCCGTCCGTGGCCGGACTGGCGGGCCTCCTCGACCGGGTCCTCGCCCCCCGCGGCACGGGCCTCCTCCGCGTCGTGGTGTGCCTGTTCGGCCTCCCGCTGGAAGGCCGGCGTCTCCTCCAGCCGCAGCCGCATGTACAGGCCGATCAGGCCCAGCGGCCCGGCGACGAGGAACGGCAGCCGCCAGCCCCAGTTCACCAGACCGTCCGTACCGAGGACGCCGGTGAGCAGCGTGACCAGTCCGGAACCGAGCGAGTACCCGACGAAGGTGCCGAAGTCGAGCCAGCTGCCGAGGAAGCCGCGCCGGGTATCAGGGGCGTATTCGGCGATATAGGTGGTGGCTCCGGCGTATTCGCCACCGGTGGAGAAGCCCTGCACCAGACGGCAGATCAGCAGCAGAATCGGCGCGGCGAAGCCGATGGTGTGGTAACTGGGCAGAAAGCCGACCGCGAAGGTACTGATCGCCATCATGATCATGGTCGCGGCCAGTACGCGCTTACGGCCGATGCGATCGCCGAGCGGACCGAATACGAGGCCACCGAGCGGCCGGACGAGAAATGCCGCGGCAAATGTTGCGAACGTCGAGACGACCTGCGCCCCGGGCGAACTCGCCGGGAAGAACACCTTCCCCAGCGTGCCCGCCAGATAGGCGTAGACGCCGAAGTCGAACCATTCCATGGTGTTGCCCAGCGCGGCCGCCGAGACCGCCTTGCGGACCGCGGGCCGGTCCGTGACGGTGACGTCCTGGGCGCTCAGTGGGTGTTTGCGGCGGCGCAGCAGAATGCGCAGCATGCGGTCGGTCGCGGGCGTACCCCCGCGGGCCGGCTTCCGGCCCCGCCGCGGGGTCGGCGGTTGTTGACGTCCGGGGTTCATTTCATCCCGTCATCAGGGCGAGGTTTTCGGTATCACGAGCAGAGTGAGTCAGGCGTACTCACGTCCGCCGTTGTACTCAGCTCTGCTGTCTCCGGGCTGCTGTACTCGTGACGTCTCGCGTGTGCCCAGTGATCGCCGGACAAAACGGCCCACGACGGGAACAACTGCCTATCGCTTATCGAGAGTCATCACGCGGAACCCGGGGCCCGGAACCCGGAATACGGATCGCGGACACACCTCGCGAGTTCCTTCTCCATGCTGGGCGAATGCGGAGTGGTGAGAACTGAGCGCGTTCACTATTCCCTTGCCCCTTCCCGGTCGGGGAGGCATCCATGGTCCCGCGTGTCGCTCATCCGCGCTCGTCCGCGGGACGGATAAAGGACGGTGCCCGGACCGGCATGGGAGCCGGCCCGGGCACCGTCCGGTTGCAGCGGGACGAAAGGTGAGGACGGAGCAAGGACGAAGGAGGAACGAGGGCAGTTCAGGCACGCCTGTACGAGGAGAGGTGGGCGAAGACCACGACGTTGTCGACGTAGTCCCTGACCTTGCGGTCGTAGGCGCCCCCGCAGGTGATGATCCGCAGCGACGCGTCCGGCACATCGCCGTAGACCCGGTCGTTGGGGAAGTTCGCCTTGCTGAAGGTCTCCACGGAGTCGACCTTGAATGTGGCGATCATCCCGTCCTCACGGGTGATGTTGATCGTATTGCCGGGCTTGAGGGATTCGAGTTGCATGAACACCGCGGGTCCGGTCTTGGTGTCGACGTGACCGGCGATGATCGACGAACCGCGTTCTCCCGGCGAGGCCCCGTCCTTGAACCAGCCGACGAGGTTTTTGTCACCGGCGGGAGGAGCTTCGAGCTGGCCGGTCGGGCCGATGCCGAGCTGGGTGAAGGGCGCGTCGACCGCGATCTGCGGGATCGACAGCCGCTTCGGCGCGGAGCGGGGCAGAGCCAGTCCCGGAACGGCGGTCGGAGCGGATGAGGAGCCGTTCGCCCGGGGGTTCGCGGAGGCGGCCACGGCGTTGTGGGACTGCGACTTCGGATCCGCCGAGGTGTCGACGGAGTTGTAGACGAGGAGCGAGCCCAGCAGAAATGCTGCCGCGGACCACAACAGGCCGCGACCGACGGGGCGGGACGCGGGGGGCCGGGGCGGGTTCGTTTTCGGCTGGGGCGACTGCTGGGCGGTCATGTGCAGATGCCTTTCATGAACGGGCGGCGGCGGGTCGTGAGGAGGCGGTGGGAAACGCATGCGCCGCGGCCACCGTCCGCGAGGAACGGTGGCCGCGACGGCGCAGCGGCCTCCGTACGGGGCAGCCTTGTCAGGCCGTCGCAGAACCCGAGCCGGAACGGCGGCGCAGCATGTAGGCACCGGCGCCCAGACCACCGAGCATCAGCACGGAGCCGGCAGCCATGCTGCTGCCGGTCGCGAGGCCGCCACCACCGGTGTGGATGCCGCCGTGCGGCCGGCGGTGGTCGCCGTAGCCACCGTGGTCCCGGTCGCCGTAGCCACCGTGGTCCCGGTCGCCGTAGCCGCCGTGGTCCCGGTCGCCGTAGCCACCGTGGTCCCGGCCGCCACCGTCGCGTCCGCCACCGTCCCGGCCGCCGCCGTCACGTCCGTGGTCACGACCGCCGCCGTCCCGACCGTGGTCCCGGCCGCCGCCGTCACGTCCGTGGTCCCGGCCGCCGCCGTCCCGGCCGTGGCCGTCGCCGTAGCCGCTGCCCTGGTCCCAGTCGGCAAGCACGGCCTGGGCCAGTGCGCCGCCACCGGTGTGCACGCCACCGCTCGGCCGCCGGTGGTCGCAGTTGCGGCCCCAGCCGTAGCCACGACCGTGGTCCCGACCGTAGTCACGACCGTTGTCGCGACCGTTGTCCCGGCCGTTGTCCCGGCCATTGTCCCGGCCATTGTCGCGACCGTTGTCCCGGCCGTTGTCGCGACCGTTGTCGCGGCCATTGTCGCGGCCATTGCCACGGCCGTTGTCGCGACCGTTGTCGCGGCCGTTGTCACGGTCGCGGCCGTTGTCACGTCCGTAGCCACGGCCGTAGTCGCAACGGTTGCCGCGGCCGTGGTCACGGTCGCGATCGCGGTCGCCGTTCCTGTCGTGATCGTTGTTGCTGGCAGACGACCCGCTGCCCGAGGCAATATCCTCCATGATCATTGCGTGTGCGGCGGGCGCGGAGACTGCGAGGGCCGCTGTGATAGCGGCCGAAGCGAACAGGGTGCGGGCAGTGCGCATGGGGAGATGTTCCTTTCGGCGCGACTGCGAAGGCTGACTCTTTGTCGGCACATCGGATCGCAGTAGCGACGTGATCACCGTCAGCCGGATTGCGACCGCGCACCACCGGAGAACGTTGCATTCGAGGTACCCGATGGGCTCTTCGGGTGGCCGAAAGCAGCGGATTCACCCGTTGGACGGCGCGCGTCGTCGGCGTGTCGCACAACGAGTGGGCTAGGGGGCCGGGAGGGTAAATTCCCCAGCGGGATGGTTCACGACTGAACGACCGCGACCGCACTTTCGATGGCGCTGCAACCGCTGCTGCGGCGGTCATCCACGGCCGGGCGGCAGAGAACCCGACCCAGAGCGGTCGGCCGGGCCGCCACCCAACGGTGTCCCGAACTCCCCCTCATCGAGCCACAGTTGAGCACTCGCTGACGGGGTGTCATTTCGATCCACGCAGTACCGCTGCACCACAAAGAGCAGAGCGCCCGCCCCCCCACTGCCCTCCCGCCCATCCCCCGCCCGGAGTAATGCGTACGGCCAAGAGGCCGCCCGGGGAGGCGCCGGCTCGCCCCGCGTGTTCCAGCGCCGGCGGGCGAGGACCAACGGGCAGCCGCTCGCCGTATCAGCCGGCGTTCTCCCGAAGCGCCTCCTGGACGATGGCCTCCAGGCGGGCGTGGTGGGCACCGCGCCAGTAGACGCGGCCGCACGCGGTGCACTGCGCGAAGACGTCGTACGTACGCTGCGTGCCGTGCTGGAGTTGCTCGCGCACCGAGTCCTTGTCGGCGTCCGCCAGTTCGCCGTTGCAGGCGGTGCAGCGCGTCCACGGGGCCAGCTCGGGCGCGAAACGCCTCAGGACGTCGCGGAGTTGGTCGTCGGGCCGGTCGCTGTAGACGAACGCTCCCGCCCAGATCTCCCGTCGGCGCAGCAGCCCGCGGTCCCGGGAGAGCAGCACCCGCTGCTCCTTCGCCGAGAGCGCCGCCAGTGCGGCATCGCCCGGGTCCTCGTTCGTGTACGCGGCATCGACGCCCAGCAGCCGCAGCCGGCGGGCGAGGGTGCCGAGGTGGACGTCGAGCAGGAAGCGCAGCGGGGCACCGGGGACCCGTTGCGGGCGCTCGACGGCCCGCACCTCGATGCGCTCGCCCGCGCTCGGCACATGGGCGGGCGTCGCCTCGGCCCCGTCCACCACCAGACCGCCGACCTCGGTGAGCGGGACGCCCAGCGACTCGACCACATGGCCGAGCGTCGACGTCCCGTCGATCACCACGGGGGCATCCGCGGCACTGTGCTCTGCTGCGACGAAAACGTGCAGCTCAGGGGCGAAACTGAAGTGGACTACCGGTGCGTTCACGTCGCACAGCATGTCATCGGACGGGACGCACCGACCAGCAAATTCCGCCCCGGCGGACGCCTCCGCGGAACGGTCCCGGCCGGTCCCGCGGGTCGGGCGGTTCTCGCTACATACGGACCGTAGTGGTTCACTCCCCCGCTTGTGCACGGTGGAGCAGGCCCCGCTCCCCCGTCGCCCCTAGCCTCACTGCCACCCCACCAACATCACGAGCACGACCAACGAGGGGCGGTACCGGTGAACTGGCTCATCCATGACTACCGCGAGAACGATCTCGCCGAAGTGGTCCACCTGATCGACTCCACGGCCGACCTCGGGCAGGAGTCCGTCTTCTCGCTCGCCGAGTGCATCAGCGCGCTGACCTCGCGGCAGCCCGCCGTGGTGGCCGTCCACCAGGGAGCGCCCATCGGCGCCGCCCTGGCCTGCGTGGCGGGTGAGCGGGGCTGGGTGATGCGGATCGCGATCTCGTCGGCGTGGCGCGGCCGGGGCCTGGCGAGCGCGCTGCTGGTGGAGCTGGAGCGGCGGCTGATCGCGGCCCGGGTGAGCCGCATCGCGTACGTCCTGCCGGAGGAGGACCTGCTCGGTGAGGGGTTGCTGAACGCCGGCTACACGCGCCAGCCCGCGGTGGCCTACTTCGAGAAGGTCGAGCCGCACCACGGTCCGGCGGCCAGCCTCCTGGAGGACCTCGGCGGGCGGTTCCTGCCCGCCGACCTGTGGGCCAAGGTGGCAGGGATGGAGGCCGAGAAGGACCTGATCGAACGGCGGGTCGTGCTGCCGCTGGCGGAGCCGGAGCGGGCCGCCCGGCACGGGGTCCGGCCGCCGCGGGCGATCGCCCTGTTCGGCCCGCCGGGAACCGGAAAGACCACCTTCGCCCGGGCCATCGCCGCCCGTCTCGGCTGGCCGTTCGTCGAGCTGCTGCCGTCCCGGCTGGCCGACGAGGGCAATCTCGCGGCGGCGCTGCGCAGTGCGTTCGCCCGGATCGCGGATCTGGAACGGGTGCTCGTCTTCATCGACGAGGTCGAGGAGATCGCTCCGGTACGCCATGAGCCGGCCCAGCCGGGCGGGCTGCACGGCGTGACCAACGAGCTGCTCAAGCTGATACCGGGCTTCCGGGAGCGGGACGAACGGCTGCTGGTGTGCGCGACCAACTCGATCCGCTCGCTCGACCCGGCGTTCCTGCGCCCGGGCCGCTTCGACTACCTGATCCCGATCGGCACGCCGGACACCGTGGCCCGCTCGGCGATCTGGTCCCGCTACACCGACGGGCGGGCCGATGTGGACGTCGCGGCGCTGGTGGCGGCCAGTGAGCTGTTCACCCCGGCCGACATCGAACACGCCGCGCGGGTGGCCGCGCAGGCGTCGTTCGAGCGGGACCTGGAGTCGGTCGGCGCGGGGGCGGGCGCGCACGGCCGGTTCGGGGCGAGCACCGAGGACTACCTCGCCGCCATCGCCCAGTGCCGGCCGACCGTCACCCCCGCGATGATCGACGAGTTCGGCGCGGACATCACGGCCCACGCACGCTGCTGACGGCCGGGCCGGGGCCGAGTGCCCCGGCCCGGTCCGTGGCGCCCGCGGCCCGCCCCGGACGCGTACGTCCACCTCCGCCGCTCTCAGCAGCTCAGATTGTCGCCAGGTGTGGTGCCCAGGATCTGCACGAAGCTCGTGTAGTTGTTGATCCGGCTCTGCACCTGACCGGGGTTGCCTCCATTGCATTCGATGGACCCGTTGATGCTGCGGATGGTCTCCCCGAAACCGGCGCCGCTCACCATCGCCTGATGCGGCGTCATGGTTCCCGGTCCCTGCTGGGTGTTCCAGTACCAGAGCGCGGTCTTCCAGGCGACGGCGGGATCCTGCTCCACCAGGTAGGGGTTGTGCAGCAGATCGATGCCCAACGCGTCGCCCGCGGCCTTGTAGTTGAAGTTCCAGCTGAGCTGGAGCGGCCCGCGGCCGTAGTAGGCGGCCTGCCCGGCCGGGCACCCGTACGGCTGGCTGGCGTCGCAGTAGTGGGGGTAGTTGCTGGTGTTCTGCTCCACCACGTAGACGAGTCCGCCGGTCTCGTGGCCGACGTTGGCGAGGAACGCCGCGGCCTCCTGCCGCCGTACGGTGTCGCTCCCGGTGTTCGCGAACTCCGGGTAGGCACTGAGCGCCGCGGTCAGTCCGCTGTACGTGTAGAACGGATTCCGGTTCGGGAACATCTGGTTGAACTGCGCCTCGCTGACCACGAATTCCTCGGCTCGCGCATCGGCCCGGGCCCCGGCCGGAGCGGTACAGGAGGGACAGCCCGCCGCGGCCGCCGCGTGCCCGGTCGGGACGACGAGGGCGACACCGACGGCCAGGGTGGCGGCACTCAGTACCGCGGCCATACGTGTTCTCATTGCGAAACTCCTTCGCGCGGCCGACGGGCGCCGCGCGCCCCAGGAGGAGGACGGGGCGGGGCGGGACCGGACGGCCGCAGGGGTGGGGGGAGACAGGAATCGCGCGCACGCACACACAGAGACGAGCCGAGGTCTAGACCAACCGAAGCTCAACGGCAGGCTAGCCAGGCTCAGTTGGCCATGTCCAGACCAATGCGCGACTCTCCCGCTTCGTCGGAGAACACCTTGGAGAGCACCCCGGAGATCCCCCCTTCCCGGAGATCACCTCCCGGGATCGCTTCCCGGGCGGCCACCTCCCGACCGGCCACGTCCCGGACGGTCACCTCCCGGGCGATCACGTCGCCGACCCGCCCCTGTGCCACAGTGACCCCATGAACATGCGAACGATCGGACTGCTCGGCGGGATGAGCTGGGAGTCCACGGCGGAGTACTACCGGCTGCTCAACGAGCTCACCCGCGAGCGTCTGGGCGGCCTGCATTCGTCCAAGTGCGTGCTCTACTCCGTGGACTTCGCCGAGATCGAACGCCTGCAGGTCGAGGGTCGCTGGGACGAGGCCGCCGAGATACTCGCCGAGGCGGCCAAAGCGCTGGAGGCGGCCGGCGCGGACCTGCTGCTGATCTGCACCAACACCATGCACAAGGTCGCCGACCAGGTGGCCGCCGCGACCTCCGTCCCGCTCCTGCACCTCGCCGACACCACGGCGGAGGCGGTCCGCGCCCAGGGACTACGCCGCATCGGACTGCTGGGCACCGCCTTCACCATGGAGCAGGACTTCTACCGCGGCCGCCTGGCCCGCCACGGGCTCGACGTCCTCGTCCCGGACGCCCCCGGACGCAGCACCGTCCACAAGGTGATCTACGACGAGCTGTGCCTCGGCATCGTCCGCGAGGAGTCCCGGGCGTCCTTCCAGGCAGTCATCAACGACCTGGTCACGGCCGGCGCCGAAGGCATCGTGCTGGGCTGCACCGAGATCGAGCTGCTCATCGGCCCCGAACACAGCCCGGTCCCCGTCTTCCCCACCACCCGCCTGCACGCCGAAGCAGCCGTGGACCGCGCGCTGCAACCGTAGACCGCGCGCGCACCCCGCCGAGCACCACGCACACGAGCGTGCGACCCGACGGCAGGTCAGACGGCCCCACCGGCAACGCGCACAACTCCCCTCTCAACTACCCTTTCTCCACGAATTCTTGGGTGGCCCCGAGGTTTGAAGTGGCGACAGGTACTCTGACGTGGTGTCGCGTACCGAGTTAGAACGACTGGCCAGAATCCGGATGCAGGTCACCGGGGAAACGCTCGAACGCGCCATGGCCGTACTCCAGGGACAGGCCGCCGCACCGGACCCGGAGGCCGACCACGCCCCGGAGTCGGACCGCACCCTTCCGGATGTCGAGCCCGAGGCCACCGAGCCGGGCTTCGAACCCACCCTCGTCCCTGCGCTGGACGACGAACCAGCCCTGAGCGGCGACGGTGACGCCGAGCCTGCCGACCCCTCGGACGAAGGCGAGCCCCCGCCCCAGCGGCGGCCCCACCTGCGCGGGCTCTGACCGATGACCGGCTCGCCGCCCCACCTGTGCGTCACTCGCCCTTTGCGTCACTCGCCTCAGCATCACTCGCCGAAATCGCCGAATCGCACGTGGTCACTGCATCGCGCGTAGTCACTGCGGGCCGGGGGCCCTTTCTCGAGCACCGAGCGGCCGCGCGAGGAGCGGTGTACGGGGTGCCTGATGTCCGCCGCTGGCCAGCATGCGCACCTCACCCCGGTCACTGATCTCCGCGCGTACGATCCCCGATTCGTCCTCGTAGACCGGATACCCGCCCGCACCGGCCCGCTCGGTGCGACGGACGACCACCACGTCGTCCTCTACGGCGGGGGCTTGAAATACCAGCTCATAGCGTTCCGGGTAATCCATGGCGGCCTCCCGATACGGCTTGGCCCTTCCATCGTGACTCAGGCCCGCCGGGCGCGCCTCAGGAAAGCGCGCTAGGCACCTACGGAAAAACGCACGGGGCGATAACGGAGCGTGCGAGCCCCGCTCCCGTGCGCTGTCACGGGAGCGGGGCGGGTCCGAGAAGCGCCAGCAGCTCGGATAGTTACGGGCCCCACCGTACGGGCCACCACTGACAATCGCGGTCCGGAAGAGAGCATGATGTGCCGCGCGTACGACACCCGACAACAACTGGCCACCCGAAAATCGCCGTGGCGCGGCACCGGGGCATCACCCGATCAGGGGAGTCCCCTGCGGTCAACCCAGGGCCCTGACAAAACTGACTGATGCAGATGACCGCGGGCGAATGCAGAGAGCCGCAGGCGAATGCAGATAGCCGCGGGCGAATGCAGATGAATGCAGACGAATGCGCCAACCGAACCGAGAAAGCCCACCACACCCGGAAAGAGGTAGCGGAAAGTGACGAGGAAACCCCACTTCTCGATCGCGACGATCGCCCTGGATTGCCCGGACACCCACCAGCTGGCCGGCTTCTACGGAGGACTGCTGGGCTGGGACGTCACCGCCAGCGAACCGGATTGGGTGCTGCTCCGATGCCCGGACGGCGGCACCGGTCTCTCGTTCCAGTCCGAACCGGGCTACCGGCCACCGGTGTGGCCCGAACGCCCGGCGGAGCAACAGAAGATGCTGCATCTCGACATCCGGGTCGACGACCTCGACGAGGCCGAGCGGTACGCGGTCGCGCACGGCGCGGTCCGAGCCGAGCACCAGCCCCAGGACGATGTGCGGGTGCTGTACGACCCGGCGGGACACCCCTTCTGCCTCTTCCTCGACTGACCCACGCCCACCCCTCAACTCCCCCCGACTCCCCTCTCCCCACCTTCTCCCCGCCCTTCCTCGTCTTCCCCGTCTTCCCCTTCCGTCAGCTCGCCTGAGCTCACCGCCCCGGACGCGGAGCGTGTGGGAATGGACACATGCAGAGAGCGAATTCCGTGCACCGGACCATCGGTCCTGGCTGGTCAGGGAGTTGAGGGGGAGGCAGGGACGGGGGCCGGATCGCGCCATGTGAGCCACCGCGCCCCGCAGGCGGGGAGGCGTTGTCAGTGTCTGCCCCTAGCATTGCTCATATGTCCCCAACTCCTTCTGCCCATATGGGTGTGCCTGTCCCTGCCTCCGAGGCGAACGAATCGATTCGGCGGTTCGTGCGCGCGCGGCGCGGTCTGACCTGGACGGCGCAGGACATGGCGGAGTACGCGGCACTGCTGGAGGTCTGGACGCTGGCGGTACGGTCGGAGGACACGGACGTCGTGGTGGTCGAAGCGGCGTAAGAGCCCAGCACGCCCCGGACCATCAGGCAGGGAACCGGACGGGCTGGACACCGGACGGGCAGGACCCCAGGCAGGACACATGAGCACGCCACTCCCCGGCTTCGAGAGCTTCGGCACCCCCGCAGGAGGGCCGACAGCAGGAGAGCCCACAGCAGGAGAGCCCACAGCTGCGGGGAGCGAGCAGGCCTCCGGAGAGCAGGCCGGCAGCAGGACGACAGGCACCCGCCGGGAGATCGCCCCCGGCGCCGTACACGTCCCCGGCTGGCTGACCCTGGCGCAGCAGCAGACGCTGGTCGTCGCCTGCCGGGACTGGGCGCGCGGCCCCGTGCCGATCCGGCACACGAAGCTTCCGAACGGCGGCGTCATGTCCGTCCAGACCGTGTGCCTCGGCTGGCACTGGCAGCCGTACGCGTACACCCGTACCGCCGACGACGTGAACGGCGCCCGGGTCACCGAACTCCCCTCCTGGCTGGTCGAGTTGGGCCGCAAGGCCCTCGTCGCGGCATACCGGGACCAGGATCCCGCCGCAGCGGACACGTACCCGCCCCACACCTGCACCCCCGACACCTACACACCCGACACCGCACTGATCAACTTTTACGACGACCAGGCGAAGATGGGCATGCACCAGGACAAGGACGAGCGCTCGGACGCGCCCGTGGTGTCGCTCAGCATCGGCGACCGCTGCGTCTTCCGCTTCGGCAATACCGCGACGCGCACCAGGCCGTACACCGACATCGAGCTGGCCTCCGGCGACCTCTTCGTCTTCGGCGGACCGTCCCGCTTCGCGTACCACGGCGTGCCCAAGGTACGACCGGGCACCGGCGACCCCGCCACCGGCCTGGCCGGCGGCCGCCTCAACATCACCCTGCGCATGACGGGCCTCAAGGGCTAGAAGCCAGGGGAGGACGCAAGGGGCGGGGCTCAAGGGACGGGGCTCTCAAGGGGGCGCAAGGGTCAGGGCTCCGGGCGGATGACTCCCACGCCGGAAGCCCGCACACTGAACTCATGTGCCGCAGCATCAAGACGCTCCGCCCGCCCATCACCCCCGAGGTCACCGACGAGGACATCAGGGCCGCGGCCCTGCAGTACGTCCGCAAGATCTCCGGCTTCCGCGCCCCGGCCGCCCACAACCGCGAGGTGTTCGACCACGCGGTGGACGCGGTGGCGGCAGCGACCCAGGACCTGCTCAACGACCTACGGATCCGCGGCTCCGCCACCCGACAGCCCAGCCGGCCCTAGTCCCACCCGGCGCCGGAACACCACACGCACCCGCCCTGCTGGGCCACCCTCCCCTGCCTCACCCTCCTCCCCACTCGACCACCGCCTGCACCGGTAGGTGATCGCTCGGAAACTGACCGTGCGCGGAGTAGGTGTTGATCGTCGCGCGCCGGGTCCGGACGCCCGGCGAGGTGAGGATCCAGTCGATCCGGTCCCCGTCCGGCACCAGCGGCCGGTATCCGTGGAAGGTGCCGTACTGCGCGCTCCGCTCCTCGGCCGCGTCCCAGCTGTCGACGAGCGCCCCGCCGTGCAGCATCGCGTCGTACACGGGATTTCCGTGCGCCGCCACATTGAAGTCGCCGGTGACGATCCGGGGCGGTGCGGGGTCCAGTCCGTCCAGCCTTTCGGTGATCAACGCCGCGGACCGCTCCCGCGCATACTGATGCGCGTGATCCAGATGCGTATTGAGCGCGTAGAACTCGCTCCCCGTACGCAGATCCCGGAAACGCACCCAGGTGACCATCCGGATGACGGTGTTTCCCCAGGTCGCCGACCCGATCAGATAGGGAGTGTCGGACAGCCAGAAATGGTCGTACTCAAGCGGAGCGAGCCGTCCCACCCGGTAGAAAATCGCCGCGAATTCGTCCTTGCTGCCACCGCCCCGGCCGGTGCCCAGCCAGGCGTAGCGCGGCCCCAGGTCCTCCGCGATGTCGCGCAGCTGACCGTAGAGCCCCTCCTGGGTACCGAGCAGATGCGGGCCCTCCCGGCGAAGGAGGGCCCGCATCACGGGGCGGCGCTCGGCCCAGGAGTGCGGCCGGGTGTCGGAGGCGTAGCGCAGGTTGAACGTCATCACGCGCAGCGCCGGCCCGCGGTCGGCGGCGTACGCGGTCCCCGACCCGTACGCCGCCGTCGTCACCACCGGCCCGGCGACCGCCGCGGCCGCCACCGCCCGCACCACGGCCCGCCGTCGAAACCCCGACCCGGCCACATCCGTCATGTCAGTCATCCCCCACAGACTCGCGGAGACCGCGGTGGGCGGGAAGTGACCCGCGGGGGAACGCGCGCGGAATCAGCCTCAGCGGTCGCTGGCCGGCCCCCGCCAGTCCGCGTGCCGGATACGGGACAGCTCCCGCACCTCACCGACCGTCCCCCACTCGTCCCGGCCCAGCCGCGCCAACGGCTTCAGCCGGGAAATCTCGGGATGACCGTCCACCAGCGCGTCCTGCGAAACGGCCGCATGCACGACCCGTCCGAAAACGATGACGGAGTCCCCGATCCCCATGGTGGAGTGCACCTCGCACTCCAGCGCCACCGGCGAGGCCGCCACCCGCAGCGGCTTGACCCGCAGACTCGGCTCGGACTCGATCCCGGCCGCCTCGAATTCACTCACACCGTGCGGGAAATCGGTCGCCGTGTCATTGATCTGCTCAAAAAGCCCCTCGGACGCAAAATTCACCACGAATTGACCGGTCGCCTCGATGTTGAGCAGGGTGTCCTTCCGCCCGACCGAACTGAATTGCACGACGGGCGGCGCAACGCTGGCAATGTTGAAGAAGGAGTGCGGGGCGATGTTGTGCACCCCGTCCGCCGAGGTGGTCGACACCCAGGCGATCGGCCGCGGCACCACGGTGGCGGTCAGCAGCCGGTAGAAGTCGTTGCGGGACATGACAGCGGGATCAAAGTCAGTACGCATGCCGATCAGTATCCAGGTGGCGTCCGCGGACCGTACAGCGGATCCACGACACCACGCAGCCCCTGACCTCGGCAGACAGTGCCCGGCATCGAAGCCACCGAGCACCAGGAGCCGACACCGTGACAACAGCCCTCACCGACTGGGAGGACTTCGACGTCCGGGCGCTCGACGACCACCTGCCGCAGCGTGTCCCGCTCCGTCCGGTCGACGCTCAGGCGCCGGCGCAGCTTGGTGCCCACCCAGTGCGCCAGGTACGCCAAGTACGCCAGGTATGCCAAGGTCGGATCACCAGACGGGCCGTCCAGCCTGTTGGTCCGCGAGTTCGGCGTCGGGCTTACGTGTCTGACCGCTCAGGGAGCGTGCGGAAACGGCGTCAGCCGTGCCCGCCCGCGTCCGCGCCAACGCGACCGCATCGCCCTGGAACGCCCAGGACATCTTCGGCTCCATCACGTATCGGAACACCCGCCGTACCGGCCGCGTGCACAGCAGCGTGATCAGCGTGACGGCCAGCAACGTCACCACGACCTCGCCGGCCGGCGTGCGCACCCAGGGGAGGGTGTCGTACCAACCGGACCAGCGTGCCATCTTGATCGCGAAACCGTGCAGCAGATAGCCGTACAGCGTGCCCGCGCCCAGCTTCGTGAACCACGTCTGCCGCGGTGGCACCAGGGCCAGGAAGCACACGGTGAGCACCAAGGCGCAGCCGAACAGCGCGAGTTCCATGACCGGGGAGACCCACGCCGGCATGCCCAGGTCCTGTACGGCGTTGTTCTGCCGGAACCACGCGGTGTTCATGCGCGGCGCCGCCCAGTACGCGAAGACGGCGGCGGCCAGTATCACCGGCGCTGCCGCGACGCGGATGGCGCGCTGCCGCAGCAGGTCGAAGTGGGCCGGCTTCAGGTGCAGTCCGAGGACGAAGAAGGGCAGGAACTGCAGCACCCGCCGCATGGCGAAGTCGTTGCCGACCTGAGGTGAGGCCGCCGCGAGCACGGCGATCACCAGCGCCAGTGGGACGGGCCAACGCACGAGCTTCCAGAGAGGGGTGGTCAACCGCCAGATGAAGAGAGCCGCCAGGAACCAGTCCAGGTAGTACGGGCTGGTGAGGCTGATCGGCTCGTTCGGGGTGTCGTGCACCCAGCGCTGGAAGTAGGCGTAGAGAACCTCGAAAACCACGTACGGCACGGCGACACTGGTGATGAGCCGCTTGAGCTTGGCCGGGCTGAGGTCGAATCCGCGGGAGAAGTAGCCGGAGATGAGGACGAACGCCGGTATGTGGAAGGTGTAGACGGTCATGTACAGCGCCATCGCCACCCGGCCACCGTGGGTGAGCGGCTCCCACGTATGCCCCATGGCGACGAGGACGACCGCCAGGTACTTCGCGTTGTCGAAGAACGGATCTCTCCCGTCGGACTTGGGATCGATCCGTGGGGCGGGATCCTGCCGCGCCTCGGGCGCCGGGTCCACAGTGCGTTCGAGGGGTATGGCCGCGCGGAACATTTGAGGCACCCTAGCCGCACAGCTGTAATGGGCAAAACCGTCCACACGACTGAACCGTCGCCCGTCCGTCGGTTCGGCGCGACGACCGGCCAATTTGCGTATGCCGCCTGCTTGATGTCGCATCATCTGCCTCAAGGGAGGCGTGTACGCGGCGAACCGGGCCAGCCGTTGTCGCGCTACGGCGGAAGAGCCGCTCCGGGCATCGGATGGCGCCCGAGCAACGGTGCCGCCGCGAGACCCAGCCCTCGCACGCGCCCGGCTCTCCCCCCTGGACAGCTACCTCGCCGGGCGGCAGGCCATCGCACAGCTCTCACCCACTGCGCCGACTCCCCCGGACTGGGTGCCTGACCTGGCACAGCGGGTCACCCACCCTGAACGGGACACTCACGGCGCCTGGTTGGACCGGGGAGAGGGTGCTGCACGAACTGACGGAGCGGGAGGGATGTCAGGCACCGGCGCCGGAGCGGCTAGTTTGTATGCGGGACTGGTACGAAGGCCCGTGGTGGCAGAGGTACACGGGGGACGAGAGGTCGGGAAGAGTGTCGCTGCGCGAAGGTGATCCAGCCGAGATCGGTGGATATCCACTTGAGGCCCGGCTCGGCTCGGGTGGCATGGGCACCGTCTTTCTGGCCCGTACGAGTTCAGGGCGACCTGTCGCGATCAAGCTGATCCACCCGCAGTTCGCGGCGGACGACGAGTTCCGCACCCGCTTCCGACAGGAGGTGTCGGCGGCGAGGCGGGTGAGCGGCGCGTTCACCGCCGCCGTGGTCGACGCTGCCCCTGAGGCCGAGCAGCCGTGGATGGCGACGACGTATATCCAGGGGCCCACGCTCTCCCGGCGCATCGCCACGAAGGGCCCGCTGAGCGGAGCGGAGCTGAGGAGGCTCGCCATCGGGCTGGCGGAGGCTCTGCGGGACATCCACCGGGTGGGGGTCGTCCACCGTGACCTGAAGCCCTCGAACGTCGTGCTCTCGTCCGAGGGCCCCCGCGTCATCGACTTCGGCATTTCGCGCGCCGTGGACCAGCAGACGCTGACGGTGACAGGGCGGGTCATCGGTACGCCGCCCTTCATGTCTCCGGAGCAGCTGCAGGCGCCGCGTGATGTGGGACCGCGGTCCGATGTCTTCTCGCTGGGGACGCTGCTGGCGTACGCGGCGACGGGCCACGGGCCCTTCGACGCGGAGAGCCCCTACATAGTCGCGTATCAGGTGGTGCACGGGGTGCCGTCGCTGGAGGACGTGCCGGCGGCCTTGCGCGCGGTCGTCGAGTCGTGCCTGGCCAAGGAGCCCGATGGGCGCCCCTCGGCGGACGAACTCCTCCTGCTGCTACGGGACCTGCCGGCCGACCTCGGCCAGACCGACGCGAGCGGAGTTGGCGCGGGCCGCACCCGCGACACGATCACCCAGCATCATTTCGCGGCGCCGGCCACCCCGACAACCACCCCGGCGCCGACCGTCCCGACAACCACCCCGGCGCCGAGTGCCCCGTCAACCACCCCGACCGGTCCCGGTACGGGGAGCGCCGACACCTCCATCGGCCGCCGACCGCGTGGCCGATGGCGTCCCGTGCTCGCGGCTTCGGTCGCGGTCACGGTGGCAGCGATCGGTGGCGGAGTCGCGGCGCTGACGACGGGCGGCTTCGGGGGGAACAGCGGCGGCGACCAGGGCAACACCCTTGCGGCCCCGGTTGCCGCGCTTCCGGACGGCTTCAAGCCGTGGCACCGGACCGTGCCGGGCGGTCGCGAGGACATACCCGACGAGCTGCGTTGCGTCGCGCACGGCGACGCGCTGTTCTGCGGGGGCGGCGGTGTTGTCGCGACCCGTATCAGGGCCAAGGACGGCTCGCGGGTGTGGACGGCGAAGAGCCCCGGCGTCCCCACCAATGGCATGCACCTGGTGGGCGCCACCGACGACACGGTGGTCGGTTACCGCTTCGCCGCCCAGGACGCCCCTCAGGACCCTCGTAGCGAGGTGGTGGCCATCGACGCCAACGACGGCCGGGAGCTGTGGTCCGTGCCGTCCGGCGCCCAGTCGACGGCCGTCACGGGTCGGACTCGGGACGCCATTGTGGTCGGCTCCGACGTCGTGACGGTCGACGCTTCCAACTCCCGCTTCGAGGCCCGCAACGCGCACAGCGGTCAGGTCACATGGAGGTCGTCGTTCCCTGCGGGAAAGCAGTGCGCTCCCGTCCCGGTGGGCCCCCAGCTCGTCGCGATGTGCGCGACGGACGCGGAGGTGGATGCCGCGGCGGTGCGCCACCCCACCCTGTACCCGGTCGACCGCGCCTCGGGGACCCTGGGCAGGCCCATCGCGGTCAACGGCCCCGCCGTCCCGATGGGCGTCGCCAACGGCAGGCTCGTACTCCTGCACGTACGCCTGGGGGGAACGGAGCTGGACCGCTACAACGGGGTGGCACGGGTCGACCCGGTCTCGCAGAAGGTCACGTACTCCCGCCTGGCCAAGACGTACACGGGGACGCCCGGCATGGCGGGCAGCACCGTCTACGTGAGCGGGCAGACCGGTCTCGTCACGGCACTCGACCCCGCGACCGGCCGGGAGAAGTGGTCGCGGCAGACTGACGTGGAGGGCGCGTCGGGTCCTGTCGTGGGAGCCGACGCACTGTATTTCAGCTCGGCCACCGGACGGGTGGTCGCGCTGTCGCCGCACGACGGCAAACCCCTGTGGACAACAGATCCGCAGGCCGATGGGTTGACGGGCCAGGAGGGCGCAAGCCCGCGGGTGACTCTTGCGGGGCGTGCGGTGATCGTGGCCGCGGCCAAGAACACTCTCTTCGCCTTCGACGCGCAGAAGCCGCCGAAGTCGGGCTGACCCGGGTGGCGGGACGGCGGCTGCAACCTCGCCAGGGAGTACCGCGGGAACCTCCGCCGCTGGCACCACGTACCAAGATCCGGGCCAGGCGCGGACCAACTCGGCTTCGCAGCGGGCATTTCCACCCGTTGGCCGATACCGCTTTCCTCAGAACTTCGCAGGACTCCTGTCACTGGGGGCCGCGCTTGTGATCTGTACGGTCACCGTCGGCTGTTCGTGGTGGGCCTGGCCGTCTTCGGGCTCCCGAAGGACAGGGCTGGACGCGTCGTCCGCTCACGGTGTGGCGGTCGCTTGCGTTCACCCCCTGTCTCACCGATCACACGTTCCCTTCCCCGCGGACGGAGAAAGCACCCGCGGCAGCCGCCAGAACTGCCGCCTCCGCGGCCCGTTTCGGGAGTTGCGGGTCCGGATCGGCACGCAGGAGCACCAGTTGGTGGTAGAGCGGCGCCGTGGCGGCGATCAGCAGGCTCCGCGCGTCCGTGTGCTGTGCGGGGAGTTCACCGCGCTCGATGGCGCGCTCAACGAGGATCTCGCACTGGGCGTACCGGTCCGTCCACAACTGCGTCTGGGCCCGCGCGGCCCGTTCGAAGTGGAACGAGGCAGCCATCAGGGCGACGGCGAACGACGGCTGTACGACCAAGGACTCCTGGATCTCCTGGTTGAGGGCCGTCAGATCGCCGCGCAGCGAGCCGGTGTCCGGCGGCTGCCAGTCGATCTCGCCGGCGGCGTCGATGACGTCGACGAGCAGGCCGCCGACATCGTGCCAACGCCGGTAGACCGTGGCGCGGTGTACTCCGGCCCGCGTCGCGACACCCTCCATCGAGAGTCCTTCGTGACCGCGTTCAGCGAGTTCGGCGCGCACCGCATCGAGAACCCGGGCGCGGATGCGGGCGGTGCGACCGCCCGGACGGCGGTCCGATGTCGTGTCCAGTGGGTCTGTCATCGGCAATCAGTATCCGGTTGATCAAGGCGGCAGGGCCGTGCCAGCATCTTAACGCGACAGTTGTCGCTCTCGGTCCACCAGAGAGGAACCGCCTCCGCGATGCCGCCCGTTCCCGCCGACCCCACCGCACTCCACCCGATGCCCGAGCACCCGCGCGTGGTTCTGCTCAAGCCGTTGGTGAAGTCGCCGCTGATCGAGGTCGGTGACTTCTCCTACTACGACGATCCGGACGACCCGACCGCGTTCGAGACGCGCAACGTCCTGTACCACTACGGCCCCGAGCGGCTCGTCATCGGCAAGTACTGCGCGCTGGGGACAGGCACCCGGTTCATCATGAACGGCGCCAACCACCGGATGGACGGCCCTTCCACCTTCCCGTTCCCCACCATGGGCGCCTCCTGGGCGGAGCACTTCGACCTGATCACCGACCTGCCCGGCCGGGGCGACACGGTCGTCGGCAACGACGTGTGGTTCGGCCACGGCGCCACGGTCATGCCCGGTGTACGCATCGGTCACGGCGCGATCATCGCCGCCGGCGCCGTGGTCACCGGCGACGTCCCCGACTACGGCATCGCCGGCGGCAACCCCGCCCGACTCATCCGCACCCGCTACGACGCCGCTGACATCACCCGGCTCCTCACCGTGGCGTGGTGGGACTGGCCCGTGCAGCACATCACCCGGCATGTACGGACGATCATGTCGGGGACCGTCGCCGACCTGGAGGAGGCCGCCGCGCAGATCGACCAGCCCTGACACCGCGTCCTCGCCACACCACCCGCACCCGTCCCGCGCCGGGAACGAGTGATCGCCCATGTCCCGTCGCCGCGCCCATATCGCGATGGTCGGCGTCCCCATCGCCAGCCATGTCCTACCCAGCCTCGCGCTCATCCGTGAGCTGGTGGCCGGCGGGCACCGGGTCACCTACGCCAACGACCCGGCCGACCTGTACCTCTACGACATCGGCGCCCTGTGCCGCGCGCCCTCGCCGAAGCGCAGGGCCGTCCCCTCGTGCAGCTGTCCCCGACGTTCGTCGGCTGGGACGGCTACCAGGAGGAAGTCGCGGCGCATCTGCGGAAGCTGCCGGGCGCCGACGCGTACCGGGACACGTTCGCGCGGTGGCTCACCGACTGCGGTGCGACCACCACGGACGTGGACACGTTCTCCGGCCCACCCGCCCGGGCCCTCGCCCTGATCCCGCGAGCGATGCAGCCGCACGCCGAGCGAGTCGACACCGACACGGTGACCTTCGTCGGCCCCTGCTTCGGCACCCGAGCGGACACGGACGGCTGGACCCGCCCGGCGGCCGCGGACAACGTACTGCTGATCTCGCTCGGCTCGGCGTACACGCGCCAGCCCGCGTTCTACCGCCAGTGCATCGCGGCCTTCGGCAACCTGCCCGGCTGGCACGTTGTACTCCGGATCGGCAAGTACACCGACCCCGAGGAACTCGGCACCATCCCGCCCAACGTCGAAGTGCGCTCCTGGGTCCCGCAGCGGGCGATCCTGGAACAGGCCGACGCCTTCGTCACCCACGCCGGCATGGGCGGCTGCGGCGAAGTCCTCCTCGCTGGCGTTCCCATGATCGCCGTACCGCAGGGAGCCGAGCAGTTCATGAACGCCGACCGGCTTGTGGAACTCGGCGTCGCCCGCCGCGTGGACACCGCTGACGCCAGCGCCGAGACCCTTCGTGCGGCGCTGAACGACCTGGTCACGGACCCGGAACGGGTCGACCGGTCCCAGCAGTTGCAGGCCGCCGCCCGGACCGAGGGCGGCACCCTGGCCTCAATTCCTGATAATCACAGTGATTCCCGCGTTCCGCATGGCGTCAACGGCGGCTTGCGACTTGTTTTTGACGTCTTCCGTGGCGTGCGGCTGGTAGAGATGATGTGCATCGACGGTGATGGCGAATTTGTGGGTGGTACCGCCATCCTTCGGCTGGTAGCCCTTCCTGGCGAACTCGATGAGCCGTTCGGTGCAGCCTTCTCCGTGTGTCTTTCTGCAGGTTTGCATGGTGGTGGAGCACGGGCTCGTGGAAAGATCCAGTACCAGCGTGTGGTTCAGGGTGTCGTCGCTCCCGACCCGACCGAGGCTCAGGGCGGTGGTGCGCAGACCGTTTTCATGGTTGGCGATTGCTTCGTCAAGTATGTCGAGCAACTGGTCCTCGGCGTGGTCACCCGGCGAGTGTGGAGAGGTTTTGCTGGTGGTGGTTCCGATGGGTTGCCCATTCAGAGTCCCAGTGCATCGGGTGCTGAATCCGGGATGTTCATCGACGTCTTCCTCCGGCGCGTAGTAGGCGGCGGCCGCGCGCTGAATATGGACGTCCTCCCGCCCTTGACCGTGGCCGCACCCCGGCCCGTGCTGGTGGGGCCCGCCACTGACTGCCATCCGCTGGACGGTTTCGTCCGGGCCGTCTGCCGTCCTGCTCCGGGCGACGACGGAGGGAGCGGTCGCCTCACCCGCGCGGAAAGCGGCGCCGTCGTTCCCGGCAGTCTGTTCCGAGTCCTGCTTCGGGTCGGTGAAGGTGATGCCGGCGCCGTTGCTGTGGCCGGTCTCCGGTATGCCCAGGAGGTTGTTGTTGACGTGGCTGAGCTCGTGGCCGATGAGATTCTCGTCGTGCACGCTCGCTTCGGCGGACAGGAAGATGTGGTTGTCGACCGTCATGGCCTCGGCCCCCATCGCCGCGGTGGCGCGCTGAGCCACCGCGTCGCGATGCAGGCGGGTGGAGGAGATCCTCTTGTTCTGGTAGAACGACTCGGCCTTCGCCACCACCGGCGAGGGCAGCGACTCGCTGGAGGAGTTCATGGCGGCGGCCAGCAGCGCGCTCTGTCCCTCCGGGCTGGTGTCCGGCACGGCGTCGTGGAGGTGTGCGTCCTCCTCCGCAGCGCGCGCCACGGTGGCACCCACGGATCGCTGTACGGGGGATCCCTGCGTGTGAGAAGCGCATGCAGGACCGTGCTGGTGCCCGGTCTGCGCCCATGAATGCCCGGCCTGACGCAGCATCTGAACGACCGCCGCGTTGCCGGCAGAACCGTTCAAGTCGAGCATTCGTTGCACCGCCGTGCCTGGGGAGGGGGAAGCCGCGCGCGCCCGCGCGGCCGCACGCGCCTTCTCGTCCTTGCTGTTGTCGTCCCGGGCCAGGCCCATCTGCGTTCCTCCTGAATCGAGGGCGAACCAATCGGTTCACCCTTACGTGCAGGACCGAGGCGGCTCCAGGGACGCAGGGGCAGACTCGCCGGCCACACGGGCAGTCGTGCGCGGCGGCCCGGGCCGGTGTGCCGCGGCCTGCGGGCGGGCCGCCCGCCGGTAGGCGGGACAACGTGCGGGCGGCGGTCGCGTCCCCACAGGCGATCCGCCGTCATCTGCGACGACGCGGAATCCGCCTGGCGTCATGAACTGAGCTGAGCTGCCGCGAACTTCTTGCGCCACGCCAGCGAGACATACACCAGGGCGACCAGGACGGGCACCTCGATCAGCGGGCCGACGACACCGGAGAGGGCCTGGCCGGAGGTGACGCCGAAGGTGGCGATGGCGACGGCGATGGCCAGCTCGAAGTTGTTGCCCGCCGCGGTGAACGCCAGGGTCGCGGTGCGGTCGTAGGCCAGGCCGAGGCCCTTGCCGAGGGCGAAGGTGCCGCACCACATGAGCGCGAAGTAGGCCAGCAGCGGCAGCGCGATCCTCGCGACGTCCAGCGGCTGCGAGGTGATCGTCTTCCCCTGCAGCGCGAAGAGGATGACGATCGTGAACAGCAGTCCGTAGAGGGCGAACGGGCCGATCTTCGGAAGGAAGCCGGTCTCGTACTTCTCACGGCCCAGCTTCTTCTCGCCGAGGCGGCGGGTGAGGAAGCCGGCCAGGAGCGGGATGCCGAGGAAGATGACGACGTTGAGGGCGATCTTCCACAGGGAGATGTCGAGATGCTGTCCGTCGCCGAGGCCGAGCCAGCCGGGCAGCAGATCCAGGTAGAACCAGCCCAGCAGGCCGAATGCGATGACCTGGAAGACCGAGTTCAGGGCGACCAGTACCGCCGCGGCCTCGCGGTCGCCGCAGGCCAGGTCGTTCCAGATGATCACCATGGCGATGCAGCGAGCCAGACCGACGATGATCAACCCGGTGCGGTACTCGGGCAGGTCAGGCAGGAAGAGCCAGGCCAGCGCGAACATCACGGCCGGGCCCAGGATCCAGTTGATGACCAGCGAGGAGACCATCAACCTCTTGTCGCCGGTGACGGCGTCGAGCTTGTCGTAGCGGACCTTGGCCAACACCGGATACATCATGATCAGCAGGCCGACGGCGATCGGCAGGGAGATCCCGCCGATCTCCACCTTCGCGAGGGCGTCGTTCAGGCCGGGGATGACGCGGCCCAGACCCAGACCGAGCCCCATCGCGATCAGGATCCACACCGCCAGGAAGCGGTCGAGGGTGGAGAGCTTGGCAACGACGGAAGAGCCCTGGGCTTCTTCCGTCGTTGCGGGGGCTTCGGTGCGGGTCACGGACAGGACCTCTTCCGGTCAGCGGCGGTACGGGCTTGCTCGGCCAGCTCCGTGAACTGCCCGGCGAGGGCGGCGATGACGTCCGGGCGCAGCTTGTAGTAGGTGAACCGGCCGCACGGCTCGGTCTCCACCACACCCGCCTCGCGCAGCACCCGCAGGTGGTTGGAGAGGTTCGTCTGCTTGGCACCGGTCTCCTCGACCAGATGTGTCGTGCAGAGCGTCTCCCGGGCGAGCAGATGCACGATCTTCAGCCTGAGCGGGTCGGCCAGCACCCGAATCAGGTCAGTGTCGACTGACGTCATCATGGACTGATACTCTCACATCAGCTGACGCTGACACCAGCCCAGGCTGATTCGTGGAGCCCGCCGAAGGGGTTCTCATGACCGCATCCACTCCGCCCGTCCTGCCCGACGAACGGCTGGCCGCCGGGGCGGCCCGCCTGACCGTGCAGCACGCCGGCCGGTTCTCGGCCGAGACCGTGCAGCGTCCGCTCGTCGGCTCCGACGCCCGCCCGGCCACCACCGCCCACGTCCACTCCCACCTGGTGGTGCTGGCCGAGCGTCTGACAACCGAACGGCTTGATGCGCCGGCGCATGTGCAGGGGGCGCCGGGCAGTGGCCTGCCGCGGGTGCTGTTCGTCTGCAGCGGCCCGTCGCCGATCCCGACGGCGCCCCGATCGCCGTCGTGCGCCGTATCCGCGACGAAATCGACGCCCACCTCACCGACCTGCTCGACTCCCTGCCGAGCGACCGACCTCCCGCCCGCACCAGCACCCGCTCAGTGAAGGAAGAACCCATGCCCTCCGCACCGCTCGCCTCCGTGCTGTTCGTCTGCGTCCACAACGCCGGCCGCTCGCAGATGGCCGCCGGATTCCTCGGCCACCTCGCGGGCGACCGCATCGAGGTCCGCTCGGCCGGCTCCCTGCCCGCCGACCAGGTCAACCCCTCCGCGGTCGAGGCGATGAAGGAGGTCGGCATCGACATCGCCAACCAGCGGCCGAAGGTCCTGACCACCGAGGCCGTCCAGGCGTCCGACTACGTCATCACCATGGGCTGCGGCGACGCCTGCCCGATCTTCCCCGGCAAGACGTACCTCGACTGGGCCCTGGAAGACCCCGCAGGGAAGGGCGTGGAGTCCGTCCGGCCCATCCGCGACCAGATCAAGACCCGCATCGAGGCGCTGATCACCGAGATCGACGCGAAGCCGGAGGCCTGAACGCCGCGCCCGACAGCGACGTACACGAGGTCATCGCCACCGGCTCCGCCGGACACACCGCCGCGCTCTACTCCGCCCGCGCCGGCCTCAACCCGCTCGTCTTCGAAGGCGCCGTCACCGCAGGCGGCGCCCTGATGACCACCACCGAGGTCGAAAACTTCCCCGGCTTCGCCGACGACAACCAGGGCCCCGACCTGATGGACGCCATACCCGCCCAGGCCGAACGCAGCGGCGCCGGGCTGTCGCCGACGACATCGTCTCCGTGGACCTGACCGCCCCTAACCCACCGGTACGTCCTTGCCGGTCAGCTGCGCCCGAATGCCGTTCTGTGTCACGGAGATGTCGCGCAGCCGAATGTCGCCCGGCAGGTTGTCCGGCAACT
Source organism: Streptomyces bugieae (assembly GCF_036352915.1). Taxonomy (NCBI): domain Bacteria; kingdom Bacillati; phylum Actinomycetota; class Actinomycetes; order Kitasatosporales; family Streptomycetaceae; genus Streptomyces; species Streptomyces bugieae. Next base: position 544,402 of record NZ_JAZBJP010000001.1, read on the forward strand.
GCACGGAGAACTCCATCTGCTGCGCGACCTTCGGCTCCCGGAGCTTCCGTAGGCCCTGGATGAGCGAAGGGTCGATGCCGGTGGGCTTGAGCAGCGACGGATGGCCCACGAGCGTGTCCAGCACGCTGCCCTTCATCATCTGCTGCGGAAGGACGTTCTTCCCGGTCGCCTGTTGCAGCTCGCCCTTGTCCATCTTGTCGGCGACGGGTGCGGTCAGCTGCAAGCCACCGCCCTTGCCCGGTACGTAGGTGAGCAGGCCGGGCACCACCACGCGCGTGTCCTGCACGGTCATGCGCAGGCCGCGGTCCCCGGTGCGCTGCAACCGCGCACGCCCCCGGATCTGGGCCTGCTTGTCGCCCACCGGCAGGGCGCCGTCGGCCAGCACCGTGTTCTTCTCAGGGCCGGGCATCAAGTGGATCTGCGACGCGCCGACTTCGCGGTTCAGGTCCGTGAAGTCCAGGAGGACGTCACCGCGCACCCGGCTCAGCACCGCGCCCTTGACCGAGGACGGCAGGCTGCCGACGATCCGGATGTCGTCCACCGTCCCCTTCACCTGGGCGACGGAGAGCTTCCCGGCGTCGACATCGGGGACGTCGACCTCGACGTGGTCGATGGTGCCCGCGAGCACCTGCCCGATGAACGGGAAGCTGTCGATGTGCACCTCGGGCTCGGCGTGCAGCTTCAGCGCCTTCTGCACCTGCTGCGCCGCCACGTTCTCCGCGTAGAGCACGGCCCACCGGTCCCCGAGCGTAAGAAACGCAAGAACGATGGCCAGTGCGACGACCACCTTCGCGGTCCTCCGCACCATCCGACGTGACGTGCGCGCGGCCTGCGGGTGCTCCTTCTGGTCGCCGGTAACCGTGTTGCCGGTGCCTGCGTCGGCTGCGGTGGTGGCGCTGCCCGTGCCTGTACCGGAATCGGCGCCGGCGGTGTTGCCCTGGGCCGACGAGGCGTCCGGCTCTACACCGCCCTGGGCCGTCGGTTCGTCCGGGCACTGGTTGTCCGAGCCCGGGCCGTCCTGGGCAGCACGGCTCGCCGGTACCCGCGCCTTGGAGTCTGCGGAAGGTTCGTTGGAGAGCATCGCCACCATGCGACCACACCCCAGGCACTCGAACCAAGTTGTGCGTACCAAGACCCACAAGTGCGCCCAGATCGCAGGCGAAAGCTCGAAGCATGTGGTGCGACCACACCGACGATGCGCTGCCCGCAGCGGAAAGGCTCCAGCACACGGCGACCGCAATCGCCCGCACGCCCGGCACCGGCGGCCACCCGCCGACGAGCCCCACCACTGCGGACACCGCCCGGCTGTGGCCGCACGCCCCCGACGACCTCGCCGGATCACGCATCGTGTCACGTGAGCAATAGCCTTGACCTGCAAGGCCATTGAGCGCATCGCGTTTCCGACCCAAGCAGTGGCACCCTTTCCGCCCGGTGGTCATGATGCCTTCATGACACCCGGGCGCGGAGAGGCTCTGGAACTCCTCGGTCCAGCTCTCCCACTACTCTGCGCGCAGACAGACGCACCAAGCTGCGCTATTCGAGCAGTACAAGCTGGGCGTGGAGATGGCCGACCGGGTCGGTGCGCTGATGGTGCGCTCCCACCGGCAGCTCAACGCTGCCCAGTTCAAGGTTGTGCACATCCCGCTGGCGTACGTGGAGCATTGGGTGCTCGTGATCCACTGCGCCGCGTCCCTCGTAGGGCTCACGGCACTCGCGATCTGACCCGGATGCCCACATGACGACATTCCGTGGATTCACCTCAAGGTCACGGACCCGAAAGGACCGCGTCATCGGCCGCACCCTCGTCGTGATCGGCATCATCTGGCGCCTCGCCGTCGCCGCCTACGGCATCGGAGTCTTTCTCCAGCTCATCCTGGCCCACGGCCTGTCGTCCTGGTGGACGATCACCCTCCACACCACCGTGCTGCTGGTGTGCCTGCGACTGTCCGATGTCGGCCGCCGGATCTCGCGCCACGGACGCCGGTACCTCACACCGGTCATCCATTCCGTGGCGGACATGAGCGACGACCCGTTCGTGCTGTATCTGCGTCCGTTCGCCGCCGATGCGGACGGAGCGTCCATGGCACAGCAACCCGAGGTCCCCTGGCCCCCCGTGGGCTTCATCACCTCAGGGCGCACCTTGGAGGAGCAACTCGGCAGGCTGTTAAGGGAGTTCGGTGTCCTGATCACGGTGGGTCAACCAGGTGAGCAACTCCCCTACGCGGGCGCACACCGCACCTATCTGCCACTGAACGACTGGCAGGACACCGTACGCGAGCTGATGCTGCGCGCACGGCTGGTCGTGCTCGTCGCGGGGCCGGGCCCCGGAACGATCTGGGAGTACACGGAGGCGATCCGTCTCCTTCCCCCTTGCCGCCTCCTCCTGGCCGTCTACCACGGCCCCGAGATCTACGAAGCGTTCCGGCAACTGTCGGCAACGGCATTCAGGCAACAACAGGGCGAGCTCTCCTCACAGCTGGGGACCTCTGGCTTGCCACCGGCACTGCCGGACTACCCGAAGCCCACGGAATCGGGCACGCGGGACTACGCACTCAAGGGAGTCGTTCACTTCGACTCGGAGTGGGGATCGCACTTCATACGCTTCGATCCGACCAAGGGAGGTGTGATGCGCAGCCGAGCAGCCACCAGCAGGGCGGTCCGCCAAGCGCTGCGTCCCGCGTTGAAGGCGATCCGACTCGACGGCGAAACGAGCTGATGCCGCATGAAGATGTCGAGGCCCTTCTCCACCGGACTCACTCATCTGCTGGCGCCGCCAACTGTCCCCACCCGGACGGCCATTGGGGCCATGGCGCTCCTCAATCAAACCCCCGGAACAACGAAGGGCCGCGCCTTGGCGACGGCGATGCGGACCCCCGGCATCGCCATGGCAGCGCTCGGCAGCTAGGGGGAGAACGTGGCGGAGAACGTGCTCGTCATCGTGTACACCTGCTACGCCGGGCAGATCGCGGCCGCACTGCAGACCCTCCACACCGAGATCGCGCGCGGGCGGCGGCACGATTGCCAGCTCGATGTCCAGGTCATCTGCGGCCACGACCAGCCGGTGCATGTCGGACGCGACCGCTCAGCGGCAGGTGATGAGGGGACCGGCCCAGTCGGCGTGGTCGGAGTTGTTGCCGTTGCCCCCGTCGGTGACCACGAGCCGCATCTCGCTGCCGCCGGTCAGGTCTGCGGTGAGGTGCTTCGCAGGCTGGTCGACCGTCATCAGCCCGCTGTCGGCGACCTTCGTGCCGTCCCGGTAGATCTGGAAAACCACCGAGCCGTTCGCGCCCACCTCGTCGTCGATGCCCACGTCCACACCGAGGGCGGAGCAGGCGCCGCCGAGGTGGTAGGTGATCTCGCTGAAGGCGTGGGCCCCCAGCCCTTCGGTGTAGCTGGTTCCCTGGATGGTGAGGGGGCGTCCGTCGATGCTGCGGTTCAGCCGTACCGGCCCCCAGCCGTTCTGGCTGGCGGTCCACGGCCGGGAGACCAACGGGGTGATACGGGCGGGCGACGGCTTGTCGTCGGAGCCCGGGCGCCCGGAAGGCGACGGCTTCGCCGACGACGAGGGCCGGGAACGCGGATGCTTCGACGCCGTGGTGCGGGTGGGGGACGGGGAGCTCGACACCGAGCCGGAGGCGGTCGCCGAGCCGCTGGGCGAAACCGTCGGCGGGTGGTCCGGAGTGGTCGCCGATGAATGACCGGAATGTTCGGGGCTGCCGGCCGAGGCGTCATGGCGGGCCGGTCCGAGCAGGGTGCCGACGGATATGGCACCGCCGGCCAGGACCGTCACGGCAACAGCGAGCACGGCGATGCGCGCCGGGGAGAGCCGGGACGCCTGGGCAACGCGCGGTTCGCCGGACGGCTTCACCCCCGGAGGGGGCACAGGGACGGCGGGCTCGCCGCCGGTGGCTGGCTCCCGTTCGCTGGCGAAGGGATCGGGCCCATCCCCTGACTGGTTGGCCAGCCAGGACTCGAAGTTGTCGCGCAGTTCGGTGTTCCGGGAATTGTGGTGCCAGGCGGCGGCGGTGTCGCGTACCGCCGCCAGCAGCCTGTCCCGCCATTCGGTGTCAGCCCCCTCCCCCGGTTCTTGGGAGTGCAGGACGCCGTCGATGGCTTCCTTCGCCAGATCCGCTGCGGCCTGGGAGCTTCTGGAGCAGGAACGGGCGTAGGCCAGTACGGCGGCGTAGTGCCGGCGGTGAAACTCGTCGAGGGCTTCCTCGCCTGTCTGCGCTGCGCCGTCCGGAGCCGGCGTGCCGTACGGATCAGCCGTCGCCCGGCTTCCGGTCCGGGCTGCGGCACGGATGCGCCGGACCAGCTCGGTGTCGGAAGGTGTTGTCCCACCGACGGTGTCGAATTGCTTGTGCATGATTGGGCTACTGACCCTTCAACGTCCTGACAGTTAGTGAAAATACCGCAGGACGTGGACAGATGTGATGGCTGACCGTTGGTGAGACTCCCACTGGCCTTCAGTCAAACGGCTCGCCTTCCCGTGGGGAGGTCGCCAACGGCCAGCAATCCACCGCGATGGTGAACTCCTCAGTTGTACAACTCGACGCACGCGTCCTCCGGGGACTTGTTCTCCGCGTGACAACAGCCCTCACCGGGTTGCCGCGAACCGGTGAGCGCGGTCATTCCTCCGCGGTGAGCGCACGGTGAGTCCGCGGTGAGTGCTCCCGTAGAAGGTCTGAGGCATGACGAACCTCAAGGTACTGATCTCCGGCGCCTCCGTCGCCGGCCCCGCGCTCGCCTACTGGCTCCATCAGCATGGCTTCCAGACCACCGTCGTGGAGCGCGCCCCCGCGCTCCGCGACGGCGGCTACGCCGTCGACTTCCGCGGCGAGGCCCATCTGACGGTCCTGCGCCGCATGGGCATCCTGGCCGACCTCGAGCGCGTCCGGACGGGCATGGGCTCGATGTCCTACGTCAACAGCGCGGGCAAACCGCAGGCCAAGCTGCCCGCCGACATGTTCGCCGGGGACATCGAGATCCTCCGGGGTGACCTGGCCCGGATCCTGTACGACGCCACCAGGCAGCACACCGAGTACGTCTTCGGCGACTCCATCACCTCCCTCACCGAGGACGCCCATGGCGTAGCCGTGTCCTTCGAACACGGCGCGCCGCGCCGGTTCGACCTGGTGATCGGCGCGGACGGACTGCACTCCCACACCCGCCGCCTGGCGTTCGGTCCGGAGGAACAGTTCGTGAAGCACCTGGGCGTGCACTGCGCGATCTTCACCACCGCCAACCACCTCGGGCTCGACCACACCGGGCACGCCTACCGCACCGCGGGCAGGCTCGTCGCGCTCCACAGCGCCCGCCACAACGCCGAGGCCAGGGCCGTCTTCTACTTCGCCGCGCCGCAGCTGGATGTGGACCGCCGTGACGTGGCACGGCAACAGGCCGTCCTCGCCGAGGCCTTCACCGGGAACGGCTGGGAGACCGACCGGCTGCTGCGGGACATGCGGTACGCCCCCGACTTCTACTTCGACTCGGTCGGCCAGGTCCATATGGACACCTGGTCCCGCGGCCGGGTCGCCCTGATCGGCGACGCCGCCTACTGCCCGTCCTCCCTGTCGGGCATGGGGTCGGGCCTCGCTCTGGTCGGCGCGTACGTCCTGGCGGGCGAGCTGGCCGCCGCGCACGGCGACCATCGCGTCGCGTTCGCGCGGTACGAAGAGGAAATGCGCGAGTATGCGGTGGGCTGCCAGAAGATGGGTGACGGCGTCGCCAAGCTGATGGTCCCCGGAAACCGCGCCCTGGCCACGCTCCTCGACCGCTATTACAAGGTCATGCCGTACCTGCCGGGCAAGAACATGGCCTCCAAGATCGCCCGCAAGGCCGCGGAGAACATCACGCTCCGCGACTACCGTGAACGTGCCCCGCGGCAGGCGCACTGCGCGGAGAAGTCGTCCCCACGCCCTCGGGCCTAGTTGAGGGCCCACGGGCACCGGCACGCCGTGCCCACACGCTCCTATCGAGGCCGCCTACGCGGAGCTCTACGGACATAACCCCAGGGTGACGGCATATCCGGACTCCCGCATCGTCGACCATCTGGTTGCGCTTAGCGGACTCTCCCAGTCACACAGCAAGGAGCAGAGCAATAGAAAGCGGTAGAAAGGTGGTATGCGCGGACTTCCGGGCCAGTTGTGGCACAGGTTTCTCCACTCGTGCAGGAGCCTCCGTGTGCCCGGCCGACGCTCTCGCCGGGGACGCGCTCGTCGGACTCACCAAGAGCGCAATCAGCCCCCCGCACACAGGGTGCGCAGTCTCGCCGGCGAGGTGTTCATCCTCCAACTGGTGATTGTGGTGCTGCTCCTCGCCGCCGCCGTTGCGGCCCTTGTGGTGCAAGCTCAGCACGAGAGCACATCGGACGCCCGGCACCGGACGCTCGCCGCGGCCGAGGCGTTCGCAAGCGCTCCGGGGATGCTCACGGCACTGCACAGTTCCCATCCGTCCGCGGTGCTCGAGCCGCGTGCCAAGGCGGTCCAGAAGGCCGCCGACGTCGACGCCATCATCGTGTACGGGCTGGACGGGATCACCATTGCCCACAGCGATCCGACCCGGATCGGGCAACAGGTCGTCGGCCCCTACGCGGAGGCGGCCGCCGGCCGGGCGTTCACCAGGACCTTCGATAGCTCACTGGGGCGCTCCGTGATCTCGGTGGTCCCCGTCAAGGACACGGACGGCTCGGTCGTCGCCATCGTCGCGGCACCGGTCACGATCGAGAATGTGCAGCACGCGGTCAACCGGCAACTGCCCGTCGTCTTCGGGAGCGCGGCAGTGGCCCTCGGCCTCGCGGCGGGCGGGGCGGGACTGGTGAGCCGTCGGCTGCGGCGGCAGACGCACGGCCTGGACCCGTCCGAGATGACTCGGATGTATGAGCACCACGACGCTGTCCTGCACGCGGTGCGTGAAGGCGTTCTGATCACCGGTGCTGACGGGCGTCTGCTGTTGGCCAACGACGAAGCCCGCCGCCTGCTGGACCTGCCGGCGGACGCGGAGCGGCGCCCCGTGACGAGCCTGGGGCTGGATCCGGGCCTCGCCAGGCTCCTGGTGTCCGAGGATCCGGCCACCGACGAGGTGCATCTGGCGGCCGACCGGCTCCTGGCGGTCAACAAGCGACCCACCGCCCCGTACGGGCCGGCCGGCAGCGTGGTGACGCTGCGCGACACCACCGAACTACAGGCGCTGACCGGCAGGGCCGAGGCCGCCCGCGGTCGGCTGAATCTGCTGTACGAGGCCGCGGGGCGGATCGGGACCACGCTGGATGTGGTGCGCACCTGCGAGGAACTGGCGGAGGTGGCGGTCCCCCGGTTCGCCGACGTCGTCACGGTCGAGCTGCTGGAGCCGGTCCTGGGCGGCGAGGAGCCGACCGGGGGGAGCACCGAGATGCGCCGCACCGCGGCCGTAGGTCTGGGGAAGCATCACCTCTACCCCGTCGGCGAGCTGATCCGGTTCGTGCCCGCCAACCCCATCGCCACCGCCTTGGTCAGGGGGCGTCCGGTCGTCGAGGCGGACCTGAGCACCTCCGCAGGCTGGCGGGCCCAGGACCCCGAACGTGCCCAACGGATCCTGGACCAGGGCATCCGTGCCCTGGTCGCCGTGCCGCTCCGGGCCCGTGGGGTGGTGCTGGGCGTGGCGAGCTTCTGGCGTGCGCAGGTCTTGCCGCCGTTCGAGGACGACGATGTGTCCTTCGCCGAGGAGCTCACGGCCCGGGCGGCGGTCTGCATCGACAACGCGCGCCGGTTCACCCGGGAGCACGCCGTGGCGGTCACGCTCCAGCGCAGCCTGCTGCCGCGCAGCCTGCCCGAGCAGACCGCGGTGGAGGTCGCGTACCGCTACCTGCCCGCGCGGGAAGGGGTGGGCGGGGACTGGTTCGACGTCATCCCGCTGCCGGGGGCCCGGGTGGCGCTGATGGTCGGCGACGTGGTCGGGCACGGTCTGCATGCGGCGGCGACCATGGGACGGCTCCGCACCGCGGTGCACAACTTCTCCGCCCTCGACCTGCCGCCCGAGGAACTGCTGGCGTACGTGGACGAACTGGTGGCCCGGATCGACTCCGACGAGGCCACCGCCGAGGGGGACGGGCAGGGGATCACCGGGGCCACCTGCCTGTACGCCGTCTACGATCCCGTCTCCGGGCAGGTGGCCACCGCCACCGCCGGCCACCTGGGGCCGGCGGTGGTCCACCCGGACGGAACCGTGGCCTTCCCGCAACTGCCGGTCTCCCCGCCGTTGGGCCTGAGCGCAGGTCTGCCCTTCGAGAGCGCCGAGCTGACCCTGCCCGAGGGCTCCCAGCTGGTGCTCTACACCGACGGGCTGGTCGAGGACCGCGACCGCGACCTGGACGCCGGCCTGGCGGCCCTGCGCAGTGCCCTGGCCCGGCCCGGCCGGGTTCCGGAGGCCACCTGCGCCGCGGTGATCGAGGCCCTGCTGCCCGCCCGGCCCAGCGACGACATCGCGCTGCTGGTGGCCCGCACGCATCGGCTCGGCTCCGAACGGGTCGCCGAGTGGGACGTGCCCCAAGATCCGGCGGCGGTGGCGCCCGTCCGCGCCGCCTGCGTCCGCCGTCTGGCCGAATGGGGCCTCGCCGAGATCGGCTTCATCACCGAGCTGATCCTCAGCGAACTGATCACCAACGCGATTCGCTACGGCGCCGAGCCGATCCACGTTCGTCTCTTGCACGACCGTGCGCTGATCTGCGAGGTCTCCGACGGCAGCAGCACCTCCCCGCATCTACGCCGGGCCAAGACCACCGATGAGGGCGGTCGCGGGCTGTTCCTCGTCGCCCAGTACGCCCAGCGCTGGGGCACCCGCTACACGCCCACCGGCAAGATCATCTGGGCCGAATGCGCTCTCCACGGCGAAGGCACCCAGGCCGGGGAAGGCCTCGGCGAGATCCTTCTCGACCAATGGGACGACCTGGCGCCGTGAGGTGGGCACGGCGTCGCCGCACGACCGGCCACCACCGCCCCACCCGGGACCACGCCGGGCGCAGCTACGGCCACCGGCCAGGCAGCCGATCTACGCTGAGCCTCGTGACCCCGCCCACTCGGCCCCCACGTGCCCGAGCGACGGCCGCCGTCGCCGGTTGCTGCCTCGCCCTCTCGGCACTGGCTGTGAGCGCCTGCGGCGAGCCGTACAAAGCTCCGCCCAAGAGATCGTCGCTGGCCACCTCCGCCGAGGACGTGGGCGGTATGCAATCCCTCGTCTCCGCTGCCAAGAAGGAGGGCACCCTCAACACCATCGCGCTCCCCCGCGACTGGGCGAACTACGGCGCGCTGATCGACGGCTTCGAGCGGAAGTACGGGATCCGGGTCAGGGTCGAGAATCCGGGGGGTTCCAGCCAGGACGAGATCAACACGGTGCAGGCTCGCAAGGGCCAGGCCAATGCCCCCGACGTGCTCGACGTCGGCGACTCGTTCGCGCACGCCGGTGTCCAGCAGGGCCTGCTCGCTCCATACCACGTGGCCGCGTACGACAGCATCCCGGAGAACCAGAAGGATCCGCTCGCCCGCTGGTACAACAACTACGGCGGCTATGTCTCCATCGGCTGCGCCGCCGAGCTCGTCGAGACCTGTCCCAAGACCTTCGCCGATCTGAAGAAGCCCCAGTACAAGGACAAGGTCACGCTCGACGGCGACCCCACCCGGTCGGGGTCCGCGTTCGCCGGGGTCTACGCGGCCGCCCTCGCCAACCACGGGTCGTTCGACGACATCCAGCCAGGCATCGATTTCTTCGCGGAGCTCAAGAAGGCCGGCAATTACAGCTCCGTCCGCACCACCGTGCCACCGGTCGACAAGGGCGGGTCTCCGATCATCATCAGCTGGGACTTCCTCAATCTCAGCCGCACCGAGCCGCTCCGTCGCAAGGGCGTGGACTGGCGGGTCTCCATCCCCTTCGACGGGAGTTTCGCCGAGTACTACGCGATGGCGATCAACAAGTACGCCCCGCATCCGGCGGCCGCGCGTCTGTGGCAGGAGTACCTCTTCAGCACCGAGGGCCAGAACCTGCGGCTCTACGGCTACGCCCGTCCGGTTCTGATGGCCGCCATGGCGGAGGACGGCACCCTCGACAAGGCCGCCGCCGCAAAGCTGCCGACAGTCGAGGGCACGCCGGTCTTCCCGACGGAGACGCAGATTCAGAAGGCGCGGGAGGCCATCGCCCGGGGCTGGGCCGATGCCGTCTCAGGCTGACCCGCCGGGGCGCAGGACGAGGTGTCAGGCGCCAGGCGGGACACCTTGGCGGCTTTGTTGACCGCCACGGTGGTCGTGGAGGACCGCATGCCGGCCCGGTGCCGAATCGTGCCTGGGTTCAGCCTTGCCGGGCTGTCAGCTGGGGGTCCGTCACCCCTTCGGGGCAGGCGAGCCGTTCGATGTCCCAGTCGGCGCGCCCGGCGCCGGCCCGGTACGCGCTGTCGTAGAAGGCGAGGACGGCGGCGCGGGGATCGCTCTCGGCCCGGGCGTCGTCGTAGCGCAGCACGGCCAGGTGGCTGCCGTCCCGCGCATGCCAGCGTGCCGTCGTGGGCACGAGTGGCTCCTCGGCCAGATGCGCGGGCTCCGGGGCGGTGTAGGAGTAGAACGCGGGCTCGGCGAAGGTGTCGTCCCCGAACCAGAAGCCGAAGCTGATCACCTCCCGGGAGTACGCCTCCCGGGTCACCGGGTCGACCTGCGGCGGCTGGTCGACGCGCCGCTCGGAGAACCGGGTATGGGCGATGTCGAAGGTGTGCCAGAAGTGGTGCACCGGGCTGGACTTCCCCGAGAAGTCCGCCGCGAACTCCTCCAGCACCGACGCCACCTGACTGAGGACCCGCCAGTAGCGGTTGACGTGCCGGGGATCATACGTCGCGTGCTCGGTGTCCTCGGCGAACGGCCGGCCGGCGTCGGGCAGGTCGAACGGCCTGGGGATATCGAGCCGCACCCGGACGTCCAGCGCGGCCAGCGCGGCCATGACCGCGTCGTGGAAGGACGCCACGGACTGGCCGATGAGCGGGAAGGAGATCTCCCGGCCGTCCAGAGTCGACACCACCAGCTGATGGCCGACGAAGTCAAAATCCATCGTGTAGATCGGATTGCCGTCGACCTGCCCCATCGGGCGGGTGGTGATGCCGCGCCCGGTGAGGTGGAACGGGACATTCCACCAGTGATTGCGGCGGGCGCTCGCGGCGAGGCGGACCTTCCCGACGACCTGCGCGAAGCGGTGGAGCGTTTCCTTGGTGTCACGCCACTCGGCGAGCGGGATCGGCGGGAACAGCTCCATCGTCAACACCTTCCGCTTCCCTGACGGCCGGACGGGGCCTGGAAGACCATGATGACCACGCCGGACAGGCACGGCATCTCGTCACACCCGGGAGGCGTATCAGCGCGCGTGCGCGGCACCGCCCCAGTTGGCCGAGCGGTGCGGGTTGAGCGGCCTGATGGCGTGTAGGCGTCCCGCTACATCGTCGCCGACTTCGAAGTCTGCGGTATGGAACTGGTAACTACCCGCCGGCAGCGGCACAGGCAGCGTCTCGGCTTGTTCCAGAGAATGACCCGGGACCGTTGCATCAAACATGATCAATTGGCCATGGATATCAAGCACGGGGCCTTGATGCCAGTCGTCGATACGATCGAACGAGCTGTGGGCCCCGTCGATCAGTGCCTCCGCGGATGGCGCATAGCTCCATTGGAGCAGGCATTGGAGATCTGGCAGGAACGTAGCGGGCAACGGCTCGTCCGCTACGACGATGCCTGGCACCTTCTGGGCAGCCGGGCCGAATTCCACTCGCCCGAGATAGTCTTCCACCAGACATGCTTCGTCGTAGTCTTCGCCCTCGATTCCCCGCCAAAGGGCGGCGTGAGTGGCGCTAACGATGACGAACGGGCCTCCGGTGGACTCGATCCATTTCGCCGGGTTACTTGCCGCTTCGACGGGAGTGTCCATACCTTCCATCACTTTCCCTTGCTCTCATACAAGGGCCTCATGATAGGCGCGAGCTGCCGTGCCCAGCCCGCTTGCTGTCGGCTGCACGGCAGGCACTGCGGGTAGAGGCGCTGCGGCGTCCCGTCGGGGACCCATGAACTGATGGGTTGGTGGTCGGGCACGAAGTTCCCGCCCTTCGAGAACGGGTCCTTGGAGCCGCACGTGTGGCAACCGAACTGCTCACCAAGGTCGTTGATCTGCCTGCGCTCCTCAGCGGTGAACTTCTGGGACTTGCTCTGCGCTGGAATGGATTCCTGAGCGTAGTCCCCGACGGTGCACACCTGCTCAGGGTCGCTGCGCTGGGCCTTCTTCTTCGGGCAGCTCTCAGGGGACAACCCCAGAGGGTCAGACCAGCTGTGGGGGTTGTGCGGGTAGGTGGCGGGGTTTGGTGCGGGCTCCAGTCCGAGTGGATCGGGCGTGAGGTAGCGCGCCGTATCGGGGTCGTAGTGGCGGTGGAAATTGTAGTGGAGGGCGGTTTCCTGGTCGTCATATTGGCCAGGAAACCGCAGCGGTGTGTGGGCGGTGGCATCGCGATTCCGTGCGGTAGTACCCCAGAGCGTTCTACGGGAGTACCAGGCAACGTGTCCGGTCTCATCGACGAGATCTGTGGGCGTACCGACGAGATCGGTGATGATGGCGAAGAAGCGGGAGTCGATTTCGGACTGGTCCCAGTCGATTCGTCGCTCGGTCTGCGTCAGGGGGCGATGGTCTTCGTGATCCCAGGTCAGAGTGATGCCGGTATGGAGAGTGGTCTGTTCCGCGAGGCGCGTGCCGTCCCAGGTGAAGATGGTTTCTTCCGCGACTGAACCGTCCGCTGACAGCCGGCGCTTGGCGGTCCTGCGTCCCAATGGGTCGTATGTGTAATTCCATACCGTCCCGTCAGGGGTGGTGCAGGCGATCAGGCGGTCTTCGGCATCCCACTGATAGCGCCAGGTATCCGGTTTCTTCGACAGCCGGGTTTTCTGGCGTTGGAGGGTGCGCCCGGCGTCGTCGTATGCGTACCGGATCCGGCCGGCGGTCAGAAGTCGGGTGCCGGAGTACGTGCGCTCGCCACGAGCGGCGGTGCGACCGGCATGGTCCGGCCACTCGGCAGTCGTCTGGTTGCCGGCCACGTCGTAGGCATATGACTCGGACCAGTTCTCGGCTGTCACCGCCACCGGTCGACCGACCGGGTCCAGATCGAAGTGACTTTGCGTTCCCCTCAGCTCATCGATGACGGCCGTGAGGTAGCTGTCGGAGCGGTAGCGGTAGGCGCGCGAGCGGACGGTCCGGGCTTGTGTGGCCAGCGTCTGGTGGGTGGGCCGACTGCGTTCGTCCCAGGCAGTGGTGAGCGTGACAACGTCGTGCGCGGTGCCGAAAGCGCGATGCACTTCGCGGCCCAGCTCATCGTGGGCGAACGTCATCCTGTGCCCATGCACGGACATCTCCGTGCGATTGCCGGCGAGGTCGTAGGCAAGGTGTGTGGCTACGCCTGTGGGGGTGACGCGGGAGATGCGACGGCCTTCCGCGTCATAGGAATAGGTCGTCGTGCGACCATCCACGGTTTCTGACAACACGCGGCCCATGACGTCACGTTCACAGGTCAGCGTGGAGGTCGGGGAGACGGCCCCGATGAAGTCACCGGCCCTGTTGTAGCGGTACTCGGTGACCTCGCCCGCGGCGCCCTTGCTCACCAACTGGCCCACAGCATTCCAGGCATAGGTGAGGGTCTGCCCCAGCGGATTGGTGCGGGACGTAGGCCGGCCGGCGGCGTCATATCGGTAGGTGATGGTGCGATCGTCGAAATCCGTCTCGGATAGCAGACGTCCCGCAGCATCATAGGTGTAGTCCCAGGTGAGACCCTGTGGGTTCCGTACGCTGGTGATGTGAAGCTCGGTGTCGTAAGAGAACTCGTACCGGACGCCGTCGGGGCCTGTGCGCGCCGCCAATTGGTCGAAGTGAGTGTACTCGTAGCGCGTGAGGCCGCCGTTGGTGTCGGTGTGGGACACACAGTTGCCCTCACCGTCCCACGTCCACGACTCCTCGCGGCCGTCTTGCAAGACGCGTCGGGTGGGGTTGCCTTCGACCGACCACTCCAGTCGCACGATCGCCCCAGTGGGATCAATCAGCTGTGTGACATGCCCGAATGCGTCCCGGACGACGGACGTGGTGTTCCCCAGCGGATCCCTGACGGCCGTCGGTAGTCCTGCGGCGCCGTTGACGAAGTGCCTTGTTGCCCCCGTCAGGTCCGTGACCGCCGCAACAGCCCCGGTCGCATCGTGGGTGAACGTCGAACGCGCGCCGTCCGGAGTGGTGACCGACGTGCGATTTCCGTTGCGGTCCCACTCCTGCTGCCACACCGCGCCATTGGCGCCCGTTATCTCAATGGGCAGGTGGAGCGCGTTGCAGGTGATCGTTTGCACGCTGCCATCGGGCAGTTGGATCGCCGCCAGGTTGTGGTCGTCATCCCATACGTACCTGGTGACGCTCCCGCACGCATCCGTGGAGGAGAGGAGCTGGTCCCAGCTGTCCCATTCTTTCCGGCTGGTGTTGCCCAGGGAGTCGGTCTCGGCCACGACCTGAAGTCGTTCGTTGATCCGGTAGTGGGTGGTGTGGCCAAGGGAGTTGGTGGCCGTGGTGATGCGGTGGCCGGTTTCGGGGTCGGCCTGGCGGTATGCGTAGCGGTAGCGCAGGTGGCCGTCGGCGCCGCCCTGAGACACGCAGCGGCCGCTCGTGTCGTAGGTGTACTCATAACGGCTGCCGTTGGTGTCGACCCACGCAGTCATCCGGTGGAGATCGTCGTACTCATACCGGCCGGGAACGCCGGAGGATTTGGTAACCGCTGTGAGGTTGCCCATGTCGTCGTGCTCATACGACACGACCAGGGCGTCATCCCCGTCTTCCGCGCCGCCGGCGAGGTACAGCGCTGTGACACGGCCCTGCTCGTCGCAGATGAACGTGAGGTGGTATCCACCGGAGTGCCTGATGGCAAGCGGAGCGCCGGTCTCGTCGTCGTAGTCGAAGGAGAGGTAATTGCCGTTGCGGTCCGTCAGCTCATCGAGCAGGGCCAGGCCGGGGGCGTGTGCGGCTTCGGAGAAGTATCGGGTGTGGCCGGTTCTGGGATTCTCAATGGCCCAATCACCCTGAGGTGTGCGGAACAACGGCCAGCGAGGTCCGTGGTCCGGCAGCCTCCGCTGACCAGGCTCAGGGAGATCGTAGGACAGCAGCATTCCGTCCTCGGTGACGAAGATGATCCCCTGCTCGTCGATCTCCAGGCGCTGGTCAACCGTGGAGGACCAGGACGGCCCTATGCGCCGACCAACGCGGTACGAGGACTCGAATTTCCGCACGAACCGGAGAGGCAAGATGCCGGGCAGGGAAATGTCGGTTTCCGCCAGGAAGACGTGTCCGTTGGCGACGTCCACCGGATCCCCGCAGTCCTCCTTGGCGTTCTCGGGTCGGGTGTTGTTGTTCTCGTGGTTCTCGCCCAGCTGGTCCCGTGTCTTGCTGTTCGTGCTCGGGTGCTTGGACTCGCCCCCCGCTGCGGTCGGATGAGGGCTTTTGGGGGTCTCCTGGTGTCCGCGGTTCTTGAGGAGATTGTCGAGTTCCGCGGCGTGCTTGGCGTCGTTTTCGGCGTGGTTGGTGGCGACCTGCTTCATCCGGTGACCCGTCCCGTGGTACAGGTCCTCGACCGCCTTGCCCGCGTCCTTGCCGAGGGTCTTGCCCAGCTTCTCCGCCGCGTGCTCCAGCGCCTTGACGATCGGATTGCTCATTCGAAGCTCGCCCCCGCAGCCTTCGTCTGGAATTCCGCGGCGTGCGACGCCACCGTCCGCGCATGTTCGTGCAGCTTCTCCGCGCGCGCGTGCAGCGCCTCCGGGTGGATGGAGAAGCTCTCCCCCGCACGCCCCCCGGCCCCGCCGGCGGAGACGCCCAGGGCGGACTCGGCAGCCTGGAAGACCAGGCCACCGACCGCCTTGCTGACCGTCTCCACCAGGGGATTGACGGCCGCCTCGATCACCTGGCCGATGATGTACTGCTCCAACTGCTGCACCAGGTAATCCATCAGCTTCTCGGCCGCTTCCACGACCAGCGCCTCCGCCGCCTCCGCGATCCCGAGCGTGGCGACGGCGGCGGCCTGGTCCGCGATGAACGTGATGGCCAGCACCGTCAGTTCGGCGATCGCCTCCAGCTTCATCGCCACGATCGTGTCCGCCGCGATGTCCAGCGCATCGGCCACCACATGACAGGCGTTGACCAGCTCCGTCATGTGACCGTCGGACATCTGGCCCCACTTGGCCAGCAGCGCCTCGTACGACGCGCCCTGGTAGACGTCGCCCAGCTGTTTGACCGTGGACGTGGAGTCCTTGTGGGTGTCATCCACCTTCTGCGCGAAATCCCGCACGTGAGAGGCGAATTCGCGGACCTTGTCCTCGTCGATGTTCGGCCAGTTCACCCCGATGAACTGAAGGAACGACACCACCTGTTCGGGCAGCTCGATCGCCATTCCGTCCCCCTAGTTGACAATCCCCACATAAGCTCACCAGAAGATCTCCAAGAGATCGCAACTGGAAGGTCAATGAATAGCCCCGGCAGGGTCAACGCTGTCTCTATGCAGACAGATTGGCGAAAGTCAGTTGGGCGCCCTGGATTGGCAGATCCAGTCCGCTGCGCTGAGCGCGCTCCACCGCGCGCTGCGCGTGATCTGGGAACTGCAACAGGAACCGGCCGGCTTTCGCGAGCTGCGCCGACGTGCGGACGCGATGTCCTCCAGCGTGCTGACCGATCGGCTGCGGGAACTGACCGAGGCGGGAATCGTGGCCACCGACGCCGACGGCGTCTACCACCTCACCGAACTGGGCAACGCCCTTCGCCCCTCGCTCGAACCCCTGCGTGTCTGGGCGGAACGGTGGTCGACCGAACTGTCCGCCCGGCAGGGAGACGACGACAGCTGAGGTCGAACCCGCACCACCGTGCCGACATGCCGGGCGTTGCGGGCGGCACGTCCTCCCGTGTGCGCTGCGCCTCCCGCGGAGGCCTTGCCTCACCTGCCGACGAAGTCGCGAAGGAATCGGCTTCGGAGTCGGGAAGTCCACTGGTGTGCCGCAGGAGCCGACGCACGGCGATGCGGAGCCCGTCGGCCCCCTTTCCGCACGCGAGCCCCGATGGGCAGAGGCCCTGAGCAGCCGGATTCGCCTTCGGCCGTGGCCGCCGCTACGGAACTATCGTGGACGTCGGCCAGGCCAGGCAGTTGGCCTGTCGGCAGCTGCCTCACTCCGATCCGTAGTACGGCGCGGAACTCCTCCATCGCCGCGTTCACGCCGTCGCGCTCACCGGTGGCGAGTGGCTCGGCATGCGGTGACCGACGTCGATCGCACATGAGCGCAGCATCAGCGCTGCCGGCCGACGCCTGGCCCACGGCACCTATACCGTCGAGCCGCTGTCAGGCGGGGGCAGTCGCGTCTCGTTCAGCTACGCCTGGGCGCGCGCGCCTTTCGCCGAGCGCCTGTTGGCGCCCGCCGTCCGGGCCACGATGCGGCGGGCCAACCGCAGGGTCATGCGACGCCTGGCCGCCGAGTTGGCCCGTCACGTCTCCCCCACCAGCTCCTGACGGCTTCGTTCCCCGAGCGCCGGTCAGTCGCGCGCCACCGTCAGATCGAGGAAGTGGGTGGCGCAGGAGATGCATGGATCGTGGTTGCGGATCGTCCGCTCGCACAGGGCGGTCAGTTCGGCATCGGTGGGAGCAGGGCCTGCGTCGAGGCGCGCCTGCACCGTGCGGCGCAGGTCCTGTTCGATGGCGGCCTGGTTCTGGGCGGTCGGCGGGACGAGGGCGGCCCCGGCGACGGTGCCGTCCGGGTCCAGGGTGTAGCGGTGGTAGAGGAGGCCGCGGGGTGCCTCCGTCGCGCCGTGGCCGGTGCCCGCCCGCGCGGGCACGTCGACGTACGGGCGTGGTGGGGGCTCGTAGGCATCGATGAGGCGCAGCGCCTCGCCGACCGCGTAGAGGACCTCGACGGCGCGGACGATGATGCTGCGGAACGGGTTGCGGCACACCGCGCCCTCGCGGGGGTCACCGAGCCCGGCCTCCCGGGCGGCCTGCAGCACTTCAGGGGGCAGCCAGCGGCCACTGATCGCGTAGCGGGCGAGCGTCCCGGTGAGGTGGCGGTTCCCGTCGAGCCGGGAGTGCAGGCCGGTGGAGTGCGGCACCTGGGTTTCCACGACGTGGTCGGGGAACGCGGGCAGCGGGAAGGTGCGGGTGGGCAGGGCGCGGTCGCTGTCCGGGGGCAGACCGGCGGTGCCGGGAGCGGCCATGGCGGTGGGGGCGCCGGAGTCGATGGGGTAGGTGCCGGGTTCGGCGAGGGCGAGCAGTTCGTTGTCGAGTCCGGCGTCCGGGAAGTCGAAGCCGGCCACCCAGCGCACGGTCGCTTCGGCGTCCTCCCGGGCCTGCTTGAGCCGCTCCGCCAGGGGCCGCAGCTCGGCTCCGGTCGGCACGCTGTGGAATCCGCCGAGGCGCACGTTGATGGGGTGGATGGCACGACCGCCGAGCAGTTCCATGAGGGCATTGCCGGTCCGCTTGAGCGCAAGACCCCGCTCGACGTGGGCGCGGTGGGTGCGGGCGAGGTCGATGACGCTGTCGGCGCCGAGGAAGTCGGGGGCGTGCAGCAGGTGGATGTGCAGGGTCTGACTCTCGATCCATTCGCCGCAGTAGAGCAGACGGCGCAGGGCGGCCAGCTGCCCGTCCACCACGATGCCGCAGGCGTTCTCGATCGCCCGGCAGGCGCTCATCTGGTAGGCGACGGGGCAGATGCCGCACACCCGGGAGGTGATGTCGGGCGGTTCGGTGTAGGAGCGCCCGCGCAGGAACGCCTCGAAGAATCGCGGAGGTTCGTAGATCTTCAGCCGCGCCTCGGCCACCTCGCCGTCCCGCAGCCGCAGATGCAGCGCGCCCTGGCCCTCGACCCGGGCGAGGGATTCCACCCGCAGCAGCTTCGATTCCTGGGGGCTCACTCGGTGAGCTCCTTCCGTGCGGCCGCCTCGAACTCCGGTGCCGCGGTGTTGAAGGTGCTCAGCACCCGTACCACGTCCAGGGTGTCCATGCCGTCCCTCCGCAAGAGCGGGATGAACGAGCCGAAGTTCGTGGAGTACGACGGGCCGAAGCAGCCGTAGCAGCCCCGGCCGTACGCGGGGCACAGTGCGCCACAGCCGGCGTGGGTGACGGGGCCCAGGCAGGGCGTGCCGTGCGCGACGGTCACGCAGACGGTGCCGCGCCGCTTGCACTCGAAGCACACGCTGTGCGCCGGCACGTCGGGTGTCCGGTCGGCCAGGTAGGCGGTGATGACCTCGACGAGCTGACCGCGGTCGATGGGGCAGCCGCGGAGTTCGAGGTCGACGGGCACGTGGGCGCTGATGGGCGTGGAGGTGGCGAGGGTCTCGATGTAGTCGGGGTGGGCGTAGACCGCGGCCTGGAACTCGGCGACATCGGCGTAGTTGCGGAGTGCCTGGACGCCGCCCGCGGTGGCGCAGGCGCCGATGGTGACCAGGCGGCGGGAGGCGGCGCGGATCTGCAAAATCCGCTGGGCGTCCGCTGCGGTGGTGATCGAGCCTTCGACCAGCGACAGGTCGTACGGCCCCGGACCGGGCGCACTGGACGCCTCCAGGAAGTGCGTGATCTCCACCCGCCCGGTGATGCCGAGGAGTTCGTCCTCGCAGTCGAGCAGAGTGAGCTGGCAGCCGTCGCAGGAGGCGAACTTCCACACGGCGAGCCGCGGACGCCGTCCGGACGTGGGTGTCATGTCACAACTCCCGTACGGAAAGGAGGGGTTCGGCCTGAGCCCAGGTGACGACGGGCCCGTCCCGGCACAAGAGCAGCGGGCCGAGCTGGCAGTGGCCGCAGTGACCGGTGCCGCAGTGCATGGTGCGTTCCAGGGACACCCGGATCCGCTCCGGAGCCAGTCCTCGGTGGGCGAGGTCGCGGGCGGTGGCCCGCATCATCACCTCGGGGCCGCAGAGGAAGGCCGTGGCGTTGTCGACGTCGAAGCCGGCCCGGTCGAGGAGGGTGGTCACCACGCCCACGTCCCCCTGCCAGGCGTCGTCGGGACGGTCGACGGTGACCTGGACCCGGGCACCGGCCGTCCGCCAGCCGTCGATGTCCCGTGCGCACACGAGGTCGGCCGGGGTACGGGCCCCGATGAGGACGTTCAGCCGGCCGTACCCCTGAGGCCGGGCAAGGGCGGTCCGGATCAGCGGTCGCAGTGGTGCCAGGCCGAGACCGCCGGCCACGATCACCAGGTCGTGCCCGGCGGCGGTGGGCAGGTCCCAGCCGGTGCCCAGCGGCCCGCGCACGCCGACCGTCTCGCCGGGCCGCAGGCGGTGCAGGGCGCCGGAGACCGCTCCGACCGCGCGGACGGTGTGGGTCAGCCGGCTCCCTCCGATGCCGCTCAGCGACAGCGGGATGTCGCCGACTCCGAAGGCGTACACCATCGCGAACTGCCCGGGGAGGAAGCGCGGCAGTGCGCTTGCCACGGGTTCCAGGACGATCTCGGCGGTGTCGGGCGTCTCCTCGGTGCGGCCGACCACCCGGTAGGGGAAGGGGGTCAGGGCCGGGCGGGCGGAGGTCACGGCGTTTCCCCGTAAGCCGTGGGAGCGTTGCGGGCCGGCGGGCCGTACAGGTCCAGAAGGCGGGTGCGCGCGGCCCTCAGGCGCCGGCCGATGGCCACCGAGGCGACGCACCGGGTGACGGCCAGGCCGAAGGCCGGATCCGCGTCGATCGCGGCCCGGACCTGGTGCGCGTCGAACTCGTACGCCTGCACCTCGCCCCGTGTCTGCGCGCCCAGGTGCCACCTGTAGGGCTCGAACAGCCAGGACCAGCCCAGCAGTTCACCCTCGCCGAGAGTCTCGACGACGGTCGGGCCGCGGCCCGGTTCGTACGTGTCGAGGGCCACCAGGCCGGCTCGGACGATCCAGAAACGGTCGGCCGTGCCGCCCTCGTCGAAGATCCGGTCACCCGGAGGGAAGGTGACGTCATGGGCGAAGCCGAGCAGCCGGTCGCGGTGTTCGGGTGGCAGGGCACCGAGGATGCCGCGCGTGCCGTGCCCCTCCGCCGTCATGAGGGCACCTCGTCCGGTCCCGCGCCCGCCGCGCGCTCCGCGTTGAGGGCGTGTGCCTCTTCGGTGATATCGATGCCGACCGGGCACCAGACGATGCACCGGCCGCAGCCCACACAGCCGGAGCTGCCGAACTGGTCGTACCAGGTGCCGAGTTTGTGGGTGGCCCACTGCCGGTAGCGGCTGCGGCCGGACTCGCGCACGGGCCCGCCGGGCAGATGCGAGAACTCCAGGTCGAAGCAGGACTCCCAGCGTCGCCAGCGCTCGGCGTGATCCCCCGTCAGGTCGGTGACGTCCTCGGCAGTGGTGCAGAAGCAGGTCGGACAGGCCATGGTGCAATTGCCGCAGGTCAGGCAGCGCGAGGCGACGTCGTTCCAGCGGTCCGCGTGCAAGGTCTCGCGCATCAGCAGCTGCAGGTCCACGGGCGGCATGGTGCGGCCCATGCGGTCCGCAGCCGCTGCCACACTCCGCCGGGCCGTCGACTCGGTCTCCTCGTCCGCAGGCCGGCGCGGCAGCTCGGCCAGCACCGATGCGCCGTCGTCGCTGCCGGCCCGCACCCAGAACCGGTGGTCGCCGTCCTCCGCCACCTCGGTCAGGGCCAGGTCATAGCCGCCGTCCGCGGCGGGCCCCGTCCCCATGGACGTGCAGAAGCAGGTGGCTCCCGGTTCCGTGCATTCCGCGGCCACCAGGAAGGCGCGTTCCCGCCGCGCGCGGTAGCGGCTGTCGACGTGCGGGCCACCGGCCAGCACCCGGTCCTGCACGCCGATGGCCCGCAGGTCGCAGGGCCGCACGCCGAGGAATGCGTACGACGGGGGTGGCGGGGCGTCCTCCGTCACGACCAGCGCCCCGTCGGCCTGCCGGTCCACGGCCCACTGCCGCTCCCGCTGCGGATGCAGAAACGTCTTCCAGGACTGCGGCCCCGCGCTGTGCGCGAAGACCGCACCGTCCTCGCGCGGGCGCAGCCGGTAGTGCCCGGCCTCCAGCTCGACGCCCCAGCCGTACGGCAGGTCGTCTCCGCCGGCGATTTCGGCCAGCACGATCGCCCCCTCGCGCACGGTCGGTCCGATGACCGTCCGGCCCCGGGCGGCGAGGATGCGGATCAACGCGTCCAGACCGTCCGTGCCGATCACCGCGGTGGTTCCGTCGCCCGTCATCGCCTGCCTTCCGGCATGGATCATGCCCATGCCGCCATTGTGTGTGGCGCTCCTTCCCCCACGCGGGCCGACGGGCCCCGTGCTGCCCCATACGGCCCTCGCGGTCGCCCGGACGGGCCTGGGCCGGGCGACCGCGAGGGCCTCAGGGAGGCTGCCGAGCCGCGGTCGCGAGAGCATCACGCCATGGATGCTTCTGCCGTCGGCCCGCGAACCGCCGTCATCGGGGTCGGCAACGAGTACCGGCGCGACGACGGCGTCGGCTGGGCAGTCGTGGCCTGCCTCGCGCAGCGAGGGGCGCGGCGGCCACTCCCACCCGGCGTCAGGCTCACCTGTACCGACGGCGATCCGGCACGCCTGATCAGCGCGTGGGAAGACGTCCGGTTGGCCGTCCTCGTGGACGCTGCACACGCTCGCCCGGCCCGTCCCGGGCACGTGCACCGCTTCCGGTGCCCGGGTGAGCTGCCGTCCACGCCCCGGGGTGAAGCCGGCTCGCACGGCTTCCCCCTGGGCGACACCATCCGCCTCGCCCGGGCACTGGACCGGCTTCCGGAACAGCTGCTCGTCTACGCCGTCGAAGCCACCGACACCGGCCTCGGCACCGGGATGTCACCACAGGTCACGGCGGCCGTGGAGCCGCTCGCCCAGCGCATCGAGGAGGATCTCCTGCGGCACTTCCGGGGCGGTCGGTGATTCGTGGTGCCGTGCATCGGGCCCGGCGTCGTACCCCGACCGCCGACCCGTCACCTGGTGGGGCCGTTCGGCCCTCACCTGCGCTCCCCAGGTGTGCCACGGTCGAGGTACAGGCGAAAGGGGTGCGTCGTGCCCCTGCAGACGATCCGCCGGTCGTGGCGGCACAATCCGCTCAGGCGCGGCACCGACGTGGCCGAGGCATGGATGTTCCTGGTCACCGCGGTGCTGCTGGTCGTTCTGCCGCTGGCCGCCGGCATCATGACGGCCGGTGCGGTGAACGCTGCGACCCGACCCGAGAGCCACGGCTGGAAGAGCGTGTCCGCCACGCTCACGGCAGATCCCCCCGCTCGCATCGGCCTGAACTCGGCGGACAGCGCGGGCGGCCGCGTCCTCGCCACCGTGCGGTGGACAGCCACGAACGGCACGGTACGAACGGGAGAGACGGCAGTGGCACAAGGTCTGCGCGCGGGCGATCGGACCACCGCCTGGCTCGACCGGCACGGCTCCCTCGTACGCACCCCCGTGACGTCCGAAGACGCCGTCGTCCAGGGCATCGCGGTCGGTGTCGTCACCGCTTCGGGCACCGCGCTGCTGATCCTCGGCGTCAACCGAACCGGAAGCGTCCTGCTGAACCGCCGCCGCTACGCCCAGTGGGAGAAGGACTGGGCGGCCGCAGATTCCGCATGGCGGCCCCGGCAGACCTGAACGCGCACAGGTGCGGTGAGCCTGGACGAGCCTTCGACGCCTCGGATCGCGGCGGGCGGCCGTGGGCTACGCGAGATCCCGGTGCGGAGCCTCTTTCCGGTACGTGAGGCGATCGACCACCGCTGTGACACCGTCGACCTGCCGTGTCATCCGTACCGCGAGGGCTGCGGTACCGCTGTTCTCCAGGCGGCCGCTGAGTATCACCAGACCGTCATGGACCGCGACGTCCACGCTCTGCGGGCTCAGCCACAAGGAGCGCACCACGATCTCGTCGACCACTTCGTCGCGGATTTCCGCGTCGGTACGAACGAAGACCTGCAGCACATCGCGCCGGGTGACCATGCCGACCAGGCGGGCTTCCTCGTCCACCACGGGAAGCCGCTCCACGCCGCTCTCGCTCATGAGGCGGGCCGCCCGGACCACGGAGTCGTCGGCACGGACCGTACGCGCCGGAACGGACATCACCTCGCCAGCGGTGGGCATGCCGTCCGCGGCCGCTGCCCGCCGGTCGCCCTGCAGGTCGGTGGCCGAGACGACGCCGATCACCCTGTCGTCGGCGTCCACCACGGGCAGGCCGTCGATGCCGTATTCCGCCAGCCGCCGCGCCACATCCACGACGGGCGTCCCGCTGCGGGCGCTGACGACCTCGTCGGTCATGATGCTTCCGACCCGTCGGCGCTTCATCTCGCCCCGCTCTCGTCTCAGGTGTCCGGTCCTCACGGAAGCCGGCGCAGATAAGGGTCACGGGCGTGGCGCGGCAGCAGGCGGACCCGGGCGTCCACCACGGTGATGCCGTCCGGCCTGGCGATGACGGGGTTGCACTCCGCCTCGGCGAGCTCGGGCAGGTCGTCGGCCATCCGGGAGAGGCGTGCCAGCAGGTCCGCAAGGCCACCGACATCGGCCGGCGGACCGCCTCGGTAGCCGAACAGCAGAGGTGCGCAGCGTGGTGCGACGAGCAGTTCGCGGATGTCGGTGTCGGTGAGCGGGGCGAGTCGCGCGGCATGGTCGGCGAGCAGTTCGCTGGTGGTACCGCCGAGCCCGAAGACGACCAGGGCACCGAAGACTTCGTCCTGGATGACGCCGGCCAGCAGCTCGGTGCCGCGGGCGGCCATCGGCTGGACGAGGACTCCGGTCAGTGCCGCGCCCAGACGGGCGGTCAGGTCCCGGTAAGCGGCGCGCACCTCCTGCTCACCGTGCAGATCGAGAAGGACGGCACCCCGGTCGCTCTTGTGCACCAGTCCGGGCCCCTGAGCCTTCACCACCACGCCCCCGTCGGGGGCTGCGAGCCTCGCGGCGGCATCCACCGTTTCCTGCTCGGTGCGGGCGCACACCTGCGGCAGACGGGGAATCGCGTAGCAGTCGAAGAGCTGCTCGGTCTCCCGCGCATCCAGCCACCCGCCGCCCGGGGCCTTCCCGAGGGGCGCTTCCACCAGGGCGCGGGCCCGCGGGGAGTCGACGCCTGCCACCTCCGGGACGCCGCCCTCCGGCCTGGCCAGCCAGCGGGCGCGTTCGACGGCGTGGCAGAGCGCCCGAGCCGCGGATTGCGGTTCGCCGTAGGAGGGCACGGTCCGTCCGTCGTCCGTGCGGAGAAGCCGGACGCGATCCGTCTGGTCGAGCCTCACCACGACGAAGGGCAGATACGCAGGTTCCTGTGGCGTCGGGCCGGTCAGGGCGGTGACGAGGTCGGCGCCCACCGCCGAGGCCAGTGCGGTCGGTACCAGGGCGAGCAGGACAGCATCCACCGCCGCGGACCGCACGATCCGGTCCAGGCACTCGCGCACGGTCTGTACGCTCACCGCCGGTGTGAGGTCGACGGGGTTGGCTGCTCCCGCACCGCCGGGAAGCACGGCGAGCAGTTCGCCCACCAGGTCCGGTGGCAGTTCGGGAACCGTCAGTCCCGCGTCCGCACACGCGTCCGCGGCGAGCACTCCCGCGCCGCCGGCGTTGGAGACCACGGCGACCCGTCCGCCTGCGGGAAGCGGCTGGGAGTGCAGCAACGCCGCGGCGTCCAGCAGCTCGCCGAGGGTCCGGGTGGCGGTGATGCCCGCCTGGGCGAACAGCGCCCGACGCGTCATGGTCGGAGTCGCCGCAGCGGCGGTGTGCGAGGCGGCGGCCCGGCGGCCGGCCTCCGAGCGTCCGGCGTCGACCGTCAGCAACGGCATCCGGCGGGCGACGCGGCGGGCCGTGCGGGAGAAGGCGCGGGGGTTGCCGAACGACTCCAGGTGCAGGAGCCCCAGCTCGGTCCGGCCGTCGCACTCCCACCACTGGAGCATGTCGTTGCTGCTCACGTCGCGCTTGTCGCCGAGCGAGACGAAGCTGGAGATGCCGATGCCCAGATGTGCGAGGCCGTCCAGGAGCGCGATGCCGACCCCGCCGGACTGCACGGCGACCCCGGCGGTGCCCGGCAGCGGTTCGGTGACCGCGAAGGTCGCATTCATACGGACCGGCTCTTCGGTATTGGCGATCCCCAGGCAGTTGGGGCCCACCAGCCGCATCCCCCAGTGACGGCAGGCAGCCGTCAGGTCCGCCGTCTGCCTCGCGTCGAGGCCGGACGTCACCACCACCAGTGCTCCGACGCCCGCTCTGCCGCACTGGTCCGCGGCCTCGGGAACGGCGGCAGCGGGGATGGCGAGGACGGCGAGGTCGGGCGGCTGCGGAAGCTCCGCGACGGACGCGTACGCCGGGATCCGCAATACGGCGTGCGCATGCGGGTTGACTGCGTGAAGGCGCCCGGCGAAGTGTGCCTCCCGCAGATTGTGGAGTACCGCCCGCCCGACCGACCCCGGCCTCGTGCCGGCTCCGACGACGGCGAGGGACCGGGGGCGCAGCAGCGGCTGCAGGCTGGCGGTGTCGGCGGTACGGCCGCGGACGTCCAGCGCCGAGAGGTAACGCTCATCCGGCGCGAGCCGGATGACGCCGCGCACGGTGGTGCCGTCGTACTGCCGGGTGACACGTAGTCCGAGGTCCGCGAAGACTCTGTGGATGAGGTGGTTGTCGGCGAGTACGTCGGCGGTGAAGGCCTCGATCCCGTTCTCGCGGGCCACCTCGACGAGGTGTTCCAGCAGCAAGGTGCCTACGCCACGGTGGTGGAAGTCGTCGGCGACCGCCAGGGCGATTTCGGCTGCTGCGGGATCGTCGGTGGTCTCGTACTCGGCGACGCCGACCAGGCGGTCTCCTTGAAAGGCGAGCAGAGTGCGGTGCCCGGGGCGAGCCGCCTCGCAGACCCGGTCGGCGGCCTGCTCGCCGGCACGGCGGCTCACCGCGAAGAACCGGCTGCGCAGATTGTCGGCGGACATCTCGTCGTAGAGCCGGAGTACCGATCCGCGGTCCTCCGGGCACGCCGGGCGCAGCCGTATCGTGCTCCCGTCGGTGAGCAGTGCGCAGACCTCACGGGTGCGCGAGGGGGTGTGGGTCATGGTGCCGGCCTCCGGGGGATGCCTGCGGCGGGCGAAGGAGGCTCAGGAGCGCGGCCGCGCCGGCTCAGGCGGCGTCGGAGCCTGAGCGGGTCCGGTCAGCTCGGATGTCACGTCCACGACGCCCTCGACCGCCCGCGCCAGGCGGGCCGCCACGGCCATCAGTGCCCTGTCGGGGAGCGGGCCGCTGAGGGTGACCACCCCGTCGGTGACGTGGACCGCCACCTCGTCCGGCGTTTCGGGGAAGAGCCGCTCGACGATATCCGTGCGCACTTCCGCCGCCAGCTCCTCGTCGGAGCGCAGGAAGACCTTCAGCAGGTCGGAGCGGCTGACGATGCCCTGCAGCATCCCCGTGGCGTCGACCACGGGCAGCCGCTTGACGGACTTGCGGGCCATCGTCCGCGCCGCCTGGGCCACGGTGTCACCGGCATGCACCGTCAGGGCGGGCGCACTCATCAGTTCCCCGGCAGTCAGGGCACCGGCCTTGCGCACATCGTCCGACCGTCGCAGCCCCTCCGGCCGGTCCGGCGCACCCTCCCGAAACTCCTCCTTGGGCAGCAGATCGGCCTCGGAGACCACCCCGACCACCCTCCCCTCCCCCGCCAGGACGGGCAGCGCGCTGACCTTCCACTGCTGCATGGTCTCGACGATCTCCTTGAAGCCTGCTTCCTGCCCGATCGCCACCACGGTCTGGGTCATCACATCGCTGACGATGTAGGGAGTGTGCTCCATGACGCCTCCTCGGCAGGCCCGCCGTCACACAGCCGTGGCCACGTCTCCAGCCTGCAGACCCACCACCGCCCAGGGCAGGGGCCGTCCGGCCCTAAGGTTCACCGACCCATCGCCGGCGGCTCGGAGCGTGCGGACGGCGGGGCGGTCACGTCGAACGTCACATCCACGACGCCCTCGACCGCCCGCACCAGGCGGGCGATCACAGGTATGAGGGAGGAGTCCCGGATCCGGCCGCTGAGCGTGACGACGCCCTCGGCGACCGTGACCTGCAAATCCTTCGCCGGTGCCGTGAACAGCGCGCCGACGACGTCCCGACGGATCTCCTCCGCGAGGTCCTCGTCCGTGCGCAGAAAGACTTTCAGCAGGTCGGAGCGGCTGACGATGCCACGCAGAACGCCATGTCCATCCACCACCGGCAACCGTTTGACGGACTCGTGCGCCATGATCCGTGCGGCCTGTGAAAGCGTGGCGTCGGCGCGCACGGTGTGGGCCGGGCTGGTCATCAGTTCCCCGGCCGTGACCGCCTCCGCCCTGCGTACGTCGTCGACCCGCCGCAGCTGCTCCAGACGGTCGGGATCCGACTCCCGGAACCCCTCCTTGGGCAGCAGATCGGCCTCGGAGACCACCCCGACCACCCTCCCCTCCCCCGCCAGGACGGGCAGCGCGCTGACCTTCCAGCGCTCCATGGTCTCGACGATCTCCTTGAACCGTGCCGCACGGTCGACCGCGGCCACGGTCTCGGTCATCACGTCCCTGACGATGTGCGGGGTGTTCAGCATGGTGCCTCCTCAGGTCCCGCGGTCGTCGTGACACCTCCAGAGTGGGACGTGCGGGGCGCAGCCGGGGATGGGCCGCCCGGCCCCTTCCCCGGCGGGCCTGCCCGGGAATCCGGTGCGCGGGCGGTGCCGAGTAGCCAGGCGAGGTCCGGGCGCGCAGCATGAAGACACCGCTCACACCACCCGCCCACCTGGAGGTGAGCACCGTGAACATGCCATCCCGATACCGCCCCGGAAGCATGCTGGAGCGGGCCTTCCCAGCCATGAACTGGGGGACCACGATCGCCTCGGAGTTCGACGACCTCTACAGCAGGATGGGGCAGCTGCTGGAGACCGCCGGTACCCTCCCCGCATCGGGCTCCGAAGGGAACTGGGCACCGCTGGCCGATATCCATGAAACCGACGACGCCTACGTGGTCGAGGCCGAACTGCCCGGCGTGAAGCGTGAGGACATCGACGTGGAGATCGGCAATCGGGACCTGTCGATCACCGGCGAATACCGGCAGTGCGAGCGTGAGGGCGTGCTGCGCCGCACCACCCGGCGGACCGGCCGGTTCGAGTACCGGACGCTACTTCCGGCCGACGTCAAAACCGATACGGTCACGGCGAGTCTGACCGACGGCGTGCTGACCGTCACCGTTCCCAAGGTGCAGGCCGCGAAGCCCCAGCACATAGAGATCACCACCTGAGCCCGTCGGCCTCAGGCGCGGCGCGGGCACCACTGTGGTGCCCGCCCCGGCGCGGAGGACCTTGTACGAGAGGCACGCCATGTTGGAGAGAGCCGAGGACGCACCCGCCGGCGTCGACGCAGTGAAGGCGACCGGAACCGTATCGAAGAACGACTACGTGACGGTGATCGAGCCGCTCATCGACAACGCACGCAGCGAAGGCCGGCGGATCCGGCTGCTGTGCGAGCTCGGACCCGAGTTCAAGTCGTTCACCCCGGCGGCCGGTTGGGAGGACCTCAAGGTCGGCCTGGGTTCCCTGCGGCTTTTCGAGGGCTGCGCGCTCGTCACCGATACGCGCTGGATCCGCGAGGCCACCCGCATGACGAGCTTTCTGATGCCCTGCCCGGTGCGCGTCTTCGGCACCCAGGAGCGTGCGGAGGCCCTGCACTGGCTGGCGTCGCTGCCCGAAGGCCCCGGTATTTCCCATCGCCTCCTGACCGAGTCCCAGGTACTCGTGGCCGAAGTGGAACACCCGCTGCGGGCAGCGGACTTCGACGCCCTGGCACTGACGGCGGACGGCTGGCTCAGGACACACGACGAGTTGGCCGGCGTCGTGATCCATGTGCGAGAGTTCCCCGGCTGGGAGAACATCGGCAGCATGATCCGTCACGTGCGGTTCGTCCGCGACCATCACCGCAAGGTCAGGAAGATCGCGCTCGCGGCCGACAGCAAGGTCGCCGCCCTGGTACCCCAGCTCGCGAATCACTTCGTCCGGGCCGAAGTGCGGCGGTTCGGGTACGACGACCTCGACGCCGCCGTCACCTGGGCCGCCGCCCCTCCGGATCAACAGGCAGCCGGGGCGGGCTGATCCAGCGGATTCGCCGGCTCCACGTGGCTGGTGGCCGGTGGCGCTCACGCGGGCTGCGGTACGACCGCCACCGGGCACTCCGCATGATGCAGGGCGGTGTGCGCCGTCCGCCCCAGTTGGAAGCCCACCGGACTCTGCCTGCGTTGCGCTCCGATCACCAGCAGGTCCGCGGCAGCGGAGCGGTGGGCCAGCACCTTGTGCGCCGCCCCCTCGACCGTGAAACGTCGTACCCGCACCGTCGGATGCCGACCGGTCTCCTCCGCAAGCCCCTCGTCCAGCACGGCCGAGGCCCGTTCCTCGTGATGGCGCCCGGGCGCTCCGGCCAGCAGCGGATGGTCGGCGGTCTCGTGTGCGGGGCAGCGCCATGTGCGGACGGCGTCGAGAGTGCCGCCACGGGCCTCCGCCTCCCGGAAGGCGAACCGGACGGCTTCCGACCCTTTGGCCGCATCGCCGATGCCGAGGAGGATGCGGCCATGTGTCCCTTCCCGGCCCGCTCTGTCTCCCCGTACGACGATCACCGGACACCGGGCCCGGGCCGACACGGCCAGCCCCACCGATCCGAGCAAGAGGCCGGTGACGGCGCCGCGCCCGCGCGAGCCCACGACCACGGCGAACGCGT
Organism: Streptomyces bugieae; assembly: GCF_036352915.1. Taxonomy (NCBI): domain Bacteria; kingdom Bacillati; phylum Actinomycetota; class Actinomycetes; order Kitasatosporales; family Streptomycetaceae; genus Streptomyces; species Streptomyces bugieae. Next base: position 575,065 of record NZ_JAZBJP010000001.1, read on the forward strand.
CCTCACCCTCCCTCAGCAACACGGTTTCCGGATCGTCGCCCAGCACCTGCGTGGAGATGTCGAGGTCCGCGTGCCGCAGGCCGGCGCGTTCGGCCGCGGTACCGACGATGTTGTCAGCGAGTACCTCCTCGGCGGGGCGGGCGAGGCTCAGAGCGAGCGCCGTACCCTCGTAGCGCTCCCAACGGGAGGCGTACACCAGCCGCAGCGGCACGCCATGGAGCGCGGCCTCGTCCGCCGCCCAGTCAAGCGCACGGAAACCGGCGTCCGACCCGTCCACACCGACGACCAGAGAACCCTGCATCGTCACCACTGCCTCTCTCACCTCGAGCGAGCGGCGCTCAACAGCGTGGCAGCGGCCGCCCGTTCTCAGTGCTCCCCGCCTCGCACCACAACGACCGGGCAGGGCGCATGCTGGGAACAGTGCTGGCTGACCGAGCCCAGGAGCGCTCCGCTGAAGCCGCCACGTCCGCGGCTGCCCACGACCAGGAGGGAGGCATCCCCAGCCGCCTCCAGCAGCACTGCCGCGGGCGTTCCGTACGCCACGGTGGCCTTGACCCGAGACATGTCGCCCGCCTTGACGACCTCTCGGATCGCGCCGTCAAGTGCCTGGTCAGCCCACATCTTTATGTTCCCCGCGAGTTCCTGCGGCGCGTCGAGCCAACCGATCGAACCGTAAAGCGGCGGATACTCCCAGGCGATCACGGCGTTGACGTGGGAGTCGGTCAGGTCTGCCTGACGTACCGCCCACCGCAGCGCCTCTTTGGACGATTCCGATCCGTCGACCCCGACGACGATACGGCTGGTTCCCTTGCTCGTCTTGCTTGCCTTGCTTTCCTTGCTTTCCTGGGGTGCCTTGGGTGCCTCAGGTTGGCCGTTCATGGTTCACCTCCGCGATGCAACGTGCCGCCGGCTCCCGGATACCGCCGTCAGGCGGCTTCTCGCGGGACGATGACGAGAGGTCCGGGCGCCAGGTGCGACAGCGTGCGACTGGTCGAGCCGAGCACCATGCCCCGGAATCCGCCCACCCCACGTGATCCCACCACCAGACAGCGTGCGTCCACGGCCGCCTCGGCCAGCTGCACCGCCGGGCTGCCCATCACCACCTCCTGGTCCACCGTGACCTGCGGATACTTCTCCTGCCAACCGGCGAGCGCCTCGGAGATGTCGATGTACGACTCCTGGAGGTCCGCCGGCCAGTCGCCGTAGCGGGGACGCCGTACCTGCACCGCCCGTAGCTCCACGCCGCACACCGCGGCCTCCTCGAAGGCGAAGGCAACCGCCGAGACCGAGGCGACCGAACCGTCCACCCCCACCATGACCGGCCCGGACCGGGACGCTTCGTGTTTCGGCTCCAGCACGAGTGCGACCGGGCACGGAGGGTGCCCCACGAGGGACGGCCCGACCCCGCCGAAGGTGACGGCCTCCCCCGGCCCGTGCACCCGCTGAGCCCCGACCACCAGCACGGACGCTTCCTCGGCAACCTCACGCAGCACGGACGCCGGACGGCCGTCGAGCAGTCGGGTGGTGACCTGAAGCCCCGGCAGCCGCTGCTCCGTGGAATCCCGGAAGTCGTCCAGCAGCGACTGGCCGGTGGCGCGGAAATGCGAGGCCCACGCCTGTTCGGGCGAGTCGCGCCGTTCCTTGGGAGCGGCCCCGGCGGGCCACTCCTGAGCATGTACCAAGCACAGCGAAAGGCCCCGTCCGGCCGCGGCATCCGCCGCCCAGTCCACTGCTCTTCGTCCCGTCGACGACCGGGTGACCCCCACCACCACCGGGTTGTGCGCGTCGTAGCTGCTCATGCTCCCTCTCCTTCCGGAGGGCGGTACGGGGCACCTCGGGCCGGCTCCGGTACGGGCCGCCGCGTGGTGGTGTCGTCATGTACGGCGGTGAGCCGGTCGATCACCTCGACCACACCGTCGACGCTCTCGCACATCCGCACCGCCATCGGGACCAGGCTCTTGCGTTCCAGGGCACCGCTGAGCGTCACTGTTCCGTCGTCGACCTCGACCGTGACGGCGGACGGCGGGAGACCCATCGTGCAGGTGAGCACTTCCTCCAGGATCTCCTCCTGGATGGCACGATCGCGCCGCAGGAAGAGCTGCACCAGGTCGCGGCGACTGATCACGCCGATGAGCCGGCCGGACTCGTCGACCACGGGCAGCCGCTTGACCTTCTTCTTCTCCATCGTCCTGGCCGCCCGTACGGCGGACCACTCGGGCCGGGCCACCACAGCCGGGCTCGTCATGAGTGCATCGGCCGTACTCGGGCCCGCCTTCGTGGTCCGTCGGCGCAGCAGGTCGGCCTCGGAGACCACCCCGATCGGCCGCTCGTCCTGGTCGACGACGGGCACAGCGGTGATGTCGTACTCATCCAGCAGGCGCGCGATCACCCTGAACGAGGTGCCGGGCTGGACGACGACGGCGTTGGGCGTCATCAGATCGGCGACGCTGCGATGCCTCATCTCTGGCCGGTCCCTTCGGAATGCGCGGTGGGGACGTGTGGGGGGGTCGCCCACAGGGGCGCCGGTACTCACGAGCCTGCCTCGTCCCGATGCTCCTCAGGTAGGGCCGGGTGGCACCTGGCAGGGCCGGGTGGGCCCCTCCCCACCGTCAGTGGTGCGGCGGCACATTGGCCTCACAGGCAGCAATCGCCGCTCCCCTGATGGCCACGGCGTCATCAGGTCGGCGCCGGATGCCGTGCAGGCGTACCGGCATGGGAGGCAGATCATGGCCAGGACCGGAGAATGGGGGGTCCGTCTCTACCTCTTCGAGGAAGACGGGACGACGAAGGCACGCATGGTGCTCGATACCGGCACCACCTCGCTGACCGGGCACGGCACGGCCCAGTGCAGTCCGGAGGACCCGGATGTTCCGGAGATCGGCGACGAACTGGCCGCCAGCCGGGCGATGAGCGATCTGGCCGCACAGCTGAAGAGGATCGCGTACGGCGACCTGGAGGGGGTGCGGGCGCCGGCAGCACCGGCCCGGACGCGGCGAACCGAGCCGGCAGGTTGAGCGGCCGGTCAGCGGGCCGGCCCCGACATCGGCACCTGCCCGGCAGCACCTCCGCGCGTAGCGTCGACGAGTCCGGGAACGCCGCTGCCGTCCCGACCGGTCTCTCGGAGGACGAGGCCACCCGACGGTTGGCGGACACCGGTCCCAACGCCCTGCCGGCGGAGCCGCGCACCCCGGTGTGGCGGCGCGTGCTGCAGCAGTTGAAGGACCCGCTGATCGTGGTCCTCCTGGTTGCTGCCGCTCTGACGATTGCCACCGGAGACTTCCGCGACGCGGCCGTCATCCTGTTCGTGATCACCGTGAACACCGTGGTCGGCGTCGTGCAGGAGGTACGGGCCGAGCACGCCGTGGCCGCGTTGTCGGCGATGAGTGCGCCCGCCGCCCGGGTGGTACGGGACGGGACGGAGCGGTCCGTGGCGGCGGCCGAAGTGGTCCCGGGAGACCTGATCCTGCTGGCTGAGGGCGACATCGTTCCGGCGGACGGCGACGTACGGGACGCCACCTTGCTGCTGCTGGACGAGTCCTCGCTGACCGGCGAGTCCGTCCCGGTGGAGAAGGCTCCTGACGGGGAGACACCCCGTGGCACGGTCTCAGCGGGGACGGTCGTCGTCCGCGGCCACGGCCGCGCGGTGGTCACCGCCACCGGCGCCAGGAGTGCGCTCGGCCGCATCGCGTCGCTTCTGGGTACCGCCCCCGGCCGCACGCCGCTGCAGCGCCGGCTGGTGGGGTTCGGGCGCGTGCTGGCCGCCGTCACCGTGGCGTTGTGTGCCGTGGTGCTCGCCCTGGGACTGGTGCGCGGGCAACCGGTGGAACTGATGATCGTCGCTGCGATCAGCCTCGCCGTCGCCGCCGTACCGGAGTCGCTGCCCGCCGTCGTCACCCTCGCCCTCGCCCTGGGGGCACGGCGGATGGCGGAGCGGCACGCCATCGTTCGCCGACTGCCTGCCGTGGAGACCATGGGATCCATCACCGTGCTCGCCACCGACAAGACCGGCACGCTGACGGAGGGGCGGATGGCTGCCGAGGAGTTGTGGACACCGCACGGAGGAGCGTCGGTTACGGGCGACGGGTACGCACCGGACGGTCGCGTCATACGCGCCGGTCGGGCGGTCACCGCGCGTGACGCACCCGATCTCGCCGCGCTGCTGAGTGCCGCGATGCTCTGCAACGACGCCGCTCTGGAACCCCCCTCGGACCGCGGCACCGAGTGGCGGGCACTGGGCGATCCCACGGAGGCCGCCCTGGTCGCGGCGGGAGCCAGGCTCGGGCTTGACCGGGCGGCGCTGGACCGTGAGCTGCCACGAGTGGACGAGGTCCCCTTCGAGACGCGCCGCAAGCGCATGACGACGGTGCACCGCCGCCGGGACGGTGGACTGTGCGTCGTGTGCAAAGGTGCGCCCGAGTCCGTGCTGCGGCGCGAGGTCCTGGCCGACGGGCCGGGGCTGATCACGCGGGCGGCCGCGCGGGCGGAGGCATGGGCGCGCGGGGGCCACCGGGTGCTCGCCGTCGCCACCCGCGATCTCGAAGCACACTCCGCACGGCCGGCGAGATGGGAGGAGGGACTTTCACTGCTCGGATTGGTCGGCATCCTGGACCCGCCCCGGGCCGCCTCGGCGACCACCGTTGCCGCCTGCGAACGGGCCGGGATCGTCCCCGTACTCGTCACCGGGGACCACCCGCTCACCGCCCGTGCCCTGGCCGAGCGCCTCGGTATCGCTTCGGGAGGTGCAGCGGTCACCACCGGAGAGCAGATACGGCACGGGACGGCGGGTGAACTGACGAACGTGCGGGTCTTCGCCCGGACCACGCCCGAGCAGAAGCTCGACATCGTCCAGGCCTGGCGTGGGGCCGGGCACGTGGTGGCGATGACCGGGGACGGGGTCAACGACGGACCGGCCCTGCGGCGGGCCGACATCGGCGTGGCCATGGGGCAGCGGGGCACCGAAGTGGCGCGTCAGGCGGCCGATCTCGTGCTCGCCGACGACAATCCGGCCACGGTCGTCGCCGCGGTGGAGGAGGGCCGCCGCGTCTACGCCAATGTGCGCCGGTTCCTGCTCTATGCGCTGGCCGGAGGCACCGCGGAGATCCTCGTCATGCTCCTCGGCCCCTTCCTGGGGATGCCGCTCCCCCTGCTGCCCGCCCAGATCCTCTGGATCAACCTGCTCACCCACGGCCTGCCCGGCGTGGCCCTCGGCGCGGAACCCGTCGAACCGGAGGTGATGCGCCACCCACCGCGGCCGCCCGCCGAAAGCGTGCTGGGCGCCGGGCTGTGGCCGCGGATCCTGGCCATGGGGGCATTCGTCGCCACCGTCACCCTGGCGACCGGGCTCTGGGCGAGGGAAACCGGGCGTCCGTGGCAGTCCATGGTCTTTCTGGTCCTCGGCGCGACCCAGCTGGGCGTGGCCCTCGGCTCCCGTGCCCGCCCCGGCAGCCTGGCCAATCCCTTCCTGCTGGTGGCCGTAGGCGCAGCCCTCTGCCTGCAGGTGGCGGGTGTCTGGCTGCCGCCCCTGCAGGCCCTGCTGGGAACGGAGCCGCTGACCCTCGGCGACTTCGCGATCGCAGCCGGGCTCTCCGGCCTCGGCCATGTCGTCATGCGCCTGCAGCGGTGGCTGTGCCCCGAGCAACCACCGCGCGACACCGCAGGGCCCGGCATGAAGACTCGAATCAGGGACGGAGCAGGCCGAAGCAGCGGCACGGACCGTACGGGCGCACGCAGCACGCACGGCTGACGAGACCCGGCGCCGAGCCGAGCGGGCAGGCCGTGGAGAACGCGCGCCCCCTGACTCTCCGGCCGGGAGCGCGGCGGGCCACGGGTCATTGGAAGGCGGCGTGGATTTCCTGCTCGGTCGCGGCGTGGGAGACGACGAGGAGTTCGTCACCGGCCTGGAGCCGTATGTCAGGGGTGGGGACGGTGGGTTGACCGTCGCGGATGACGGTGGTGATGACCGTGCCGGCGGGGAGCACGATGTCGGCCAGGGCCCGGCCGGCCGCGCGGGACTGCGCGGTGATCGCGGTTTCGATGACGTTGACGCCCGCCTTGCTCAGGCGGAGCAGCGCGACCGTGTCGGTGGCGCCGGTGGCCTCTTCGATGAGCGAGATCAGCGGGGTGGCGGCGGGAACGGGGATGTCGACGCCCCAGCGGTGGTCGAACAGCCAGGTGTTCTCCGCGTCGTTGACCCGGGCCGCGACCCGCGGGACGTCGAACCGCCGCTTGGCGAGCAAGCTGATGACGAGGTTGTCCTCGTCGTTGCCGGTGGCGGCGATGAGGAGGTCGGTGGTCAGGGCGCCGGTGTGCTCCAGGAAGCCGGGCTCGCAGGCGTCGCCCGCGGCGAGACGCACGGCGAGGCGGCCTTCGAGTTCGGCGATCCGGTCCTCGTCGTGGTCGACGAGGGTGACGTCGTTCCGAGCCGCGGCGAGCACCTGGGCGATCTGGGTACCGAGCCTGCCGGCGCCGACGATCAGGGCTTTCACGTCCCGAGCTCCTTGTCGAGAAAGCCGCGCAGGCGGCCGAGGGCGGTGGCTGCCACGGCGAAGGTGACCAGGTCGCCGGGCTCGGCGGGGGTGCTGTGCGCGGGCACGAGCGAACGGCCCGCGCGGGTGACCTCCACGACGCGGATCTCACCGTCGATGTCGAACTCGGTCAGCCGGCGCCCCGTGAGGTAGCCGGGCAGCTCGGAACGGACGAGCAGGGTCTCCCCGTTGCCGAAGGAGAGTTCCGGCGTGAGGTGGCGGTGCAGCAGCATCCGGTGGATCTGCTGCACCGTCCAGCGGACGCTCGCGACGGTGGGGATACCGAGTTCGCGGTAGATGTCGACTCGGTCGGGATCGTAGACCCGGGCGAGGACGATGGGGACCCGGTACGTCTCCTTGGCGGTCCGGGCGCTGACGATGTTGCTGCTGTCGGTGGCGGTGACGGCGACGAACGCGTCGGCGTGCTCGATTCCGGCGGCCTGAAGCACGGTACGGCTGAAGCCGTTTCCTTCGTGGAAGTGGCCGGTGAAGCCGACGGGCAGCAGCCCGCGTGCCTTGGTCAGGAGGTCGACGACCCGTACGTCGTGGCCCTCGATGGCGAGCTGCGCGGCGAGCCGGGACCCGACCCGTCCGCAGCCGACGATGATCACTCTCATCGTCCTGCTCCCTTCCTGGCCCCGGGGCGGTGGCTCCGCAGCCACCACTTGCGGGTTTCCTCAGCAGCCAGCAACAGCGCTCCGAAGCCCGCCAGGACCGCCCAGTCGGCCGCGGCCAGCGGGGCGGTGTGGAAGACGGCCTGCAGCGCGGGCAGATAGCTGATCGCCGCCATCAGGCCGATGCCGAAGCACCCCGCGGCCAGCAGCCAGGGATTGGACAGCAGCCCGATCCGGAACACGCTCTGGCGCTCGGTACGCACGGCCAGCGCATTGAAGAACTGGCTGACCACGATCCCCGCCTGGACCATGGTGATCGCCTCCCGGTAGACGGCGTCGTCCTCGGTGAAGCGGGAGTACGGGATCCCGGCGGCGTGGATGTGCCAGAAGAAGACGACGCACACGCCGAGCGCCTGGATGCCGCCCAGGAACAGGATCCGGCCCATCACCCCGGCGGAGAACAGCCGCTCCCGGCGGGAGCGTGGCGGGCGGTCCATGACGTCGGGCTCGGGCGGCTCGGCGCCCAGCGCCAGCGCGGGCAGCACGTCCGAGCCGAGGTCGATCGCCAGGATCTGCACGGCGGTGATCGGAACGAGCGGAAAGCCCACGAAGGTCGCGGCCAGGATGGGGACGAGCTCGGCGATGTTGTGGCTGAAGAGGTAGATCAGGAACTTGCGGATGTTCTGGTAGACCGAACGGCCCAGTCGCACCGCGGTGGCGATGGAGGCGAACGAGTCGTCCAGCAGCACCATGACCGCCGCTTCCCTGGCGACGTCCGTCCCGGAGGCCCCCATCGCCACGCCGATGTCCGCGTGCTTGAGGGCGGGGGCGTCGTTGGCTCCGTCACCGGTCACCGCGACCACCTCGCCGCGCCGCTGGAAGGCGGTGACCACCCGCATCTTGTGCTCGGGACTGACCCGGCACAGCAGCAGCTCGGCCGGCCCGGCGAGCAGGCCGTCCAGGGCGTCGTCGTCCATGCTGTCGAGGGATGCGCCGGTCACCACGGTGGGAGCGGCCTGCCGCACGATGTCCACCCGGCGGGCCACGGCCTCGGCGGTCAGCGGATGGTCGCCGGTGACCATGACGATACGGATTCCGGCCTGCCGGCAGGCGTCGACCGCCGCACTGACCTCCGGCCGCGGTGGGTCGAGCATGCCGAGCAGACCGAGCAGGGTGAGCCCGGATTCCGCCTCGTCCTGTGTGACGTCCGAGCCGCTCACCGGCCGCCAGGCCGCCGCCAGCACTCGCAGCCCCTGGGAAGCGAGTTCGTCGTTCGCCGCGACGACTTCGGCGCGCAGCTCGTCCGTCAGTGCCCGCCGCTCGCCCTTCCAGTCGATGCCGGTGCACCGGGCCAGCAGCTCTTGCGGGGCGCCTTTGACGTACGCGTGGTAGGTGCCGCTGTCCCGGGACCGGTGCACGGTGCTCATCATTTTGCGGACCGAGTCGAACGGGTTCTCCGCCACGCGCGGCGCCGCGTCCTCCTCGGCGGCCGGATCGATCCCGGCCTTCTCCGCCGCGACGAGCAGCGCCCCTTCGGTGGTGTCGCCGAGCACCCGCCAGCTCCGGTGCCCGGCCCGGGAACCGCTCTGGTCGGCGGCCAGGGGAGGCACCAGCCGGGCGTTGCTGCACAGTGCCGCGGCCCGGAGCAGCTCGCGCACGGCCAGGGGATCGGTGACCTCTCCGACCGGCGCGTACCCCACGCCCGAGACGGGATGCGATGCGCCGCCGGCCCATACCTGCGTGACGGTCATCTCGGCCTGCGTCAGCGTCCCGGTCTTGTCCGTGCACACGACCGTGGTGGACCCCAGTGCCTCCACCGCCAGAAGCTTCTTGACCAGCGCGTGCCTGCGGGCCATCCGCCGTACGCCGATCGCCAGCGACACCGACAGCGTCGCGGGCAGGCCCTCGGGCACCAGGGCGACCATCACTCCCAGTGCGAACACGAACGTTTCCACGAAGGGCTGACCGGTCGGCACGCGCACCGCGAACAGGGCCGCCCCGATGGCCAGGGCCACCCCGGCCACCCGGCGGGCCATCGAGGCCACCTGGAGCTGCAGCGGGGTCTTCTGCCCCGGCGCCGCCGACGCGAGCCGGAAGATCCGCCCGAACTCGGTGGCCGGACCGGTCGCGAACACCACGGCCTTCGCGGTCCCGGCGACGACGTCGGTGCCCATGAACACGCAGTTGCGGGCCTCCAGCAGCGGTCCGGCCGCCTCCGCGTCGCCGGTGCGGCCGACCGCATCGCTCTCCCCGGTCAGAGCGGCGTTGTTCACCGACACCTCGTGCGCCTCGACCAGGCGGCAGTCCGCCGACACGGCGTCCCCGGCCTCCAGGACCACGACATCGCCCGGCACCAGCTCGCGCGCGGGCACCTCCCGCCGCTCCCCGTCACGCAGCACCCGGCAGGTGTGCGGCACCATCGCCTGCAGGGACTGCGCGGTCCGCTCGGCGGAGTACTCCTGGGCGAAGCCGATGGACGCGTTGAGCACCACCACGGCGAGGATGGCCACGGCCAGCCGGAACGTGCCGGCGTCCGGGGGCTGCTGGAGCGCGTAGGCGAGAAAGGTGATCGCGGACGCGACGAGCAGGACGATCGCGAACAGGTCGGTGAACTGCGCCGCCAGTTGCCGCCACACGCCCCGGCGTCCGGCGCGCGGCAGTTCGTTGGGGCCGTACCGGTCCCGCCGCGTCACCGCGTCCGCCGCGCCGAGACCCCGCGGCGAGGTGTCGAGCGCGGCGAAGACGTCCCCGGGTGCCACCGTCTGCAGAGGAGAGCCCGCCGCTTCGGCACCGGTCGGCGGCCCCGGGCCGTCACCGGGGGTCAGGAGCTGAGTCATGGGGTGCGTGGTCCGCGGTAACACGTGTCGCGGGGGCCTTGCACTCCGGCCAGGAGATGACCGGGAGCGCGAAGTACCAGGGGAACCATGGCTTCATCGTGGCGGCGGCCGTTGAGAGGCGCACCCGGTGGCGGACAGGCCGGCGGACCGTCCGGCCGGATCCGCTCGAACAGGTCCTGTCTGCGGCGTGCGGAGAGACGGCGGAGGAGTTCGAGGCGCGCACGAGCACCCACGCCGCGGTGACGCGCCGCTGCCGGCGCCTCGGACAGCCGTTGTGCGGTCACCGAAGCCTCCCTCGGCCCGTGGCGGTGACTCAGTCGGTGTGGATGCGTCGTCCCGTGAGGCGCTCGGGCTCGATGAGCACCCACAGCGGTCGTTCACCGCCTGCCCAGGGCTTCGTATGGGCCCGCTCGGTCAGCCGGCGCACGGCCTCGGGTTCGGTGACGGCACGGGCCGGGCCGAGGACGAGCACGCTCCAGCCCCGACTCATGGCCTCGTCCACGTGGTCGACCTCGAAAGCCACCTTCTCCCCCACCGCCGCTGCCGGAGCCGTGCCCGGCGCGGTCCGATAGGCGATCGCCCCGTCGACGACCTCGTAATTCACCGGGACCACCGTCAGCCCGTCGGCCGTCATCACCGCGATGCGTCCCACCCCGTGCGTCGACAGCCGGCTCCGGCATTCCTCGGGATCGAGCTCCCGCAATTCGGGGTGGTACCCGGCCTCGCCGCCACCGGGCGGCAGATCGACCCCGGCACCGCGCAGCTGCCGCACGGTGGTGCCCAGCGCACCGGCCAGGCCGTTGAGTGTGCCGCTGGTCGGATTCGCCGGCCGTTCCTCCAGGTAGGCCAGGTAGGACGCCGAAATGCCACTGCGCTCGGCCACCTCCGCCCGGGTGAGCCTCTGCCGCCTGCGCTCATGGGCCACCCGACGCCCGACGTCACCGGGGTCGAACGGCCACAGGGCGGGCTTGTCCGACTCCGCCGGCGTCGGCCGGGGCCGCTCGGCCTCCGGCGGATGTGAGAGGTGCTGGACGTGCGCGTCCGGCCCCGGGAAGACGAGGGTCACCTCATTCGTGTCCGCCCAGCGCACCTCGTAGGGCGGAGTCCCGTCCTCGTGAGGAACCCTGACGATTTCGCCGTCCCGCCTGACGGCGCCCGTGGACGGGCTCTCCACCACGAGCTGGTCTCCGATGTGCGCTCGCATGTCCTCACCGCTCTCCGACGCTGCCGTGACATTCCTGCTTTCAACGTGGCACAGCGGCAGGCCGACGGCATGCGCCCACCCGGCCTCACGCCAGGGCCGAACGGACCTGATGCGGCTTCCCGCCGCCGAAAGGGCCGGTCGGCTCATCCGGCGCGGAAGGCACCGGGTCAGGATGGAGAGGTGGCCAGGCGACCGCTCTCATGATCCGCCGGAGGGAGAAGGACATGCATCACCGAACGGTCGGGGAACTCATGACCAGGGGCGTCATCCAGGTACCGCCGCAGACACCGTTCAAGGAGATCGTCAGGACGCTGGCGGAGCACGACGTCACCGCGGTCCCGGTGGTGGATGCGGCAGGCCGCCCGATGGGCGTGGTCTCCGAGGCGGACCTGCTCCGCAAGTCGGCGGACCAGGCCGATCCCGCCGGCCGGACGCCGATCCCGCACCTCGAGGCCTGGGAACGGGCCAAGGCCGAAGGAGCACGGGCGGAAGAGCTGATGTCGGCTCCCGCGGTGTGCGCGCGTGAGGAATGGACCGTGGTCGAGGCAGCCCGCCTGATGGCGGTCCAGAACGTCAAGCGCCTTCCCGTGGTGGACGAGACCGACAAGCTGGTGGGCATCGTCAGCCGCGCCGACCTCCTGCGGATCTTCCTGCGCCCCGACAACGCGATCCGCGCCGAGATCACCCAGGATCTGCTGCACCGGACCCTGGGCCTCGCCCCTTCCGGGGTGACCGTCGAGGTACGCGAAGGGCAGGTCACCCTCACCGGAACCGTCCCGGCCAAGGGCCTCATCCCCGTCCTCACGCGGCTGTGCCACAGCGTGGACGGCGTCATCTCGGTCTCCGAGCACCTCGCGTACGAAACCGACGACACCCGCGGGGCCTCCGTCGGGACCTGAGCCGTCCCCCTCCGCACGCAGCGGGCCTCGTACCCGCGGGGCGACGGACGGTGCACCGCGCAGAAGGGAGTCGGTGATGAGTGACCCGGTGGTGGTGGGGTTCGACGGCTCGGAATCGAGCTTCGCCGCGGTGGAGGTCGCCGCGCACGAAGCACACCTGCGCGGCACCGCGCTGCGCGTGGTGCACGCGTTCGGCTGGCCGGCCCGGGACACGCCGCTCGGCCGCACCAGGCTCGGGCCGGCCGAGTCCGGGCTGCGCGACTTGGCCGAGCACATCGTCGCCGAGGCCGTGGCACACGCGCAGAACCTGGAACCAGCGGTGGACGTCACCCACACCGTCGTCATCGACGATCCGCTCTCGGCACTCGAAGTCCAGTCACACGCCGCCGAGTTGATCGTGGTCGGCAGCCGTGGGCTCGGCAGTTTCGCCGGTCTGCTCGTGGGATCCACGGCCGTCCACCTCGCGGCGCACGGCGCGTGCCCGGTCATGGTGGTCCGGGGCAGACCAGCGCCCGAGGGACCTGTGCTCCTGGCGGTCGACGGCTCACCCGAGGGTGCGGAAGCGGTGGGCTTCGCGTTCGCCGAGGCGTCGCTGCGAGAGGCGGGGTTGCTCGCCCTGCGCGTGTGGAACACCTGGACCGAACGCGCCTATGAGACCCCCGGCGATCTGCGGAGGATGGTGGTGAACCTCGACCGGCTTCACGACGAGGAGGAGCGGTTGCTCGCCGAATCGCTGTCCGGCCATCAGGTCAGGTACCCGGAGGTCACCGTGCGCAGGAGCCTGATGGAGTCCCGTATCCGGCCCGCCCTGATCGAAGCGAGCCGCAGCGCCCAGTTGCTGGTGGTGGGAGCACGTGGCCGGGGTGGCTTCGCGGGCCTCCTCCTGGGCTCCGTCAGCCAGGCCGTCCTCCATCACTCGCACTGCCCTGTCGCGGTGGTCCGCCGCCGGGAGTGACCGTGACCGTCCAGGAAGCCCATTCCCTTCGCGTATCGCCCAGGCGGCATGCCCTGCGCGGCAGGCCGGCGAGCGCGCCCCACAGCCCGTTGGACCGGTCGGCCCGCGGCCAGGCCCCGCGGCCCCTCCCCGAAGCCGGGCACGCCGGGCAAGGGGCATCGGAGACCGCAGCTCTCGCTCCGGAGGTACGCCATGACCAGCCCTGTCCCCCGCCCCGTGGCCGTCGGCGTGGACGGATCACCGGCCGGCCTCGCCGCCGCCGACTGGGGTGCCCGGGAAGCACAGCTCCGGGACGCACCACTGCGGCTCGTCCACGCAGGGGAATGGCAGCCCTACTCCCATCCGCCACCAGAGGGCCCGGAGGCCGCCCGACGCTGGTCCGAGGGCGTACCGCAGGAGGTGACCACCTGGCTGCACCACCGCCATCCGGGCCTCGACATCACTGCGGAGCGGCTCACCGGCCCTCCCCCGGAGGTTCTGTGCGAAGCCGCCCAAGCGGCAGAACTCCTGGTGATCGGCACCGTCGGCATCGGCCCGGTCGCCGGGTTCCTGCTCGGCTCGGTCGCGCTGGCCACGGTGGCACACAGTGAGCGCCCCGTCGTCGTGGTACGGGCCCGGGCGGCGGACGACGGGCCGCACCGGGGACACCCTTCCGGGGCGGCCTCCCCATGGCCGGTGGTCCTCGGCCTCGACCTCGGTCGGCCCTGCGACGACGTCATCCGCTTCGCCTTCGACGCGGCGGCGCTGCGCGTCGCTCCTTTGATCGTGGTGCACGGCTGGAACCCTCCGATGTTCTACGCCGTCGGCGCCGACCCGAACGAGGACGCCGACATCGCGGCCGAAGAGCAGGCGACCTTGCGCCGGACGCTGGGGCCCTGGCGCGAGAAGTACCCGACCGTGGACGTGGCGGAGCAGGCCGTCATCGGGCAGCCGGCCCGCCACCTCCTGGAAGCCGGGAGCCGGGCCGCCCTCGTCGTCGTCGGTCGGCACACGCCCTCGCCGAGGGCGCTCCCACCCCGCATCGGGCACATCGCTCATGCCCTCCTGCACCACTGCCCGGCTCCGGTCGCGGTCGTCCCCCACTGAAGACGATCTCAACCAGCGGCACGGCCCACCCCGAAGTCCGTGGCCCGTTCAGAAGTCGTAGCAGACGTAGGTGCCCTCGGGCCCACGGGCGATCCGGTCCGAGCCCCAGCAGTGGAGCATCGGCCCCACGCGGTACAGGGCGGCGCCACCGGCCAGCAGGACGAGGACGGCAAGCACGGCGGTCACGGTCCGCATGGCCGTCATCCGCCGTACGAGCCACCAAGCCCCGGCGACCGCAAGCGTCCCCAGTCCCAGCATGACGGCCGATATCGGGGCGGTGTTGTTCTGGAGCCCGGGAAAGCGGTCCGGGTGCGCGGCCTGTTGGACGGCGGCGAAGGCGAAGAAGAACAGCAGCAGCCCCAGCAGCAACAGTCCGACAGAACCGGCCCCGCGGCCGACGGCCGCGCCCCGGCTCCGCGGGCTTCCGGGCGCCCCGGCGGCGTCCGCACGCACCAGCCGCCGGTCGAGGACCGCCCGGAGCCGGTCCACCTCCTCCGGGTCCGCCACGGCCCGCTTGGGCAGGACGACGAAACCGACGGCGGACTTGTCGGCGCTGAGCAGCACGAACAGCTCCGGCGTCTCGACATAGCGCGAGTAGAGGTGCCAGTCGTGGCTGCCCGAGCTGTGCGCGGTGGTGATCCGGACCCCGGTGTCGTCGACCGTCCCGCGGATGTCCCCCTGCCGTTCGGCGAGCCGATGGAGGCGGCGCGCCTGCAACCACGGCACCGCGGTCATGAAGACGACGAAGACCACCACCCCCACATACAGCTCCCACCGTGTGCCATGGCGGCCGGAGCCAGCCGCCGACAGCAGGGCGCCGACGGTCGAGACCGCCACCGTCCAGACCAGCGCCCCGCGCTGAAAGCGTCCCACGCCGGTGCTTCTCGCGCGTGCCCGCAGCGCGGACGCCAATTCGCCGACGGTCGGCCGGTAGGCCAGCTCCACCGGTCTCTCAGCGACCGCATCTGTTTCCCGGCCCTCGGCCATGTCCCCTCCACAGTTCGGTGATCAACCGGATCGTAGAGGCATTTTCAGCCACTCCCGCGACCGGCGGTGGTCGGCGCCGTACGTCATCGAGACCAGGGCCGTGAGACAGGACTCCGGGGCCGCTGTGGCGTGATCGTTCATGGAGCCGTGCATGACGGAGGTGGTGGATCGGTCGGCGCCCCGACCGCTTCGGTGCCGCGGACGGCCTCCGGGCCCGTGGCCCCGCAGCCCAGAGGGAGGGAACATGGAAGTGAGGTCAGCTGCGGGCAATGGGCCCGCACCCGCGCGACGCGGGAAGTGAATTTCGATGTTCTGGCATGACCGCTACGGTGTGAGCGCTTGGGGCTGGCTGGCGATGTCGGTCAGCATGATCCTCTTCTTCGCGCTGCTCATTCTCATCGTTGTCCTCATCGTTCGCGCACTGAGTCGATCGGGCCCCCTCCACAACGGGCACCCGGCCCCTCGGGGCGGCCCCAGCCCCGAGCAGATCCTTGCGGAGCGGTACGCACGCGGGGAGATCGACGAGGAGGAGTACCACCGTCGCCTGGCCACCCTCCGCGGGCCCCCACGCTGGACCAGCGGGACAGGTACCGGCCAGCCGTGACGGCCAGTGGCCCGATGCCCACACCTCACGTGGCACGTGGTGATGTTGCGGGGAGCCGCACAGCGCCAGGGTGAATGCAGCCCCTGATGGCTCGTTGGCCGCATGCGTCCGGGCCTCCGTGGGCGGGCGGAGAGCCCGGTCGCCGCGAGGCCGGCTCGCTCAGGCGTGGCAGGTATCAGGCTCGGTGCCGGGCGCCCTTGGGGCGGCACCGCTTCGAGGGCTTCGGCGGCCGTGCGCTCGATGGCCTCGAAGTGTCCGTCCAGGCTCATCCGCAGGCGTTCCCGGTGCTCGGTGGCGAGGCTGCGCAGAGCCGCCACCTTGTTCTCCAGGTCGTAGCGGATGTCGTGCAGGGTCTCCAGTTGCTCGCCTGGGCGATGACCTCGCCGGCGGTGCGGTCGGCGAGGGTGAGGACACGGTGGGCATGGGGCGGTGCGAAGAACTGTACGGTTTCAATTTTATGGTGACGCCGACTCAATACTCATAGCGAGGAGCAACCATCCATGGCGGTCTCGATGGGATTGCATGTCAGCCCGGAATTCCCCGCGGTGCTCGAGCGGATTGACGCACTCGGCGGGGCGCTTGAGGCGGACGCGGACGCGGCCGAGGAACTCGCAGACTCACCGAGGACGTCGGGCGGGCGTTGCTGGGTGCCGGGGTCGTGAGGGCCGCACTGCCGCAGAGCCTCGGCGGCTACGAGTTCTCCCCATGCCAATTGATAGAGACGGTCGAGCGGGTCAGCTACCACGATTCCGCGGCCGGTTGGACGATGATGGCGCTGCAGTTGATGACCGGCACCACTGCGGCCTATCTCGATGCTGTTGCGATGGCCGACTTGTTCCCGGATGTCGCGGGTGGGGACCACGCGTTGTTGGCTGGGCACGGCACCCGGCCCGGGCGGGCCGTCCCGGTGGAGGGTGGCTATCTGGTGAGCGGTAGTTGGCAGTTCGCCTCCGGTATGGCGCACGCCACCCACATCCACAGCGCGATCCAGGTCGAGGGCACCGGGGAGCTGCGGGTGCTGGCGATGCCGAAGTCGCAGGTGGAACTCGTCGACAACTGGGATGTGCTCGGGCTGCGTGCGACGCACAGCATTGATTACCACTGCGCCGATGTGCATGTACCGGCGACGCACACGTATCTCGCCACCACGACCGACCCGGCCAACGGTGGCGCGATCTATCGCCTCGGCTTGGTCAACATGTCCGCGATCGGACACACCGGTTGGGCGTTGGGTGTCGGGCGGCGCCTGCTCGACGAACTGAAGAGGGTCGCCGCGGCCAAATCCGGCACACATAACGCCGCCGTCGACACCGCGCAGTTCCACGCGGAGTACGCGACGGCCGAAGCCAAGCTTCGTTCGGCACGGGCGTGGGCGATGGAGGTATGGCGGGGGATCGAAGACACCCTGGAAGCAGGCGAGTTGACGAGTACGGAGCAGGACACGCTGCTCAGGCTGGCGCTCAACCACGCGACGTGGACCGTGCAGGAGGTGGGTCAGACGGTGCACCGATGGGCCGGGACGGCGGCGATCCGGCGCGGGCCGATCGACCGGTTTCTGCGTGACCTCGGCACGGGTACCCAGCACATCACGTCAAGCCCCACGGTCCTGCAGAACTGCGGGAAATGGCTCAGCGGCGCGCAACCCCAAGCGCACTGGGAATTCCTCGACTTGACGCCGTGACCCGTACGCCGGTCGAAGCGCAGGAGGGCGCGGATGCGGTCGCCGATCAGGTAGTCGATTGCGCGCGGCGGATGGTCGCCGCCTGATTCGGATAAGGCGGAGCGCCGACGGAGCTTACGGTTTCGAAGAAATCAGGTGCTCTGGAGGCGTACATGAGCAGCTGTACCAGGAGTTCGGTGCGTTGACCGGGCACCCGCCGCTGTCCCCCCTACGCTTTGACTTCGCGCTGGACCTGGCCACGTCCAAGGGCCGGGCGGTGCGGCTACCGGTCCGGTCCCTCGTCGAACAGCTGGACTCGGGAGACCCCCTCTTCCAGCGCTCGGACGTGCAGCGCAGCCAGCTGCGGGCCCTCATCACCGCCCTGCTCCTGGCCCAGCCGCACTCGCACACGGCCGAGCTGCGGGACGGCCCTCCCCCCCCCGGCCACCCGGCCACCCGGCCACCCGGCCACCCGGCCACCCGCGTGCGGTACGCGCAGCCCTCGCGTTCATCGAGGCGAACCTCACCGAGCACATCAGTCTCAGTGACATCGCTCAGGCCGCCCACTGCAGCCCTCGCACCATCAGTTCGGCGTTCCGCAACCGACTCGGTCTCTCGCCCCTGTCCCACGTCCGCACCCTGCGGCTCGACCGGATCCGTGCGGACATCCTCGCCTCCACCGACCCCATCGGCACGATCGCCTACCGGTGGGGCGTCTCCCACCTGGGCCGCTTCGCGAGCGCCTACCGCGAGCGCCTATCGCGAGCGCTTCGCCGAACTCCCCTCCGACACCGCAGCTCGAAGGTAACCCAGCTTCCTGTGGAGCGTGGGAAACCCGTGGGCGACGCCCGGCATGGTTAGATCCGGCACCCCTGCCCATGGCGCGAAGAAACGGGATCGTAGCTCACGCGCACCGGCCGGCGGCCGGATTTGAGCATCGTCGATCAATCCGCTTCCTTGCCCAGTGCAACGGTTAGCGTGGCACCGCCCACCCTCGCCCGGACGGCGGCGCCCGTCGGCACTCCGTCGCGCGCAATCCAGGAGGCACGATGAAATCTCATGCGCGAAACCCCCGGCCCACCTCGAACCGCGGCCGCCTCATAGCCGCCGCAGTCGCCCTCACCACGGCCATCGCTGCCGTGTCGGTGTGGCTGTGGCAGCGGAACAGCTCTGCCGACGAGTCCGTCTCCGCCAATCTGCCGGCCGCGAGCGCGGCCCTGGCCGGCCCTGGTGGGGGCAACACCGGCACGGTCTCCGCGTTGGACAAGCTCTTCCTCACCAAGGTCCGGCAGGCCGGCCTGTGGGAGATGCCGGCGGGCCGGCTCGCCCAGACACACGCATCGAGCGAAGCCATCAAGCGCGCCGGTATGCATCTGCTCGAAGGGCACAGCAAGCTCGACGAGCTGGACCGCGAGGACTCCCAGGCGCTGAACGTGCCCATCCCCGACCAGGCCACCGCCGAACAACAGGGCTGGGTGGACCAGCTGAAGAACGCCCGGGGGCAGGCGTTCGACCAGCTCTTCGTGGACCTGCTGCGTGCCTCCCACGGCAAGATCTTCATCACCATCGGCGAGGTGCGCGCCACGACCAAGAACTCGCTGATCCGGCGACTGGCCGCGCAAACCAACAACACCGTCCAGGACCACATGGACGTCCTGGAGGACACCGGACTCGTCAAAGACTCCACCCTCGACGACGTCGCCTCGACCATTCCCAAATGACCTTCCCACGGCACTCCACAGCGCCGGGGCGTTGCTGAGTGGTCACCAACGACTCGGCAGGGGCGCCGGGGGGCCGACTCGCACGACGTTGCTCCAGGCGCCCCCACTGGTGAGGGGGCCGCTCCTGGTCCGCACGATCCCGCTGTCACCGTTCGGCCTGCTGCTCCTTCCGCCGCTGCGGGCGGTCGCCAGGTGACGGCGCGCGGCTGACGGCACCACCCCGGTGCCGGGACGTCTTCCCCGTCTCCGTCACCGGCCGGTCGTGCCGCAGGTCATCGAAGAGCCGGGCCGACCTCCTGACGTCCCACTTCAGTACGTTGCCCTTGGGCGTGGGGATACCGATACCGGACACAGGCACGTGGATCTGCTTGCCGTGTCCGCCCGTGACGCTCTGCACGGCGCGGAACATCCTGCTGAGATCGCGCAGGCTCATGCCCTTGTCGACGATGAGCGTGTCGAGCCCGGCCTGCACGGCCGGACCGATCTTCAGCGGGTCGAAGAGGGTGTCTGGCCGGGCGGCCTGGTGGGCGAGGGTCGACAGGAACTTCTGCTGGTTCCTCGACCGGCCCAGGTCGCCCTCCCTCTCCTGGTGCCGCTCGCGGACGAAGGCGAGTGCCTGCTTGCCGTTCAGGGTGTGACAGCCCTTGCGCAGATCGGCGCCCGACTTCTCGTCCTTGATGTCCCGGTCCAGGCACATCCGAACGCCGCCGATGGCGTCGACGATGTTCACGAACCCGGCGAAGCCGATCTCCGCATAGTGGTCGACGCGCAGCCCGGTGTTCTTCTCGACGGTGTGCACGAGCAGTTCGGGGCCGCCGTAGGAGAAGGCGGCGTTCAGCTTGTCCCCCTCGGGCCGCTTGGTCTTGCCCGTCGACGTGTCGAGGCGGCCGGGCACGGTGATCCAGGAGTCGCGCGGCAGGCTGACCATGCTGGTTCCGTGGGCCCCGGTGTGCAGCAACATCATCGAGTCGGTGCGCCGCCCGCCGCCCCCGCCGGCGTGCAGGTCTTTCACGTCGTCCTCGGAGAGCCCGTCGCGGCTGTCCGAGCCCACGATGAGGTAGTTGGTGCCCTCGCCGGGCGGCGGACGGTCCCCGTACGCGCCGAGGTCGACGTCACGTTGGAGCCGGGTCTCGGCCCAGCCGTACGTGCCGCCCGCCACGACGACCACGGCGGCCAGCAGGACGAGCACCGCCCTCCGCAGCATCCTGCGCTTCTTCGGCTGCCGGGCGTGGGCGCGCCGGGGCCCGTAGCGCGAGCTGGGGCGTTCGGCGAACCGCTCACGCGCGGCGGCGCCTTCCGGGACCGCGGACGGGTCCTGGCCGGCGTACGGACCCGGATCGGCATACAGCTCCGGATCGGCGTACAGATCCGGATCGGTATGGAGCTCCGGCTCGACGTACGGTCCCGGTCCGTCCTCCGGCTCCGGGCGCCACAGCTCGCCCGTCACCCTCACCGGCCCCCGGCGCACGGGACGACTCCCGGCGTCGCCGTGCCGGCCCTGCTCCCCTGTGGGTGTGGTGCGCCCGGCCCGCTGGTCAAGCGGGTCTGTCATGGTCAACTCCCTTGGTCACGTCCCAGGTCCGACTCGCGCGGACGCTCGCCGGTTCCCCTCCGGTCCCCTCCGTCCCCTCACTGCGACGACAGGCTCCGCCGCGGGGGCAGCTCCTCGAGCGGATCTCCGGACGTCTCCGCGGACGGCGCCGCGAGCAGATACGGGTCGGCGGTTCCGGTGCGCTTCATGCTGTGCCACTTCAGGCGGGTGCCGAGCAGCGCCGTGATCACCGAGTGGATGACCACCAGGTACATCAACTGCCGGTAGACGAACTGCTGGAGCGGCAGCACCCACAGCACGCGCAGCCGTTCGCGGTCGAGCCGTAGCGCGTACGCGGCGGTGACCAACTGGACGGCGAGGAACCCGAACCAGACGAGGGCGGCCTCCACGGGGTCGCGGAACAGCGCCCCGAAGAGGGCGAACATGTCCACGACCGGTGCGCACAGCGGCAGCACGATCTGGAACAGCGTGACGTAGAGCAGCACGCGACGGCCGAAGCGTCCGGCGGGGCCGACCTCCGTCACCGCGTGCCGGTGCTTCCACATCGACTGGAGGGTGCCGTAGCACCAGCGGTAGCGCTGCCGCCACAACTGCCGTACGGTGCTGGGCACTTCGGTCCAGGCGACCGCGGACTCCTCGTAGACGACGCGCCAGCCGGCCCGCCAGAGCGCCATCGTGAGGTCGGTGTCCTCGGCCAGGGTCTGGTCGCTGACGCCGCCGACGCCCATCAGCGCGTCCCTGCGGAAGGCGCCGATCGCCCCCGGCACCGTCGGCATGCACTCCAGGACCTCGAACATCCGCCGGTCGAGGTTGAAGCCGAGGACGTACTCCAGGTGCTGCCATTTGCCCAGCAGGCGGCGCCGGTTGCCGACCTTGGTGTTGCCGCTGACCGCACCGACCGCCGGGTGGGCGAGCGGCTGGATCAGCCGGGCCAGCGCCGCGGGTTCGAAGATGGTGTCCGCATCGACCATGACGACGATGTCGTACCGGGCGTGCGCCAGGCCGGTGTTGAGGGCGCTGGGCTTGCCGCCGTTGGGCTGCCGGATCACCGTCACCCGCGGGTCGTCGATGCGCTCGGCGATGTCCGCGGTGGCATCGGTCGAGCCGTCGTCGATCACGATGATCTGCAAGTGCGGGTGGGTGGAGGCGAGCAGCGAGTACACGGTGGAGGCGATGCCGGCCTCCTCGTTGTACGCGGGCACCAGGACCGTCACCGGGTCCCGCACTTCGCGCAGCCGCGGTGCGCCGGGCCGGTACCGGTGCAGCCTGCGCACGTGGAGCCGGGCGAACACCGCGAACAGGAGCATCCGCAGGACGCCGAGCACACCCGCGAGGGTCAGCGTCCACACCATCACGGTGAGGAAGGCGTGCCCGAGCCGCTGCGACAAGATCAGGCCCTCACCCTTGATCTCCTGGGTGACCGGGACCTCGTCGAGGAAGGAGAGCCGGCCGAGGCCGCCGCTGATGGTGGTGAACCGCTTCACGCTGCGGTCCCCCAGAAGATCCTCGGCCTCGTGGTAGCCCAGGTCGGTCTGGCTGTGCTGTGTCACCAGCCCCCGCCACGGCTTGCGGTCCTTGTGGTCCGAGGCGACCACCAGATACCCCTGTGCCGCCGCGCGCTTCGCGGCCGGCCACTCGGCGCCGCAGAGCGTGTCCGCGGCCGTGGTGTGCGGCAGCCGCAGCAGGGTGGTGTTGATGCCGGCCGCCCCCGCGAGAGCGCTCTGGGTGAGCGACAGCTCAAGCCGCGCGCGCAGCGGTGAGGCGACACCGAGGTCGCCGCCACTGTAGGTGTACGAGCCGATCTCGTGCCCCTCGCGCAGGATCCGCCGGATGAGCTTCGGGTGCTGGGCCGCGTCCTTCCCGTACACGAAGAAGGTCGCCCGCACGTGGTGCCTGTGCAGCAGGTCGAGCAGGCGCGGCGTCCACACCGGGTCGAACCCGCCGTCGAAGGTGAGCGCGACGGTCCCCGGCGGCATGGCCGCGGTGGCGACCCCCTTCGGGCCGAACCGCAGCAGCGGCTTCCCGTCGTCCGCCGCGTGCGGGATCGGCCGGGTGCACGGCGGCTTGGTGCGCGCGGCGTCGACCTGATGGGTCGTCCAGCCCTCGAAGAGGAGGGTGACGGCGACCACCAGGAGGACCAGCAGGAGGACGAGCCAGTGTCCGCGCGGCGGGCGTCGAACAGCGGCGGAGTGCCCGCTCACTGCTTCGGGCCTCCGGCCGACGGGGCGGATCTGCCGGCCGGCGGGCGGTGGTGGTCGTCGCGGTCCGCGTGGGCCCTCGCCAGCGGTCGGTGCGCCTCGGCTCGGGCCGGTACGCCGTGGTCGTGCTGCGACCCGCCGGTGTCCGGGCCGGCAGGCACCGGTGCGTTCATGCTCGGCGGGTGCGTGCCGACGGGCTGCCGGAGTCCGCTGATCAGCGTGCCGACGAACAGCAGATACCCGAGGCAGCCGCATCCCACGGCCAGGGCCACGCCCTGCACCGTCCACCTGCGCCAGCCCGACTGGCCGATGAAGACGGGGAGTTGGGAGGCTTCGGCCTCGGGACGCCGTGCCGCCGGGGTCACGCGAGGCGCCGCGCCGCGGGGCGGCATGCGCGGTGTCATGTCCTGCCCGGTGTGCTGCGCCGTGTACGGCTCCCTGCGGGCAGGGGGTACGGACGACAATCGCCCGTCGTGCGGTGTGCTGGCTATGTGGGGGATGCCCTGCACTGGTGCTCCTGATGTGTGGCCGCGCACGCGCGACTCTTTGTGTGTGGGGGTACGGACCCGGGGGCCCGCTGTACTGCCCGTGAGACGTCGGAGCCGCATCCCGGTGCCCGGCGCGTACGGGCGGTTCCCCTACGTGCGCATGCCCTGCGCCCTTCCCGGGTGGGGCCGGGAAAGCCACGTACGCATGTGCCTTCACAAGGGCCGGGAGGCCAGGGTGCAGCCCTCAGCCATCACGCAGCCCCCGACCCTACTCGGGCACCCGGGTGGCACGGCAACAGGCCATCTGGCCTTCGACGTCGTGATGAATGACACGTACGACGTCGACATCACGGTCACCCATGCCGACACCCGATCGGCCGCAGGGCGCCGCTGGCTGTGACGGTCGAGACGGTTGGCTATGCGTGATCCGAGCGTGGTGTGGTGGTGTCGTCCTGCGGGGTGGTGGTTTGGGTTCTGGTGTAGAGGACTTCGCGGCCTTGTTCTGCGGCGCGGATGAGTGCTTCGCTGACGAAGTCGAGGAAGCGGGCGGCGTTTTCGAGGCGGTTGGCGGCCGGGGTGCCCTGGCCGAGGATGGTGATGCCTTGTCGTGCGGTGTCGATGAACTCGTCGTTGGCGCGGGCGCTGCGGAGCATGGATTGGTACCACAGGTCGTCGTCGACGACGTAGCGTTCGCGGCGGCGTTGGTCGCGTTCTCGGCGGACGAGGGCCAGGCCTTCGAGGAAGGTGATGGCTTTGGAGATCGATGCCGGGCTGACGTTGAGGCGTTGGGCGAGTTCGGCGGCGGTCAGGCTGCCGGTGTCGGTGGTGTAGAGGCAACCCAGTACCCGGGCCATCATCTTGGGCAGGCCGGAGGTCATGAAGACGGTGGTGAGCCTCTCCTGGTAGTCGCGCACGGCTTCGGCGTCGCGTCCATGGGGTTGCGGTAGCGCCTGCGATCCCTGGGCTGGGGTCTGCTTGCGGCGCTGGGTGCGTTGTTGGGTGGCACGCTGGGCCAGGTCGGCGCGGTAGCCGCTGGGGCCGCCGTTGCGCATCACCTCACGCGTGATCGTGGAGGTCGGACGCTCCAGACGCCGGGCGATCTCGGCGTAGGGCAGGCCGTCGGCCAAACCCACCGCGATCTGCTGGCGTTCGGACTGGGTGAGCCTGCCTCCCGGCATCACAACCCCCTTCATGCCCACGGATACCCATGGCGCTGCTCGACGTTCCTGATCCTGTTCCTGCTCCCTGGCGCCTTCACCATAGCGTTCATCTTCAACGCATTGCAACGGCTGGCCCTTCGGTCGTTGCGTTAAACGAGAGAACGTTGCAATGATTATTGGCCCTTGACCTGCATGAATGCTGCATCGAAGCAAAGATCTCGTTGCCGTGTACTGGAAAGCAACGTAGTGTTTCCACCGTTCGGAAACAGCGAGCCGCACGTCTCAAGGGAGAGCATGATGCAGAAGTTCACCACCCCCACCCCGATCGCCGCCGTCCTGGAAATCCCCGCCGGACGCGTGCAGTTGATCGCCGCGGACCGGACCGACACCACCGTGGAGGTCCTGCCGGCCAACGCCTCGAAAAGCCGCGATGTGAAGGCAGCGGAACAGACCACCATCGCCTTCGACGACGGCGTCCTGCGGATCGAGAACGCGGCGAAGAACCAGTACCTCGGCCCCTCCGGATCCATCGAGGTAACGGTCAAGCTGCCCACCGGCTCCCGCATCCAGGCCAAGACAGCCGCCGCCGAACTCCGCACCCTGGGCCGCCTCGGCGACGTCACCTTCGACGGCGCATACCGCCAGATCAAGCTGGACGAGACCGCAAGCCTGCACCTCACCGCGGTCGACGGCGACGTCGAAGTCGGCCGACTGGGCGGAACCGCGAAGATCACCACCACACGAGGCGACATCCGCATCACCCAGGCCACGGGCGGCACGGTCGTACTGGGCACCCAATCCGGCGACATCACCGTCGGCGCCGCCGCCGGAGTCTCCGCCCCCCTGGACGCCGGCACCAGCTACGGCCGCATCAGCAACGCCCTCAAGAACGACGGCACCGCCGACCTCGACATCCGCGCCACCACCTCCCACGGCGACATCACCGCCCACAGCCTCTGACCCACCCCCAACGAACACCCCTCGACAACCACCCACCCGCACATCCCACAAGGAGCACACAGTCATGTCCCCCAACCTCACCGGCCGGCACAGCGGTTTCTCCGACACAGGGCTGCGCAAGGTGCGCGACGTGCTGGCACGGCATGTGGAGTCCGGAAAGATTCCCGGGCTCGTCGCCCTGGTCAGCCGGGGCGACCAGACGCACGTCGAAGCGGTCGGGACGATGCGTCATGACGGCGGCGCGCCGATGCGCCGGGACACGATCTTCCGGATGGCCTCGACGTCCAAGCCGGTCTCGATCGCGGCGGCGATGGTCCTGCTGGACGAGTGCCGGCTGCGCCTTGACGACCCGGTGGAGCCGTGGTTGCCGGAACTCGCCGACCGACAGGTGCTGAAGCGGATCGACGGTCCGCTCGACGACACCGTGCCGGCGCGGCGGCCGATCACCGTACGGGACGTGCTCACCTCCACATTCGGGCTCGGTATGGATATGACGGTGCTGGGCACTCCGATCATGGGCGCGGTCTTCGAGCAGGGGCTCACGCCCAATCTGCCGGAGCCGATGCCCGAGCCGGACGAGTGGATGCGTCGCCTGGGCACGCTTCCGCTGATGCATCAGCCCGGCGAGCGCTGGCAGTACCAGATCAGCAGCGATCTGGTCGGCGTGCTCGTCGCCAGGGTCACCGGCCAGTCCTTCGAGACGTTCCTGCGCGAGCGCATCTTCGAGCCGCTGGGGATGCAGGACACCGGTTTCCATGTGCCCGCCGACAAGATCGATCGGATGCCGACCCTCTACGCCCCCGACCCGCAGACCGGGGAGTTCACCGTCTGGGACGAGGCCGAGGGAGGGCGGTGGAGCTCGCCTCCGGCGTTCCAGGGCGGTGGCGGTGGGCTGGTCTCCACCGCTGACGACTACCACGCCTACTTCCGGATGCTGCTGAACGGCGGGATACACCGGGGCGAGCGGATCCTGTCCCGGGCCGCCGTCGAGCTGATGACCACCAACCGCCTCACGCCCGAGCAGAACGCCGCCCGGACCGCCCTGGCCCGCGACAACGTCCATGTGTCCTTCGGCCAAGGGCAGCACGGCGGCTGGGGCTTCGGGATGGCGGTGCGCACCTACCGCGGCGACTACGCACCCCTCGGCCAGTTCGGCTGGGACGGCGGAAGCGGCACCTCGACCTACGCCGATCCGGCCAACCAGCTCACCGGCATCCTGCTCACCCAGGTCGGGGCGTCCGTCCCGCATTCGGTGCGGCTCATGCACGACTTCTGGACCACGCTCTACCAGGCCATCGACGACTGACACCGCCCCCACACCCGGTGCGCCCTCGGCCCTCCGCGCTTGCGGGATGACGGACTCTCCCTCCGCTTGCGCCCGTCGGGGGCTCAGCCACGGGTGCGGGTCGGCGCCAGCGCTCGGTGGATGCCGACCGGTGCGCCGGGGAGGCGGAGGGCCGCGGCCAACGACACCGCCAGGGCACAGGCGATGACGGAGTACGCGGCCCGGTAGCCGCCGGTGGTGTCGGTGAGGAGGCCGGTGACATAGGGGCCCGCGAAGCTGGCGAGGCTGCTGGCCGCGTTGACGCCGGCGAGGGCCGTCGCCGCGCGGGGGCCGGACAGGATCGCGGTGCACCGGCTCCAGAAGGCAGGAACCGCGGTCAGAATCCCTGTCCCGGCCACGGTCAGCGCAGCCAGGGTGAGGACGGGTGCGGGTGAGAGTGCGGCCAGGGAAATGGCGGCTGCGGCGGCCGCGATGGGCGCGGCGATGAGGTACGTCCGGAGGCTCACCCGGTCGCCGTGACGGCTCCACGCGAGCATGGCAACGGCGGTGAAGACGGACGGCAGGGCTGCGAGCGCGGATGCGGCGGACGCCCCGGCGCCGGGGAAGAGGGAGGCGGTGACCTTGGGCAGGAAGAACTGCAGGGCGTACGCGGCGAAGCTCGGGCCCGCATTCACCACGGTGAAGTGCGCGGCGTGACCGAGCGTGGTCCGGTCCGTCGATGAGGGCGGGGCGCCCTGGGTCAACAGGGCTTCGAGTTCCTCGCGTTGGGGTGCCGTCAGCCAGGTCGCATCGCGTGGCGTGTCGGTCAGCAGGCGCAGTGCGGCGACGCCCAGGACGACGGCGGGGGCGCCCTCGATCAGGAACATCGACCGCCAGCCACTGAGACCGAAGAGGGAAAAGTGGTCGACGAGCAGACCCGAGACCGGCAGCCCGACCATGTTGGAGACCGGGATGGCCAGCAAGAACAGCGCCAGCGCGCGGGTGCGCTGGCGGCAGGGGAACCAGGCGGCCAGGTAGGCGACGACGCCGGGGAAGAATCCGGCCTCGGTCAGCCCCAGCACGAACCGGGTCAGATAGAGCCCCTGTGCGTCGGTGACGAACGCGGTGGCGGCCGAGCACACACCCCAGGCGGTGATCACACAGCACAGCCAGCGGCGGGCGCCGAACCGCTTCAACGCCACCGCCGCCGGGACCTGAAAGAGCACATAGCCGAGGAAGAAGATCCCGGCGGCGGTGCCGTAGGCGGTGGCGCTCAGCCCCAGATCGGCGTTCATCGTCAATGCGGCGACGCCGATGTTGGCGCGGTCCAGGAAGTTGACGACGTACAGCACGAACAGCAGCGGCAGCAGCCTGCGTGCCACCACGCGCACCACGCTCGTGGCGCCCTCCGTTGCCCTGTCAGCCCTGGTCTCCGTACCCGTCGCCATCGGCCGTCTCCGCTCCCCTGGTCTCGTCGTGCCTCGTTCAATGAACGCGCCGGAGGGAGATCGGTTGTGCGGTACGAGGGAGGGTGGCGCTCGGCAACCCGAACGGGGCAGCCGCGCACCGGGCTCTTCCACCGGCAGCAGACGCAGCTGCTCTGCGAAGCAGGCGGCCATGTCCCCGGTGCCCGTTCAGGCACGGAGGTCACGTCATCGATGGGGCGTGGAACCGGAAGGTGCCGGAGGGAAGGTCACGGTGAACTCGGTGTGGCCGGGGCGGCTCGTCAGGGATACCTGGCCGTGGTGGGCGGTGACGACGGCCTCCACGATGGCGAGCCCCAGTCCGGTGCCGCCGGCCGCACGCGAGCGGCTGTGGTCGACGCGGACGAAGCGGCCGAAGACCTCCGGCCGGATCTCCTCGGGCACACCGGGGCCGTCGTCCAGAACCGTCAGCCGGACGTCGTGGTCGTCGGCGGCGAGTCGCACCGTGACGGCGGTCCCCGGTGGGGTGTGCGTCCGGGCGTTGGCGAGCAGATTGGCGACGACCTGTTGCAGGCGGTGTTCGTCGCCCGTCATGTTCACGGCCGTCTCGGGGAGGTCGAGCAGCCACCGGTGACGGGGGCCGACCGCCCGGGCGTCGTCGACCGCGTCGAGCACGAGCCGTGTCAGATCCACCGGTTTGCGTTCCAGCGCACGGCCGGCGTCGAGGCGGGCGAGCAGCAGGAGGTCGTCCACCAGCCGGCTCATGCGTTCCGACTCGGCCTGGATCCGCTCCAGGGAACGCCGGATCTCGCCGGGTACCGGCCCCGTGTGCCGCAGGGCGAGTTCCGCATGGCCGCGGACATTTGCCACCGGAGTCCGCAGCTCATGGCTGGCGTCGGCGGCGAAGTGCCGGAGCCGGTTCTCGCTGGCGTGGCGACGCTCCAGTGCGTTGCCGACGTGGCCGAGCATGCGGTTGAGGGCGGTACCCACCTGCCCGACCTCGGTGCGCGGGTCGGCGACCGGGACCGGCGCCGGCATCGCCACCTCGCCGCTGGCCAGCGGCAGCTCGGCGACCCGTGCGGCCGTGGTGGTGACGCGCCGCAGGGGCCGCAGCGAGAGCCGTACCCACAGCGCGCCCAGGACTCCGGTGACCAGCAGCGCCCCGCCGAACACCGCGGCTTCCACCGCCTCCAGCCGGTGCACGGTCTCCTCGACCGGGTGCAGCGGCAGGCCCGTGATCAGTACGTCGCGGTCGTCGCCGGACACCGCGTTGACGCGGTACCGGCCCAGGCTTGCCAGTCGGATGCTGTGTCCGGAGCCGTCGGTGGGCAGGGCCGCCAACGTGCGGCGGTCCTCGGCGGACAGCGGCACCCTGGCGTCCGTCTGGTCCCGGACGACCGCTGCCTGGGTCGGTATGCCGCGCAGCAACCGGGCGCCGAAGGTGCCGTCGGACTGGCCGCGGGTGTCCGGCCGGTTGTCGGCGTCCGGCCGGGCCTCGTGCTCCAGGCTCACCGCGAACCGGCCCGCGGAGGCGGAGAGTTGCTGGTCCAGGCGGCCTACCAGGAACCCTTCGAGCGCGACGACCGTGGTGATGCCGACTGCCAGGCAGGCCAGCGCCAGCAGGGCGACCAGACCGGCGGTGAGCTGGCTGCGCAGGGTGCGGGGGACGAGCCGCTTCACGAGGGCTCCGGCTTGAGGACGTAGCCGACGCCGCGGACCGTGTGGATCATCGGGCTCCGGCCGGCGTCGATCTTCTTGCGCAGATAGCTGATGTAGAGCTCGACGACGTGGGACCGGCCGCCGAAGTCGTAGGACCAGACGCGGTCCAGGATCTGCGCCTTGGACAGCACCCGACGGGGGTTGCGCATCAGGAAGCGGAGCAGCTCGAACTCGGTGCGGGACAGTTCGACGAGCTCGCCGGCGCGGAGGACCTCCCGCGCCTCCTCGTCCATCACGAGGTCGCCGACGACCAGCCGGTCGCCGTCCGGCTCGTGAGCCATCCCGGCCCGGCGCAGCAGACCGCGCAGCCGCGCCAGCACCTCCTCCAGGCTGAACGGCTTGGTCACGTAGTCGTCGCCGCCCGCGGTGATCCCGGCGATCCGGTCCTCGACGGCGTCACGCGCGGTGAGGAAGAGGACGCAGACCGTCTGCAGCTCCCGGCGCAGCAGGTGCAGCACCTGCAGGCCGTCGATGTCGGGCAGCATCCAGTCCAGGACGACGGCGTGCGGGCGGAAGCTCCGGGCCACGGCGAGCGCGGAGGCGCCGTCGGCCGCGCTGCGGACCTCCCAGCCCTCGCTGGTCAGGGCGCCGGAGAGCACTTCGGTGAGGTCCGGCTCGTCGTCGACCACGAGGACCCGTACCGGCGAGCCGTCGGCGCTGTGCAGCGGGGCGGGAGTGCGGTGAGTGTGCATGGTGACTCCAGCATCCCTCGCCCGGTGGCAGGCGGAGGTATGAGCCGGCTCTGAGTTTCCTGTGAATCGGCGGGCGGGAGGGCCGCTCAGAGAGTCCTCAGAGGTTGCGCTGCGACGCTGGCGCCGACCACGGAAGGAAAGCCTCATGAGCACCGTCTCCGCCACCCGCCGGACCACCACCGGCCGCACCCCGCCGCAGTGGCCGCCGTCGCCGGCGCCGCTGCTCGCGCACTTCGCGATCTGGGCAGGGGCGGCCGGCGTGCTGGCCCTGTGGTGGACCGGTACGGCGTCGGTCGTGGGCCCGGCGGGCTGGCTGACCGGCGCCGGCCGGATCACCGGGCTGCTGGCCGGCTACGCCTGCGCGGTGCTGGTCGCGCTGATGGCCCGCGTTCCCCTGCTCGACCACACCCTGGGCACCGACCGCCTGGCGCGCTGGCACGCGGCAGGCGGCCGCTACACCGTCTCACTGGTGCTCGCGCACATCCTGCTGATCATCTGGGGCTACACCCTCACCTCGCGGAGCGGTGTCCTGCACGAGACGACCACGCTCGTCCTCGACTACCCGGACATGCTCAAGGCCACCGCGGGCTTCCTGCTGCTGGCGGGCACCGGTGCCGTCTCCGCACGGGCCGCCCGCCGCCGGATGAGCTACGAGACCTGGCACTACCTCCATTTCGCCACCTACCTGGCGATCTTCCTCGCCTTCGGTCATCAACTCTCCAACGGCGCCGACTTCGTGGGGCGACGGCCCGCCCAGCTCGGCTGGTACGCCCTGTACGCGGCGGTGGCAGCACTGATCGTCTGGTACCGCTTCGCCGTTCCGGTACGGCGTGCCCTGCGCCACCGCCTGCGGGTCACCGAGGTCCGCCCGGAGGCGCCGGGCGTGGTCTCCGTGCACCTCACCGGCCATCGGCTGACGGAACTCGGCGCCCGGCCGGGCCAGTTCTTCCGCTGGCGCTTCCTGGCACCGGGCCTGTGGTGGACCGCCAACCCCTACTCCCTCTCCGCGCCGCCACTCCCCCACCACCTGCGCATCACGGTGAAGGAGGCCGGCGGCCACAGCGCGGCCCTGGCCCGGCTGCGACCCGGCACCCGGGTGTGGGCCGAGGGCCCGTACGGTGCCTTCACCGAGGCACGGCGGCGGCGCTCCAAGGTGCTGCTGCTCGCGGGCGGCGTGGGCATCACCCCGCTGCGCGCGCTCTTCGAAACCCTCCCCGGCGAGGTCACGCTCGTCTACCGGGCGCGGCGCCCCGAGGACCTGGCGTTGCGCCCCGAGCTCGATGCGATCGCCGCGGCCCGCGGTGCGGCCGTCCACTACTTCGTCGACGAACCCGCCGCGTACTCCGCGCCGTTGACGGCACGCGCGCTCAGTCGCCTGGTACCGGACCTGGCCGCGCACGAGGTGTATCTGTGCGGCCCGCCCGGCATGACCACCGCGGCCCGCCGTGCGCTGCGCGGCGCCGGCATACCCCGACGCCACATCCACCACGAGTCGTTCGAGTTCTGAGGAGCCCCTGTGCGCCGAGCCGTTCTGACCGCAGCGTCGACCAGCGCACTGGTCGTCCTCCTGCTCTCCCTCAAACCGCACCAGCCCGCCGCGCTGACCGGCGACCCGGCCCAGGCGGGTGCCGCGTCGGCTCCGACGCCCTCCGGACGTCCGTCCCAGGGCAGCCATCCGGCCGACGGCACCTACACCGGCGCCCCGATCCGCACCCGCTACGGCACCGTGCAGGTCACGGCCACCGTCAAGGCCGGCCGGCTGACCGCCGTCAAGGTGCTGCACGCCCCGTCCGAGAACGGTCGCGACCGTGAGATCGCTGCCTACGCCCTGCCGCGCCTGACACAGGAGGCGCTGAGCGCGCACAGCGCCCACATCGACGCCGTGTCCGGCGCCAGCTACACCAGTGCGGGATACGTCCAGTCCCTGCAGAGCGCACTGGACCGGGCCGGTGTCTGAGTTCCGGCGCGGCCTGCGCCACGTCGAGGAGGCGATGGGCACGGTGTTCTCCTTCGACGTCCGCGACACGCGCACCCCCGCCATCGAGGCCGCCGTACACGACGCCGTCGCCTGGCTCCACCACGTCGACGAGGTCTTCTCGACGTACCGCTCCGACAGCGCCATCAGCCGGCTCGCCCGCGGCGAGATCGGACTCGACGACTGCCCCGCGGAGGTGCGCGAGGTCCTCGACCTCTGCGAGCGGGTGGGAACCGCCACCCGTGGTTGGTTCAGCGCCACCCCGGGCGGCACTCTCGACCCGTCCGGGCTGGTGAAGGGCTGGGCGGTCGAACGCGCCGGACAGCTCCTGCGGGCGGCCGGCGCCCACCACACCTGCGTGAACGGCGGTGGGGACCTTCAGCTCAGCGGGGAGGCGGCGCCCGGAATCCCGTGGCGCGTCGGGATCGCCCATCCGCTGCGCCCGGGGGAATTGTGCGCCGTCGTCACCGGCCGCGACCTGGCCGTCGCCACCTCCGGCAGCGCCGAGCGCGGCCCCCACATCCTGGACCCCCACACCCGCGCTCCCGCCGCCGGCCCCGCATCCGTCACCGTGGTCGGCCCCGGCCTGACCACAACCGACGCCTACGCCACCGCGGCGTTCGCCATGGGCGCGGGGGCGCAGGACTGGCTGGAGGGACTCGACGGATACGAGGGTCTCGCGATCACGGGTGACGGCGAGACCTGGCGCACACCGGGGTTCCCGGGGATCTCGTGCGCCGCATAGCCGTCGTTTCCGGAGGAATCCCCCTTTCGCCCTGCCACCCGCACCGTGTTCCTTGACGAAAAAGGGCCGCGGAACGTGGCTGGTGATAGGCCCTGGCCATGCCGCGATCCCCCTCATTCCCGGAGTGCGAACGACGCCCTCTCTTGCCACTTCGCGCCGTCATGCACCATGGCATGTGCTGGAACCCCTGCTCGGGCCGACGGATCGAACCGTTCGCGCCATGCGCGGACGGCCGGCTCCGCTTCCGGGATCCTGATGATGAGTCCCGTCCGGCCCGCCCGAAACCCCGTCGTGCTGTCGTCTGCCATGACACGGCATGCTGCCACCCCAGAGGGCGAAGACCACCAAGTCCCGCCAGAACCCCGTCAGAAGCTGAAGCTCATCAGCGCCGCCGACTTCAAGCGGGCCGTGGCGTCGAAGAAGCCCACCAGCGTCTCGTAGGCGCCCTTCAGATATTCGGGTTCGTCGTCGTCCTCGGGATCCCAGATGTTGGGGTACACCTCTTCCTCGGCCATCCGAGCCGGGTCGTAATGGCTGACCAACCGCTCCCACGGCAGCGCGCCCAGCCGCTTCGCGATGTCCTGAACACTCTCGACGCTCCAGCTGAACAGCGTGCCTTCGTCGTCTATCTGGTAACCGTCCATCAGGAACTCAAGGGGCTCATCGGCCTCGCCGAGCAGGAACTCCAGGCCGGCCCAGGCCTTGTCGAGGTAGGCGCCGGGGTTGTCCGGCCGGAGCTCGTCGACCTCCCAGAGGAACTCCCTCGCCCACTCGGCGTCCTTCTCGGCCCTGTCCAGCTCCTCCGGTGTCACGCACGTGAACGAGATGACCATGCCCATGAAGGCAGCCCCCATCATCGAGTTGAGATCGACCCATCCCTTCAACGAACGAGTGTTCCACGCTGCACTGACAGCCTGAGCGTGGGTACGGAAGCGGGGCGGGCAGCCGATGAAGCTCTGCCTCAGGTCACGCCAGGCGATGCCTGGCGGAAGGTGACCGCGGTGGCGCTGAGCGGAGACCGCCGTGCCGAGCCGTCACGCAAAAGGTCTCTTCCCGAGCGGGAAGAGACCTTTCGTTGGAGCGCCCGGCAGGCCTTGCACCTGCATTTCCCACCGGCTGGTGGACGTCTTTCCTTGGACCACAGACGCGTGACTCCCACCCGCAGGCCGGAGCTACGCGATGATCATACCGGATCCTCGGGCGGTTGGTTCACGCCGCCGGGGTCGACGGACCCGCCAACCCCGCTGACAGACACAGATCAGGTCAGTCCCACTGCTCGTCCGCGAGGGAGGTGACCGGCTGGGGCTTGCCGATCACGGCCAGGGCGATGAAGAAGTTGATCTGGCCGATCGCGATGGTCAGGGTGGCCAGTGCCTTGTCGTCGTAGTGCTTGGCGACCTCGGTGTACAGCTCGTCGGAGACGCGCTCCTGGCCGTGCGGCGCGGGCTGGAGGGTGGCCTCCACCAGGGCGAGGGCGGCGCGTTCGGCGTCGGTGAAGTAGGGGGCGTCCTGCCAGGAGGAGACGGCGGTGATGCGCTCCTCGGACTCGCCGGCCTTGCGCAGGAAGCCGGTGTTCAGGATCGTCAGGTAGGTGTTGTTGACGATCTGCCCGGCGTGCCCCAGGTCGGGAAAAGGACGTGTCCGGCGTCCCGGTGCGGTGGGGCGCCGGACAGGGCGGTCCTTCCTCCGGTCAGCTCGTGTGGACCTTCAATGCCGTCCGGACGGCAGACTCCAGCGCGCCTTCGATCCAGGCGGGCTTGATGGACGTGTGGTCCCCCGCAAAGTGCAACGGCCCCTCGGATGTGGGGACGTCAGGAAACAGTTCCGCGTGCTGACCAGGGAAGAGCACGGACGCCTCACCGTAGGCGTAGTGGTCCCGCATCCACGACTGTGTCTTGCACTTGTTGGTGAAGAAGACCTCGCACCGGCGGCCGAAGACGGCCTGCACTCCGGCGAGCGCGCGCAGATACCGTTCGTCGTCGGCGAAGGCATCCCACTTGAGGGCGTCGTCGGACCAGCTGTAGGAGGCGAGCATGATGCCGCCGTCGCTGCCCTCTACAGGGTGCGCGTGCTCGAAGTACATGAACCGGTTGGCGTTGTCGCTCACGTTGCCGCCGCCACGGATATGAGCGGCATCCGGCTCGCCGCCCATGACTGGCCGGAAGACGGCAAAGCATTTCCTGAGTTCGTCGGGGATCGTCACCCCCAGGTCCCGCACTGACTTGTGCGCGCCGAGGTACCGGCCGTCCTTGACCGCGCCGGCCTTGTACTTGTCGTAGAGATTGTCCGCGATGGAGTTCAGTGCCTCCTTCCACTGCGCCTCGTCGCCCTCGAAGACCTCCGTGACACCGCCCTTGCCTGTCTGGCAGTCCTCGGAAACGGTGTGCACCCGGACCTTGCCTGCCTGGTGTTCGATCCGTACGGCGCGCCTGTCGAGGGTCACCTTCCCCTTCACAGGCTTGTACAGCGCGTCGGCGAGCAGCGCGGTGCCGCCCTTGATCTCCCAGAACTTGGTCTTGGGGTCGATCAGCGCGCTGGACAGGAAGCTGTGGGTGAAGGACAGGTGCAGCCGTGAGGTCAGGTTCTGGATGGTGCCGATGAGGTCGATGGTCCTGGTGTCGAGCTCGGCGACTTCGGTGAGGTACCGGTACATGGACCAGTGGCCGTACTTCTGGAGGATCTTGGCCCATCCCTTGACGAGGGCTGCCCCTTCTTTTCCTCGGATGAGCCGGAATGCGGGTTCGAGGGCCTGCGCGAGGATGGCGGATGCGGTCTTCGTGCGGTGGGGGCCCGTGACACCGAAGGTGTCGTTGATTTGTGCAGGGTTCTTCTCGTAGTCGGCCCGGCGCATGTGGATGCCATTGACGTGGATCCAGGCACGGTTGGCCTTCTTCGTGGGGTTCTCCACCTCCACGTCCACCAGGTAGAACTCCTGGAGCGGGAGGCCGAACTTCTTGAGCAGTGCCATGAGGAGGGGGTGACTGTCGGGCAGCCGCATGGCACCGGCTTCGGCGTACTGCTGGGGATCGGCGAAGGGCTGCTCCCCCTTTTCGTGGCCGCCCTTGCGGAACGTCTTGATGCGCCCGCCGACGCGATTGCCGTTGGCCTCGATCACGACGACGTCGTGGCCTGCCCGATGGAGCAGGTTGGCTGCCAGCAGGCCGGCCGGGCCGGCCCCGACGACCAGGACCCGCTTCGTTGCCTTCGCGCGGCTGGTGGGCAGGCCGTTTTCGACGGCCTTCAGGTAGGTCGGGACGAGCGATCTGTCGTGCTCGTCGTAGACGGCGATGGCGCGGGCGACTGTGGTGTACGCCCTGGGGTCGATGCCAGGCGGCACTGCGGCCGGCGCCGCGGAGGGTGCGATGGCGGGGCTCAGTGCGGTCGCGGGTGCGATGGAGGCGGCGGTCAATCCGGCGGCGAGCGCCGACGCGCCGGTCGCCGTCACCACGGCGCGCCGTGAGGGCTGCGTCTCGTGCGACCGAGACGCAGGACGCGTGGCAGGTAAGGCATCGGAGGCGTGTTGCTTCTCGCCCGATGCGTCGGGGTCGCTCGTGCTCGGAACGGTCACGTGGGGAGTGCTCATGTCGTGTGAATTCATCGCTCATCACACTTGGCATACGAGCGGTGCGGAGCCAGTGTCTTCACACGGACGGGAACGGTAAACCACTCTCTCGACTACATGACGCGTCACCCGGTCAACGACCGTAAGGCAGGCGGCTGTTCGCACCACCGACCTCAGCACGGCACCAGGCCGCCCAACGCGACGGGACCGGCCGTCGATGCTCCGGCGACCAGCGCGCGGCGCAGTGGTGACGCGGCGGTCACCGGATTCCTGCGACTCGATGAAGCGCCCGCTGCTCCCGCGTTCGAGTGGTTGTGGCCAGCCCCGGACCGGGACCCGAGTCGTGGCGCGTGGACTGGCATAACGTGAGTCGCCCATCGCGGATTGTGCGATCGCGCGGATTGCGGGCCGGAGTGGTCGCAGCGTGAGGAAGGCGACATGGACAGTTCACTTCTCGCCGCGATCATCGGCCCTACGGTTGCCTTCCTGGTCGCCGCGGGTGGCGCGGTGCTGCGGGCCCGAAGCAACCTCCGTACCGCCGCGCGGCTGATCTACGCCGAACTCACCAGGAACAGCGCGGCGGTCATGTACTTCAGGCAGACCGGCCACTGGGCCGCACCAGCCCTCCCGCGGGCCGCCTGGGACGAATACGGTGCGACGATCGCCCGTCGGCTCAGCAGCGAGCCCTTCGAGGCGGTGCGCCGAGGGTACGAGGCGCTGGAGATCGTCCCTGTCCTGACGGATGACTCGTTCAACGACACGGACCGCGACCGCCTGCTCGGTGATGCGGTGGCTTGGCTGGTGCGGGCAATCTCCACGCTCGGCCACATCGCCCACATCTCCGACCCCCAGGTCCAGTCAACGATCCACCGGCTCACCAGTCCGTCCGCTGCGACACCCGAACGCCCTCTTCCACTGCCCGGCCCCGGCAGCGGCATCATCTCCCTCGCGATGCAGGAAGCCCTGGTGACCATGCAGTTCAGCGAGGCGGCCCAGCCGGCGCCCCCGCCACCTGCGCGGCCCGCGGAGCCGCCCGTCCCGGCATTGCCTCCCACCGCGCAGATCCCCGAGCCGACCGTTCCCGCCGCGGTCATCGGTGCGGAGGCACCGAACGCCGACTACGTCGTCTGCGATGCCCAGCACAAGGAACGCCTGCACCGGCCCGTCCTGGCCCGCTGGACCGGACAGCCGCCCACGAGCGACCCGGTCGTCAACGAGACGTACGAGGCGCTGGCAGCCGTGACGGCATTCGGCCGTC
Source organism: Streptomyces bugieae (assembly GCF_036352915.1). Taxonomy (NCBI): domain Bacteria; kingdom Bacillati; phylum Actinomycetota; class Actinomycetes; order Kitasatosporales; family Streptomycetaceae; genus Streptomyces; species Streptomyces bugieae. The sequence goes on from NZ_JAZBJP010000001.1 coordinate 613,153, forward strand.
AGGTGCTGGAGCGCGATCCGCTCGTCAAGCGGCCCCTCACCGCCGTTGTCCATTACGGCCGCAACTTCAACAACGGCTGGTGGGACGGCGAGCAATTGGTGCTCGGGGACGGGGACGGGATGATCTTCCAGTCGTTCAGCCGGTGCACCGACCTCATCGCGGGTGAGGTGTGGCATGGAGTCGCGGAGATGCAGCGGTACTTCGGCTGGGAGGGCGAGAACGGCTCCCTGCGTGTGTCGCTGTGCGATGTCTTCGGCCAACTGGTCAAGCAGCACGCTCGTAACCAGACGGTTGAGGAGGCTGACTGGGTCGTCGGAGCAGGTCTCCTGGCCCCCGGCGTCAAGGGGATCGGACTGCGCTCGCTGAAGGCCCCCGGCACGGCCTACGACGACCAGTCCCTCGGCAAAGACCTCCAGCCCGCCCATATGGACGACTACGTCCACAACACGGAGGAAACGGGCGGCCCCCGCATCAATAGCGGCATCCCCAATTTCGCCTTCTACTCGGTCGCTCAACGCCTGGGCGGCAAGGCATGGGAGAACGCCGGGCGGATCTGGTGGGAGGCGCTCATCGGTGAGGGCATGCGCGAAGGACTCCTCTTCACCGACTGGGCACAGCGCACGGCCGACGCGGCCGGAATGCTGTACGGCCAGGACAGCGCCGAGCACCAAGCGGTGCTCGGCGCCTGGGACCGGGTCGGTGTGCGCGCGGCCGGCTGAAGCGCCCAGTCGCACCGTGGGGTCCTGCCGAACTCCCGCGCCTCCAGGTCGCAGCCACGACAGCGGCGTACACGCCGAGGCGCCGAGGCAGTGAGGCGGCGAGATGCCGGGTGCACGTCAGGCGCTGGCATGTGCTGTCAGCAGGGCGGCCCTGTCGTCAACGCATCCTTGAGAGCAGGTCGTTGACGGCCCCCATCACCGCGTCCGCCCGCTCCTCGTGCAGCCATCCATGCCCCGCGTCGTCGAGGACGCGCTGCTCGCCGCGCGGGGACTCGGCCGCCACTTCGGCGTGCAGGGCGCGCTTGTTCTCGTTGATCTCGCGCAGCAGCTCCGGCGGCCACAGATGGGCCTGGGTGGCGTCGTGCCCCATGGCCGTGAGCACTATCAGCGGCACGTCAGGGGTGCCCGGGGCGTCCCGAAACTCCGCGGAGACCTTGTCGTAGAGGTTCTGGTTCTCGCGCGAGGCAGCCCGCCATGTGGCGAGATGGCGCGCGACCAGGGGCTCACGTACCGGCTCCGGCCATGCGGCGAAGTGCTGGACCATCTGGGCGCGGGACTGCTCCAGCTGATCCGGCGTGGGCTCCGCCGACTCCTGGCTCCCCATCTGCTCCAGCATCTCGTCGAGCCTCTCCCGTACCTGGCGCGGGGCGCGGGTCGCCATGTCCTCGTGGAAGGGGTCGAGCAGGAGCAGGCCGGCCACGTCGTCGGGGAAGCGCCTGGCGTAGTGGCGCGCGTAGGCCCCGCCCAAGGAGTGGCCGATCAGCAAGTAGGGGCCGGGAACGTCGGCGGTCTGGAGTAGCTCGCGCAGTTCGTCGGTCACTTCGGCGGCGGTACGGGGCAGTTCGGCGGGGTGGCTCCAGCCGTTGCCCCCGCGGTCGTAGAGCACGCTCGTGGTCAGCTCGGCGACGCGGTGGTGGATGTTCAGATAGTCCAGGCTCATCAGCCCAACGCCCGCGAGGAACACCGCCGTTGGGCCGCCAGCGCCGGAGCGGTACACCATCAGGCGGCGACCGCCGCCGATGTCGTGCAGACGCCCCAGGGGAGGTGGCGTGTCAGTCATGGTCTGCTCCTCTGCCATGTCAGTGCCGAGCGCCGGCGCATGCCACTGAGCGGCTCACCAGCACCACATTCTCAAGTTTGAGAACAGTATCACTCGTGAGACCATAACCGCATGGACACGGTCGACCTCCTCCTGCACCCCGTGAGACTGCGCATCGTGCATGCCATGTCCGGCGGCCGGACACTGACCACCTCGCGGTTGTGCACGCTGTTGCCGGACGTATCGAAGGCCACCGTGTACCGGCATGTGGGCGTACTGGCGGACGGCGGCCTGCTGGAGATCGCGGGCGAACAGCGCGTACGCGGCACCATCGAACGCCGCTATCGACTTCGGCGGGAGCGCGCGGTGATCGACGCCGACACCGCCGCTTCGGTTCCGCCCGAGGACCACCGGCGGGTGTTCGCCGTGGCGATGGCGACTCTGCTGTCCGAGTTCAACGCTTACCTCGACCGTCCCGGCGCCGCACCCGCCGCCGACTTGGTGGGATACCGCCAGCACGCGATGTGGCTCAGCCCGGACGAACTCACCGAAATGATCGGCGAAATGCGCGAGGTCCTGCTGCGCCGGATCACCAACGAGCCCTCACCCCAACGCACCCGTTACCTGGTCAGCCCGATCCTGTTCCCCTCGGAGGAGTCACAGGCAGCCAGCGACGAGGAATAGGGGCTACAAAACACGCTTCAAGGTCGTCACGATGCGATCCGGCCGAGCAGACTGCTGAGGGCATTCATCGCGATACGTCCGACTTGACGGGCGATATGTCGGAGGCGCCGAGCGCATCGATTGGTCGGCGCAGTTGCCACACCTTCGCGGGGGGCAGATTTCCCCACACGGTCCAACAGCCGATGGCGTACTGGTTGTGGTATTGGTTCAAGAGAAGTTTGACGTCGAGTTGACGGCGGGCCTCTGAGCGGGATGTCAGCAAGGTGCGGACCCAGCGACTACCGCAATAGGAGAAGTAGGTGAGAGTCCCACCTGGGCGGAGCAGCTCCAAGTAGCGACCCATGATCTCCTCAACCTGCCAGAGGGAGAAGTTGGAGAACGGCAGGCCAGAGACGATGACGTCATAGCGGCGGTCCGTGCTGAGCTGTTCGACAAATACGTTATGGACGCGTATTTGCTCCTGCTTGTCAGGAAAGTTCTGGTGGCCGTGCACCAGGCGACGCAAGTGCGCGGCGAAATGAGCGTTGGCTTCTACGATGTCCAGGCGGCTGCCCTGAGGCAGGCGGGGAAGCAGGGCTCGTGTGACCGAGCCGGTACCCGCACCGACTTCCAGGACGTTGGAAATGCGCGGCGCTCGTTCCAGCACCGGATCAGCGAGCAGGTTGGCCAGCGGCTTGCTGCTGGGGGCGATGGAACCGACCGTGCGATGGTTCCGTATCGATTCCGCCAAGAAGGTCCATCCTTCGTTGGCATGCTGGGTCCGGGCGCGGCTGTGGGGGGTGTTTTTGTTCATTAAGAAAAGAAATACCTGAGAGAATGTGAAGCGGTTGTGTTCGGCAAACCGCACTTCGAGCGCGGGGGAATCAGGCTATGACGACAGGGGGCATGGGGGGAAGGGGGATCGGCGAAACCTTCGTGTTTGCCTGGACATCAAGAGGGCGGGCGGGTCAAAGGGTATGCTCGCGCGAAAACTTCCCGCAGGCGGCGGATATGCAACGGTCGGCCGCGAACTCCCGTAACAGGCACCGTGGTTCAGAGGGAACGCCGCCAACGCCGGGCAGCCGAAGCCGATCCCGTCCCGGCGCAGCCGCGGCAGCGTGGCCGTAGACGACCTCGCTCAGATCCCCACAGGGCCCCAAAGCCGGACTGTCCTGAAGTGCCATGACTGGCCCCGCGGTCATTCTCTGGACGGACGGCCACCCACCCTGGGACCTAGACAGTTGCGTCACGGCAGCTGGTCGTTGGGCGGTGGGTCTGGGTGTGCCGGCTGGGCCGTCTGGCGCGCACGGCTGAGCCGCACGCCGAAGCAGGGCCGGCAGCCACGGGACGCCTTCTCATCGTGACAGGAACTTGCTGGTCGGCCCGCGCGTCGTGTCCGGTGTGACGAACAACGAAACGAGCCCGGCCACCCGCCCCGATGACACGGGCAGCGGGAAGACCGGGTGCGGCAACAGCGGCAGCGACACCATCGTCGGAGACATCCAGAACCTCGCCGTGGCCTGGGAGAAGCTCCATTACGAGTATGAGGAGTACCACGACGGCTCCCACGACCGGCTGGTCCTGGATTGCGCGGCGAGGCTGGGCGCCGATCCCGGCGGGCCGCTGGCCTATGTCTGGATATTCGGGCTGGTGGTGGCCGTGCCGCATCTGTCCTGGGTGCCCGGCGATGGGGTCAAGGAGGCCGCGCTCCAGGCACTCAGGGTTGCGGAGCCGGCCCTGTCGGCTCAGGACTGCGTGCATGACTCCCATCCGTACGAGATGCACGATGCCGAAGAGGACGAGGAGTTGCCCGGCTGGTTGATCGACCTCGTCGACGACACGCAGGAGTGGTACGAGGACCGCCCGCGCGACGAGTGGCGCTGCCCGCGCAACGCCGCCGGGTTCGCGCGGATCGCCCTGGATCTCCTCGACCCCGGCTCGGTCTCGGACGTCCCGCCGCGGCTCCCGCCGGAGGCGAACGCGACCATCGACACGCTGTCCGCCCTCCTCGAGGGCTATCCGAAAACCGATGTCTACGACGAGATCGAGGAGCAGGCCCGGGCCCTGCGGTCCGCCGAGGACCCGGACGACCGGGCCGGGCGGATCATGGTGGTCAGGGCGGTGGGCTGGTACGCCACATCCGGCATGGTGCGCCACAAGGGCGTCCTCGACGAGCTGATCGAGGCGCTGGAGGAGGCCCTGAGCCACTCCCCCGCCGATCCCTGTGAGCACGCCTGGGACGCGCACCCCCTCCTGCCCAATTTCGCGCCGGAGGCCGCCAGGCTCGGCATCGAACTGAGCTACCCCGGTGGTCGCCTTCGCTACGAACGCCAGCGCACGGAGCAGGGAGACCACGGCGCACCACTGGAGATCATGCTGTGCCCCGCCTTCATCGCCGGGCTCGGGCAGGAGTCCCTGACGCAGCTGCGCACCAGCCGCGACCGTCTCTTCGGGCCGCGCGACGTCTCGCACGTGGACGCGGAATACCTGGACGCGGGCGGCAGGCTGCAGATCGAGAAGATCGCGCAGCGGGTCGAGTTCACCTCCCGGAACGAGCAGTACGCCGAGGATCTGGGCCTATGGGCGGCGCGGCGCTTCGAGCACGCCGACAGCGCGCGCGAGCGTGCCGTGCTGCTGCTCGCGGCGTACCAGACGATGCAGATCGCCTATCCGGCGCCGGCGCGATCCGTGGCCGAGGACGTGCTGCGGGTGCTGCGTACCGTCGCCGCCGCGCCGCGCCCGGCGGAGTGTGCCCACGACGACGCCCACCCGCAGCTGCGATACGCCGGCTTCCGGCACGCCATGGCGCACTTCTACGCCCCTGAGGACTTCCCCACGCCCGAGAAACCGGACCAGGCGCGCGGCGAGGCGGCATGGATCTGCCCGCGGTTCTTCGGTGAGGTCGCCGAGGAGGGGGTGCGGAATCTGGAAGTCCTGGTCACGGACTGAGTCGTTCGGCTGGACTCTCGTGCGGAGTGTGGCCAGGGCGATGATGGTGGCGGCCTGGTTTACCTCATTGTGCCGGCCTGGCGGCTCTTGGACGTGGTCAGTCGCCGTCTGGATAGTGCCAGTTGATGGCGGCTGTGGCAGCGGGGGCGAGTGCGTGGACCCGTTCACGGAAGGCGGCTTCGAAGTGCGGACGCCAGGCATAGAAGCGACTGATGCCGATCGGGTGGTCGGTCTCGCCGGAGATCCAGTGGCGTCCGTCCTCCACGCTCCACCCGAGGCCGACCTCGTGCTCCTGCAGGCCTTCCGCACGGATCAGTTCGGCGAGTGCGCTCACGACGGACTTGGTCTGCGCCTCGTCGGCCAGTCCGTGCACCTCGAAGTCGAGCATGATGTTGACACCCATGGGCCAATGCTACGCAGCCAAGTTCACGCGGAATCAGGTCCCCAGCCGGCGGGATCCCTCAGATCACCGGTTCGTCCCCGCTCGGGCCAGTCAAGTGCCTCGTCCACCCCGCGTACGGGTTCTCCTGTCCGGTGCCTGGTTCTTTGTCTTCTGCCAAGGCGGCCAAGGCGACTATGCGGGCCTTGTATTCGGCCTGTGGGATCTGCCCGAGGGCCGCGAGGCGTTCAAGTTCAACGGCTTGGACTTCATGGGCGATCTTGCGGCTCTGTTCCACTTGTTCTCGGCTGTACTTGACAGCCTTGGCGCGCTCTCTGGAGCGTGTACGGTGCAAGCCCTCGGGGATCATCCGTGCGGTCTGTTCCCAGTAATCGTCGTGCGTGCCCGACCACATGTCGCCACCTCGTTCTTGAGTGATAGCACGGAATGTCCGCTTGAGGACATCCTGGAGCCGACATCCAGTCTGACGCCATACGTGGGAGCGTGAACGCCTGGTACCGCAAGCTCCAGTCCAGGGCCCGACGGCGACCCCTTGCGCAACTTCCGTAAATGGCAAGTACGTTGGCGGCCGCGACCAGCAGAGGCGCTCCGGGCCTGGGCGGGGTCCCCGCCACCGTAAAGCCCCGGTCGGGAGGGAACCGGGACCTGGTCGGGTGGCTGTGGTCCGGGCACCGGGTTACGTGTGCCGACTGGTGCCGGCGGCCGTGAGGCGGGCCTCGAAGCCGTCGAGGAGGGACTGGAGGCCGAACGCGAAGGTGTCGTCGGGTGCTGCGGCGTACTCCGTGGCGGCCGTGGTGTTGAGGCGTTCGCGCAGGCGTGGGAATTGCCTGGCGGTCTCGGTGGCGCGGGTCATGGCGTCGGCCATCCGTTGCTCCGGGTCCGCGCCGCTCTTGCTCAGCCGGCGGTTGAGCGAGACCTGTGCGGCAGGGCCCAGCGTGCTGCCGAGCACGAAGGTGAAGACGGTGGCGGCCGCCCGGTCCGCGTCGGCGGCGGCGAAGCCCGCCTTCTCGTAGATGCCCAGGCTGAGGTCGTTGTGCCGGGCCTGGCCGGGCCCGTGCAGGAGGTGGCTGCCGAATGCCTGGCCGAGCCAGGGGTGCCGGGTGAGCATCGCGTGCATGCCGGTGGCGTGGGCGGTGGCGGCCGTGCGCCAGTCGGTGGCGTCGAGATCGGGCAGCTCGACCTCGTGCCAGATCGCGTCGCTGGCGAGTCGGACCAGCTCGTCCTTGGTCTTGATGTGCCAGTAGACGGCGGTGGCGGCCGAGCCGAGCCGTTTCGCCAGGCTCCGCATGTTGAGACCGTCCAGCCCCTCGTCGTCGAGCAGCTCGATGGCCTCACGGACGATCCGGTCTGCGGTCAGGGTGTCTCGCGGCATGTCCATCACCCTACTTGAACTTAGTTCACGCACCGCCTTGCACTTTGTTCAAGTGAGACCTACGCTCCTTCTCGTACTTAGTTCAAGTGCCCGGAGGGGGAGCCATGTTGCAGGACAAGCTGTCGGAGTTCGTCAAGACGCAGGCCACGGAGCTCGGCGTTCCCGGTGTCGCCGTCGGGGTGCTCCTGGACGGACAGGAGATCTACGCCTCGCACGGCGTCACGAGCCTCGCCAACCCGGTCCCGGTCGACGAGAAGACGCTGTTCCACCTGGCGTCGGTGTCCAAGACCTTCACGGCGACCGCGCTGATGCGCCTGGTCGCCGAGGGGAAGGTGGACCTGGACGCGCCGGTGCGGCGCTACGTGCCCGAGCTGAAGCTGGCCGACGAGCAGGCCGCCGCACAGATCACCGTCCTGAACCTGCTCAACCACACCGCGGGCCTGGACTGGAACCTGATCGACGACGGCGAGGGCGACCGCTCCCTGACCGGGCTCGTGGCGAAGCTGCCCGGACTGCCGCTGATCGCACCGCCCGGCGCCCGCGCCTCGTACAGCCAGGCCGGATACAACCTGGCCGGGCGGATCGTGGAGAAGGTCACCGGCCTGCCCTTCGAGCAGGCCATGGCCTCACTCGTCCTGGAGCCGGTGGGTCTTTCGGACACCGTGTACGGACTGGCGGAGGTGATGGTCCGCAAGTTCGCCGTGGGCTACAACCGGGACGACGACGGCGAACTGCGTGCCGCCCGGCCCTGGGGAGCGTTCAACGAGGGCGCGCGCCGGGACAACCCCGGCGGCGGCCTCGCCTCCTCGGTGAGCGATCTGCTGCGCTGGGCACGGTTCCAACTCGGCGACGGAGAAGGCGTGTTGCCTGCCGTGGAGCTGCAGCGGATGCGGGAGCAGACGGTCGCGCTGCGCAGCAGTACGCTCGGCGACGGCTTCGGAATCTGCTGGTTCCTGCACGACTGGGACGGTCTCCACGGCATCGGACACGGCGGCTCGGGCAACGGCCAGTTCGCCGAGCTGCTCATCGTCCCCGAGCGGAACTTCGCGGTGGTCTCGCTGGCCAACGTCGGACCGGACGGCTACCCGTTCAACCAGTCCGTCGTGCGGTGGGCGCTGGAGCACTGCCTGGGCGTCGTCGAGAAGACGGTGGAGCCGCTCCCGTACGACGAAGGAAAGGCCCAACAGGTCGTCGGTCGCTACGAGATCGACGCCATGAACCTCGACATCGCCACCGACGGCACCCGCCTCACCCTGGCGGTCGGGATCAAGCCGGAGATCCGCGCGGCATCGGACGAGGAGATGCCCCCGGACTACCCGGCCGCGGCCATCGGCTTCCTTCCCGGCGACAACGGCGAAAACGACGACAGCGATGGCGACGGCGACGGCGACGAGTACATCGTCACCGAAGGCGGTCTCGAGGGGCAGCGCGGCTACTTCTCCCGCGACGCCAACGGCGCCATCACAGGGATCGACCTCGCCGGCCGCCTCTTCAACCGGGTCACGGAAGCATCCTGATCCCACGCCGAGGGGGGCGGACCCGAGCGGTTCGCCCCCATCGGCCACTGGCTGGTGTGCCTCTGAGCTGCTGCGATGGTCCGTAACCAGGCCGATCTTGTCGACGCCCCCGCTACGAAGGCACGCTGGCCAGCCAGACGGCCACGCCACGGTGATGCGAGCAGGTACCCCGACGATGGGCGGAATAGCTGTAGGAACCGTCGTTGCACTGGGCCGTGGCACCGGCCGGCGCCTGTGGCGAGCCGGCCGAGGACGCAGAGGAACTGGATTCGTCGCCCGACGAGTCGGAACCACCTGTCAGTGAGCTGGAGCCGCTGTCGGAGGAGCCATCGGTCTGGTCGTCCCCCGTGCCGGCGACCGTGGAGGAATCGCCCGTGCCGGAAGTGGAGGAGTCTTCGCTGCCGGCAGACCCCGTCGGGTCGTCGCAGGTCTCGCCCTCGCTGGACTTGACGGTGTCGAACGTGAGCGTGTCATCGGCGCTCATCGTTTCGCCGGCCGCGGGTGTCTGAGCACAGACCGTCCAGTTGCGGTCCCAGACCTGCTGACGGCCCTGGCCCGTGGCATCGGTGGAGTCGAGGCGGTAGAGGCCGTCGTCCTGCGCTGCGTCCTGGGCTGCCTGGAGCCCCATGCCGACGAAGTCATCGACGGTGACGGTGTTCGGCTTGTCGTCGAAGGTGGACAGCGACGAGGAGGCGCTGGACGACGAGGTGTCGGGCGACGCAGCCGTGGGCGACGAAACCTTGGACGACGAGGCGTTGTCGTCGTTGATCAAGGCGCCACAGCCGCCGACCGCGAGCAGCGCAGCCAGCATGATGCCGCAGCCCACACGCACGTTCTTCTTGTCCTCCGCCGTCGGCTGAGGCCTCTGATTCCGGGCCATGTACAGGTCCCCCCTGTTCCTATGTGCTGCGCGCTCCCCTGCGCGCATGGCCCTGCCCTCGGTCGTGAACCGGTGCCCGCTTGCGGCGGGGAGCAGGTGCCATCGGAGCGATGACTTTAGCCTTGCGCGGCCGCGTAGGTGAGCGTTCAACGAAAATGAAGGCGCGGCGTGACCCGCCATGAGAAGACCGCCACCCACTCTCACTTACAGGCGTTGGCCCGCGGCTACGCTCGGCGCCATGAATCCCGTATCACCCGGTACGCAGGTGGACCTCCGCCACCACGGCCATGCGCATCTGGTCATCGTCCATCCCCCCTTCACCGCCCCGCTCCCACCCACAGTGCGGCCGGCCACGGTTGCCCACGATCCAGCGGCGGCCAAAGCCGCGGTGCTGTCCCTGTCCACCGTGTCAGCGATCCGCCGCCAGGACGCCCCGTCTCGGCTGGAGCACCCGGGGCATCCGGCCAGCCGGGAAGAACTGGACGAGGTACGCGCGGCCGTGTGGGGCTCCACGGTGAAGATCACCGATCCGGCCCTGGTCGAAGACGGGATCATGGCCAGTGCGCTGGAGGACGAGTTCCAGGCACAGAAGCAGAAGCATCCGCACTCCCGGATCATCGCGGTCTGTGAACGCGACTTCGGCGCCTCCTACAGCAAGATCCTCGTCGCTGTGCCCGGCGCTCCGGACCTGACCGTGGAGGGCTTCGAGGAGCTGGAGGTCACCGGCGACCCGCGCACCACCCTGACCACGGCAGGGATCGACCCCGGCCAACTGAGCGACGAATACGGAGACGGCGAGGAGGAGTTCTCCTTCCACAACGGGGACCTCCTCCACATGCTCACCGGTGGCGCACTGTCCGTCTATGTGAATGAAGAGCGCCGCGAGTCGGCGTTCGTGGTCGACCGGAGCGAGGAGGGCGAGGACAGCATCTGCGAGGTCTGGTTTCCCTAGGCGGCTCCCCCGGTGCTACGGGTAGCGGGGCCTTCCCGGCTGGTACGCCCCCGGCCCCGCTTCCGTCAGCCGCGGCCGGCGGCCAGGTCCATCAGGCGGGCGAGGACCCGGTCGCCGGAGGCGGCAAGGCCGTCGTGTTCCCATTCGTTGGTGACCCAGGCACGTGCGGCGCCGATCTTGCGGGCGGTGTCCAGGGACAGACCCGCGTCCACGTACATGTCGTCGTGGTAGACGACCGCGGCGAGCGGGACGCGGTTGGCGGCGAGGCGGTCCGGGTCGTACAGGGGCGGCCAGTCGGTGCGCCCGGCGAGCAGGTCGGCGGCCTGTGCGAAGGGGCGCAGACCGCGGATGTCCTCGAACATCCAGCGGTAGATCATCTCGCCGGTGAGCAGCAGGGGGTCCGCGGCCTCGGTGAATTCGGGGAAGGCGGCGAGGGCACGGGAGGCCGCCCAGCCGGTGGGGCCGGCGCCCTGGCCGTACAGGGTTTCCTGGAGGACGGCGAAGAGCGGGTTGTCGGTGAAGCCGGTCAGGCCCATCACCTGGTACAGGAAGGTGTCGGTCGGTCCGCCGTCCTCGTCCAGCGCTTCGTCGAGCAGCCAGTGCAGGCGCTCGAACCCGTCGCCCATGCCGAGCAGCAGGCCGAGGGTGCGCAGCCGGCGGACGGTGAGCCGGTCCCCGTCGGGCAGGCGTACGTCCTGCGCGGTGAGCAGATCGGCCAGCCGGCGCAGACATCGGGCGTCGTCCGGATAGCGGGCGTAGAACTCGTGGACCCGGTCGCGCACGCGTGGATAGGTGCGGGCGTAGACGTCGTCGGCGGTGGCCGTGAGGCCCGGGAGGCCGCCGGCGACGTAGCAGGCCCGGAGTCCTTCCGGGGCCTGGGAGAGGTAGGTGAGGGTGAGGAAGCCGCCGTAGCTCTGGCCGAGCGTCTCCCAGCGCTCCCCACCGCACAGCGTGTGGCGGATCAGCTCGGCATCGGCGACGATCGAGTCGGCCCTGAAGTGGCCCAGATATGCGGCGAGTTGGGCCGGGTCCTCACAACGCGCGGCGGACCGGGCGGTGACCGGGGTGGAGCGGCCGGTGCCCCTCTGGTCGAGGAGGAGGACGCGGTGCGTGGTCAGTGCGTGGGCCAGCCAGCCGGGCGAGGTGCCCGACGGGCGGGGGGACTTGCCGCCCGGGCCGCCCTGCAGATAGAGCAGCCAGGGCAGTTCCTCGCCGGCGCGGGAGCGGTCGGTGATCTCGCGGGCGAAGATGCGTATCGTCTCGCCGCCGGGGGCGGCGTGGTCCAAGGGGACCGTGAAGGTGTGGTCGACGGTGGTGTGTGCGGGGTTCATGGTCCCTTCCCGGGCGCGTGGGTGAGGTGTGGTCGGACCGGCCTGGGACAGACAGTCTGTGGTCACCGCACGTCCGGGGGAACTCCCGCTCGGCCATCACGCCGTGTTGTGCACGGCCCGGCACCGGCCGGTCCGCCCCGGGCGGGGTCCGGTCGTCAGCGGGAACTCAGGCGGACATTGCGGCCGTGCCGGGCGGGGGTGCGTTCCTGCGCGCTCTCCGCCCACAGGGAGCGGACGTGGCTCAGGTGGCGGGCCATGCACTTCTCGGCGGCCTTGGCGTTGCCGGCCACCATCAGGTCGAGGAGTTCGATGTGCTCCTCGGCCGAGGGGAGCAGCTGGTCGCGTTCGTCCAGGGCGGTCAGGCCGTACAGGCGGGAGCGCTTGCGCAGGTCACCGACCGTCTCCACGAGCCGGTCGTTCCCGGCGAGCGCGAGGAGGGAGAGGTGGAACTGGCGGTCGGCGTCGAGGTAGCCGATGAGGTCGTGGTCGCGGGCGGCGCGCACGATCTCCTCGGCGACCGGGCGCAGCGCCTCCAGCTCCTCGCGGGACGCGCTGCGCGTGATGCGGCCGATCATGGGGACCTCGATGAGGGTGCGGATCTCGGTGTACTGGTCGAGGTCGCGCTCGTTGACCTCGGTGACCCGGAAGCCCTTGTTGCGGACGGGTTCGACCAGGCCTTCGCGGGCCAGGTCGAGCATCGCCTCGCGCACCGGCGTCGCGGAGATGCCGAAGTCCTCCGCGAGGCCGGGTGCCGAGTAGACCTCGCCGGGGCGGAGTTCGCCCGAGATCAGGGCCGCCCGCAGGTGGTGGGCGACCTGGTCGCGCAGGCGCTCCCTGGTGGTGTTGAGATTGCGCTGCGTGAGGTGGCCCATGTCGTGGTGTTTCCCTTCGTGCCCTTGTCCCTCGTGGCCGAGCGGATCACCAGCGTACAATGTCACGTTGTTTTCGCAGGTGGCTACGGGTGTGCGGGGGCGAGGGTGTAGGTGCGGGTCGAGGTGTAGAAGTCCAGGGCGGCGCGGCCCTGTTCGCGCGGTCCGTGGCTGGATGCCTTGGTGCCCCCGAACGGCAGGTGGAAGTCGACACCGGTGGAAGGGGCGTTGACCCGGATCATGCCGGTGTCGAGCCGGTCGAGTCCGTGCAGGGCGGTGTCGAGGGATGCCGTGTGTACCGAGGTGACCAGGCCGTACGGAACGGAGTTGGTCATCCGCACCGCCCGGTCCAGGTCGTCGGCGGGGAGCAGTACGGCGATCGGGCCGAAGGTCTCCTCCCGCAGGAGCGGGTGGTCGGCGGGGACGTGCTCCAACAGGGCCGGCGCCGCGTACCAGCCGTCGCTCGGGACGGGCGCGGGGGTGCCCACGAGTGCGGGCAGTCCCCGGCGGGCCTCGACCACCCGGTTGCGGGCCCGTTCGTTGATGAGGGGGCCGCAGACGGTGGCGGGGTCGGTGGGGGCGCCCACCGGCAGGGCCCGCAGGTGTGCGGCCAGTGCCTCGCGCAGCGGCGCGAGGGCCGCGCCCACGGCGATCACGCGGCTGGTGGCGGTGCACTTCTGGCCGGCGTATCCGGCGACGGCGGCGGCGATGTGTGCGGCCGCGGTGTCCATGTCGGCGTCCGGCAGGACGATCGCCGCGTTCAGCCCGCCCATCTCGGCCTGTACGGGGACACCTCGGTCGGTGGCGGTCCGCGTGACGGCCCGGCCGACCGCGGTGGAGCCGGTGAAGGAGATGACGTCGGCGGACGAGACGACGGCGTCACCCTCGGTGGCACCGCCGGGCAGCACCGTGAACACCCCGGCGGGCAGCGCCTGTTGCACGATCTCGGCCAGGCGCAGCGCGCAGCCGGTGGCTTCGGGTGCGGGTTTCAGTACGACCGCGTTGCCGGCGGCGAGCGCGGGGGCCGCCTTCCAGGTGGGGATGGCGAACGGGAAGTTCCAGGGGGTGATCAGGCCGGCGACGCCGTGCGGCCGGCGGCGGCTGAGCAGCAGTCCGGGGCCGGCGGCCGGCTCGTGGACCGCGCCGGTGGGGTCGTGCGGGGTCTGGGCGTAGTAGCGCCAGATCGCGGCGGTGCGGGCCACCTCGGCGCGGGCTTCGGTGACCGGTTTGCCCACCTCGCGTACGGCGAGCGCGGCCAGTTCGTCCGCGGCCGCCTCGACGGCGTCGGCGATCGCGCCGAGGGCGGCCGAGCGGGCGGCCGCGCCGCCGAGCAGCCAGCCGGGCTGTGCGGTGCGGGCGCGTTCGACGGCGTCGGCGGCGGCGAACGCGCCGGGTGCGGCGGTCTCCACGACCACGTCGGAGGGGTCGGCCGGGTTGCGGGAGACAACCGGGGCCAGGGCGGTGCTCACAGGAGGAAACCTCCGGGGAAGGGGTCGTCGGGGTCCAGGAAGTACTGGGCGGTGCCGGTGATCCAGGCCCGCCCGGTGATGCGGGGCACGACGGCGGGCAGGTGCCCGATCTCGGTCTCTTCGACGAGCCGCCCGGTGAACCGGGTGCCGATGAAGGACTCGTTGACGAAGTCGCGGTGCAGGGGCAGGGCGCCGCGGGCGTGCAACTGGGCCATCCGCGCACTGGTGCCGGTGCCGCACGGCGAGCGGTCGAACCAGCCCGGGTGGATGGCCATGGCGTGCCGGGAGTGGTGGGCGTCCGCGCCCGGGGCGGCGAGGTAGACGTGTTTGACGCCCGCGATCTCCGGCCGGGTCGGGTGGACGGGCCGGTCGGGCGAGGCGTTGATCGCGTCCATGAGGGCGAGCCCCGCGGCGAGCAGATCGTCCTTGCGGGCCCGGTCGAACGGCAGCCCCAGGGCGTCGAGATCGACGAAGGCGTAGAAGTTGCCGCCGAAGGCGAGGTCGTACGTCACCGCGCCGTAGCCCGGTACGTCCGCCGTGAGGTCGAGGCCGACGCAGAAGGCGGGCACGTTGGTGAGCGTGACGGACTCGGCCCGTCCGTCCTCGACCTGGACGTCGACGCTGATCAGGCCGGCGGGGGTGTCGAGGCGGACGGTGGTCACGGGCTCGGTGACCTCGACCATGCCGGTCTCGACGAGGACGGTGGCCACCCCGATGGTGCCGTGTCCGCACATCGGCAGGAGGCCGGAGACCTCGATGAACAGCACGCCGTAGTCGGCGTCGGGCCGGGTCGGGGGCTGGAGGATGGCGCCGCTCATGGAGGCGTGGCCCCGCGGCTCGTACATGAGCAGGGTGCGCAGGTGGTCCAGGTGCTCGATGAAGTGCAGCCGGCGCTCGGCCATGGTGGTGCCGGGGATCACCCCGACGCCGCCGGTGATCACGCGGGTGGGCATGCCTTCGGTGTGTGAGTCGACGGCGTGGAAGACGTGGCGGGTGCGCATGGTCTCCTCCCGGTCAGCGGTGGCCGGCGGCGACGGTCTTCTCGGTGGCTGCCCGCACCTCGGCCTCGACAGTGCCGGACAGTGGCAGACGGGGCGGCCGGGTCGGGCCGCCGTGGCGGCCGACGATGTCCATGGAGAGCTTGATGGCCTGCACGAACTCGGTCTTGGAGTCCCAGCGCAGCAGGGCGTGCAGGGACCGGTACAGCGGCAGGGCGGTGTCCAGGTCCTGGGCCACGGCGGCACGGTAGAGCTCGGCGCAGGCGGCGGGGAAGGCGTTGGGGTATCCGGCGATCCAGCCCACGGCCCCGGCCAGCGCGAGCTCCAGGAGCACGTCGTCGGCGCCGATCAACAGGTCCAGTCCGGGGGCGAGTTCGGCCAGTTCGTACGCCCGGCGCACATCGCCGGTGAACTCCTTGACCGCGACGATGCTGCCCTCGCCGTGGAGGCGGGCGAGCAGCGCGGGGGTCAGGTCGACCTTGGTGTCGATGGGGTTGTTGTAGCCCACGATCGGCACGCCGGCCCGGGCGACCTCGGCGTAGTGGGCCCGTACGGCCGACTCGTCGGCGCGGTAGGCGTTGGGCGGCAGCAGCAGGACGCTGCCGCAGCCCTCTTCGGCGGCCTGCTCGGCCCAGCGGCGGGCCTCGGCGCTGCCGTACGCGGACACGCCGGGCATCACGCGCGCACCGTCGCCGGCGGCCGCGACGGCGGTGCGCACCACGCGGGCGCGTTCCTCGTCGGTCAGGGTCTGGTACTCGCCCAGCGAGCCGTTCGGCACCACGCCGTCGCAGCCGTTGTCGAGGAGCCAGCGGACGTGTGCGGCGTAGGCGTCGTGGTCGACGGACCGGTCCGCACGCAGGGGCAGGGCGGTGGCGACCATGATGCCGCGCCAGGGGCGTTCGGCGCTCCAGGTCGTGGCGGTGGAGGCGGTGGTCATGAGGGAGCCCTTCTGTGGATGGGTGTCTCTGGATGGGTGTCTCTGGATGGGTGTCTGTGGACGGGTGACTGTGGACGGGTGTCTGTGACGGGTTCTGCGGGGTGTGGCATGGCGTGTGGTGGTGCGTGGTGCCCGTGGGCGCGGGCGGTGGGCGCGGCGCGTCCGGTCAGCGGCCGGCGCCCTTCTCCGGATCGGCGCTTTCCTCCAGACCGCCGCCTTCGGATGCGGTCACCTCCGCGAGGGCACCGAGCACCTCCAGCCGGACGGGCACGGCCAGCGGGCGGCGCTCCGGAGACGGCGACGGCTCCGCTCCCGGCCCCTCCGCGGCCAGGCAGGCCACGGCGGTCCCGCACATCCGGCCCTGGCACCAGCCCATGCCGGCGCGGGTGAGGAGTTTGACGGTGCGGGCGTCCCGGGCGCCGTAGTCGGCGACCGCCTCGCGGATGTGGCCGGCGCTGACCTCCTCGCAGCGGCAGACGTCCGTGGTGTCGTCGAGCCACCGGGTCCATCCGGCGCCGGGTGCGTGTGCCGCGGCCATCACGGACGCGAAGGCGCGCATCCGGTCGCGCCGGCGGCCCAGGGCACGGGCCCGCCCGCTTTCGGTGAGCGCGGGCCGCCCGCCGAGCCGGGCCGCGATCGCGAGACCCGCCACCTCGCCTTCCACGCATGCGAGTTGCACGCCACCGATGCCGCCTGTCTCGCCCGCCGCCCAGATGCCGGGTACCGAGGTCTGCTGCTGTGCGTCGAGGTCGAGGGCGTGGCTGCCGTCCCGGGTGCGCCGGGTGGCGCAGCCCAGGCCGGTGGCGAGTTCGAGCTGCGGGACGAGACCGAAGCCGACCGCCAGGGCGTCGCAGGCGATCCGGCGGCCCGACCCCCGTACGGGCCGCCAGTCGCGGTCGAGCCGGGAGACCGTGACGGCCTCCACCCGGTCGGCCCCGTGCACCTGGGTCACCGCGCTGCGGGTGCGCAGCCGCACCCCGTGCCGCAGGAGCGCCGTGCCGTGCACCGCCGCCTCCGCCATCTTGTGCGGGTTGGCGGCGAGAACGCGGAGGTGGCGGGCGTAGCCGAGGTAGCCGGCCGCCTCGACCACCGCCGGGACGCGGGCCCCCGCCGTGACGAGCGAGGCGGCGACGGCCAGCAGCAGCGGACCACTGCCCGCCACCACGACCCTTCCCCGAGCTCTCGGCTGCGCTCGAGCAGGGGAGACCCCAATCCCAGGCACCACCAGGCCGGACTTGAGCATCGCCTGCGCTCCCCCGGCACCCACCACGCCCGGCACCGTCCAGCCGGGGAACGGCAGTTGCCGCTCGTACGCGCCGGTCGCGAGCAGCACCGCGCGGGCCCGGACCCGGGCCGGGCGCTCCCCGTTGCCGTCCGCTCCGGTCACGGCGTGCACGTCCCACAGGTCCTTGGGCTCCGCGCGGACGACGGTCCAGACATGGTGTCCGGCGAGATGGGTCACGCCGCTGTCGGTCAGGCGACGGCGCAGGTCGGTGAAGGTGGACCAGTCGTGGTGCAGCGCCTCGGGGCGGGTGGCGCCGAGGGCCGGGGCGGGGTGCCGGTAGAACTGCCCGCCCAGCTGTGACGAGGTGTCCAACAGGGCGACGGACAGGCCGAGTTCGGCGGCGGTGACGGCACCGGCGAGGCCCGCGGCGCCGGCCCCGATCACCGCGAGGTCGTACTCCGGGTCATCGGACGGCGAGATCGTCATGGCCGTGTCCCTCCTGGGTCGTGACGGCGTCGCCGGGCCGCGCCGGGACCAGGCAGGCCCGGCGGTTGGGTTCTCCGTTGACGGTGGCGAGGCAGTCGAAGCAGTGCCCGATGCCGCAGAAGGCGCCGCGCGGCCGGCCGCCGACGCGGGTGGTGCGCCAGGCGAGGATGCCGGCGGCCCACAGCGCGGCGGCCAGGGACTGGCCGGGCAGCGCGGTGATCGGGCGGCCGTCGAAGGTGATCTCGAACGCGGCGTCGGGCGCCGCGCCGACGAGCTCGGCGGGGCTGCGGTCACGCGCCATGACACGGCTCCTTTCGCAGGGGGTCGGTGCGGGGGCGGCGAGGGGCCGGCGAAGCGGCCATCACGCCTCTCCCCCGCCGAACCGGTCGGGTCTGAACGGGGTGATGTCCAGCGGGAGTTCGCCGTCCGTCAGGGTCTCGGCGATGATCCGTCCGGTGGCCGGGGCGAGGCCGATGCCCGCTCCTTCGTGGCCGCAGGCGTGCAGCAACCCCGGTCGGCGCGGATCGGGCCCGATCGCGGGCAGGTGATCGGGCAGGTAGGGGCGGAAGCCCGCGTACGTCCGCACGGCCCGCACCGTGGCGAGGACCGGGAAGAGCCGGACCGCCTGCCCGGCCAGGCGGCTCAGTGCTTCCACCGACAGTGAGCGGTCGAAGCCGACCCGCTCCCGGCTCGCGCCGATCAGGACCGGGCCCGCCGGGGTGCCCTCGACAACGGCGGAGGTCTGCAGGGCCGCCGAGTCGCTGGCGACGTCGGCGACGTAGTCCGCGGCGTACACCTTGCGGCGTACCAGGCGCGGCAGCGGCTCGGTGACCAGCACGAAGCCGCGCCGGGGCCGCACCGGCAGCTGCACGCCGGCGAGCCGGGCCAGCTCGCCGCCCCATGTCCCCGCCGCGTTCACGACGTAGGGAGCGTGGAGGTCACCGGAAGGCGTCCGCACTCCGCGCACCTCGCCCTGGGCGCCGGTGAGGATCGCGGTGACCTCCTCGCCGAGCCGGAGGCTCACCCGGTCGCCGGCCGCGCGCAACAGGTGGGCGGCGGCGAGGGCAGGCTGCACCTGGGCGTCCTGCGGGTAGTGGACGCCACCCGCGAGGCCGGGGGCGAGGTGCGGCTCCAGTTCACGGAGCCGCCCGCCCGGCACCACTTCCGCCGTGACCCCGGCCTCCGTCTGCCGTGCGGCGAATTCCCGCAGCGCGGACAGGCCCTTCTCCTCGGAGGCGACGACGAGGCCGCCCTTGGCCTCGTACTCGATCCGTGACGGCAGCACCACGGCCAGTTCGCGCCACAACTGCGTGGAATAGAGGGCGAGTCGGAGCTCGGGGCCGGGTTCCTTGTCGGAGACCAGGAGGTTGCCTTCGCCGGCGCCGGTGGTGCCGCCGGCGACGGAGCCGCGGTCGAGCACGGTGACGTGCAGGCCCCGCCGGGCCGCATAGTAGGCACAGGCGGCGCCGACCACGCCCGCGCCGATGACGAGGAGATCCGGAGAGTTTCTCGTGGGCACGTCAGTAATATTTCACATTGCACCCACGTTGCCAAGGGATCTCCCCGCCTCCGCGCCAATTCCCTTGCCGCGGCCCGGAAAAGCCCCAGGTGACGGGTGAGCTCAGCCCGCCATCAGCTCACCCATCCAGGCCTCCACCGCCTCGGGCGTCCGCGGCAGGGCGCCCGACATCAGCCGCGCCCCGTCCGCCGTGATCACCAGGTCGTCCTCGATCCGTACGCCGATGCCGCGCAGGTCCGGCGGGAGCGTCTCGTCGTCCGGCTGGAGGTAGAGCCCCGGCTCGACCGTCAGCACCTGACCTTCCGCCAGCACCCCGTCCAGATAGGCGTCGGCCCGCGCCTGGGCGCAGTCGTGCACGTCGAGCCCGAGCATGTGCCCGCTGCTGCAGAGGGTGTAGCGGCGGTGGAAGTCCCCTTCCGGGTCCTTCAGGACGCCCCAGTCGGTGAGCCCCTCCGCGATCACCCGCATCGCCGCACGGTGGAAGTCGCGGAACCGTGCGCCCGGCCGCAGCGCGGCGATGCCCGCCTCCTGGGCCGCGAGCACCAGGTCGTACACCTGCCGCTGCACCGGGGAGAAGCGTCCGGAGAGCGGCAGGGTGCGGGTGATGTCGGCGGTGTAGAGGGTGTCGGTCTCCACGCCGGCGTCCAGGAGGAGCAACTGGCGGGCGTCCAGCGGGCCGTCGTTGCGTATCCAGTGCAGGACGCAGGCGTGGGCGCCGCCGGCCGCGATGGTCTCGTAGCCCGTGCCGTTGCCCTCGGCGCGGGCCCGCAGCCCGAAGACGCCCTCGATCCAGCGCTCGCCGCGCGGATGGGCGAGGGCGCGCGGCAGACTGCGGACGACGTCCTCGAACCCGGCGGTCGTGTGGTCGACGGCGAGCTGCAGCTGCGCGACTTCCCAGGCATCCTTGACGAGCCGCAACTCGCTGAGCACGGATGCCAGTTGGCCGTCCGTTGCGGCGTTGCGCCCCGGCGGCAGGGCGCCGAGGCCGTCGAGGTGGACGCAGCGGACGCCGGTCATGCGCTCGGCCTCGGCGAGGTCGGGGCGGCGACCCACCCAGAACTCGCCGTAGCGCCGGTCCCGGGCGAAGCCGCTGTCGGTGCGCGGCGAGCGGGGGCGGAGGTACAGGACCGCCTCGTGCCGGTGCGGTCCGTCCGGCTCCAGGACCAGGACGTGACCCGCCTGCTCCTCGCCGGTCAGGCCGGTGAGCCAGGCGTAGGCGCTGTGCGGCCGGAAGCGGTGGTCGCAGTCGTTGGAGCGGACGGTGAGGTCACCGGCGGGGACGATCAGCCGTTCGCCGGGGAAGCGGGCGGAGAGGCGCTGCCGGCGGGCCGGGGTGACGTCGGCGGCGGACAGCCGGATGGCGTCCGGCAGCGGCGTCGCCGCCCAGCCGCTCGCCAGGAACCGCTCCAACTCCGGCGTGACGGGCAGGTCATGGCTGACGGTCCGCGGGGCGGTGGGAACAGCTTCCGTCATGGGTTCTCCTCCTCGATTGCGGTGCGGTTCACAGGGCGGTTCGCAGTGCGGTTCACAGGGCGGGTCACAGGGCAAACGCCCCGCCTCCGGCGGCAGTTCACTCGGGCACAGCTGGATAACGGGGCGGTCGACACCTTGTCAGTGCAATTTCACATTACTATGTTACGGGTCACATTCCAGCCTGACGGCTGTCCGACTGTTCACGGAGTGACCACTGATGAACAAGCGCACCCGTACCGCCGCCGCCTGCCTGGCGGCGGCCCTGGCCCTCGGCGCGACCGGCTGTGCCGGCGGCAAGGACTCCGCGGACGGCAGGGGCCGCGGCACCAACCCCGCCCTGGTCAACCAGGGCAAGGTCGTCGGCGGCACCCCGAAGCGGGGCGGCACCCTCACCGTCCTGTCCAACCAGGACTTCACCCACCTCGACCCGGCCCGCAACTGGGTCATGAACGACATGGACTTCGGGACCCGCCTGCTCTACCGCACCCTGGTGACCTACCGGGCGGCGCCCGGCCCCGCGGGCGGCACCCTCGTCCCCGACCTCGCCACCGACCTCGGCACCCCGTCCCACGGCGCCCGGACCTGGACCTTCCACCTCAAGAAGGGCGTCAGATACGAGGACGGCACACCCGTCACCGCGCGGGACATCAAGTACAACGTGGAGCGGTCCTTCTCGCCCGACCTGCCCGGCGGCGCCGACTACGCGGCCCGCTACCTCGCCGGCGCCGAGGGGTACAAGGGCCCCGCGGACGGCGAACACCTCGCCTCCGTGAAGACGCCGGACGACCACACCCTCGTCTTCGAACTGCGCAAGCCCTTCGCGGAGTTCCCCGACGTCACCGTGATGCCGACCTTCGCGCCCGTGCCCCAGGCCCGCGACGACGGACCGCGCTACGACAACCGGCCGTTCTCCTCGGGACCGTACAAGATCGAGTCGTACGGGCGGGACAAGCGCCTGGTCCTGGTCCGCAATCCGTACTGGGACCCGAAGACCGACCCGGTGCGCAAGGCCTACCCGGACCGGCTGGTCGTGGAGATGGGCCTGAAGGCCAACCAGATCGACGACCGGCTCATCGCCGGCCAGGGCCCGGACGCCTCCGCCGTCCCCTGGTCCGCGCTGCGGCCGGAGAGCGCGGCCAAGGTGCTGCCGCACGCCGACGTCAGGGCGCGCCTGCTGGCGGAGTCGACGAACTGCACGGACATGGTCCAGATGCACACCGGGCGGGCGCCCTTCACCGATGTACGGGTGCGGCGGGCGGTGCAGTACGCCCTCGACAGGGACTCGGTGCTGACCGCGTCCGGCGGCCCGGCCTTCAACGACCTGTCCACCGCCTACATGCCCGCCTCGCTCTTCGGCGGAAAGCAGCCCGACACCCTCAAGATCCCCACCACCGGAGACGTCGCGAAGGCCAAGCAGCTGCTGAAGGAGGCGGGCAAGCCGGACGGCTTCTCGACGGAGATCACCGTGTCCTCCGGCGACAAGGGACGCGCCGAAGCCATCCAGCAGTCCCTGGCCAAGGCCGGCATCAAGGTCGCCATCAACACCGTCGATCCGTCCGCGTTCTACGCCACCATCGGCGACACCAAGAACCGCACCGACCTGGTCTTCACCGGATGGTGCCCCGACTACCCCTCCGGCTCGACGTTCCTGCCGTTCGTCTTCGACGGCCGGTACATCAAGGAGAAGGGCAACTCCGGCAACCACTCGCTCTTCCGCGACCGGCCGACCATGCGGCGGATGGACGAGATCGCCGCGATGACCGACGCCCGGCGGGCCGACCAGGCCTGGCGGCAACTCGACGGCGAGATCCTCAAGAAGGCCCCCGCCGTCCCGGTCCTGGTGCGCCGCTGGCCCCTGGTGCTCGGCGGCAACATCGCGGGCGCCTACGGCCAGACCTCCTTCGGCGGCCAGCTGGACTACGCCTCCGTCGGCCTCAAAGACCCCGCCAAGAGCCGGGCTTGAGGAGGGGCCGGCCCATCATGTCCTCCCCCGCACCCGAGCCGCTCGCCCCGGAGGCGGCCCCCCTGTCCACCGCGTCCGGCCGCCCCGGGCAGCTGGTCCGCCGTGAACTGCGCCGCCGCGGCTCCGTGAAGATCTCCCTCGTCATCATCGGGCTGTTTCTGGTCATGGCGGCCGCGGCCCCGCTGCTGAGCGCGCTCGGCGGCTGGTCGCCCGATGCGTTCGACAAGTCCGCCGTCGACCCGTACCTCGGCGGTACGCCCCTCGGACCGCTCGGCGGGATCTCCGCCGACCACTGGCTGGGCGTCGAACCGGTCACCGGACGCGACCTGTTCGCCCGGGTCGTGCACGGCGCCCAGGTCTCGCTGCTCATCGCCCTCACGGCCACCGCGATCGTCGTCGTCACCGGGACCGCGGCCGGGATCGCGGCCGGCTACTTCGGCGGCCGTACCGACGCCCTGCTCTCCCGCCTGATGGACCTCACCATGTCCTTCCCCTCCCTCATCTTCATGATCGCGATGATGTCGGTCGCCAAGGACGTCAACCGGATCCTGCTGATGACGGCCGTCATCGGGCTCTTCGGCTGGCCCGGCGTCGCCCGCGTGGTGCGCGGCCAGACCCTCTCCCTCAAGCACCGCGAGTACGTCGACGCCGCCCGCGTCGGCGGCTCCGGCCCCTGGCGCATCCTCACCCGCGACGTCCTGCCGGGCGTCGCCGGGCCCGTCATCGCGTACACCACCCTCATCATCCCCGGGATGATCGCCACCGAGGCGGCCCTGAGCTACCTGGGCGTCGGGGTGCGGCCGCCCACCCCCTCATGGGGCCAGATGATCGCCGAGAGCGTCTCCTTCTACGACACGGACCCCATGTACTTCGTCATCCCGAGCGCCTGCCTGTTCCTGACCGTCCTCGCGTTCACGCTGCTCGGCGACGCCCTGCGCGACGTCCTCGACCCGAGGGGAAGCCGCGCATGATCCGCTACACGCTGCGGCGCCTGGTGGCCGTCGTCGGAGTGCTGATCGCCGTCGCCGCGGTCACCTTCACGATCTTCTACGTCCTGCCCTCCGACCCGGCCGCCGCGGCCTGCGGCAAGTCGTGCAGCACCGAGCGCCTGGAGGCGATCCGGGCGCACATGGGGCTCGACGAACCCGTGTGGCGGCAGTTCTGGGACTTCGTCTCCGGGATCTTCACCGGCCGCACGATGGGCAGCGGCCGGTACACCCTGCACTGCCACTTCCCCTGCCTGGGCTACTCGTACGAGAACAGCGAGGCCGTCTGGGACCTCCTCGTGGACCGGCTGCCGGTGTCCGCGTCGCTCGCCCTGGGTGCGGCCGTGCTGTGGCTGGTGCTCGGTTTGAGCGCCGGGGTGGTCGCGGCCCTCCGCAAGGACACGCTCGTCGACCGCGCCCTGATGGTCGGGGCGGTCGGCGCCGCCTCGCTGCCCGTCTACTTCACGTCGATGATGCTGATCTACGGCCTCATCCGGGTGGCCGGCCTGCTGCCCTATCCCCGTTACGTCTCCTTCGCCGACGACCCCGCGCACTGGGCGTCGAACCTGCTGCTCCCCTGGCTCGCGCTCGCCCTCCTCTACGCGGCCATGTACGCACGCCAGAGCCGCAGTTCGATGATCGAGACGATGGCGGAGCCGTACATCCGCACGGCCCGCGCCAAGGGCCTGCCGCGCCGCACCGTCGTCGTCAAGCACGGGCTGCGGGCGGGGATGACGCCCCTGCTCACCCTCTTCGGCATGGACCTCGGCGGGCTGCTCGCCGGCGCCGTGATCACCGAGTCGCTCTTCGGCCTCCCGGGCATCGGACGGCTCTTCTACGGCGCCCTGACCACCGGTGACCAGCCGGTGATCCTCGGCGTGACCCTGCTCGCCGCCACCTTCATCGTCGTCGCCAACCTGGCCGTCGACCTCCTCTACGCCGTCGTCGACCCCCGAGTGAGGCTGTGATGGCCACCGACACCGAACCCCTGCTGGCCGTACGGGACCTGGCGGTGACGTTCGCCACCAAGGACGGCCCCGTACGGGCCGTCGACTCCCTGTCCTTCGACGTCCACCGCGGCCGTACCCTCGGCATCGTCGGCGAGTCCGGCTCCGGCAAGTCGGTCACCTCGATGGCCGTGATGGGTCTGCACACCGCGGCCGAGGTCAGCGGTTCGATCGCCCTGGAGGGCCGGGAACTCGCCGGGCTCACCGAGCGCGAGCTGAGCCGGCTCCGCGGCCGCCGGATGGCGATGGTCTTCCAGGACCCGCTCTCCAGCCTCCACCCCTACTACACGGTCGGCGAGCAGATAGCCGAGCACCACCGGGTGCACGTCGGCTCGGGCCGCGCCGCCGCCCGGCGGCGGGCCGTGGAGATGCTCGCCGAGGTCGGGATCCCGGAGCCGGAGCGCCGGGCGGGCGAGTACCCGCACCAGTTCTCCGGCGGCATGCGGCAGCGGGTGATGATCGCCATGGCCCTGGTCTGCGAGCCCGACCTGCTCATCGCGGACGAGCCCACGACCGCCCTGGACGTCACCGTCCAGGCCCAGATCCTGGAGCTGCTCGCCCGGCTCCAGGAGGAACGCTCGCTCGCCGTCGTCCTGATCACCCACGACCTCGGGGTGGTCGCCCGCGTCGCCCACGAGGTCCTGGTCATGTACGGCGGCCGGGCGGCCGAACAGGCGCCGGTGGAGGCCCTGTTCGCCGCCCCCGCCCACCCCTACACGCGCGGCCTGCTCGATTCCCTGCCCCGGCTCGACGACGCCGACGACGCCCCGTTGCGCGCGATCCCCGGCAGCCCGCCCTCGCTGCTCACCCCCACACCGGGCTGCGCGTTCGCGCCCCGCTGCCCCCGGGCGGCGGCGGCCGACTGGGCCGATCGGGAGCGGTGCACCCGTCACCGGCCCCGGCTGGTCGCCTCCGGCGGGCACACGGTGGCCTGCCATCTGCCGCTCGGCCCGGCCACCGCACCCGGCGCCCCGGGCCACCCGCGGTCCGAGGGCCCGGACCGGATCCGAAAGGTCACCCCATGACGACGCCCCGCACGTCCCCGCCCCCGGCCGCCGCCGGCTCCCCGTCCCGGGGCACGGCCCCGCTGCTGTCCGTGCGCGACGTGACCCGGACCTTCCCCGGCAAGCGGGGCCGCACGGCCCCCGTCCGGGCCGTCGACGGCGTCAGCTTCGACGTGGCGGCGGGCGAAACCCTCGGCCTGGTCGGGGAGTCGGGCTGCGGCAAGTCCACCACCGGCCGCATGATCGTGCGGCTGCTGGAGCCGACGACCGGCTCGATCACCTTCGACGGCCGCGACATCAGCCACCTCGGACAGCGGGAACTGCACCCGCTGCGCCGCCACCTGCAGATGGTCTTCCAGGACCCGCACGCCTCCCTCAACCCGCGCCAGACCGTGGCCAGGATCATCGCCGAACCCCTGCTGGCGCAGGGCGGTTCGGCAGTCGACGCCCGCCGCAGGGCCGCCGACCTGATGGAGCTGGTCGGGCTCATCCCCGAACACCTCGACCGCTATCCGCACGAGTTCTCCGGCGGCCAGGCCCAACGCATCGGCATCGCCCGGGCGTTGGCCACCGGCCCGCGACTGGTCATCGCCGACGAACCGGTCTCGGCGCTCGACGTCTCCGTACAGGCACAGATCGTCAACCTCATGGCGCGCCTCCAGCGGGAACTCGGGCTCGCCTACCTCTTCATCGCGCACGACCTGTCCGTGGTCAAACGGGTCTGCGACCGGGTCGCCGTGATGTACCTGGGCCGCATCGTCGAGATCGGCCCGAAGGAACGGGTCTACGCGGCTCCCGCACACCCCTACACCCGGGCGCTGCTGTCCGCCGTACCGCTGCCCGACCCCGTCGCCGAACGGGCCCGGGAGCGCCTCACCCTGCTCGGCGACCCTCCGAACCCCGCGGCGCCCCCGCCCGGCTGCACCTTCCACCCGCGCTGCCCCAAGGCACAGGACCGCTGCCGCACCGAGGCCCCGGTCCTGAGCGGAGCCGAGCGGTCGGGGGCCGGCCACCGGGTCGCCTGCCACTTCCCCGAGACGGTCTGACCGCCCTCGCACACGGCTGTGCCCCGGCGCCGAGGTGGGCGTCGGGGCACAGTCAACCTGCCTTTCTCCAGGGCGACTTATGACTTGATGATGCGCACGGTGTCCCCGTAGGCGCCGGCCTTCAGCACGTCGATCCGCACGCCCGCGGCCGCGTCGGTGAACGACTCACCGGCCCGGTAGGGTGCGTCGTCCAAGGGCCGGCAGCCCTGCGCCGGGGTGGCGTCGGGCCTGGCGTCCATGACCCGGACGGGTCCCTTGCCGGTCTCGACGGACGAGTCGACCTTGTAGACGAGCGCACCGGTCGCGCACAGGCCGGTGTCCGCGCGGGCCGCCCGCCGGGACTCGACCACGTACGCCGACGTCGGGCCGGTGCGGAGGACGGCCATCTTCGTTCCGCTGCCGTACTCGACGGCGGTGAGCCGGACGGTGTCGCTGCCCGCCGAGGCCCGGCAGACGACCTGACTGTCGGCGGTCCAGCCGAGCTTCCACGACTCCCAGGCGAAGTACTGCGGCCCGGCCCCGCTGATCAGACCCATGACGTCCCAGCCGCCCACGAAGCGGTGCACGTCGTCGCCCGGGTCGAAGGCGTACAGGTCGGGCAGCCCGAAGGTGTGCACGGTCTCGTGGCCGACCAGTTTGGGCCCCCAGTGCCACATGTCCTGGCCGAAGGTGACGGCCCACTTGATGCGCTTCCCGTCGGCGACGACGCCGGCCGTGCCCGGCTCGTACACGTAGGTGGGGGTGAAGGAGATGGCCGAGGCGTTCTTGGTCGGGACGATGTACACCATGTCGTACGCGGAGAAGTCCACGTCCGGGTCGGCGGCGGTGACGGCGTCCTTGATGTACGCCTCGTGCGCCTCGTGGCTGAGGCCGCGCGCGAAGCCGTAGTCGGTGGAGTTGCGGGGCATCCGTACCCAGTGCTGGTGCTGGGATATGGCGAGCCACGCCTTGCCGTACGACGCCTGCCACAGCCAGTCCGCGCCGGGCGTGATCTGGGCCGCGTCGTCGGCCGGGGACTCGGTGGCGGGGGCGTCCGGGAAGTCCACGAAGATCATGCCGACCTTGCGGGTCCCGGTGGGGCGCTGGAACACGGAGCGGTCGGTGGCATGGCCTTCGTCCGTCCAGCCGGTGGTGCCCGGCAGCGCGCAGTCTCCGGCGCGCTCGGTCCGCTCGGGCACATGGGACGCCTCGGCGTGCGGGGCTCCGGTGAGGGGGAGGAGGAGCCCGGCGAGTGCTGCCGCGAGCAGCGGTGCGGGTCGGCGGCGGGCGGGGTGCAGCGCCTTCATCGTCTTGGCACCTTTCCATGGGGGGTGCGGTGTGAGATGTCACATGAGACTGAGGGCTGCCACACCCTGTCGGGAAGCTCCCACCGGTCCATAACATCCGCGCCATGGATCTGGAGATACGGCATCTACGGGTGGTGTGCGCGATCGCCGGGGCCGGCAGCCTCACCCGGGCCGCCGCGTCGCTCGGCATGACCCAGCCGGGCCTGAGCGCCCAGCTGCGGCGCATCGAAACCCTCCTGGGCGGCGCGCTGTTCGACCGCCGGCGGGAGGGCTCCGCGCCCACCCCGCTGGGCGATCTGGTGCTGGCCCACGCCCGTGCCATCCTGCCGGGCGTCGACCAGCTCCTCGCCGACACCGACCGGGCCGCGCGGCGCGCCGCGGCGCCCGCCCGCATCCGCGTCGGCTCGGTGGGCGCCCCGCTGCTCGGCCATCTCCTGCTGGCCGTACGGGAGTTGCTGCCGAGTGCGGAGGTGACCGCCCGCTGCCGGTACGCGCCCGCCCCGCTGCTGGACGACCTTGGCGCCGGCCGTCTGGAGGCCGCCGTCCTCGGCGACCACCCCGGTCAGGAGCCGCCGCCCCGCGACGGCGTGCTGCTGCACCCGCTCGTCACGGAGCCCGTCTTCGCGCTGCTGCCCGCCGGCCACCCCCTGGCGGACCAGGAGGAGGTGAGCCTTTCCGGGCTCGCCGCGGAGGAATGGGCCGCGCCCCGCCCGGACAGCGACCGCACCCGCGAGTACTGGGCGTCCGTCTTCGCCCTGACCGACCGTCATCCCCGGGTGCCCTACGAGGCCGAGGGGCGGCAGCTGATCGAGATCGTCCGGGCCGGGCTGGCGGTGAGCCTCTGCCAGGCCACCTTCATCGAAGTACCGGGGGTGGTCGTGCGCCCACTGGCCGGCAACCCCCTGTGGTACCGCCATGTGCTGGCCTGGCACCGCGACGGCCCGCTCGCCCGGCACGGCGGGGCGATCCTGCGGCGGGTGCGCGAGGGCTATCTGAACGCCTGCGCCGACAGCCCGGCGTACGCGCGCTGGCGGCGACGCCATCCCGGCGCGGCGCGGCCCCTGGTCTGAACTAACCGGCGGAGAAAGGGATTTCCCCGGAACACACTCCGACAAAGGGCTTGTCAGTGCAATTTCACATTACTACGTTACACATCACATGACGTGCGCATGCCTCTCATGGTCGGCGCCTGTAAGGCAGCCGGGGCCCGGACACCGCAGCCCCGGCGCGCACGTTTCACCGCCCCCACACAGGAGACCTTCGTGTTCCCTTCGAGAACCCTTCGCAGATCCCTGCTCACGGCCGCGACAGCGGTGACGCTCTGTGTCACGGCGGCCGGAACCGGATACCCGGCCACCCCCTCCCCCGCCCCGCGCACCGCCGCCGCGGCCCTGGGCCCGGCCACCTTCGCCGGTGCGACGGCTCCCACGCCCACCCCGCACGACCGGGTCGACCGCCTGGCCAAGGCGCCCAAGCCCTCGTCCCTCCGGATACCGGGCCCCGGCGGGCTCGGCAACGACCGTGTCCCCGGCCCGCACACGCCCAAGGCGAAGGCAAAGGCGACGGCCCGCACACCGCACGCCACGGTCGGCAAGACCGCCGTCCCCTGCACCCTCGACGGCATCACGCACCTCTCCCCGGACCAGTTCACCGAGTTCCTCGCCGCCCCCGACGTCACCGCCGACGGCTGTCTGCGCACCCTGATCTGGACCTGGGACCAGCGCCTCGCGCCCGTCATGTCCAAGGACCACATCCAGGCCGTCGCGCACCGCATCGGCCAGCTCGCCGCCGGGCACGACGGCCGGAACGGCAGCCACCTGCTGGAGATGTTCACCTACCTGCACGCGGTCGCGTACCAGGGCTTCTCCCACCGGGAGATCGACCTCGCCGACCCGGCGACGCTGGACGCCATGCGCCGGGCCGTCGACGCCTTCGGCTCCGCCGCCCACACCTTCGACGTGACCCGCAGCAACGCCGAGACGCTCCGCGAAGCCCTCAACGCGGCCAGCGCGCAGGGCCTGCGCCAGTACCAACTCCCGCTGGTCAAACGGGTACTTGCCACCATGGGCCCGGACCACCCGGAAACCGCCAAGGACTCCTCCTGGGGCGGCGCCGCGCTCGCCGCGCTCTCCGTGCACTACCTCGGCGTCTACCCGGGCAACAAGGACACCGCCTTCCACGCCGCGGTCGTGGCCGACCCGTCCTACCGCGCCGCCTTCAAGGCCTTCGCCGGCTACACCCACCTCAAGGACACGGCCAACGCCTGGGTGGTGCGCGACGCGGTCGGCGAGTACGGCCGTACCGGGCAGATCGACCGGCTGCGCAACGAGATCGTCACCGGCCTCGGCCCGCTCCTGGACACCACCGCCCGCAACTTCGGGGCATACAGCGCCCCTTGGGCCAAGGTGGCCACCTGGCTGATCGAATTCGACGCCTGCGCGCCGTACAAGGTCTGCCGCCAGGACATCGAGAAGCGCCTCTTCCCCCGGACCTACACCTACGGCAAGGCCGGTACGGACGGCATCACGGTCCGCACCGCCCTCGACCGCGACACCGTCGACCAGCTCTACTACGCCAGCAAGCAGGTCAAGACGCAGTTCCACCGGGTGGTCGGAACCGAGGAGCCGCTGGCCGGAGACACCAACTCCACCCTGCACATCGTGCTGTACGCCTCCCGCGCCGACTACGAGAACTTCCAGCCGCTGCTGACCGGCCTGGGCACCAGCAACGGCGGCATCTACATCGAGAACGGCGCGACCTTCTACACCTACCAGCGCCGCGTCCCGCAGGACTCCACCCTCACGCTGGAGGAGCTCTTCCGGCACGAGTACACGCACTACCTCAACGGCCGCTGGGCGGTACCCGGCGTGTTCGGCCAGGGCCCCTGGTACGAGGGCGACCGGACCACGGCGATGGACGAGGGCACCGCCGAGTTCTTCGACGGCAGCACCCGTGACGACGGCATCAAGGTCCGCAAGTCACTGGTGAAGGGCATCATCGCCGACACCGCCAACGGCGGCCCCCGCATGACCGTGGACCAGCTCCTGCACGCCACCTACGACGGTGACGGCTTCCGCTTCTACAACTACGCGGGGACCTTCTTCGAGTTCCTGTGGGCCGAACACCCCTCCCTGCTGAAGGAGATGTACCGGAACCTGCGGGCCGACGACCCGGCGGCCTTCGACGCCTGGCGCACCCGCCTCGGCAGGGACGCGGGACTCCAGCGGGAGTACGACACGTTCCTCGACAAGAACATCGCCCACGTCGACGACCTGTTCGTCCCCGACACCCAGCACGTCCCCCTCGCCTCGCTGACCGATAGCACACCCGACCAGATCCGCTCGTCCTTCACCAGGTCCACCGGCATCGCACCCGACGCATGCGGCGCCTCCGGCTCGACGGACCGTCCGCGGTTCACCTGCGACGGCCGCATCACGGCGAACCTCGCCGACGCCGGCAACGCCGATACGGTCTTCCAGGACATGTCCGAGACCGTCGACTTCTTTGTGCTTGACCGGGCCGCACAGGGCGACAACAACCTCCGCGACATGAACTGCTCCTTCGGCGAGGTCGAGGTCTGGTCCAACGGCCGCGCCGGCACGTCCCACTTCCACTGCGAAGGCCCCCTGCGCCGCTGACGGGACGGCCCCGAACGACTCCGCGGCAGCCTGCCCACGACCGGTGGCCGACAGCCGGCCCTGGGCAGGCTGCCGCACCCGAAGCAGCCGGCCGAACCAGTGCGCCCTGTCGACCACGGAGCCTCCTCGCATAGCGTGCGTCCATGACGCATGGGACTCCGCACGACGCCCCGGCCTCGGCGCGGTCACGCCGCCACATCTTCGGCGACGACGCGGGTGAAGGTGAGGACGAGTCTCTTTCTCGGACGGACCAGGCATCGTGTGTGCTCGTAGGTACCCGCCTCGGCGGTCGGGACAGGACCGCTGACGAGTGGACAGACAAAGGAACGACAGGAAGGTGACCAGCACCGTGCCCCAGCCGCCGGCCCCGAACATCCGCACCGCTGCCAAGGCCGTCATCCTCCACGAGGGCCGCGTCCTCCTGATGCGCGCCCGCTGGAGAGATCAGGAGTGCTACTTCCTGCCCGGAGGAGGCCAGCACCCCGGAGAGAGTTTCGATGACGCCGTGCGCCGCGAAGTGCACGAGGAAACCGGCCTTACCGTGGCGGTCGACCGACTGTTGTGGCTGCGCGAATACATCGGTGCCCATCACGGTGAGCCTGCGGACGGGTCCGAGAGCCACCGCATCGAAGCGATCTTCCTCTGCGTTCCCACCGGCGATCCCCATCGACTCGGCGGTCACTCACAGGACGACACGCAGACCGGCCTGGAATGGGTCCCCCTACGGAACCTCCCCTCCACCCCTCTGCTGCCGCAGGCCCTCCGGCAACCCATCGCCGACCTGTCCCACACGCCCCCGCCTCCCGACGCCTACCTCGGCGACGTGGCCTGACGGTCCACGCGCGGCAGAGCGACCAGCCAGCCCGTTCTCCGCGCGTGGCTGGGACCAGCGCTCTCGTCACCTAGTCGAGGATGGCGTCGACCTCCACTTCGACGAGCCAGTCGGGATCGATGAAGCGTGAGACCTCCACGAAGGTGCATGCGGGGCGGACCGAGGCGAACCGCTCTCCGTGGGCCCGCGCGGCCTCCCTCCACCGCGTCACGTCAGTGAGCATGATGCGGGTCCGCACGACGTCCTCCAGCGATGCCCCCGCCGCCTCCAGCGCGACCTCCGCGATGTCCAGGCACCTGACGGTCTGGGCGTGGACATCGCCTTGCCCCACCGTTGTCCCGTCGTCCCCGATGGGCGCGGTGCCGGCGACCGCGACATGCGCCCCTTTGCGGACGGCCCGCGAAAACCCGATCTGCGGTTCGAGTGGCGACCCAGAACTGACTGCCTGCCGAATACGTTCCATCGCATCATGATCCCAGAGCGCCGTACGTCCGCGCCCGGGGCGATCTCGACGCGGATGCGGAGCCGGCTCCGGCAGCAGGAGACCCGATGGCGGGCCTTTCCGGCCCTGATCCATCGGACAGGCCCTAAGCGCGCGCCGCGTCGACCGTGAAGGCGGCGGTGCGGACCTTGCCCTCGTGCCGGAAGTCGAGGAAGAGACGGTAGGCGCCGGCGCTCGGTGCCATGGCAGTGAAGGAGACCTCGGGCCCGGGCTTCGTCTTGCCGTCGCCAGGTGCACCGTTGGGGTGGACGTGGAGGTAGGCGAGGTCGCCCGAGCGCAGCGCGACGAGGTGACCGTAGGCGCCGAGGTAGGGCTGGAGGTCGGTGACCGGTCGGCCGTTCTTGGTGACCTTCAGGGTCAGTTCGCTCTCTTTCCCCGCGCGCAGCCGGCCGTCGAGGGTGACGGTGTA
The DNA here is from genome assembly GCF_036352915.1 of Streptomyces bugieae. Lineage (NCBI taxonomy): Bacteria > Bacillati > Actinomycetota > Actinomycetes > Kitasatosporales > Streptomycetaceae > Streptomyces > Streptomyces bugieae. Next base: position 646,624 of record NZ_JAZBJP010000001.1, read on the forward strand.
GTCGTCGACCTTGGCGACCGTGGCCGGTGCGGGCAACGGGGCGGGGCGGTAGGTGCCCGTGGCCGCGAGATCCGCGCCGAGGGTGAGGTTCTTGGCTTCCTCGGCGTCCGGGGTGAAGTCGGCGAAGAGCCGATAGGCGCCGGCCGCGGGGAGCTCCGCCTTGATGCGCCAGGTGCCGTCGGCCGCGCGGGTGGGATGCAGGTGCTGGTAGGTGCCCAAGTCGCGGGTGGCGAGGATGAGATGGAGTTCCTTGCCGTGCTCACGCCGGTAGGCCGTGACCTGTTGGCCGGCTTCGTTCCGGATGGCGAAGCGGAGTTCCGTCGCCCGGGCCGCGCGGACCTGCGGGGTCTTGAGGTCGAGCGTGTAGCCGTCCTGGGAGATCTGCAGCCCGCCGGGTGGCATGTCGTGGCCGCCCGCCGCGTGCTCCCCTGCCCCGCCCGCTGAACCACTGCCTCCGTGTCCGGCGTGTGCCGCGGCCTCCGGGGCCGCGGTGACGGGCGTGACGACGCTGCCGACGCCGTACGCGACGCCGAAGGACGCGGCGAGCGCGGCCGCGAATGCCGTGATTTTTACCGGGGTGTTCATCGGGTTCTCCTTGCGGGTGCGCGCGTCGGGAGACGCGTCGGTATGCGGTCGGTATGCGGGTCGGCCAGCACGGAGACTATACCCCTGGGGGGTATAAGCAAAGAAGGACGGGGAGGCTTGCCATTGATACGGGGAGGGGGTATAAGTGTGCACGGCGAACAGATACCCCCTGGGGGTATACAGGTCGGGGTGAGTTCACCGGCCGCGCCGCCTGACACACCCCTGTTGCCGGGCCCGCGCCCCGCGGGACCGGCGACCGTTTCCCCTGCGAGGAGCAGTGATGACGACTCTCACCGAATCCCACGAGGTCGAACTCGCCATCGGCGGCATGACCTGCGCCTCGTGCGCGGCCCGCATCGAGAAGAAGCTCAACCGCATGGACGGCGTCGAGGCCACCGTCAACTACGCGACGGAGAAGGCGAAGGTCAGCTACCGGGCCGAAGACGTCTCGGTCGGCGATCTGATCGCCACCGTCGAGGCGACCGGTTACACCGCGCAGGAGCCCGCCCCGGCCCGTACGGACAGCGCGCCGGCGGCCGGCGGCGCGGACGCCGAGCCCGATGGGCTCCGGCCGCTCCGTCAGCGGCTGGTCACCGCCGTGGTCCTCGCGCTGCCGGTGGTCGCGATGGCGATGGTTCCGGCGCTGCAGATCGAGTACTGGCAGTGGCTCTCGCTCACCCTCGCCGCGCCGGTGGTCACCTACGCCGCATGGCCCTTCCACCGCGCCGCCTGGACGAACGCCAAGCACGGCGCGGCCACCATGGACACCTTGATTTCGGTCGGCACGTCGGCGGCGTTCCTGTGGTCGCTGTGGGCGCTGTTCTTCGGTACTGCCGGCACGCCCGGCATGACGCACGCCTTCGAGCTGACCATCGCCCGCGGCGACGGCGCGGGCAACCTCTACCTCGAAGCCGCCGCCGGCGTCACCGCCTTCCTGCTGGCCGGGCGCTACTTCGAGGCCCGTTCGAAGCGGAAGGCGGGTGCGGCGCTCAAGGCGCTCCTGGAGCTGGGGGCCAAGGAAGTCACCGTTCTCCGGGACGGGCGCGAAGTCACCCTGCCGACCGCCGCATTGCAGGTCGGTGACCGTTTCCTGGTCCGTCCCGGGGAGAAGATCGCCACGGACGGGACGGTGGTCGAGGGCTCGTCGGCCGTGGACGCGTCGATGCTCACCGGCGAGTCGGTCCCGGTCGAGGTCGCCGTCGGTGATGCGGTCACCGGTGCCACGCTGAACGCCGGCGGGCGGCTCGTGGTCGAGGCGACCCGGGTCGGCGCCGACACCCAACTGGCCCGTATGGCCAAGCTCGTTGAGGACGCGCAGAACGGCAAGGCCGCCGCCCAGCGGCTGGCGGACAAGATCTCCGCGGTCTTCGTACCGATCGTGATCGGGCTGGCGCTCGCCACCCTCGGCTTCTGGCTCGGCAACGGGGCCGGTCTGACGGCCGCGTTCACCGCCGCCGTCGCCGTCCTGATCATCGCCTGCCCGTGCGCCCTCGGTCTGGCCACTCCGACCGCCCTCATGGTCGGGACCGGGCGCGGTGCCCAGCTGGGCATCCTGATCAAGGGGCCGGAGGTGCTGGAGACCACCCGCACGGTCGACACCATCGTGCTGGACAAGACCGGCACGGTCACCACGGGACGGATGACCCTCACTCTCGTCCACACCAGTGAGGACGAGAGTGATGTCCTGCGCCTCGCCGGGGCGCTGGAGCACGCCTCCGAGCATCCGATCGCCCGGGCGGTGGCCGAGGGGGCCCAGCAGAAGGTCGGTGTCCTGCCCACTCCGGAGGACTTCGCCAACGTCGCCGGGCTCGGCGTCCAGGGCGTCGTCGAGGGGCATGCGGTCCTCGTCGGCCGCCGGAAGCTGCTCGCCGAGTGGGCGATCCACCTGCCGGCCGAGCTGGAGCGGGCCATGACCGAGGCGGAGACGGCGGGCCGTACGGCGATCGCGGTCGCCTGGGACGGCGCGGCGCGGGCCGTCCTGGAGGTGGCGGACGCCGTCAAGGAGACCAGCCCGGAGGCCATCCGCCGGCTGCGCGCCCTCGGCCTGACCCCGATTCTGCTCACCGGCGACAACCGGGCGGTGGCCGGGTCGGTCGCCGCGGAGGTCGGCATCGACGAGGTGATCGCCGAGGTGCTGCCCGAGGACAAGGTGACCGTGGTCAAGCGCCTCCAGGCGGAGGGTCGCAGCGTCGCCATGGTGGGTGACGGGGTCAACGACGCCGCCGCGCTCGCCCAGGCCGATCTGGGCCTGGCCATGGGGACGGGCACGGATGCCGCGATCGAGGCCGGTGACCTCACCCTCGTACGAGGAGACCTGCGCGCGGCCGCGGAGGCGATCCGGCTCTCCCGCAAGACGCTCGGCACGATCCGTACCAACCTCTTCTGGGCCTTCGCCTACAACGTGGCCGCCCTGCCGCTCGCGGCGGCCGGACTGCTCAACCCGATGATCGCGGGCGCGGCGATGGCCTTCTCATCGGTCTTCGTCGTGGGCAACTCGCTCCGGCTGCGCGCCTTCCGCGCCCGGTCCTGAACCACGGTCGGTGCGGGTGCCGCCGGCCACGACGGCCGGCGGCACCCGTCCGCCCGGGACGGGGCCCCGGCGGTACACAGAGGCATCGCGGAGCTCGGAGCTGCCGCTCGGGGGAACCGCTGCCGTACCGCCGCCGCGGTAGCAGGCAATACCGGGTGCCCCCCGGCATGGCGAAACGAGGAACCCAGCCCGAAGGGAGCCCGCCATGGCCTTCCTCAGAAGCCTGGGAGGCTCCTCGACCGGCGGTTTCAGAAGGCCGTGTGGGCGAACCAGCGGTCGAGTGCGGTGGCCTCGCCCGCGACGTCGAAGGCGGGGTCCTGGTACGAGCGCCGCCCGTAGAGCAGCAGCAGGAGGTCCGCCGCCTGTCCTCGTACCGCCGTCCGTGCCCCGGATGACGCGGCGTCATCCGTGCCGGCCTCGGCTCCTGGCCGTGGCAGCAGGCGGAAGCCGTCCGGATCCAGCCGCACCCGCCACTCCTCGCCGGTGGCGCCGGCAGCGTCCGCGCACCGGAAGGCGATGACCTCGCCGTCGCCCCGCAACTTCGTCACCGCAGGGGCGAAGAGGCCCGCGTAGGGCAGGTTGACGAGGAATTCGTCCACCCCGTCCGCGGCCAGCGCGGGGTCGATGGCCGACTCGTGGCCGACGGCACGCTCCGCGTCGACCCGGTGCACCAGCGTTTCGAACAGCATCCGGCGGGCCCAGAACCGCGCGTGCTGGTCCTCGCCCCAGGCCCACATGGCCGCCCGGGGGTCCGTGCTCCGCAGCACGGCGGCCACGGTGGGCACGCCCGCGGCCACCCAGTCGGCGTACTCCTCCGCGCGCTCCGGCAGCCCCAGCTCCACGTCACGGCTGCGCGGCGGCTCCTGCACCAGCTGGGTCAGCAGCGTGCCGAACCAGCGCTGCAGCGATCCCACGTGCCGGGCGAGGTCGGCCAGCGTCCAGTCGGGGCAGGAGGGCACCGGGGTCGCGGGGTCCGCACCCTGGACCACCTCGGCGAAGCGCAGGGTCTCCCGCTCGATCGCCTGCCGGTAGGTGTCGTAGGGCAGGGGGTGCCCCGTCCGGTTCGTCGTCTCCATCAGCTGCCGCCTTTCCGTCCACGGCCCGGGATGCCGTCGTGGTCAGTGTGGCGGCTGGAGTGCGCTCCAAGGCAAATCCCACCGCCGAGGCGCGCGCCCCCGGTCGGCACAGCCGGGCGGCCGGCCGGGAAGATCGGCGGTGCGGCGGAACGGGCGCTCGGTGCCCGTTTCAGCCCGTCCGTGCGCCCAGGGCGCGCAGCAGGAACGGGAGGAGCTCGCCGATCGCCGCCTCACCGGACGACGGGCCGTCCGTGGTGACCCGGTGCGCCGCATCGGGGGTGAGGAAGAGGCGGCTGACCATCGAGCCGACGACCAGGTCGGCGAGCACATGGGCGTTCTCCAGCGGCGGGATGTCGCCGCGGTCGACGGCGCGGCGCACGACGGTGGCGGCCCGGTCGCGGACCGGCTCGATGATCGCGGTGTCCAGCACCCGGGCCAGCGCCTCGTTGTGGGCGGACTCGCCGATCAGGACGTGCAGCAGGCGGCCGCCGGGCCCCTCCAGCGTCTCGGCCTTGTCCCGGAGCAGGGCGGCCAGGTCGCCTTCGAGGCTGCCGGTGTCCGGCTGCGGGCCGAGGTCGCTCGCCCAGCGCACGGCGGTGCCCACGACCAGGTCTTCCTTGGAACGCCAGCGACGGTAGAGGGTCGCGGTGGAGACCCCGGCCCGTTTGGCCACGGCGGCCGTGGTCAGTCCGCCGTAGCCGCTCTCCTGGAGGACCTGGACGGTGGCCTCCAACAGGGCCCGGTCTCGTTCGGCGTCCCGCGGGCGGCCCCGGGCGGGTCCCCGCCCGGCCGCCGCGGTCTGGTTGCTCTCGGTGCGTTCGCCCACACCGCGAGTCTACCGACCCGTCTTTACGAAACGAAAAGTTTTCGTTTCGTGTAGCCTCGGCGACATGACTTCCCACACCGCCACCCCTGACCTGGACGCGACCGCCCTGGACGCGGCCGCCGTGGTCGACCGGCTCCGCACCACCTTCGCCAGCCACCGCACCGCCCCCACCGACTGGCGGCGCGGCCAGCTGACGGCCCTGCGCACCCTGCTCACCGACCACCGCGACGAGCTCCTCGCCGCGCTGGCCGCGGACCTGGGCAAGGGCCCCGAGGAGGCCTACCGCACCGAGATCGGCTTCACCCTCAACGAGATCGACCACACCCTCGACCGGCTCGACGGCTGGCTGGCACCCCGGCCCGCCGAACTGCCCGACCGGCTGCTCCCGGCGACCGCGCAGGTCGTCCGCGAACCGCTCGGCGTCGTCCTGGTGATCGCGCCCTGGAACTACCCGCTGCAGCTCGCGCTCGCCCCGCTCGTCGGCGCGCTCGCCGCGGGCAACTGCGCCGTCGTCAAGCCCAGTGAGCTCGCCCCGGCGACCTCGGCCGCGCTCGCCCGGCTGCTGCCGCGCCACCTGGACGCCGACGCGGTGGCCGTCGTCGAGGGCGCCGTCCCGGAGACCACCGCGCTGCTCGCCCAGCGCTTCGACCACATCTTCTACACCGGCAACGGCACCGTCGGCCGGATCGTGATGGCCGCCGCCGCCCGGCATCTGACCCCGGTCACGCTGGAGCTGGGCGGCAAGAGCCCCGTCGTCCTCGACCCCGGTACGGATCTGGCCGCGGCGGCCCGGCGGCTGGTCACCGGCAAGTTCCTCAACGCCGGCCAGACCTGCGTCGCCCCCGACTACGTACTGGCCATCGGCGACACCGCCCGGGACATCGAACCGCACCTCGCCGAGGCCGTACGCGAGACCTACGGCGCCGACCCGGCCACCGCGCCCGAGTACGGACGGATCGTCAACGAGCGCCACTTCGACCGGCTGACCGCCCTCCTCGACAGCGGCCGCACGGTCATCGGCGGCACCCACGACCGCGCCGGCCGCTACCTGGCCCCGACCGTCCTGGCCGACGTCTCCCCCGACTCCCCGGTGATGCGGGAGGAGATCTTCGGTCCGATCCTGCCGATCGTGCCGGTGCCCGACCTGGACGCGGCGATCGCCTTCATCAACGACCGGGACAAGCCGCTGGCGCTGTACGCGTTCACCGACTCCGACACCACCAAGCACCGGCTCCTGACCGAGACCTCCTCCGGCGCGCTCACCTTCGGGCTGCCGGTCGCCCATCTCACCGCGCCCGACCTGCCGTTCGGCGGCGTCGGCGAGAGCGGCACGGGGCGCTACCACGGCGAGTACTCGCTGGAGACGTTCAGCCACTCCAAGGCGGTTCTCGACAAGCCGCTGGGGTGAGCGGGGCAGCCGGCCGGCCCCTGCTCCCGGCTCGGGCCGGGCACAGGGGCCGGTTCCAGTGGGCGTCGGCCACCAGAGGAGAGCCGCTACGGCGTCACAGCACCCGGTCCGCCCGGGGCAGCCGGCGGACGGCGTAGGCAACGGCCCAGCACAGCGGCAGGGCCAGGACCGCGACCAGGGCGAACTTGACGACCGCCAGGGTGTGCAGCCAGCGGAAGGCGTACCCGAGGCCGACGAGCACGGCCGCATGGGTGAGGTAGACCGCGAAGGCATGGCGGGAGAGGAACGCGGCGACCGGGCCCTGCCGATGGAAGCGTTCCCGGAACAGGACGGTCAGCCCCAGCACGACGCCCACGGCGAACGTCGACTCCCACGCGGCCCCGGCCAGCGACTGCCAGCTGCCGCGCCCGTCGAGCACGCCGTTCCCGGCGGTGACGACGACGGGCAGGTACGCGAGCGTCGCGACGGTGGCGACGGCGAAGCCCACCCGCCCCGCGACCCGGGAGAGCGTCTGCGGCCAGCCGTGGCGGTGGGCCAGCACCCCGATGACGAAGAAACTCGCGTACTGCGGCAGGTAGCTGGGGGTGGGCAGGCCCAGGACCGGCAGGTAGCTGCCGTTCGGCACGACGAACCGCCAGAGGTACGTCGCGAGGGCCAGCCCGAGGGTGAAGGTGACGATGGCGAACGGCCGCAGCGGCCGCGGGGCCCGCTCGGGCGCCCGGACGCCCGCGCCTTCGGAGCCCGGGCCCGCGAGACCGCGCGCCCGCCGGTGCCGGACCAGCGCGTACACCAGCGAGAAGACCAGGAGCACCTCGACGAACCACATCGGCCCGGCGTCCCAACTCAAGCCGTAGTAGAGCCAGTAGGGAAGGTCCCTGCCCTGCTCGGCGAGTTGCGCCCGCAGCGCGGTGTAACCGCTGAAGTTCACCAGCGGGCGTATCAGCAGGATGAAGGCGAGGAGCGGAATGCCCAGCCGCTTGAGGCGGTCCCGGAGGAAGGGCCGGGTTCCCTTGCGGCCGTAGGAGGACGGCGTGAAGTAACCGGCGATCATGAAGAAGAACCCCATGAAGAACGCCTGGTTGAACATGACGAACGCGTCCAGGACCAACCCGGAGCCGTCCTTGGCCGGCTCGGTGTAGTACCACGCGGGGATGTGGCCGTAGGTGACGGCGGTGTGGTGCAGCACCACCAGCGCCGTCAGCACGATGCGCAGGTTGTCGATGTAGAACAGCCGGGCGGCGGGCTTGGGCCGCCCGGTGGCCGGCTCGGGCCCGACCGTCACGGCCGGGCGGCCCGGATCATGCGTCATGAGAAATTCTCCCCGTTCAGTGCTGATTCAGTGCAGTTCGTTGCTGCGCGGTGCTGTTGGTGCCCCGTCCGGCGCCGGGTCCGCCCGGGTGGCGTGCTCGAAGAGGTCGGCGAGTTGGCGGGCGTGGGCGGCCAGGTCGTGCTCGGGATGGGCGCTCCAGTACGCGAACATGTGGTCGATCCCGGCCTGGAGGCTGACGGCCATGACGCGGACGTCGAAGTCGCGGAACTCGCCGTTGCGCTGCCCCTCCAGAAAGACCCCCTCCAGCGCGGCGTACAGCGGCTCACTCGAGGCGACGCCGTAGTGCAACGCCCCCTCCTCGGTGCGGTAGTTGCCGAAGATCTCGCCGAGCGCGGCGAGTTGGGACCGGTGGTCCTGCATGTACGCGGCCACCGACTCGACATAGACCCGCAGCCAGGCCGCTTTCCCGGCCTCCCGCTCCAGCCGGGCCGCGACGAACGCGCCGATCCCCTCGTAGATCTGCTCGACGAGCCGCTCGATCAACTCGCCTTTCCCGGCGAAGTGGTACGAGATCACGCCCTTGCTGATCCCCGCCCGCTCGGCGATCTGCGCCAGCGAGGCCTTCGCGAACCCCCGTGCCGCGATGGTCTCGACGGCGGCATCCATGATCTGGGCGCGACGCGCCTTCTCGATGAAGGAGCGTTCGGGCTCCCGCCCCTTCGGATCGCCGACGCCGGACGCCGGGACGGAGCCGTTCTGGCCGCCCGAATTAATTTCTGACCGCATGGCCAAAATACTAGACGGGCGACCAACCGGCGTCCAATCGAGGTGCGTTGAGCACGCCGGCGCGCGGGAGGGCTCCCGATCCCGCCGTCCCTTGTTCGGTGTGATGGCCAGTCAGCGGATCGCGGACGGGGCCTGGGCCGCGGGCATCAGGCGGTGTGGGTGGCCGGTGCCGTCGGCCGGGACGGCCCAGGCGTCGGTCTCGAAGTCGCCGGGCAGGGCGTAGGCGACGGTGTGGTCGTCCAGCCACACGGCCTGGTCGTCGGCGCTGCGGCGCTCGGCGAGCGGGTGCTCGCGCATGCTGCGCAGGTCCAGCACGTACAGTCGCCAGGGTGCGTCCGCCGGCAGGCCCGGCACCCGCTTCTTGAACGCCAGCCGGGTCCCGTCCGGGGAGAGCGACGGGCATTCGACGTTGCCGCGGAGGGTGGTCACGGTGCGCTGGGCGATGTCGCCGCGCACCAGATAGGCCGTCCCGCGGGTGGCCAGGGTGGCGTAGAAGTGCCCGTCGTCGGCGAACGTCACTCCCCAGAAGTTGATGTCCGGGCTCCGGTACGGCTGCCCGTCTTTGATGACGCGGTAGGACTCCAGGTTGGGTTGGAACTTTCCGGTACGGGTGTCGAGGATCGAGGTGCGGGTGGAGAAGTTGAGCCCGGTGTACGACTCTCCACTGACGAACACGGTCCATGCCACCATCCGCCCGCTGGGCGAGACCCGGGTCCGGGTGGGGCTCCCGACCAGTGGGAGGTGCCTGCGGACCCGCAGCCGGGAGTCCAGCACGACGGCTTCGTAGTGGCCGGCCATCGCGCCGGGCACCGCACGCAGACAACTGCCGGTGCCGGCGGCGGTGTAGAAGCGCAGGCAGCGGAGGCCGGACGCGGTGCGTGGGCCGGCGGGGTCGGAGGCCGGTACGGACACCAGCTCGTCGCGGTGCGGACCCCACAGCGTGCTGCGGAAGACCAGCCGGGGCTGCCGCGCCGAGGCCGCTCCGGCCAGTGCCACCCGCCCCGCGGTCACCCGCGGGCCGGTGGTCTGCTGCTGGTCCTTGCGGTTCGCCTGGTCGGCGGCCCGCAGCACGGCGCCCACGGCGACGCCGCCGAGGACGACCACGGCGACGAGCAGGACGACGATGCGGGTGCGGGGGTTCATCCGGCGGCCTCCGTCGTGGGCGCGGGGTCGGTCGTGGGCGCGGGGTCGGCAGAGTCGGTCGTGGGCGCGGAGTCGGCCGTGCGCGCGGAGTCGGTCGTGGGCGGTTCGACGGTGGTGGAGGGTGCGGCCGGGCCGTCCTCCGTCGCCGCCGCCTCCGTGCCCGTACGCAGCGGCCGGAGCAGTGCGCACACCCCCGCGCTCGCCGCCAGCGCCACCGCGGCGGCGGACAGCGCGGTCCGGTCTCCCCACGCCGTCCAGGCGGCGCCGAAGAGTACGGAGCAGGCGAAGCGGGCCCCGGCCTGACCGGTCTGGACGAGGGCCAGGCCGCTGGAGCGCAGCTGCGGCGGTGTCACGCCGGCGGCCGCCGCCATCAGTACCCCGTCGGTCGCGGCGTAGAACGCGCCGTGCAGGACGAGCACCACGGCCACCACCGGCAACACGGGCGCGTGGACCGGCGCCAGCACCAGCCCGTACGCGAGCAGAAGGCCCAGGTGCCCGGCCAGGAAGGTCCGCCACCGGCCCCAGCGGTCGGCGGCCCTGCCGAGGGGGATGGCCAGCAGCAGGAAGGAGCCCGCGGTGGCGACCGGCAGCAGCGGGAACCACTCCTGGGCCAGGTCCAGGCGCCGCTGCAGCAGCAGGTAGAGGAAGGAGTCGGAGACCGTGGCCAGTCCCAGCAGCAGCGCGCACAGGGTGAGCCGTCGCAGCTCGGCCCGGCGCAGCAGGCCGGCCGCCGCGGCCAGGGAGACCCGCGCGGTGGGAGCCGGGGTCCCGGGCGACGGGGTGCGGCCCGGCACGAAGAGCAGCAGGACCAGCACACCGGTCACGGCGACGCAGAAGCTCACGGTGAACACGGCGTCGTAGCCCCCGGCCGCCACCCGCAGGATGGCGAAGGCGGTGACCGGCCCCAGCAGGGCTCCGGCGGTGTCCATGGCACGGTGCACACCGAACGAACGCCCCTGTGTCCGGGGCGAGGAGGCCAACGAGATCATCGCGTCGCGCGGTGCCGTGCGCAGCCCCTTGCCGGTGCGGTCGGCGGCGAGCACCAGGCTGATCAGCGGCACGCTGTGGGCGAGCAGCAGCAGAGGTTTGCACAGCGCGGAGAGCCCGTACCCCACGGCGGCTGCGGCCTTGTGCCGCCCACCGCGGTCGGCGAGATGGCCGCCGACCAGCCGGACCAGGGCGCTGACGCCGTTGTAGACCCCGTCCAGCAGGCCGAAGCCCAGCGGGGACAGGCCCAGTGTGGCGACCAGGTAGAGCGGGAGGACGGCGGTGACCATCTCGGAGGAGACGTCGGTGATCAGGCTGACCGTGCCGAGGACGAGCACGGTCCGGGGCACGGCCCGCAGCGCGGTCGCGGCCTTGGTGTGCGGCAGGGCCCTGCCCCGGCCGCCCGGGCGGGTACCCGGGTCGGCCGGAGCAGGGGTGGTACGGCTGTCTGCTACGTACACGGTGGTCAGTTCCAGATGCCGGTGATGTCGGAGGCGGAGGCGGCGTTGCCGGCGTGCGTGGTCAGGCCGGCCAGGTCTTCGACGGTCCGGAGGACGTTGTAGTGGTTGTACGTCGCGGTGGACGAGCTGCCCGGGGTGACGTGCGCTCCGTAGAGCACCGTGGCGATGTGGTTGTTGTGGGACCGGTCGTCCTCGTCGAAGGTGACGAGGAGCAGGCTGTTGTTGTTCTTGGCCCACTGGGCGTAGGCGTCGAGATTGTTCTTCAGCCAGTTGTCGCCGGTGGTGATCGAGCAGTCGTGCATGTCGTTGCACAGGTTCGGCACGACGTACGAGACCTTCGGCAGCGTGCTGTAGTTCGTCGGGAACTGGCTGAAGGTGTGGGCGGTGTTCAGCGGCACGTTGTTGAACGCGAACCACGGGTTGTGCTTCCGCGCGTACTTGGTGGCGCTGTTGGTGCACGTCGTGGAGCCCTCGGAGGGCAGGCCCTCGTTGTAGCTGCCCCAGGTCTTGCCGGCGGCTATCAGCTCGGAGCCGAGGTTGGCGGCGCCGGAGAACTGCGGGGTGTAGCAGCTGTCGTCGGTGACGCCCTGCGTGGCGCCCGAGAACAGGTCCATGTAGTTGGGCTGGCTGGGGTGGGTCAGCGCGAAGGAGTTGGTGAGGTTGGCACCACCGGCCTTGAGCGTGTTGTTCAGGTACGGAGCGCTCGAACTGCCGATGACCTGCTCGTAGGCGTGGTTCTCGAACACCACGACCACGACGTGGTCGGGCGTCGGCAGCGCCGCGGCCTGCGCGACGCCGGGGGCGCTGCCCCACAGCCCGAGCGAGGCGGCCACGAGGCCGGTGGCACCGAAGAGCGAGACGGACCGGCGCGGCCGTCGGATACGGGAGAACATGGACACAGCGGACCTCCGAGAAAGAACCGTGGACGGCGCGGGGAGTGGCGTTCTCTCGTTGAAGCGAGGCAACCGTAGGAGGCCCGTCATGAAGTTGTCAGAACTCCAAAAGTGAAGCGGAACCGAACAGTTGAAGGCCGGACTCCGCTACCGGCGCGTACCTTTCCCGGTGTTCACGGGGGTGCGGACGATGACGATGACGGCATTCCGGGAGAAGCGGAACGCGGGCCGGTGGGGTCAGGCGGCGAAGCCGCCGTCGATGGTGAGGCTGGTGCCGGTGATGAAGGCGGATTCCGGTCCGGCCAGGTAGGCGGTCAGTACGGCGATCTCCTCGGGGGTCGCGAAGCGGTTCAGGGCCGTCCAGCCGCGCATGGCGTCCGCCAGGGGGCCGTGCGCGGGGTTGGCGGCCGTGTCGGTGGGGCCGGGCTGGATGTTGGTGACGGTGATCCCGCGGGGGCCCAGTTCGCGGGCGAGTCCGCGGGTGAGGCCCGCGACGGCCGCCTTGGTCATGGCGTAGACGGAGCCCCCGGCGAAGGGCATCCGGTCCGCGTTGACGCTGCCGATCGTGATGATGCGCCCGCCGTCCGGAAGGCCAGGCGTTCGGCGATGGAGGCGCCTATGCCGCGGGATCCCCCGGTCACCAAGGCGACTCTGCCCCTCAGGGGGGCGCCGGTGTTCTCGGGAAGGTGTGCCATGTGTTCTCTCAACCTCTCAGGCTCTCGAGCTCTCAAGCTCTCAACTGCGTTCGGAACGGGGGAGGAAGAGGGCGGTGACGGCGCCCAGTGCGCAGAGCGCCAGCGTCCACCAGAAGGTGGCGGCGTAGGCGACGGCGGCCGTGGGGGTGTGGGCGAGCTGCCGCTGGAGCACCACCGCGAGGAGGGCGGTACCGACGGAGCCGCCCAACTGGATGGCCGCGATCAGCACGCTGCTGGCGCGGCCGGCGCTCTGCGGGGCGACGCTGGTGAAGCCCGCGGAGAGCGCGGGGCCCGCCCCGAACAGCCGGAGATCGATCAGCGGCGCCTTGCGCGTACGGAGCGCGTGCACGACGTACCCGACGAACAGCAGGGTCCCGGCGAGCAGGGAGACGGGGACGAGGAGGTCCCGGGCCGGGGCACCGCCGCCGTCCCCGGTGCCGGTACCGGCCGCCTGGGAGAGGCCGAGCATGAGCGCGGCCAGTCCCGCGGGCAGCAGCGCGAGTCCGGTCACGTCCAGGCGGGCGGCGGAGCGGGAGGCCCGTGGGGGGTCTTGCGGAAGCAGCCGCTGGGCCAGCAGCGCGCAGAGCACGCCCACCGGAACGTTGAGCCAGAACAGCCACTGCCAGTCAAGTGCGTTGAGGAGGACGCCTCCCACCACGGGCCCGAAGACCGGTGCCATGGTGATCGGGATCTGGACGAGGCTCATCACCCGGGTGACCCGGCGGGGGCCCGCAGCGCGCGCCAGCATGGTGAGCATGATCGGCTCGAACATCGCGGCGCCGACCCCCTGCACCACGCGTGCCGCGATCAGCACGTCGACGGTCCGGGCGAGCGCCGCCGCCCCACACCCGACGAGGTGGACGACGAGCGACACCTGCCACAGCCGCTTCTCACCGAAGCGGTCCATGGCCCGGCCGGCGGCCGGAATGGAGACCGCCAGGGCCAACAGGTAGGCGGTGCTCACCCACTGCACGGTCGACAGCGGTGCCGAGAACTCCTCGGCGAGCCTGCCGATGCCGACCGACACCAAGGTGGTGCTCAGCAGCGCGAGCACCGCGCCGAGGGCGAGCGTCGCACCGAGGGCGAGGAGCGGCTCCTGTTCGGCTTCGACGGATGACCGGGCCTCTGTGGCGGCCCCCCTTGTCTCGTCGCGCTGTCTCACGTGTGGTGACCTCTCCCGCAGGCGCTGGTGGTGACAGGCGTTGAGTCTGGTCACCGCGCCCGGGAGTGTCCGGCGGAATACGGACGTGGCACTGCCCGGCGGGAGAGCGTCGGCGGCCCGGTCACCGGTGGGGCCGGTTCCGGAACGGCGTCACGCACGGCTGCCGTGAGCCGGCGTCAGGGTGCGGTGCGGCCGATCGCATCGAGGATCCGGCGATCCTCCTCCGTCAGCCGCAGCGCGCCGGCCGCCACATTGTCGACGAGGTGATCCGGGTTTCCGGTCCCCGGGATGGCCAGCACATGGGCGCCTTGTCCCAGGGTCCAGGCCAGACGTACCTGTGCCGGTGAGGCACCGTGGGTGCGGGCGACGGCGCGGACCTCGTCGTGCTCGGCACGGACGGCCCCCGCCTCGCGTCCGTCCCCGGCGATGGCGAAGAAGGGCACGAACGCGATGCCGCGTGCGGCGCATTCGTGCAGCATCCGTGCGCCGTCGGGTGCGTCGAGGCCGTACCGGTTCTGGACGCACACCACCGGTGCGATCGTCAGGGCCTCGGCCAGGTGCTCCGGGCGGGCGTTGGAGAGGCCGAGGTGACGGACGAGGCCGGCTTCGCGCAGCTCGGCGAGGGCACCGAAGTGCTCGCCGACGGAGGGCTGGCCCATGAGGCGCAGGTTGACCACGTCGAGGTGGTCGCGGCCGAGTTGGCGCAGGTTCTCCTCGACCTGGCCGCGCAGCTGGTCGGGCCGCGCGGGGGCGGTCCACTCGCCGCAAGCGTCCCTGGCCGGGCCGACCTTGGTGGTGATGACGAGGTCGTCCGGGTACGGCGCCAACGTCGAGTTGATCAGTTCGTTGGCGGAGCGCAGCCGGGAGAAGTAGAACGCCGCGGTGTCGATGTGGTTCACCCCGAGCTCGACCGCGCGACGCAGTACTTCGGCTGCCCGGGCGCGGTCGCTGGGGGTGCCGTCGTGGAAGGCGGCGCTGCCGGTCAGCCGCATGGCGCCCAGGCCGAGCCGGTTGACCTCACGATCACCGAGCAGCCAGGTGCCCGCGTCCGCCGCGGAGACCGTGTCCGATGTCATCATTCCCCTTCACTCCATCCAATCGGCCGTCGCCCCTGGGCAGTTGAGGCACGGCGGTCCTGGAGTATGCGCAGGTGGCGGGGGCCGCGGGAAGGCGCGGAGGGTCGGAGGAATGTCACAGCTCGGACGGGAACCGAGGGCAGGGCGCGCCGCGTTGTTCACAGTAGGAACCGGGCTTCCTCCCCCGGTCCGCGGAGGGTCGGCGCGCCGGGGACGTCAGTCCGTGGGCAGGGTGTCCGGCAGGCCGAGCGCCGCGGAGACATGGCGCCAGACGGACGTGAGTGCCGTGTCCAGGGTGACCGTCTGGAGGGCACCGTCCGCACCGGCCGTGCCGCCGCCGAGGAGGCCCTGCGCCGTGGCTGACACCGACCGCCGCACGACCGTCCTCTACCACGTCAACGGCAAGGAGGCGCCGGCCACTTCAGGTGCCACGCTGTCGCTGGTCAACCCGGCCACCGGCCTCCCGCACGGCACGGCCCCACGCTCCGGACCCGAGGACGTGGACGCGGCCTGCCGGGCCGCCGAGGATGCCTTCCAAAGCTGGTCGACGACGACTCCCGGGCACCGGCAGACCACACTGCTCCGCATCGCCGACGCCCTGGAGCGGGAGGCGGACGCGCTGGCGGACGCCGAGGTGACCGACACGGGCAAGCCGCGCGCCCTCTTCCTGGCGGACGAACTGCCCGCGATCGTGGACGTGTTGCGGCACTTCGCGGGAGCCGCCCGGAACCTCCCGGGCGCGACGGCCGCCGAGTACACCCCGGGCCGCACCTCCGTCCTGCGCCGCGAACCGGTCGGCGTCTGCGCCCAGATCACGCCGTGGAACCACCCCCTGATGATGGCCGTGTGGAAGATCGCGCCCGCGCTGGCCGCCGGCAACACCGTGGTGCTGAAACCGTCCGACGCCACCCCGTCCCCGCCGCACCCCTCGCCCGTCTGGCCGCCGAGCACCTCCCGCCCGGCGTACTCGACGTCGTCTGCGCGGGTCAGCGGCGGGTGAGTGCGGCGTTGGCCTTCATCAGCAAGGGGACGAGCGCGTAGACGGCGACGGGGACGACGATCGCGGTGAGTATCAGCGTCCGCAGCACCAGGGGCAGGTGGGCGGTGGCCGGGCCGAGCAGGCCGAGGACGACCGTGATCGTGGGATAGACGGCGAGCCAGGTGATCAGCGCGCGGCGGTGGACGGACGGGACGGAGGCAGGCGTGCTCGCGGACGCGGGCCTGGAGACGGGCCTGGACGTGGACGTGGACGTGGACATGCGTTTCTCCTGCTCAAGCGGGTTGCCAAGGTAATTTCCAACCGTTCAGTTGGAGTCTCGCACAGGCCCGCAACAAAGTCCAACCCTTTGGTTGGAGGTGGGTTAGGGTGGAGGCATGGCCTGGGACACAGCACGTACGAAACAGCTCCTGCTCGATGCGGCGGTGGAGGAGTTCGCCGAGTTCGGCCCCGAAGGCGCCCGGGTGGCCCGGGTGGCCACCCGGGCGGGTATCAACAAGGAGCGGATCTACCAGTACTTCGGCAGCAAGGAGAAGCTGTTCGTGGCGGTGCTGGAATCCGAACTGCAGAAGATCGCGGCTGCGGTACCCCTCACCGCCGAACAGGCGCGGGACCTCGGTGACTATGCGGGCCGGGTCTTCGACTACCACCGCGAACACCCGCATTTCGTGCGGCTGCTCGCCTGGGAAGGCCTGCAGTACCAGGACCGGGTGGTCGCCGAGTCCGAGCGCACCGGCCATTACGACGAGAAGATCGCCGCGGTCGCCCAGGCGCAGAAGTCGGGGGCCCTCAGCGACGAGGTCACCGCCGGCCAGTTGATGCACGCGGTGATCGCACTGACCGCCTCCTGGTTCACACTGCCGCAGCTGACCTGCATGCTCATGCCCGCCGTCGCCACGGCGGGACCGGAAGCCCAGCGCGAGAGCCTGGTCGCCCTGGTCCGCCGCCTGACGGCCTGACCGCCTGACCGCCTGACCGGATGGTCGACCGGCCTCGACCGACCGACCGACCGGGCCCCTCGCGGTACCGGCGGCCGGGAGGACACCCCCTCCCGTCCCCGGCTTCACACGGTCATGCGGGCCGGCGGGCGGTGGGCGGGGCCTCGATGATCAGGGCGATACCGTCGAGCAGCGGCTTGAGGCCGAACTCGAAGAACGTGTCGAGGTCGAGGTCGTAGCCGTCCTTCAGACTGTCCGTGATTCTGCCGAACACGGGGTACCGGGTTGCCGCGGCGATCGCCTCGAAGGCGGGAGTCTGGTGGTCCATCCACTGATCCTCGGACAGCCCGGTGGCGGCCTCGGCCTGGGCTTCCCGCTCCAGATGCACGGCGATCCCGTGAAGGTAGCTGTAGAGCAGGATGTGCAGGTCGAGCATGGTTGCCGGGTCGAGCCCGTGGCCGTCGAGGGCGGCGAGCGCCCACTCCGCATGGACCATCAGGGCCGGCAACATCAAGGGGCGGGTGAGCGAGCCGACTTGCGCGAGCCAGGGATGCCTGCGGTAGATCCGCCACAGCGTGCGCGCGCCGAGCTCCAGCCGGGCCCGCCACCCCTCCGGCGGCTCGACCGGATAGCCCTCCTCGCCGAAGGCCGCATCGGCCATCAGCAGGACCAGGTCGTCCTTGCTGTTGACGTACCGGTACGGGGACATGGCGGCGACACCGAGCCTGGCGGCGACGCTGCGCATCGACACCGCCGCCAGCCCTTCGCCGTCGGCGATGTCCAGAGCGGCACGGACGATCCGCTCGCGGGTCAGTTCGCGATCGGAGGAGCCATGGGGCGGCGACGGAAACGGGGACGAAGACGAGGACGAGGACGGAGGTTGGCGCTTGGCCGGGGGCCGGCCCCCCTCCGACACCGCGCGTTCCTTGGCCGCCACCACGGTGCCGACCCGGGGCCGGGCCTCGACCAGCCCTGCCAGGCGGAGCGCGGTGAGGGCCTTCGTGGCCGTGGCGAGCGCGACTCCCCAGTCCCGGGCGATCTGACGCGTCGACGGGACGCGCTCGCCCGGGGCGAGTTCACCCTCATCGATGCGCCGCGCGATCTCGTCGGCGATGCGCCGGAACGGCGGATCGGACTTCACGGCCATGCCTGCGGCTCCTCCCCTTGGGTCCTTCACCCGACGCTGAACCTGTAAACCTGCACTAGCACAGACGTTACCGGCCCAGGCCTCCGAAACAGGCCTTCTATGCTGTCGCAGCAGGAGACTTCACCGTTCGGCAGGATCCCACATACGCCGTACAGTCAGGCGCGCCAACGTTGCGTGTACCCCTCCCTGAGCGGTCCACCGAGGACGTCGAGCACCTGCTCGGTGGCCACCGCCAAGGGGCTCGGGTCCGCGTGCTCGGCCACGGCCCGATGGCCGTCCAGCAGAGCCCTGCCTCGTACCGGGTCCGCGCTCAGCAGCCTGCGGGGCAGCCATTTACCGATGCCCGTCCAGTCACCGTGGTGAGCGATGAGGAGGTGCGCCGCCTCCCGCAGGGTGAAGTCGGCGAGGGAGAGCTGTTCGTACCGCCCGGTGGGCGAAGTGGCGGGCGAGGTGTCGGTCAGGTCGTCCAGGAAACAGGTGAGGACGTAGCGTCCTCGTTCCCACTCCGCCGGAGTGAGCGGCGGAGGGCCCGCGGCGAGCACGGCGCGGGCCTGTTCGCGGGTACGGGCCAGATGACCGTGGGGATCGGCCAGGGGAAGACCTTGGTCGTAGATGAAGAGGAGGGTGCCCCGGCGGAGGGCTCTGTCCCTCTCGAAGTGTTCCGGAGCGTCCGCGAGGGTGTGGACGATCAGTTCGGCCAGGCGGCCGCCGTGGCGTACCACCTCGCGGCGGCTGGTGTCCCCGTTCGGGAGGAGGACCGCCACATCCAGATCGCTTGTCGGGGTGGCCCGGCCTTGGGCGGCCGAGCCCCCGAGTACGGCACCCAGGGCATGCGGAAAGCGGTCCTTGATCAGGTCCAGGGCTTGGGTGGTGGGGGAGACTTGATCATCCATGGACGCTCATCGTGCCAGTCCCCGGGCAGGCGTTCCAGAGACCGCCGCGGCAGCCGCCGCTCCCCTCCCCGGGCTACCGGAGGGCCGAGCGCACCGATTCCGGTGAGCGGGCCACCACCGCTGTGCCGTCGTCGGCGGTGATGATCGGGCGTTGGATCAGCGCGGGATGGGCGGCCAGCGCCTCGATCCACCGGGCGCGGTCAGCGGGTTCACGCGACCATGCGGCGAGGTCCAGTTCGGCCGCGACGGGTTCGCCGAGGCGCGTGATGTCCCACGGTTCCAGGCCCAGGCGCTGCAGGACGGCGTCGAGTTCATCCGCGGTCGGCGGGTCTTCCAGGTAGTACCGCACCGTGTACTGCGCTGCTTCCGCGTCGAGCAGTGTCAGGGCGGACTGGCACTTGGAGCACGCGGGATTGATCCAGATTTCCATGCGTCGGTCTTTCGGTCGGATCCGTGGCGAGGTGAGGAAGTGGGCCCTCGGAGGCCTGTCGAGTGCGGCCCGTCGAGTGTGGCCTATCGGGTGGGCAGGCCGCTCAGTGCGAGGAATTCGGCGCGTGAGCGGGCGTCGTTCCGCAGGGTCCCCAGGAGGGTGGAGGTGAGGGTGCTGGAGCCGGTGGCCTGGACGCCGCGGAGGGTCATGCAGGTGTGTTCGGCTTCGATGACGACGCCCACGCCCTTGGGCTCCAGCTGCGTCTGCAGCCAGTCGGCGACCTGTTTGGTGAGGCGTTCCTGGACCTGGGGGCGGCAGGCGAAGTGCTCGACCACCCGGGCCAGTTTGGACAGGCCCAGGATCCGCCGTCCGGGCAGGTAGCCGACGTGGGCGGTGCCGACGAACGGCAGCAGATGGTGCTCGCACACCGACCGCACCGGGATGCTGCGGGCCAGCACGAGTTCGTCGTAGCCCTCGTCGTTGGGGAAGGTCGTGAGGTCGAAGGGGCGGGGGCTGAACAGCTCCGCGTACGCGCGGGCCATGCGGCCGGGGGTCCCGCGCAGGCTCTCGTTCGCGGTCCAGGCCAGCGCGTCCTTGTCGGTGATCAGGTAGACGATCCAGACGACCAGGCCGGCCGCGGCCAGCGCGAAGTGGCCGAAGACGACCGGGACGGGCAGCCGGCTGGTGCCGCCGGAGGCCCCTCCGCGGGCGAGCCAGGTACCGAGCATGTAGAAGCCGCCCAGAGCGGTGATCAGCCAGGCGATCAGTGCGGCGATGTCCATCGGGACTCCTCTTGCTCCTCTTGGTGAACGTGAACGGGTTGGCCACCGCGTCCGCGACGCCGCGCGGCCGCGGTGGGGAAAGGCGTCAGCCGGCGCTTCGGTCCGGATGGTGTGGGAGGGGGGCGAAGCCCTCGGCCTGGGTGGTCTCGTCGGCGACCCGCACCCCGTAGCGGTAGGCGAGCTTCCCGCCCAGGTATCCCGAGACGCCCAGGACCGCCAGGCTCACGGCGTTCAGCGTGACCATCCCGGCCCCGACGCTGCCCGCGGGCCCGTGGCCGGCATGCCGCCACAGAAAGTTCCCCGCGTAGGCGGCGGTGACCAGCAGGTTCAGCGTCATATGCAGCAGACCGACGCGGAACGCCCGGGTCCCGGGCGGAATCGCGAACAGGTCCAGGAACCCCACCAGCGCGGCGACCAGCGCACCGATCACGCCCAGCGCGATCAGCCACATCGCGCCCCGGGCCAGGACGGCCGGATCGTGCACGAGGTGCGAAGCGACGTCGAAGACCAGGCTGCCCACCCACGCCCCGATGGGGACCGTGACCAGGATCGGATGGAACGGGTGCCCGTACGGACCGGCCAGTGCGGCACTCACCGGCCGCTTGGCACGGCCAGGCAATGGATCAGCCATGCCGACCACCTCCTTTTTCACCAACAAATCTTGGTCTTATTCCGGAGGGGCGTCAAGACGGGCAGGTGAGCTCCGCACAGGGCGACGATTTACTGGTTGGACCTACCGATATGCGCGTTATCGTGGAGGGGTGGACCCCGACGCAACACCGCAGAAGCGGCCGGACGACGCCGCGATCGAGTCCGTGAGCGTCCTCAACGAGGACTCCCGACGGCAGATGTTCACGTTCATCCGGCGCCAGGGCCGCCCCGTCACCCGGGACGAGGCGGCCGCCAGCGTGGGCATCTCCCGCAAGCTCGCCGCCTTCCACCTCGACAAGCTGGTGGACGCCGGTCTGCTGCGCGCCCGGTACGCCTCACCCGGCGGCATCCGGAAGGTCGGCCGGCAGCCGAAGGTCTACGAACCCACCGACAGCGAGATCCGCGTCAGCATCCCGGACCGCCGCCACGAGCTCCTGGCCGACCTCCTGCTGGAGGCCGTCCTGACCGAGGACGAGGGCGAAACCGCGACCCACGCCGCCGTACGCACGGCCGGCCGGCGCGGCCGCGAACTGGGCGAGGCCGAACGGGAGCAGACGCGTCCCGGCCGGCTCGGCGCGGAACGCGGACTCCATGTCTGCGAGCGGATGCTCGACCAGCACGGCTTCGAGCCGTTCCGCGAGACGTCCACCCAACTCCGGCTGCGCAACTGCCCGTTCCACCCGCTTGCGGCCAGGGCCCCCGACCTGGTGTGCGGCATGAACCACGCCTTCATCGCCGGCTATCTGCAGGGTCTGAAGGTCAGCGGCGTGGAGGCCGTCCTCGCACCCCGCCCGGGGGAATGCTGCGTCCAACTCGGCCCCGCCACGGACTGACGGCCCCGCCGGCCGCCCGGGTCGGTCCGCTCCCTCAACCGCCACGACGAGGGCGTGCTCGTGCATGTCGTGCCGGCCGTCGGCAGGCAGGACGGCGCCGCAACGGCGCCGGCGCGGTCACTCGGCGATCCCTCTGGTGAGGAACACCACCGTCACGAAGGTCCGGTAGAGGCGGAGGGGGTCGTCGTCGGTGACGTGCACGGTGAGGTCGTCGTCGTTGTCCCGGACCACCCCGTTGATCCAGGTCGCCATCTCGGCGAGGTCCGTGTTGCGGAAGCGGAGGGTGAGCGTGGCGGGGACGGCAATCCGGGGTGGCGCGGCATCCCGTAGGCCCCGGACGGCCTCGCGGGCCTCTTCCCTGATCACCTCGCGTGCGTCCTCGGGGTGCAGACTGTCCGCGGCGAAGCGGGACACCGGGGTCTTGACCACCGCGGCCCGGATGCCCGGGCAGAACGGCCCGATCTCTTCGGCGGTGGTCCGGTCACCCGTGATCAGTACGACCGGGACCCCGTGCCCGAATGCGACCAACGCGTTGATGCCGCTCTCGCCCACCGGCGTGCCGTTCAGCCGAACCTCCGCGACGGCCCGGGGGTTGTAGGTGTGGGAGAGCGTCGAGGGGGACCCGGCCATCGAGCCGTGGTACGAGACGAAGAAGACTCCGTCGTACGAGGCGTCCAGGCCCTGCATCATGTACAGCGGCTTGTGGCGGCCGGACAGGTACCGGGCGCGGCCGGCGAGTGCGTCCGGCCGGAGGTTCGCCATCGCCCCGTGCGAGTCGTTGACCAGGAACTCGGTCGCACCGGCCGCGGCCGCGCCCTCGATCGCCGCGTTCACCTCCTCCTGGAGCAGGCCGCAGAAGTACTCGTAGCGGGGGCCTCCCTGTCGGCATTGGTCCCAGTCGACGACTCCCGCGGTGCCTTCCATGTCGGACGAGAGAAAGATCTTCACAGTCGCCGCTCCTCGGTAGCGATGGGCACACCGGCGCCACTGTGGACCCCACGGCACGTGCGGGGAAGAGGCCCTTGCCTCTTACAGCACCTCTGCCGCCGAGTCCGCCAGGCGGCGGTGTGCCGTGCGGGTGGCCGGAAGGGTGGCGGCCGCCGCGGAGATCGTCACGGCGAGGGCGATGACCAGGGCCAGGGTTCCGGCGGGCGGGAGTTGGGCGATGCCCGTTCCCCAGCCGCTCGTTTCGCCCTGGAGGTCGATGAGCCACTGGGAGGCGAGCAGGCCGAGCGCGGTGCCGGTGAGCGCGGCGGCCAGGGTGATGAAGGCGGTGGCCGAGACGATGACGGCGGTGATCTGGCGGGGGGTGAGGCCGACGGCCCGCAGGGCGAGCAGGTCGCGGCTGCGGTCGCGTACGGCGGCGCCGACCGTGGTCGCCAGTTCCGCGAGTCCGATCAGGGTGAGGACCGCGATCAGTCCGGCGGCGACGCCGCGGACCGCGGAGAGCTGGTCGGCGGGGTTGGGGATCTGGCGTACTTCCAGGCGGCCCGCGGAGGCCTTGGTGAGGGCGTCACGTACGGCGGCGGGGCCGGTGCCGTGGGGCAGGACCAGGTTGTAGAAGTCGGGGCGGGCCGCCGGGGTGCCGGGGCCGGCGTCGCGCAGGGTGTCGAGGGTGGTGGAGATGACCCGGCCGGCGTCTTCGGTTTCGATGCTGCGGCCCACGATGTGCAGGACGTGCGGGCGGCCGGCGACGGTCATCCGGACCCAGTCGCCGACGTGTGCGTCGAGGAGTTCCAGCAGGCCGGCGCCGGCGACCGCCTCGTCCGGGCCGTGGGCGGCGCGGCCCTCCGCGAGGGCGAAGGGGTAGGGGTGGGCGTCGGTGCCGAGGCCGCGCAGGGTGATCGTGCCGGTCTGGCCGGGGACCAGTGCCTGCACCTCGGCGCCGGGGTAGGACGTCAACCGGCCCTGTTCCGCGAGGAGTTGGTGTACTTGCCGGTCGCTCAGGGAGTCCGAGCGCACGGTGAGGGACGCGGCCAGGCCGACGCTTTCCGGGCGGGCGGTGAAGCGGTCCAGGGTGGTCCAGGCGCCCAGGGCGATGGTGATGAGCAGGAGGGGGACGGCGAGGCGCGCCACCGCCGCCCAGGAGCGCAGCGGGCGGTGGAAGGCGCCGCGCCAGCCGAGGACCAGGGCCGGGGGGATCTTGAGGCCGAGGGCGCGCCGGGTCAGACCGGATCCGCCGCCGGCGGTGGGTGCCGCGGCGCGGGCGACCGGGACGGGTGGCACCCGGCCGGCGCGCCATGCGGTCAGGCAGGTGGCCGCGCCGATGAAGGCCACCACGCCACCGCATACGGCGAGGGGCAGCCAGGTGTGTTCGGGGAGCTGCGCCCACAGGGCCGTCGCCTCGCCGATCCGGCCGGGCACGAGGGGGCCGAGCAGCTGGGTGACCAGGGCTCCGAGGGTGACGCCCAGCAGCGCGAAGCCGAGGTGCAGGGCGAGGAACATCCGGACGACCTGGCCCGGGGTGAAGCCGATGGCCTTGAGGACGGAGATGTCGCGGAGGTGGCCGCGGATCCTGGTGCTGATGGCGCCGCCCACGGCGAGGGCGGCGGCGAGCAGGGCACCGAGGCCGAAGAGCCCGAGCAGCCGGGCGAGGAGGCTGTTGTCGCCGGCGGCCTCGGCCTTGGCCTGGCGCCAGGTGGAGACATCGGTGATCTGGTCGGCGCCGAGCTGGGTGACCGCCCGCTGGACGACGTAGTCGGTGTCCTCGGGGTGGCTGAGCCGGAGGCCGATGGCGCGGCCGCGTTGGTCGGCGCCCGCGTCGGAGGCGGCGAGGGTCTGCGGGAGCACCCAGGCGACGCCGGGGGTCTCGCCGGCCCGGAAGGGCGCTTCGGCGGTGTCGGCGATGCCCACCACGTGCAGGGGCGTCGGGAAGCCGCTCAACGCAAGGGAATCACCCGGTTTGGCCCAGATCGCCCGGGCTACCGAGCTGTCCAGCACAATGCCCCGGGTGGCCCCCGCATCGGTGTGCGGGTCGAGCCAGCGGCCCGCGACGGTCTGCGGGGCGGCGGTCGCCGGCCGCCCGCGGACGCCGCGCAGTTCCAGTGCCGCCCGGGCGCCGCCGGGCTGGAGGCTCGCGGTCGTCCGCACCGTGGGGTACGGGCCGGCGGCGGTCCGCACCTCGTCCAGTGCGGCGAGCGAACCGGCGCGGGCCCCGGCCTGGGTGTGGATCCAGACGTGGGCGCCGGAGGACTGGGTGAAGATCCGCTGCCAGGGGTCGGTGGCGTAGGAGAAGAGGGCGGTGGCCAGCAGCAGGGAGACGGTGATCCCGGCGGTGGCCAGCACGATGAGCACGGCCGCGGGGCGGTGCGCTCTCAGATGTGCCTGGGTCCAGCGTGCTGCCGCTCGCACGGGTCAGCCCTTGAGCTTCAGTACGTCGGAGACGCCGGACGCCGGGCGGCCGGGCTCGCTGCCGAGGTGGGCGTCGTCGACGACCTGGCCGTCGAAGAAGCTGATCACCCGGTCCGCGGCGCTGGCGATCCGGGCGTCATGGGTGACCAGGAGGATGGTCTGGCCGCGCCGGTGGAAGCGGGCGAGCAGCCGCAGCACCTCCCGGGTGCCCTTGCTGTCCAGGCTGCCGGCGGGTTCGTCGGCGAGCAGCAGGCTGGGGGCGTTGACCAGGGCGCGGGCCAGCGCGACCCGCTGCTGTTCGCCACCGGAGAGCTCGCCGGGCGTGCAGTTCTCCTTGCCGGTCAGGCCGAGCTCGTCGAGCAGCTCGGTGCGGGCGGTACGGGCCTGCCGGGGGGAGCGGCCGGCCAGCAGCGCGGGGAGCTCGACGTTGTCGGCGACGGAGAGGTTGGAGACCAGGTTGAAGAACTGGAAGACGATGCCGATGTGGTTGCGGCGCAGCTCCGCCCAGCGGGCCTCGCGGTAGCCGTCGACCTGGCGGCCGTCGAGCCACAGGGAACCGCTGTCGGGCCGGTCGAGGCCGCCGAGAAGGTGCAGCAGGGTGGATTTGCCCGCGCCCGAGGGGCCGGTGACGGCGACGAATTCGCCGCGTTCGACGGTCAGGTCGACGCCCCGTACGGCGTGGACGGGGGCGGCGCCTTCCGGCCGGTGGGTCTTGACCAGGCCGGCTGCCCGCACTATCGGGCCGGACGGCTCGTCCCGGTTCATTCCAACTCCTCTTGACAGCGCTCCAGCCAGTCCAGATCCGCCTGGAGATGCAGCATCGCGCCCTCGATCAGCAGCTGCGCGATCGGGTTGCCCCGGTCCTCGACCGCCGCGAGTTTCGACAGGTCGCGCATGGTGTTGAGGTACTGGCGGCGCTGCTTGTTGATCAGGACGATCCGGTCCGCGGTCCCGGTCTGGGTGGCGACGGCGAGCTTCATGAAGAATTCGTCCCGCACCCGCGGTTCGGCGGTGGCCTCGTCGAACCAGACATCCACCGCTTCCCGCCCCGCGGCGGTGATCCGGTAGATGCGTTTGTTGGGCCGGTCCGACTGCTCGACGTCCTCGCCCTCGATCAGGCCCGCCTTCTCCAGCCTGCTCAGGGTGACGTAGATCTGTCCGACGTTCGGCTGAGGGTATGCCGCGCCGAGGAGGTTCTCAAGGGCCTGCTTGAGTTCGTAGCCGTGTGCGGGCCCGCTGACCAACAATGCCAGGAGTGGCAGCCGCACGCTCTTCCTCTCCCTCCCCGCCCTACATGCCGGTTATGTGAACTCATCCGGGTGTGAGCCGGTCGGTCGTCGTATCTCCCTGCGACATCTAGTATCCCGCATGGCTAACAGGTATACATGGGGCGGGCTGTCGGTCCAGTGTCCCGTCGACGCCTGGTTCAAGGAGGAGCCCATGCGGTGGAAGCGTGCCGCGACGAGGGCTCTGCTGGTCTTTTCGCTGCTGTTCGCGGGGAATACGGGCGCCCGGGCCGGTGAGCCGCTCGGCGATCCGGACGGCCGCGGCCCGATCACGCTCGTGACGGGTGGTGACCTCACGGGCTATCTGCGCGGCGTCCTCGACGGCTGGAACGTCCACCACCCGCGCGAGAAGGTGACGCTGGTCGAGCTGCCGGACGCGGCCGACGAGGTCCGGGCCCAGATGGTCACCGAGCTGCGCTCGCACAGCTCCCGCTTCGACGTGCTGAACATCGACGTGGCCTGGACGTCGGAGTTCGCGGCCGCGGGCTGGATCAAACCGGTCGACGGCGCGCGGTTCCCGCTGGAGCGCTTCCTGCCTCCCGTGGTGGACACCGCCACCTTCCGGGGGCGGCTCTACGCGGTGCCGTACGTGACCAACGCGGGGCTGCTCTACTACCGCAAGGACGTGCTCGACCGGGAGGGTGCCCGGCCGCCGCGCACCTGGGCCGAGTTGGCGCGTCTGGCGAAAACGGTCGCGCCCAAGTACGGACTGGACGGCTATGCGGGCCAGTTCCTGCCGTACGAGGGGCTGACCGCCAACGTCGTCGAGGCGGTGCAGTCGGCGGGCGGTTCGGTGCTCGCCGGTGAGGGCACGCGGGTGACCGTGGACTCCCCCGCGGCCCGCCGGGGCCTGTCGTTCCTGCTCGACGGGGTGCGCGAGGGGTGGATCCCCCAGCGCGCGCTGGCGTACAAGGAGGAGGAGTCCCGCACGTCCTTCCAGGACGGCCATCTGTTGTTCCTGCGGAACTGGCCGTACGCGTACGCGTTGGCCGGCGGCCCGTCCTCGAAGGTGGCGGGGAAGTTCGGCGCGGTGCCGCTGCCGGGCCCCGACGGGCCGGGCGCCAGCGCGCTGGGCGGCTCCAATCTGGCCGTCAACGCGCATTCACGGCATCCGGAGACGGCCGCCGAGCTGATCTCCTATCTGACGTCCGAGCAGGTGCAGCGCCGGGTGCTCACCGAGGGCGCGTTGCCACCGGTGTGGGCGGACCTGTACGCGGATCCGCAGCTGGTACGGCGGTTCCCCTATCTGCCGACGCTCAAGCGGGCCGTGCTGACCGCCCGGCCGCGGCTCAAGAGCCCGCGCTACGACCAGGTGAGCCTGGCGGTGCAGGCCGTCGTGCACGACGCGCTGGTCCACCGGCTGAGCACGGACGCCACCGTCGCGCGTCTGGAGCGCGAACTGCGGGCCATCGTCAGCCGCGGCTGACCCTCGCCTGCCCCTCTCCCCCTCCCTGATCTAGTTATTTGTTAAGTAACGGACGCGCCTCGAAGTGCCTCCCAAGCCCGGACAAATCAGGGCATCTTCCAAGCAGATTGCGTCTTTTCGTTGACACCGAAAAGACATGGCTACTTAACATGCATGCATAACAGCGACCCCGGCAGGCCGCACGGCATGCTCATGCAAGAACGGGATCACGGCAGATGCTCATCGCCACCGCAGACAACGGCTCCCCGGCCGAAGACGCGCCCTCCCTCCCCCTCACCGACCCGGCCGCCCCCGCGGTCCGGCCGGCCACCGGGACCTCGTCCCCGGACACGGCTCAGCGCTGGTGGCGCGACGCGGTGATCTACCAGGTCTACGTCCGCAGCTTCCTCGACAGCACCGGTGACGGCATCGGCGATCTGGCCGGTGTCCGCACGGGGTTGCCGTACCTCAAGAAGCTCGGGGTGGACGGCATCTGGCTCAGCCCCTTCTACCCCTCCCCGCAGCACGACCACGGCTACGACGTCGCCGACTACCGCGACGTCGACCCGGTCTACGGCGACCTCGCCGAGTTCGACCTGCTGGTGGCCGACGCGCACCGGCTGGGCCTGAAGGTCCTGCTGGACATCGTCCCCAACCACTGCTCCAGCGAGCACCCGTGGTTCCGCGCGGCCCTGGAGGACGGGCCGGGCAGTGCGGCCCGCGCGCTGTTCCACTTCGCCGACGGGCGCGGGGCGAACGGTGAGCTGCCGCCCAACAACTGGCGGGCGATGTTCGGCGGCCCCGCCTGGTCCCGGGTCACCGAGGCGGACGGCACCGCCGGCCAGTGGTACCTCCACATGTTCACGCCCGAGCAGCCCGACCTGAACTGGCGCAACCCGGCGGTGCCCGCCGACTTCGACAAGGTGCTGCGCTTCTGGCTGGACCGCGGCGTCGACGGCTTCCGGATCGACGTGGCAGCGGGCCTGTTCAAGCACCCCGAACTCCCCGACTCCCCCGACCCGTCGGCCGACGAGCGGACCCGCGACTCGGTCAACCCGCTGGCCTGGAACCAGCCCGAGGTGCACCAGGTGTGGCGCGACTGGCGCGCGCTGTGCGAGGAGTACACCGCCCGCGACGGCCGCGACCGGCTGCTGGTCGGCGAGGTCTCCGTACGCACCCCGAGCGAGCAGGCCGCGTACGTCCGGCCCGACGAGCTGCACCAGGCGTTCTTCTTCCACCTGCTGACCGCGCGCTGGGACGTCGACACCTTCCGCACGGTGATATCCGAGGCCCTGACCGACATCGCGGGCACCGGCTCCACGGTCACCTGGGTCCTCAACAACCACGACCAGGTGCGGACCGTCACCCGGTACGCGGCCGAACCCAGCAGCGGGCCTGAGGGCACCTCCCGGACGGAGTCCGGGCGAGGACTGGGGCCCGCCCGGGCCCGGGCCGCCGCGCTGCTGATGCTGGCGCTGCCCGGCGCGGCGTACGTCTACCAGGGCGAGGAGCTGGGGCTGCCGGAGGTCGTCGACCTGCCGGACGAGGTCCTGACCGACCCGATATTCCACCGCACGGGCAGCCGGCAGCACATCCGCGACGGCTGCCGGGTACCGCTCCCCTGGTCCGGGCACGCCTCCCCGTTCGGCTTCACCTCGGGTACCGACGCGGCGCGGCCCTGGCTGCCGCAGCCGGAGTGGTTCGCCGCACACGCCACGGACCGGGCCCTGGCCGACACCCGGTCGTTCTGGCACCTGTACCGCGAGGGGCTGCAGCTGCGCCGCAGCCTCCCCCAGCTCGGCGAGGGAACGCTGCGCTGGCTCCCCTCCCCGCCCCAGGTGCTGGCCTTCGAACGCGGCGACGGCCTGGTCTGTGCCGTCAACTTCGGCACCGAACCGGTGCCCGCCCCCGCCCCCGGCGTCCCGCTGCTGGCCAGCGGCGACTGCCCGGCGGGGACGCTGCCGGGCTCCACCGCCGCCTGGTGGATGCACGCCCCCGGGTCCGCGTCCGTACCCGCCCCCCGATAGCCCCACACCCCTCCCCCTCGACGCACCGCCAGTCCTCCCGAAGGGAAAACCACCATGAGACGACCCTCCGTACGACACACCCGAGCCGCCCTCTCCGGCGCGGCCGTGCTCGGCCTGGCGCTGTCCGCCACCGCATGCGGCGGCGGCGCCTCCGCCGGCGGCGGCAAGCAGGCACTCAGCGGCCAGACGCTCACCGTGGCCGGTGTCTGGACCGGCGTGGAACAGCAGAACTTCAAGAAGGTGCTGGACGGTTTCTCCGAGAAGACCGGCGCCAAGGTGGTCTTCTCCTCCACCGGCGACAACGTCTCGACCGTCGTCGGCAGCCAGATCGAGGGCGGCAACGCGCCCGACGTGGTGATGGTCCCGCAGGTCGGCGTGCTCCAGCAGTTCGCCAAGAAGGGCTGGCTGGCGCCGCTCTCGGCGGAGATCGGTGCCGAGGCCAAGCAGAACTTCGCGCAGGTCTGGAAGGACTACGGCACGGTCGGCAAGACCTACTACGGCCTGTACTTCAAGGCCAGCCACAAGTCGACGGTCTGGTACAGCCCGGAGGCGTTCTCGCAGGCCGGGGTGAAGCCCGCGAAGACGTACCAGGAGATGCTGAAGTCCGGCCGCACCCTCTCCGACTCGGGTGTGCCGGCCTTCTCGGTCGCCGGTGAGGCCGGCTGGCCGCTCACCGACTGGTTCGAGAACATCTACCTCTCCCAGGCCGGACAGGAGAAGTACGACCAGCTGGCGGCCCACAAGATCCCGTGGACCGACGCCTCCGTGGTCAAGGCGCTGACCACGCTCGGCAAGCTCTTCGGCGACAAGAACCTGGTGGCCGGCGGCGGTTCGGGCGCGCTGCGCACCGACTTCCCCGAGTCCGTCCAGCAGGTCTTCGGCCCCGAGCAGAAGGCCGCCATGGTCTACGAGGGCGACTTCGTCAGCGCCCTGGTCACCGATGAGCTGCACAAGAAGGTCGGCCAGGACGCCAAGTTCTTCCCCTTCCCGTCGGTCGACGGGGGCAAGGCGCCGGTGGTCAGCGGCGGTGACGCCGCGGTGGTGCTCAAGGCCGGGAAGAACAAGAAGGCCGCGATGGAACTGGTCAAGTACCTGGGCACGCCCGAGGCGTCGGCGATCTGGGCCAAGGCGGGCGGCTACATCTCGCCCAACAAGAAGGTGCCGGCGTCCGCGTACCACGACGAGGTCACCCGCAATGCGGCCAAGTCGCTGACCGGCGCCGGGAATTCGGTGCGCTTCGACATGTCCGACCAGGCACCGGCGGCGTTCGGCGGCACCCAGGGCGCCGGCGAGTGGAAGCTGCTGCAGGACTTCCTGCGCGACCCGTCCGACCCCAAGGGCACGGCCCAGAAGCTCGAAGCGGCCGCGGCCAAGGCGTACGGAAAGTAAGGACCGAGGGCTCCAGCCATGCCTGCCACCACTTCTGCGGTGCCGCCCGCCACCACGCGCGGCGGCCCGCCCCTCCCCCCGGGCGGCACTCCCCGCCGGACGGCCGCCGCCCCCGCGCGGCGCGCCGTCCGGCGCCGCCGCCGGATCGCCGCGGTGTTCCTCTTCCCCGCGCTGTTGCTGCTGGGGGCGCTGGTCGCGTACCCCATCGTGTTCTCGGTCATCCGGAGCATGTACGACGCCTCGGGTGACACCTTCGTCGGGGTCGGCAACTACACCCAGATGTTCCAGGACCCGGCCACGCTCCGGGCCATCCGCAACAGCGCGATCTGGGTCGTCTTCGCCCCCGCGCTGCTGACCGGACTCGGTCTGGTGCTGGCCGTGCTGACCGAGAAGATCCGCTGGAAGACGGCGTTCAAGCTGCTGATGTTCATGCCGATGGCGATCTCCTTCCTCGCCGCCGGCATCATCTTCCGGCTCGCGTACGAGCAGGATCCGCAGCGCGGCGTGCTCAACGCGGTCACCGTCGGCATCCACAACAGCTTCCAGGGCGAGTCCACTTCCTTCCCGACGGCCAAGGCCCGGCTCGGCGACAAGCAGCTGACCAAGCGCCCGGACGGCGGTTACCGCACGGCCCGGCACACCGGCCCCGGCCATGTCGTCAACCTCGGCCTGGTCGGTGTGGCGCCGAAGGACATGCCGCACGAGGCCCGGTTGGCGGCCGGGGCCGCCAAGTCCCCGGCCGGCCACGGTGAACTGCGCGGTGTGGTCTACCTCGACTTCACCCCCGGCGGTGGCGGCAAGCCCGGCACCGTGGACCGCGGTGAACGCGGGCTGCCGAAGCTCACCGTCGAGGCGGTCGACTCCCGGGGGAAGGTGGCCGGCACGGCGACCACCGCGGCCGACGGGTCCTACCGGCTGACCGGGCTGGCTCGGGGGTCGTACGCCCTGCAGCTGCCGGCGAAGGACTTCGCCCCGCCGTACGAGGGCATCGCCTGGCTCGGCCCGACCCTCATCACCCCCGCCATCATCGGCGCCTACATGTGGATCTGGACCGGCTTCGCCCTGGTCCTCATCGGCGCCGGACTCTCCTCGATGCCGCGGGACGTGCTGGAGGCCGCGCGGATGGACGGCGCGAACGAGTGGCAGGTCTTCCGCAGGATCACCGTGCCGCTGCTCGGCCCCGTCCTGGGCGTGGTGTTCGTGACGATGGTGATCAACGTGATGAAGGTCTTCGACCTCGTCTACATCATCGCGCCCGGGCCCGTACAGCAGGACGCCAACGTCCTGGCCCTGCAGATGTGGCTGGTCTCCTTCGGCGGCGGCAACAACCAGGGACTGGGCAGCGCCCTCGGCGTCCTGCTGCTGCTCCTGGTGGTGCCGGCCATGGCCCTCAACATCCGTCGCTTCCGCAGGAGCCAGTCATGACCAGCGTCCAGCAAACCGTCACGCCGCGCAGGCGGTCGGCCCGCCCGGCGAAGCGGATCAGCCGGGTCGTGATCCAGCTGTTCCTGCTCGTCATCGGCCTGGTCTGGCTCACCCCGGCCGCCGGCCTGTTCGTCTCCTCGCTGCGTACGGAGGAGGCGAACGCCAACAGCGGGTGGTGGACCGCGCTGACCGCGCCCGGCCGGCTGTCCCTCGACAACTACGCGGCGCTGCTGAAGGATTCGGGCATCGTCCAGGCCTTCTGGAACACCGTGCTGATCTCGGTGCCCACCACGATCGCCGTCGTGGTGATCGCCGCACTGGCCGGCTACGCCTTCGCCTGGATGGACTTCCCCGGCCGGGACTGGATCTTCCTGGTCGTGGTCGCGATGCTGGTGGTGCCGGTGCAGATCGGGCTGCTGCCGGTGGCCAAACTGTTCGGCGCGCTCGGCCTGTTCGGCTCCATCCCCGGCGTCATCCTGTTCCACACCGCGTACGGTCTGCCGTTCGCCATCTTCCTGCTGCGCAACTACTTCGCGGAGATCCCCAAGGAGATGCTGGAGGCCGCGCGGATGGACGGCGGCGGGGAGTGGCGGATCTTCTCCCAGCTGATCCTGCCGCTGGGCCGCCCGGCCATCGCGAGCCTGGCCATCTTCCAGTTCCTGTGGGTCTGGAACGACATGCTGGTCGCCCTGCTCTTCGCGGACAACGAGTCGCAGCCGCTGACGGTCGCCCTGCAGTCGCAGATGCGGCAGTTCGGCAGCAACATCGGCGTGCTGGCGCCCGGCGCCTTCCTGTCCCTGATCGTGCCGCTGATCGTGTTCTTCGCGTTCCAACGGCACTTCGTCCAGGGGATCATGGCCGGTTCGGTCAAGTAGTCCGGGGTGCCCCCGTGCACGGGCCCGCTGTCCACGACAGCGGGCCCTGGCGCGTTCCCGCACTCAGCAACGGCACGTCTCGGCGGACTTCAGCCATCCGGTGAGGTCGGCGCGGGCGCGGGCCACCCGGGAGCGGACCGTGCCGATCGGGCAGCCCACGGCCGCGGCGGCGTCGGCGTACGGCATGCCGACCAGCTGCGTGAGCACGAACGCTTCGCGGCGTTCGTGGTCCAGGGCGTCGAGCAGCTCGCTCAGGGCCAGTCCGTCGTCGAATCCCGGCAGTCCGCTGGGCTGCCGGTGTTCCGCGACCGCCTGCCAGTCGTCGACGTCGGCGATCCGCGGGCGGGCGGCGGCCGACCGGTAGCGGTCGATCACCACCCGGCGGGCGATGGCCAGCAGCCAGGTACGCGCGCTGGAGCGCGCCGCGAAGTGCGGCAGGCCGGTCAGGGCGCGCAGAAAGGTCTCCTGGGCCAGGTCATCGGCACTGTGCGTGTCGCCGCTCAGATGGGCCACGAATCTCCAGACATCGCGGTGGGAGGCGCGTATGAAGCGCTCGACGGCGACCGGGTCACCGTCCCGCGCGGCCAGTGCGAGGCCGGTCAACTGCGCGTCGTCCGAGGCAGTCCGCTTGCCACGGGCCGGGCCAACAAGGGCAGGAATCATCGCCACATGTCCTTCGGAGCTGCGGGGCCGCACCAGGGCAGGGCACGTCCCCGTCGGTGAGCGGCGCTCCGGGGCACCCGGACGAGGCCGGTCACCACGGCTCGGTGCGGTGGTCGACGGGCGTACGTCCACGGGCGGCACGGAGGGCCGCGGGGCAAGGGCCGGCGTGTGGTCGGCGCGCTCTCCGAGGGAGCGCGAAGGGTGCGGAAGGCAACCGTGCGGACACGCCGGTACTTCGCCCGCCACCGATGCGCTGCGGGGAAGTCCCCAGGGCGGGCGGTCAGCAGCAGACGGGCGCCGCCGGCGGGCCCCTGCGGGAGAGGACGTGGTGCAGGAGGACCTCGCGCAGGCGCACGACATGACCGGTGCGGGCCATCGGGCGGGCGGGCGGTTCGAGGCCGGTGCGGTCCAGCGTCGTCAGGACCAGGAGCAGGGGCGCGAACAACACCGCGGCCGCGCTGCGGGCGAGCCGGAACGCGGCCGCCTCACCGCGCCACAGCCACACACCGCAGACCAGCGCCGCCAGCGCGTGCGCGAGGAACATGCCGGGGGTTCCGTGGAGGGAGTGCACCGGATGCAGTTGGCCCGTGTCGCCCACGACCGGCATGCCCACCATCCCCGGCATCCCGCCCCTCGGCGTCGGCACGGAGACCGGGCCGCCCGGGTGCGGCTGCGCCAGGTCGAAGGCGGAGTGCAGGCCGAGTTGGGCCAGGACGGTGGCACCGGTGATGACGAACCCGCCGCGTGCCCGCCCCGTCAGCCACCAGGCCACCGAGGCCGTGGCGCCGCATGCGCCCACGAGGGCCCACCACGGCAGGGACTGCGCGGACATCCACGCGTGCCCCAGGGCCGCGGTCGTCACGCACACCACCACGAAGATCGCGGCGCGTACGGCGCGTGAAACCGACCCGGCAGTCATGTCGGCCATCGTGCCAGCCGGTACGCCCGCTCGGCAGGGGGCACGGGGCGCGGGGCCCGGTTGTTGTCCGGATCTGCTAAAGCCGTGCCTGGAGGGTCAGTTGAGCGGCAGGGGCCGTAGGAGGAAGGCGGGGAGCAAGGAGGGGTTTACGCCTCCGCCCGCCGGTGCTCCCCTGTCGCGCAGTGGGTCAGCAGTGCCGCGGTCGCGTCGTCGACCACGCGGTAGCGCACCACCCGGCCGTCCCTGGCGCCCTCGACCACTCCGGCGGCCCGGAGCAGGCGCAGTGCCTGGGAGACCGCGGTGTCCTTCATGCCGGTGGCGACCGCAAGATCGGAGACGGCGATGGGGCCGGCCTGGTGGAGGGCGAGCAGCAGGGCCAGGCGCCCGGGCTCGGCGAGCAGGGCGAAGCGGTCGGCCCAGGCCCGGACCTCGCCTGGCTCACCGATGGCGGCGATGGCGTCGCAGACGCGGTGGCCGTCGATGGTGCGGTGGTCGGCGCGCTCGGCCGGGACGAGATGCATGAGGACATCTTCGCAGGTCATCGAATGTGATCTTGGATACCTGCACAGTTGTGCAGGCTTGAAGGGATCGTGGGACGACCCGTAAGGTTGGCGCGCCGTGGCGCTCGGGAAGACCGGTGACGGACCTCGTGGTCCCAGTCCGGAGCGGCCCTCGCCACTGTGATCGGGGAGTTCTCGTCCCGTTTCGTGCACGTTGGTGTGTACGGAGCCACTGGCCGCAGCCTGCGGCCGGGAAGGCAGGGGCGGGCGCGAGCGTCAGCGAACCCGTAAGCCAGGAGACCGGCCACGGCACTTCACGAAGTGATCCACGAGGTGCTGGAGCGTGACCACCGGATGGCCCTGTCCACCGATACCCCGACCACCCCTGCCCCCGCCACGTTCCGCTGGCGCCGGCAGGACACCGTCCGCACCGCGGGCCTGATGGCCGTCATAGCCGCCCTGCACGTCGTCGCCTTCGGCGTGCTCTTCCTGCTCGTGGTCCCCCACCACTATTCCGTCGGCAGCCAGGTCTTCGGCGTCGGGCTCGGCATCACCGCCTACACCCTGGGCATGCGGCACGCCTTCGACGCCGACCACATCGCCGCGATCGACAACACCACCCGCAAGCTGATGGCCGACGGCAAGCGTCCGGTGTCGGTGGGCTTCTGGTTCGCCCTCGGCCACTCCAGTGTCGTGGTCGTCATGGCTGCCCTGGTCGCCGGCGGTGCCCAGCTGGCCGGCGCCCTCCTCAACGACCAATCCCGCACCCACCAGATCCTGGGCACCGTCGGCACCACGGTCTCGGGCACCTTCCTCTACCTCATCGCCGCCCTCAACCTCATCGCGCTGACCGGGATCTGGCGGGTGTTCCGCGGTATGCGCGAAGGCCGCTTCGACGAGGCGGAGCTGGAGCAGCAGCTGGATTCGCGGGGCTTCATGAACCGCTTCCTGGGCCGGTTCACCCGCTCCATCTCCCGCCCCGGCCAGATGTTCCCGCTCGGCTTCCTCTTCGGGATCGGCTTCGACACCGCCACCGAGGTCACGCTGATGGTGATGGCGGGCAGCGGCGCCGCGGCCGGCCTGCCCTGGTACGCGATCCTGTGCCTGCCGCTGCTCTTCGCCGCCGGCATGAGCCTGTTCGACACCCTCGACGGCACGTTCATGAACTTCGCCTACCAGTGGGCGTTCTCCAACCCGGTGCGGAAGGTCTACTACAACCTCACCATCACCGGGCTGTCCATCGCCGTCGCGTTCTTCATCGGCACCATCGAGCTGGTGACCGTGCTCCACGACAAGCTCGGCCTCAGCGACCCGGTGACCGGCTGGGTCTCCGGCCTCGACCTCGACAACGTCGGCTTCATCATCGTCGGCCTGTTCGTGGTGGTGTGGGCCGCGGCGCTGGCGTACTGGCGGCTGGCCGGCGTGGAGAAGCGCTGGGCGGCGCGCTCCGCCGGCAACGGCTGAGGCCTCGTTCCGCCGCCGCGCGTCCCGGGCTCGGCGGGAACCGGCGGGCCGTCCCGGACGACTGACTGGGCCGGGCCCCATGCGGGGCCGGAGCTTCCGGGAGGGCAGTGGTGCGGGCAGAGCACGGTGCAGAAACGGGATCGGAGGCCGCCGCCGGGCCCGGCGGCGAGCCGGGCCGGGCGCGCGGAGCGGGGCCCGCGGTGACGGCGCTGCTGACCGCCGCGATGGCCTGTTCGATGCTGCAGCTGTTCCTCATCGGGGCGCTCGGGCCGCGGCTGGTCGGCGAGTTGGGCATCTCCCGGACGGTGCTGGGCCTGACCACGACGGCGGGCTTCGGCGCGGCGGCCCTGCTGTCACCGGTGGCCGGGCGGTTGGTGGACCGGGTGGGGCCACGGCGCTGCCTGGTGGCGCTGTTGCTGCTCGCCGCCGTCTCACTGGCCCTGATCGGGGCCGCACCGGGGCCGGCCGTGCTGCTGTCGGCGGTGACGCTCGGCGGACTGCCGCAGGCCCTGGCCAACCCGGCGACCAACAAGGTGATCCTGGCCGCCTTTCCGGCCGGGCGGCGCGGTGCGGTGACCGGGCTCAAGCAGTCCGGGGTGCAGCTCGGTGCCTTCGTGGCGGGGCTGCCGCTGTCGCTGGTGGCGGCGGGGACGGGCTGGCGGGGCGCGGTGTGGACGGCGGCCGGTACGGCGGCGCTGGCCGCGGTGTGGGCGGCCCGCGCACTGCCGCGCGACGCGGTCATCACGGCTCCGGGTGCGTGTCCGGCCCGGTCCGCCCACGGAGTGACGCGTCGGCTCGCGGTCTTCTCCCTGCTGCTCGGCTGCGGTATCGCCTCGGTCAACACCTACCTGGCGCTGTTCGGTTCGCAGCGCCTGGGGCTCTCGCCGACCGCGGCCGCCGCGTTGGTGGCCGTGCTGGGGGTGGCGGGCATCGGCGGGCGCGTCGGGTGGTCGCGGGTGGCGGGGCGGCCGGGCCGGGCCGAGGCGATGCCCGCCCTGCTGGCGGCCGGGGCGGTGGGCGCGGCGCTGCTGCTGGCCCTCGCGGTGGTGGTGCCTCCGCTGGTGTGGGTGGCCGCGATCGCCGTCGGCTCGTTCGCGGTGTCGGCCAATGCGGTGTCCATGGTCCTGATCATGCAGCGGGCGGCCCCGGGGCGGGCCGGGCAGGACTCGGCACTCGTCTCCGCGGGCTTCTTCGCCGGGTTCGCGGTCGGCCCGCCGGTCTTCGGCGCCCTGGTCTCGGCGACCGGCTACCCGCCGGGGTGGCTCCTGGTGACGGTGGAGTTCGTGGCGGCGGCGCTCGTGGCCGTGCCCCTGAGGTCCCGTCGCGGGCAGGAGGCCGCATGAGAAGGGCCAACCACCCCACGCAGGGGGCGAGTTGGGCCGATCGCGTTCTCGCGTCCGTACTGGGCCGGGTCTCGGCGACGGCGAGCGAGGTCGGCCCGCGCTTCCCGCTGTACGCGGATCCGGACACCGGCGTGTGGCGGACCACCTCGCGGGGGTCGTGGACCGGGGGCTTCTGGGCCGGGCTGTTGTGGTTGCGCGCGCTGTCCTCGGGCGCACCGGAGCACCGGGCGGCGGCGGCCGACTGCACCCGGCGGCTGCGGCACTGGCTCACGCAGGACACCGCCACCCGTGGCCTGGTGCTCTGGTACGGCACCGCGCCGGCCGCCGGGCCGGGCGGCGACGCGGCGGCGGCCCGGCTGCGGGATGAGGCGGCCCGCGCCTGCCTGGCGTCGTACGCGCCGGACCTGGGAGTGGTGCCGTGGGGCGACGCCTTCGGCGGGCCCCGGCTGCTGGCGCGGGCGGACGGGGTACCGGGGCTCGTACCGCTGCTGACGTACGCGACGGGCGGCGGTCGGACCGCCGCGTACGGGCATCTCACCCGGCACCTCGACCTGTGTCTGTCCGAGGATCCGCCGCGCCCGGCATGGCAGGCGCAGCCGCACGGCGGATGGACGGGGTGCGCCGAGCCCGCGCCGGGTTGGAGCCGTACCGCGGCGTGGCTGTTGTTGGGAGTGGCCGACGGGCTGCACCGGTTCGGGGAGGACGACCGGCTGCGGGCGGCGGGGGGACGGCTGGCGGCTCTGCGTCTCACGTCCGGGGCACGGCTCGTGCCGCTCGCGGAGGGCGGGGACCCCGGCGGTCCGGTGGACACCTCGGCCGCCGCGATCGAGGCGGTGGCCGCCTTGAAGCTGGCCGTGCTCGCCCGGCGGGCCGGTGACCGGCGGGAGGGCGAGCGGCTGGCGGGCCAAGGACGCCGGATCCTGCGGGAGTTGACCACGGTGCACCTGTCCGCTATCGGCGCACTGCTCGACGGCTGCTACGACGCCGGCCGTGGCCTCGCCATCCGCCACGAGCTGATCTGGGGAGACTTCTTCCTCGCGTGGGGGCTGGCGGTACTCACCGGCCTGGTGGCGCCGTTCACGGCATGACGGCGGCGTGCGGCAGTGCGCCCAGGGGCCTCAGCCGCGCAGGACGCGGCGGGCGACCGCGGCGACATGGAGTTCGTCCGGTCCGTCCAGCAGCCGGGCCGCGCGTCCCGTACGGAACAGTGCCGGCAGCGCGGTGTCCGGGCCGAGCCCGGCCGCGCCGTGGACCTGGATCGCGGCGTCGGCGACCTGCTGCAGCATCCGGGCCGCCGCGACCTTGGCCAGCCCGGTCTCCACCCGGGCGTCCGCACCCGCCTCCAGGCGGGCCACCGCCTCGTACACCAGCGGCCTGGTCGTGCGGATGGCCAGCAGGGCGTCGAAGACCAGCTGCTGGACGAGCTGGCGGTCGGCCAGCGGGCCGGCGGTGTGGCTCCGCGAGCGGGCCCGGTCACGCATCAGGCCGAAGGCCCGCTCGGCCTGTCCGAGCCAGCGCAGACAGCGCAGTACGCGGCCCAGCCGCAGCCGCTCCCCCGCGATCCGCAGCGCCTGGCCGGGCTCGCCCACCAGGTGGTCCGCGGGCACCGTGACGTCCTCCAGGGCGATCTCCCACTGGCCGCCCGCCCCGAGGACCGCCAGCTCCCGCACCACCCGGAATCCGGGTGCGGACGTGGGGACCAGCACCAGCGACAGGTTCTCGCCGGTCCGGGCCAGGACGGTCACCAGGTCGGCGTCGCCGGCGCCGGTGATGAACCACTTGCGGCCGTTCAGCGTCCATGTCCCGTCGGGCCCGGGGTCGGCGCGGGTGGTGGTCCGCGCCGGGTCGGTGCCCGGTGTGTCCGGCTCGGTCATGGCGTAGCAGGAGCGCAGTTCACCCGCCGCGAGGCGCCGGAGACAGCGTTCCCGGACCGGTTCGGTGGCGTGCCGGCCGAGCATCAGCACGTCCAGCAGCGCCGCCGAGCCGAGGGCGGCGGGGCCGTGGTCGCTGGCCCCCTCGGCCTCGGCCAGGTGCGCGTAGGCGGACAGCGGCAGGCCCTGTCCGCCGTACTCGACGGGCAGCGGCAGCGCCCACAGGCCGGCGTTCTTCGCCTCCTCCTGGAGGGTGCCCAGTGCGGCCCGTGCGGCCGGCCCGCCCGCGTCGAGCACCGGCTCGCTCGGCATCACCCGCTCCCGCACGAACGCCGCCACCCGCTCGCGCAGTTCGGTGACGGCGGGCGGACAGCCCGGCTGCCCGAACGGGGCGTGGTCGAAGGACGGTTCCGCCCCCTGAGCGCTCTGCTCACGGCCCGACGAGTTCATGGGGTTCACGGCTTTCCTCCGCATTCACCGGGAACTCGGTGAACCGATAGTCCGACTTACTGGCCGTGGAGTTGGTCGGCCCCGATCGCCGTCCGGTTCCCGCAGGTGTTTGTCCACGTGAGACATGCGGCGCACCGCAGCCGCCGGAGAGGAATGGCGTGAACGCCGTGGGCCATCCCACTGTCATCGGGACGAACCGGCCACTGGAGGAGATCCGCATCGACGTCGCGGGCCCCGCCGCGCTCACCGGGCCGGCCCTCGCCCACCTGCGGGCGCTCGGCGCGACGGCCCCGGAGCCGCCGGACGCGCGGACGGGCCCCGCCCGGTTCACCGCAACCGGCTCTGGAGCGGGGCGGGTCACCGCACACACCGCATGGGCCGATGTCCTGCCGGACGTGGACGCCGCCGACGAGGCGACCGTCCAGGCGGCCACCGGGATGATGCACGTCCACGGCAGACGCGAGGGCGCACCGCGCGGCCTCGCGGTCGACTACGCCGCCACCTGTGCGTCCGTCCTCACCGTGCAGGGTCTGCTCGCCGGGCTCCTGGGCCGGGCCCGGGGCGGCGGCACGGCCACGCACCTCGCCACCGGGGCCGACCGGGCCGCCCTGCTGACGCTCTCCCAGTACCTCGCGGCGGCCAACGCGCCGGAGGCGGAGGCCGTGCCGCCGGCTCCCGGCGGCCCGCCGTTCACCGCCGCCTGCGGCACCCGTTTCGAGCTGGAGGCGCTGGAGCCCGCCCCGTGGGCCCGTTTCTGGCGGGCACTCGGCGCCGCCGAAGCGGCGATCCGCGCCGGCTGGCCCGCCTTCCAGTTCCGTTACGCCACCGCCTGCGCACCGCTGCCCGAGGAACTGCACCGGACGGCGCACGCCGCCTCCTGGGCGCGCGTCCGGGAAGCCGCCGCCGCCTCGGGGGCCGAGGTGTGCGCCCTGCGCCCACTGGCCGAACGGGCGGCGGAGCCGCGCTCCGCCGCGCCGTGGACCCTGACGCCGCACGCCCGGTCACGGCCTCGGGGCACCTCCGGTCCCGTGGCCGCCGGCGCCCTCCCCCTCTCCGGCCTCACCGTCCTCGAAGCGGGCCGCCGCATCCAGGCGCCGCTCGCCGCCCATCTGCTCGGCCTGCTCGGCGCGGACGTCGTACGGATCGAGCCGCCGGGCGGGGACCCGCTGCGGGGGATGCCGCCCTGCGCATCGGGCATCTCGGCCCGCTGGCTCGCCCTCAACCGCGGCAAGCGGGCGGTGGAGATCGACATCAAGTCCCCCGCCGGACAGGCCGAGTTGCGGGAGCTGGCCGCCGGGGCGGATGTCTTCCTGCACAACTGGGCCCCGGGCAAGGCGGAGCACTTCCAGCTGGGCGCCGACCGCCTCGCGGCCGTCCACCCCGGGCTGGTGTACGCGTACACCAGCGGCTGGGCCGGCCGGCTGCCCGACGCGCCGATGGGCACCGACTTCATGGTGCAGGCCCGTACCGGCGTCGGCGAAGCGGCCCGGCCCGCGGACGAGCCGCCCGCCCCGTCCCTCATGACCCTGATCGACGTCCTGGGCGGACTGGTCGGCGCCGAGGCCGTGCTGGCCGGTCTGCTGCTGCGGGAACGCACCGGTCGCGGCGTACGGGTGGAGTCCTCGCTGCTCGGCGCCGCGGAGACGCTCACCGCACCGGCCCTGCACCGGGCCGCGACGGGTCAGGACCCGCGCCGCCCGGCCGGATTCCGCCGGCCGCTGCCGACCGCCGACGGATGGGTGGCACCGGCCGACGCCCCCGCGCGCCCGGCACCGGCCGGATCGGCGCGGCTGCGCGAGCTGACGACACAGCAGGCGGTGGCCGCCCTGCGCCAACAGGGCCGGTCCGCCACCGCCGTCACCACCGACCTCACCGCACTGCCGGAAGAC
This sequence comes from Streptomyces bugieae, assembly GCF_036352915.1. Lineage (NCBI taxonomy): Bacteria > Bacillati > Actinomycetota > Actinomycetes > Kitasatosporales > Streptomycetaceae > Streptomyces > Streptomyces bugieae. Next base: position 689,050 of record NZ_JAZBJP010000001.1, read on the forward strand.
CCGCGGCTGCGCGGGGCCTGCTCCCGCGACGCGCACGGTTCCCTCGTCGTTCCCTCGCCCTGGAGGTTCGCATGACGTCCCCGCTCCCCTCCCGGTTCCACGACCTGGTCCCGGCGGCACTCCGGCGCGCCTGGGCCGCCACGGGCCACTGCCCCGACCTGGATCTGTACGCGCTGTTCCGGGCCCGGCGGATCGCCGACCCGCACGCCACCGCCGTGATCGACGCCCACGGCGGGATCAGCTACGCGGAACTGGACCGCCGGGCACGATGTCTGGCCGCCGGGCTCGCCAGGGCCGGCATCCGGCCCGGTGACGTGGTCGGCGTCCAACTCCCCAACACCGGAGCGGCGGTGGCGGCCGACCTGGCCGTGGCCGCGCTCGGCGCCGTCGTCCTGCCCTTCCCGGTCGGACGCGGCGGCCGGGAGGCGCTGTCCCTGCTGGGCCGCTCCCGGGCCCGCGCGGTCATCGCCGCCACCGCGTATCGCGGCGTCGAGCACGCACGGGAGCTGGCCGCACTGTCCCGGCGGTCCGACGAACTGGCCGATCTGCGGGTGGTGATCGCGGCCGGCCCCGGGCCGGCCCCCGAGGGCTGCGTGTCCCTCGACGACCTCGTCCGCACCGACGCGTCCGCGTTCACCGCCGCCCGCCCCGATCCCGATACCGCGGCCCGGATCCTGGTCTCCTCGGGCTCCGAGTCCGAGCCCAAGATGGTGGCGTACTCGCACAATGCGCTCGCCGGCGGCCGCGGCAACGCTCTGGCGCGGCTGCTCCGTGACACGGTGCCGCCCCGTTGTCTGTTCCTCGTCCCCCTCGCGTCGGCCTTCGGCAGCAGCGGCACCGCCGTCACCCTCGCCCGGCACGGCGGATCCCTGGTCCTGCTCGACCGCTTCACGCCCGACGCCGCCCTGGACGCGATCCTGGCCCACCGCCCCACCCATGTGCTGGGCGTGCCCACCATGGTGCGCATCATGCTCGACCGGCTGCCGGACCGGGCCGAGGTGCCGACCGGGCTGACCGCCCTGGTGCTCGGCGGCTCCGCGCTCGACGCGGCCACCCACGACGAAGCCCGCCGGGCCTTCGGCTGCGCGGTGGTCAACTTCTACGGTTCCGCCGACGGCGTCAACTGCCACGGTGGTACGGACTACCGCCCGGACCGCGCCGGGCCGGGGATCACGGTGGGCCGACCGGATCCCGGCGTCTGCGAGATCCGTATCGCCCCGCTGCCCGGAGCGCCTGCCGACCGGCGGGAAGCCCCCTCCGGCGAGCCGGGAGAGATCATCGCGCGCGGCCCGATGACCCCGCTGTGCTACGTCGGCGCTCCCGAGCTGAACCTGCGCTACCGCACGGAGGACGGCTGGGTCCGCACCGGCGACCTGGGCGCGCTGGACGCCGACGGCACCCTGCGCGTCATCGGCCGCCTCAAGGACATCGTCATCCGCGGCGGCGCGAACATCAGCCCCGCCGAGGTCGAGGGCGAGCTCTCCTCGCACCCCGACATCCGCGACGTGCTGTGCGTCGGCTTCCCCGATCCCCTGATGGGCGAGCGCCTCGCCGCCTGCGTCGTCCCCCGCCCCGACCGCAAGCCCGACCTGGCGAGCCTCTGTGCCCACCTGGACGCCCGGGGCCTGGAGCGCCGCAAACACCCGGAGCGGCTGCTGCTGGTGACCGACGATCTGCCGCTCACTCCGGCGGGCAAGCCGGACCGGGCGGCCCTACGGGCGAGGGCGGCCGCCGAATTCCCCACGGGGCAGGGCGAGTTCGGCGGATGAGGGGTCAGGGGGCCGCACCTGGCGGCCCCCTCCGTACGCGGACGAACCGCCCGGTCAGGCCCCCGAGAACGCCTTCTCCATCTGTCCCGCGGCCTTGCGGTAGACCGCCAGCAGGTCGAGGTCCTTCCCCGGGTAGTTGACGACGTTCAGCTGCTCGGCGCCGGAGCCCGGCAGTACGGTCCCGGTCGACATGTTCTCGTTGTCCAGCACGAAGGCGGGCTTCTTCGCCGACAGGGCGGACAGCTGGGCCGGTGTGACCGCCTCGGGGCCGTACGTGCCGACCACCTTGGCCCCCGCCAGCTCGGCCGCCCACGTGGTGAACTTCTGCGACGCCACGGCCGGCGCCTTACCGTGCGGCCAGGTGGCCTTCACCTGCTTGGCGAGGGAGGCCCACGCCGCCGAGAACGTGCTGTTCCACTTGGCGGCGGCCCGCTCCGTGCCGAACTCCTTGCCCAGCCTGGTCACTTCGGCCCTGGCCGCCGCCGGCGTGTTGTCCAGGTTGACCTGGACCAGCTTGCCGTGGGAGCCCGCCGCCTCCTTGATCTTCCCGGCCCAGGGCTCGAAGGAGGCGTACAGCACGTAATCCGCCCCCGCGACCGCCGTCAGATCGGACGGCTTGAGGTCGTAGTCGGGTGCATGACGGATCGACGCCGGAACGATGTACCTGACGTCGCGGGCCCCGGCGGCCTTGGCCAGCGCCGCCTCCCACGTGGAGGTGGCGACCACCACGGGGCCCGACGACGCGCCCGCCTCGCCGGACGACCTATCGGTACCGGACGCGCCGGAACCGTCACCGCAGCCGGTCAGCAGCGCCAGCCCCGCACTCAGTGCGGCGATTGCGGCGAGGGGGCGGAAGGGGACGCGGAGGTGCGCCATGACGAGGTTCTCCGTTCGGGTATCAGATGGGCGGCGAGGGCGACCGCCCCCGCGGCGAGGACGAGGACCGGCCCGGGCGGCAGGTCCCAGGCCAGGGAGAGGAGAAAGCCGACGACGTTCACGACCACACCGATGCCGATCGCCCAGAGCGTGATCGACACCAGCGAACGGCCGAGCCGGCGGGCGGCCAGCGCCGGCAGCAAGGTCAGGGCGTCCACCAGCAGCGCGCCCGTCAGACGCAGGGCGCCCGCCACCGCGACCGCCACCAGGACCAGCAGCACCACGGTCAGCCGCTGCACCGCCACGCCCGAGCACACCGCCAGCTCCCGGTCGTGCAGCAGCAGGGCCAGCTCCCGGCGGCGCCGGACGAACAGCCCCGGTACGGCGACCGCCAGCACCCCCAGCACCACCAGATCGGCCGGCCGCACCGCCAGGATGGACCCCCACAACAGCGCGAACGCCCCGTTGGCGTTCACCCCCGACAGCGCCAGCAGCAACAACGCGGCGGCGATCGCCAGGCTCATCAGCAGCCCCATCGCCCCCGACAGACCGTCCGCGGTACGGGCCAGCGGCGCCACCCCCGCGCCCGACAGCGCACACGCCACCAAGGCGCACAACACCGGGTCCAGTCCCACGAGTTGGCCCACCGCGATGCCCAGCAGCGCCACATGCATCATCGCGAAGCGCACCGACATGATGTCCAGCCCGACGATCACCACCCCGACGACGGGCAGTCCGAGGGCGGCCAGCAGCAACCCCACCCCGGCCCGCTGTACCGGCACCAGCTGCAGCAGATCACCGATCTGCCCCCAGGCGCTCATGGCACCTCCCGCAGCCGCCCGGCAGCCATCTCCAGCGTCCGGTCGCACCGCGCCGCCATCGCCCGGTCATGGGTCACCACCAGCAACGTCACCGGCAGCGAGGTGAGCACCTCGGCGGCCTCCTCCTGCCCCGCGAAGTCCAGCGCGGCGGTCGGCTCGTCGGCCAGCAGCACCCCCGCCCCGGCCGCCACGCACCCCACCGCACGCGCGAGGTGCATCCGCTGCAACTGACCGCCCGACAGGCTGCTCACCGGCCGGTCGGCCAGCCCGCCCACGCCCAGTCGCCCGGCCGCCCGCTCCGCCTCCGCCAGGTCGCCGCTGCTCGCCAGCAACTCCCGCGCCAGCAAGGGGAAACGCCCGGCCGCCGGCCGCTGCGGAATCCACCCGCAGGCCCGCCTCCGCCAGGCCCACTCGGCGGCGTTGCGGCAGCCCCGGCCGCCGACCGCGATCTCCCCGTCGACCTGACGGTGCAGCCCGAGCACCGCCCGCAACAGCGTCGTCTTCCCCGACCCGTTGGTCCCGGTCAGCGCCACCCGCTCCCCGGCCCGCACCTCGAGGTCGACCCCGCTGACCGCCTCCAGCCCCCCGTGCCGGCACACCACACCCCGAAGCCGCACCCCGAGCCCACCCGCACCGCCCGTCTGCCGCCGCCCGGACGCCCCTGACCGTTCCTTGCTCCGTTCCACAGCCCAGTAGTCGGGGCGCGGGCGCATCGAGTTCCCGCGGACGCGAAAACCTTCGGTTCAGCGCCCGGGCGGCGGGGACGAGCCGTCGGAACACCGCGGCCCGTCCCCTCCCCTGAAGCTCAGCGCAGCTCCTGGATGCGGATCAAATTGCCCGCGGGGTCGCGGAAGGCGCAGTCGCGGATGCCGTACGGCTGCTCGGTCGGCTCCTGGACGACCTCGGCGTCGCCGGCCTGCACCCGCTCGAAGGTGCCGTCGAGGTCCTTGGTGGCCAGCAGGATCCAGCCGTAGGTGCCCTTGGCCATCATCTCGACGATGGTGCGGCGCTCGTCGTCGGTGACGCCGGGGTCGGCGGCCGGCGGCGCCAGGAGGATCGACGTGTCGGGCTGGCCGGCGGGGCCGACCGTGATCCAGCGCATCTTTCCGTTCCCGACGTCGTTGCGGACCTCGAAGCCGAGGACGTCGCGGTAGAAGGCCAGGGAGGCGTCCGGGTCGTCGTGCGGGAGGAAGCTGGTGTGAATGGTGATGTCCATGCCTCTCACGCTAGAGGCGCTCGGTGACCTGCGCTTCTCGATTCCTGATCGGTCGGGTCACCTGCTTCGCCAGGCACGCCGGCAGCTCCGCCGGCGCCTGCGCCGCCTGGCGCCGGTAGACGCTGGGCGGCATCCCGACCAGCTCGGTGAAGCGCGTGCTGAAGGTGCCCAGTGACGAGCAGCCGACCTCGAAGCAGATCTCGGTGACGCTGAGGTCGCCACGGCGCAGCAGCGCCATCGCGCGCTCGATGCGCCGGGTCATCAGGTAGGAGTACGGCGACTCGCCGTAGGCCAGGCGGAACTGGCGACTGAGGTGCCCCGCCGACATGTTCACGCCACGGGCGAGCGCCTCGACGTTCAGTGGCTGCGCGTACTCCCGGTCGATCCGGTCGCGGACGCGGCGCAGCAGCGCGAGGTCGCGCAGGTTCTGCGCTGTGGTGGGTCTGCCGGTCACGAGCGTGATCGTGCCACGTCCCGCCGGCGTTGCCCAGCGCCACCGGCATCCGGCGGGGCCGGGGAGCGCCGGTCACTCCCGCCAGCCGCTCACTCCCGCCAGCCGCGCAGCGTGGCCCGGATCGTCGACCGGAAGGTGGTCTCGGCGGTGGCGGCGTCGAGGGCCCCGGCCAGTTCGAGGGTGACGAGCCCGTGCAGCGTTACCCAGACGGAGAGGGCGATGGCCGTCGGCTCGCCCGCGAGGACGGACTCCGCCAAGGCGCGGTCGATCGCCGCGAGGAGCGGCCGGACGGGATCGCCGGTACCGACGGCGCCCGATGGATCAAAGGTCTGCACCCCGCCGAACAGCACCGTGTAGAGGTGGCCGTGCTCACGTCCCCAGCGCCGGTAGGCGACGGCCAGCGCGTAGAGGTCGGCGAGGGGGTCCTCGGAGGTCGGTACCGCGGACAGGCCCTGGAACAGGCCGGCGACCGCCCTCGCGCGCACCTCGCCGATCAGCCCGTCCTTGCCGTCGAACAGGGAGTACACCGCCGTCGTCGACGTCCCGGCGGCGGTGGCCAGCGCACGGACCGTCACCAGCTCCCGCGGACGGGTGGCGAACATCTCGGTCGCGCACGCCACGAGTCGTTCTTTGACGGTGTCGTCATTGGTTCTCGGCCTACCCATGGACAGCAGCCTACGCATCTTTGATAACGTCGTTTTGAAACAGCGTTCTGAAACTGTTCCGGCACATCGGTTCACGAAACGGGGTCGTCCGCCATGCCGCCATCCGCCATACGTCTCGTCCGCCGCACAGGCCGCCTCCTGCTGGCCCTGGCCGCCGTCGCGGGGCTGGTCGTCGTCTTTCTCGCGCTCCTCGTCCTCACGGACGGCGCCGGTTTCGGGCTCGCCGCATGGCTGACGACCCTGGGAGTCGCCATGGTCCTCGCGCTGTGGCGGGGCCGGCGCCGGGCCTGGCCGGCGCGGCTGGTGCCGTTCCTGCCGGTGGTGGTCGCGGCGGCACTGACGGCGACGGTCTGCGTCCCGACCGTGCCCACGGCGCGGCGGTACCCGTCCGCCCTGCCGTTCGTGACCACGCAGCACTGGAGGCTGGCCACGGGCAGCCGGGTCGCGGTCTACCACTATCCGCCCGCGAAGACCGCCACCCGGCGCCCCGTTCCGTTCGTGTACCTCAACGGCGGGCCGGTGCGCGGCATTTCGGTGCTCGACCACCGCTTCCTGGAGCTCCTGGCGCGCCAGGGCTACGACGTCTACACCTACGAGCAGGCCGGCGGCGGACGCAGCGACCTGCTGCCCATGGAGCAGTACACGATCTCCCGGTCGGTCCGCGACCTCGCCGCCTTCATCGACCGCCTGGGCGGCGGCCGGGCCGACGTCCTCGGGTTCTCCTCGGGCGGCGTCGTGCTCACCCGGGCCCTGGCCGACCGGCACGTCGCCGCCCGCGTGCACCGGGCGATCATCGCCGAACCCGGTCCGATGGACGGCCCGACCGCGCGGATCACCGGCCACCGGGGACAGAAATCCGCGCGCGGCCTGGCGCCGGCCATGACCGGACCACGTTCGACACGGGTCCCCCGCTACGCCGTCGCCTTCGGCCTCATGCGGCTCGGGCTCCTCACCCCGGACACCGGGCTGATCGGACAGGCCGAGGGCGACAACGCGTTCACCGCCGCCGATCTCGGCGACGACACCGCGTCCGCCTACTGCGCGCGGGACGCGCACCGCATCCCCGCCGAGAACACGCCGGGAAACTTCTCGTTCAGCCCCGCCGCCAGTCTCCGCGTCGAGCGGACGGTCAAGGACTCGCCGTCCCTCGCCCCGCGGCTGAGGCGCTCCCGGACCCCCGCGATGCTGATGATCGCCGAGTGCTCCTCGCAGGTCCGCCAGTGGGAGACCGCCGTCCTCGCCAACGACCCCGCGATCCGGCGCACGCAGGTCATGCCCGGCGTCGGACACCACATGTGGAACGGCCTCGACGACAACAACGACCGGGCCCGCGCCGCCATCACCGCCTTCCTGCAGGACGAACCGGCTCCCCTCCCGAACCACCCGACCCGCGGCGAGATCCCCGCCTTCCTTCGCGAGCACCGGTGAGGGGACCGCGGCACCCGCGGGGCGGGTTCGGTGTCAGGCGCCGGCCAGGAGGGCGGCCGCGGACTCGTAGCCGTCGGAGAAGTTCGCCCCGAAGGTGGTGGCGGTGACCCGAAGATGGAAGCCGGTCAGCGGCTCCTTCGGGGCGGTGCCCTGGGGCGCCCCTGTCCTGTCCGCTGTCGCCGCCGTGTCCGTTGACATGCGTTCCTCCCGGCATCTCCGGGTGAGGGGGATGGGGGGTCGGTGGGCGACAGCATCTATGAAACTAATCCTCCAAATAATAGGCTGAATGAAAGTTCTCATTCAGATTCCGCGCTCAGCCCGGCGACCGGCCGGGCGCAGGCCCGGGTTTCATCCGGTGGTATATGTGCAGGTGAGAGGTGAATCCGTGAGTGAACGCGGGACGGGATCGAGCACCTCACCGGCCGTGGGGCGGGCCCTGGACATCCTGCTGTACCTCGCCGGGCGGCCGGGCCTGGTGCAGACCGCGGCACTGGCCCGGGACCTCGGCATCCCGCGCTCGTCCGCGTACCACATCCTGTCGGTGCTGGCGGATCGCGGTTTCGTGACCTACGTCCCCGAGGAGCAGGCGTACGGCCTGGGACTCGCGTCCTTCGAGATCGGCTCCGCCTATCTGCGGCACGAGCCCCTGGAACGCCTCGCCCGCCCCATCCTGCGCGACCTCGCGAGCCAGCTCGGCCAGACCGTCCACCTGGGCATCCTCTACGGCGCGGAGACCGTCTACCTGCTCAAGGAGCGCCCCGCCACGGGCCGTTCCGGCGAGGCCGACGTGGCCCTCGTCACCGACATCGGAGTCCGGCTCCCGGCGCACCTGACGGCGAACGGCCGCGCCATCCTGGCCCACTCCCCCGAGGCGCAGATCCGGGCGCTCTTCCCGCGGCCCGGGAACCTCATCACCCGCACCGGCAAAGGCCCCCGCTCGCTCTCCGACCTGCTGAGCCTCCTCGCGCGGGACCGTGAACGCGGCTGGTCGGAGGAGGTCGAGCTGGTCTCGGAGGGGTTCCGCTCGCTGGGCGTGGCGGCCTTCGACCACCACGAGCGGCCGGTGGCGGCGCTCAGCAGCACCTGGCACCGGCACTACAGCCGGTACGACACCGACCAGGTGCGCGACGTCCTGCAACACGGAGCGGCCCGGCTGACGGCCGCGGTCTCCGGCCACGCCCCCTCGGGACGGCCGGGCGGGGGTGACGGGCGCGGAGGAATCGGTTCTCGGATCCGAGAAACCTGACGGGCATCGCTGGTTCCGGTCCGCCCCGTCGCCTGTCATGGGTCGCGGAACAGATCGGACCCCCGCCAGGAGGCAGCATGACCAGCGTTTCCCCCGGTGCCCGCGGCATCCGCGCACCCCGAAGCTCCGAACTCAGCTGTCTGGGCTGGCAGCAGGAGGGCGCCCTGCGGATGCTGATGAACAATCTCGACCCCGAGGTCGCCGAGCATCCGGAGGACCTGGTCGTCTACGGCGGCACCGGCAAGGCCGCCCGCGACTGGGCCGCGTACGACGCGATCGTCCGCACCCTCAGGACGCTGAAGAACGACGAGACGCTGCTGGTCCAGTCCGGCAAGCCGGTGGGCGTGATGCGCACCCACGAGTGGGCGCCGCGGGTGCTCCTGGCCAACTCCAACCTGGTGGGCGACTGGGCCAATTGGGAGGAGTTCCGCCGCCTGGAGCAGCTCGGCCTGACCATGTACGGCCAGATGACCGCCGGTTCGTGGATCTACATCGGCAGCCAGGGCATCCTCCAGGGCACCTACGAGACCTTCGGCGCGGTCGCCCGGAAGAAGTTCGAGGGGTCCCTTGCCGGCACCATCACCCTGACCGCCGGCCTCGGCGGCATGGGCGGCGCCCAGCCGCTCGCCGTGACCATGAACGACGGCGTGGCGATCTGCGTCGACTGCGACCCCACCCGCATCGAGCGCCGGATCGCCCACCGCTACCTCGATGTCGCCGCGGACGACCTGGACCACGCGCTGCGGCTCGCCGTCGAGGCCAGGGACGCCCGGAAGCCGCTGTCCATCGGCCTGGCCGGCAATGCCGCGGAGGTGTTCCCGAAGCTGCTGGAGATCGGCGCGCCCATCGACATCGTGACCGACCAGACCTCGGCGCACGACCCGCTGTCGTACCTCCCGGTCGGCGTGCGCGTGGACGAATGGCACGAGCTGGCCGCCAAGGACCCGGCCGCCTTCACCGAACGCTCCCGGGCGTCCATGGCCCGCCACGTCGAAGCCATGGTGGGCTTCCTCGACGCGGGCGCCGAGGTCTTCGACTACGGCAACTCGATCCGCGACGAGGCCCGCAAGGCGGGTTACGAGCGCGCCTTCGCCTTCCCCGGCTTCGTGCCGGCCCACATCCGCCCGCTGTTCGAAGAGGGCCTCGGCCCGTTCCGCTGGGCGGCGCTGTCCGGCGACCCCAAGGACATCGAGGCCACCGACAAGGCCATCCTGGAGCTGTTCCCGGAGAACGAGCACCTGCACCGCTGGATCAAGATGGCCGGCGAGCGCGTCGCCTTCGAGGGCCTGCCCGCCCGCATCTGCTGGCTGGGCTACGGCGAACGGCACCGCGCCGGTCTGCGGTTCAACGAGATGGTCGCCTCCGGCGAGCTGTCCGCGCCCCTCGCCATCGGCCGTGACCACCTCGACTCCGGCTCCGTCGCCTCCCCGTACCGCGAGACCGAGTCGATGCTCGACGGGTCCGACGCCATCGCCGACTGGCCGCTGCTCAACGCGCTGGTGAACACCGCCTCCGGCGCGTCCTGGGTCTCCCTCCACCACGGCGGCGGCGTGGGCATGGGCCGCTCGATCCACGCCGGCCAGGTCTGCATCGCCGACGGCACCGAGCTCGCCGCCCGGAAGCTCTCCCGCGTGCTCACCAACGACCCGGGCATGGGCGTCATCCGGCACGTGGACGCCGGCTACGAGCACGCCACCGCCGTGGCGCAGCAGCGCGGCGTGCGCATCCCGATGGCGGAGGACGACGCGAAGTGAGGACGGACCCCACCGTGGTGACCGCCGCGGACGTCGCCCCCGAACCCTGGACCGGCCGGGACGACGGACCCGGACCCGAGCACCTGCGCTGGCACCACGCGGTCGGCCTCGACCTCGCCGGTGCCGCGTCCTGCGACGCCGCGCTCGTCGGCTTCCGCAGCGATGAGGGGGTACGGCGGAACAAGGGCCGCCAGGGCGCGGCGAACGGACCCCGCGCGCTGCGCCGTGCGCTCGCGTCGATGGCCCTGCCGTCGCCGGTGCGGGTGCTGGACTCCGGTGACGTCGAGGTGGCCGACGGCGATCTCGAAGCCGGGCAGCACCGACTGGGCCGGGTCATCACCTCCCTCGTCGACCGGGGCCGCCCGGCGGTGGTGCTGGGCGGCGGCCACGAGGTGGCGTACGGCAGCTACCTGGGGCTCGCCGGCAGCCGCGCGGTGCGCGAGGGCGGCCGGCTCGGCGTGCTGAACCTCGACGCCCACTTCGACCTGCGCGAGGACGCACGCCCCAGCTCCGGCACGCCGTTCCTCCAGATGGCGCGCAGCGAAGAGCTGCGCGGGCAGCGGCTCAACTACTGGGTGCTGGGCGTGAGTCAGCCCAGCAACACCGAGCGGCTGTTCCGGACCGCGGACGAGCTCGGGGTGCGCTATCTGCCCGACACCGAATGCGGTCTGCTCGGCCTGTCGCGCGTGGACGCGTTCCTCGACACGTTCCTGGCCGGCTGTGATGTCGTCCACCTCAGCATCGATCTCGACGTGCTCCCCGCCGCGGTGGCCCCGGGCGTCAGTGCCCCCGCCGCCTACGGCGTGCCGATGGAGATCGTCGAGCGCGTCTGCACCCGGGTCGCGGCGAGCGGCAAGCTGGCCGTCTGCGACATCGCCGAGCTCAATCCGGACCTCGACGTCGACGACCGCACGGCCCGGGCCGGCGCCAGGCTGGTCCACCGCATCGTGACGTCCGGCGGCGCACCGTCCCGCCCGGCCTGACCGGACCCGCGACGGTCGCCCTCCCCAGCAGGTCGCCGGGCCGCGTGCTCCCGACGCTCGCCGCCCGGCGACCACCCACCGCCCGCTCACGGGCCTTCGGGCCCCTCGCCCCGCGAACGCGCCGTGCACCAGTAGCGGGTGGCCCGCCTCAACGGCCTCCCATTGGAGACCTGTGCACCGGTTGTCCGGGCCGGTTCAGCCGGCCCGGACAGCTCAGAAGTCCGTCTCCGTGAGTTCGCTGGACAGCGCCCAGAGGCGGGCGGCGGCTTCGGGGTCGGTGGCCCAGGGTTTGACGCCGCCGACGAGCATGTCGTCGGTCGCGGCCGGGTCCGCGAGGTCGCAGTCCTGGCAGTAGGCGCCGCCGTACCCGTCGAGAAGTGGGGAGGTCGCGGCCCAGACCGCGGTGGCCGCGCCCTGTTGCGGTGTCTTGAATCCGTCGGCCGGCCGGCCGTCGGGGGTCACCCAGCCGTGCGCGCGCCACTCGTCGCGCGGAACGTGGCGTTGCAGCGGAGTGAGGATGCTGCCCGGGTGCACGGCGAAGGCATGCAGCCCGCTCGCGGCGCCGAGGCGGTCGAGGTGATGGGCGAACAGGGCGTTGGCCGTCTTGGACTGCGCGTAGGCGAGCCAGCGGTCGTAGCCGGTGCGGAAGTGGAGGTCATCCCACCGGATGTCGGACAGGAAGTGCCCCGAGGAGGCCACGGCCACCACCCGCGAGCCGGGGGCGAGGCTGGGGCGGAGGCGGTTGACGAGCGCGAAGTGCCCGAGGTGGTTGACGGCGAAGTGGGCTTCCCAGCCGGGCCCGATGCGGGTCTCCGGGCAGGCCATGATTCCCGCGTTGTTGATGACGATGTCGAGGGTGCGCCCGGTCCGGAGGAAGCGGTCGGAGAAGGTCCGGACGCTTTCCAGGTCGGCCAGATCGAGCGCCTGGACCTCGGCCTCGGGGACGTCCCGCAGGGCTTCCTCGGCGAGGGCCGCCCGCCGTGCGGGGACGACCACACGGGCTCCGGCGCGGGCCAGGGCGCGGGTCGCCTCCAGGCCGAGTCCCGAGTAACCGCCGGTGACCAGCGCGGTGGTGCCGGTCAGGTCGATGCCGGCGAGGACGTCGTCGGCCGTGCTGTGCGCGCCGAATCCCGTGCCGATCTTCTGCTGCTTCATGATCATGCGGACGACGCTAAAAGCTTGAGTGCACGCTAGGTCAAGGTACGGTTCGCCGAGGGAAGGCACAGCGGGGAGCAAGGGGTGGGCAGGATGGATGGGACCGCGAACGGCATGTCCATCGGCAGGGTCGCCGAATTGACCGGGATGAGCGTCCATGCGCTGCGGTTCTTCGAGCGCGAGGGGCTGTTCCTTCGGGAGATCCCTCGCTCCGCCGGGGGCCGGCGCGTCTATGCGCAGACGGATGTGGACTGGCTGGCGCTGTGCGACCGGCTGCGTGCCTCCGGCATGCCGATCGCCACGATCAGGAAGTTCGCCGACCTCGTCCGCTCCGGTCCGGGCAATGAACCCGACCGGCTGGCGCTGCTGCGCGCGCACGAGCGCGATGTGGAAGCGCGGATGGCGGACCTGCAGGCGTGTCTGGACGTCGTCCACGCCAAGGTCGTCACGTACGAGCAGCACGTGCGCAACGGAACTGCCGTGGGGGTGTGGGCGCCCTGAGGGCCGGCGGGGGGCTCACCCCCCGCCGGCCGGCGCTCAGTTGGTGCAGCTGTCGAGCATCGAGGAGAGGGCGGTCTTCTCCTTGTCGGTGGTGGTGAGCTTCCAGACGGACTTGATGTGGGTGTAGTCCTTGGCGTAGGTGCACCAGAAGGCGTGGTTGGTGGGCTTCCAGTCGGCCGGTCCGCTGTCGCTCTTGGAGCTGTTGGAGGACTCCGAGGCGATCAGGAGCTGGGGGTCCTTGAGGTCGTTGCCGAACGCCTTGCGCTGGTCGGCGCTCCAGGTGTCGGCGCCGGAGCGCCAGGCCTCGGCGAGCGGGACCATGTGGTCGATGGTGGCCTGGGCGACGTCGGTGACCGTCGTGTCGTCGTAGGCCGAGTACCAACTACCGCTCGACGGCTGACAGTTGCCGGACTCGTCGACGACGTTCTTGCCGTCGCGGGCGAGCACGTCCTGGCGGGTGGTGCAGCCGTCGGGCTGCTTGGCCCATATGTCGAATTTGTCGCGGGCGTAGCCGTCCATGGAGTGCGGGGGCGCGACGGTGAGGGCGGCGAGTTCGGCGCGGGCGGTGGCCGTCGAGGGCGGGGCGGGCGGTTCGGCCAGCGCGGGTGCGGCGGCCAGGCCGATGAGGGTGACGGAGGCGGCGGACAGGCCGATAACGGCACGACGCATGGGGTCTCCAGAAGTGTGGGGGGTTGGAGAGACACTTCAGGGAACCGCACAAGGGGGACCGAACGCTACGCGCGTTGAATGAACATGACAAGCTCATTCCTTGTTCATTACCTCCTCATGGGAAACCCCCGCCCACCACACGCACTTGCCCGGCGATCCGTCGTCCGCGCGGGCGGCCAGGCGGGGGTGAGCAGGCGTCAGCGGGTGGAGCCGCTCCAGTAGGCGTCGTCCCACCGGATCGCGTCGGGGCTGAACTCGACCTCGGCCCGGCCGGCGGCAGCGGGCGGCAGCGAGAAGGCGTACTTGCCGACGGCCGTCCTGCCGGGCAGGAGGTATCCGGTGAGGACCTTCTGCCGGCCGCTTCCGTCGATCACCAGCTCCGCCGAGGCCCCGTCGGCGTCATTGACGTCGGGCAGCCCGGTCTTGATGGAGACCCGCTGCTTTCCGGTGTTGACCACCGTGATCGTGACCTGAACGGCCTTGTTGCCCTTGGCGTGACCGTAGGCGATGGCGTCCGGGGTGAACGGTGTCGGCTTGGCCACGGTGACCTTCAGTCCGTCGCCGAAGGTGTACGACTCGCCGAAGGACAGATGCCGGGCCGCCTCCTCGGCCGCCGCCTTCTCGTTGCCCTTCTTGATCTCCCTGACCTTCGCGCGGGCGTCGTCGACGGCGTGTTTGACCGTCAGGACCGTGACGACCCCGCTGCCGGCGGCGATCAGCAGGCCGACGATGCCCATGACGAGACCGCTGACGGCCATGGCCTTGTTGGTGGCCAGGCCCTTGCGCGCATGGCTCAGTCCTATGGAGCCGAAGACCAGGGCCAGCAGGGCCGGCAACCAGGAAATCCAGAACAGGATGATGAACAGGCCGAGGCCGATGCCGACCAGGCCGAGCACCAGAGCCGTGATGCCCATGCCGTTGCGTGGCTGCGCAGGCGGCACCGGGTACGGCAGGCGGGGGACCACACCCGCCGGGGACGACGAAGGCGGGGCCCACGGATCGTGGTCCAGCGGCGGTCTCCCCGAGGACGAGGAGCCGTCGGAAGAGGTGGGCGTGGTCATGCGGATCCCTTCGGGCAATGAGGCACTCGGACCTGCCCGAGTTTTTTCGATTTTATGACCTCGTACCGTCGATACCGGTCCCTCACCCCCGGGACGCGAGGACGCCCCGGCCTTCCACGGCACCCCGGGACGGCGCGGAAGCCGATAGGCGGGACATTTACCGCCAATTCGGCAAATCTCGATGTGATCTTCGTCGGAACCTGCGCCCGCAGGCGACATGACGGCGAGGAAATGCGCCCACGGCGCGTAGATTCTCGGCCACGGGGAGATCATCGGGGCCATTTACGGCTCCTCCCTTCGGTTTTGACGGAACGCAGGCTTCAGCAGGCGTTCCGGTATTTCCCGTTTTCCGGTCTTCTTGGGGGGCACCGTGCGGCACGGCCGCATATCCATCTGCGCCGGTCCGGCCGTCCTCGCGCTCGCTCTCGGGCTGTGGGGCATCACGCGCGAGCACAGCATGTGGCGGGATGAGGCGGCGACCTGGCAGGCAGCACATCGGTCACTGGCCGAGATAGCGCACATGGTCGGCCAGGTCGACGTCGTCCACGGCCTGTACTACGCGGTGATGCACGGCGTGTTCGCCCTCTTCGGCGACAGCCTGATCACCCTGCGGCTGCCCTCGGTGCTCGCCGCCGCCACCGCCTGCGGACTGACCGCGCTGCTCGGCGCCCGACTCGCGACCGCCGTGGCGGGAACGGCCGCCGGGCTCGCCCTGGCGGTCGTGCCGGCGGTTCAGGAGCACGCCCAGGAGGGCCGGTCGTACGCCCTCGTGCTCGCCTTCGTCGTACTCGCAACGTGGCTGCTGGTAGCCGCACTTGAGCGGCCGGACGGTCGGCGGTGGGCCGGGTACGCGGCGGCCACGCTGGTCGCCGCGTGGCTCAACTGGTTCTCGCTGTTCGCGCTCGTCGCGCACGGCGTCACCATGGTGTGCGTCCGGCCCGACCGAACGCGCCTTGTCCGGTGGGTACTTGCCGCCTCGGCGGCCGTCGCCGCGGCGCTGCCGGTGATCCTGACCAGCCGGGCCCAGTCCTCGCAGGTCTCCTGGATCAAGCCGCTCGGCTGGTCGACGGTACTGGGTGTGCTGATCACCGTGGCGATCGCGGCCCTCTGCACGCGGCTGCCGCAGGCACGCGGGGTGGCGGGCACGCGCGAGGAAGCGCCGTATGCGCGCCTGAACCTCGCGGTGGTCGCGCTCCCGCTCTGTGCGGTGCCCCAGGTCGGACTGGCGTTGATCTCCGTCGTCAAACCCCTCTTCGTCACCCGCTATGTGCTGTTCGCGTACGTGGGGCTCGCGCTCCTGATCGGCGTCCTGCTCGCCACGATCGCCGCACGGGTCGGACCGGGCGCCCGCGTGCTGCTCCCGGTCGCCGTCACCCTGGCCCTCCTGGCGCTGCTCCCGATCGAGCTCCGCCTGCGTACCGAAGAGAGCCGCATCGACGACGTCCTCAGCGCGGCGGCCACGGTCGGCCAGGTGCGCGACACCGCCGACGGCGTCCTCTACATTCCCGCCGCGCGCCGCGACACCGCTCTCGTGTCGCCCCGGGAGTTCGCCGGCCTGCGCGATCTGGCCCTGGCCCAGGGGCCGGTGGCATCGGGCACGCTGAAGGGCATAGAGGCCGAGCCGCGCGACATAGAGCGCGCCATGCTGGGCGCGCGGCGCATAGTGCTCGTCACCGACCCCGGGCCGGAGCGGGCCGACACCGTCCGCGACCTCACCAAGCAGCGTGTGCTGAAGGAACGCTTCGTGCGCTGCTCGACCAGCGTCGTACGGGGCCGCCAGGTGAGCCTCTACGCACGCGGGAAGTGTCACCCAGCAGGTGGGCAGGACGCCCCGCGCACCGGCTCGGCACGCCGGGCTGCTCAGGGGTAGCCGCCGGCTCACCCCTCCCCCGTCATCCGCCGTGCCCTTCCGGCGGGGTACGGGGGCGGAGCTGTTGCATGAGGGCGTCGCCGAGCGCGGGTGCCGCCGGGCCCGGGTGGTCGACGCCGAGCTGGGCGGCCAGCTCCCCGAGGTGCAGACGGACGGCGGCTTCCAGCAGCTGGGCGTAGGTGTCGACGGCGGCGTGGATGCGGTACCTGGCGGTCAGGGCGAGGGCCGCGGCGAGCGGGGCGGCGGGCCACCACCACACGGTCAGCGCGGCGTACGGCACGGACCAACCCGCCAGGGTGACGGCCCGGGTGAGGGCCTGCTCGGCGGCGGTGATCTCGGCGCGGGTGGTGTCGGGCAGCACCAGCCACAGGTGCGGCCACAGCACGGCCAGATCGAGGTGGTGGTCGCGTTCCAGTCGTACGGAGACGGCGTGGATCCGGTCGCCGCTCCAGGTGGGCCGGGCGGGTTCCTCGGCGGCGAGGCGCCGCAGCGCTTCGAGCGCGGCCCGGCGCGGGGCCCGGTCGGCCCGGAGTCCGTCGCGGGCGAGGGCACGGGCGTCGGCGTCCCGCTGCTGTCGGTAGCGGTGCGCCGCGGCGTGCCAGCGGGCCCGGCGGCCGGCGACGCGGGCTCGGGCCCACTGCCGCAGCGGGACCGGCCAGGTCTCCCAGTCGGGGGCCAGCGTGCCGCGCTGGACCAGTACGCCCAGGCCCTGGGCGACCAGTCCGGCCGCCGCGGCCGCGGCGAGGACCGCACCGAGCAGGACGACCTGACCGCCGACGGTGGTGGCGGCGGGGGTCTGGGCCCAGCGGGTGAGCCGGTCGGTGAGGCGGTGCGGGTCCAGGGCGTGGGCCTGGCCCAGGGTCGCGGCGACGGTGGCGGTGGCCAGGAAGAGGGCGCCGGGCAGGACCAGGAGGGTCAGCCAGCGCTCGGCGAGCTTCTGCCCCAGGGCGCTCAGGAAGCCGCCCACCGCTACAGCCGTTCCCTGCGCAGGGGCCGGTCGCTGATGCGGCAGCGCGGGGGCTCGCCGCGGTCGGGCCAGGCATGGCGCGCACAGAGCCCGGCCGGGCACAGCAGGACCCACTCGTCAGGCGCCGGCGAGGTGATGCCGAGCGGGGTCAGCCCGCGGGCGCGGCCGTTGACACCCGCGGCGTCGCCGGCGGCCAGCAGCGCCTCGTGGAGCACGTCGAGCGGTGGCCCGAGGTCTCCCCCTGCGCGCAGCGCCGCCAGTAGCCGCTCCAGGGGAGCCGCGCCGTCGGTGCCGTACGCCTCCAAGGTCGCCCGGATGCGGTCCAGTTGGTCGCAGACATAGGCGATGTCCTCGCGCGCGTCCGGTGCGTACGCCCCTTGGCCACCGTCACCGCCACTGCCGGCGCCGTCGCTGCCTCCCCACATCCCTGCTGTGCCCCCTTCGCCGTCGGTTCGGCGGCCTCTCCCGGGCTGCGCGCCGTCGGCGCGGTGTTCCGCCTTGAGCTGTCCCGTCAACTGGCGTTCCATTGTGCCCAATTGGTGCGTGAGATCGGTGCGGACGGGGAGGCTCGGTGGGACAGCGTGACGAACTCCTGGCGGCGGTGCGGGCGCGCGTCGACCAGGTGGCCGCGACCGGGGACGCCTCCGTGGTGCTCGCGGCGGCGGCGCGTGCGGAAGCCCACCGGCTGGCCGCGATCATCGCCGGCGATCCCCTCGACGTGGAGGCCGCGCACGCCCTGGGCCGGCTGCACTACGCGCGTGCTCAGGCTCTTCCCGAAGCGCTGGCCGGACCGGACGTGGCGGACGCACTCCGCTTCTTCACGCCGTGCTTCATCGCGGGACGGGACGACGACCTGCCGCGCCCGCTGCTCACCGCGCTCGCCGAACGGGCCGTCCCGGCCGGGTTGGACGGGCTCGCGTACGCGTCGGAGACGGACGCCGGCCCGGCCTTCCTGACCTCGCTCGTCGCCCTGTGGCGGCGGATCGCGGAGCACACCCCCGCCGACGCCCCCGAGTGGCCCGGGGCGCTGGCGAACCTCGGAACTGCCTTACAGCGGCGGTTCGAACACCTCGGGGAGGCGGCGGACGCGGACGAGGCGGTGACCGCGATCGACGCGGCCGTCCGGGCCACCCCTGACGGTCATCCCTACTACCCCATGCTGCTCTCGGACCTGGCCGTCGCCCTGCAGAGGCGGTTCGGGTGCACGGGCGTGCCGCAGGATCAGGACGCCGCGGTGGAGACGGCGCGTGCGGCCGTCCGGGCCACCCCTGAGGACAGCCCGCACCGCGCGATGCATCTGCACAACCTCACGTCCGTACTCCGGGACCGTTTCGACCGGACGGACGCGGCGGCTGACCTGGACGATGCGGTGGAGTGCGGCCGAGCGGCGGTGCGGGCCGCGGCAGCCGGCCACCCCGGTCCGGCCAGCTACGCGAGCACCCTGGTGCAGGCCCTGCGGGCCCGGTTCGCGCGCACGGGAGACCTGGCGGATGCGGACGAGGCCGTCGAGTGGGCACGCGAGGCCGTCCGGAGTGCCGACAGTGATGACCCCGAGCGTGCCCGTTGCCTCCATGAGCTCGGTGTCGTGCTGCAGCAGCGCTTCGAGCGTTCCGGGAAGCGGGCGGCGCTGGACGAGGCCGTGGAGGTGGCCCGGGCCGCGGTGCGGGCCGCCCCGGCCGATCCGCTCCACCGCGCCGTTCACCTCAACAACCTCGGCATCCGGCTGCAACTGCGGTACGAACGGGCCGGTGCGATCGCCGACTTGGACGAAGCGGTCGAGGCGGGACGGGAGGCCGTCCGCGGCACTCCCCGCGCACACCTCGGTCGTGCCGACCATCTCTCCAACCTGGGCATCGCCCTGCGGATGCGGTTCGAACGCGGCCGTGTGCCCGCGGATCTCGACGAAGCCGTGGCGGCGGGGAGGGCGGCCGTCGAGGGCGCGACGGACGCTCACCCGCACAGCGCCACCCACCGGGGCAACTTCGGCGTCACTCTGCTCGTCCGCGTCGAGCACACCCGCGACGCCACGGGGGTCGACGAAGCGGTGGACGCGGTCCGCGCCGGCGTCCGCGGCACGTCGGACGGCGATCCGGGCCGACCGACGTTCCTGTCCAATCTCGGCCTCGCGCTGTGGTTCCGTTTCTCCCGCAGCGGCGCACTCGCCGATCTGGACGAAGCGGTCGAGGCAGGACGGGCGGCGGTGCACGCCCTCCCCGCCGACCACCCCGAACGTGCCAGGTGCCTGCACACCCTCTGCCTCGTCCTGCGGACCCGGTTCGACTGGACGGGGCAGCTGGCGGACCTGGACGAGGCCGTACGGGCGGCACGCCTGGCGGTGCGGCTCACCTCCGACGACCGCATCGGCCACGCACGCCAGTTGGCCGGCCTGGGCATCGTGCTGCGGATGCGTGCCGAACGCACCGGCGCGCTCGGCGATCTGGAGGAAGCGGTCGAGGCGGGGCGGGCGGCGGCCCGCACCCTTCCCGACGCCCCTCCGGACCGGCCCGACCACCCCGACCATGCCGTCCACCACGCCGTCCACCACGCCTCCTCCGACCACCTCGCCCCCTCTCCTCACCCCGATCACGCCGCGCACCTGACCAGCCTCGCGCTGACCCTGCAGCAGTGCTTCGCGCGGACGGGCGACCTCGCGTACCTGGACGAGGCCGTGGAGACCGGGCGAGCGGCCGCGCGGGCCACTCCCGACGACCACCCGGACCATGCCCTGTACCTCAACAACCTCGGCATCGCCCTGCGAGAGCGTTACGAGCACAGCGGTGTGCCCGCGGATCTGGACGAAGCGGCGAGGCTGGGGCGCGAGGCGGTCCGGGCCACTCCGCACGACCATGGCCACCGCTCCGCATACCTGGCCAACCTGGGCAACGCCCTGGCCATGAGGTTCGATCGTTCCGGTGCGGCCCGGGACCGTGACGAAGCGCTGGACGCGTGGGAGCAGGCCGCCACCATGAAAGCCGGTGCGCCTTGGTTGCGCGTCCGCGCGGCCCGTAACGCGGCGGAACTGGTGGCGGCTTCGGCGCCGGTGCGGGCCGCCGCGTTCCTGGAGCGGGCGGTGCTGATGCTGCCCGAGGTGGCGCCACGCCGGCTGCGGCGGGGTGACCAGCAGCATGCTCTCGGCGCCCACGCCGAGGGTCTCGCCGCCGACGCGGCGGCCCTGGCCCTGGCCGATCCCGAGGGCGGCACACCGTCCGAACGCGCCACCCGCGCCCTGCGGCTCTCGGAGGCCGGGCGAGGCGTGCTCCTGGCCCAATCCCTCGATGTCCGCGGCGACTTGACCGAGCTCACCGAGCAGCATCCCCGGCTCGCCGGCCGTTTCTGCGCACTCCGCGAACTGCTCGACCAGGACACCGCCGTGATCCCCGCCGGGATCGGCCGAGTCCGGCCCGGAGGCATCGGAGCCGAGCGCCATCGGCTCGCCGGGGAGCTCGACGACGTGCTGCGCCGCATCCGGGCCTGCGCCGGATTCACGACCTTCGGCCTGCCGCCGGGCCTCGACGAGCTCTTGGCGGAAGCCGCTCATGGCCCGGTGGTGACCCTCAACGTCAGCCGCTACCGCAGTGACGCGATCCTGCTCACCCGTCACGGCGTCGGCTCCTGTCCGCTGCCGCGGCTCGACCGGGACTCCGTCCTCGACCGGGTCGGCGTCTTCTCCCGCGCGCTGGCCGAGGCGACCGCGCCGGACGGCGACCGGGTCGCCGCGCAGCAGACCCTGCGCCGCACACTGGAATGGCTGTGGGAGGCCGCGGTCGAGCCGGTCCTGTCCGCCCTCGCCGCCATGGGTGAAGCGGTCCCCACGGGCGAGGAGGTGCCAACGGGCGAGGGGACGCCCACGGGCCAGGACGGTCGGCCGCTGCCCCGCGTGTGGTGGACACCGGGTGGACCGCTGGGGCTGCTGCCCCTGCACGCCGCCGGGTTCCACACCGAGCCCGCACGGGGACCGGCCCCCCGTACCCTGTTGGACCGCGTGATCTCCTCGTACACCCCCACCGTCCGCGCCCTGCGGCACGCCCGCAGGCGTCAGGCCCGGTCCGCGGACCGGTCCCGGTCGCTGATCGTCGCCATGCCGACCACCCCTGGGCAGAGCCCCCTGCGGTACGTCCCCGAGGAAGTGCGCCGGATCCGGCCGCTCCTCCCCCGCCCGGTCCCGCTCACCGAACCGCCCGTCGCCCACGACGACGTGTGCGCGCCACCCGCCGCCGAGACCCCGACCACGGCGAGCGTCCTCGCCCGTCTCCCCCAGTGCGGCGTGGCCCACTTCGCCTGCCACGGCGCGAGCGACCCCGCCGACCCGTCGCAGAGCCGGCTGCTGCTGCACGACCACGCCACGACACCGTTGACGGTCTCCGCCCTGGCCCGGGTCGACCTCGACCACGCACGCCTGGCCTACCTCTCCGCCTGCAGCTCGGCGGCGCCGGGCGGCCCTCGCCTCCTGGACGAGGCCATCCATCTCACCAGCGCCTTCCAGCTGGCCGGATTCCCCCATGTCATCGGAACGCTGTGGCCGATCAACGACCGCCTTGCCGCCGAGATCGCGGAGTCCTTCTACACCCATCTGACCACCGGCCCCCGGGAAAGCCTCGCCCCCGACCGTGCCGCGGCCGCCCTCCACCACACCCTGCGCGCCGTACGCGACCGCTTCCCGGCCACCCCGTCCTTGTGGGCGAGCTATCTTCACGCCGGGGCGTAGAGCCTGTCCGAGCCACCGAACGAACAGCCGCACGAGCAGCCGCACGAGGAGCGTATGAGCACCTTCCTGGAGACCGCGCGGATGACGCTGCGCCCGTTCACCGCAGGGGACGTGGACCGGCTGGTCGAGCTGGACGGCGACCCCGAGGTGATGCGGTACCTCAACGGCGGGCGGCCGACGCCGCGCGAGACGATCCGCACCGAGCACCTGCCGCGCCTGCGGCACTCCTTCCCGGCGACCGGAACCGTCGGCTACTGGGCCGCCGAGGCCAAGGAGACCCGGGCGTTCCTCGGCTGGTTCGAGTTCCGTCCCGTCGAGGAGGACGGCCCGGCCGTGGTCGAGCTCGGCTACCGCCTGCGCCGGGCCGCCTGGGGCCACGGCTATGCCACCGAGGGCTCTCGGGCCTTGATCCGCAAGGGATTCACCGAACTCGGCGTGCAGCGGGTGACCGCGAACACCATGGCCGTCAACGCCGCCTCACGACGGGTGATGGAGAAGGCCGGCCTGCGCCACGTCCGCACCTACGTCGGTGACTGGCCCGACGCCATCCCCGGTTCCGAGCACGGCGAGGTCGAGTACGCCCTGACCAGGGCCGAATGGGAGCAGCGGACGGTGCGTCAGTAGTCCGCGACCAGCAGCCGGTAGCCGACGTCAAGGGCGTCGCGGGCGAGCAGGTCGGCGTGGCGTTCCTGCCACCGGCCGGTCGCCAGGTCATCGGCGAGCGCCGCCAGGCCGGGGGCGAGGGCGTCCTCTCCGGTCTGGGCGAGCAGGGAGATGCCGGCACGCACCTGCGGGTCGAGGTAGGCGTGGGGGCGTCGCCAGTACGCGGCGCCGAACCCGTCGGTGCAGTCGTGCGGGACCGGAACGGGCTCCACGCGCGCGCCGCCGAGCAGGGCGACCAGGTCGTCGATCGGGATGGCGCGGGCGTCGTCGAAGGCGGCGGCCTGCGGGAGGTAGTCCCGGACGAGCCAGAACCGTTCGCGGAAGACCTGTTGGTCCCAGGTCAGGATGACGATGCGGTGGCGGGCGACCCGGCGCAGTTCGGCGATCCCGGCCGCCAGGTCGGTCCAGTGGTGGACGGTCAGCAGCGCCATGACGGCGTCCGCGGCGTCGTCGGACAGCGGGAGGTGTTCGGCGACCGCACACACGGCGGGCGCGGAGCCGGGCGGGCGCTGGGCGAGCATGACCTGGCTGGGCTCGACCGCGAGGACGGTGTGCGGTGTCTCGTAGGAGCCGGTGCCCGCTCCCACGTTGATCACGTCCGCGGCGTCCCCGAGCGCGGCGCGGATCCGCGCGGCGATCCGCGGGTCGGGCTGCCGGGTCCGGCCGTACGTCGCCCCGAGCGTGTCGTAGAGAGCCATGCCACTCAGTATCCGGACGGGACGGCGGCCCGGGCCATGGGGGGGGTGCGGAGAGGTGCACCGTCAGCAGTGCGGCCCGGCCGGCGTCCTCGAACGCCGGCCGGGCCTGATGCGCAGTCAGCTGACCTGCCACGTAGGCACGTTGGTGTTACGGAGCCATCTCGTAAGCCCCGGCCAGCGCCTCCACCCGCTCCCAGACGCGTGCCGAGCGGCCGTCGTCGACGGCCGGGCGGCGGACCGCGCCCAGGGCCCAGGCCTGCTGTGCCTCGGTGGCGGAGTCCTTGCCGTGCAGCTCGACGGCGTGTGCGGAGAAGTCCCTGACCAGGACGGCGAAGAGTTCGTCCAGCACGTCCTCGTCGAGGGTGGTGAGCTCGGCCTGCTCCAGGATCAGCTGGCCGTGCACGACCAGGGCGAAGAGCTGGCCGATGGCGAGGAGGAGGTCCAGGTCGCGGCTCTGCTTCTCGTCGGGTGCGGCGGTGGTGACGAACTCGCAGAGGGCGTCGGCCTGTTCGCGGAAGCGGGCGACGTTGGGGAGGTGGGCGTGGGCGTCGTAGGCGGCGCGCCAGTCGTGGAAGCGGATGGCGCCCAGGCCGCGGGCCGGCCCCTGGCGGAAGAGGAACGCGTCGTCCGCCGCGTCGAGGCGGGTGGGCACGGGCGGGTACTCGGCCGGGGCGAGCAGGTGGTTGCCCATGAACTTGAGGATCAGCGCCAGGTTGACGTGGACGGTGCCCTCCAGCTTCGGCAGGCCGCGGATCTCGGTGGCGGCCTGGGCGAAGTAGGTGTCCTTCTCGAAGCCCTTGGCGGCGATCACGTCCCACATCAGGTCGATGACCTTCTCGCCCTCGGTGGTCACCTTCATCTTCGTCATGGGGTTGAAGAGCAGGTAGCGGCGGTCGTCGGGGCCGGCGGAACGGAAGTAGTCGACGGCGCGGTCGCTGAACAGCTTCATGCCGACGAGCCGGACGTAGGCGTCGGTCAGTTCGCGGCGCACGTGCGGGAAGGCGGTGACCGGGCGGCCGTAGAGGATGCGGTTCTGGGCGTGGGTGACGGCCTCGTACATCGCGTGCTCGCAGATGCCGATGGCGCCGGTGCAGAGGTTGAACTTGCCGACGTTGACGGTGTTGAGGGCGGCGTCGAAGGCGGCGCGGCCGGTGTGCAGGATGTCGTCGGGGCCGACCGGGTAGTTCTCCAGGCGGAATTCGCTGACGTACTTCGAGGAGTCGACGACGTTCTTCACCAGGTGGTACGCCTCGTGGCGGCT
Organism: Streptomyces bugieae; assembly: GCF_036352915.1. Taxonomy (NCBI): domain Bacteria; kingdom Bacillati; phylum Actinomycetota; class Actinomycetes; order Kitasatosporales; family Streptomycetaceae; genus Streptomyces; species Streptomyces bugieae. The sequence goes on from NZ_JAZBJP010000001.1 coordinate 713,812, forward strand.
GTCGGCGGCGAAGAAGACGTAGCCGTCGGGGCCCTCGATGTCGGTGCGGCGGCCGAAGACGGAGACCAGGCCGGCGGCGTTGCCGTTGCCGATGTAGTACTTGGAGCCGGTGGCGCGGAAGCCGCCGGCACCGTCGGGCTCCAGCAGCATGTCGGTGGAGTAGATGTCGGCGCCGTGCGCCTTCTCGGACAGGCCGAAGGCGAACACCTCGCCCTGGTCGAGGAGTTCGGCCGCGCGGGTGCGGGCGGCGGCGTTGTCGCTCTGCCAGACCGGGCCGAGTCCGAGGATGGTGACCTGCCAGGCGTACCAGTAGTCGAGCCCGTAGAAGCCGAAGATCTCGTTGAGCGCGGCGATCCGGGCGGTGTCCCAGCGCTTGTCCTGCTGCCCTTCGCCGGCGGCCGAGGCCGGGGTGAGGAAGGTCGCGAACAGCCCTTCCTTCGCGGAGAACGCGAGGAAGTCCGCGAGCCAGGCGCGGGAGCGGTAGTCCTCGATCAGCTTGCGCTTGCCGCGGGTCTCGAACCAGTCGACGGTGGCGCGCAGCAGCCTGCGGGTCTCGGGGTCGAAGTGCGCCGGGTCGTAGGTGCGCGGGTTGAACAGCAGCTGGTCGGCCATGGAGGGTTGCCTTCCGGGGGTCGGTGGTTGAGGGGTGTGGTTACGGGGCCGGGTCGGCGGACGGTGGTGCCGTGCCGAGCCGGCGGAGGGTGGCGAGGACGTCGTCGAGCCAGTCGAGCGTCATCCGCTCGTAGGCGATGCCGCCGCGCAGCACCACGTGCTGGAGCTGCTGTCCGGCGTCGGGTGCCGCGGGGGCGTCGGGCCCGGTGAAGTCGCGGCGCTCGCCCGCGAGGTAGTGCGCGAGCCGGTCGCTGTGCGCCCGGTGGTGCCGTTCGACCTCACGGATCAGCGCGGACGGATCGTCGAAGGCCGCGCCGCGGATCTTCACCGCGAGGTCGTGCCGGACGCTCTCGGGTTCGATCGGCTCATGGAGCCACTCGGAGAGGGCGGCCCGGCCGCGGGCGGCGACGGAGTACTCCTTCTTGTCCGGCCGGGCCTGCTGCGGCACCTCGCGGACGTCGATCCAGCCGTCGCTCTCCATGCGCTTGAGCACGCGGTAGATCTGCTGGTGGGTGGCGGTCCAGAAGTATCCGATGGACCGCTCGAAGCGCCGGGACAGCTCATAACCGGAGCCCGGCCGCTCCAGCAGCGAGACGAGGATCGCGTGTTCGAGCGCCATGCCCCGATCCTTCTATGCAACTCGTTGCATAAGCAAGAGGGCCCGGCCCGGTGAGACCCGGCTCACCCTGACGTCACCTCGGAAGCCGCCGCCGGCCGCACCATGAGCGAGACGGTCGCCCCTGCGCCCTGGCATGATCGCCGGATGCTGCGCAGCGTGGAGATCACCGCCGAACTGACCAACCCCCCGCGGGACGAGGACTTTCACAACCTGCACTGGCAGAAGAAAGTGCAGCTGAGCCTGGATTGCTTCATCTGCGGGCGCACCAGGCGCACGACCACCTTCGAGGGCGGGCAGGAACACGCTCTCTGTTCGGGCGACGAGGAGTACCCGGGCCATCCCACTGCCGGTCGGATCGCGGCCTTCGACGTCACCACCGAGCGGCACCGGACGACGCTGCGGGCCGTCGTCGACTACTGGTGGGCGCCGTTCCACGACGCGAAGCGGGACCGGGCGTCGACCGCGCTGACGCGTGCGCCGTGGGTCCGCCTGCACCTCGGGTACCACTGCCCGCAGGCCGGACGGTCCGGAGCGTTCAGCACGCAGACCAACATGGTCAGGCCGGTACCGGACGCCTGCAGCCACTGCGCCCGTCCGCTGGCCACCAGCGAGCGGGCCCCCGCCCTCCGGCTCCTCACCTGAGGTGCTGCCCGGTCCAGATGATCTTTCCCTCGGGGGTGTAACGGGTGCCCCAGCGATCGGCGAGGTGGGCGACCAGGTACAGGCCGCGGCCGCCTTCGTCCGTGGTGGCGGCGTAGCGCAGGTGCGGTGCGGTGCTGCTGCCGTCGGAGACCTCACAGGTCAGCGTGCGGTCGCGGAGGAGGCGGACGGCGACCGGTGGGGTGCCGTACCGGATGGCGTTGGTGACGAGTTCGCTGAGGACGAGTTCGGTGGTGAAGGCGGTCTCTTCCAGGCCCCATTCGGCGAGTTTCGCGCTGACGGCGGTGCGGACCGGCGCGACGGCGGACGGCTCGTGGGGCACGTCCCAGTGGGCGACCTGGGCGGCCGGCAGTCGCCGGGTGCGGGCGACGAGCAGCACGATGTCGTCCTCCTGCTCGGCGGGGAGCAGGGTGCGGCAGGCGTCCTCGCAGATCTCATCGACGTTCCGGTCCGCGGCTCCGGCGAGGGCGCGGCGCAGCAGGGTCAGGCCGGTGTCGAGGGAGCGGTCGCGGCTGCGGATCAGGCCGTCGGTGTAGAGGACGATGCGGGTGCCTTCGGGGAGGTGGTGTTCGCTGCTCTCGAAGGGGAGTTGGGTCAGGCCGAGGGGTGGGCCCGCGGGAACGTCCGGGATCGTGACGGTGCCGTCGGGGAAGACCAGCGCCGGTGGTGGGTGGCCGGCCCGGGCCATGGTGCACTGCCCGGAGACCGAGTCGTAGATCGCGTACAGGACCGTGGCTCCGGTGACGGTGATCGCCTCGGTGTCGGTGGATTCGTCGCGGTCGATCCGGTCGACGAGTTCGTCGAGGTGGCTGAGCAGTTCGTCGGGCGGCATGTCGAGGCCGGCGAAGTTGTGGATCGCGGTGCGCAGCCGGCCCATGGTGGCGGCGGCGTGCAGCCCGTGACCCACCACGTCGCCCACCACGAGGGCGACGCGCTCCCCCGCCAGCGGGATGACGTCGAACCAGTCGCCGCCGACGCCGGCCCGGGCCGGCAGGTAGCGGTGGGCGACCTGGACGGCGTCCGGGCGCGGCAGATCGCTCGGGAGCAGGCTGCGCTGGAGGGCCACGGCCGTGGCGTGCTCGCGGGTGTAGCGGCGGGCGTTGTCGATGCAGAGGGCGGCCCGGGCCACCAGCTCCATCGCCGCCGAGCGGTCATCGCCCTCGAACGGGGCGCGCTCGCCGGTGCGCCAGAAGTGCACCACGCCCAGTTCCGCGTCCCCGGCTCGCAGGGAGGCGGTGATCAGGGACCGGAATCCGCTGCGGAGGAGGGTCCGGGCCGGCTCCGGTGCGCGTGACCGCCAGCCGCTCGCGACCTCCAGATCGGGCACCAGCAGGACGTGGGGATCGGTTCCGGAGCGGACGAAGGCAACGGTCTCCGCCGGCACCGCGGCGACCCCGGGCGTCCGGGCAACTGCCGCGCGCCGCATCTCCCCCGGCGCCTGCGCACCGGGCTCCTCGCCGCGCAGCACCCACTCCGGTACGTCGACCGTGACGGCGTCCGCGAAGCGCTCCACCGCCACCTGCGTCAGTTCCTAGGCGGTGTGCGTCACGTCCAGTGTGGTCCCGATGAGCAGGCTGGCGTCGTAGAGCAGTTGGAGGCGTTCCCGGGCGACCTCGGCGCGTCCGGTGACGGCCTTCAGCTCCGTGGTGTCCCGCAGGGTGACCACGCTGCCGCCGTGGGGGCCGGTCGGGCGGCAGCTGGCGGCGAGCAGCCGGTCGTGCACCCGGTGGACCTCGTCCGTCGCCTCCCGGCAGGAGGCCAGCAGGTCGGTGAAGTGGGCCTCCAGGCCCAGGTCGCGGACGTCGCGCTGTTCGGCGCCCCGGGGCAGTTCCAGCAGCCGCCGGGCCTCGTCGTTGGCCAACAGCAGCCGCCGGTCGGGGCCGACGATGAGCACGCCTTCCCGGACGGCGTGCAGTACCGCGTCGTGGTGCTCGTACATGCGCGTCACCTCGGCCGGCCCCAGGCCGTGGGTCTGCCGGCGCAGCCGCCGGCTCACCAGTGCCGCGCCGCCGACGGCCAGGGCGAGCGCCCCGGCCACCGCGCCCCCGAGCAGCGGCAGCTCCCGGTTCACCGCTTCGGACACCGTGGTGATCTGCACGCCCGCGGTGACCACACCCACCACGGCACCGCGCGCGTCGGTCACCGGGACCACCGCGCGGATCGCGTCGCGGGGTGCGCCGGTGAACTTCTCCGTGAACGACTCCCCGTGCAGCGCCCGTGCCCAGTCACCCGAGGCCGGGTGGCCGATCAGCGACGGCACGGGGTCGGTGTAGCGGGCCGGTGGGGCTGAGTACGGCGACGAAGTCGACCCCGGAGTCCCGCCGGATCGCTTGGGTGCGGGGCTGCAATACGGCGGTGGGATCGGGAGCGCGCAACGCCGCTGCCGTACCGGGCGCGTGGGCGAAGCCCACCGCCACCCGAGGGACCGGGCGCCGGCGGTCTGCTCGCTCTCGCTGCGGGCCTGCAGCACCTGCACCGCGCACCGTCGGCCCCGCCGACGCAGCCGGGAGCCACCCCGGCGTGACATTCACCATAGGAAATTCTCGGAATTCAAGGGCAACTGCCCGGTTTAACGGAATTTTCCCCTCCGGTTCTCCGGTCGCCAATGGCCGGGCAACGGCGGATCACTGGGCGGCATGGCCGCTCAGCCTTACGATCAGCGCCTGCCGCACCGCGCACCCCCATACCGCGACGGCTCGTCGTGATTTCCTCACTTCCTTTCTTGATCCAGAAGAAGGCTTCATGAAGCTTCGTCGTGCCTTGACGGCGGTCGCCGCGACCGCCGTGCTGCCGCTCGCCCTCGCCGCCTGTTCGTCCGGCGGTTCCGACCACCCGTCGTCCGGCGCGTCCGCAGGCCACAAGGGGTCCTCGAACGCTGCCGGCGGACCGAATGCCGGCCTGCTCAACGGCACCCGGCTGAAGGCCCTGCTGCTTCCGGTCGGCGAGCTGCCCAAGGGCTACAAGGCCGACCCGCAGGCCACCCGTGACTCGGGGACCGCCTTCGCGCCCGCCTCGTCGAAGGCGCCGCTCAACCTGGCCGGGGCCTGCCCGAAGCTGGAGGCCAGCGCCTGGATCCAGACCGCCGGTCTGGAAAGCGCCGCCTTCGCCCAGGGCGACTTCGCGAACGCCTCCCAGGAGGAGTTCAATCAGGAGGTCGACAGTTTCAGGGGCAAGGACGCGCAAACGGTCATGCTGCGCCTGGGCCAGGTCCTGCAGCACTGCGCGCATTTCACGGACAAGTCCAACGGCACCACCGCCGCGGTGACGATCAAGACCACCACCGTTCCGAAGATGGGCGACCAGACCCTCAAGGCCGTCCTCACCGCCCCCGAGTGGGAAGGTGGCACCACCCTGGTGGCGTCCCGGGTCGGCAACACCGTGATCACCACCTTCTACAACGTCCAGTCCGGCGACAAGGGTTCCGCCGGACTCGGCCTGACCAAGAAGATCGTGGCGCAGGCGCAGAAGGCGAAGTAGCCGGCCCGGCGGCCTAGCCGACCCGGTCGAGCAGGGCCCGGGCGTCCGCCCGGTGCCGTTGCACGGTATTCCGCTCGCCGTCCGCGTCCCCGTCCGCCGTCCCGTCCGCGTCGCCGTAGTCGTCCAGGACGGTACGGGCCCGGGCGCGGGCGGCGGAGTGGCGGCCGAGGTCGGCCTCCAGCCAACCGGCCCTCAGCCGGGCGGAGTTGTGCTCGCGCCGACCGGCCTCGCCGAGGGCGGCGTAGACCGCGATGGCCTTCTCCACATGGCCGAGGGCGTCTTCGTAGGCGCGCTGTACGGTGCCGCCGTCGGCCCCGCCGTCACCGTCGTCATCGTCGTCTTCCGGGTCGCCGGGCTCGGACGCGCGGGCACCAACCAGCAACTCGGCGGTCTGGCGGTGGGTGGCGGCGAGTTCCCACCGCAGCCGGGTGCGCCGCTCCTCGTCCGCCGACGCGGCGAGCGCCTCGGTGAGCAGCAGCTCGGCCGTGGCCAACAGGGCCCGGGCGACCGGCGGTCCGCTCTCCGCGTCGCGCAGGGCGAGCCACGCGCGGGCCCGCACGGCGCGGGCCACGCGGTCCGGCTGCCCGAGGGCGCGCCAGAGTTCCTCGGCACGGGCGTAGGCGGCGCTGGCCTGCTCGTGCAGCCCGGCGCGGTGGAGGGCGTCACCGGCGAGATGGGCGAGCGCGGCATGGTCGCGCTGCCCGTCCCAGCCCTTGGCGAGGTCGGCGGCGAGCAGGAACTGTTCGCTCGCCGCCCGCGCGTCGCCGGTCGCGTCGAGGCATTCGCCCAGCCACCGGCGGGCCCGCACGACCCGGCCTTCGGGGTGGTGCTTGACGAGGTCGGGCAGGGCGCTCTCCAGAACGGACGCCGCCTCACCGAACCGCCGGAGGCGGCGGAGGGCACCGCCGAGCACCAGCCGCGCCCAGGCACCGGGACCGGCACTGTCGGCGGCCTCGTCCGCCCAGTGCGTGGCGTCGAGCGCGTGGGCGGCCACCTCGGCGTCGTCGCCACCGAGAGCGACCAGGGCCTCGGCGAGGACGAGATGGAGGCGGGCGGCGCCGACCGGATTGAGCAGCTCGCCGCCGTGTTGGAGAGCGGCCCGGGCGGATGTCTCGGCGGTCCGCGGATCTCCCTCCTGGAAGGACAGCTCGGCCAGCTGGGCCTCGGCCTCCGCGGCGTACCAGGGCACGGCGGCCTCGTGGAACAGCTCCGCCGCCCGGCCGAACAGCTCGGCGGCCCCCGGTGCGTCGCCGCGCCCCTCGACCACACTGCCCAGCAGGCAGGTGGCGTCGGCGAGGCCGGACAGCATCCGCTCCTCGCCGCGGTGCCGCTCGGCGAAGGCGAGCACCGCGCGCACCTCGTCCTCCAGGGCCGCCGCGGCCGCTGCCGGGTCCGGCGCCGCGTGCAGCGTACCCAGGCGGGTGCGGGCGGCGGTGTTCAACGCCACCGTCAACTGCCGTGCGGTGGCCCGGCCTTCGGCGTGCAGCGCACGCAACGTGCCGCAGATCGCGTCGAGTTCGGCGAAGCCCTCCGGACGTCCGGAGACCGCGGCGCACGAAGCGGCGCGCACCCGGCAGAGGGCGGCCTCGCCGGGGTCGCCCGCGGTCTCGAACCGCTCGGCGGCCGTACGGAACAGCGGAATCGCCGTGTCCGGGTCGTCGAAGGCGTCCATGGCCACCTGGTCCGTCACCTCGGCGCGGGCGCGCGCGTCCAGTTCGGTGCCGGTGCGTTCCGCGGCGTCGGCGACCGCACTCCAGGCGGCGCGGGCGTCCGGGTGCTGCGCCCGGGTGAGGCGGCGGGCCTCGGCCAGCAGCGCGTCGACGTCGTCCGCGGCCTCGGCTGCCGCCTCCGCTTCGACCGGAACGGGCCCGGGAGCGGGATCCGGAGCGGCAGCCTCCGGGCGGACGGTGGTGCGCGGGCCGAGCCGGGCGGCGCGTACACCGAGGGGAAGCCGGTCGGTGAGCGGGGTGCCGGCCATCCGCCGGGCCACCCCGCTGCCGACGGCATCGGTGCCGTTGCGTGCGTCGAAGCGCCCGGCCAGGTCGGTGGCCGCGGCCTCGGTACGCGCCAGGAGGCGGGCGACGGTGAGGGTGGTGCCGCCCGGTGCGGGCACGGGACGGCCGCCGTGGCCCAGTGCCACCAGCCTCCGCAGCAGCAGCGCCGTCGGGGCCAGCAGGTCCAGCCCGTCGAGCAGTTCCCCGTCGGCGTCGAGGTGTGCCGTGTGCTCCGCCAGGATCTCCAGGCCGCGGGCCTCGTTGCCGGTCAGTGCGCAGAATTCGATGTGCCGGCCGATGGTCGGCAGGAGGCTCTCGTTGCCGCGGGCCATGCGGTAGCCGCGCAGATGGTGGTGGCGGGCCTCGTCGTACCGCCCGAGACGCACCAGGGGCAGCAGGGATTCGGAGAGGACGCGGTGCGGTTCCTCCCGGCAGCTGAATTCGCCGCCCAGCACGGGTGCCCAGAGGGCCAGGGCACGTGCGTCGTCACCGTGGTCGGCGTACCAGGTGCCCTGCGCGTCGCGTTCGCAGGCGTGGCAGTTGCTCATCTCGTCGCGGTCGGCGGCGATCCACTCCTCCAGCAGCCGGCCGGCGAGGGCGTCGTCGCCCAGGTGCTCGGCGAGGCGGAACTCGGCGGCGCGGACCGCGCGCATCGAGTACCCGGCCGTGCGGTAGCGGTGTGCCATCTCGGTGAGCCAGCGGCGGATGGCGTCCAGGGGAATGCCGGGGTAGTCGATCATGCCGCTGCTGACCCACTTGAAGCGCCAGTGGAGCCGGTAGACGGCGTAGCTGTCGAAGTCCCCGGGATCCTCGTCCCACATGCGCAGCAGCCGGGAGAACGGCACGAACATCTTGTCGCTCTCCGCGCTGAACTGGTAGCCCTTGATCAGCCCGAAGAGCGCGTCGAGGAGCAGCTTCCGGTCACCGGTCCCCTCGGCACGGTCCACGAGTTCCTCGGCGCGGCCGTTGCGGGCCGGGCCGTTGGGGGCCTCTAGGTTGTCCGCCAGCCCCCGGCGGATCTCCGCGATCTCGCGGAGCCTGCGGACATCGGCGTTCATCGGGCCTCCTCCTGGCCGTCGGAGTGCGTGGCCCAGCGCAGCAGCTCCAGGAACGCGCGGTTGAGCAGCGCCGAATCGGCGGGCCGGAGCGGGCGTTGGGCCATCAGCAGGGCCTGGCCGTACAGCGCCTCGGCGGCGGTGCCGGCCAGTTCCCGGTCCTCGATCCGGGCGATGCTGCGGACCAGCGGGTTGTGGTGGTTGAGGACGAGCCGGGCGCGCGGTTGGCTGCCGCGCAGGCTGCCGAGGATGCCGGCCCACAAATCGTCCGCCTGCGCCTCCTCCTCGGCCCGGGCGCGTTCCTGGCGGGCCGAGCGGTCGTCGAGGTGGAGCGCCGGGACGGACACCGGGTGGAAGGTGCGCAGCACCACGTCCACACCGAGCGGGTCGAGCTTGCCGCGGGCGGCACCGAGGAATCCGGAGACCGCCAGTTCCTCGGCGGGTTCGACCGGGTCGAGGTGGGCGGCGACGGTGTCGGCGTCGAGCTCGGCGACGTTCGTGCCGGGCCGTACCTCCGGCAGCAGCTCGATGAGCTCGGTGTCGTACGTGTAGCCGCCGTTGACGACGCCGATGCCCTGGGCGGCGGCGATGGCGGCGACCTGCCGGAACTCCTCGACGGTCCGGGTGAAGTGCACCACCGGGTGCCGGCGGGCGAACTCCTCCAGGGGCAGCTGCCCGTCCGTGGTCTCGAACGGCAGCCACGGCAGCATGGTGGTCAGCACGTCCCGGTCGTGTCGGGCCAGGGACTTCACGCCCAGGTGGTGCACGGAGAGGAACTGTGCGAGCCGCTCGGGATCCCCGCCGGCGAGACCGGTGAACCACTCCTTGACGCGTGCGCCGAGCGCGTCGCGGACCGCCGCGAGGGTCTCGTCGGCGTACAGGCTCTCGCGGGAGGCGGTGGGGCGCAGGCTGTCGGTGTCGATGACGCAGCGGACGAAGAACGCCCAGTCGGGCAGCAGCTCGTCGGCCCGCTCGGTCAGCAGCATGCCCTTGAGGTGGACCCGGTGCCCGGCACGCTGCGCGGGGCTGACCGCGGAGGGCAGGACGTAGGCGACGCCGCGTACCCCCGCGACCGGCAGGTCGAGGTCGATGGCGTCGAGCGGTGTGAAGCCGAACTGCTGGTGACAGTGGCGGGCGAGGGCGACGCGCCGCGCGGCCGGGGAGGGGTGGCGGCGCTCCCAGACGGCCGGGCGGTCGGTGACCGGTTCGTCCCCGACCCGTACGTCATAGGGCAGCAGCGCGCCGAAGTCCTTTGCCAGTGCGGTGACCCGGGCCTCGGTGAGCCATTCGGCGGCGCCGGGCCGGGCGGTGAGGTGCACGGTGGTGCCGGGCTCCGGGTGCGCGTCCTCGGGCAGGGTGCGCACGGTGTACGAGCCGTCGTCCCGGGCCGTCCACTCCACGGGCGGCGCGGCGGCGTCCCGCGCCGACCGGCTGACGACGCGGATCTCCTCCGCGACGACGAAGCACGCCAGCAGCCCGATGCCGAACTGGCCGAGGAATCCGGCCCGGGCCGACTCCAGGCCGTCGCGCTTGGAGCTGCGCCCGATGGTGGCCAGCAGATCGTGCACATCGGCCTCGGTCAGGCCGACCCCGGAGTCCGCCACCCGCAGCACGCCTGGTTCGTCCGCGTGCAGGCGCACGCGGGCGGGCGCGTCGGGCTGTTCGGCGTGGCGGGCGGTGATGGCGTCCACGGCGTTCTGCAGCAGTTCGCGCAGATAGACCTTGGGGCTGGAGTACAGGTGGTGGGAGAGCAGATCCACCAGGCCGCGGAGATCGACCTGGAAGGTGTGCGGTATGTGATCGGCAGTCATTCATCCCTGCGCAGGCGGACGTGCGGTGCGTGGGCCCGGCGGCGCGGATAGGGCGGCAGTTGGCCGTCAGTGGTCAGATCCGGCCATCATAGGAGCCGCGGCACGGAGTCGACCATGGAATTCCTGCGCGGCGCTCAGCCGGCCGGCCCGGCCGCCCGGAGCGGGCAGCCGGTGCCGACGCGGGCGTCGAGGTCGGCGCGCAGAGCGGCGAGTTCGGCCATCCGGGCATCGATGAGGGCGATCTTCTCCGCGAACAGCTCGGACAGTGCCTCCGCGGAGTCCGGTGCGTCGCGCAGTTCCTCGCCGAGCCGGCCGATCTCCGCGAGGGAGAAGCCGAGCGTCTGCGCGGTGCGGACGTAGAGCAGCCAGGCCACGGTCTCGGGCGGGAAGTCGCGGTAGCCGTTGGGCAGCCGCCGGCCGGTGACGAGCCCGAGCTTCTCGTAGAAGCGGATGGTGTCCTTGGTCATGCCCGCCTGCGCGGCCAGTTCCCCGATGAGCATGACTCCCCGTCAGGTCGTGGGCTTGACCTTGGAGCCTACTCCACCCTTTAGCGTGCGGCGACGCCGTCGTGAGGCCGCGTTCTGAGACCTCGTCATGGGACCAGGTCATGAGAACAACAGGAGTCGCCGTGACACCCCTTGCCGCCCCGTCCCGCCCGTCCTATCTGCGCGTGGTGCGCGCGAGTGCCTGGTACGACCTCGTGGTCACGGCGGGGTTCGCGACCCCGTGGACGTACACGCTGGTGCATGGCGCGCTGTCGTCGTGGGGCGCCGCGCTCGGGCTGGGCGCCATGCCGGCCCGCGAACCGATGCAGACCCTGTTCGCGAACCTGATGGGTTCGGTCGTGGTCGTCTGGGCCCTGCTGCGCGTGGTCAGGCCGCTGCCGGTGCACGGACTCTACGACGCCGCCGCGCGCACGCTGTTCGCTTCCTGGCAGGCGTACGCGCTGGTCCACGGGGCCCCGCGGGTGCTGTGGCCGTTCTTCCTCGTCGAGGTGGCGTTCGGCGTGGTCCAGCTCGTGCCGTGGTGGCGCAACCGCCGTGCCCTGCCCGCACCGGAGCGGCGTCCTCGGTCCGCTCACCCCCGGGAGCTGTCCGGGCCCACCGACGGCAGGTAGCGCGGCGCTCGCCAGGCGTGCAGACGGTGCTCCACCGCGGCCCCGAGCGACAGCAGCTCGGCGTCCTGGTGACCGCCGGCCATCAGGAGCAGGCCGACCGGTAGCTCGTCGACGAATCCGGCGGGCACCGACAGGGACGGGTAGCCGGCCACGGCCGCGGGGGTGGAGGACGGGATCACGTCGTTGTCGCCCCGCGCACAATCGGTCGTCCAGGCGGGCGGGTTCGTCGGCGCGGCGATGGCGTCCAGGTGGTGGGCGGCCATCGTCTCGTCGAGGGAACGCCGGGACAGGTCCGTCAACTCGGCGCGCCGCGCCCGGTATCCGGGGTCGGTGGTGGGCGGCGCGGCGAGCGCCCGCTCGAACAGTTCCTGGCCGGCGAAGCAGCTGCGTTCCGCCGGGTGGTCGCGGTCGAACTCGATGAGCCGGGCGAGGTTCCGCGGCCCGTGGCGGGTGGCGAGATAGGCGTCGATGTCCCGGTGGAACTCGCTGAACAGCGCCGGGAATTCGAGCTCGGCGAGCCGGCCCTGGTACGGCGGCGTCACCTCGACGACCACGGCTCCCGCGGTGCGCAGCCTCTTCGCCGTACGGGTCATCAGGGCGTCGACCCGCGGCCCGAGCGAGGGCAACCGCCACAGACCGATCCGCTTACCGCGCAGACCGCCGGGTCCGCCGGAGCGGCCGGGCACGCCGCGGCGCACGCCGCCGTCGCCGCTGAGCGCCGCGAGGGTGAGCGCGACATCGGTCACGTTGCGCGCCATGGGCCCGGCGGTGTCCTGCTCGGCGGAGATCGGCACCACGCCGGCCTGGCTGACCAGCCCGAGGGTGGGCTTGTGGCCGACCACCCCGTTCATCCCGGCGGGGCAGACGATCGAGCCGTCCGTTTCGGTGCCGATCGCCACCTGCGACAACGACGCGGCGAGCGCGGCGGCTGAACCGGCGGACGACCCGCACGGGTTCCGGTCCAGGACGTACGGGTTGTGGGTCTGCCCGCCCACCGCCGACCACCCCGATGTCGGCTTCTGCGCGCGGAAGTTCGCCCACTCGGAGAGGTTGGTCTTGCCGAGGATCACCGCTCCCGCGGCCCGCAACCGGGTCACCAGGGCGGCATCGCGGTCCGGCGGGGTCCCGGCGAGCGCGAGCGAGCCGGCCGTCGTCGGCATGTCGTGGGTGTCCACGTTGTCCTTGAGCAGGACGGGGATGCCGTCGAGCGGGCCGCGCGCGGTGCCGTGCCGGTGCCTGGCGTCACTGGCGGCCGCCTGGCGCAGGGCCGTCGGGTCGGTACGCAGCACCGCGTGGATCGTGGGGTCGACGGTCGCGATCCGCCGCAGATAGGCCCGGGTCAGCGCGGCCGAGGTCAGCGAACCGTCCGCCATGCGCGCCTGTAACTCCGGGATGGTCACGGTGTCGAGGTGATCGAGCCCTGGTGCGGCGGACGAACGCCCCGGGTCTGCCGTGGAGTTGGAGCCGTGCGCGGTGGTGGCGGCTTCGGCCCGTGGCTGCGGGGCCCCTGACAGGACGAGGGCTCCGGCACCCAGGGCGGCGAGCAGCGTGACGATGCTCCTGTTTCTCATGAGCGGTGGCTTTCCCATGAGGGGCAGCGGACTACATCCCGGCGATCCGCCGCAAGAGGGCGTCGGGGCGTGTGCGCCGTGCCGTGCGGACGTGGGGGCCGGACCTCTTTGGAGAGGTCCGGCCCCCACGGAACGCATGGGCGCAGTAAGGCAGTTACCGCAGTGCGGCGGTCAACGCACTACGGGCGGACGAGGAGGATCGAGTTGATCGGTGTCAGGTCCTTGTCGATGTAGTAGCCGGCCCAGAGGTAACCCTGGCAGTCCCCCGTCCCGTTGTAGCCGGTGCAGGTGCGGGCCGTCGCGCCGCCGGTCTGGTTGTTCAGGACGTAGTGCTGCCCCACCTGGTTGCTGAGGTTGTGGGGCCCGTAGCTGTAGAAGGCGAGGGACGGGCGGTCGCCGTTCCACCCGGCGTTCTGCGGGTAGACGCAGACCGCCCCGGACGGACAGCCGTGCAGGCTGCCCGCGGCCTGGGCGGCGTTGGCGCCGGTCGCACCGACCGTGGCCAGCGCACCGACGGCGAACACCAGCGCGGCGGCTTTGGTGATCTTTCGCATGGTTCTCCCCCTGATGGTCTGGTCCGCGTGACCGCTGCACAGGAACCCGGCGGCATGCGGCGCGAGGTGCCGTACGACGGTCGCGACAGGATTTTTCACCAGATGCCGCGGTCGCACCATCTATTCGATCTGGGGCGAAATCGGCGGCGGAAAGGGGTGACGTGTGGTACTCGCGACGGGCCGGTCAGAGCCGCCGCGGTGGGTGCGCGCCGCCCACCACGACCGCCCACTCCACGACAGCCCCTCCGGCTCAGTTGTGGCGGGTGGTGGCGTACACCTCGATGGCGTCGCGCTGGTACGCGGCCAGGCCCGGCGCGATCGCCTCGTATGCGGCACGCCACTGCTCGTTCTCCACACAGGCGCGTCCGATGGCCCGGTGCTCCTCGGGCGAGACCTCGCGGATCCCGGCCAGGGTCCGGTACTGGGCGTCGATGTGCGCCTGGACCGTGTCGGAGTCGACGGGCTCACCGGCGGCCATCAGCTCGGCCAGCCGGACCATCTGTGCGGTACGCGCCCGGTGCCCGGCCTCGACCTCGGCCTCGGTCATCGTCGACGTGTACCGCTCGACCTCCGCGGCCAGCTCCGGGAACTCCCGCAGGTTCGGTCCGTACTGGTCGGGCCGGACGCCCTCGAAGAGGTTCTCCGGTCGGTTGATGCCGGTCATGGGGGTACCGTCCGTTCTGGACCGCTCCAGTTCGGTGATCGTGCGGGCGACGGTGCCGGCCAGGGCGTCGAGCCGGTCGCGCTCGGCGAGCAGCCGGCGGTGATGACCGCGCAGCGCCTGGAGCTCGTCGACCTGCTCGGCCAGGATCCGGCCGATCTCGATCAGCCCCAGGCCGAGCGCCCGCAGCACGAGGATCTGCTGCAGCCGCAGCAACTGCCGCTCCTCGTAGTAGCGGTGGCCGTTCGTGCCGATCCGGGCCGGCGGCAGCAGGCCGATCTCGTCGTAGTGCCGCAGCGTCCGGGCCGTCACGCCCGACATCCGGGCCACCTCCGCGGTCGGCCAGGCCATCGCCGCCTCCCTCACGAGTGCTTCACCAGGGCCGGCCTTTCCGGCCCTGGTCGGAACGGTAGAAGCTGCCGCTGCGGCAGCTTCAAGTCCGGCGGGTGAATGCCTTTTCTCAGGACTTCGGGGAGTACCCGGCACCTCGGGTGACGGTGGGCGGTACGCGGCCGATCCCGGCCCGACCGCCCGAGGAACCGGGGCATGGCGCCACGCCCCGGCCCCCGGTTGTGGTCGGGTGCCGACGGGGTCAGCCGAGGTGCTGGAGCGCCTGGCGCACCCCGAGGGCGTTCAGCCGGATCGTGAAGCGCGCCGTGTCGTCGAGGGTGAGCGCGCGGGCCTTCCCGGCGTCCGGCACGAGGGTCACGTCGGCGCAGAGGGCGACGGCGTGGACGAAGCCCTCGGTCTCCTCGTCCTGGAGCGCGAACAGCAGGTTGCAGGAGTAGCTGGTGCCGTCGGTGACCTCCCCGCCGAGGAACGCGTCGGCGAGCGCCGCCTCGGTCTTTTCCCAGAAGGCCGGGTTACCGAAGGACTGCCCCAGTCCCTGGCGGACGGTCTCCCTGAGGGAGAGCACCATGACGCCGACCGGGGCGGTCTCCTGGAGTCCCCAGCCGGGGATGATCTTGACCGTCGCGCTGTCGGGGAGCGTCCCCGCCGCGCGGCTGATCGCGCCGAGGTCGTGACCCTCGGTCGCCTGGCCGGCGATCGCGTGCTGGAAGGTGTCGGCGATGCGCTGTGTCTGCGCCAGGGCGTCGGGGCCCACTTCGAAGACCGTCCGGAAGGTGGTCTTCTCAGCGGTGGGCTGGTCGGCCATGACTGCTCCTCATCTGCGGGAATGAACACGTCGCGCCGACGGGCAAGTATGCCGACCGGGCCGCCCGGCGGCCCCGCCCCGTCCTTCCCCGCACCCGATCCGCCGGTCGCCCCAGCGGGCCGGTCGCCCCTCCACGCGACATGGGAGAGCCGTCCTTCGACACGCCCGGTTACGGTTTCGCATGCCTTTCTTCGCTATTGCCCTGACCTTCGGTGTGGTCGGCGGCGGTCTCACCTACGCAGTCGCCAAGGCCCACCTCGGCCGTCACCCCGGGCGGCCGGTTCTTCTGGGCTTGGTGTGGGTGTGGGCCGCCGGTGTCGTCAGCCTTACCTTCGGTACCCGGTCGGGCGGCGGCCAGGCCGTGAATATCGCCCTGCTCGATGTCGGCAATCCGGCCGACATCGTTGATTTCCTCTTGAACATGGCGCTGTTCCTGCCCGGCGGAGTCCTTTTCGCCGCGCTGGGCTGCCGGTGGTTCACGGCCGGTCTCTTCGGCTTCTCCGGATCCCTCGCCATAGAGACGACGCAGTACCTCGTCCATTCCGGGCGGACCTCGGACCTCAACGATCTGTTGTCCAACACTCTGGGTTGCCTCGTCGGCTTCGCCCTCGCGGCACTGGTCGGCACCGCCGTCGGCCGGTCCCCGGAACCGTCCACGACCGTGGAACCGTCAACGACCGCGGATCTCACCAGTGGCTGAACCCCATGGCCGGTACCAGACTTGAACTGAACGTGGGTCATCACCGCATGAGCAATCACCACGTGCGAATCACCCGTCAGCGATCCCTCTGCGAGTCCGATCATGGCCGATATCTGGATGCCCCAGGCTATGAGAGCGGACCTCGGTGACCATGCCCCGTGTGATCCCGGGTTCCCGCCGAAAGCCGTTGCGCACATCACCGCCGACCGTGAGGCCACGGCGGCGGCTCCGCAGGATCTCCTGCCGTTCGACAGTCTGCAGAATTTCTTCACGCACGCCGGGAAAGACAAAGCCCCTCATCTCCTGTGGAACCCGTTCACCGGGCAGTTCGCCCAGTTCTTCCCGGCCACGTCCCGGAGCAAGGCGCTGCGCGACCTGACCGGCGGCACCCGTACCAATCGTGCGGGCAAGGTCGTCATCCAGATCGAGGCGCTGTTCTTCCCGCACTGCCGGGTGAACGGTCAGGTCTTCACGGCGCTGGCCGAGACCCCTTGCAAAGGCTGGGCGGAACTCCATGCCTGGGTGCGGTCCTGGGGAGTGCCGGACACCTGGCCCATGGGGCCGCCGACCGATTTCACCGTGCATCACTCCGCGAGCATCTGGCAGTCCCGGGGCGGCTGGTACGCGCACGCACATGTGCCGGAGAACGACCACGTCGACCCCGGCTCGTGGCCGCTCTTCACGCGGCAGGCGGCGGCAACCGAGCCGTTCCCCGGCCCGGACTTCTTCCACACCGGCCAGAGATCTCCGGTCATCGCGGCCATGCACGGCCGGCTGATCGCCGAGGGCTGCGACCGGTATCCGCCCGGGGACCGGATCGACGTCTGGGAATCCGGAGACGTGATGTCCTACGCGGCGTGGCAGGAGAAAGCGGGCCTTTCCGGTGCCGATGCCGACGGAATTCCCGGTGAGACCAGCTGGGACCGGCTTCGCGTGCCCCACCCCGTCTGACGTGCGGCCGCTCAACTGACCTGAGTCCACAGCCCGTTGGGCCCGCGGCTGCCGTAGCCGCGGGCCCAACGGGTGAGGAGGACGGTCGGGGCCCGGTGTGGTCGGGGCCCCGGTGTCGTCGGGCCTAGTGGGCGGCTCCCGCCGCACCAGCCGACTTGTGGAGCACCATCGCGGACCCGCCGCCCCGGCGCTTCGGTTCGGCGACCGCCTGGGTCCGGCCGTCGCGGAGGAACTCCAGGGCGGCCACGGCACCGATCTCCGGTGACGGTGTGAACGTCTTCGGTGCCTCGACGAAGTGCTGGCCGAGCCGTTCCAGGGCCGCGCGCTCAGGGGACTTGAGGAACGCCGGTTCCGCCTCGGTGTCCGGGCGGTTGCGCTGCGAGATCCGCGGTGCGGCGACCGCTTCGGGCAGGGTCATCCCCAGGTCGATGCGGTTGACCAGGGTCTGCAGCACGGTCGTGATGATCGTGGCGCCTCCGGGCGAACCGACGGCGAAGCGCGGCTTGCCGTCCTTCAGGACGATCACCGGGGACATGCTGCTGCGCGGCCGCTTGCCGGGGCCGGGCAGGTTGGGGTCGGGCACGTCCTTGGCGAGCGGCGTGAAGTCGAAGTCGGTCAGCTCGTTGTTGAGCAGGAAGCCGCGGCCGGGCACGGTGATCGCGGAGCCGCCGGTCTGCTCGATGGTGAGGGTGTACGACACCACGTTGCCCCAGCGGTCGGACGCCACCAGGTGCGTGGTCGAGGGGCCTTCGTACGGCTCGTGGTTGCCGGACCCCTTGGTGCAGCCGTTGCCCGGATGCCGCGGGTCCGCGGGCGCGACCGGGCTGGTCAGGGTGCTGGTCGGCTTGATCAGGCAGGCCCGTTCCTTGGCGAACTTCTTCGCCATCAGCTCCTTGGTGGGCACGTCGGAGAAGGCCGGGTCGCCCACCCACCGGTTGCGGTCGGCGAACGCGATCCGGCTGGCTTCGAGGTAGTGGTGGAGCGCCTGGACCCGGTCGGCCGCGGAGAGGTGGAAGTTCCCCAGGATGTTGAGGGCCTCGCCGACGGTGGTGCCGCCGGACGACGAGGGCGCCATGGAGTAGACGTCGAGGCCGCGGTAGGTGGTGTGGGTCGGGTCGCGGCGCAGTGCGGTGTACTTCGCGAGGTCACCGGCCGCCATCAGGCCGGGGCGGATCTTCGCGTCGGCGCCCGGGGCCACCGGCGGGTGCTGGACGGTCCGGACGACATCGCGGCCGATGGCGCCCCGGTAGAGCGCGTCCATGCCCTCGCGGGAGAGTTGCCGGTACGTACGGGCGAGGTCCGGGTTGCGGAAGCGGGAACCGACGACCGGGAGTTTGCCGTGCGGCAGGAAGAGCTTCGCGGTGGAGGAGATCTTCCGGAAGCGCTCCTCGTTCATCTCCGTCTGGGCGCGGAATTCCTCGTTGACGACGAAACCGTCCTCGGCGAGCCGCGTCGCGGGCCGCAGGGCCTTGGCCGGGGAGAGCGTTCCCCAGTCGCGCAGCGCCTTCCGCCAGGTCGCCGGCGTTCCCGGAACACCCACGGACAGACCGGAGTTGACGGCCTCGGGGAACGGGATCGGCTTGCCCGTCGAAGGATCGACGAACGCGTCGGACTTCATGCGGGCCGGCGCGGTCTCCCGGCCGTCGATGGTGC
Source organism: Streptomyces bugieae (assembly GCF_036352915.1). Lineage (NCBI taxonomy): Bacteria > Bacillati > Actinomycetota > Actinomycetes > Kitasatosporales > Streptomycetaceae > Streptomyces > Streptomyces bugieae. The sequence continues at coordinate 732,403 of NZ_JAZBJP010000001.1, forward strand.
TGACCTTGCCGGTACGGGCGTTGTAGTACGTGAAGTAGCCACCGCCCCCGATGCCCGCCGAGTACGGCTCGACGACGCCCAGGGCCGCGGCGGTGGCGACCGCGGCGTCGACGGCGTTGCCGCCGTGCCGCAGCACTTCGATGCCGGCCCGGGAGGCGTAGGGGTTGACGCTGGAGACGGCGCCGCCACTGCCGGTGGCGACGGACTCCTTGGCAGGCGGCCTGAGTCCGGTTTCCGAACCGGCCAACGCGGCACGGGGCGCGGACCCGGTGCCCGGCTGGGCACCTGCGCTGAGGGAGAAGACGAGGGGAACGGCGACCGCGACAGCTGATGTGGCGGCGACCACGACACGACGACGGACAGGCAAGACGCCTCCGGGGATCTCTCGACGAGGGGTGAGATTGCCGAAACCCTGACAGCGGTTGATCAGCGCAGCAACGCCTGAGGGCAATAATTGCGCTTCTTCTGAGGTTCCCGCCCGGTAACCACACCAACTACGCCACGTGCATCAACGGCACCGACTGCACCGGCCACTACGGGACTACGCCACGGGAGGCAGGGAAGCGCCTCCGGCATTCCGGTCGAAATCCCGCCCGAGAGCCGCAGCGGTACTCCTCGCCGCATACCGGAAGTACCGGCTCCGCGCACCCCCGCCACCCCGCGCACCGGCACCGGGCCAGGGGTAGCATCGCGAGAGAGCAGGGAATTTCAGAAGCATCGTCGGATCGAGGAGTTCGAGGCGCTCACGGCTTCAACTTTCGCCCCGTCGAAGTGAGCTGAGCCAGTCCATGGAGCGGGACTGAGGGTGCTTCCGGGTGTTGTTGAAGCCCTATGTATCGGGTTTTCGACAAGGAGATCGTCATGAACAGCCCGGCACGGTCACACCCGGAACACGAAGACTTCCCCTGGACCATATCCGTCGCCGACCACCCACCGCGCACCGACAGTGCACAATACAAAGCCAGTCGCAAGCTGATGCGTGAGCTCGTCGACACGACGGATGACTGGACGTTCGCCCCCGGCCCGTACCAGGACCACCACGGCGGCGGAGTCTGGGTCAAGGACGGCGACGGCTGGATCTGCCTGTTCCTCCCGCTCGGCATCGAGTGGTCGGCGCAATTCTGCGCGGACCCCGCGAAGGTGGACCGCGTGCGCCAGTGCGCGGCCCGGGTGGTCAGCGCGTTCCCGGACACCCTGCCCGGTTACGCGAGCTTCGGCTACGACGACGGCGAGCGCCTCCTCGGCACCGCCATAAAGAATGCCGACCAGGTGTCCGAGTGGACGGACTCGATATTCAACGCCTCGGTGCCACTGCCCGCCGGTACCCATTCCGGGGTGCTCCCGAAAGCCGCCGGATACCACCATTACCCGAAGCCGATCGTGGACATCGACCACTTCCGCCATGACGACTTCGAGCTGTTCGTCACCGACGAGAAGGGCTTCTCGGTGGCGGTCGTACCGGTCTCGCCACGCGGCTCCGGAGACGGCCGGGTGCGCGTCCTCGCGGCCCACCCCAGCTCGGCCTACGCCGAGCGCCTGGTCACGCCGAGCCCGGCCGCCGCACCCCGGTCCGCCGCCGCGGACGCGGAGCCCGAAGCGCGGGCCGAGGACTGGAAGGGCGCCGTCCTTCCCGCCGACAGCCCCCTGGCGCGGCAGGCGTTCCGCCGGCAGGGCGGCTGACGGTCCCACGACCGGCACCCGTCCACCGCACCACGCGCCCGCGCACGTCCACATGCCCCTCACCATGCGCCCCTCGCCATGGGCCCTCACAGGGAACCGATCATGACCATCAAAGGAATCGATGTCTCGTCATTCCAGTCGGAGCAGTACCGGACCGCCGGCTCCGACTTCGTGTTCATCAAAGTCACCGAAGGGACCAGCTTCACGAACAAGAAATGGGTCGCCCAGCGGAAGACCGCCCGCGACGCCGGACTGGTGACCGGGTTCTACCATTTCGGCCGCCCCGGCTCCGTCTCGGACCAGGTCGATTTCTTCCTCTCCAAAATCGATCTGGTGGCGGGGGACGTCCTCGTCCTCGACTGGGAGGATCCGGGCGTCTCGAGCGCCTGGAAGGACAGCTGGCTCAAGGAGGTCCGGCAGCGCGCCACCGGCCACAAGGTGATCCTCTACTGCAACCGGGATTTCTGGCTGCACCGTGACAAGTCCGCGTTCGCCGGGGACGGCCTGTGGATCGCCCAGTACAACGGCCGGCCCGGTAAGCCCGATATCCAGCACCCGTGGCTCTTCCACCAATTCACCGATCGCCCGATCGATACGAGCATGGGGAACTTCCAGGACAAAGCGGCGCTGAAGCAGTGGTCCTCGTCCGTCGTGCAGCTCAGCTGACGCGGCTGACGGTGAGCCGGAGACAGGATTCGGCGCCGAGAAGAGGACGGGCCGGCTCGGGCAGCGCGATGTCGGTGTGCAATTCTCCGTCCTCGGCGGTCAGGGAACACGGGTCACTTCTGATCGGATCGACGCGATCGACCTCACCCGCGACCTCCGAGTTCCACGCGGCCCAGGCCTGAAGTCCGGAATCCGGCGCCTGATCAGGGTGGCCGACGTCCACGATGAGTGTGTCCTCCCAGTCGGCCACCTGCTCCAAATGGTCCTCCCAGAAGAACCGGCCGCTCCTTTCGACGAGGTGGAACACCCGGAGCCCCAACGTGTAGCGCGAGCGGTTCGGTGACTGGTTCTCGCTGCGCGCGCGGGCGCGCTCCGGGTCGAGGAGGAATGCGGTGGCCAGCGGGACCGGGGCGACCTGACCGTCCGCATCGGCGTGCTGGACGGCTTCCTGGTTCAGTTGAATCGGGCAGTAATGCGCCGCGGTCTGTTCGTGCAGCAGCACCGGCAGCCCGCGGACCGACAGCCGCGCCTCCGCCTGCCAGACCGTCTCCGCAGCACCGGGGCGCCAGCGCAGGGCGAGATGGCACAGGTCGACCCGGACCTGGTACTTCCCGAAGAGGAAACGGCGCAGATTCTGGTACCCCTCCTCGGAGTTCACCAGTCCGTAGCGTCCCGAGTGGGAGCGGTGGACGTAGGCCCGGTGCGCCTGGTGCACATAGGCGTGGTCGATGTGCACCAGGCCGTCACTGCGCGGGCCGACGGCCTTCTCGACCAGTCCGTAATCGGCGGCGTTGGTACCGACGAGGCAGAACACCCGCTTCGCGTCGAAGGCGGAATCCGGGATGTGCTGCGGCTGCCAGCCGGCGGGGGGCTCCTCGCCGTCGGACGCCCCGGGCGTGAGATAGGTGTACATCCGGGCCGGGGCGAACATCTCCGATCCGGCCGGCCCGAACGTCTCCATCGCCCAGTCGACCAGTCCCCCGCCGACGTCGAAGGAAATACCCCCGTGCGGCGTGCCGTAGGTGAAGAATTTGTCCACCAGCTCGGCACCGGGAACGCGCGGTGCGCCCGAGCTCGGATCCGCGGTGTGGGACACCTTCTGGATCATGCAGCGGGCCACCAGGCCCCCCATCGAATGGGCCACCAGATGGACCTTGACCGCGCCGGTCTTCCGGCGGACGAGCTGCACGAAGTCGTACAGCCGCTCCGCCGCCCTTTCCAGGTCGAACGTCTCCGGGGCCGCCGCCACGGAGGTGCCGAAGGTGGAGGCGGCGTAGTCGTAGAACCGGAACACCCAGACGGACTCGGCCGGGATCGTACCGTCGTCCTGCGCTTCGAGATACGCATGCTGATCGCCGCGCACCAGGAGCTCGTAGTCCTCGTCGATCATCAGCCGCAGCAGCGGCCCCTCGAACTGGTAGAAGCACGGCGCACCGTCACCGTCCACGCGGATGTGGGTGGCGCCGCTGTTGAGCCCGTAGAACGGGTCGTCGACCTGCTTGTCCACCCCGCTGGGCGGACCGGCGTACCCACGCAGATAGATGAGGGGCGATCGCTCCGTCATGGGAGAGCACCTTCCCGGGGCAAACCTCTACCGAGGCGCACGCCCTGCGGAGGCACCTGTCCTCCCGCTGCGGCCGGCGCGCGGTGAACCGCTGACCAGGCCAGCTTCCGGGCCCACCACGGCGCGCGCCAGCCCGGCGGGGCCAGCCGGGTCGTCCAGGGCCCGGCGGCCGCGTACGAGGAGGGTGCGGGGCCGCGCTAGGAGCGGCGGCGCGGTTTGCCGCTCCGGCCGCTCTTGCCGCCCTGAGGGCCGCCGGAGCCGCGGCGCCGACCGGCGCCGGCCGACCTGCCGCCCGCCTTGCCGGCCGACGCACCGGCGGCGGGCTTACGCCGGGCGCCGCCCGCCTCGGCACGCTTGGTCTTCGGCGACTGTTCGGGGGCGGCAGCCGGGCGCCGGCCGCGGGAGCTGTTGACCGTGCGCCCGCGAACGATCCCGATGAAGTCCTCGACCATGTCGGTCGTGGCGTCCTGCGGCCACGACAGCGCGACCCGGGACTCGGGAGTGTCCGATACCGGCCGGTAGGTAAGGTCCTTGCGGTGGTGCAGGCGGGCGAGGGACTGCGGGACGACGAGGAGCCCCACCCCCGCCGCCACCAGCTCGATGGCGTCCGCCGTGGTGGCGGGCCGCTCGAACGCGGGCAGGCCCGGCGGACGCTCCCAGTCGAGGGTGTCGTCGAGGGGGTGCAGCACGATCTCGTCGGCGAGGTCCTCGGCGCTGATCTCGTCGACCGCCGCCACGAGGTGGTCCTTGGGGATCACGACCACCGTGGTCTCGGTGTAGAGCGGGATCGCGGCCAGGTCCGTGCGGTCGACCGGCAGACGCACGAAACCCGCGTCGGCCTCGCCGCTCCGCAGCACGTCGAAGGCGTCGGCGGCGGGCACCTGGACCAGGGTGAGGGGGATGTCGGGCAGCCGCTCGTTCCAGATCCGCACCCACTTCGTGGGGGTCACTCCCGGGACGTAGGCGAGCCGGAACGAAGGGGATGCTTCCGAGCCTGTCACGTCGCCAGCGTAACCGGTCGTGGTCGGCGGTAGTGCATACGCTCGATATCCTTGGCTGCATGACGTCGCACCAAACCACCCAGACGATGAAGCCCGCCACCGCGGCGAAGAAGCTGGGTGTGTACCTCGAGGCCACCCCCGCCGAGTTCCAGGAGGGCGTCGTCTCGCGCGCCGAGCTGAACGCCCTGCAGGCCGATCCGCCCGAGTGGCTGCGGGAGCTGCGCCGCAACGGCCCGCACCCCCGGCCGGTGGTCGCGGCGAAGCTGGGCGTCTCGATCTCGGGTCTCGCCCGTGGCGGCATCACCGAGGCGCTCACCACGGAGCAGATCGACGCGCTGAAGGAGGAGCGTCCCGAGTGGCTGGAGCGGGAGCGCGCCACCCAGGCCGAGGTCCGCAAGGAAGCGCAGCGGGTCAAGGAGAAGCGCCTCAAGGACGAGAAGAAGCAGGCCTGAGGCCTGCCCAGAGGGCCTGACCCGCCCTTTCGCGGGTCGCCCCGCCCACCTGTCCGCACCCGTTCCGCACGGCGCCCAGCAGGGCGTCCCCGGCGGTCCGGGTGCGGTTTTTCGTGCTCGCCCCGTGGAAGCTCGACTCCCCCAGGCGCGTCAGGCGACCCGCACCGTGACGATGCGGCCGGAGGCCTCGACGACGAACAGCTCGTGGCGCGGGTCGTGGGCGCCGAAGCCGAGGGGCACGCGGACGCTGGTGGGCATCCGCAGCCCGCTCACCAGGACGCAGGACCGGCCCGTGGCCGGGTCCACCCGGAGGAGTTCGCCGTCGCGGAAGGACGCCACGACCAGATCACCCCGGAACGCCGTGAGGTCGTCCAGCAGCTTGGCGTCCCAGGGGTGCGGGCTCAGCTCGGTGACCGTGGTGTGGCGGGCCGGGTCCTTCAGCGGGATGCGGACGATCGGCGACGCGGTGCTGGTGAGGACGCTCGCGTACAGCTGGTCGCCGACGATCTCCAGGCCGTTGGTGCCGAAGACGGAGGCGGCCCGCGACCACCGCTCGTCCTCGGTCCCGTCCGGACGGAACTTCCGGACCCCGGTGGCCAGTTCGCGGCTGACGTAGAGGTTGCCGGCGGCATCGATGGCCAGGCCGTTGATGCCGGACAGCCCGTCCACGACCTTCTCGGGACTGGGGTGGGCGGCGGCCGGGTCGAAGCGCAGGATGCCGCTGCCCAAACCCGCGGTCAGGGGATTCACGCCGTAGTTGACGTACATGAGGCCGTCCGGTCCGCGCCGGATCCCGCCGGGCCCGTTGACCGGGAGGGTGGCCTTGAGCGTGCCGTCGGGTGCGTAGCCCTCGACCCGGTGCCGGGTGACGTGGGAGACCCACAGGGTGCCGTGCCCGTCGAAGGCCAGGTTCTCCCGCCAGTCCAGGAGCGGTATGCCGCCCGGCCGGAAGACCTCGATGTGCGTCCGCGCACCGCACGGCTGCGCCGTCGTGGCCCCCGGTGCGTGCCGCCCGGACGCCGCCGCCGGCGGTTGCGCACCGCCGAGCAGCAGCCCGGACAACAGCGCCGTCACCGCAACCGCCGCGCTCCCCCGACGCCCCATCCCCGCTGCCTCCCGCTCGCCGCTCGCCCGCTCGTTGTTCGCCGCTTGCCGCTTGTCGCTGCCGCGCTTCGTGCGCCAAGTCTGCTTTCTGAACGAGGAGTTAGGGAGGGCGTTTCCGGCACATGGTGGTGTCCGGTAATCACCGGTGCGGCGAGCCGGCCCTCGCCCCGGCGGCCCGCGGTCAGCCCAGGTCGTAGCGGAAGGTGTACGCGACGGAGGGGGCACCCGGCGTGGCGGTGTAGCTGCCGGTCCCGCTCAGCCCGGTCAGCTCTCCGGTGGCCGCGCCCGGTACGACCTCGAAGGTGCAGTGCACGGTCCCGTCGGGCTCGAACGAACCGCGCTCCTCGACCACGAAGGTGCCCTCGCGTCCGTCGAGCCGGCCGGCCAGCAGCTGCATGCCGGTGAAGGTGCCGGTCTTCTCCGTGACGTAGACGATGGTGTACTCGCAGTCGGTGTCGGCGGCCTCGATGCCGCCGGAGTAGGCGTTGGTGACGGAGGCGTGGGCGAGCTTCGGGCTCGTCTCGCGCCGGCCGACCGTCCGCTCCTCCCAGTTGGCGAAGGTGAAGTGGCCGGTGGTCTGCGTGGGCATGGTGGTCCTCTCGGTCGGCCGCCGGCACGGGCTCGTGCGGGCGGTGGATGACCAGCATCGGACCCGTACCTGACACCTTCTGTCAGGTACGGCGAAGGACCACGGGACAATGTCCCCATGCGCGCCGACCGGCTCCTCTCCCTGCTGTTGCTGCTCCAGAATCGCGGGCGGATGACCGCTCCCGAACTCGCCGCGGAGCTGGAGGTGTCGGTCCGTACGGTCTACCGGGACATCGAGGCGCTGATCACGTCGGGCGTCCCGGTCTGCGTCGACCGCGGGCCCGCCGGCGGGTACCGCCTGATGGACGGGTACCGCACCCGGCTGACCGGGCTCACCGACGCCGAGGCGGGCGCGCTGTTCCTCGCCGGAATGCCGGGACCGGCGCGCGATCTGGGCCTCGGGGCGGTGCTGGCGACCGCTCAGCTCAAGTTGCAGGCCGCGCTGCCGGCGGAGGCGGCGGACAGCTCCCGGCGCATCCAGGACCGGTTCCACCTGGACGCACCGGCCTGGTTCCGGGACGCCGATCCGGTGCCGCATCTGGCCCCGGTCGCCCAGGCGGTGTGGGAACAGCGCACGCTCCGGGCGCACTACCGGCGTTGGGGCGGTGAGGTGCACCGGGAGCTGCACCCGCTCGGCATCGTCCTCAAGGGCGGGCTCTGGTACCTGGCGGCGCGGGCGGACGGGACGGTGCGGACGTACCGGGTGTCGCGGTTCCTGTCGGTGGATCTCACCGGCGAGGTCTTCGAGCGGCCGGCCGGGTTCGATCTGGCCGCCTATTGGGAGGAGTCCTCCCGGCGGCTGGCGGCCGCGCTCCACCAGGGCACGGCCCGGCTGCGGATCTCCCCCCGGGCGCAGCGGCTGCTGCCCATGCAGTTCGGCGCGCTCGGCAGCCGGGCCCTGGAGAGCGCCGGGCCGCCGGACGGGGACGGCTGGGTCGAGGTGGAGATGGCGGTCGAGGGGGAGGCCGTGGCGGTGAGCGATCTCCTCAGGCTGGGCGCGGAGGCGGAGGTGCTGGGCCCGCCCGCGCTGCGGGAGGCGATGGCCCGGGCCGTGGCCGCACTGGCGGAGCGCTACTCCACGGCGTCCGCTGGCGCCGTACCCAATTGTTATGCGGGACCAATGGGATGAGTGAGGCACCTGATGGCATAAGTGACGTGCGGCTCCTTGACGGGTTCCCGAGGTCGACAGGAAGCTGAGCCGCCCCCCACGGCAACGTTCCCCTTTCACCGATGGAATGCCCATGCGCCCGCTTGTTTTCGCAGGCTCGCTCACGGCCGCCGTGGCCGCGGCCCTGCTGACCGCCCCTTCCGCTTACGCCGCTCCCCCCGGCGACAACGGCACCGTGAAGATCCACGACGCCAAGACCGGCGTGGACCTCCGCAAGAACGAGCCGCACGTCTGCACCTTCTACCTCGACTCCTTCGGCTTCGACGGTGCCCAGCAGGTCGAGTGGCACATCGAGGCCTGGGCCCCGACCGCCCACAGCAAGGGGGAGACGGTCACGTCCGGCTCCCTGACGCTGGACGGCGAGGGCCACGGCCGGACGCAGGACCTGTCCCTGCCCGACGGCCACTACAAGCTGTTCTGGAACTTCGCCGGCGAGCACGGCAAGGCCAAGCACAAGGTCTTCTGGACCGACTGCAAGGACGCCGCCGGGCCCGGCGCCGGCAAGCCGTCGGCGTCCGCCTCCGCGGGCGGGCCGGCGGCGAAGCCGAGCGCCTCGCCGACCTCCTCCGCCCCCGCGGGCACCGCCCCGACGTCCTCGGCTTCCGCGTCCGCCGCGCCGTCGCCGTCGCGCTCCGCGCAGGGCGGCGACCTGGCCGAGACCGGTAACGGCGCGCCCGTCGGCCTGCTGTCGACCGCCGCGGCCCTGCTCGTGGCGGGCGGCGGCTACCTGGTGTTCCGCCGCCGCAAGGCGCAGCAGCACTGATCCCGCCGGTGCTCCGGTGCCCCTGGTCGTGCCCCCGCGCGGGGACGGCCAGGGGCCCGAGCGGCGTTGTCAGTGGCGGCCGTCAGCTTGTGACCATGAACGAGGTTCCCGGCGACGACCGCCGCTTCCCGCCCGCGCTCGCCGAGGTGGCCGACGTCGAGTTCGACTCGGGGACCCGTCCGGCTTCCTGTGGGTGCCGGCCGACGGCGTCGGGCCGATGGAGGCCGTGATGGACGACCGCGCGTCCCGCCCGGACGCCGCGTTGACCGCCCTCGCCGAGCGCTACGCCACGACCCGGCGCCGGCCGGCCCGGCAGATCACCGACGAGGCCGAGGCGGAGTTCCCGACCTTCTCCGCCGACCTCGGCGCACTCTGCCGCTGAGTCCGGGGCGGCGTACCCCGCAGGGGGCGGACCACGGGTACCGCCTCCGCTCCGCCACCGCGTCTTCTCAACCTCCTTGACCTGCAACCATGTTGGGTCACTCACGCGTCTCACACGGCGCTGCTGCTGCCTCTAGAATCCGCAGCAACGAGAAGGGTGGCTCATGACGATCACGGGGGACGTCACCGTCGTCGTGCACGACGAGGACGCCGATGCGCAGGAACTGGACGAACTGACGCGAGGGCTCCTGGAGGAGTTGCTGGCGCTGGATCTGCCCGATGTGGCGCGCGGGCAGGAGCCCGGGGCGGTGGGCGGCAAGAGCGGGGTGTTGTCGTCGCTCACGACACTGGTGGTCAGCGGAGGGTTCTCGGTCGCCGCGCTGCGGTCCCTGACGCTCGTGGTGCGGGAGTGGATCAAGCGCAGCGGGGCCCGCAAGGCCGTGCTGGTCAGCGGGGAGCGGCGGTTGGAGATCGAGGGGGTCTCGAAGAAGACGCAGGAGGCGGTGGTGGATGCCTGGATCCAGGCCCTGGCCGCCGACGACGGGTCCGGCGCGGGCACCGCACCGACGTCGGAACCGCCGGCACCGGCGGCCCTGGAGGGGTCGGCGGGAGGCGCCTGATGGTCCGTCACCATGCTGTCGGCCGGGCGGCGGTGAGCGCGGGAGGTTCGGGTGGGTGAACGGCGTGCCCTGCTCATCGCCACCGAGCGCTATCTCGACGACACGCTCCCTCAGCTGCGTTCGCCGGTGCACGACGCCCGGAAGCTGGCCGCGCTCCTCGAGGACCCCGACGTCGGGCAGTTCGATTCCGTCCAGGTGCTGGTCGACGAGTCGAAGGCCGTCATCGAGGAGGCCGTCGAGCGGCTCTTCCAGGCCCGCGGGGTCGACCTCGCCCTGGTCTATCTGTCCTGCCACGGGCTGAAGGACGGCCGCGGCCGGCTGCACTTCGCGACCGTCAGGTCCAGCCGTGAGATGGTCCGGGCCAGCTCGGTCTCGGCGGAGTTCATCAAGGAGTCGATGGAGTACAGCCGGGCCAAACAGAAGATCGCCCTGCTGGACTGCTGCTTCTCCGGTGCGTTCGGTGCGTCCAAGGGTGGTGCGGACACCGAGGACATCCCCCGGCAGTTCGTCGACCGCGGCAGCTATGTGATCACCGCGGCCAACTCCGTCCAGGAGGCCCTGGAGGACGAGACCCCGGGGGCCGGCGCGGCCGAGTGGAGCTCGGTCTTCACCCGCGCGGTGATCGACGGCCTCACCACGGGCCGGGCGGACCTCGACGAGGACGGCTGGGTCACGGCGCAGGAGCTGTACCAGTACGTGGCCGAGGTGGTCGCCCGTACCCATGAGCAGAAGCCGACGTTCTTCGGCAGCGACATCCAGGGCGGCAACCGGCTGCGACTGTCGAAGGCGGCCGCGCACGCGCACCGGCCGTTCCCGAGCCTCACCGAGACCGAGGGCCCGTCTCCCCTGACCACGCTGGACCAGTTGCTGCCGCCGCTGACGGTGACCGAGGAGCGCGGGCTGTCGGCGGTGGACTGGCGGGACAGCGGCCGCCTGATCACCCCGGTCGGCCGGTCGCACCGCACGGAGGGCCGCCGGGTCCGCACCCACTGCGTGGACCTGTCCGGAGGTGCCGGACACGTCGCGGTGGCCGGTGGTCCGCGCAGCGGCAAGACGCTGCTGCTGCAGACCCTGGTGACGTCACTGGCCCTGACGCACACCCCGCACGAGGTCGAGTTCCACTGCCTCGACTTCGGCGGCGGCGGACTGCGCCGGCTGACGCATCTGCCGCACGTCCGCGGCATCGCCCACCGGCAGAACCCCGACGAGGTGCACCGCATGGTGGCGCACGCCGTCTGGCTCAACACCCTGCGGGAGAACCAGTTCGGGCAGCTGCCGTCGATCGACTCCATCGAGGCGTACCGCGGTGCGCGGGCCCGCGGCGAACTCTCCGACCAGCCGGTGGGCGATCTGTTCCTGCTGGTCGACGGCTGGCCGGAGTTCGCCGACAACTTCCAGGACCTCGCGGTGGCGCTGCGGGGCATCGGGGCGACGAGCCTGCGGCACGGTGTGCACCTCGCGGTGACCACACCGCACTGGTCGGCCCTGCCCAAGTCGCTGCTCGACGTGATGCTGACCCGCTTCGAGCTGGCGCTCAGCTCCCCCGACGATTCCCTCGTCCACCCGGAGCCGGCCGCGCGGCTGACCCCGGCGACCCCCGGGGTGGCCCTGTGCACCGACCGGGCCGAGAAGCGGTACGTGCACATCGCCCTGCCCCGGACGGACGGCCTCACCACCGTGGACGATCTGGCGACGGCGGCCGCCGCGCTCGGGCAGCAGGCCCGCGGCGGCTGGTCGCGGTCGGCGGCCGACGACATCGCGCCGCCCGTTTCCCGCGTCACGGACCAGCTCGATTTCACCCAGCTGATGGGGATCGGCGATCCCGGGACGTTCGACGCCGCCCAGGCGTGGCGGCCGCGCACCGCGCAGGAGCGGCTGCGGGTGCCGATCGGCATCGGGCCGGACGGGCAGCCGGCCGTGCTGGACCTCAAGGAGGCGGCGCAGGGCGGGATGGGCCCGCACGGGCTGTGCGTCGGCTCGACCGGCTCCGGCAAGTCCGAGCTGCTGCGCACCCTGGTGCTGGCGCTGGCGGTCACGCACTCCTCGGAGAACCTCAACTTCATCCTGGCGGACTTCAAGGGCGGCGCGACCTTCGCCGGCATGTCGCTGCTGCCGCACGTCGCGGCCGTGATCACCAATCTCGCCGATGACATGGCGCTGATCGACCGGATGCGGGATGCGATCACCGGCGAACTCCAGCGCCGCCAGGAGCTGTTGCGGGACGCCGGCAACTACCCCAACGTCACCGCCTACGAGAACGCCCGGGCCGCCGGCGCGCCTCTGATGCCGCTGCCCTCCCTCGTCCTGGTGGTCGACGAGTTCAGCGAACTGCTCACCGCGAAGCCCGACTTCATCGAGATGTTCATCCAGATCGGCCGGATCGGCCGCTCCCTGGGCGTGCACATGCTGCTCGCCTCGCAGCGGCTGGAAGAGGGCAAGCTGCGCGGCCTGGACACCTATCTGTCGTACCGGATCGGGCTGCGGACGTTCTCCGCCGCGGAGTCACGGGCCGCGATCGGCGTTCCGGACGCCTACCACCTGCCGAGCGCGCCGGGGTCCGGCCTCCTCCGGCACGACGGCGACGCCATGGCACGTTTCAAGGCCGCGTACGTCTCCGGCGTCTACCGGGCTCCCGGTCGTGCGGCCGAGCATCCGGATGCGCTCGCCGACACCGTCCTGGACGTGCTGGTGCAGCGGATGGACGGCCGGGGGCCGGCGGCGCACCAGGTGTGGCTGCCGCCGCTGGACGAGTCGCCGACGGTCGACCAGCTGCTGCCGCCGCTCGCGGTGACGCCCGCACGGGGCCTGCACGCGGACGGGTTCGCCCCCAGCGCACTCGTGGTGCCCGCGGGGGTGGTGGACAAGCCGTACGAGCAACGGCGCGACGTGCGGTACCTGGACTTCTCCGGCGCGGCCGGCCACGGGCTGTTCGTCGGTGGCCCCCAGTCCGGCAAGTCGACCGCGCTGCGCTCGGTGATCGCCGCGTTCGCCCTCACCCACACTCCGCGTGAAGTGCAGTTCTACGGCGTCGACTTCGGGGGCGGCGGGTTGCTCGACGTCGAGGGCCTGCCGCATGTCGGTACGGTCGCCTCCCGGCTGGACCCCGACAAGGTGCGGCGGACGATCTCCGAGGTCGCCGGCATCCTCGACCGCCGTGAGGAGTTCTTCCGCTCGCACTCCCTCGACTCCATGGTCACCTACCGCAAGCGCCGGGCCGCCGGGCACTTCCCCGACGAGGCGTACGGCGACGTGTTCCTGGTGATCGACGGCTGGTCGTCGTTCCGGTCCGACCACGACGAGCTGGAGTCCGCCGTCCTCGACATCGCCGGCCGCGGCCTCGGTCTGGGCGTCCACCTCCTCCTCGGCGCCAACCGGCACACCGAGGTGCGGCCCGCGCTGCGCGATCTGCTGCTCAACCGGGTGGAACTGCGCCTGGGCGACCCGCTGGAGTCGGAGGTCGACCGCCGGCAGGCCGAGAACGTGCCGATCGGGCGGCCCGGCCGTGGTCTGTCGCCCGACCGGGACCACTTCCTCGCCGCGCTGCCGCGGCTGGACGGCCGCCCCGACCCCGACACGCTCGGGGAGGCCCTGGCGGAGCTGGTGAACGCGGTGCGCACGCACTGGAACGGGCCGACCGCGCCGAAGGTCCGCATGCTGCCGGCCCTGCTCCCGGTCGATGCGCTGCCGCAGCCGGGCGACGGCCCCGCCACCGGCATCCCGTTCGCCCTCGACGAGACCACGCTCGCCCCGGTGCACCTCGACTTCGAGACCGATCCGCTGCTGGTCGTCTACGGCGAGAGCGAGTCCGGCAAGTCGTCGCTGCTGCGGCTGCTGGCCCGGCAGATCGCCGAGCGCCACCCGGCGGAGCGGGCCCTGCTGGTCGTCGCCGACTACCGCCGGTCCCTCCTGGGCGACATCCCGGACAGTCATATCTCCCACTACTGCGGTATGGCGCCCCAGTTGAAGGAGGTGATCGCCGGCCTCGCCGGTTCGCTGAGCCGCCGGATGCCCGGGCCGGACGTCACCCCCGAGCAGTTGCGCAAGCGCAGCTGGTACGACCTGCCGGACGCCTACGTGTTCGTCGACGACTACGACCTGGTGGCGACGAGCAGCGGCAACCCGCTGCAGCCATTGCTGGAATACCTGCCGTTCGCGCGCGATCTGGGGCTGCGGCTGATCCTGGCGCGCAGTTCCTCGGGCGCCGGCCGGGCGTCGTTCGAGCCCGTGATGCAGCGCACCCTCGAACTGGGCGCGCAGGGGCTGCTGTTGGCCGGCGACCCGGGTGAGGGGCACCTGGTCGGCAACCACCGCGCGCGCCACCTCCCGCCGGGGCGGGCACTGTTCGTCAACCGCAAGCGGGAGGCACGGCTGGTCCAGACGGCCTGGTCCCCGCCCGCCTGAGGAAGCCCGGGCCGCGAGGGGTCGCGGCCCGGGCACCTGTGGGGTCGGTCAGCTGTTGAGGCTGGTGTGGTTCCACCAGCCCTGGCGGCCCACGGTGAAGTCGACGTTCGTGCCGTTCCCGTTGAGCTTGCCCTGGTACTGCTGGCCCTTCTTCAGCGGGCTCTCGATGAGCTTGTCGTGCGCGTCCTTGATCGACTCGATGACGAAGGTCGGGACCTTCTTCAGGGTCGCCGGGTCGATGGCCGACGCGGGGCTGATGGTGACCGCCTCGTCCCAGTTCGGGCGGGCCGCGAGCTGGTGCGCGAGGTGGATCTCGTCGCCCTCACCGAACATCAGGTAGGTGAGGTACTCGGGGTAGGGGAGGTCGCCGAGCTTGCGGAAGTAGCGGACGTCCTCCTTCTTGCACTCGACCTCGGTCTCGGTCGTCGTCATCTGCTGGAAGTCACGCTTCCCGTCCTTGTCGACGACGACCCGCTCCAGGTGGACCCGGAAGACCTTGCCCTGCTGGAGCTCCGGGAGCTCGAAGTGGTGCGGACAGCGCAGGGAGTAGAAGACCCGCTCGCTCTCGTGCTGCGCCAGGTCCTTGAGGTACATGTCGCGCAGCTCACCGCTGTCCTTGATGGTGAAGGTGAAGACCGCCTGGTAGTTGTGGCCGGACTGCGGGTTGTACAGCGCCAGGTGGTAGAAGAACAGGTTCTTCTTGCCGAGGATCAGGAAGCGGTGGATGTGCTCGTGGCCGGCGTGGCCGGCTTCGGGGGTGGTGCTCATGGTGAGGTCCTGCCTTTCGTGTGGGGGGTGTTCGGGTGGGGGGCTTCCGGGTGGGAGTGGTGCTGCCGTCGGGCCCAGAAGGGGCGGTCGGGCCAGCGGGTTTCCCGGGCGTGCACGACGCGGTGGTCGTGCCGGTAGGCGGAACGGGCCGTGGCGACCTGCGCCGCGTACCCGGCCAGTGCCGTCCGGTCGCCGTGGAGCCGGGCGTCGACCGCCCGGCCCGCACTCAGCCCGGTGTAGAGGGCGGTGAGGATGCCCTGGGAGCTGAGCGGGTCGAAGGCGGCCGCCGCGTCACCGGCGGCCGTCCAGCCGTCGCCGTGCACCCGGTTCAGATGGGCGGTGTGCGCGGCGGCCCGGCGGGGTGGCGGAAGGTGGGTGAGCCCGTGCGGGCGGGCCCGGCCGGCGACGTGCCGGGTGGCCAGCAGCCGGTCCCGGAACCGCTCGGCGCCGTGCCCGCCCGCGACCGGCAGGTCGGGGTCGGTGAAATAGGCGACCAGCCGGTGCCGGGAGGGCAGCAGGGCCGTGTACCACCAGCCGTCCTGGTCGGACTCGACCAGGGAACGGCCGTC
Organism: Streptomyces bugieae; assembly: GCF_036352915.1. Lineage (NCBI taxonomy): Bacteria > Bacillati > Actinomycetota > Actinomycetes > Kitasatosporales > Streptomycetaceae > Streptomyces > Streptomyces bugieae. Next base: position 748,128 of record NZ_JAZBJP010000001.1, read on the forward strand.
GGCGGTGTGCTGCGGGGCCGGGTCCAGGGTCAGGTGGAGGGCGGTCAGCCGGTCCCCGGTCCGCCGCCGGGCGCCGGCGCGGACGGCGATCGCCGCACCCCGCCCGGTGGCGTCCACCACCCAGCGGCAGCGGACCGTGCGTTCCTCGTCCCCGCGGGAGCGGTCGCGCAGGGCGAGCCGCCAGGTGCCGTCCGGTTGCCGGGCGGGGCGCCGTACGGCGGTGCGTTCGGCGAGGTCGGCGCCGGCCGCGCGGGCGGCGGCGCGCAGCCGCCGGTCGAACAGCGCGCGGTCGAGGTGCCAGCCGTGCCCGTACGGGTCGTGGAGGAAGTCCACGGCGTGCAGTTCGGCCGAGCCCCAGGCGGAGAGGTTGCCGTGGCAGGGCAGATGGCCGGTGCCCAGGACGGTTCGGTCGACGCCGAGGTCGGCGAGGAGCAGCCGCGCCACGGGGACCAGCGCCTCACCGGCCTTGGGCGGTCCGGTACCGGCGTCGGCCAGCAGGACCGTGCGCCCGGCCCGTACGAGGGCCAGCGCGGCCGCGCAGCCTGCCGGACCGCCGCCCGCCACCACGACGTCGTAGGCGGGCGCGGGGCTCACGGGGAGCCGTGCAGGGGGTCGAGCTTCTCCAGGTATCCGGCGGCGATCGCCGTCTCGTCGTGGCCGGTGGCCTCCTTGACCTCCTGGACCGCCTGCTGCACCAGCATGGCGGAGACGGACCGGGCGTCGACCTCGCCGGTCCAGGCGTCGGCCGCGCCGGCCAGTTGGGGCACGCCCGCCTCGGGCACCTGGATGTTGATGAGGTTGGCGTGGTCGGGGGCCGGCGGGTATCCGGGCTCGGACTCCACCTGGATGTAGCGGGGGAACTTGCCGTCCGCCACGGTGTATTCGTGGGTCTCGACGATGCCGAACTTGTACCAGTCGTCGATCATCTGCCGCCGCTGCTTGTCGAAGTCGGTGCCCTGCAGGCCGCGCAGCCACACCGCCCGGTTCTCGAACGCCTTCTCCCGGGCGCTGTCGTCACCACCGGTCGGTTTGGTGTTGACGATGGTGAAGTCGGACTTCTTGAGCACGTGGTTGGGCATCTGGGCGGGCCAGAAGGTGGGCAGGTAGGGGCTGTAGCGGGGGCCGAGCCCGGACCGCACCTGGTAGCCGGAGCGGCAGCTCGCGGTGTCGCACTGCCAGGGGGCGGCCATCCAGCGGGTCAGGTCGCCGGGGCCCTGGGCGTACAGCGGCCCGTCCTTGCTCAGGACGTCCTGGAGGCTGAGCACGTCACCGTAGTCGCGTTCGGGGTTCTCCTGCGTGCGGTGCAGGATGCGGAACGGCTCGGAGTACATGGTCTTGTGGCGCACCGGCCAGGTGACCTCGCAGCCCGGGTGGAAGGCGTCGGCGGCGCAGTTCTCCAGCGCGCCCCGGTCCAGCAGGGCCGGCTGTTCGGTGACCGGCGCCTGGTCGACGTCCGGGTAGCCGGTGCGGGGCGGGCCGGAGGTGAAGTGTCCCTCGGCCCACAGGGCCAGCAGCCGGTCCTGCTCGGCGGAGAGCGTGATGTGCTGGCGGACGGAGGTGGGTTTGCCGCTGGACATGGCGTCGCCGTAGAGCCACGGCCAGGGCAGCGGCGAGGTGCCGTCCCGCTCGTAGTCGCGCATGTGGACGTAGACCTGGCGGCGGAGTTCGTCGCTGGACCTGCCGGGGTCGGCGAGCCGCTTGCGCAGGACCGGGTCGAGGAAGTCGTAGGGGCCCTGCCAGCCGAACTGGGTGGCGAAGCCGTGGTTGACCCACTGCAGTTCGCAGAAGCGGCGCAGGATGGGTTCGATGTGGTCCGGGTACGAGACCTCCTGCACGACGTCCAGCGTCTGCTCGGCGACGAACACGTCGTGCAGCACGTCGTAGAGGGTGCGGACGGTCTTCACGCCGGGGGCGTAGTGCGGCGGCGCGACCACGACCCAGCCGGGGGTGGCGGGCTTGGTGACACCGTTGAAGGTGACCTCGGCGGTGACCGGGCCGTCGGAGACGTCGTCGTACCAGGTGTCGTTGTTGGCGACACCGGAGATGGGCTTCTCCGGGGTGGCGTAGGACGCCGACTTGCCGACGCCGCCGACGACCACGAGGCGACCGTCCGGCTGGGTGGACATGGACCCCAGGGAGACCGGCTTGTCCATGATCTTGCCGTCGAAGGTGGCGGTCTCCTGCGCGGAGGCGCGGATGTCCTTGCGGCCGGGGTCGATGACGAGTTTCTTCCGGTCCGCGCCCTTGACGTCGAAATTGCGACGGCGCCGCTGGGTGTCCGGCAGGGCGGTGGCTTCGGGAATGTCGAGCGGAATGTGGAACTGGTACCAGGCGGACTTCTTGTTGGCGAGGTGTACGGACCATTTGATTTCCGTGACGCCGTCCTGGCCCTGTTTGAGCTCCTTGACGACCTGCCCCTGTGCGTTGTAGCCGTAGAGACGGAATCGTGCGGCCTGGCGGATGACCTTGCCCGAGCCGTCCTTGTACGAGCCGGCCGGCAGCGCCGGCTGATCCGGGGATTCCGGGCCGATGTAGTACTGCTGGTCGCTGTTGCCCACCCGGGCTATGCCGATGGCAGGGTGAATCTTGATTTGTACGATCTTATTGTCCATGGAAGAGCCTTCGTTCGGGTGGGGCCACAAATGCCCACCGACGACTCAACCGTAGGAACACCTCGCCTCGGACCGCGCCCGCAAGGCGTCACAATGAGTGCACGCATTCACTCCTTCAGCCGCCGCAGGACAGGTGTCACCCGCCGTCAATTCACCGAATGTGACGGCGGGCGATACGTCCGCGGGGCTCCGCGCGGCAGACTCAGACGGGCGCCGGGAGGTCGCGGATCAGGTCCGCCGCCTTTTCGGCGATCATGATCGTGGGGGCGTTGGTGTTGCCCCGTACGACGGTGGGCATCACGGACGCGTCCACCACCCGCAGCCCCCGCACCCCGTGCACCCTGAGGCGCGGGTCGACGACGGGACCGATGGCGCAGCTGCCCGCCGGGTGGTACAGGGTGTGCAGTTCACGCCGGACGAAGTCCAGCAGTCCCTCGTCCGTCAGGGACGCCGGGTGGCGGAAGTCGGCCCGGCGGTGCTTGCGCAGGCTGGGCCGGTCGGTGATGTCCAGCAGCAGCCTGACCGCCCGGACCATCGTGGCCCGGTCCTCCTCGGTGGCCAGATAGCGGTGCAGGATGCGCGGCTGCGCGCTGGGGATCGCGGAGCGCAGCGAGACCTTGCCGCGGCTGGTGGGGGTGAGCAGGGCCGCGCCCACCATGAACGCGTGGTCGGTGACCGCGCCGAGGCCCTCCTCGTGGAACATCACCGGGGTGGCGTGCACCTGGATGTCGGGGGCTTCGAGGCCGTCGAGGGTGCGGTGGAAGCCGCCGACCTCGCCGACGTTGGAGGTGAGCGGGCCGGTGCCGTGGCTCTCCAACTGCCGTACGTTGTCCGGGCTTTCGGCGGTCAGCAGGGACGGGGTGTCGGTCAGGAAGGTGAGGCCGACGTGCGGGTGGTCCTGGAGGTTCTCCCCCACGGGGAGGTCGACGCGGGCGGTGATGCCGTGGGCCGCCAGTTCCCCGGCCGGTCCGATCCCGGACAGCATCAGCAGCTGCGGGGAGTTGTACGCGCCCGCGGCGAGCACCACTTCGCGTTCGGCCCGCCGCCGCAGCGGCTCCCCGCCGCGGTCCAGCTCGACGCCGGTGGCGCGGTCGCCGTCGAACAGCACGCGGGTGCACTGGGCTCCGGTGAGCACGTCGAGGTTCGGTCGGGTCAGGGCGGGCCGCAGATAGCCGACGGCGGTGCTGCAGCGCAGGCCGTCGCGCTGGGTGAGGTGGTAGTGGCCGACGCCGTCCTGTTCGGGGCCGTTGAAGTCGGCGGTGAGGGGGTGGCCGGCCTCCTGTGCCGCCGCCACGTAAGCGGCCATCAGGGGGTGCCGGGAGCGGCCCTCGCTGACCGTCAGCGGCCCGCCGGTGCCGTGCCAGGGCGAGGGCGACCCCTGGAAGTCCTCGGCGCGCAGGAAGTACGGCAGGACGTCGTCCCAGCCCCACTGCTCGGCGCCGGCGGCGGCCCAGGCGTCGTAGTCGCGCCGGTTGCCCCGGATGTAGACCATGGCGTTCATCGACGAGGAACCGCCGAGCATCCGGCCCCGGGGGAGGACCCGGCGGCGGCCGTCCAGCCCCGGTTCGCACTCGCTGAGGTAGCGCCAGTCGTACTTCGTCTGGAACAGCTTGGCCAGCGCGGCCGGTACGTGGATCTCCCGGGCGTCGTCCGGCGGCCCGGCCTCGACGAGCAGGACGCGGACGTCCTCGTCCTCGCTGAGCCGGGCTGCCAGTACGCACCCCGCCGACCCGGCGCCCACGATGATGTAGTCGTACACCGTCCCGTCCCCTCCCCAACGCGGTGGTGGAGCCCCCACCCAAGCCGCATCGGCCGGTCCCCCACACCGGGAAACCGGCCATTGTCGGACCGGCCGGACCGACCGGACCGACGGGGTGTCCCTTTCCGGTGGGGCGTCGGCTAGGCGTCGCTCATCCGTGGCATCTCGCCGGCCGTCGTGGTCGTGTCGATGACCGCGAAGGCCGCGCCCTGGGGGTCGGTCAGGGCGGCGAAGCGGCCGAAGGGGCTGTCCATCGGGCCGAAGTGCAGCCGGCCGCCGAGCTTCTTCGCCGCGGCGACGGCGTCGTCGCAGTTCGCGACGGTGAAATAGACCTGGATGTAGGAGGGGATCTCGGCCGGGAATTCGTCGCCCATTTTCATCCGGCCGAGTACCGGATTTCCGGAGTCGCCGAGGCTGAAGACCTTGAAGTCCATGCCCTGGGCCTCGGGATCGTCACCCGGCTCGATCTTCTTCGCGGAATACGGGAACACCGCCTGGAGGAAGGCATCGGCCTTCTCCGGGGCGCGCGTGAACACCTCGGCCCAGCAGTACGCGCCGGGTTCGGCCACCTTCTCGAATCCGTGGTGTTCGCCGGCCTGCCAGACGCCGAGGACGGCACCGCTGGGCTCCCTGGCGAGCGCCATCGAGCCGAACGAGCCGACCCGCATCGGCTCCATGAGGAGGGTGCCGCCGGCGCCCTTGATCTTCTCCGCGGTCTTCGCCACGTCGTGGGACGCGAAATACAGGCACCACGCGGAGGGCACGTCGTCGCCGCCGGGCATCGGCGGGACGACGGCGGCGACGGCCTTGCCGTCGGAATACGCCTGGGTGTAATTGCCGTACTCGGTGGCCGCCTCGCCGAAGGTCCAGCCGAGCACCTCGCCGTAGAAGCTCTTGGCGCCTTCGACGTCCTTGAACATGGCGTCCGCCCAGCAGGGGGCGCCTTCCGGGAAATCGCTCATGGTGTGCCTCACTCCTTCCCCCTTTCACGCTAGGCGCGCGGGGTGCGGTCCGCGCGCCGAACGGAGTGCGGCACCCGCCGGGGGGGTTACTCGAACCGGGCGGTGTCGCCCGCGCCACGGCGTACGATCTCGGGTTCGCCGCCGGAGAAGTCGATGACCGTGGTCGGTTCGGTGCCGCAGTCGCCGGAGTCGACGACGGCGTCCACCACGTGGTCGAGCCGTTCCTTGATCTCCCAGCCCTGCGTCATGGGCTCGTCCTCGTCGGGCAGCAGCAGGGTGCTGGAGAGCAGCGGTTCGCCGAGTTCGGCGAGCAGCGCCTGGGCGACGACGTGGTCGGGGATCCGGACCCCGACGGTCTTCTTCTTCGGGTGCTGCAGCTGCCGCGGGACCTCCCGCGTCGCGGGGAGGATGAAGGTGTAACTCCCGGGCGTCGCGGCCTTGATGGCGCGGAAGACGTCGTTGTCGACGTGCACGAACTGCCCCAGCTGCGCGAAGTTCTGGCACAGCAGGGTGAAGTGGTGGCGCTCGTCGAGATTCCGGATCGACCGGATCCGGCTCATGCCGTCCCGACTGCCCAGCTGGCATCCCAGCGCGTAGCAGGAGTCCGTCGGATACGCGACGAGGGCGCCGGAGCGGATGCTGTCGGCCACGGTGGTGAGGGTGCGCCGCTGGGGGTTTTCCGGGTGGACATCGAAGTACTTCGCCATCCGGTGAGTCTAGGTGATCGGGGGCGGACCGCCCGGGTGGCCGGGCGGCGCGGGGGCGGCCGTGCGCACCCTCTGCGCAGAGGGACTCGCCTCCACGGGTGGCCGGGCGGCGCGGGGGCGGCCGGGACGCGGCCGGCCGCCCCCGCGCCGTGCGGGTCAGACCGACGGGACCGGTTCCGCTTCGGCGATGAGCACGTCCAGCAGCGACAGCAGCGCACCGCGGACGTCCTCGCGGGAACGGGCGTCGAGCATGAGGAGGGGCGTGTCCGGGTCCTTGAGGTGCAGGGCCGCCCGGATCTGCTCGGCGGTGTACGGCTGCTCGCCGTCGAAGCAGTTGGCGCCGACGACGAACGGCAGTCCGCGGTTCTCGAAGAAGTCCACGGCCGGGAAGCTGCGGTCCAGCCGCCGCGTGTCGACCAGGACGATCGCCCCGAGCGCGCCTGCCAGCAGGTCGTCCCACATGAACCAGAAGCGCTCCTGGCCCGGTGTGCCGAAGAGGTAGAGGACCACGCCGGCGTCGCTGAGGGTGAGCCGGCCGAAGTCCATCGCGACGGTGGTCGCCGACTTGTGCTCGATGCCCTGGAGGTCGTCGACGCCGACGCCCGCGGCGGTCAGCCGCTCCTCGGTGCGCAGCGGCTCGATTTCGGAGATCGCTTCGACCAACGTCGTCTTGCCGACCCCGAATCCACCGGCGATGAGGATCTTGACGGGGGACTCTTCCAGGGCGTCTGTGTCATATCCGGGCAAGGTTGTCCCTGATTTTCATGAGCAGGTGGACATTGGACGTTTCGGCCGCTTCCAGCGGCGGCCGGTGATGGATCAGACCGCGGTCGGCGAGTTCGCTGAGGAGGACCGTCATGGGCGTGAGTCGCATGTGCATGCGCGCGGCGATCTCGGCGACGGCCCGGCCGTTGGGCGGCTGGCACATGGCGAGGATGGCCTGCCATTCGGTGGCCAGGCTGCCGTCGGCATCCGCCGCGACCGTCGCCGTGATCAGGGTGTCCATGGTCAGGACGGTGCGCGGTGCGGTGGTCCGCCCGTCGGTGAGGGCGTACAGCCGGGTGCGACGCCGCCGGGCCGGCTGCGGGCCGGCCGTCATGACGGCTTGGGGGCCGCGATGCGCTCCGGGGTGCCGAGCCACTCCCCGAGCGCCTGTGAGGCCCGTACGACCTCACCGCCCAGCTCGCCGAGGCGGGCCTTGCGCGAGGTGACGACGATCAGCGTGCTGCCCTCGCCGCAGCCGACGATACAGAGGTAGCGGTCGTCCATCTCGACCAGCTGCCGGATCACCCGGCCGCCGCCGACCTCCCGGGAGATGGCCTTCATCGTGGCCGCGATGCCGGAGGAGGCCGCGGCTATCCGTTCCGCTTGATCCCGTTCGAGCAGGTAGGCGCTGAGCCGGATCCCGTCGTTGGACAGCAGCACGGCGCCTTCGATGCCGGCGATCCGGCTCAGGTTGTTGTCCAGAATGCTGTAGATCATGTCGTTCGTCGTCATGGCTGGTCCTGTCGGAGCTCGATTTCCACTGTCTCGGTGCCCTGCTCGTAATCCGCCCAGGCGTCGGCCACCTCTTCGGGGGTCGCGGTGTCCCGGCCGGCCGGCTCCACGGTGCGGGGTTCGCGGAGTTGCCGGGCCATGTGCGTCTGGGGCACACGTTCCGGCAGCGGCGGCGGGGCGGCGCCGTCCCGGGCCGGCGGCCCGGCCGTCGCCCGGGCCTCGGCGGGGCGACGGCGCGGCAGCCCGGACCCGGCGGGGGCCGGTTCGGCGGGTTCGGCCGGTGTCACGGGGCTTGCGTGGAGGACGAGTTCGGGCCTGCGCTCTTCCTGCCGTGGCCGCGCGGGGGTGCGCGGCGCGGACCGTTCCGGCGCGGGGGTGGGCGGTGGGGTCGCGGCGGTGGCCGTCTCCTCGGTCGGGACCAGGTGCTCCTGGGGGACGATCACGATGGCGGCGGTCCCGCCGAACGCGGAGCGGCGCAGGGTGACCCGGGCCCGCAGCTGGTCGGCGAGGTGGCCGACCACGAAGAGGCCGAGCCGGTGGGCGTTCTCGGCGAGGACGGCGTACGGCGGGGCGGCGTGCAGCCGGGCGTTCATCTCCTCGTAGCGCTCGGCGGCAACGCGCGGGCCGCGGTCCTCGATCTCCACGGACAGGCCGTCCGTGACGAGTTCGGCCCGGATGGCGACCTTCGACGACGGCGGGGAGAACCGCGTCGCGTTGTCCAGCAGTTCCGCGAGGAGGTGGCTGATCGCGCTGATGGATTGGGGCTCCACGCTGATCTCGTCGAGCGCGACCCGGTCGATCCGGCGGAAGTCCATGACCTCCGCGGCGGCCTCCCGGAGCAGGTCGGCGACGCGCATGGGCTCGGTGTGCGGGTCGGGGATCTCACCGCCGGCGAGGATCAGCAGGTTCTCGATCTGCCGCCGCATACCCACCGTCAGCTGGTCGGACTTCATCAGCTGGGCGAGCAGCGCCTCGTCGTGCCCGAAGGTGTCCTGGAGGTCCTCGGTCAGGCTCAGCTGACGGCTGACCAGGTTTCCGGTGCGGGCGGCGATGCCCGCGGCGAACATGCCGAAGCCGTGCCGCTCGTCGGCGAGCTGGCGGTAGCCCTCGACGGACACCGTCACGGCCCGGGCGAACGCGTCGCTGATGCGGCCGACTTCGTCGCGGTCCCGCCCGGGGCCCGGCAGTACGGCGGCGTCGACGTGCCGGCCGCGCTGCAGCCGGTCGACGATGTCCGGGAGGGTCTTCTCGGCGACGGTGACGGTGCGTTCGTGCAGCATGGCCATGCGGCGCAGCACCGTGCGGGTGGTGAAGACGACGACGGCCACGACGAGCAGCAGGCCGGCGGCGCTGCCCGCGACCATCCACCAGACCTCGGCCTCCAGCCCGTCGGCCGTGGCGTCGGCCCGCTCGATCACCGCCTGCACCCGCTCGGAGTTGAGGGCGGTCAGCTGCGGGACGAGCTTGCCGTAGGCGGCCGGCCAGTCAGCTGCGGCGCGGGGCAGTGCGACGCCGTTGGGGATGTCGTGGTGGTCGGCGAGGGCCTCGTCCTCGATGCGGGACATGGTCTTCCACGCGTCCGAGGCGGCGATCCGGGCATAGGCCTTCCGGCCGTCTTCCGGCAGATAGGGCACGATCGACGTGCCGTAGAGGAACCGGTGGGCGCCGATGGAGTTGGTGAGTTCGCCGAACCTGGCGCCGTTCAGCCTGTGGGCCGGGCCGGCGGACGCGAAGAGGGTGTCCTCGCGGGCGAGCACCTCGGAGGCCGCGAACAGGGCGACCACCGGCCGGCTTTCCTGCGTGAGCTCCGCGTCGTCCATGTTGCTGAACTCTTGGTAGACGCGGATCATCCGGCCGATCGTGTCGCTGTAGTAGCCGGTGATCCGGTCCGCGCTGCCGGACCGGGCATCCGTGCGCTCGCGGTAGGCGTCCAGCTCCCCGAGCTGTTTCTGCACCTCACGGATGTAGCGGTCGACCCGGTCGTCGTTCCGGGCGTCCGGGGTGCCGGCCGCCCGCTGGAACGCGGTGACGGTGCGGTCGGTGGCGGCGCGCCGGCGGTTCAGGACGGTCCGCGAAATGGGCGAGCCGGCCCATCGCGCCGCCGTCATGCTGCGCTCGGCCTGCATCTGGGCCATCAGGTCGTACAGCGGCCGGCCGATTCGCTCACCGTCCGCCACGTCGGCGCGCAGGTTCGCGGACTGCTGCAGCAGCCGGTCCGCGGAGACGAAGACTTGGGCGCCCATCGCGACGGTGGGCACCACCGCCAGCCAGATGAGGAGGGTGCGCAGCCGGACCACACCCCGCCGGCGGCTTCTTGCTTGCTTTCGCTGGCCTTCGGGCGGTGGGCCCTCAGGGTCTGTGGGAGTCATCGGTCCTCGGGGGCGGAGACAGGGAACAGAAGACCATCGGCGGTTCGGCCGCTCCGCGTGGGGGAAACGGAAGGCGCCGGTCCGCCATGGCGAGGCCGTGGGGGTTGCCGATCATAACCAGCCACGACGCGAAAACGAGAGGTTGCTTCGATGATCACTACGTGCTAGTAGCCACCTCAATACGGCACGAACAGGACGCGGAACAACGGGAATTCACGGCATGCCGCGGGCCCCTCGCGCGGACCGGCCGCTGCCCCGCCCGGCGCATCCGGGGGGACGGGGGCACGATGGAAGCCGGGGCAGTGGAAGGAGTGCCCGGGTGAGCGCAGCCGAAGACCCCGGGATCCCGCCGGCCGGCGACGGGCCCGAGGCCGGTCTGCCGGAGGGACGGTGGTCCCCGCCGAGCGGGCTGATGGACCTCCTCGGCGTGGCCGCCGTGCTCGTGGACGCGGAAGGCCGGATCGCACTGTGGAGCCCGCAGGCCGAGGACCTCTACGGCTACACCGCCGAGGAGGCACTCGGCCAATACGCTGCGCCACTGCTCGTCCACGAAGAGCACTGGGACCTGGTGCTGAAGAAGTTCGCCGAGGTCATGGAGACCGGCGGCAGCTGGGGCGGCACCTTCCCGGTCCGGCACAAGGACGGCAGCGCACGGATGGTGGAGCTGCGCAACATGCGGCTGCTGGACGACCGCGGCGACTTCTACGCCCTCGGGCTGGCCACCGACTCACCGACCCTGCGCGAGCTGGAACGGGACGTCGCGCTGTCCACCCGGCTGATCTCCCAGTCCCCCATCGGGCTGGCGATCCTCGACACCGATCTGCGGTACGTGGCCGTGAACCCCGCCCTGGAGCGGATGCACGGCATCCCGGCCAAGGAGCACCTGGGCCGGCAGTACCGCGAGATCATGACCGCCGCGAAGTTCGAGGTGCCCGAGGCCGCGATGCGGCAGGTCCTGCGGACCGGCACGCCCATGGTCGACCAGACCACCATCGTCGGCCACACCCCCGCCGACCCCGGCCGGCTGCACGCCTGGTCGATCTCGCTGTACCGGCTGGACGACCCCCAGGGCCGGGTACTGGGCGTGGCCGACCTCGTGGTCGACGTCACCGACCGTTACCAAGCCGCGATGGAGGCCACCGAGGCCCGGCGGCGGCTGGCCCTGATCGCCGACGGCACCGCCCGTATCGGCACCACCCTGGAGGTCCGGCAGACCGCCCGCGAGCTGGCCGAGGTCACCGTCCCCGAACTGGCCGACGTCGCCACCGTCGACGTGCTGGACTCCGTCCTGGACGAGCACCGCCACGACGCCGCCGACGGGCCCGCGCTCTTCCGCGCCCTCGCGGTGAAGGCCGCCTACCCCACCGAGGCCGTCCAGGCCGCCGATCCCCCCGGCCAGACCGTCGCCTACGCCCCCGACCGCCTGGCCACCCAGTGCGTCCGCACCGGCCGCCCGATCCTGGTCCCCCGGACCGACGAACGGGACCTCGCACGCATCGCCCGCGACGCCCCCTCCGCCGCCCGGCTGGCCCGCGCCGGGGTGCACTCCTACCTGCTGGCCCCGCTCACCGCCCGGGGCCAGATCCTCGGCTTCCTGGGCATGTCCCGGGCCCGCACCCCGCAGTCGTTCGACGAGGACGACCTCGCGCTCGCCGGTGAGCTGGCCGCCCGCGCGGCGGTGTGCATCGACAACGCCCGCTCGCACCAGAGCGTGCGCAACGCCGCCGAGACCCTCCAGCGCAGCCTGCTCCCGGACCACCCGCCGCAGCTCCCCGGGCTGCAGATCGCCTCGCGCTACCGGCCCGCACAGGCCACGTACGAGATCGGCGGCGACTGGTACGACGTGCTGCCGCTCGGCGGCGACCGGACCGCGCTCGTCGTGGGCGACGTCATGGGCAGCGGCATCGACGCCGCCGCGACCATGGGCCGGCTGCGCACCGCCACCAGCGCCTTCGCCGACCTCGACCTGGACCCCGCGCAGGTCCTGACCCACCTCGACAAGATCACCTCGGCGCTGGAGCACTACATCGCCACCTGCGTCTACGCGATCTACGACCCGCACCGCGCCGCCTGCCACCTCGCCACCGCCGGCCATCTGCCGCCGGTCCTCGTCCGCCACGGCCGGCACCCCACCTTCCTCGACCTGCCCACCGGTACCCCGCTCGGGGTCGGCGGCGTCCCCTTCGAGACCACCTCGGTGCACCTCGACCCCGGCGACCAACTCGTCCTGTACACCGACGGGCTGGTCGAGACCCGCCACCACTCCCTCGACGAGCGCCTGGAGACCCTGCTGCACCTGCTGGACGCGCCGGACCGCTCCCTGGAGGACACCTGCGACCGCCTCCTCCGCGAACTACGCCGCCCGGAGGACCCGGACGACGTGGCGCTCCTCATCGCGCGGTGCCTTTGACCTCCCACGTACCCGTCTCTCCCGCCGCGGTTGTTGCGCGCTTTGCGGCCCCCCGTACGTACCCGTCTCTCCCGCCGCGGGTCGCTTCACCCTTGCTCCCCCACTGCCTGATGGGCGTGGCCGGGCCCTCCCCTCCCCGCCCACGAATGCCCAGGTCAGAGGGCTCACGCAGCCAACCTCGCGCCTAAATTGAGGCGTTTCCTTCCGGGTCGGTGCCGAGCATCGGACGTGGACGGCCGCAGCCAACGGATGCATGTGGGCGCATACTGTGGGCAATGACAAAGCCCACTGCACCGAAGCGTCATTTGCCTACCAGCCCCTTCAAGGCCCCGGTCACGGAGACTCCCAAGCACTTCGCCATGGGCGACCAGGTCACACACGACATGTACGGCCTCGGCCGGGTGATCGGCATTGAGGACGGAATCGCGGCCCTCGTGGATTTCGGCTCGGCGCAAATGCGGATCTTGAGCCCGTACGCCAAGATGACCAAGCTGTAGGACCGCTGTGCCCGGTCACGGCATGCCAGGCCCCTTCAGGGACCTGTTACGAAAGGGAGATCTCTCATCGATCTGACGTCGCTGTTCTCCGCCCCGGAAGGGCAAACCCGCTGTTCCACCGCAGCTTCGCCGCCTCCGACGATAGACCCCTTCCAAGCCCCGGACTTCGGGGACGACGAGACCTTCCTGCCCGAGGAGGTAACGGGGCCCACCTCGTAACATCTGGGGCAGCCTGCTGCGCTGTACAGCAGTGAAGTACAGCAACCGCTGGCGCCTTGCGCTGATCGCCAAGGCCCGCGCGGGAACCTCAATGACCGCAAATGGTCGGTCCATGGAGAGCTACGGCTCAGAAGTTCGCCGTGCACCACCGCCGCGCGACCCCAGGTGCTCGCTCGCCGCAACAGTTACTGCTACGAGCACCGGACGAACGGTAGGGGCCCCAGATTGGGTACGGGCCCCTACCGTTCGATGTGCCACTGCTTCGCGGTCTGTAGCCCGACGGCATCCGCTCCAGGTCAGCACAGCAAGCACCGTCTCAGTTTCCGTCTCATTCAGCGCCGTTCGGAGCCGCTCGGACGGGACCGAAGCCGATGGCCGCTCCCACGGCCGACCGCTCACGACAGCACTGATGGGTGCGCGGCCGGCGCTGACAGGTCTCGCTCTTGGCCATCGACGAAGCCCGACCGTCGGTTAGGTCCCGGGTGGCCCCGGGCCGCCCCCAGACAGAGTCGGGGATGAAGCTGCTCTACAGAGTTGGACACCCCGGAAGCCGACCGCGCATCCAAGACCCTAGCCGGGGCCACTGACAACCCACCTTGCGAACGTGGCACCCCGGCCTGTTCGCTGAGACCGGCGGAACCTGTGAAGCGCCGATCGACGGGGGTCACCGTCGACTGCTCCACCCCTGCCTGTGGTGATTCGCCCACACACCATGGGGCACAGCGCTAGCATCAGCGGCCGCGGCGGCAGAGGGGGCGGCAGCGTGGGAATGAGGAACCCGATCGTCGAGCAGCCAGATGTCATGGGCGCGATCAGACCGGTGTATCTCGGGCTGCTCGCGGCACAGGAAATTGTGAAAGGAGATACTTCTCGCCTCTCCCTCGAAGAACTCGAGGACACAATCGATCGCCTGAACTCCGCGATCGCTAATCCAGACCAGTTCCCTCGCGTCAATCTAAGCGTGAATTCGGGTCGCGTGCAGGCCGCACTCGCCACTGGTAATGAACCAGGCCAATTCGGGATTCTTCCGATTCTTCTCGAACAGAAGCGCGCCGTTCTCGCGCGAATCCGAGAACTGCGCGGAAAAGAGCAAATCGAGAGTCTGCAAGACCTGATCGAGCAGGTTTCCGATCCCGACGTGAAAAAAGCTCTCAAACAGCAACTGCAGGAACTGGAGAGAGCAAGTGAAGAGCTCCGGAGCCAGGCGAGGGAACTAGCCCTGGCCCAGGCAGGCGCCAGCGAAGACCAGGAAAGAAGCCTCCGGCTGCTGAAGGTCGAGGTTATGGAGCGCAGGTGGGCCGTCTGGCAGAAGTTCCTCGCACGAGAGTCGATCGCCACGCTAGTGGGCGCGATTCTCCTGATAGCGCTCACGGCTCTCATGGGAGTCGCGATGTTCCTCAAGGTGGCGCCGATGGAGGTGCTGTCGAACAGCTTCCTGATGATCCTCGGCTACTTCTTCGGCCAAGCCACCGGGCAGAGAATGGGTACTGCTGCAGAGGCTCCGGCTGACCTCCCCGTCACTGTCAACCGTTCCTCCACCTCACCTTTGGCCGCTGGTGACGACGTCTGGTGATCGTCACCCCACCAACAAATTGGTGTGAGACCTGAGTGGGGCCGAACCTGGCCTGTCGGCTGCGCGCATATAGGCATTACGTGCACCCCCACTGGCCTAACTTCCCCCCCAACGGGAGGGGACGGGCCGGAGGGGCCGGTTGTGTGGACGTAAAGCGTCAGCAGTCCACACAACCGGCCCCGGAGGCCCGTCACCGCACCCAACAACAACCTGGCCCGCCGCAGGCGCAACGGCGAGAAACCACCACGGCGGGACAGCCGAAAACGTGGGCGGCGCCGCAAAGCGCGCAACGGCGAGCAACAACCGCGGCGGGAAAGCCAAGTACGTGGGATCAAGCCACCAGTGGCCGATCATGAGCCCCCACCGGCGCCGGCAGCACCGTCGCGCCGGTCAGATAGCGGTCCGTGGCGGCCGCCGCCGCGCGGCCCTCGGCGATGGCCCAGACCACGAGGGACTGCCCGCGACCCGCGTCGCCCGCGACGAACACCCCGTCGACCGCGTCCTCGACGCCTCCGGCGCCCTCGGCGGCGAACGCGCCGTCCCGCGCGAAGTTGCCGCGGTCGTCAAGCGCGAGCCCGTACTGCGTCCGCAGACCGCTGTCCCGTTCCGGGCCGGAGAAGCCGAGGGCGAGCAGGACCAGCTCCGCCGGCAGCACCCGTTCGCTGCCCGGCAGCGGCTGCCGGGCCCGCGGTTCGACCTCGGTCAGGTGCAGCGCGCACACCCGGCCAGCCGGATCCCCCTCGAAGGCCAGGGTGGCGGAGGAGAACAGCCGCGGATCGGTGCCCTCCCGGCCCCGGGCCTCCTCATGAGCGTGCGAGATCCGGTAGACCTTCGGGTACGTCGGCCAGGGCTGGGTCTCGGTCCGTTCGCGGCCCGGCTCCGGGTTGATGTCCAGCTGCACCACGGAGGACGCGCCTTGGCGCAGTGCGGTGCCCAGGCAGTCCGAACCGGTGTCCCCGCCGCCGACGATCACCACGTGCCGGCCCTCGGCGGTGACCGGCGGCGTGGCGTAGTCGCCCTCCGCCACGCGGTTGGCGAAGGTCAGGTAGTCCATGGCCTGGTGGATGCCGACCAATTCGCGTCCGGGCACCGGGAGTTCGCGCCGTTCGCCGGCACCGACGGCGATGATCACCGCGTCGTGCCGCCTCCTGAGCTCACGGGCGTCCAGTTCGCCCCCGACGTCGGCTCCGGTGCGGAACTTGGTGCCCTCCGCCTGCATTTGCTCGATCCGGCGGTCGATGTGGTGCTTCTCCATCTTGAACGAGGGGATGCCGTACCGCAGCAGTCCGCCGAGGCGGTCGGCGCGTTCGTAGACGACGACGGTGTGGCCGGTGCGGGTGAGCTGCTGCGCCGCGGCCAGCCCGGCCGGGCCGGAGCCGATGACGGCGACGGTCTTCCCGCTGAGCCGGTGCGGCGGGTGCGGGGGTGCGTAACCGCGCTCCCAGATCTCGTCGGCGATGGCCTGCTCGACGTTCTTGATCGTCACCGGATCGGCGTTGAGGGCCAGTACGCAGGCTTCCTCGCACGGTGCCGGGCACAGCCGGCCGGTGAACTCGGGGAAGTTGTTCGTGGCGTGCAGCCGCTCGGCGGCGGCCCGCCAGTCGCCGCGCGAGGCGTACGCGTTCCACTCGGGAATGAGGTTTCCCAACGGGCAGCCGTTGTGGCAGAACGGTATGCCGCAGTCCATGCAGCGTCCCGCCTGCTCGGACACGAGCGGGAGCAGCGCCTGGCCCGCGTAGACCTCGTGCCAGTCGTTCAGCCGCTCCTCGACGGGGCGCGGCGGAACGGGCCGCCGCGGCGTCCTGAGGAATCCGTAAGGGTCGGTCATGCGCCGCCTCCATCGCACTTGCGGCGTTCCGGCCAGCCTACGCCTGACGGGTTGCGCTTTCATCGGGCGTCGGACGGCGGTCCCCGGCAGGCCCCATGCTGCCGTCGCCTTCCCGTACGGGTATGCCCTCCGCTTCCCGATCACACGGCACCCGTGGCGCGTAAAGCCGCAGGCCAAAGGGGGGCACCCGCGGGGGCGACCGCCGGAGGAACCCCCTCGCCACATAGGTGCCCTAAACAACCGACCGCCCCGCGGAAACTCTCCGCGCCCGGCGCAAGGCCCACCGGCCCTTCCCCTCCCGTGAGCGGAAGAGGAAGGGCCGGTGGGAGCGCACATCATGCCTACCTGCGCGCAGTCAACAGACCAGGCCCGCCCCCACGAGAAACTCCCCCCACGGGAGGGGCTGGACCGGAGGACGAAGTCTGGAGGGCCGGCACCGCACCCGAAAACACCACGCCCGCCGCATGGGGGTACCTCCCACGCCCTTCAGGCAGTGGGCGAGCAACGGCGAGACGACCCGCGGCGGGACAGACAGGTACGTACGGGGCGCCGCAAAGCGCAACGGCGAGACAGCCCCGCGGCGGGAAAGACAGGTACGTGGGCCACTCAACGCAGGGGCAGTGCCAGCTCAGCCGGGTCCGCCGTGGTGGAGCCGAAGGTCACGCCGCTCCCCCGCGGCGTTCGGCCGCCGTACATCGGGTCCTTGGTGTCCAGGACCAGCGCCAGCCGGTGCCCGGCGGGCAGGTCGTAGGCGGTGGTGAAGAGGGAGACGTCGAGCGGGAAGGCGCGGCCCGGCTGCTTGCCGGACCAGCTCTGCGGGGCGTGCGAGATCAGCTTGCCCACGCCCAGCGCGTTGACGTCGTAGAGATAGCCGAAGACCGTGCCCTCCGACGCGGCGGCGGTGACCTGTGTGTGCACCCGTGCGGCGCCGCGGAGATGCTGCGCCGCGGCGTAGGGCGCCGACTGCCAGACGGCGGCGGACCTGCGGGGCAGCAGGGGGACGAGGACGGTCGGGGGCAGGGCGGCTACCTGGTCGAGCGCCCCGGCGAGGAGGGCGATGCCGCCGTCCGCACCCGAATCCGTGCCGCCGACGACGGACTTGTGCCAGCCGGTTCCGGCCGCCGTGCCGCCGAGCGCACCGGTCTCCAGCGGGCCCGGGCCGCCCAGGCGGAGGTGGGCGGTACGGGAACTGATGGCGCGCCAGTCCGGGTAGCTCTCGTGGTGGCCGTTCGGCCGGACCTCCAGGTCCACCGACTGCCGCAGACCGCGGTCGCCGCCGGTGCCCTTGAGGTGCTGGTCGAGCCAGCGGCGGGCGCTCTTCCAGGTCGGGTTGTCCAGGCCCAGCAGGCTCGTCAGCTCCTGGGTGGCGTGGTCGCCGGGGCGGAGTTCGAGCCGCTTGGGGCCGGTCAGCCGCTGGTAGAAGGCGGTGAGCTGGCTGGGGTTGAAGAAGCTGTCGCCCCAGGCGTGGGCGAGGAAGACGGCCGTGCCGTGGGCGTTGATCCGGTTCACGTAGGTGGCCGGGGACCTGGTGTCCGCCCAGCGGACCACCTTGGGCATGTCCCGCCCGTCGAAGAGCGCGGCCAGCATCCGCGCGTACTCGGGGCTGCGGCGGCCGGTGGGCGCCTGGATGGCGGCGAGGAGCGCGGCGGCCTGGAGGTGCCGAGTGCCGCCGCTGTACAGGGAGTTGGTGAGGTCTCCCCAGCCGCTCATGGCGGCGACCGCCTTGATCCGGGGGTCGAACGCGGCGCCCATCAGGGTGAGGCCGCCGCCGAGGGAGAGCCCCACCATGCCGATGCGCTGCCGGTCGGCCGGGGTGTGGGCGAGGGCCCAGTCGATGACCGAGGACACGTCGGAGACGTCCTTGGGCCCCGCGACGTCGACCTCACCGCCGGAGCGCCAGAAGCCGCGCACGGTGTAGGTGACGGCGAGGTAGCCGGCGGCGGCCAGCTGCTTGCCCTGGGCGACGTACTCCAGGTCGTTCTGACCCCAGCTGGCCGGCTGGACGACGAGTGGGTAGTGGCCCTTCCGGTCGGCGCCGGGGGTGCCGGGGGCGGGGGTGAAGACATCGGCCTTGAGGACGGTGCCGTCCTTCATGGGGATGTCGGCGAGCCGGAACGAGGGAGGGGCGAGCCGCGCGGTGGCGGCGGGTCGGTGGGCGGGGGCCGGCGCCGCCGACGCGGGACAGGTGGCGAGGCCGCCACCGAGGCCAAGTGCCGTGACCAGTAAGGCAGTTGTCGCTCTGCGCCGGCGGCCGTGGGGCCTGCGGGAGGTACGGCGGGATCGCGCCATCGATGCTCCATCGGAAATCTGACCGCCGTGCCACGGTGACACCCATCCGGTTGCGGTGCTGGTGAGCGTACGGGCGCATGATCGACCCCGGGAGGCGATGATCAGCCAAACTTACTCACTGGTAACCGGGCGGCGATCGACCGGGGTGAGCGGGGTGCGGATGGTCACTTCCCTGCGGCGGGCCCCGGACCAGGGGGCCGGGACCGCCTCGATGTCACGGGCCAGGCGGTAGGCGAGCGCTTCGTAATTGACCCGCCAGCCACGGAAGTGCGGCCATGCCTCCTCGGGCGTGCGCTCCATGGGATAGCCCTGGGCCGCCATCCGCTCGACACCCCGCAGGAAGTCCTCGTAGCTCAGCTGCAATGCGTCGTCCGGGTGCGGGTCCCGGTCGTAGGCGATGCCCTCGATGGTGGCGATCTCGCGCAGGCAGACGAAGCCGGCGCGCAGCGCCATCCGCACCTCGGCCTGCGGCTGGGAGGGGTTGAAGGACAGTCGCAGGGCCGCGGCGTCCATCACGGACAGCAGGGCGATCAACCAGTTACGGGTCGCCTTCGGGGAACGGAAGTGGATCAGGATCGGGTACGTCGTGTGGCTCTCGCTCACATCCGCGCTCCACCGCTCCCAGGTGCGGAACAGCTCGGTGAGGATCTCCAGCAGCTCCACCTGTGCGTAGCGGGCCAGGATCTCCGGTCCCCACGGCGGGCTGCCGGCGCGCGCCTGCAGCAGCGTCACCTCGGTCTCCCGGCGCTGGTAGGCGCCGTAGAGGGCGGGCAGATAGCCGACCTGGAGCCCGATCACGATCGGGCCCGTGACGGCGGCGCAGAAGTCGATGGCGTTCAGCGTCGCGCGGTCACCGCTGGCGAAGCCGAGCGTGAAGAGCGAGGAACCGGACTCGGTCAGCGCCTCCTTGACTCCCAGCCGGCTCACCGCCGCCTCCAGCAGGGCGTACCCGACCAGGAAGCAGCCCAGCCAGGCGATCAGGGTGACGACGATGGCGAGCGGCGCCATCGGGGCGAGCACCCGGTCCTTGGCCTCCGCGCTCGGCAGCCGGTCGGCCAGCAGCCGGAACGGCCGGTGGACCAGCCGCTGGACGATCCGGCCGAGGCCGGACGGCGTCGGCCGGGGGATCACCAGCGAGTGCAGCACCGAGGAGAACACCCCGAGCACGATGACCGCACCGGCGATCCCCAGCAGTAGACGCACCGTCCGCTCCTTCCCGGCCCCCGGCCGCTTCGACGAAGGAAGCGTACGTGCGGGGTCCGGGCGGCGGCGTCAACCCGTGGGTTGAGTCGGACGCGAGGGCGAGGTCACCGGGACGTGCGCCGCCCAGTCCACGATCTGCACCGCGGCGCCGGCGGCCTCCTGCCCCTGGCAGCGCGCGTGGTGCCGGCGGGCGATGCCGTCCAGGTCCAGGTGGGAGCCGATGGCGGGCAGGGCGGCCAGCCTCCGCGCGTACGCCCACAGCCGCCGGTACCCGGCGATCCGGTGCACCGCCGTGGCGTCCAGATGCCAGCGGTGGACGGTGTCGAGCTGCACCAGTGAGACCCACACGTGGACGTCGGCGAGGGTGAGTGCGCCGCCGAGGACGTGGTCCCGGCCGGCCAGTCGCCGCTCCAGCGCGTCCAGCGCCCGGAACAGGTTCTCCAGTGCGTCCTGGTGGCCGGAACTGCCGATGCCGAGCCGGCCGGCGCGCTGTGCGGCCTCGTGGAGGTCGAGCTCGCAGAGCCGGGCGATCTCCTCGATGTCGTCCCGGGCGGGGGCCGGGTACAGCTCGGGTCCGTCGCCGCGGAACTGCGCGGCCAGGTCCCGCAGGATGTCCGGCGCGTGCGCACTGACGATCCGGCCGGTCCAGCCGTCGCTGAGGACCGGGGCGGCGGCCGGGCCGGGGTGCTGGTGGGAACTGGCCTCGTACAGCGGGCGCAGGGCGGTGTATTCGCCCTGCGGTCCGTCGGGGACGGCCGGCAGCAGCGTCACGGGGAGGGTCTCGCCGAGGCCGAGCAGGCCGTGTGTCAGGGCGATTCTCAGGGACTGCGGACAGGACGGCGTCAGATGCAGGCGATAGCGGTGCGGCACGGCGTAGTGGCCGCTGCGGGCGTCACCGCCGATCCTGCCGCGGAGGGAGGGGACGACGGTCTGGGACGGGGCGGACATACGACTCCCTGGGATCCGGGTGCTCTGAAGGGGCGCGGAAGTGGCCCACGACTTAGGGCGATACGGCGGCGGCACGAACGACGGCAACACGGCGCGGCCGGGCCGCTGCCTGCCGGCTCACCCCACCGCTGCCCGCCGGACTGCCGGCTTCAGCGGAGGGAACTCGCCGCGCTGCAGACGCGCAGCAGATCGATGTGGCGACGCGACGTCAGAAGGGGGAGCGGCTGGATCGCGCCGTTCGCGCGAGCGATGCCCAGCCCTGCATACCCCATGATTTCCCACCTGTTCGCCAGGGTTCCCGCCCCTGAGTGTCGAGGTGCGGCCGGAGCCGCGTCAAGAGCCTGTCCACGGACGCGGTGGAGCATGCGGCGCGGCGGGAAGACACCCGCGGAGAAAACCTGGCGTGCCTACGTCAGGGTGAAGCCCGTCCGCAGGCCGGCCTGCGAGCTGTTGCCCGCGTAGAGGTCGAACTCGCCTGGTTCGACGCGGAATTCGCCGTGCGGGTCGTTGGTGTGGAAGCCCAGTTCCTGTCGTCCCAGGGTGAAGCGGACCGTCCGCCGCTCCCCCGGCTTCAGGTGGACGCGGGAGAAGCCGACCAGTCTGCGGACCGGCTGGACGACGCTGGCGACCTTGTCGCGGAGGTAGAGCTGGACGACCTCGTCGCCGGCGCGGGTGCCGGTGTTCTCGACCTGTACGGCGGCCCGGACCGTCGTCCCGCCGTCGGCGACGCTCCTCGCCGGCAGGACCTCGGCCGACAGCTCCAGGCCGGAGAAGGCGAATGTGGTGTAGCTGAGGCCGTGGCCGAAGGGGTACAGCGGGGTGTGCGGGATGTCGAGGTACTTCGAGGTGTAGGTGTTGTCCGGGTCGAAGGGGCGGCCGGTGTTCTCGTGCGCGTAGTACAGCGGCAGTTGGCCAGCCGAGCGGGGGAAGGTCGCCGGTAGCTTGCCGCCGGGGTTGACCTTGCCGAAGAGGACGTCGGCGATGGCGTGACCGCCCTCGATGCCGGGGTGCCAGGCCTGGAGGAGGGCGTCGGCGCGGTCGGCGACGCCGGTGAGGACGAGCGGGCGGCCGGAGAGGACCACGACGACCAGGGGCGTGCCGGTGGCCGCCAGCTGCGCCACGAGCTGCGCCTGGACGCCGGGCAGGGTGAGGTCGCTGCGGGCGGCCGCCTCGCCGCTCTGTGCGGCCTTCTCGCCGACCACGGCGATCACGGCGTCGGCGGCCCGGGCCGCGGCCACCGCCTCGTCGAAGGAACCGGTGTCGTCGCCCTCCACGGCGCAGCCGCGGGCGAAGCGCACGGTGGCTGCGGGGGCGGCCCGTTTGACGCCGTCCAGGACGGACACCGCGGGGAACAGGGCGGCGCCGATGCTCGCCCAGGTGCCGTGCAGTTCCTTGGTGTCGTCGCCGAGCGGGCCGATGACCGCGATCGAGCCGGTGCGGGTGGCGAGCGGCAGGGTGTGCTTCTCGTTGCGCAGCAGGACCATGGAGCGGGCGGCCGCGGTCCGGGCCGCCGTCCGGGCCGCGGCGCTCGGTGCGGTGATCTCCGCGGCCTCGTCGACGTAGGGGTGGTCGAAGAGACCGGCGCGGAACTTGACGCGCAGCACCCGGGCGACCGCGTCGTCCAGCCGCGCGCGGCTGATCTTTCCCTCCGCGAGCAGCTTCGTGCCGTGTTGGGCGTATGTCGTGGAGACCATCTCCATGTCGACGCCGGCGCCCAGGGCGAGCCGGGCGGCGTCGGCGCCGTCGGCGGCGATGCCGTGCGCGATGAGTTCCTGGACGCCGGTGTAGTCGCCGACGACGAAGCCGTCGAAGCCGAACTCCTCGTGCAGGATGTCGGTCAGGGTGTGCCGGTTGGCGTGCGCGGGGACGCCGGCCACGGTGGTGAAGGACGCCATGACGGTGGCGACGCCGGCGTCCACGGCGGCCTTGAAGGGCGGCAGGCAGACGTCGCGCAGCCGCCGCTCGGAGAGGTCGGCGGTGTTGTAGTCGCGGCCGCCCTCCGGGAAGCCGTAGCCGACGAAGTGCTTGGCGCAGGCGGCGAGCCGGTCCACGGCGGCGTAGTCCGCGCCCTGGTAGCCGCGCACCTTGGCGGCGGTCAGCTTCGCGGTCAGGTACGGGTCCTCGCCACTACCCTCGGCCACCCGCCCCCAGCGCGGCTCCCGGCTGACGTCCGCCATGGGCGCGAACGTCCAGTGGATGCCCTGCGAGGCGGCCTCGCGGGCGCTGGTCTCGGCGTCGGCGGTGACCACGTCGGGGTCGAAGCTGCTGCCCTGGGCGAGGGGGATCGGGAAGGTGGTGAGGTAGCCGTGGATGACGTCCTGGCCGAAGATCAGCGGGATGCCCAGCCGCGACTTCTCCACGGCCGCGCGCTGGAGGCCGTTGCACCGCTTGGCGCCGGTGAGGTTGAGCACCGACCCCAGCAGCCCCTTCGCGGCGAGTTCGGCGCACTCCTTGTTCTGGCCGTCGCCCGGCCCGGTGTCGGCGTGCCAGGTCAGCTGCTGGAGCTGCCCGAACTTCTCCTCGACGGTCATCTTCGCCAGCAGCGCCCGGACCCGGCGTTCGGTCTTCGGGTCGCGGGGCGGCCGCGCCGCGGTGCGGGGTGCCGCGGCGGCGGTGGACGCCGGGAGCGTCCTGCCGGCGCCCGCCCCCACGAGGACCGCGGCCCCGGCGGACGCCTTGAAGATGTGACGACGGCTGAGCGATCCGAACCCGGACACCGGCGACTCCTCACTGCGTGGGCACGCCGCCGACATGTGCCGGCGTGGCGCTTCAAGTCACTGACGGCATATCAACTCGCTGATGTCGTACGGCAGTTAAGCGAGACCCCGACACGGGGTCAATGGATTGAACATGAAACGAGTGCGGTGCGCGGCCACTGATTCATGAGATGTACGGTCACGGGGCGGGCAACAGGGTGCTCAGCGGCCGGGCGGCGGCCTGAGCGGCGGGCCGGGAGACGTACAGGGCCGTGTGGAAGTGGCCGAGGGACTCCTTGCCTGACGGGTCGTCACCGGCCGCGGTCACCGCGGCGACGGCGTACTTCTGCTCGTCGGCGTCGGTGAACCGGCGTTGCGGATAGGTCCGGGTCTCGTCCTTCTCGGTGGTCAGGCCGAGCCGGGCCAGGCCGTCGGCGATCGGCCGGTAGGAGCCGGTGCGCAGGACGAAGGCCGCCACCCACGGCAGGTCCCGGCCGCCCTCCCGCGCCGCGTCCTCCGCCAGCAGCGAGCGGAAGGTACGGGCGGACAGGAAGCTCGCGCCGCCGGTCACCGTGATCAGCCGCAGGCCGCGGAGGGCCTGGCGCAGCGCGGGGCCGGGCGCGGCGGTTTCGAGGTTCTCGGCGAACGCCGCGTCCAGCAGACCGGCCGCGCGGGCGTACCCGAGGGCCGGTGCGGCGATGTCGATGCCGACGACGGGCACCGCGTCGGGGCGGCGGCGCGCGGCGTAGAACCGCCGGTCCCGCGCGATCAGCTCGGCGGTGCTCAGGCCGGCGGCCTCCGCCGAGGTGTAGTGGGCCGCGAGCTCCGCCAGGGTCACGTCGTGGTTGAGCAGGGCGGCGTTGATGCCGTACGAGCAGCAGAGGTCCAGGACGGTGCCGGGCCGCTCGCCGGTGGCGCGGTCCGCCGGGGCGGCGGCGACGGCCGCGCGCAGGAGACGGCGGAAGACGCCCTGGGCGTGCTGCGGCGTCTGGTAGTCCAGCGCGCCCAGCACGCGGAAGTACGCGCGCGGGTCCGGCTGGTCGTAGAGGTCGTCGAAACGGGTCATCCGTGCGGGCGAACCGGAACCGCCGTCGTGCTGGGCAGGGGCCATCGGGACTGTCTCCTCGCGCCGGGAATCAGGGGCGTCGGCGGCGCCGGCCGCGTACCCGGTGGGCGGTCGGCGGTGCCGGTGAGCACAACGATCACGGGAGAGCACGGTTGCCGCCCAGGTCGTCGTGGACGGCGTCGACGTCGGTGCCGAGGTCGTCATACGGTCGCGGCCGATCGGTCGGCGTGGCGCGGGTCCACGTGCCGGGCATCCCGGCCACTGGTCGAGGCGGTTTCGCCTTCCTCAACTCCCTCCGGCATGGCAGTGTTTGACCGGTGCTATGGCAGGGGGACCAGGGGGCACGGCATGACCGGTATCGGAATCAGGCCGCTCGGCGACGACCCACAGCGGCTCGGCGACTACCGGCTGCTGGGGCGGCTCGGTGCGGGCGGCATGGGGCGGATCTATCTGGGGCGGTCCACGGCCGACGGATCACTCGTCGCCGTCAAGACGCTGCTCGCCGAGGGCGCGGTCAACGACACCGACCGACGGCGCTTCGCCCGCGAGGTGGCGCTGGCCCGGCGGATCGAGAGCCCCCACACGGCGCGGGTGCTCGACGCCGACCCGGACGCCGAGCAGCCGTGGATGGCGATCGAGTACATACCGGCGCCGTCGCTGGCCGAACTCGTCCGCCACGCGGGACGGCTGCCCGGTACGGCCGTGCGCTGGATCGCCGCGGGCACGGCCCAGGCCCTGGTCACCCTGCACGACGAGGGCATCGTGCACCGGGACGTCAAACCGCAGAACATCCTGCTGCCGCTGTCCGGCCCGCGCCTCATCGACTTCGGCATCTCGCACGCCTACGACCTCACCCGCACCTCGCTGACGCTGGGCACCATCGCCTTCACCTCGCCCGAGCAGGCGCGCGCCGAGCCCTCCACCGCGGCCTCCGACGTCTACTCGCTCGGCGCGACCCTGTTCCATCTCGCCGTCGGCCGCCCGCCGTACCCGGAGACCGGCGACATGATCCGGCTGCTGGCCGTCGTCCAGCGCGGCGACCTCGATCTCACCGGGCTGCCCAAGGAACTGGGCTCGCTGATCCGCCCGTGTCTGGCCATCGATCCGGGCGAGCGGCCGCGGCCCGCCGACGTCCTGCGGGAGTTCCAGGAAGGGCTGGAGCGGGTACCGACCTCGCGCCGCGCCGAACGCTGGCTGCCGCCGCGGTGGACCGCGCTGATCCAGGAGTACGAGGCACAGGGGCGGGCACTGCGCGCGGCGGGCGGTGCCGAGGACCGCACCCTCGACGCGCGCACGCGCGCGGTGCCGCCGCCGGGGCCCACCCGGGTCTACACCGAACAGCGGGAGCGCGAGCGCGCCGCCGCGCCGAAGCCGAAGCCCAAGCCGACGCCGAAGCCGAAGCCCCAGCCGAAACCGGCACCGCAGAAGCCCGAACCGACGCCCCAGCCCAGGCCCAGGCCCGTACAGGCGAAGCCCGAGCCCAAGCCGAAACCCGCCTCGACGCCCTCGCCGAAGCCCGCGGCGAAGACGACGCCGAAGCCGGCGACCACCTCCGGCGGCAACTCCTCCGGCAGCAGTTCCTCGTCCGGCGGGTGCGGCTGGCTGGTGCTCGCCCTCATCGCGTTCACGGTGTTCATCTGGCAGCCCTGGAAGGCCGCCGACACCGCAGGGTCGTCGTCCGGCTCGTCGTCCGGCTCTTCCAGCAGCGCCTCGGGGAGCTCGTCGAGCGGGACGTACACCAGCGGCGGGAGCGGGCTCAGCTCCGGGCTGACGAGCGGGACGTCGAGCGGCACATCGAGCAGTTCCTCGGGGAGCTCGTCGGGGAGCTCGTCGAGCGGGACGTCCGGCGGGACGTCCACGAGCGGCGGGAGCGGGGGCGTGCCCACACCCATCGCCTCGACCCGCACGCCCAGCCCGGTCGACCAGGCCTTCGCGGCCGTGCGGGCCGGTGACTGCCTGGACGCCTATCAGGACGGCTACGGGAGCTGGAGCCGGACGGCGCCGCTGCGGGTCAACTGCGGTGCGGCCAACGCGTATCTGCGGGTGGCCCGCGTCGCCGGCTCGGGAGCCTGCCCGTCCGGCGGCGGGCGCGGCGGCTGGTGGCACTCCGCCGAGGACTACTCCACCGTCAACCTGTGTGTGGAGCGGCAGTTCCGCAACGGCCAGTGCTTCCTCGCCAAGGCCAGCGGCAACCGGCCCGGCGGCGCGAACCTCCTCACCCTGTGGAACTGCAACGCCGACAAGGTGCCCGCGGCGTTCAACTACATCATGCAGATCACCGCCGTCCTGTCGGCCTCGGCGGGCACCGGCGCCTGCCCGCCCGATCCCGGCCACTACCGCTACTCCTGGAACGTCTACGACGGCCGGACGATGATCTGCGCCAAGGTCGCCTGCCCCGCCGCCACCCGGCTCCGTCGCCGCCCTCTTCCGGCGGCTCCTGCGGACGGCTTACGACCGCCGCGCCACGGGTGACCGCCGAGGGATGTAGCTCCCGCCGGCGCCGGCTCGTCCCGCAGGAGGGTTTGCCCGGGCGTTCGCGGGACGTGCGCATGGGTGCCGCTTCTTCGCCGGGGGCGCGGGCATCCGTACGTCCCGTAGACACCCGCCGGCAGGAAGGGAGCGCGAGGGCGATGGCCAGGGTTTCGGAGGAGACCGACAGCAGGGGGAGCGGGGCCGCGGGGGCGCGCCCGGCGGGGTCCGGGTGGGGCGCGTGGGGACGGGCCCTGCTGGGCGGGGCGGTGATGGCGGTCGCGCTGGGGGCGGGCAATGCGCTGGGTGAGCTGCTGGGCCAGGTGCTCGAAGTGGACGGCTGGGTGCGGCAGTTGCTGCCCGCCGTACTGGTGAGTGTGCTGGCCGTGGGCGGCGTACGGGCTTTGCGGTCGGCCGGGCGGTGGGCCGGGTGCGGCCGGCTGGGGGCGGGGCCGCCGGCCGCGGCGGTACGGGCCTTCCTGGGCGGGCTGGCCGTCACGGTGTCGTGTGCCGGCCTGGTGCTCGGGGCGGGCACGGCGGCCGGGTGGGTGCGGTGGTCCGGGCTCGACGCGGCGGCGCTCGGGGCGTTCCTCACGGGCAATGCGCTGGTGGCGCTGCTGCTGGAGGCCCTGCCGGAGGAGACGACGCTGCGCGGGCATGCCTGGACGGCGCTGCGTGACCGGTTCGGCGGGGTGGTGTCGGCGCTGGGGACGACGGTGGTCTTCCTGCTGGTGCCGGCGGCGTCCACGGTGGTGCAGGCCGGTACGGCCCGCGTGGTGGGCGGGAACCCGCCGCCGGTGGGCCCGACTCCGGCCGGCCAGGACCCGTGGGCGTATCTGGTGCTGCTCACGGTGTTCGGGCTGACCCTGGTGGCGGCCCGGAACGTGCCGGGCCGCGCGCCGCTGTGGGCGGGGATCGGTACGCATCTGGCGTTCCTGAGCGTCAACCGGGTCGTGTTCGAGGGGCGCGAGCGCGCGGCGGGCTGGTCGGCGAGCGTCGCCCCGGCGCATGCCGCGGTCCTGGAGCTGGGTTATCTGGTGCTCACCGCGGCGGTCTTCGTGGGGGCGCGGTGGCTGTCGGGCCGTGGCCGGGGGCGGGCCGCGCGGCGCACGGTCGCCCGCGCCAGGATCCCCACCAGTACGGCGAGGTCGGCCGCGCCGTCGGGGTCGTCGGCGTAGCGGGTGGTCTGGAGGGGGCCCACTTCGTCCAGGACGACGCCGTCGCGGGCCAGGACGAAGGTGAGGGCGAGCAGGGCGGCCCGGCCGTTGCCGTCGGGGAAGGGGTGGTGGAAGGCCACGTCGAGGTAGGTCCGGGCGGCGCGGGCGGGCAGCGGGAGGCCCGGCTCGTCGCTGTCGCGCAGGCAGCGGGCGAGGTCCGCGCGGGTGTGCGGGGTCAGCGGATAGCGTTCGCGGCCGTTCTTCGCGTGCGCGTCGCCGGTCCGGAACGGTGCGTCGGCGGTGCCGAGGACCAGGCGCTGCCAGCCGGCCAGCAGGCCGAAGGTGAACGGGGCGCGGCTCGCCGCGTCCGCTCGGGCCAGCGTGTAGGCGGACCGCAGCCGCTCGGCGCGGACCGGGTCGCGGCGGCGGACCGGACCCTCGCACCAGGCGGTGAAGCCGTCCGTGGCCGGGACGACCGGGCCGGTGACCTCGTAGGCACCGGTGTGCGCCCAGTCCACCCGCGCCCTGGTCCGGCGCCAGGCGGCCGTCGCATCGCCGGCGGTGGCGGCCGGCTCCGCGTCAGTGGCGGGTGTGCCGGCGGTCATGGAACTCCTCCAGGTGGGCGTGTTCCCGGTGGTCGCGGTAGGGCTGACGGCCGGTCAGGCCGACGGCCAGGTCCTCGCCGACCGAGTCGATGAGCGTCGGGCCGGGCGCGGCCCAGCTCCGGAACCGCCCGCCGATGGCGGCCTCCACCGCCGCGTCGGCCGCCGCCCGGTCCATGCCGGTCGAGGTCAGGAACCACTCCAGCGCCAGCCGGCACTGGCCGTACCAGCCGCTCTCCGCGCCGGTGCGGTCGAGCACGAGGGTGACCAGGCGGACCGCCGCCCGCTCCAGGTGCCAGCTGCGCTCCTCCGGGGCCGCCTTCGCGGGTGGCGCCAACTCGCCGAAGCGGACGGCGAGTTCCTCCAGCCAGTCCCGCCATTCCAGGAGGGCGGCGACGGCCCGGCGGGCGGTCTCGTCGGGCGTGCTCACCGAGGCGGGACCGCAGCACCAGCTGCCGACCACTCCCCCGGCCTCGCCGACGGTCCAGTTCCAGTGCCGGGCCCACGGACCGTAGCGCTCCAGGAAGATCCGGTCGATGTGGCGCTCGCACCAGCGCTCCCCCTGCCACCAGCCGGACATGCCGGACAGCACGGGCGGGACGTACTCCTTGATCAGGGCGGTGACGGTGGCCTCTTCCGCCGCGTCGAAGGTGAACGGGTGGCGCTGCGGGTCGAGTTCGTCCCAGGTCAGCGGGCGCGGCGGGGAGGACGGCGCGGGCGGCTCGGCGGACGTGGCGGGCTCCCAGGGCGGAGATCGGGACAGTTGACCGATTATGCCCGGTCGTCCCGCAGGGCCGCCTCCGCTTTTCCGCCCGGTCCGAGGGTGCGGGCGCGGAGCAGCACCATGCCGGTGTCGCCGTAGTCGGGGCGGGTCGGGTCGGGGCCCACATGGGTGAGGACCAGATCGTCGGTGTACGGGCCGAAGACCTCGCGGAGGACGGTGGCGTCGACCGGGCAGCCGGGCCATGCGGGGGCGGTGCCGATGCGGTAGGTCGGCATGTTCTCCATGAAGGAGGCGACGAGGAGGCCGCCCGGGCGCACCGTGGCGATGTAGATGCGGCAGAGCTGCGCGAATTCCTCGAAGTCCTCGGTGATGCTCTCGGCCACGAAGTTCATCGACGCCAGCTCGTAGGTGCCGGCCGGCAGGGTCCGGACGTCGTCGTGCAGCACGTGGACGCGGGCCAGGGCCTGGGTGGCGGTCGGGGGCAGTGCGGGGTCCAGCTCGCGGCAGAAGGCGTAGAACGCCTGCCAGCTCTCGTCGGGGCCGTGGCTGAGCTGGCCGGTCAGGTAGGCGACGTTGGCCGCGCTCCGCTCGACCGCGTCCACCCGCCGGCTGGCGGCGCCGGCCAGCATCAGCGGGTAGAGGTTGGGGCCCGCGCCGAATTCCAGCGACCGGGCGATGCTGCCGGGCGCGAACCGGCGGTAGAAGGCGGAGTGGTGCCGGATGACGGCGGCGTCGCAGGGGTGGATCTCGCGGTAGTTCTCCGCGAGGTAGTCCAGAACCGGCCAGTGGTCCCAGTCGGCGTCGTCGTTGCGGACCGGACCCGGCGGGCGCTCGGCGGGCTCTTTCATGTGCCCTCTTTCGCGGTGCGGGGCGCACTGCCCCGGTCCACCGAGCGTACGCCCGGCACGTAGAGGAAGACCAAGGTGACGACGGCCCCGAGGACGCCGGCGCCGATGAGGGTCGCCCGGACGCCGGCGGCGGCCGCGACCGGCGCGGCCAGGGCGTAGGACAGCGGCAGCAGGGAGATCGACACGAACCATTCGACGCTGGAGACCCGGCCGAGCAGGGCACCCGGTACGAGCCGCTGCTTCGCGGTGGCCCAGGCGACCAGGCCGGCGGTCTCGAAGCCGTTGACGGCGGCGCAGGCGATCGCCAGCTGCCAGGAGTGGGTGGCCAGGCCGTACCCGGCGACGGCGAGCGTGGCCAGCGTCCAGGAGACGTACACGAAGGTGATGAACCTGCTCGGCACCCCGGTCTGGCCGACGGCCAGGGCGACCAGCACGGACGCCAGCCCGCCGGAGGTGAGCACCACGCCCAGGTCCGCGGCGGAACCGTGCAGTCCGTTCTTGATCAGGTAGGGCAGCAGCACCTCGGCCGGGCCGAGGAAGAGCAGGTAGGCGAAGGTGGCGGAGACGAAGGTGGCCCAGAGCCAGCTGTTGGCGCGGACGTACGCCAGACCGCTGAGCAGGTCGGCCCAGAGCGATCCCCGGTCGCCGGCCGGTGGCGGCTTGGGGCGGATGCACAGCAGGCAGCCGACGGACACGGCGAAGGTGAGCGCGTCGAACGCGAACGCCCCGCCGGTGCCGATGGCGGCGACCAGGATGCCGCCCAGCGCGGTGCCGCCGATCTGGACGGCGGCCGGGCGGACGAACTGGTCGAGGGCGTTGGCCTGGACGAGTTCGGACTTCAGGACGAGGGTCGGCACGACGGCGTCGTAGGCCGGGGGGAAGAATCCGGCGGCGCCGCCGTACACCATGACCACGACGATCAGCTGCCACAGCTCCAGGGCGTCGCCGAGGGCCAGGGCGGCCAGCGTGAGCAGGCAGAAGAAGCGGACGAGGTCGCTGATCAGCATGGTGCGCCGGCGGTCGAAGCGGTCGCTGACCACTCCGCCGAGCAGCACCAGGGCGACCTGCGGCACGGCCCGTGCGACGCCGACCGCGGACATCGCGCCGGGTGAGCCGGACAGCGTGTAGACCTGCCAGGCCAGGGCGACGAGCAGCACCCCGTCGCCCACCAGCGAGATGCTCATCCCGATCCACAGGACCCGGAAGTCGCGGTGGGCGAGCGGGGTGAGCAGCCGTACCCGGCGGGCCCGGCCCGCATCCTCCATGACGCGCATTCAGGTCCTCTGCCGGAGTTCGAACCGCTCGGCCAGGGCGGAGATCGTCTCGTTGAGCCGGCCGATGTCCTCGTCGGTGTTCGCGGCGGTGACCTGGATGCGGATGCCCACCCGGTCGCGCGGGACGAGGGGGTACGCCGCCAGCGTCACGTAGATGCCGCGGTCCCACATGAACAGGCCGACGTCGTCCAGGTCGGAGTCGTGGGCGAGCGGGAGCTCGATGATGGGCAGTCCGCTTTCGTTGGGGGTCTCGATGCCCAGCAGGTAGAGGTGGTCCAGGACCCGGGCGGTCTTGCGGTGCAGGGCGGCCCGGACGGTGTCCCCGCGCCGGTCGTTGACGTCGAGACCGGCGAGCGCGGTGGCCAGCGACGCCGTGGGGGACGGCCCGGAGTACAGGTACGGCGCGGCGGCGACCTTGAGGTGGTTCTTCATCCAGGTCGGCAGGGCCAGGAACGCCAGCAGCGAGGAGTACGCCTTGGAGAAGCCGCCGACCAGGACGATGCCGTCGTAGGTCTCGCCGAGGTGCCGCACGATGCAGTTGCCGCGGCTGCCGTACGGGGAGGTCTCGTCGGTGCCGCGCTCGCCG
Organism: Streptomyces bugieae; assembly: GCF_036352915.1. Classification (NCBI taxonomy): domain Bacteria; kingdom Bacillati; phylum Actinomycetota; class Actinomycetes; order Kitasatosporales; family Streptomycetaceae; genus Streptomyces; species Streptomyces bugieae. Next base: position 780,423 of record NZ_JAZBJP010000001.1, read on the forward strand.
ATGACGCCGAATCCGTGCGCGTCGTCGATGTAGAGCAGGGCGTCCCGTTGCCGGCAGATGCCCGCGAGGAGGGGCAGGTCGGGGAGGTTCCCGGTCATGCTGTCGACGCCGTCCAGGCACACCAGGCGGGAGGCTCCGGGCGGCGCCGACCGCAGCAGGACCTCCAGTTCGTCCGGCCGGTCGGCGTGGAAGCGCTGCACGGTGGCGCCCTGCCCCCGGGCCACCAGGCATCCGTCGTAGACCGTGCGGTGGGCCCGGGCCTCGACGAAGATGTTTCCCTCGCCGCCGAGTACCGGTATCACGGACGCGTGGATGAGGGTGATGGTCGGGAGCAGCAGGCTGTCCTGGGCGTGGAGCAGTGCGGTGAGCCGGTCCTCGATGTCGGGGTAGAGCCGGGGGTTGCCGATCAGCCGTGACCAGCTGGGGTGGGTGCCCCAGCGCCGTACCTGCGGTTCGATGGCGGCCATGATCTCGGGGTCGAGGTCGAAGCCCAGGTAGTTGCAGGAGGCGAAGTCGATGAGCCAGTGGTCGCCGCTGCGCAGGTGCCGGCCGTCCACCTCGTCGATGACCGCGTCGCACATGGGGTTGGTCTGCCGCAGGCGTTCGAGCTCGCCCCACCGCGGATCGCGCCGTGCTCCGCCGGTTGTCCTCAGTGCCTTGTGCACGTGATCCTCCTCCGCCCCGGACCGGCGGGTACCGGTGCGCTGTGGGTCTGAGGGTGCGGTGGTCCGGCGGGATACCGGGCTGGTCGCCGCGCTGCCGGCCAGGGCCGGGGCCCGGCGCTCGGCCGTGCTCCGCAGCAGCTGTTCCGCCTGGTCCACCGTCATCGGGCGGGCGTACAGATAGCCCTGTCCGAACCGGCACCCCATGGCCAGGAGCCGGTCCCGTTGCACGTCCTCTTCGATGCCTTCGGCGATGACCTGCAGACCGAGGGTGTCGGCGATGCGCACAATACCCTCGACCAGGGCGACTTGCTGGGTGTCGACACCTATGTCGTCGATGAATGATTTGTCGACCTTCAGCAGGTCGATGGGGAATTCCCGGAGATAGCTGAGCGACGAGAAGCCGGTGCCGAAGTCGTCGATCGCCATGCGCACGCCGAGGTCCTTGAGCGCCCTCATCACCGCGCGGATCTGCTCGTCGGTATGCATCAGGACGGTCTCGGTCAGCTCCAGCACGAGGGAGCCGTGGGCCACGCCGGTGGCGCCGAGGACGGCACGGACCTCGTCGAGGAAGCCGGGGTCGCGGAACTGCCGGGCGGAGACGTTCACATTGATGTGCAGCGGGTCCGGCCGGGGCACCTCCCGCTGCCAGCGGGCGAGGTTGGCGGTGGCCTGCTGGAGCACCCAGGCGCCGAGCGGCATGATGTGCCCGGTCTCCTCGGCGAGCGCGATGAACTGATGGGGCGTCACCGAGCCGCGGCGGGCGTGCGGCCAGCGGGCCAGCGCCTCGAAGCCGGCGAGCGCGCCGGTCGCGATCTCCACGATGGGCTGGTAGCGGACGTCGAACGCCTCGGCGTCCAGTGCGCCCTCCAGCCGGGCCCGGAGTTCGTGCCGTTCGAGCATGCCGGTGTGCAGCCCCGCCTGGTAGCGGCGCCACTGCCGCTTGCCGGCCGTCTTCGCGGCGTACAGGGCCAGGTCGGCGTGGCCGAGCAGTTCCTCGGCGTCGGCGCTGTCCCGGGCGGTGGCGATGCCCACGCTGGCGGAGGTGCTGACCATCTGCTCGGAGAGCCGGAAGGGCTGGTTGAGGTTCTGTACGACCTGTTCGCCGAGTGCCTCGGCGTCGGCGGGCTCGCGCACGCCTTCCATGAGGACCCCGAACTCGTCGCCGCCCAGGCGCGCGGCGGTGTCGCTGGCCCGCATCGTGCCGGTCAGCCGTCGTGCCACCGCGATCAGCAGTTCGTCGCCGATGGAGTGGCCGCTGGTGTCGTTGACGACCTTGAAGTCGTCGAGGTCGATGAAGAGGACGCAGGGGACGGTGCCGTCGCGGCGGCCGCGCAGCAGGGCGTGCTCGATCCGCTCCAGGAGGAGCAGCCGGTTGGGCAGGCCGGTGAGCGCGTCGTGGAAGGCGCGGTGGGTGAGTTCGCGTTCGAGTTTGCGCTGCTCGGTCACGTCCCGGAGGGTCAGGACCAGGCCGTGGACGGTCTGGTCGTGCCGCAGGTTGCTGCACCGGGCCTCGACGTCGATGCGGGCGCCGTCGCGGTGCAGGACCTGCCAGTCGTCGCGGCTGTCCTGGCAGTCGCCGTCGCGCATCCGGCCCAGGGCGCGCAGAGCGCGTTCGCCGTCCGGTTCGCTCATCAGCTCGGCGAGGCGCACTCCGTTGAGCGGGGTGCGGCCGAACATGCCCTCCGCGGAGGGGCTGGCGTAGCGGATGGTGTTGTCGTCGTCGAGAATGAGGATGACGTCCGAGGTGTTGTGCACCAGGGTGCGGAAGTACGCCTCGCTGTTGCGCCGGTTGATCTCCTGACCGAGCGCGACGCGTTCCATCGCCAGGGCCGCCTGCGCGGCGAGGGTCTCGAAGGAGCCCCACCGCTCGGCCAGGCTCTTCTCGGTGCCGGCGACGATCAGGGCGCCGATCAGGGAGTTGCCGGCGGGACCGTTGCTGACGGCCAGTGGGCACAGCAGTGCGCTGGGCAGCGGGGCGAGTTCCGCGACGGCCTGGTCGCCGAGGTCGGTGACGCGCACGATCTGCGTCTCGCGGGCGAGGAACCGGGGGCGCCAGGCGTCGGCCGGCTCGTCCTGCCAGTCGACGGTCCAGGTGTGCGGCTGGGCGGTGGTGGGCACGGAGTGCAGCCGGGTCTCGCCGGGGGCGAGGGTCAGCAGGGCGACCTCGTGGCTCACTCCGGAGCCGAAGAGCGGTCCGGCCGCTCGGCGGATCGAGTGGGCGATCTCCTCGACGCCGGACGTGGACACCAGCGCGGCGGCCGCCACCCGCAGGCCGCGTTCGCGGGTCACGGCCCTCAGGTGCACCACGACCAGTCCCGACAGCCGGGCGAACACGAGCAGGAAGAGCACGGCCGAGAACACCGCGATCACGGGCACCTGCTGCAGCTGGCCGCGGACGGCCTCCTGGATGAGCAGCACGGGCGCGATGAGCGAGGCCAGCGCGAGCACGGCGAGCCGCCGGGGGTGGATGCCGGCCTGCCGGACGGGGGTGCGCTCGGTCAGTTCCACCATGGACGGGTGCAGTGCGGCCAGGCCCCAGGCGGTGAAGAAGACCACCCAGCCCAGGTCCATCGGCGTGCCGACCTGCCAGGCCCCTTTGAGCTGGAGGAGCCCGTAGAGCACATCGGAGAAGAGAATGCCGAAGGTGCCGAGGGTGAGGAACTGGACGGCGCGGGTCCGTACCGAGCCCGGGGTCAGCAGCCGGGCGAGCATCGCCAGCATCAGCACGTCGCCGAGCGGATAGGCGATGGAGATGGAGCGCTGCACCCACGTCATGTCGGCGGCCGTGGTGTACGGGTTGATCAGGTAGTCCCAGGAGAGCAGGGCCAGGCCGGACGTGAGGATCATCGCGTCCAGCAGGCTCGCCACGTCGCGGCCGGTCCGGCGGTAGCGGATGAAGCCCAGCAGTCCGGCGGCGAACAGCGGGTAGGTCGCCAGGTAGAAGACGTCGGCGAGGGAGGGGAACGGGTTCTCCTGGTGCAGGAAGCTGTTGAGCACGTTGTACGTGGTGTCGCCGGCCATGAAGGCCAGGTTCGCGGCGGCGAGCAGCAGCCAGGGCCAGGCGTGGGCCGGCCGGTGCATGCGGATGCCGGCGATGATGGCCCATACGTTGCCGAGGACGATGGCGGCCCAGGTGTACGTGTGGGCGGCGGGCACCGTCAGATAGACCACCGTGGGCGGGATCACGAGGATGACGTACGCGGCCATCAGGCGGTGTATGCGGCTCAAAGCGAACCGCCTCCTCCCGTGACCGGACGGACGCCAACCGCCCTGCGACGTCAACCTGGACGCTTTTTGATACTATGTCCGCTTTTCTGTATATGCATGACGGCACGGGTCATTGGCATATGCCAAAGACATAAACAGAGAGACACGGGTCGTCAGCCGACGGTCAGGCTCCAGCGCCCTCGAACAGCCGCCGCGGATTGCCGACGAGCATGGTGGTGATCTGCTCCTCCGTCACCCCGCGGGCCCGGACGTACGGCAGGACCTCCTCGCCGAGGTGCAGGTAGGGCCACTGCTCCGAGGCTCTCCGCGTATCCGCGGCGGCACATCTCGATCAGGGTGCGGTCGGCGCTCCTCTCGGCGATGCGCCGTACCCGGGGGATGTAGCGGCCGAGACCGACCACGGTCGGGTCGACGAGGGTGCGGACGCCCTGGGCGGCCAGCGCGCGCAGCTTGTCGACCGCGTCGGCCACCCGCTCCTCCTCGCTCCCCCACTCCTTGGGGTAGTTGGCATGTACGTCGGCGGTGAGGGTGAAGAGGTGCTCATGGACGTACGTGCGTCCCAGCTCCGCGCTGTCGACCGGGCCGAGCGCGGCGTTCACCCGCGTCATCGGGCGCGCAGCTCCTTCTTGAGGATCTTGCCGGTGGGCCCCTTGGGCAGCGCGTCGACGATCCGGATCTCCCGGGGGTATTTGTACGCGGCAAGCTGTTGCCGGCAGTGGGCGGTGAGTTCCTCGGGGGTGGTGTGCGCACCGCGGCACAGCGCGACGACGGCGACGACCTCCTCGCCGAGCCGGTCGTCGGCACGGCCGATGACCGCGGCCTCGGCGACGGCCGGGTGGGCGTACAGGACCTCCTCGACCTCGCGCGGGTACACGTTGTAGCCGCCGCGGATGATCAGGTCCTTCTTGCGGTCGACGACGAAGAAGTAGCCGTCGTCGTCCCGGTAGCCGAGGTCCCCGGTGTGCAGCCAGCCGCCGCGCAGCGCCTCGGCGGTCTCCTCGGGGCGGCGGAAGTAGCCCTTCATGACGTTGTGGCCGCGGATCAGGATCTCGCCCACGTGGTCGGGGCCGGGAGGCAGCGCGGCGCCGGTGTCGTCGGCGATCCGCACCTCCACGCCCCAGATGGGCTTGCCGATGGAGAGCACCTTGCGCTGCTCGGGGCTGATGTTGAAGGTGGCGGTACTGGCCGTCTCGGACAGGCCGTAGCCCTCCAGGACCGCCACGCCGGGGAACTTCTCCTCGAAGGCCCGGATGGTCTCGCCCGGAATCGCCGCGCCGCCGGAGACCCCGACGCGCAGCGCGCTCAGATCCCGGTGCGCGGTGTCGGCCTGGAGGAGGGCCGCGTACATGGTGGGGACGCCGGCGAAGATCGTGCAGCGGTGCCGTTCGAGCGCGTCGAGGACCGCACCGGTCTCGAACCGCGGGACCAGGGCCAGCGTGCCGCCGTGCCGCACGGCCAGGTTGAGGACGCTGGAGAGGCCGAAGACGTGGAAGAGCGGCAGCACCGCGAGGCCGATGTCGTCGGGGCGGTAGCCGAACACCTCGCCGGTGACGGTGCAGTTCATGTAGAGCTGGAAGTGGGTGAGTTCGGCGCCCTTGGGGCGGCCGGTGGTGCCGCTGGTGTAGAGCAGGACGGCGGTGTCGTCGGCGCCGGCCGGCTCGATCTCGCCGGTGTCGTCGGCGGTGGTGAGCTCGTCGTAGGGCCGGGTGCCGGCGATCCGCCGCGTGCTGCCGGGCCGCGGGACGACGTACGCCGGTACGCCGCCGGCGAGTTCGGCGCCCTTGACCGCACCGTCGGCGAACTCCTCGTGGGTGAGGAGCAGCCGGGCCCCCGAGTCGGTGAGGTGGTAGGCGATCTCGGGGGCCGTGAGCAGGGGGTTGAGCGGGACCATGACCAGACCGGCCTTGAGGATGCCGAAGTAGGCGAACAGGAACTCCGGCACGTTGGGCAGGTGGACGGCGACCGCGTCACCGCGTTCCAGGCCCAGCGCGCGCAGGACCGCGGCGATCCGGCCGGAGGTCTCGTCGGCCCCGGCGTAGCTGACGGTCCGGGCCCCGAGGTGGCACAGGGGTTTGTCCGGGTGGTTCCGGCGGGATTCACGAAGAGCGGTGGCGAGGTTGAAGCTCATCCGGGCTCCTGGCGGGGTGCGGCTCGACTCCACGTGGTGTGCGTCGATGCGTGCCGAGCATAGGCAGCGGCTGAGCGATGCTCAACAGGGCGAATCCGGTGGATTTCGAAGGGGGTTGAGGGTCGCTCCGGAGCCGGGCCCGGGTCACTTCTTCCCCTTGTGCGCGGAGCCGGACCGGGGTCCGTAGGCGGTCAGGAAGCGGTCGCGGAAGGTGTCCATCCGCCAGACCGGCGTCTTGGGTCCGGGCCGGAGGCCGGGCTGCCAGCCCCAGTCGGAGATCCGGCGCAGCACGGCCGGGTCATGGGCGACGATCGCCACCGGTACGTCCCGGCCGGCGTGCTCACCGGTGACGGTGGGGACCGGCTGGTGGTCGCCGAGGAAGACCAGCACGGTGTTCTTCCGGCCGTACTTCTCGACGTACGAGAGCAGGCTGTGCAGCGAGTACTGGATGGCCCGGCCGTACTCGGTGCGGACCCGGGCGGCGTCCTGCCACACGTCCTTGGGGTCCTTGCCGGCCGCCTCGACGGCACGGTAGACCGAGCCGTCGCCGACCCGGCCCCAGCCGAGCATCTTGGGCAGCGGGGCCCACGGGTTGTGGCTGGAGGTCAGGATGATCTCCGACATCAGCGGCTTGCCGCCCCGCTTGCCGTGCTGCAGCCGCTCGAACGCGGACAGGCTGTACTGGTCCGGCATCCGCGACCAGCTGAACTTCGGGCCGTGGTAGCCGAGCGTGCGGGAGTCGTAGACGGTGTCGAGGCCGTAGAAGCGGGCCTCCGGCCAGGACCGGCTGACGCCCGGCATGATGCCGACCGTCCGCCAGGCGCCGGTCCGCCGGAAGGCGCGGGTCAGGCTCATCCGGTCGCTGGAGGTGACGGTGCGGTAGCGCTGCTGGTTGTTGATCCACAGGCCGGACAGGAAGGTGGAGTGCGCCAGCCAGCTGCCGCCGCCCGCCGTCGAGGAGGTGAGCCAGCCGCTCCGGGCGGTGAAGCCGGCCCGCCGCAACTGCTCGGTCCCGTCCGCGAGCACCTTGTCGACGCCGGGGCCTATCCCCGGGTCGTCTATCGCGCTGCGGCCGTAGCTCTCGATGAAGGTGAAGATGACGTCCTTGCCGCGCAGGCCGTTCAGCAGTTGGTCGGGCGGCGTGCTGCCGAAGGGGTCGGTGGCCGCTTCCGCGGCGAAGACCCGCTCGTCCGCCAGGCTCGTCCGCACCTGCTGGGCGCGGTCGTCGAGGTGTTCGGCGGTGGTGCGGGAGGCGAGCGGCGCCCCGGCGAGCTGGAGGCCGAGCGCGGCGCTGACGAGCCAGGCGGTACCGAGGACGAGGGTGCCGCGGGTGGCCAGGGAGCTGTGCCGGGCCAGGACGTGGCTCAGCCGGAGCACGGCCAGCGCCATCAGCACGGGCAGGGCGAGCGCGACGAGCACGGCCCCGACGACCGCGGCGATCGCACCGGTCCGGCCCGCCGAGTCGTCGAGGAACGACGCGGCGTCGCCGAACAGCCCCCAGTCCAGCACCGGGTCGAACGGCCTGACCAGCACCGCGCGGAAGCCCATGTTGAGGAGGTCGAGCAGGGTCATCAGGCCCAGGCCCGCCCCGGCGAGCACCGCGACGACCCGCCGCGGCCGCGGCGGCAGCAGGAGCAGCAGCGCGGCACCGGCGATGCCCTCCACCGGTATCCGGACGAACGCGCCGGGCGTCAGGCGGAGCAGGTCGTCGGGCAGGACGAGCGCGCCGAACACGAGCACGGCGGCGAGGGCGGACGTGACGGCCCGCCGCCGGCGCCGGTTCGTCCCCTTGGCCAGGAGCTGACGCAGCTGCGTGATGAACGGCACCCGAAGGTCCTTCCGTACGAGGCGGACTGAAGTGGCGACGGATCCGGCCGCTCGGGGGCCGGGCCGTCGTTGTCCGTCTGTACGGCCCGGCGGCGCGGTCCGTTCACCCGGCCGTACAGGTGATTCCTGGAGAAGTGTGGGCGGCCGGGGGTGGTGCACGGGCAGGGAGAGTAGACACCCCGCGCCGCCTCGCCCGGCCCTTCGGCCCCGCCCGTGGCGCCAGTAGCCCTTGAGGTGTGCGCACGGCAAAGACCCGCTGCTGGCCCGCTATCCAGCGAGAGGTTTTGTGTTGAAGCATCCGCGCGTACCCACGCCTGGTTCCGTCCTCGCCGGCGTCGGTGTGGTGACCCTGGCCATCGCTCCGCAGCTCGCCCTGCAGAGCGCCCAGGCGCACACCGCCCGGGCCCCCGGCCCCCCGTCGGCCATCGCCGCCGCCGAGCGTGCGGTGGTCATCGGCTCCTCGCTCGGTGCGGCCGGGGCGGGTTCCTACTACGACCCCGACAACCACAAGCTGGTGGTGAACGTGACCACCGAGGAGGCGGCCGGCAAGGCCCGGGAGGCCGGTGCCGAGGCGAGGATCGTCAAGCACTCCCTCGCGTCGCTGGACGCGGCCCGGGCGACCCTCAAGGAGCACGCCTCGATCCCCGGGACGTCCTGGGCCATGGACCCGAAGATCAACAAGGTGGTCGTCACCGCCGACCGCACCGTCCGGGGGGACGATCTGGAGCGGCTCAAGGCGGTCGCCGGCTCACTCGGGGACCGGGTGGTCGTCCAGCTGTCGCCGGACACCCTGGAGCCGCTGATCGCCGGCGGGGACGCCATCTGGGGCACCGAAGCACGCTGTTCACTCGGCTTCAACGTCACCAAGGGCGGGCAGCCGTACTTCCTGACGGCCGGCCACTGCACGCACGCGGTGCCGAGCTGGTCCGTCGCCCAGGAGGGCCCCCCGATCGCGATGTCGGAGGCGGGGAGCTTCCCCGGTGACGATTTCGGGATCGCGCGGTACACCGCAGCGGACATGGCGCACCCGAGCGAGGTGGACCTCTTCGGCGGAGCGCAGCACATCGTCCGGGCCGCCGACCCGATCGTGGGCCAGAAGGTGCGGCGCAGCGGCAGCACGAGCCATGTGCACGACGGGGAGGTCACCGCGCTCAATGTGACGGCCAACTACCAGGAGGGGGTCGTCGAGGGACTGATCCAGACCTCGGTCTGCGCGGAAGCCGGCGACAGCGGCGGTCCGCTCTTCGAGGGGGACAGCGCGCTCGGCCTGACCTCCGGCGGCCGCGGCACCTGCGCCGCGGGTGGGGTGAGCCTCTACCAGCCGGTGACCGAGGCCCTGCAGAAGACCGGGGCGCGGATCGGCTGACGCGGCGTCGTCCCGGCGGCCGGGCGGCCGCCGGGACGAAGGTGCCGGGCCGGATCTCCGGGTGGCGGTTCAGATCCTCGCCGGCGGGCGGTTCCGGTGCCGGTGGGCGGCGGTGGCTTCCGCGAAGGCCCGGGCGAAGGCGTCACCGTTCACGGCGGCGGTCACCACGCCCTGGTCGCTCACCGGTTCCGCACCACCGGAGACGGTGCGCACCTGGTCGGGGAGCAGCTTCTTCAGCACCTCGATGCCGGAGCCGAGGGCGCCGATGGGCTTGCCGTGCCGGTAGGCGTCGAGCACGAAGCGGCGGGCGGCGGCGTCGGCCGCGGTGTCGCCGGCCCCGAGGCCGCCGTCGGGGAGCACCACGGCGTCGTAGAGCACGGAGGCCACGGTGGGCAGCGCCCGGTCCGCCGAGAGGCTGCCGGAGGCGCCGGAGACCTCACCGTCCTGGGGTGCCAGGGCCTCGACGAAGGCGCCCTCCTCCCCCAACGTCTGCTTCAGACCGCTGACTTGCTGTGCGTCCACGCCGTCCTTGACCAGGACCGCGATCTGCCGGCTGCGGATGGAGCCGTCGCCCTTGAGGTTCTCGAAGCTCAGCGCGGGGGACGGGGTGGGGCGCGGGGTGCCGGTGGACTCCGGGGCGGGGACGCCGATGCCCTCGGCGACCTTGACGGCCAGGGAGTGGTCGATGTGCGCCAGCTCGCCGATCGTGCGCTCGCGGACCTGCTTGGCGTTGACCTTGCCCAGTTCGAAGCGGAACGCGTCGATGATGTGCTGCTGTTCCCAGTCGGCCATGCTGTGCCAGAACAGCGCCGCCTGGGTGTAGTGGTCGGTGAAACTCGGGCTCCGCTTACGGATCTTCTGGCCGTCGACCCGCTCCGTCAGGTGCCGGAAGGCGGATTCGTCGGCGCCGGCGAGGGCCGGGCAGCCGCCGCCGAGGGAGTTCGGCGAGTAGCTGGTGCCCTGGTGGATCCGGCTCTGGTGGTAGCCGTCGCGCTGGTTGTTGCGTACCGCGGCGAGGGGCCGGTTGACCGGCAGCTGGGGGAAGTTGGGCCCGCCCAGCCGGATCAGCTGGGTGTCGAGGTACGAGAAGTTCCGGGCCTGGAGCAGCGGGTCGTTGGTGAAGTCGATGCCGGGCACGACGTTCGCGGTGTGGAAGGCGACCTGCTCGGTCTCCGCGAAGAAGTTGTCCGGGTTGCGGTTGAGCACCATCCGGCCGATGGGCCGCACCGGCACCAGCTCTTCGGGGATGATTTTGGTGGCGTCGAGGAGGTCGAAGTCGAAGGAGTGCTCGTCCTCCTCCGGTACGAGCTGGACGCCGAGTTCGTATTCCGGGTATTCCCCGGCCTCGATCATGTCCCAGAGGTCGCGGCGGTTGTAGTCCGGGTCGCGGCCCATCGTTTCCTGCGCCTCGTCCCACACGAGCGAGTGCACCCCGAGCTTGGGCTTCCAGTGGAACTTCACGAACGTGCCCTTGCCGGCCGCGGTCACGAAACGGAAGGTGTGCACGCCGAAGCCCTGCATCATCCGGTAACTGCGCGGAATGGCCCGGTCCGACATCAGCCACATCATCATGTGGAGGGTTTCGGGCTGGAGCGAGACGAAGTCCCAGAGGGTGTCGTGCGCGGAGGCCCCGGTGGGAATCTCGTTGTGCGGCTCCATCTTCACCGCGTGCACGAAATCCGGGAATTTGATGCCGTCCTGGATGAAGAAGACCGGCATGTTGTTGCCGACCAGGTCGTAATTGCCTTCCGAGGTGTAGAACTTGGTGGCGAAACCGCGGACGTCCCGCACGGTGTCCGCCGAACCGCGCGGGCCCTGGACCGTGGAGAACCGCACGAACACCGGTGTCTGCACGCCCGGGTCCTGCAGGAAGGCGGCCCGGGTGAACTCCGCGCAGGACTCGTACGGTTGGAAGTAGCCGTAGGCGCCGGCGCCGCGGGCGTGCACCACCCGCTCCGGGATCCGCTCGTGGTCGAAGCGGGTGAGTTTCTCCCGGAAGTGGAAGTCCTCCATCAGCGTCGGGCCGCGTTCCCCGGCCTGCAGCGAATCGTCGGTGTGGTCGACGGTCACGCCCTGGTCGGTGGTCAGCGGGCCGGCGGCAGGATCGTCCGCGAAATGCGCGCGGCGCTGCTCCTGTTTCTCGTCCGCCACCTCAGGCTGCCCTTCCGGCCTGGGCGAATTCGGTGACGAAGGTGGCACAGAAGGCCTTCAGGTCGGCCGGCTTCCGGCTGGTGATCAGCGTGTTGGGGCCGGCCGTACAGACCTTGACCTTTTCGTCCACCCAGGTGCCGCCGGCATTGCGGATGTCGGTCTGCAGACTGGGCCAGGACGTCAGCGTGCGTCCCCGCACGACATCGGCCTCGACCAGCGTCCAGGGTGCGTGGCAGATGGCCGCCACCGGCCGGCCCCGGTCGAAGAAGCTCTTCACGAAGGCGACCGCGTTCTTGTCCATCCGCAGCACATCGGGATTGGCGACGCCACCGGGCAGGATCAGGCCGCCGTAATCCGCAACGTCGGCCGCGTCCACCGTCCGGTCCACCGGAAAGGTGTCGGCCTTGTCCAGGTGGTTGTACGCCTGGATCCGGCCGGACTTGGTGGACACCAGATGCGGAATGTCACCCGAATCGATGACCGCCTGCCAGGGGCCGGTCAGTTCGACCTGCTCCACACCCTCGGGCGCTACCAGGAAAGCAATCTGCATGAGCCGTGGTTCCTTTCTGCTGCGGTGCTGAGGCCGCTGCCGTACGTGCAGTCGCGCTGGTCGTCGGCGCAAGGCGCGGGGCGGCGGACGCCGGGGTCGCGCGCAGGACGAATTCCCGGTGCGCCGGGCCGCTCATGCCGGATCCGCGGCGATTAAGCCGGATGCGTCCCGCGGTAACCGAACGGCTCGCGGCCACCGCACGGCCACTGTGCCCGGTCCCTGAGCCGGGTGCCCTGGGCGCGGCCGGTGAAACGGGGCGGCGCGGGCCAGCGGCCGCCGCCCGGCGCACATGCGCACCGCAACGCCTCCGGGTAGCGTCGGAGGGGCGACGCGCACGGGCCGCCCCGCGAGGTGGCCGGGTCCCGCCGCGTCCGCACGCACGCCACAGGAAGGGCTCTGCGGCGCCGCGGCGAAAGGCGCCGGGAGCCCGCGTCATCACGGGCAACGGGCTCGACGAAAGGGCTCCTCATGCGGGTGTTGCCGGCCGCTCCCTCGATCGAGGGGCTCACCGCCGTGGTCACCGGCGGCTCGCGCGGACTGGGTCTGCTCATGGCCCGTCAGCTGCTGCGCCGGGACTGCGACGTCGTGCTGCTGGCACGGGACGCGGCCGAGCTGGACCGGGCGGTCGCCAAGCTCGGCCGGCCGGGCGGCGGCGCGGTGCGCGGCGTGGTGTGCGACGTGCGCGACGGGCCCGCGGTCCAGCAGCGGTTGGCGGAGATCGCGCGGGACAACGGCCGGCTGGACATCGTCATCGCCAATGCCGGCATCATCCAGGTCGGCCCGGCCGAAGCCCTCGGCGTGGAAGGGTTCCGGGACGCCCTGGACTCCATCTTCCACGGCGCCCTCAACACCGCGTTCGCCGCCCTGCCGCACCTGCGGCGCAGTCCGGCGGGCGGCCGGCTGGCGCTCGTCGGGTCGGTGGGCGGCCTGCTGGCGGTGCCGCACCTGCTGCCGTACTCGTGCGCCAAGTCGGCGGTCGCCGCGCTGGCCGAGGGGCTGCACGCGGAGGAGGCCGCGTACGGGGTCACCGTCACCGGGGTGCATCCCGGGCTGATGCGGACCGGCTCGCATCTGCACGCGCGGTTCGGCGGCGATCGGCGCCGGGAGTACGCCTGGTTCCAGGCGCTGGCCGGCGCGCCCGTCCTGTCGATGAACGCCGAGCGGGCGGCGGAGCGCATCGTCTCCGCGGTGCAGCGGCGGCGGCCCCGGATCGTGCTCACCCCGGTGGCCAAACTGGGTGTGGTGGCGCACGGCGTGGCACCGGTGCTCACCACCCGGCTGGTGTCGGCGGTGGGCCGGGTGCTGCCCCGCGACGGCGGCCCCGGTACGGCGGAGGGCTACCGGGTCGAGGCGGAGGAGCAGCCGCCCGCCCGCCGGTTCCGCCGGGTGCTGGGTGTGCTCAACGAGCGGGCGGCCGGCCGCTTCAACCAGCGGGGCTGAAGGCCCACCCCGCAGTGGGGAGCCCCCGCTAGGTGTGCGGCTCGCCGTGGCCCTTGCCCTCGTGCGGCTTGAGCTTCTCCATGGCCTGCCTGGCCTTGCGCCGGGCCATCTCGGTGAGCTTCATGGGCCGGCTCCGGCCGGTCGACGACGGGGCCTCGCCGGGCTCGGGGGGCGGTTTCAGGGGGCCGGCCGCGGGCGGCGGGTTGCTCGGCTTGTCCTGGGGTTCCTCGGGGCTTCCGGCATGGTCCATCTCGGGCTCCCTTTCCTCTGCTCCCCCGAGCCGTAGGGGTGCCCCCGAGCAGGCCGCGCCCCTCCTCCTACTTCACCGCGAAGGCCCCCCGCCCGCGACTCGGGGCGGCGCGCCCCGGGCCCGGGGCGGCCGCCCCGGGTCAGCGCGGCGGCAGGTGCCGGGCGAAGAACGTGCGGACCAGGCCGCGCACGGCGGGGATCGACCGCGCCGGATCCAGCGCGCCGACCAGCGCGTTCCGGTCCCGGGCGGTCATCAGGCCGGCGGTCTGCAACTGCGGTGCGAAGGCGGCGTAGTCGGTGAACACGGCGTGCGTGGTGTGCCGGATCTGCCGCCGGAGGGCGTGGCCGTGCGAGCGGGCGAGGAGGGCGGACCAGGACCGGTCCAGCTGCTGCCGGCCGGGGAACCCGTCGGTGCCCACGAGGAGCAGCGGCCGGTCCACGCCGTCGCAGGCCACCGGGAACAGCGGTCCGGCCCGTCCGGGCCGCCGGGAGGGGTGGTCCAGATAGCCCTCCAGGTTGACCGCGGCGCGCAGGCAGCGGTCGTCGTGGAGGGCCTCGGCGGCGGTGGTGCCGCCGGCCGAGTGGCCGTAGATGCCCACCCGCCGGAGGTCCAGCGCGCGGCCGAGGCCGTCGGGCAGCGGGCGGCCGGCCGCGTCGGGGTTCCGGCCGGCGGCCAGCTCCGCCAGCTGCGCGAGGACGAACCGGGTGTCTGCCAGCCTGGTGTCGATCATGGTGCGGAAGAGGTCCGGGTCCGTACGGGGATCGCCCCGCAGCACGGTGGTGCGGATCGGGCTCGGGCGTTGCGGCGTGGTGACCGGGAACTCGACCTCGCTGGCGTCGCCGGGGTGGTCGATGCTCACCACCACCCAGCCGTGGCTCGCCAGTTCTTCGGCGAGCCCGGTACCCAGCGTGCGCGGGTCGCCGCCACCGGGGGTGTGGAGCAGCACCGGACGGCGCACGGGCTGCGCGGGCGCTCCGGTGTACGCATGGGTCCGGGTGGCCGCCCAGTCGACCCCGGACAACGGCAGGCCGGGGTGGAAGTGCGGGTCGAGGCCCGCGAAGACCTTCGCCGCGCCGGGGGTCATCTGCGGCGCGACGGGGTGGCCGTGCCCGGTCCGGGCCGGATAGCGGACCGTGATCATGAGTTCCCTGCGGGTGAGCCGGTGGTCCCACGGGTCGTGCCGGGAGGCGTCGACCAGATAGAGGGTGGTGACCCCGAGCGGGTGCGGGCCGGTCGGCGCCGGCAGCCGCGGTACGAAGGCCGGGCCGCGGTCCGGGTGCCGTCCCGCGGGCCGGGCCCGGGCGGTGCCGCAGCCGGTGAACAGCAGGGCGGCGCCCAGCGCGGCCGACACGGCGACCGTCCGCCGGCCCGGCCCTTGCGGCCGGCCGTCCCCGCCCCCTGCCCCGTTGCGTACGCTCACGATGAACTCCCCTTCCGGGCGCCTGCGCCGCGGCCTCGTGCCGTGGCGCGCCCTCGCATGCTGGCGTGCGGCGGGGAGCACCGGCCATGGTTGAGGGCCTGGCCGAAAGGATGGCGTCACGAGGGGGATGGTGTGATCCGGATTCGTTTCACGGCCGCCGATGTCGCCCGGGTCCGCTTCGCCTCCCGGGCGGCGCCGCTGCTGGAGCTCAACACGGCGCTGATGATGATGGGCCGCCGCGACGACGGGGTGCTGTTCGGCCGGTGGCGGCAGCGGGTCCTGCGGTCGCTGCCGGCCGCCGTGGAGCCCTTGGCGGACGTGGTCCCGGCGGGCCGGGCGCCGGTGTTCCTCGACGTCTTCGACGACTCCCTCCAGGAGGGCCTGGTGACCGTCCGGTCGGCCCGCCCCGAGGTGGTGCGCGCCGAGATGGAGCGGGTGTACGCCACGGTGCCCGGGCCGCCCCCGCCGTGGATCCGCGGGCTGCACCAGGGGGACGCGGAGGCCTGGCGGGTGGTCGGCCGGGCGCAGCACGCGGCCTTCGAGACGCTGCTGCGGCCCGTCTGGTCCCTGGTGCAGGACCTGCACCAGGCGGAGTTCACCCGGCATGCGCTGACCGTGGCCGAACACGGGGTGGGCGCGGCGCTCGACGGGCTCGTCCCCGGGGCCCGGCTGTCCGGGGACGTCTGGGAATGCCCGGCGCCCTTCACGCGGGACGTCGCGCTGAACGGGCGCGGGATGGTGCTGCTGCCCACCTTCCACTGGACCGGCCCGCCGCTGCTGGCCGATCTGCCCGGGCGTCCGCTGTACGTGACCTATCCGGCGGGCCCGGGGGTGCCGCTGGTGCCGCCCGGGGCGGACGACGGGACGGAGGCGCTGGCCGGGGTGCTGGGCCGGACCCGGGCCGCGATGCTGCGGGTGCTGGCCCGCGAGCACACCACCGGTGACCTCGCCCGGCGGCTGGGCATCAGCAACGCCACCGCCTCGGCCCACGCCGCCGCGCTGCGCGGGGCCGGGCTGATCACCACGGTGCGCGCGGGCCGGGCGGTGCTGCACCGGCGCACCGCGCTGGGCGGTCTGCTGGTGCGGCGGCGGGAGCAGTCGCACCGCGGGGGTTTCTCGGTCCAGGGGGCCGAGGGGCAGGGGGACGGCACGACCGGCCCCCGGCCGCCGGCTGGTTGACGGTCCGTCAGGCGATCTCCGTGTCGGCGGCACGGTGCGCGAGCAGCCCGCGGTAGACGGTCTCGGTGGCCGCCGCGACGGTGTCCCAGCCGTAACGGGCGAGGACCCGGCGGCGGCCCGCGGCGCCGCAGGCGGCCCGGTGTTCGGGGTCGGCGAGGAGTTCGCCGACGGCGCGGGCGAGTGCGCCCGGGTCGCCGGGCGGGACCAGCCGTCCCGAGACGGTGTCGACGACGGTGTCCCGCTGGCCGCCGACCGCGGTGGCGACCACCGGGGTGCCGCAGGCCATGGCCTCCAGGGGCACGATCCCGAACGGTTCGTAGTCCGCCGGGCACAGCACCACGTCGGCGGCGCGCAGCAGCGGCGGGACGTCCTCGCACGGCACTCCGCCGGTGAAGCGGATCCGGTCCGCCACCCCGGCCGCCCGGGCGAGCGCGCGCAGCCGCCGGACCTCGGGGTCCCGGTCCAGCTCGGCGGCGGGCGGCCCGCCGGCGATGACGAGGTGGGCGTCGGGCAGCCGGGACAGCGCGGAGACGGACAGCGCGACTCCCTTACGGGGCACCAGTCTGCCGAGTTGCAGCAGCAGATGGCGTACCGGGCCGCGGTCGGCGACCAGCCCGTGCGGGGTGAACACGGCGGCGTCCACCCCGCACGGCACCACGCTGACCTTGCGGGACGGGATGCCCATCCGGGTCAGTTCGGTGACCTCGTCGCGGCAGGTGGCGATCACCTGGTCGCAGCCGTCGCCGACCTCGGTCTCGGCGGGGACGCGGCCGGCCGGGCTGGTGTCCTCGTCCTTCCGGTGACGCCGCTTGACGGTGCCCAGCGCGTGGTACGTGTGGGCCAGCGGCAGGTCCAGCTTCCGGGTGGCCTTCAGGGCGGCGAGCCCGGACATCCAGTAGTGCGAGTGCACGACGTCCGGCGGCCCCGGTGCCCAGTCCTCGGCCAGCAGCCGGCCGAACTCCGGCATGAACGGCAGGAGTTGGTCCTTGGGCACATAACACGGCGGGCCCGCGGCGAGGTGCCGGACGGTCACCCCCGGCCGCAGCACGACCTGGTCGGGCGGGTCGGGCGCGTCCCTGCGGGTGTACACGGTGACCCGGTGGCCGCGGTCGGCGAGCGCGCCGGCCAGCCGCGTCACGTGGACGTTCTGGCCGCCGGCGTCCACACCCCCGAGGACCGCGAGCGGACTGGCGTGCTCGGAGACCAGCGCGATGGACAGGTGGGGGGCGGTGCCGCGGGTGGTCATGCGAGTACCTCCGTGATGAGGCCTTCCCAGTCGTGGAGAAAGCGCTTGAGCCCGTATCGGCCGAGCGCGGCCTGCCGGGCCCGGGCGCCGTCCTCGGCGGCGGCTTCCGGTTCGGCCAGGTAGCCGCGGACGGCGCGGGCGAGGATCTCGGGCCGGTTGGAGAGCGTGCCGGCGCCGGCGGGTACCGCCTCGACGGCCTCGGTCGTCGCCAGCGACACCACCGGCATCCCCAGGTGCATGGCCTCCAGCAGGGCCAGGCCGAGCGAGGTCCAGCGCACGGGGTGCAGGTACACCCGCCGCTCGGCCATCGCGGTGTGCAGCTCGGCCTGCGGGAGGTCGACCGTGCGGCAGGTGTCCGGGGCGAGGCCGAGATGGCCGGCGAGTCCCTCGGTGCGCACGCCGAAGACGTCGAGCGGGGCCGCCGCGGCCAGTGCCGGCAGCAGGTCGGTGCCGACGGTCCGGCCGCGGCGGACCGGCTCGTTGACGACGACGGCGGCGCGCGGGAGCCGGCCGGTGTAGCGGTGGCCGGGGTCGACGATGCCGTGCTCGATCACGGCGGTGCGGGTCCGGCCGCTGTCCCAGAACAGCCGGTTGAAGTGGGTGACGTGCACCAGCAGCAGGTCGTCGCGGTCGGCGTACGGGTGCCGGGTGCGCGGTACGTCGCCGTCGGGGGTGTTGTGCTCCACGTAGACGGCGGGCAGGTCGCGGCCCGGGCGGCGGCCGCCGAGCCAGGACTCGGCGAGTTCCGCCTCGTGCGGCCGCTGCAGGACGACCAGGTCGACGGGGGTCTCCCGGAGCTGTGCGGGCGTCTTCTCCCGCACCGAACCGGGCCAGGGGAAGGTACGGGCCCGGCCCCGCCCGTCGGGTCCGCGGTCGGGGGTGACCGGCACCAGGTAGGTGTGCGGGCCCTGGACGAACGCGGTGGTCCAGGAGCCGTGCACGTGCCACAGCAGGATGTTCATACCGGCGCCCCTCGCTCGTCGTCGGTCGGTGTCCGTGGCGCGACGGCCCCCTGGGCCCGGCCACGGGTGAGCGGGCCGCGAGCCGCCCCGGACTCCGGTGCGGACGCGGCGGGGTACGGTCCGTCGGCGCGGGGCCGGGGACCGCCGGTCCGTGCCGGGGCGTCCACGGTCACACCCGTTCCGGGGCCGGGCGGGGCCGGACGTCGGGCGCGGGACGGGCGCCGCCCCAGGGGTCCACCGGAGCGGTGGCGTGGTGGCGGAGCAGGCCGCACAGCCAGTGGGCGGTGGCGGCGGGCGGGATCAGGACGCTGGTCAGCGCCACGGTCCGGGTCTCCTCCCGGGTACGCGGCCCCGGCGCGATCCTGGCCCAGGCGAACTCGGCGGTCCCGGCGAGCCACAGGGCGGCCAGCACCGAGGCGGCGCGCCGTTCGCCGGCCGCGCCGCACAGCAGCGCGCCGGCGGCCGCCGCGGTCACCGCGAGGTGTCCGGGGAACCGGCCGCGCGGGGTCCGGGCGCGGTGCCACCAGCCCCGGCCGTGCCGACGGGTCATCAGGACGTCGTCGGCGTGGCCGGCCTGGAGGCGTACCGAGACCCAGCGGTCGGCGGGGCGGACCGGGTGGGTGGTGCTGCGGCGGCCCTCGGCCAGCGTCCAGCCGGTGGTCAGCACCCGCAGGGCCAGGTCGGCGTCCTCCCGGGAGGCGCTCCGGAAGCGTTCGTCGAAGCCCCCGACGCAATCCAGGGCGGCCCGGCGGTAGGCCATGTCGGCGGTGCTCCAGCGGGAGGTGGCCAGTGCCGCGGTGTGGCGTTCCCAGTCGGTGGGTTCGCGTCCGGCGGGCAGCGGCACGTCGATCCGGGCCGAGACGCCGGCGGTGCGCGGGGTGGCGGCGGCGAGGTCGGCGGCCAGTTCCCTCGCCCAGGCGGGTCCGGGGAGCACGTCGTCGTCGAGGAAGACGATCCAGGGGGTGCCGCCGCCCGCCCGCCAGCCGGTGTTGCGGGCGGCGGCCGGGCCCCGGGCGTGGCCGGGCACGGTCACGGTGCGCTCGCGCAGCGCCCCGGGGATGTCGGCGGGCAGCGGTGTGCCGTCGCCCAAGGGACGGTCGTCGACGAGGATCACGCGGCGCGGCAGGGGGCCGTCGGCGGCGGCGAGCGCGGCCAGGCAGGCGGTCAGGCCGGGCCGGCCGAGCGTGGGGATCACGACGGTGTAGTCGGTGGACCGGTCGGCCGGGGCGGTCATCGGGCCGCCTCCGCTGCGTACGGGGCGCGCGGCCCGGCGGCGGAGAAGTTCCGGCGGCGGGCCGCGGACCGGGCGAGGAAGCCGGGTGCCTCGCGGGCGTGGCTCAGGATTCCGAGGATGCGCATCACGATTCGCGGGCCTTCCTTCGTCCGGGGGCGGCGGTTCGGTGTTCGGTGCTCCGGCGGGGTCAGGACGCCTGCCGCTCCCGGAACCACGCGATGGTGCGGGCCAGGCCGTCCCGTGGCGGAACCCGCGGCTCCCACTGGAGTTTGCCGCGGGCCAGGGTGATGTCCGGGCAGCCCACCGCCGGGTCGTCGGTCGGCCGGTCGATGAACCGGACGGAGGACCGCGAATCGGTCAACTGGATGATGAGCCGGGCGAGTTCGAGCACGCTGATCTCGGCCGGGCCGCCCAGGTTCACCGGGCCGCACAGGTCGGAGGCGGCGGCCGCGAGGATGCCGCGCACCATGTCGTCGACGTAGCACAGCGAGCGGGTCTGGCAGCCGTCGCCGGTGACGGTGAGCGGATCGCCGGCCAGTGCCTGGCGGATGAAGGTGGGCACCGCGCGTCCGTCGTGGCCGCGCATGCGGGGGCCGTAGGTGGTGAAGAGCCGGACGATGCCGGTGTCGGTGCCGTGCGCCCCGGCCTCGGCGGTGGTGAGCGCCTCGCCGAAGCGCTTGGCCTCGTCGTGGACGCTGCGCGGGCCGACGGGGTTGACGTGCCCCCAGTAGTCCTCGCTCTGCGGGGTGCTGCTGCGGATCGCCGTAGACCTCGGAGGTGGACGCGAGCACGAAGCGGGCGCCGCTCGACCGGGCCAGGGCGAGCATGTTACGGGTGCCCAGGCTGCCGGTCTCCAGGGTGTGCAGCGGGAGTTTGAGGTAATCGGCGGGCGACGCCGGAGAGGCGAAGTGCAGCACCAGATCGGGCTCCGCGTCGAGCCGCAGCGGCTCGGTGACGTTCGCCTCGACGACCGTGAACGCGGGGTGGTCACGCACGGCCGATATGTTCTCCGGCCGTCCGGTGCTGAAATCGTCGACGCAGATGACGGCGGTTCCCCGCGCCACCAATTCCGTGCAGAGATGCGACCCGACGAAACCCGCGCCACCGGTCACCACCGCGCACTGCCAATTCCGCGAAAGCGCCGTGCCCATGGGACTCCTCAGCATCGGTTCCGACGTGGTGGGACTCCTCGATCAGCGTCCTGGGAGCGGTCGGCGGCGGCGAGCCGGGCTCCGCCGGTCGAGTGAATCCCCGGCCGCGTCGACGACCAGGTCACCGCCCCCCGTCGGCCTGACGCACCGTCAGTCCCGGTCCGGCCGGCCGTGCCGGTGCTTGCCGCCCGGGAGCATCTCCTGGACCTTCGCCTTGAGGCCCTGCTTGACGACCGCGACGCGGTCGCTGTCGCCCTTGATCAGGGCCGTGGCCGCGGCCTCGATCTGGTCCAGGCCGGCGTGCGGCGGGATCGGCGGGACGGCCGGGTCGGTGCGGAAGTCGATGACG
This sequence comes from Streptomyces bugieae, assembly GCF_036352915.1. Classification (NCBI taxonomy): domain Bacteria; kingdom Bacillati; phylum Actinomycetota; class Actinomycetes; order Kitasatosporales; family Streptomycetaceae; genus Streptomyces; species Streptomyces bugieae. The sequence goes on from NZ_JAZBJP010000001.1 coordinate 801,569, forward strand.
AACGGCCGGTCGGCGGCGAGCGCCGTGCGCCAGGCGTCCACCACCTCGCCGGGCTTCTCCACCCGGACGCCGTCCAGTCCGATGGAGCGGGCGAAGTCGGCGTACCGCACGTCCGGGAGCGCCTGCGAGGGCAGGAACTGCGGGGCGCCGGACATGGCGCGCATCTCCCAGGTCACCTGGTTGAGGTCCTGGTTGTTGAGCACGGCGACGATCAGTCGCGGGTCCTGCCACTCGGACCAGTACTTGCCGGCGGTGATCAGCTCGGCCATGCCGTTCATCTGCATCGCGCCGTCCCCGACGAGGGCGATCGCCGGCCGGTCGGGGTGGGCGAACTTGGCACCGATGACGTACGGCACGCCGGGGCCCATGGTCGCCAGCGTCCCGGAGAGCGAACCCCGCATCGTGCCGCGGATCCGCAGGTGGCGGGCGTACCAGTTGGCGGACGAGCCGGAGTCCGCGGCGAGGATGACGTCGTCGGGCAGCAGCGCGTCGAGGGCGTGGATCACGTACTCGGGGTTGACCGGGTCGGCCTCGACGGCGGCCCGCCGCTCCATCACCTCCCACCAACGGGCGGTGTCCTTCTCGATCTTCTTCCGCCAGTTGCCGTGCTTCTTGGGCTCTAGCTGCGGCAGCAGTCGCTGCAGGGTCGCCTTGGCGTCCCCGACGAGATTGACCTCGAAGGGGTAGCGCATCCCGACCATGTGCGGGTCGATGTCGATCTGCACCGCCCGGGCCTGGTCCAGCTCCGGCATGAACTGGGTGTAGGGGAAGCTGGATCCCACCACGAGCAGGGTGTCGCAGTCCCGCATCATCTCGTACGAGGGGCGGGTGCCCAGCAGTCCGATGGCGCCGGTCACGTACGGCAGGTCGTCGGGCAGCGCGTCCTTGCCGAGCAGCGCCTTGGCCACCCCGGCACCGAGGACGTCGGCGAGCTGCTCCACCTCGGCGCGGGCCCCGCGGGCGCCCTGCCCGATCAGGACGGCGACCTTCTCCCCGGCGTTGAGGACCTCCGCGGCGCGGGCGAGGTCGTCCTCGGTCGGCACCGGCGCGTAGGAGGCGAGGCCGAGGCTGGAGGGGACCATCTTGAAGTCGTGGGTGGGCGGCGAGTAGTCCAGTTCCTGCACGTCGGCGGGGACGATCACGGCGGTCACGGTCCGCCGGCCGTAGGCGGTGCGGATCGCCCGGTCGATGGCGTTGGGCAGCTGCTCGGGGACGGTCACCATCTCCAGGAAGTCGGAGGCGACGTCCTTGTAGAGGCTCAGCAGATCGACTTCCTGCTGGTAGGAGCCGCCCATGGCGCTGCGGTTGGTCTGCCCGACGATCGCCACCACGGGCACGTGGTCGAGCTTGGCGTCGTAGAGGCCGTTGAGCAGGTGGATGGCGCCGGGCCCGGAGGTGGCCGCGCAGACGCCGACCCGGCCGGAGAACTTGGCGTAGCCGACGGCCTGGAAGGCGGCCATCTCCTCGTGCCGCGCCTGGATGAACCGCGGTGTGTTGTCGGCGCGTTCCCAGGCGGCGAGCAGCCCGTTGATGCCGTCGCCGGCATAGGCGAAGACGTGCTCGACGCCCCAGTCGCGCAGGCGGGCAAGGATGTGGTCGGAGACCTTGGTCGACACGGGCGTTCCTCTCTTCTCGTCGGTTGAGTGCGGCGGTCACCCCGGCGGGGACGTGCGGCCGGTCGGCGATCCGGGTACGGCAGCTGAAGCCTTCGGCGAGCACCGGACGTCCGCGTCCAGCCCGGCCCGGCGCACACACCGTCTGCCGTTTCCGCGCTGCGAAAGGCCCGGACGCCCCTGCGGACGGCCGGGCCGTACGGGCCCGGGGGGATCCGGCGGATCAGTCCGGGCCGCCGCCGCGGCCGGTGAGCAGGTCCCGGGCGCGGTCCACCAGCCCCAGCCCCGGGCCCAGCCATGTGTGCGCCGGCGGGGAGTCGGGGACGCCGGGGTGCGGCCGGGTGGGCGCGCGCTTCTTGGCCGTCCGGACCTTCTCCCCGAGCGCTTCGAGTTCCCCGGGAAGGCACGCCTCACGCAATCGGGCGAACAGTTCGCTCTCTTCTTCCCGGATGTGCGCCCGGACCTCCGTCCGGAGTTTCACGAACAGTTCGTTGAACGCGCGGTCTTCCGCATCGATCCGTTCCAGGTCCTTCAGCAGCCTTTCCACGCGCCGGTGGTCGGCGATTTCCTTGTCGGCCAGTGCGGCGCCGTTCGGCAGCTTCTCGCGGACCGCGGGGTAGAGGTACTGCTCCTCGGCGACGGAATGCCGGACGAGTTCGATCGTCAGCCGGTCCAGCAGTCTTTTGCGTTCCGCGGCCGCGGGGACCGCCGCCTCGATCCGCTCGAATAGCGCGGTCATCTCCTGATGGTCCGCGGCCAGCTCCGTGATGACATCTCCGCCGTGCCCCATGGTCGTACCTCTCGCCCATGTACCCGCGTCCGCCCTTCGGCCACCAGAACGGGTTCCCCCGCGCCGCGTCGGCTAACGCCGCGACCGGCCGGAATTGCACCGGATGCCGCATCCGGTTCCCTGCCGGAGGCAGCCGCGGAAATGCGGCGGAGGAATTCCTCAGGCGTCGCCGTCCGAACCGGGCGGCCCGGGCCGGGCGCGGGCGATGAGCAGGGCGACGTCATCCGCGTCGTCCGGGTCGCGCAGCGCCTCGAGCAGCCGGTCGCAGGTGTACTCCAGGGACGGGTCCGGGCGGTCCAGGAGACTCAGCAGGCGGTCCAGGCGCTCGTCGATGGTGTCCCGGCGGGTCTCGACCAGTCCGTCGGTGTACAGCACCAGGCGGTCGCCGGGGCGCAGCGCGAAGGTGGTCTCCTCGAAGGGGACGCCGCCGACGCCGAGCGGGACGCCGGTGGGCAGGTCGAGCAGTTCGGGCGGCCGGCCGGAGTGGATCAGCACCGGCGGCAGGTGCCCGGCGGCGGCGATCCGGCAGACCGCCTGCTGCGGATCGTGCACGGCGTAGACGCAGGTGGCGTACTGCTCCAGATCGGCCGTGATCCGGTCGACGTGCCGCAGCACCTCGGCCGGCGGCATGTCCAGGTCGGCCAGGGTGCCGGTGGCGGTCCGCAGCCGTCCCATCGTGGTGGCGGCGTTGATGCCGCTGCCCATCACGTCGCCGACCACCAGCGCCGTCTGGTCCCCGGCGAGCGGGATCACGTCGAACCAGTCGCCGCCGACCTCGTTCGTGGTGCCGGCCGGCCGGTAGCGGGTGGCGATCTCCAGCCGGGCGCGCTGCGGCGGGCGGTCCGGGAGCAGGCTGCGCTGGAGGGTGACGGCGGTGTTCCGCAGGCTCTGGTAGAGCCGGGCGTTGTCCATGCTCACGGCGGCCCGGTCGGCCAGTTCGGCGGCCAGGGTCAGGTCGTCCTCGTCGAACGGGACGGGGTTGCGGCTGCGGGTGAGGCCCAGCGCGCCGAGCACCTCGCCGCGGGCGATCAGCGGGGTCGCGAGGTAGCTGTGGATGCCGGCCCGGGCGAGGATCGCGGCGGCCTCCGGGTCGCGGGCGATCCGTGCCAGGGACTGCTCGTCGACATGGCGCACGAGGATGGGCCGGGCGGTCCGTACGCACTGGGTGACCAGCCGGTCGGCGCCGTAGCTGGCGATGTGGCCGGGCGGATCGGCGGCGCGGGCCGCCTCGGTGGGGTAGGCGGTGTGCACCGCGAGCGCCCGGAAGACCTCCGGGTGGGCGCCGGAGGTGGTGGGGCGGCGGTCGTCCAGGAAGGAGTCCAGGATGTCCACGGTGGCCACGTCGGCGAGCTCGGGCACGGTGACCTCGGCCAGCTCGTGGGCGGTCCGTTCGACCTCCAGCGTGGTGCCGATCCGCGCCGAACCGTCCGCGATCATGGCCAGCCGGCGGCGGGCGCGCGCCGCCTCCCCGGCCGCGCGGTGCCGGTCGGTGACGTCCACGACCACCCCGGCCACGCCGAGCACCCGGCCGCCGGGGTCCTCCAGCCGGTAGAAGGAGACCGACCAGGCGTGCTCGTTCTCGGGGTCGGCGAGGGTGCGCCCCACGACGTGCTGGTCGACCAGCGGCCGCCCGGTCTCCAGCACCCGCCGCAGGGCGGCCTCCAGAGCCTCGGTGCGGATGAACGGCAGCACCTCGTGGACCGACCGGCCGAGGTGTTCCCGGGCGGAGATCCCGTCGATCCGCTCCAGCGCGGGATTGACGGCCAGGTACCGCAGGTCGGTGTCGAGGACGCCGAGTCCGATCGGGGACTGCGAGACCAGCCGGGTGGACAGCGCCACATCGCGTTCCACCTTGCTCAGGGTGGCCTCGTCGGTGGCGATGCCCAGGGCGTAGTAGTCCCCCCGGTCGTCCAGCAGCCGGACGTTGCGGAACTCCACCAGCCGGGTGCTGCCGTCCTTGTGCCGGATCGGGAAGGCCCCGGCCCAGCTCTGGCCGGTCGCCATGACCTCGGTGAAGAGGCTGATCACCAGGTCCAGATGGCGCTCGTGGACCAGCAGCCGCCCGGCGAACTCTCCCAGCGCCTCCTCCGCGGAATAGCCGAAGAGCGTCTCGGCCTGCGGGCTCCACAGCACGATCCGGCCGTCGGCGTCCAGGACCACCGCGGCGACGCCGAGCAGGTCCAGCAGTCCGCTGCGTTGCGGCACCTTGCCGACGGGCCAGTCGCCCGCCGCGCCGACGGGGTCGGCTGTGGACATCCGGCCCTCCCTCCGCCTGCGGATGCACCGCCCTTCCCATGGTCCCCCGGACCGCGCGCGGACGCGCAGCCGCACCGACGGGCGGCGGCGGGCATCGGGCCGCGGTCCGCGGCCACACTCGGTCACGGCGGCGGCCCGGTGCGCACTGCCGGCAGTGGTCCGTTCGGGCGTTTGTACGATCGGGGGGCCGGGCCGAGACTGGGCGGAACGGCCGGCTCCGTCGAGCGGTGCGCGCCTGCGGCCTGCGCGGGAGGGGCCGCCCGGGCGCCCGGGACCGGCGTGATCCGGGAGCGCCCGGAAGACCGGCATGATGACCTGTCAGGCGAATCGGTCGTCCCGGAACCAGCCGGTTCCTGGCGACCGGTGGCGGCGAAGGAGGACAGGGTGCGGGCACTGACGTGGCACGGCAAGCGGGACGTGCGGATCGACACGGTCCCCGATCCGAAGATCACCGAACCGACGGACGTCCTGGTCAAGATCACCTCCACCGGCATCTGCGGCTCCGACCTCCACCTCTACGAGGTGCTGGGGCCCTATCTGGAGCCCGGCGACATCCTCGGCCACGAGCCGATGGGCCTGGTCGAGGAGGTGGGGCCGGAGGTGACCGCGCTCGCCCCCGGCGACCGGGTGGTGGTGCCCTTCAACGTCTCCTGCGGCTCCTGCTGGATGTGCGACCGGGGGCTGCACTCGCAGTGCGAGACCACCCAGGTCAGGGAACACGGCATGGGCGCTTCGCTGTTCGGCTACACCAAGCTCTACGGCCAGGTGCCGGGCGGTCAGGCGGAGTTCCTGCGGGTGCCCTTCGGCAACACCCTGCCCGTCAAGGTCCCGCACGGCCCGCCGGACGAACGGTTCGTCTACCTCTCCGACGTCCTGCCCACCGCCTGGCAGGCGGTCGCCTACGCGGACCCGCCGCCGGACGCCCACGTCGTGGTCCTCGGGCTGGGCCCGATCGGCGACATGGCCGCCCGGATCGCCCTGCACCGCGGGGCCCGGCAGGTGATCGGGGTGGACCTGGTGCCCGAGCGGCTGGCCCGCGCCCGGGCCCGCGGCGTGCACACCCTGAACGTCGACGAGCTCGGCGGCGACCTGGGTGACGAGGTCCGCCGGCTCACCGACGGCCGCGGCGCGGACGTGGTCATCGAGGCCGTCGGCATGGAGGCCCACGGGGCACCCGTGGCGAAGGCCGCGCAGCAGTTCGTCGGGCTGCTCCCGGACCGGCTCGCGGAGAAGCTGATGGCGCGCGCCGGGGTGGACCGGATGGCGGCCTTCCACGCCGCCGTGGACGTGGTCCGCCGGGGCGGCACGATCTCCGTGGTCGGCGTCTACGGCGGCGCGATGGACCCGCTGCCGCTGCTCACCTTGTTCGACAAGCAGGTGCAGCTGCGCATGGGGCAGGCCAACGTGCGGCGCTGGGTGGACGACATCCTGCCGCTGCTCGACGACGAGGACGCGCTCGGCGTCGAGGGCTTCGCCACCCACCAGCTGCCGCTGGAGGACGGACCGCAGGCCTACAAGACCTTCCAGGCCAAGGAAGACGGCATGATCAAGACGCTGCTGCAGCCCTGACCGGCCGGCCGCCGGCGCCCCGCACCGGCAGTCCCCGCACGCACTCGGCCGAGCCGTAGAAGGATGCGGACGCAAAGTCCTGGCAGAGTGGACGGTGGCACCCGTTCCAGGAGGAGCATCGCCATGCCGGTCACACCGTCCGCCGTCGCCGTACGCGGCACCCCGTGCTGGGTGAGCCTGACCACCCACGATCTCCGGCGTGCCCAGGACTTCTACGCACAGGTCCTGGGCTGGACCTTCCGGCCGGGCGGGCTGGGCGAGGAGTTCACCGTGGCGCTGACCGACGGCCGGCCGATCGCGGGGGTCGGCGCACTGGCCGCGGACTGGCAGGTGTCGGTGGCCTGGACCCCGTACTTCGCGGTCGCGAGTGCGAACGACGCCGCGGGACGGATCCGTGAACGCGGCGCCACCATCGCGGTGGGCCCGCTGCGGCTCGGCGCCGGCCGGGTGGCGCTCGCCGCGGACCGGGACGGCGCCGTCTTCGGCGTGTGGGAGGGCCACACCCCGGCCTGGGCCATCGGCCGCGGCAGCGCCCCGGTCTCCCTGGAGCTGCGGACCCGCGACGCCTTCGACGCCACGATCTTCTACGCCGAGGTGCTCGACTGGGCCTCGGAGGAGCCCGGCGGGGTCGAGGTCGCGTACGAGCGCGGCGAGGTGCTGGTGCGGGACGGCGACCAGGTGGTGGCCACGGTGCGCGGCGGCGTCATGGAGGCCGCCCCCGACCCCCACATCCGGCCCCGCTGGCACGTCCAGTTCCCCGTCGAGGACGTCGAGAAGGTCGCCGCGGCCGCCCTCGCGGCGGGCGGCCAGGCCACCCATCTGACCCCGCCCGCCGACCCCGGGGTCGGCCAGGTGCTGATCCGCGACCCCGACGGCGGCCTTTTCACGGTCACCACCGGCTGACGCCTCCTTGGATTTCCCGCTCGCGCATACGTCCAGCTTTCGCGGGCACCCGCCTTTTCATCGCCACAGAACGGCCAACCGTCGTTCGACGGAATCACCTTCGGCAGATGACCTCTAGACGCACGACAGGCGGGATCATGGCGACCGAGGAAAGCACCGTGGAAAAGGTGGAAGCGGACGTGGCACATGAGGAAAGCCTCGCGCCGAACGGAACGGAAACGGCGAGCGGCGGACCGGACCGGATCGCCGCTCCCGCGGCAATGCGCCTCGCCGCCGGGCAACTTGCCGAGATGCTCAACTGCGCACCCGGCTCGGTGTCCGCGCTGAAGGCCGCCGGTGACGGCTGGCTGGCGGACGTGGAAGTGCTGGAACTCGAAAGGGTTCCGGACACCGCGAGCGTGATGGCGTCCTACCGCGTCCGCCTCGACGAGCAGGGCCATCTCATGGAATACGCGCGCATGCGCCGCTACGGGCGGGGTCAGATCGACCGCTAGGACGGCTGCGGCGCACCCGCAATTCCCCACACGGCCATGGCCCGCTCCAGTCAACTGGAAGGGACACACAAGACCGTGACTGCCATTCAGCAACAGACGCAGGCGACACCGGCCGGCGGCAGCGGCTCGGGCACTCTCTACGACGTCCTGGAGCTCATTCTCGACCGCGGGCTGGTCATCGATGCCTTCATCCGGGTCTCCCTCGTCGGCATCGAAATACTCAAGATCGACGTACGTGTCGTGGTCGCGAGCGTGGACACCTATCTGCGCTTCGCGGAGGCGTGCAACCGGCTGGATCTCGAATCGGGCCGCAAGGCGCCGGAACAGCTCACCGATCTCGTCGGCGCGGCGACCGAGAGCGGCGCCAAGGGAAAGTCGAAGGGCGCCCTCTCAGGAGCCGTGGAAGCGATCGGCGAATCCCTCCGCAAGGGCCATGACGAATCCGAGGAAACCGAGAAGCGCCCGGCGCGCAAGACGTCGTCGACCGCCGGCCGCCGAACCGCCCGTCGGGAGGAATGACCCATGACGACGTACGTCTACGCCATCACCGATGCCGGGCATCCGCTGCGGCTGTCCGGTGTCGCCGGGGTGGGCGACCCCGCGGCGCCGCTGCGCACCGTGCGGGCCAAGGACCTGTGCGCGGTGGTCAGCGACGCCCCGGCGGAGCTGCGCGCCAAGCGCCGGGACGTGGCCGCCCACCAGGACGTCCAGGAACGCCTGCTGGCCGACGGCAGCTGTCTGCCGATGCGCTTCGGGCTGGTCGGTCCGGATGACGAGCAGGTCGCCGCCGTACTGGAGGAGCAGCACGACACCTACACCCAGCGGCTCGGGGAGCTGGCCGGGTGCCGGGAGTACCACCTGAAGGTGACGCGCGACGAGGAGGACCTGCTGCGGGAGATCGTGCGGGACTGCGCCGAGGTGCGCCGGCTCAACGACCATACCCGGCGGAACTCCGGGGCGTACGAGGACAAACTGGCGCTCGGCGAGCTGATCTCGCAGGAGGTCCGGGCCCGCCAGGACGGCGCCCGCGCGGACATCCTGGCCCGGCTCGCGCCGGCCGCGGTGCGTATCGAGGACGGGGAACCCACCAAGCGCCACTTCCTCACCACCTCGTTCCTCGTCGCGCAGGACCAGGCCGCCACCTTCTCCCAGGCGGTCCACACCGAGGCGGAACGGCGCGGCGACCACTACACCTTCCGGCTCTACGGCCCGCTGCCGCCGTACAGCTTCGTCTGACCGCGTGCCCGGGCCGGGCCCTTGGCGCCGGGACCGGGAAACCGACCGAGCGGGAGATCCGGATGGGGCTGCTCACCCACCTGCTGACCCTGCCGATCGCCCCGCTCCGGGGCACGGTCTGGGTCCTCGACCAGGTACTGCTCACCGCGGAGGACGAGTTCTACGACCCGGAGCCGGTGCGTGACCAACTCGCCGAATTGGAACGGGAGTTGGTGGACGGCCGGATCGGGCCCGAGGAGTTCGACGCCCGCGAGGACGAACTGCTGGACCGGCTGGAGTGGCTCCAGGCCCGCCGGCGTCAACCACGAGGAGGATGACCGTACATGTCCGACCCGCTGACCGGACCGGGGGGAGCCGCCTCGCCCATGAGGACCTCCCCCGCGCCGTCCCCGTACGGCCGGCCGGGGGCCGGGCCCGGCTCCTCCGCCAATCTCGCCGACATCCTGGAACGCGTCCTCGACAAGGGCGTGGTCATCGCCGGCGACATCCAGATCAATCTGCTCGACATCGAGCTGCTGACCATCAAGCTCCGGTTGCTCGTCGCCTCCGTCGACAAGGCCAAGGAGATGGGCATCGACTGGTGGGAGCACGATCCCTCGCTCTCCTCCCGGGCCCGCACGCCCGCGACCCGACCGGTCCCCGCCGGCGAGGACCAGCCGGCGGTCGAAGGAGAAGCCGGACGAGAAGCCGGGTGGGAGCAGCACCGGCGAGAGGAGGAGAACCGGTGAACGGCCCGTGGCACAGCTATGTCTACGCGGTCGGGCGGGACGGCGGCGATCTCGACGCGGTGGCCGCCGCGCTGACCGGGTTCGGCGGTTCGCCCCTGCGGACCGTTGTCGGGGACGGCCTCACCGCCGTGGTGTCCTCCGTCCCGGCCGACGACTTCGGCACGGACGGACTCACCGAGCGGATGGCGGACCTGGCGGAGCTGGAGGCGCTGGCCCGCGTCCACCACGAGGTCGTCGAGGCGGCCCACGCCCGTACGACGGTGTTGCCGATGCGGCTGGCGACGGTGTACCTCGACGACGCCCGGGTGCGCGCGGTGTTGTCCGAACGCGCCCCGGAATTCAGCGAGTTGCTGTCCTGGCTCGACGGCCACGCCGAGCTCGGGGTGAAGGTCTACGCGGACCCGGTGCGCGCCCGGGCCGAAGCCGCCCCCGCCGCGCCGACGGCCGGCTCGGGCCGCGCCTACCTCCGCCAACGCCGGGACCAGCGGCGTCTGCGGGATGACGCGTACCGGGCGGCGGGGGCCGTGGCCGGCGCCGTACGGGACACGGTGGCCCCGCTGACCCGGGGCGTGGTCGCCCACCGGCCCCAGCAGGGCGAACTGGCCTCCGGCCCCGGCGAGAACGTCGCCAACGAGGCGTATCTCGTCCCCCGCACCCGGGTCCGGGAATTCCACCAGGCGCTGGCCGGTCTGACCGGGAGCGACGCCGGCGTACGGGTCGAGATCACCGGCCCGTGGGCGCCGTACTCCTTCGCGACCCGGCCGGCGGAAAGCGGCGCGGCATGACGGGCGACGACACAGGACGGGCGGCGGCACATGACGGGCCGTGACGTCGCGGAGCCGGCCGGCGGCCCGTCCGGGCTCGGCGAACCCGCCGGGGTGGCAGGTCCGCAGATCGCCCTGATCGATCTCCTCGACCGGCTCCTCAACGGCGGCGCGGTCCTCACCGGAGACCTGGTGCTGTCCATCGCCGACGTGGACCTGGTCCGGATCAGCCTCCGCGCCGTCATCCATTCGATCGTGCGGCAGGACGCACCCCCTTGTCAGGACGCACCCCCTTGTCAGGAGGCATCCCTTTGTCAGGAGGCATCTCTTTATGAGGCAGGACTCCACCGGGCTGACGGCGCCCGGGACCCTCGCCCAGCGGCTGGAGAGCGACCCGGAGACGGTCGAACGCGATCTGATCAAGCTCGTGCTGACGATCGTCGAGCTGCTGCGGCAACTCATGGAGCGCACCGCGCTGCACCGGGCGGACCAGGGCGATCTGACGGAGGATCAGGAGGAGCGGGTCGGTATGACGCTGATGATCCTCCACGACCGGATGTCGGAACTGTGTGAGCGCTACGGCTTCACGATGGACGACCTCAACCTCGACCTCGGCCCCCTCGGTTCCCTGCTCCCGCAGAACTCGCCCTGAGCCGCCCTGAGTCGCCCGGATCCACTTTCCCCGGATCCGCTTTGCCCGGATCCGTTACCCCGGATCCACTACCCCGGCTGCTCCCACCAACGTACTCACGAACTCTTCGTTCACCACAGGAGGAACCCCATGGCACCCCTGCTACTCGTCCTGCTGCTCGTCCTGCTGTTGTTCGGCGCCGGCTTCGCGCTCAAGGCGCTGTGGATCGCCGCCGTCGTCGTGCTGGCCTTCTGGCTGCTCGGCTTCCTGATGCGGTCGACCGGCGCCGGCGGCGGCCGCGCCCGCTGGTACCGCTGGTAGCCGCCCGAGCGCGGCCGTCCGGGCCAGGTCGTCCGCCCGCCCGCCGGCCCCGATCACACCGGTGGCCGTGACGTCGCCGCGGGCCGCCATCTCCCCGGCGGGCCACGGCAACCGCAGCCGCAGCTCCCGCAGCACCGCGGCGTCGATCATGTCGGTCTCCGCCCAGCTCAGATAGGCGACACCGACCTCGACGCCGCGGTGCGCCACTTCCGCCCGGACCGTGTGGGCGAACGCCTCGACCCCTGACTTGGAGGCGCAGTACGCCGACATCATGGGCGCCGCGGTGATGCTCGCCAGGGAGCCCATCTGCAGGAAGTAGCCGCGGGTGGCGAGCAGTCCGGGCAGGAAGGCGCGCAGGGTGAGCGAACTGCCCAGGAGATTGACCTCGATGACCCGGCGCCAGACGTCGGGGTCGGACTCCAGGAAGGGGCCGCCGGCCGCCACACCGGCGTTGGCTACCACTACGGAGGGCGGCCCGAGGCTGCGCCGGGCCCCGTCGGCGACGGCGGCCAGCGCGGCCTCGTCGGTGACATCACGACCACGATGCGCCCCGCGAGCGACTGCCGCCGACCGGTCATCTCACGTCACCCACTCCCTCATCGCACTCACTCACTCAGCACACTCCTCAGCACACTCCACGAAAGGGCAGGAACGCCCACGGCAGGAACGTCAGGGCATCAGGGCATACGGGCATGGGGGCATCAGGGCAGGGGTGTCCCGCCGGTGGCATTGACGATCTCGGCGGTGACGTAACTCGCCTGCGGGGAGGCGAGGAAGACATAAGCGGGGGCCATTTCCGCGGGCTGTGCCGGGCGGCCCAGCGGGGCCTGTTTGCCGAATGTCGTGGTGTCCGGGAGTGTCGCCGGAATCAGCGGGGTCCAGACCGGCCCGGGAGCGACCGCATTGACCCGGATGCCGTCGGGCGCGAGCATCTGCGCCAGTCCTTGGGTGAACGTGACGATGGCCCCCTTCGTCATCGCGTAGTCCAGCAGATGCGGACTGGGCCGATAGGCCTGCACCGACGCGGAATTGATGATGACCCCACCCTGGGGAATGTGCGGCAGCGCCATCTTGCACAGCCAGAACATGGCGTACAGATTGGTCCGCACCACCCGGTCGAACTGCTCCGTGGTGATGGCCCGGATCCCGTCCGGCTGCGACATCTGATAGGCCGCGTTGTTCACCAGGATGTCGATCCGGCCGAACTCCCGCACCGCGCGTTGGACGAGCAGCTGGCACTGCTCCTCCTCCCGGACGTCGCAGGCCAGCGGCACGGCCGTACGACCCGCGTCCGTGACGAGCCGGGCGGTCACCTCGGCCTCCTTCTCCTCCTCGGGGAGAAAGGTGAACATCACGTCCGCACCCTCCCGGGCGAAGGCCAGCGCGACGGCCCGGCCGATACCGGAATCCCCGCCCGTCAGCAGCGCCTTGTGTCCTTCGAGGAGTCCACTTCCCCGATACGATTCCTCGCCGTGGTCGGGCGGCGGGTCCATCGGTCCGGTCCACCCGGGAGGCTCCTGGTCCTGCGCCGGGAATTCCGGCCGCGGATATCGGGTGACCGGATTCTCGACGTTCGCGGGGCCCTCGGGACGTTCTCGGCTCTCCGTTCCTTCCTTTCCGTCTGCCATTTCGCGACCTCCTGGTGCGCGCACGGCGAGCGGGCCGCCTACAGCCGGTCAATTGCCGCGTACCGCCGGTCATCTGCCGCGTACCACCGGTCATTTCGCGCAGTGTGCGGCACCGGACCTGATTCGGCCCCCGGACACCGCATACGGGCACCACTGACCCGGGCCGGCAGCGCTGATCCAGGCCGGCACCACTGCCCCGAGCCGGCACCACCGATCCAGGCCCACTTCCCGGCTCCCGGCGTCCCCACGTCCGGCTTCCCGGCTCCCGGCGTCCCCACGTCCGGCTTCCCGACTTCCCGGCTCGCGCTTCCGGACTTTCGCCCTCGCGACTTCCCGGTTTCCCGGCTTTCCAGTGTCAGGGATTCTGCGGGTCGACGCCCGTGTGCGCGTCGGCGTCCCGGCCACCGCTGGGCCGGCCCGCGGGGCCCTTGGGCTCCTTGCGGTGCATCCCCTTCTCGCTGGTCCGGGCGGCCCGGCGCTCACCCGGCTCGGACTCGCTCTTGACCTCGCTCGCCGGGGAGACCTTCTCCTGCCCGGTGTCCTTGGTCTCCTTGCTGCGGTCCCGCTTCGGCGCGTAGCGCTCGGGGTGGAACGAGCGGTGCGCACTCTCGTTGGCGTGCTGCTCGGACTGGTCGACATCCGGCGACCAACCGTGCTGCTCGGTGCCTTTGTGCATGCTGTGGCCCTCGCCCATCTTCGGGTGCGAGGACTTCCGGTGCTTGGCCACTTCCACTCCTCGGATCAGGCGTCCCGGCGAGCCGCGCTCGCCCGCCCCCTGTCTCCAGGCTGAGCGCCATCCGGGCCGTCCGCACCTCAGCCCGCATCCGGGGCCGGTCCGCTCCCCCAGTGGTCGCCTCACCCGATTGCCGCAACGCTGGAACCGAAGCCGCGGGAGCCCTGGCTGGCCGCGGCGCCGTGCAAGGCCGTACCAGACCCGTACAACGCCGTGAAAGGAGGTGCGGAAATGACCCCCGACACCACCGCGCTCGTCCGGCCCCGTCCCCTGATGACCCTGCCCGGTGTGTACGCGCCACAGGACGACACCCGGCTCCTTCTGCACGCCCTGTACCGGGAAGGGATCGGCCCTGGTACCGAACTGCTGGACCTGGGTACGGGGAGCGGTGCCCTCGCCCTGGGTGCCGCCCGCCGCGGGGCCCACGTCACGGCCGTGGACATCGCCTGGCGGGCGGTGCTGACCACCTGGCTCAACGCCCGGCTCGCCGGCCTGCCCCTCACGGTCCGCCGCGGCGATCTGGCCACCGCCGCCCGCGGCCGCACCTTCGACCTGCTCGTGAGCAATCCGCCGTACGTACCCGCGCCCGGCCGCCGCCCACCCCGGGGAGCGGCGCGGGCCTGGGACGCCGGACGCGACGGGCGGCTGCTCATCGACCGGATCTGCGACCTCGCACCGGCGGCGCTGCGCCCCGGCGGGGTGCTGCTGATGGTCCACTCCGGGCTGTGCGGCACCGGGGACACCCTGTCGCGGCTGTCCCGGTCCGGACTGCGGGCCGAGGTCGGTGACCGTGCGCACATCCCGTTCGGCCCGGTCCTGCGCTCCCGTCTTGCGTGGTTGCACCGCAACGGGCTGCTCGACGTGCCGGGGGACAGCTCGCCGCACACAGAGGACCGGCCGCACACAGAGGACTCGCCGTACACAGAGGACTCGCCGTACACAGAGGAATTGGTGATCATCCGTGCCGAACGTCCCATCCACGTCACCCACGCCATCCACGCCGAACGTCCCTGAGCGCCCGCGACGCCGTGTCACCCTCACCCGGGACGGCCCGATGCTGGTGGAAGGCCCGGTGGAGGTGGTCTGCGACGACGGTTCGGTCGCCGTCTCCGACCGCTTCGTCGTCGCCCTCTGCACCTGCCGGCGCAGCCACTGCTACCCCTGGTGCGACACCAGCCACCGCCGCCGCGCCCGCCCCACGCCCGCCCCGGAAGAGGACGCGCCATGAGGTCGGCAGCCCGCCCCACCACGCCATCCGGCACATCACCGTCCGGCGCATCACCCTCCAGCACCTCGTCCGCCACCATGCCGCCCCGCCCGGGCGACCGGCCACGGCTGCCCCGCCCCCAGGGGAAGCTCTCGACCGCAGTCCTCTCCGCACTCTCCTCCCCTTCCACACCCACCCCCCTCTCGCCGTTCCCCCACTCACCGCTCCCCTCCCTCCGGACCCCCGGACCCGACCCGCTGCTCGCCCCCACGGCAACGGAAATCCAGGACGCCGACCCCTACGGAGCCGACCTCCAGCTCGCCCTGTACGTGCTCTACGAGCTCCACTACCAGGGCTTCGACGGCGTGGACGACGACCGCGAATGGGATCCCGCGCTGCTGGCGGTGCGGCGCGCGCTGGAAGAGGTGTTCCTCCGGGCGCTGCGGGCGGACGTCCCGTCCGTCGGCGCGGCGGAGGCGCTGGACGGACTGCTGGTCGAACCGGTCGCCGACGACGGCACCAGCGTGAGCCACCATCTGCTGCGCGCGGGCCGGCTGTGGCAACTGCGGGAGTACGCCGCCCTGCGCTCGCTGTACCACCTCAAGGAGGCCGACCCGCACGCCTGGGTCATCCCCCGGTTGCGCGGCCGCGCGAAGGCCGGGATGGTCGCCGTCGAATTCGACGAGTTCGGCGCCGGACGCGCCGAGGACATCCACGCCCAGCTGTTCGCCGACCTCATGGCGGACCTCGGCCTGGAGACCGCCTACGGGCACTACCTCGACCTGGCGCCCGCCGAGGCGCTGGCCACGGTCACCCTGATGTCCCTGTTCGGTCTGCACCGTTCGCTGCGCGGGGCGCTGGTCGGTCACTTCGCCACCGTCGAGGTGACCTCCTCACCCGCCGCGCGGCGCCTCGCGGACGCCATGCGCCGTACCGGTGCCGGCCCGGCGGCGGAGCGGTTCTACGACGAACACGTCGAGGCCGACGCGGTGCACGAGCAGGTGGTGCGCCGCGAGGTCGTCGACGGCCTGCTGACCGACGAACCGGGCCTCGAACCCGATGTGGCCTTCGGCATCGCCGCCACGGTCCACTTGGAGGACCGACTCGCCGCCCACCTCCTCGACGCCTGGCGCCACGACCGCACCGCACTACGCACCCCACTCGCCGTCACCGGTGAACGCTAGTCAGAACCCTTCAAGAATCAGCCCCTTCAAGGACCCGTTCCTTCAAGAACCCGACCTTCAAGACCCGCTCCTTCGAGACCCGCTCCTTCAAGAGCCCGAAGCCGGCCGTCAGGAGGTGTCCGCACATGGACGAGACCGCCGTCGCCACCCCGTTGGCCACCGCCCGCACCTCCCTGGCAACGGCCGGGGCCCCTCTCCTGCCCGCAGCCGTCACGAGGTCCCCGCTCGACGCCGACGGAGCAGCCTGGGCACACTTCGCCACGCACTGAGAAGAGCTCTCTCCGGACCGTTACCACGACGGCGTCGAACGGTAATTCCTGCCCCTCACCAACGCCTTCGCAGCCGACCCCGTCCTGCGCGCCGTACTGGCACTCCTGGGACCGCACACCCTGCACGGCGTATCCCGATCCGCCCGCTGGCCCCAGCGCGCACCGCCCACCGCGACGTACTGATGACCACGCTCATCACGACCTATCCCGGCTCATTCCGGCTCATTCCGACTCATTCCGCAGATCCGCTCGGCGACCCGCAACGAACGCGACGGAGCCGGGGCCCCTTAACACCCCGGCCCTTCGATTCGATTGCCTCCCGCTCCGATTGCCTCCCCTCACTCCTGGCTCCAGGTCCACCCTCTTCGCTCGGGGGTGCCACGGCCGCGCTCACTCACACCTCGGCAAGCAGTCCCTTCCGCAACTTGGTGCAGGCTCGATTCAGCAGCCGGGATATGTGCATCTGGGAGAGGTTGAGCTCCTTGCCGATCTCGGCCTGGGTCATCTCCGCCCCGAACCGGAGCCGGAGCAGTGTGCGTTCCCGCTCGTCGAGCTGTGCGAGATGCGGCTTGAGTGCCTGGATGTTCTCGGCGAGGTCGAGCGCGGGGTCGGTGCTTCCCATGAGGTCCGCGACGAGCCCGGTCTGCTGCTTTCCCGCGGTCTGGATCGGCCGGTCGATGGAGTCGGTGTCATAGCCGTTGCAGGCGATGAGCCCCTCCCGCACCTCGTCCTCCGGCAGCTTCAGATGTGCGGCGAGCTCTGCCGCCGAAGGATCGTGGTTGTTGGCGGCCTCCAGGTCTTCGAAGGCGCGCGCGAGGTCGATGCGGAGTTCCTGCAGCCGGCGCGGCACATGGACGGCCCAGGTGGCGTCACGGAAGAAACGCCTGATCTCCCCACGGATGTACGGCACGGCCAGCGTGGTGAACTCCACGTCCCGGTAAACGTCGTAGCGGTCTATCGCCTTGATGAGACCTATGGTGCCCACCTGCAGAACGTCCTCGGTGCTCTCCCCCCGGCTGCGGAAGCGCCGGGCGACGTAGCGCACCAGGGACAGATTCATCTCGATCAGTGTGTTGCGCACGTACTGGTACTCGGGGGTGCCCTCTTCAAGGACGGCGAGTCGCTCGAAGAACGCCCTCGACAATTCCCTGGCTTCACTCGGCGCAAGGCGCTGCGGCTCATCGATCGGCGGCAGCGGCACCGACGGGGCCGGGACAGCGTTCCCCTTGGACGTAGTGGTGGCCCGGGTAGACGTAGTGGTGGCCCGGCTCGCTACCGCAGTCCCTGCTGTCATGGTGCCGGTGCTGGTCATGCTCGGGCTCCTAGCTGTTGACTCGGCCCCCGTCTGCAGTCCCCCCTCGAGCCGCCCCTACCCGACGGCTCCCGAGACATGTCCCGAAATCTGTCACCGCCTCGTTGTCGTCAGACTGTTGACGCCCCGCCCGAACGTTGCGGGCGCGGCGGAAGGTACGGATGGTGCGGCGTGCCGAACCGACAACAGCAGTCAACGCGAGGTAGAACAACGCTGTGGTTGAGGCGATTGAGCCGGAGGAAGCGGAACCGCTTCCTCGGCTGTGCGGACTGTGCGGCGCGAGCGTGGTGGACGGGACCGGGGTCCATGCCATCGTTCCGGATTCCTCGGCGATCCATGTCCACGATCCCGCGCTGGACGGAAACCGGTCACTGACGGCCTGTTCCACGGCGCACCTCGGCGAACTGCAGCAGCATTACCACGCACGTCCTTTTGTGAATGCCGAACTGTGGGCCGGGAAAATCGCCCGAGCGCTGCACCGCCACCCGGAGGGCCTTTCCCGGGAGCGGCTGGTCGCGGAGACCGGACTCAACCTGCTGCAAATCGACGCCGCGGCAAACTGGAGCAACCACCGCTCCCGCCACCACCACAGGACAACCCCCAACGACACCCCCGAGGCGCCGTAGCCCCCAGGCCCGCCTGGCCCGGCCCTGCACACCAACTTGACGGCCCGTCAACCACTCCCCGGCACGTCTCCTGCCCTGGCCTGCCACGCCCTGCCCTGCCTTGCCCGCTACGCCATTCCTCGCCGTGCATCCTCGCAATGCAGCCACGGCAGTCTCGCCTTCGCCCTGAGGAACGTCAGTCAGTCCTCACCTTCACCTTCCCGATGCTGAAAAGTGAAGCCGAAGACCCCACCGCTCAGAACCCCCAGGCCGACCAGGAACACCCACAGCCCGTACACCACGCCCAGAGCGGCAACCGCATAGCCGACCGCGATCACCACGGGAAACTTACGACGCCATACCGCGGCAGCGCTGAACGAATACGGCCCCCTTTTCACGGCCCCTCCACCCAGCCGCACACCGGGCAGTGCTCACCGGGTACCCCCATCCCCGGCCCGACCCCTGACCCGCCCGCGAACACCGACATCACCAGACTCATCGCCACCACGGGATAGTAAAAACGGAATGCGGCGCATCACGGCCGACCCGCGGCCGCCATACGGAATTTGCAGCCAGCGGTCGGCAGCCCCTCGCGTTGCCTTCCCGATAGCCAGCCACCAACGGCCGGCCGACCCCAGAATCACCCACCCGCTCACCACGTGATCACACCGCCGCCCCTCGCGCCGCCCCCCTCCTGAGGGCTTCGCAATCCGCCGACGGCAGAAGTTGCCCGTGTGTCAGACCGGGATCACAGTTAAGAGGGAAACATATGCGAGATCGGAGCACATCGTGATCGTTCTCGGAATTATCCTGCTGGTCGTTGGGTTCCTGACCGGCATCGGCATCCTGTGGACCATCGGAATCATCCTCGCCGTCATCGGGGCGATCCTCTGGGTCCTCGGGGCAATGGGTCACGCAGTAGCCGGCCGACGGCACTACTGGTAGCGCCGCACGCCCGCAAACGGAATGCGGCCCGCGGGCCAAGGATCCGCAATTCCTCCGCCACCACACGGTGGCGGAGGAATTGCGGGATGCGCGGAGCACCCATCGCGGCACCCGGAGCGCTGATCACAAGCGCACGAGACGCAAACATAGACCGCGTCCCTCTTCCCCCTTCCCCTCCTCTTTGCTTCCCCCACCCCACCCCCCTCCCCGCCGCTTCCCCCACCCCGACTACCCCGACGGCCCCGACCACCCATCACCCGCCACCCTCACCCACACCGCCCTACCGCCACTCCATCCCCACCGGTGAAATCGGCCTTTTTGGGGCAAACTCCCGGTATGAGCACTCACCACCCTGATCCGGATCCTCGCGAATCCCCGGGCCTCGGTCCCGGAGGCGGCGTGCCGCCGGGCGAAACCCCGCCGGGCGAGGACAGCACGGGCTCGGAGACCGGCCCCCGCGACCTTCCCACCCGCGGATGGGCCAAGGGCCCGGCCATCATCCTCGGCATCGTCGTCGTCCTCTGCGCGGCGTTCTTCATCGCCTACGCGGTGATCATGGCGCGCTGACCCGAGCCACCGCGCCCCCACTCAGACACCTCTGGCCGCGGCGCACCACCTGGCGGCGAGGCCCCTGGGCGCACATCCCGCACACCCCGCACGTACCGCACATCCCACACGTCCCGCACATCCCCACGTCGAGGCGGCGGCAGCAGTCCGCACTCGGTGGCAGGTAGCAGTCGGCCGCGCCCAGTAGCGCGGCCAGCTCCGCGCCGCGCCGGAAACCCGCCACGGGCCCACCACAGCAGCGGCGGTGCCCCGACACCCCAACCCTCCATGCCCCCGGCACCCGCGGCGCACCACCTCTCCGTCTCCCCCACTCCGGCCCCACCCCGCACTCTCCTCCCCCTCTCCGACCCCTCCCCTACCCCCTCCTCCCCTCCCCCGCCCCGCTCCCCTCCCCCTCTCCACCACGGCCATCAATCCCGGCATCCGACGCAATTCCCCGGACTTGGCGTTATCCGCCGGACAGCTCGGGAACCCGTTGCTCTGGGTGCGCCCGGCAACGGGCCGGCAGCGCCCGGGCCACCGGAGGGACAGGACAGATCATGGAGCACGGCGAGGACGTCATCGCGGAGCTGACCGCGGACCACCGGGAGGTCGACGACCTCTTCGAGCAGTTCGACAACGCGGCGCCCGGCAGCAGCGCCCGCAAACGACTCCTGGACGCCCTGACCATCGAGCTGGTGCGCCACTCGGTCGCGGAAGAGGAGCACCTCTACCCGGCCGTACGCGACCACCTGGAGAACGGCGGGATGCTGGCGGACAAGGAGATCGCCGACCACCTCCGCGTCGAGCAGCTGCTGAAGGACCTCGAAGGACGCGAGGCCGACGACACCGATTTCGACCGCCTCGTACGCGAACTGCGCATCGAGGTCACCGCGCACGTGGAGGACGAGGAGAACCAGCTCTTCCCCCAGCTGCGCGACGGCGTCCATCCCTACGTCCTGGAAAGCCTCGGCCGGAAGGTCCGCGAGGCGAAGAAGACCGCCCCCACCCGCGCCCACCCCATGGCCCCGAGCACGCCACCGGCCAACAAGCTGCTTTCGCCCGGCCTGGGGCTGGTCGACCGGGTGCGCGACTACGTCACCGGTCGAGGCCGGTAGCCGGCACGGAAATGCACCTCCTCACATCAAGGTCCCTCCTCCAGGAAGGACAAACAGTCATGCCTGTGGCACGCGACATCATGTCGCCGGCCGCGGAATGCATCGGCGGCGACGACAACATTCTCGAAGCGGCGCGCAAGCTGACCTCCCTCGGCGTCGGAGCGCTGCCGATCTGCGGCACGGACGACAGGCTCAAGGGCGTCCTCACCGATCGGGACGTCGTCGTCAAGGTGCTGGGCAAGAGCTTGGACCCGTAGCAGACCAAGGCTGACGAACTTGCCCAGGGCGAAGCGATCACCATCGGTGCCGACGAGGGAGCCCACGAGATCTTCGCGACGATGGCCCGTCACAAGGTCCGCCGCCTGCCGGCCATCGACGGTCATCGCCTCGTCGGCGTGGTGGCCCTGGCCGATGTGGCCCGCGCCCTCCCCGACCCCCAGGTCGGCGAGCTCCTCGACGCGCTCTCCTCCGGCTGACCCGACCACTCCGACACGCACCGGCCCGACACCTCTTCTCCCACGCCGCACTCGCCATCGCCCGGCCGATGCCTCGCGCGGTGCCAGGGTCCCGTGGGCAGCACGCGAGCTCGCCACCAGCGGTTCTCGCCGCAGGAGACGCACCCGCCCGATCGGCCGTTCTGCCTCGCGCGCTGCCGCCGAACGGGGTGAACTGAAGGAGTGGCCGTCGACCGCCCCGACACGAGGCCGGCAGACGAACGACACATCGACCGGTCAAGGAGCCGTCATGCCCGCAGGTTCGAGCAAGAAGCGTGAGCGTCAGTACGAGCACATCAAGGAGAGTGCCGAGCAGCGAGGCGAGTCGACGAAGCGCGCGAAGGAGATTGCCGCGCGGACCGTGAACAAGGAACGCGCCCGGTCCGGCGAGTCGGAGACCGCCAGCAAGGTTTCCCTCCGGGACAAGAAGTCCGCGCCGCAGCGCGGCGGCGAGCGCTCCCACCGCGGCGCCCAGGGCCCCACCAAGGACCAGCTCTACGAGGAAGCCAAGAAGCGCAATATCGACGGCCGCTCCTCGATGAACAAGGACGAGCTCCGCAAGGCCCTCGGCCGCTGACCGGCGTCACGGCTGCCCGCCTGCACTGCGCCCGCGGCCCCATGGTCAGGTAACTGCGCCCGCATTCAAGGGTGTTGCCCATGTCCCTCTCCCTCTCATCAATTGATTGCATCCGCCGTAAAGCCTGCACCGAAAAAGCCCGCGTGCGCAAGCAATCTGCCGCGATCGAGGCAGGAAACACCCGTTCGAGTGACAGCGGAGTGAGTGACCGACGGCCAAGCAGACTGTTCAGGGTCCCGGAATGAGGAGGCGCAATGAGTACGGAAGCGGGCATGGACCTCACGGTGGCCATCGAGCCGGCCGGGGGCACGGGACAGCATGCCGGACCCCACCAGACCTTCTCGAACCCGCTGAAGGCGCGACTCGTCGACCGCAGGAGCGGCCTCCCGGTGGCCGACGCGACAGTGACGTTCGCCTGGTTGGCCACGACCCAGCAGGTCCTCTTCGAAGGCGGAGCACCCACTGTCACGGTGGACACCGACTCCCAGGGGTACGCACAGACCCCGCCGTTGGTGGCGGGTGATGCGACGGGCACCGCGTCCTTCACCGTGACCGCGGAGGGGGCCGCTCCGAAGCACTTCGAGGTGACGGTCGACCACTGACCGGCCTCCCGGCCCACCCGTCCAGGCCCCCTGCAGCACTGCGGAATAATGCGGGCATGCGGATTTCAGCCAGAGCGGATTACGCGGTGCGCGCCGCGCTGCAACTCGCTCACGCCCGGGACGCAGGACCGCTCAAGGCGGAGGCCATCGCGGACGCCCAGGACATTCCGCACAAGTTCCTTGAAAGCATTCTGAACGACATGCGCCGCGGCGGACTCGTCCTCAGCCAGCGCGGCGGGAACGGCGGCTACCGCCTGGCCAAGGCACCGGAGTCCATCAGCATCGCCGACGTCATCCGCGTCGTCGACGGTCCCCTGGTCTCCGTACGCGGCGTCCGTCCGCCGGAGTTGTCCTACACCGGCCCGGCAGAGTCCCTGCTGCCACTCTGGGTCGCTCTCCGCGCCAACGTCCGGCAGATCCTCGACGGCGTTTCGCTCGCCGATGTCGCCTCGGCGGAACTGCCCACCCGGGTATCCGCACTGGCCGAAGACCCCGCCTCCTGGACCAACCCCTGAGGCCGTAGCCCTCGGCGCCACTGCACGCCGGGAACGGGTCGTAGGGGAGCTTCGACTCCGTCCGGATAGCAAGATTCGGCTGTCCACGCCTCGAACGGCCCTTGCCGCCAAGGGAGTACGGGCGCATCATTCCCTACTAATCCAGTGGGAAAACTAGGGAAACCGACCCGCAGACCACCCGACAGGACGGTGACCGGCGCCATGCCGAAGAAGGCCACAGCATGCACCGCCGCCCCACAGGTCAACGCCACCACGGGCGATGCCATCTGGCCTCGCGTCACCCGTGAGGTCGCGGAGGATCTCGCCGTCGACGCGATCGCCCGCGACCGCGCCGGCAAGCCTCCGTTCGACGAGCTCTCCCGGCTGCGCGAAGCCGGCCTGCCGACCCTGCTCATGCCGCCGGGGCCGTCCCACTGGGGTACCGACTGGCGTACGGCGTGTGCGGTCATCCGGGAGATCGCGGCGGCCGACAGCTCCATCGGCGAGCTCCTCGGACGGCACTACGCCCTCTCATGGAGCGCCCGTTTCTTCGGCTCCCCCGAGCAGGCCGACCGGATCGAGCGCCAAGCGGGAACCGGGCACTGGCTCTGGGGCGGGAGCATCGATCTGCCGGGGACGGAACCGGAGCAGGAGACGGAGACCGGACCCGAACTCACCCTCACGCCAACCGGGAGCGGATACCTTCTCCACGGTCGCCAGGTCTTCCCGGCAGGCGTCACGGTGGCCGACCAACTGGTGGTGGGCGCGGTCTGCACGGGCACCGGGGAGACACTGATCGCACGGGTGGACCCGGCCGATCCCCGCGTCTCGGCGGTCCCGGCGCACGACCGCCTCGGCCAGCGGCTCACCGGAGCCGGCAGTGTCGATTTCGACGGCGTACCGGTGCAGCCGGACCAGATCCTCGGAACCGTGCCGCACGACGAACACGACGTCTCCCCGTTCGCCACGCTCGCCCCGCTGGCGCTCCGGCTCGCCCTGATCCACGTCTGTCTGGGCATCGCCGAAGGAACGCTGGCCGAGGCCCGGGACTTCAGCCGTACCGCGCCGCGCAACTGGCCGCCCTCCGACCCGGACGGCGGCGCCTTCGAGCGGCGCCCCGGTAGCGACCCGTATCTCCTGCTCGCCTACGGGGAGCTGGTGGCTGCCGCGCACACTGCCGCGGCGGTCGTCGAGCCCGCCACCGAAGCGCTGGCGAGGGGGCTCCTCACGGGGCGGGAGCTCGATGTCGACCAGCGCGCGGACATCGCCGTGCTCGTCGCCGCGGCCGAGGCGGTCACGAGCAAGTCCACGCTGGAGATCACCACCCGCATCCTGGAACTCACCGACGGCGCCGACTCGCCCGCGGACGGCCCGGGATTCGACCGCTTCTGGCGCAATGCCCGTGTGCTGACCGCCCAGGGCTCGCCCACCCACAGGCTGCGCGACATCGGCGACCACTATCTGAACGGGACCCATCCGCCGCTGACATTGCACATTTGAAGCCCGCGCGCCTCTGCACGGCCGGCGTCACAGCGGTCGGAGGGTGAGCGTGTGGCCGTCCTCCTCCGTGGTGGTGCAGGGGCGGAAGCCCGTGCTGATGCGGTCGAGCAGCCGTTGCAGCCAGTGGCAGTCGCGGGCGGACGGGCGCCGTAGGCGCATCCTGTGGGCCTGGAGGGGGACGATGCGCACGTCGTGGAGAGTGCCGGTCGGCTGCTCCAGCGAGACGAGGAGGAGCAGGCGCAGGTCGTCCCGGTACTGCTCGTAGCCGGTGATCCCCTCGTAGTCGTCGATGAAGTCGCCGCACCCGTGGATCACCAGCTTTCCGTGGTAGGCCTCCAGGCTGCGCGGATGGTGCGAGGAGTGTCCGTGCACGACGTCGATGCCGCCGTCGAGGAGCAGCCGCGCGAAGGCGGCCTCGCTGCGGGAGACGCCGTAGCCCCAGTTGGGGCCCCAGTGGACCGAGGCGATGGCGATGTCGCCGGGCCGCTTGAGCTGCCGCACCCGTGCGGCCAGGCCGGTTGCCGCGGTCTCCGACGGTTCGGACAGGAAAGCCACTCCGCTCCGGTCCTCAGTCGCGGCCCAGGAAAAGGGGATGCCGCTGGTCGGCAGGCCGAACGAGAAGACCAGGAGGCGATGGTCGTCGTCGAGGGGGACGATCGCCGGACGCCGCGCCGCGTCGGCGTCCGCTCCGGCGCCCGCCGTGCGCAGCCCGGCGCCGGCCAGGACGTCGAGCGTCTCCGCCAGGCCGTTGCGGCCGAAGTCCAGGACGTGATTGTTGGCCAGAACGCAGACATCGGGGCGTGCGAGGGTCAAGCACGGGAGATTGTCGGGGTTCATCCGGTAGTGGACTTCCTTGCCGGACGCGAAGACGTCGCTGCGCGTGACGCTGGTTTCCAGATTGATCACCCGGGCCGCGGGGGCGGCCTCGTCGAGGACGGGTAGCGCCTCTCCCCACGGCCAGTCGAAGCCGACCGGACGGGCGATCGGGCCGTTCGCCGCCTCAGCGAGTTCGACGTAGGCGCGGGCGTCGTGGAGGTAGCTTTCGCGCAGCACGGGATCGCCCGGGTACGGGAGGATCTGGTCGACGCCGCGACCGAGCATCACATCCCCGCACAGGAACACCGTGACCAGGCCACCGTCCACCCTTCCAGGCTAGGACCGGGACGGCGCCGGGGCGGAGCGGCGGTCGCCTCGGCCGGGATCGGGTCGGCCGGGCCTCGGCGGCCGGGCGTCAACATGACGCCGCCGGACGCACACCTTCCGGGCATTCACAGCCTCACGGCGATCACGGATAGTAATCAAGCGAAGGGTCACGGCTACGCAGAGTTTCCTGCGCGATGTCGCGTCGGTGCTCGCAGCCGTCAGACCCCGTATCGATCCATCGTCGTAGGGAGGCCACCATGGCCACGTATCAGATCAGCGCCGGCACCGAGAGCGGTACCGAAGTAGTTCCCGGGGACGCACGCTACGAGGCCTTGAGAAGGGGATTCAACCAGCGCTTCATCGCGACACCTGACTATGTGTCCGTGATCGGCTCGACCGGCGAGGCCGTCGCCGCGCTCAACAAGTACCTGGCGGATCACCGCTCGGACGAGAGCCTCAGCCGCCGCATCACGGTCCGTTCGGGAGGCCACTGCTACGAGAACTTCGTCTGCGGGGAGGACGTGGGCGTCATCCTCGACCTCGGGCAGATGGACCGGGCCTATCTGGACCAGGAGATGGGCGCGTACTGCGTCGAATCCGGCGCCACCAACTGGCATGTCGCCACGCACCTCTACGCACCGTTCGGCGTGGCTCTGCCCGGTGGGTCGTGCTACTCCGTCGGCGCCGGCGGCCATGTGTCGGGAGGCGGGTACGGGCTGCTGTCCCGGCAGCACGGGCTGACGGTGGACTATCTCTACGCGGTCGAGGTCGTCGTGGTCCGCGACGGTCAGCACGCCGAGGTGGTGGTCGCGCGCCGCGACTCCCCCGAGCGTGAGCTGCGGGATCTGTGGTGGGCCCACACCGGCGGGGGCGGCGGCAACTTCGGTGTGGTCACGCGGTACTGGTTCAAGGGACTGCCCAAGCCCCCGTCACAGGTTCTTCTGCATGCCATCGCCTGGCCGTGGGACAAGCTCAAGGGCCAGCCGGAGCGCTTCAAGTCCCTGGTGCGCAACTACGGGCTGTTCTTCGAGTACGAGAACACCCCGCGGCTCCCGGAATCGCTCCGCGCCGACTACACCGACATGTTCACCCTGCTGAAGTTGAACCACCGCGCCAACGGCAAGATCGGCCTGATCACCCAACTCGACGCCACCCGCCCCGACAGCGTGCAGCGGCTCAACGCCTTCCTGGACTGGATCACCCAGGACCTCGGCGTCGACCCGACGCCGCTGGACCGGCGGATGGGCGAACACGCGCCCATGGGCGGACTGCACGTGCCGACCCGGCTGCCCTGGCTGACGGCCACCCAGACGCTCAACGGCTCCGGTGACAACCAGTGCGGCAAATACAAGTCGGCGTACATGACGCGGGGATTCACCGAGAAGCAGCTCGACGCCCTCTTCAGCCACCTGACCCGCGCGGACTACGACAATCCGCAGGCACTGCTCCAGGTCGACTCCTACGGCGGTGCCATCAACCTCCCCGACAGCGCCGACACGGCGGTCTACCAGCGCAGTTCGGTGCTGAAGCTGCAGTACCAGACGTACTGGAGCTGGAAGCGGGACGTAAACAAGGACGGTGTCGCCGACCAGCACGATGCCGATGTCGACCCCTCGATCGCGGCACCGCATCTCCGTTGGATCCGCGAGTTCTACCGCGATGTCTACGCGGACACCGGCGGCGTTCCGGTGCTGGCGCCCGAGTGCGCCGCGGTGGAGGACCGGCCGGCACCGGTGACCGACGGCTGCTACATCAACTACCCGGACACCGATCTCGACGACCCCGAGTGGAACACCTCCGGCGAACCCTCACACCGTCTGTACTACGGCGACAACTACACACGTCTGCAGGAGGTCAAGGAGTACTGGGACCCACGCAACGTCTTCCGCCATGCCCAGTCCATCCAGCCGTTCACACGCTGAGGGTCAGCCGACATGGACACGGGGGCGATGGGAACGGTCGGGTTCGGCCTCGCGGAGGACCTCGCGGGTGACGGGGGCGACTTCACCCTGGCCGAAGAGGAAGAAACGGAGGAACTGGGCGAAGGGATTGCCTTCGGTCCACTCGAAGTAGATGTGCGGGCGCTTGCCCGTCTCGTCGCGTACGTGCAGCAGCAGCGCGGCCAGTGCGTTGGAGATGGTGGAGCTTTCGAGGACGAGCACGCGATAGCGGTTATGGAGGACCTCGCCGTGTACCCGCAGCTCGCTCTCGAACTCGGACGGGTCGAGGACGGTGACCTCGACGAAGATGAAGTCGTCGTCGGCCGGGAGGTCGTTGTCGGTGCGGATCTGCTGGAGCTTGTCGCGGTACTCGGCAAGATCGCGCTGGTCGGGCTCGTTCGCGATGAACCGGATCTCGCGGTGGGCGACGTCGCGGATGAACCGTTCGGACATGTCGTCGAGCGCGACGCTGGTCACCCGCAGCTCAAAGGCCCGGGCGAGCCGGGAGAGGAGCGACAGCAGGATGATCCCGGCGATGAAACAGGCGCCGATCTTCACCCCGTCCGGCCGCTCGATCACATTCGCCACGGTCGTGTAGAGGAACACCGCCGCGATCACGGCGAAGCCGATGGTCCAGCCGCGCTCCCCGCTCCGCCGGGCGGCGATGGTCACCGCGATCGCGGCGGAGCTGATGAGCACCAGCACGCCCGTGGCGTACGCGCCGCCCTGGGCGTCCACGTTTGCATCGAAGATCCAGGTCACCAGGAAGGCGACGGCGATGAAGACCAGCACCATCGGGCGCACGGCCCGTGCCCAGTGGGGCGCCATGCCGTAGCGCGGCAGGTATTGGGGCATGAGGTTCAGCAGGCCTGCCAGGGCCGAGGCGCCGGCGAACCAGAGGATGGCGATGGTGGAGATGTCATAGACGGAGCCGAAGGCGGAGCCCAGGTACTCATGGGCAAGGTAGGCCAGGGCGCGCCCGTTGGCCGAGCCGCCGGGCTTGAAGGCCGACTCGGGGATCAGCAAGGTCGTGACGAAGCTGGTGATGATCAGGAAGACGCTCATGATCACGGCGGCGGTGGTGAGCAGTTTCCTGGCACCGCGGATCCGCCCGGTGGGGCGCTCCTCGGTGTCGCCGGCATCACCCTCGATATGCGGCATCACCGCCACGCCGGTCTCGAAACCAGACAGGCCCAGGGCCAGCTTCGGGAAGACCAGCAGGGCCACGCCAACCATCGCCAGGCCGTTGCCGTGCTCGGTGGTCAGCGCCTGGGTCCAGTCGGTCACGACGTGCGGCGCGGTGAGGACGTGCCCCAGACCGACCACCACGACCACCGCGTTGAGCCCGAGGTAGATCCCGACCAGGACGACCGCCACGCCGATCGCCTCCAGGAAGCCCTTGAGGAAGACCGCGCCGAGGAGCGCCACCAGGATCAGGGTGATGAGCATCTGCTGGCCGTGCAGAGCGCTGGTGAGGTGCGGGTTCTCGACCAGGTGGGTGGCGGCGTCGGCCGCGGAGAGGGTGATGGTGATCAGGAAGTCGGTGGCGGCGAAGCCGAGCAGGGTGAGGACGAACAGCTTGCCCTTCCAGAAGGAGAGCAGCCGCTCCAGCATCGCGATCGATCCCTGGCCGTGCGGGCTTTCCTTCGCCACCCGGCGGTACACCGGCAGTGCCCCGGCAAGCGTCACCAGGACCAGGACGAGCGTGGCCACGGGCGACAGCAGTCCGGCCGCGAGGGCGGCGATGCCCGGCTGGTAGCCGAGAGTGGAGAAGTAGTCGACGCCCGTCAGGCACATCACCCGCCACCACCGCTGGCCCTGGTGGGCACTCTGCGGGCCGGCGTGCGGACCGGGATGGCGCTTGGCCATGTCGGTCAGCCCCTCCAGAAGCCATGCCCGCAGGCGGTGCCGCGGTCCGGACGGGGTGGAAGAGCCCGCGGGGGCGGAGGGGGGCATCGTGCGCTCCTGTCGTGCCGCGAAAGCGTCCAGCCATCGGCGAGACGGCCAGGTCAGCGTACGGAAACAGGTGGCCCGCAGCGTGGCGGCGCCCGGCGTGCCGCCGGGGGATTCCGGCAGGTGGGCCCACCGGGCGACGCCGGGCAGCGGAGCCGGGTGACCACTCGGAGCCATTGGGCATATGCCCGGTATGTCACAGTTAAGGGAGGACGCGACGGCGCGGTCGGCGAACACACGAGAGGGCAGCCTGCCATGTCCACGGATCGCCTCGGATCGGTCACCGAACGGATCAGGCCCTTGCACAGGCGGAATACGGAGTACGAGGATCTCTTCGACCAGGCTCCGGTGATCTTCGCTGCGCTGAGCGGCCCGCGGCACCGGCTCGAGGCGGCGAATCCGGCATTCCTGGAGGTGGTCGGCGGCGGCCGGGGGCAGATCGGGGTACCGATCGGTGAGCTGCTGCCGGAGCTCGGCCCGCAGGGCGTACTGAACCGGCTCGATGAGGTGTACCGGACCGGCACCGCCTACCGGGCCCGGGGTGCCCGGCTGGTGCTCGGCGCGCCGGGAGCGGAGCGGGAGGGATATTTCGACTTCACCTACGAGCCCCGGCGGGACGCGGACGGCGTGGTCGACGGGGTGGCCGTGATCGCGGTGGACACCACCGCGTATCACCACACCCAGGTCCTCGCCACCGAGCAGCGGGTGCTGCTGGAGCAGATCGCGCGCGACGCACCGCTCAGCGAGATCCTGACCGGGATGGCCCGGGCGATCGAGGAGTTCTCCCCGGACCTGATCGTCTCGGTGCTGCTCGCCGATCCCGACGGGGCGCATCTGCGGCACGGGACCGGGCCCAGCCTGCCCGCCTTCTACAACGAGGCGATCGACGGGGTCGCCATCGGCCCGGACGTGGGCTCCTGCGGCACCGCCGCGTATCTGCGCGCCCCGGTGATCGTCACGGACATCGCCACGGACCCCCGATGGGAGGGCTATCAGGAGCTGGCGCGGCGGGCCGGGGTGGCGGCCTGCTGGTCCACCCCGATCATGGGCTCGGACGGTGAGCTGCTGGGCACCTTCGCGATGTACCACCGGACCCCGAAGGCCCCGGACGACAAGGACGTGGCGCTGAGCGGGGCCTTCGCCCGGATCGCGGCCCTGGCGATCGAGCGCCGCCGTGCGCTGGAGGCCGGCCAGGCCGCCCAGGAGAGGGAGAAGGAGGCCCGGGAGGACCTGGCGTTCGTGCTGGATGCCAGCACCGCCATCACCCGTGAGCCGCACTACTTCGACTGCCTGCAGTGCCTGGCCCGTTTGACCGTGCCCTCGCTGGCGCCGCTGTGCACCGTGCACGTCGTCGAGGACGGCCACACCCACCGGATCGCGGTGGCCTCGGACGGCCTGGCCGGCGAGAGCCTGCTGTCCGCCCCCGGGCTGAGCGACGAGATCGACGGCGCGGTCGCCCGGGTGCTGGCCTCCGGCGCCACCGAAACGGGCCGTATCCGCGCCGCCGGCCCCGAGAGCCGCGCCACCGGCCCCGAGGGCAGTCACGGCCACGACGACCGTTCCGGTCCCGACGGTCGCACCGGCCCCAGCGACCGCACCAGCCTTGACGGTGCCGACAACCGCCGCAACCCCGACGGCACTGCCGGCCGCGCTCACCCCGACGGCAGCTCCCGGCCCGACGGCAGCTCCCACTCCCACGAGAGCACCGGCGTCGGCACACCTCCCGGGCGGTCCATCGTCACCGGCTATGTGTGTGTGCCGTTGGCGACCCGTGGCCGTACGTTCGGGGTGCTGACCCTGCTGGCCACGGACCGGGAGCTGGACGGGCATGTGATCGCGCTGGCCGAGGAGCTGGCGCGGCGGGCCGCGTCGAGTGCGGACAACGCCCACCAGTTCACCGACCGGGTCCGGCTCGCCCGTGAACTGCAGGCCGGTCTGCTTCCGCCCGAACTGCCGGCCGTGCCGGGCGCCGAGCTGACGGCGTCGTACCACCCCGCGGGCGAAGGGCTCGATGTCGGCGGTGACTTCTACGACGTCTTCCCGCTGCCCGACGACCGCTGGGGGCTGATGATCGGCGATGTCTGCGGGCGCGGTGCGACGGCGGCCACCACGACCGGCATGGTCCGCCACACGGCGCGTGCCGCCGCGCGCCTTCTGCACGACCCGGCGGCCGTCGTCGCGGCCATCAACGATGCGCTCATCGAAGGCACCAGCGAGGACACCTTCGTGTCGCTGATATACGGCGAACTGCGGCGCGAGGACGGGCGGATCGTCCTGGACATCATGCGTGCCGGTCATGTGCCGCCCCTCATACGCCGGGCCGACGGCACGGTGGAGCAACTCGCGCAGCCGGGGCAGTTGCTGGGTATCGCGCCCGATGTCGGCGGGTCTCCGTGCCAAGTGGCACTGTCCCCGGGCGACAGCCTGGTGCTGGTCACCGACGGCATCACCGAGGCCCGTGACGCCGGCGGCGAGTTCTTCGAGGACCAGCGCCTGGCCGATGCGCTGGTCGCGGTACGCGGTCCGGCTCCCTCTGCCGCCGCGCTGCTGGAGTCCGTCACCGCGGCGGTCACGGCCTTCGCCGGCGATTCCACCGACGACGACCAGGCCGCGTTGGTGCTCACCGCCACCTGACCGCGCCGACGCCCCTATCGTTGCCTCATGGAGCCCAAGCCGCCCGACGTCTCCGCCGACGCGAACCCGCTGCGTGCGCTCTCCCTCGACACGCTGCGGCAGCGGACGAGCATGAAGTGGCGTACGTATCCGGCCGATGTGCTGCCGTTGTGGGTGGCCGAGATGGACGTACCGCTGGCCGCACCGGTGGCCCGGGCGATCGCGGACGCGGTTGCGCTCGGCGACACCGGCTATCCGGCCGGGACGGCGTACGCCCGGGCGCTGGCCGATTTCGCCCGTGAGCGGTGGGGCTGGCACGGCCTCGCCGTGGAGCGCACCGCGATCGTGCCCGATGTGATGCTGGGCATCGTCGAGGTGCTCAAGCTGGTCACCCGGCCGGGCGACCCGGTGGTCGTCAACTGCCCGGTGTATCCGCCGTTCTACCAGTTCCTCACGCATATGGACCGGCGGGTCGTGGAGGCCCCGCTGGGTGCCGGTCTGCGGATCGACTTCGATGTGCTCGAAGCGGCGTTCCGGGATGCCGCTGCGGGCGGTGGCCGGGGCGCGTACCTGCTGTGCAGCCCGCACAATCCGACCGGCACGGTGCACAGCGCGGAGGAGCTGGCGGCGGTGGCGGCGCTGGCTGCGGAGTACGGCGTGCGGGTCGTGGCGGATGAGATCCACGCACCGGTGGTGGCGCTGGACGCCACCTTCGTCCCGTACCTGAGCGTGCCGGGCGCGGAGCGCGGCTTCTCGCTGATGTCGGCGTCCAAGGCGTGGAACCTCGCGGGACTGAAGGCTGCGCTGGCCGTCGCCGGTCCGGAGGCCGCCGGGGATCTGGCGCGAATGCCGGAGGAGGTGAGCCACGGCCCGAGCCACGTCGGCGTCCTCGCGCACACGGCCGCGTTGCGGGACGGCGGCGACTGGCTCGACGCGGTGCGCGCCGGGCTCGACGAGAACCGCCGACTGCTCGCCCGGTTGCTGGCCGAGCGGCTGCCCGCGGTCCGCTACCGCCCGGCCTCGGGCACCTTCCTCGCCTGGCTCGACTGCCGTCCGATCGGCCTCGGCGACAATCCGGCCGCGTTCTTCCTGGAGCGCGGCAGAGTCGCCCTCAGCCCCGGCCCGGACTTCGGCACGGGCGGCGCCGGCCATGTGCGGCTCAATCTGGCGACCTCCCCCGAGGTACTCACGGAGGCGGTGGGGCGGATGGCCGACGCGCTGGACTGAAACGGGCGCGGGTGAGAGGCGGCTTGGGCGGCGGGCCGCACCGACGATGAGCCGTCGGAGGCGAGACCGCACGGACGGCGCCCCCTCCGTGACAGGGCGAGACGCACGACGAGCCGTTGACACGAGGTGGCACAGACGGGGAGCCGTCGGCACGCGGCACACAGACGGCAGGCCGCCGGCGGCGATGTGGCAGGGCGATCGGCACGGCAATCGGCACACCGCGAGCGCCAGCGAGCTGGACCGAGTTGGGCGCTGGCCGGGAGACGGCAGGCCGTGGCGCGAGGGCATGGGCGGCGGGCCATCGGCGTGAGGCCACAGACGGCCGGTCGTCAGCGTGAGGCAACGCAGACGGCGAGCCATCGGCCGCGTGGCCATGCGGAGTCCGCACCGTCCGCAACGAAGCGGCACGAACGCCACGCCGCCGGCGGCCGACCGGCACGGACCCCGCACCGTCCGCGGCCCAGCAGCACAGACACCAACACCAACACCGACACCGACACCGACACCGACACCGACACCGGACCATCCACCCATCCGACCATCCGCCCAACCACGACCGAGCGGCACCAACCCCAGATCCCGCACGAGTCACAACGTCGGCAGCAGGCGGGCAGCACTCCCGCAGTCCGCAACCGGCCCCGGGCGGGCCCTGAGTGGGTCCCGCGCGGGGCGCGGGCGCGCGTGGCCGGTCGGTCACGGTGGTTCAACTGCCCCTGCAGCCGCGTCCCGCGGTCGTTTTGGTGTGCGGCGGGTTTCTCCATACGATCCAGCGATGATCACAAGAAAACGGCTGGCGGCCGGGGTGTGCGGGCTGTTGGCCGCGATGGCCGTCGCCCTCCTTCCCACACCCGCCAGCGCCGGGGAACCGGATGCGAAGACCGCTCCCAAGGTGGAGCTGACCCTCGACGTCAGCGGCTCGATGCGGGCCCGCGACATCGACGGTCAGAGCCGGATGTCCGCCGCGAAGCAGGCGTTCAACGAGGTGCTGGACGCGGTGCCGGACGGTGTCCAGCTCGGCATACGGACGCTCGGCGCCGACTACCGCGGCGAGGACCGGAAGACCGGCTGCAAGGACACCCGTCAGCTCTACCCCGTGGGGCCACTCGACCGTACCGAGGCGAAGACCGCGGTGGCGACGCTCACGCCCACCGGCTGGACGCCCATCGGCCCCGCCCTGCAGGGCGCGGCGCACGACCTCAAGGGCGGGGACGGTTCCCGGCGGATCGTGCTGATCACCGACGGCGAGGACACCTGCGCCCCGCTCGACCCGTGCCAGGTGGCCCGGGACATCGCCGCGCAGGGCATCCACCTCACCGTCGACACGCTCGGTCTGCTGCCGGACGCCAAGACCCGTAAGCAGCTGAGCTGTATCGCCGAGGCGACCGGCGGGACGTACACCTCGGTGCAGCACACCAAGCAACTCCGCGACCGCGTACACCAGTTGGTGGAGCGGACGGCTGATCCGGTCGTGACACCGGTGGCGACGCAGGGGGCGCAGAGCTGCGCCGACGCGCCGAAGTTGAAGCCGGGGCTCTACAGCGACCGGGAGAAGTTCGCCGAGCACCGCTGGTACCGGGTCGACGTCCGGCCCGGTCAGGAGCTGCGGGCCTCGGTGAGCGTCGCCGCGGACCGTGCCGTCAACAACGATTACGGCGTGCTGTTGCGGGCCTCGACGGAGCACGGGCGGGAGCTGGTGCGCGGCGCGGAGGCGGGTGACGGGCGGACGGATGTGATCTCGTCCGGTCTGCGTTATCCCGAGCCGCCGGCCGATGCCCCGGACGGGGCGGACGAGCCGCCGTTGAAGACGGTCTGTCTCCAGGTCAGCAACTCCTTCTCGGCGCCGCCCTCGGTCAAAACCGAGCCCGGTATGCCGGTCGAGCTGGCGGTCGACGTGGTGGACGGTCCGAGCGACGCCTCCGACGCGGCGTTCCTCGGGCTCGGCCACGGCTGGTGGCTGCTGATCACGCTGGCCCTCACCGGGCTGGTGGCCGGTCTGGTCTGGGGTTGGATCTCCCGTTGGCGCGTCTCCGTCTGGAGGACCAACTGATGTGCACCGTACGCAGGATGCTGATGACCGCCGCGCTGGCCGGGGCGGGTCTCCTCGGTGTGGCGGGGCCCGCGGTCGCCGACACCGCGACGCCGAGTCCGAGTGCGAGCACGGAGGCGGCGCCGACCGAGGCCGGTACCTCGTTCCGTACGGCGACCGCCATCAAGTCGGGTCAGCCCGCGACGGCCGATGCGTCCACCGGTGACTACCTGTACTGGGTGCTGCCGGTCGACGCGGGACAGCGCGCCACGGTCAAGGCGACGGTGACGCTGCCGACCGCCGCCCGGCACGGTGCGGCCACCTGGCAGCTGGACGTCTACGACGGGCTGCGCCGGCGGCAGCCGTGCAAATACGGCGCTCCGACCAAGGCCGCGGCCCAGGACGCCGGTTCCGTCGAGCTGACCTGCACGCTGCGCACGGTGCGCGCCTGGGCGGAGCCGTGGGCCAACGATCCACTGCCCGGCAGCTATTACGTCCGCCTGACGGTCGTCGATCTTCCGCAAGAGGACCTGGGGCTGCCGGTCCATGCGAAGGTCGAGGCGGGCACGGCCGACCAGGGCGGCTCCCAGGCGGTGGACGGCACGCTCGCCGCTCCCCTGGTGCCGGGTGCCGGTACGGCCACGCCGCAGTCCGACGGGGCGACGCCGTCGCCGCGGCCGGCGGCCATGGCGGAACCGGACGGTGGCTGGTCCTCCGGCTGGTGGTCGGACCGCTGGCTGTGGACCGCGGCCGGCGGACTGCTCGCGGCGCTCGGGGGCATCGCCGGCTATTCCGTCACCCGCGGCTCCGGCCGCCCGTCACGGGTGCCGCCGGGCGCCTGAGTCAGACCGCACGGCGGGGCGGCCACGGCACGGTGCCGTGGCCGCCCCGTTCGTCACGGAGCCCCGTCGGCCGGCCTCGTTGGTCAACCTCGTCGGTCAGCCGCGGCGGTCAGCCACGGCGGTCGGCCCGCGTCGTTCGGGCCAGCCAAGTCCTCCCTGTGACGCGAGACTTCGCCGGCCGTCACACCCGCCGCCGTTACATCCTCCGCAGTCCCATCCGCTGCCGTCACACCCGCCGCAGTCCCATCAGCCGCAGTCGCAGCAGCTGCAGCAGTCACAGCAGTCGCATCCGCTGCAGGGGTCACAGCCGTCGCAGCAATCGCAGTCCTGGCAGCATCCCTCGCGCTTCTTGCGCGACCAGGCGCCTTCGTACTCCTCCGCGCAGCACACCTTGCAGGTGCAGCACAGCCCGATGGCCACCGCACAGCCCGCGAAGAAACCCCGGGGCTTCTTCGGCTGGTGCGGGAAGTGCGGAAAGCCGCCGCCGTCCCCGCCGTTGCCGCCGCCACCGTGCCCGCCACCGTAGCCACCGCCGTGACCACCGGGCGGCACCGATCCCCCCGCGTAGGGGTTCTGCGGGGCGTTCAGGTACGGCCCTTGGGCGTACGGCCCGCCGGCAGGGGCCTGCCCGTACTGCGGAGGCTGACCGTACTGGGGAGGCTGACCGTACGGACCCTGCTGGCCGCCCCCGCCCTGGTACGGGTGGGAAGCATGTCCCTCGTGGGAGGCATGCCCCTGGTGGGAACACGCCGAGGTGCCGAAGGCGCGGTCCACCGACCGCCGCAGCTCGTGCACCAGCAACACGTGCACCAGGGCGGAGTCGGTGAACTCCACGTCGCGCAGGGCGAGGCGGATGCCGTGCAGCGCGTCGTCGCAGAGCCGGCGGGCGTCGGCGGTGCTCGCGCCGGTCGCGGTGAGCGGGTTCCAGGCGCCCTCGGCGGCGTCCGCGGCCCGGTCCTCCACGGCGTCGAGGAGGTGGGCCAACCGCCCGAAGAGCCGGCCGGCCTCGGCCAGTGGCGCGGCGTTCCCGGGGCGGCCGGCGAGTACGGCGGTGTGGGCGAAGGCAGCGGCGGTCGCGGTCTCGGTCGGTTCGGTGATGACCGTCAACGGCGTTCCGGGTCCGGCCAGTTGCTCGATGGCGGGCTGACGGTCGACCGCGTCGACGAGTACGGCGGTGTCGAAGCCGAGGGTGGCGCCGGTGCGGGCTCCGGCCCGGTCCCAGCCGGCGGCGACCCGGCGCGCGGCGGCGGCCACCGGGCGGCGGCGCAGCAGTCCGTTCCGGTCGGCGACGTGGTCGCGTATCTTCGCCGAGGCGAGCACGAGGGACACCGAGGCGGCGAGCCGTGCGCCCTCGCCCTGCGCCACGGAGGCGGTGCGCATGCCACGGAGCGGGCAGGGTCCCGCGGTGCGCCGGCCGGCCTCCGTGCGTCCGGTCTGGGCGTCCTTCAGGACGGAGACGATCAGCCCGTCGTAGTTGGTGACGACCCGGGCGAACTGTCCGTGGTCGCCGCGCAGCGCGAGGCACAGACCGCAGAGGTGGGCCATCCATTCGGCCTTGAGCCCTTGGGTCAGGCGATGGCTGCAGGGCCTGACGATTCCGAACATGTGCGATCCCCCGTGAGACGTCGAACGTGCCGCCGCGGTGCGCGGTGGCAACGGCTGAAGATCGTACCGATCCGGCCGCTGACCTGGGATACCCCCCGGGGGAGGGCCGCGTCGGTCAGGTGGTGTGCCGGGCGGGTACGGCGTCGAGCGGGGCCGCCCGGTGCGCGAGGTCGTCGGCGGCGAGGGGGTGGGCCAGGTCCGGCGCGCGGTCGGCGCCGCACCCCGGCCGCCGGCGGCCGGACCGTCGGCGATCCGCTCGCCCAGGCCGCCCGCGCCGATGATCAATACGGTGGCCGTCAGGCGACCGTAGGCCCGTCGCCGTCACCCGGGACGGGGTGCTCGCTCACCAACGGGCCATTCCTCGCGCTCCGTTCAGGGCGGACCGGGCCAGGTGTTCACCGCTTGTCCTTGGCGGGGACCAGCACCATCCAGTCGTCCTTGCCCGCTTCCTCGTGCAGGTAGCCGATCATGGTGGGGTGCGGCCCCGGATAGGCCGGGCCCTCGTTGCGCACCCCGGAGGCACTGCCGGTGCCCGTGCGCCCGAGAAGAACCGCCAGGGCCAGGAAGGGCAGTACGGCGGCCGAGAGCGCTATCCCCGTACCCCTGCTCATGGTCTTCGGTCTCACAACGTCCCCCGTGTCCGCGTGGTGTGCCTCTTGGTCATCTTCCTCCACGCCTCGTTGCGGTACGTCCCCGGGGTCCCGGTCGGGCCCGAGGCCGAGGATGAAACCTGACGCTTCGTCAGAGCCTGACAGGGTCCTGCCGGGCCGGGGGTTCCGGGTGGCGGCGGATCCGGGCGGCGAGGACGGCGACGTCGTCCTCGGCGTGCAGGCCGTCGAGGTGGTCGAGGACTTCGTCGAGGACCTGCTCGACGTCGGTTCCGGCGGGGAGGCGGAGGCGGGAGAGCCGGGAGAGCGAGGTGTCGATGTCCTCGCCACGGCGTTCGACCAGGCCGTCGGTGAACATCAGCAGGGTGTCGTCGGGGGTGAGGCCGCGGGTGATCTGTTCGTAGCCGCCGGCACCGGTGCCCAGGGGCGGGCCGACGGGGACCCGTAGGAGGTCGGCGGTGCCGTCGCCGCCGAAGACCACCGGGGAGAGGTGGCCGGCGCTGGCGAAGCCGGCGATACCGCGGGCCGGGTCCACCCGGGCGAGCAGGCAGGTTGCCGGGCGGCGGGACTCGTCCTCGGCCACCGCGGTGTCGAGCTGGCGCAGGACGCGGTGGGGCGGCAGGTCGGTCGAGGCGACGTAGCGGAGGCTGGAGCGGTAGGCGTTCATGTCGACCGCGGCGTCGAGCCCGTGGCCCATGACGTCGCCCATGACGAGCAGGGTGCGCCCGTAGTGCAGCCGGACGGTTTCGAACCAGTCGCCGCCGACCAGCGCGCTGCTGCCGGAGGGGAGGTAGCGGGTGGCGAGTTCGAGGTTGGGGTGCGGGCGGCCCGGTTCGGCCAGCAGCGCCCGTTGGAGGTCCATCGCGGTGCGCTGCACCGAGGAGTGCCGGCGGGCGTGGGCGAGATGGGCGGCCGCCAGGCGGGCGGCGTGCAGCACGGTGGCGGTCTCGTCCTCGCTGAAGCTGCCGCCGGCGCGGAGGACGAGCAGGACGCCGTGGCGGCGGCCGTGGGTGGACAGCGGCACCGCGAGGGCCTGGGCGGACATCCCGCCGGAGAGGACGGCCCGGGCGGTGACGGGGCGGTCCTCGGCCAGGGCGGGCAGGAGGGGGGAGCCGGCGTCGGGGCCTTCCGGGCCGTCGCCGCTCTCCGGGACGTCGCCGGGGAAGCGGGCTTCGAGCACCTTGACCAGGCCGGCCGAGGCCACCCGGCGGAGCGCCGGGGCCTCGGCGGGGCGGCGGGCCGCGGTGGCGTCCTCGGGGAGGAGTTCCACCGCGGCGGCGTCGCCGATGTGCTGGCACAGGAAACGGGACAGCTCGGTGCAGGTCGTCTGGGCGTCGAGGGTGGTGCCGATGCGCTCGACGGCCTCGTCCATGGTGCGCAGCCGGGCCCGTAGGCGGGCGTCCTCGGCGTCCCGGCCCGCGTCGTTGGAGCCGTCCCGGTTCATTACGGCCTCCTCCAGGGCGCTGCGCCCGCTATGGACGGGGTTGCTGGTGTTGCACCCATATCACCAGCGGGACCGGATCCCGGTCCGGCGCGGCGGCCGCGGCGGGGTCAGTTGAGGACGCCCATGCCCAGCAGGCCGAAGAGGAGGGCGCCGATGAGGATGCGGTAGACCACGAAGGAGTTGAAGGAGTGCTTGGCGACGAACTTCAGCAGCCAGGCGATCGAGGCGTAGGCGACGGCGAAGGAGACGACGGTGCCGACGGCGAGCGGGGCGATCGCGGCGCCGGAGCCGATGGCGTCCTTGAGCTCGTAGATCCCCGCGCCGGTGAGGGCCGGGATGCCGAGGAAGAAGGACAGCCGGGTGGCGGCGACCCGCTCCAGGTCGAGGATGAGCGCGGTGGACATGGTCGCGCCGGAGCGGGAGAAGCCGGGGAAGAGCAGCGCGAGGATCTGCGAGCAGCCGACCCACATGGCGTCCTTGAGGGAGGTGTCGTCCTCACCGCGCTTGTGGCGGCCCATCTGGTCGGCGGCCCACATGACACCGCTGCCGATGATGAGCGAGCCGGCCACCACCCACAGCGAGGCGAGCGGCCCCTCGATCAGGGGCTTGGCGGCCAGGCCGACGACGACGATCGGAAGGGTGGCGAAGATCACCCACCAGGCGAACTTGTAGTCGTGGTGGTAGCGCTCCTCCTTGTTGGTCAGCCCGCGGAACCACGCGCCCACGATGCGCACGATGTCCTTGAAGAAGTAGACGAGCGCGGCGGCGATCGCGCCGACCTGGATGACCGCGGAGAAGCCGACGACGGCCTTGTCGTCGACGGGGATGCCCATCAGCCCCTCGGTGATCTTGAGGTGGCCGGTGGAGGAGACGGGGAGGAATTCCGTCACCCCCTCCACGGCTCCGAGGATGACGGCTTGGCCGATGCTGATCGCGCTCATGGGATCCATTTCTCGGGACGGGTGGACGGTGGGCGCAGGCACGCCTCGGCGCGTGGGGCGGGTCTGTGGATCGCCCGGGCCGACCCGGACGACACGCCTTGGCGCGATGAGTGACTTTACTGGGGTTTCGCCGTCGGGCCGACGGGAAGGCCCCCGCGGGCCGGCTGAGCGGACCGGGATGCGCGGCGCACGCCCGGGCCCCTACAGTGCGCGATGGTCTACAACACTGTAGACGACCGAGGGGAGGAACGATTCCATGACCGCGGCCCCGCTCCGCCGCCGCTCCACCACCGCCTCCGCGCGCGCCCCCGCCCCGGCCCCGGAGGAGTTCGCGGGGCCCACCGGCGGCACCCGGCGCGACGCCTACTTCGACAATGCCAAATACCTGGCCATCGTATGGGTGGCGATCGGCCACGCCTGGGAGCCGTTCTACGCCACGAGCCGGACCTCGGCCGCGCTCTACCTCGTCGTGTACGCCTTCCACATGCCGGCGTTCATCGTCATCTCCGGTTACTTTTCCCGGAGTTTCACTTTCCGCCCCGACCAGCTGCAGCGACTGGTCACCGGCATCGCCGTCCCTTATATCCTCTTCCGGACGGCCTACGCCCTGTTCCGGTACGCGGCCGGCGATCAGCCGGACCTCTCGGTCGGCCTGCTGGATCCGTGGTTCCTCACCTGGTTCCTGCCGGCGCTGTTCATCTGGCGGCTCACCGCCCCGCTGTGGCGGATCATCCGCCTGCCGGTGCCGCTCGCCCTGACGATCGCCGCACTCGCCTCGGCCTCCCCGGAGATCGGCAGCGATCTCGATCTCCAACGGGTACTGCAGTTCCTGCCGTTCTTCGTGCTGGGCCTGCGCCTGTCCCCCGAGCACTTCCGCCTGCTGCGCCGCCGGGCGGTGCGGATCGCGGCCGTGCCCGTGGTGCTGGGTGCGACCGCGTTCGCCTACTGGGCCGTGCCGCGGATGAACGACGCGTGGTTCTACCACACCGACAGCGCCAGGACACTGGGAGCGCCGTGGTGGGGCGGCGGGCTGATGCAGCTGGCCATGTTCGGCTGCTCACTGGTGCTGACCGCCTGCTTCCTCGCCTGGGTGCCGGGCCGCCGGATGTGGTGCACCGCCCTGGGCGCCGGCACCCTCTACGGCTATCTGCTGCACGGCTTCCTGGCCAAGGGCTCGCGCTGGTGGCACTGGTACGACGCGGCCTGGATCGGTACGCCGTGGGGCCACGTCGTGGTGACGCTGATCGCCGCCGTGGTGGTGACGCTGCTGTGCACCCCGCCGGTACGGAAGGTCTTCCGGTTCGCGGTGGAGCCGCGGATGCACTGGGCCTTCCGCCGGGCGCCCCGCGGCCGCGGTTGTCCCGACGGGGAGCAGCAGTACTGTTGGCGTGGCTCATACGTGCCGTAGCAGGCCCGACTTTGGCCGACCGGCTGCTTGGCGGTCGGGACCGTATGCGCCATGAGCGGGCCTGCGCCGTCCGGCCCGGGCCGAACCGACCCAGCAGAGGCGCCGATCATGGACACAGCCGCGGCGGCAACACCGCCCCGTACCGGCATCAGCCTGCGCCAGCTGCTGATGTCGCTGGGCGAGCCGCTGGTCGAGCTGCAGGCGGCGCCCGCCGGGCTGGACGTCGAGATCCGCAGCGTCGCCCTGCTCGACCCCGAGGATCCGCCGATGGCCCGCCCCGGCGAGCTGATCCTCGCCATAGGCGCCCGCGGCCGCGCCGCGTTCCCGGCGCTGCGGGCCGGCGGGCGCGACGGGGCGGCCGCGGTCGCGGTCAAGCTCGACGCCCCCGGCCAGGCCGCGGCGCTCAGTGAGACCGCCGTCGAGGCCGGGATCGCGCTGCTGTCCGTCCGCAGTGAGGCGCGCTGGGAGCAGGTGGACGCGCTGGCCCGGGCGGCCCTGGAGGACTCACCGCCGGGGCTGCCCGGCGCGGGCGACGAGGAGGGCGATCTGTTCTCGCTCGCCCAGACCACCGCCGTCCTCACCGGCGGCATCGTCAGCATCGAGGACACCGCGAACCGGGTGCTGGCGTACTCCCGCTCCACCGACTCCGACGAGGTGGACGATCTGCGGCGGCTGTCCATCCTGGGCTGGCACGGCCCCGAGGCGTATCTGGCCCGGCTCCGGAAATGGGGGGTCTTCCAGCGGCTGCGCGCCTCCGACGAGGTGATCCGCATCGAAAGCCATCCGGAGCTGGGCATCCGCGCCCGGCTCGCGGTGGCGATCCGGTCCGGGGAGCGGCAGCTGGGCACCATCTGGGTGCAGGAGGGCTCGACGCCGCTGACCGACCACTGCGACCAGGCCCTGCTGGGCGCGGCCCGGGTCGCCGCGCAGCATCTCGTGCGCCGCCGCCGGGAGCTCTCGGCGGACCTCACACTGACCCGGACGCTGGCGGCCGGGCTGCTGGAGGGCACCACCGGGCCGCAGCCGCTCGCCTCCCACATGGGCCTCGACGCCGCCCGCCCGGCGGCCGTCCTGGGCTTCTCGTACGGGACCGAGGCCCCGCCGCCGGAGCTGGCCCGGGCCGAGGTCGGCAACCTGGTCTCGGTGCACACCGCCGCCCGGCACCGCAGCGCCCTGGTCACCCAGGCCGACTCCCGGATCTACGTGCTGCTGCCGCAGCTGCCGCGCAGCATCGACCTCGGCACCCTGCGCCTCTGGGGGCAGGAGATCACCGACGCCGTCCGCCGCCACCTGGGGCTGTCGCTGCGCGGCTCGGTGGGCTGCATCGTGCCGGCGCTCGGCGAGGTCCCCGAGTCCCGGCGGGAGGCGGACCGGATCCTGGACGCCATGGTGAGCGTGGGCGTCGCCACCACGGTCGCGGCACTGCCGGACATCCAGGCGGAGGTGCTGGTCAGCGAGGTGCTCACGCTGCTCTCCGCCCATCCGGAGATGCGCGACCCGCGGCTGACCGCGCTGGTCGCGCACGACAGCCGGAACCAGGGGCAGCTGGCCGAGACCGTGCTCGCCTACCTGAACGCCTTCGGCGACGTCCGGGCCGCCGCCGCCCAGCTGCACGTGCACCCCAACACCCTCCGCTACCGGATCCGCCGGGCCGAGGAGCTGACCGGCCTCGACCTCGGCCGCCCCGACCAGCGCCTGCTGGCCATGCTGCAACTGCGGCTGCCGCCGGCCCCCTGAGCCGTCACCGACTGCAGCGGCTGTTGGTTCATATTTCTCCTAGACTGGGCGCGATGCTCCCCTTGAGCCGACGGACTGGCGATCATGAGCTCCGACAAGGCACGGCCGGGCGGTTCCGACCGGGCGGGTGACCTCGCGAAGGCCGCCACGGCCGAACTGGACGCACAGGGGCTGATCGTCTCCTGGACCCTCGCCGCCCAGCGGCTGCTCGGTTACCGGGCCGAGGAGGTCCTCCGCCACCCCGCGGCGGAACTGCTGGCCCTCCCCGGCGACAGGGAGCGGGCGGCCGCGGTCGCCGCGTGGTGCCGGACCGGCGACGGCTGGGGCGGTTCGGTGGCCGCGCGCCACCGCGACGGCCGCGATCTGCAGCTGGCCGTCCAGGTCACCCCGGTGCTCGACGGCGCCGGCGGCGAGCGGTGGTCGGTGTTCGCCCTGGAGGAGTGGCGGATGCCGGGCGGCGGGGTCAACCAGCTGATGCTCGAACCGTTCCTGGCACACGCCCCGGTCGGCATGGCCGTGCTGGACACCGAGCTGCGCTACGTGTGGGTCAACGACGTGCTGGAACGGCTGATACCCCTGGAACGCCGGCTGGGGCGGACGGTGGACCAGGTCCTGCCGCCGCTGGAGGCCGAGGCGTTCCACGAGCGGATGCTGCGGGTCCTGCGCACCGGCATCCCGGTGATGGACTACGAATTCCGCAGCCCCACCTACGCCGACCCCAACCAGGAGCGCGCCTACTCGGCGTCCTTCTTCGGGCTGGCGGATCCGCAGGGGCGGCGGATCGGCATCTGGTACATGGTCATCGACGTCACCGAGCGCTGGCGGGCGCAGGAGCGGCTGGCCCTGCTGAACGACGCCAGCGTCCGGATCGGCAGCACCCTGGACGTCACCCGCACCGGGCAGGAA
The DNA here is from genome assembly GCF_036352915.1 of Streptomyces bugieae. Classification (NCBI taxonomy): domain Bacteria; kingdom Bacillati; phylum Actinomycetota; class Actinomycetes; order Kitasatosporales; family Streptomycetaceae; genus Streptomyces; species Streptomyces bugieae. Next base: position 846,481 of record NZ_JAZBJP010000001.1, read on the forward strand.
CTGGCCGACGTCGCGGTGCCGGCGCTCGCCGACTTCGTCGCCGTCGATCTGCTGGACTCGGTCCTCCGGGGCGAGGAGCCGGTGCCCGGTCCGGTCGACAGCAGTCTGCTGATGCGGCGCTGCGGCCAGCAGTCGGTCAACGAGGGCTGCCCGGAAGCGGGGTTGGCGGTCGGCGAGGCCGTCCGGCGCTCCCCGGCATCGCCCATCACCCGCTGCCTGCTGGCCGGCGAGTCCCTGGTGGAGGCGGCCCTGGACCAGACGTCCAGCGCCTGGGTCACCGAGGACCCGGCCCGCGGCGCGGTGATCCGGGCGTACGGGTTCCGGTCGGTGATGGTGGCGCCGGTGCAGGCCCGCGGGGTGACGCTGGGCGCGGCGACGTTCTTCCGCTCGCGCCGGCTGGGGCCGTTCACCGCGGACGACGTGCGGCTGGCCGAGGAGCTGGTGGCGCGGGCCGCGGTGTGCGTCGACAACGCGCGCCGCTACACACGGGAGCGGACCGCGGCGCGGGTGATGCAGCAGAACCTGCTGCCGCACGAGCTGACCGGCGGCTCCGCCCTGGAGGTCGCGTCCTGGTACTTCCCGGCGGACGCGCCGAGCGGGGTGGGCGGCGACTGGTTCGACGTGATCCCGCTGTCCGGTGCCCGGGTGGCGCTGGTCGTCGGGGACGTGGTCGGCCACGGCATCAACGCCGCGGCCACCATGGGCCGGTTGCGGACGGCGGTGCGCACCCTGGCCAACCTCGATCTACCGCCCGATGAGCTGCTGGCAAGGCTGGACGACCTGGTCATCGGCCTGGTGAAGACCTACGGCGCCGAGCCGGCGGAGACCGGGAACGCCACGGTGGCGGCCACGTTCATGGGCGCGACCTGTCTGTACGCGATCTACGACCCGGTCAGCCGGCGGTGCTGCATGGCGCGGGCCGGGCACCTCCCGCCCGCGGTGGCCGGGCCGGACGGCACGGTCGAGCTGGTGGACCTGCCCGCCGGTCCCCCGCTGGGGCTGGGCTCGCTGCCGTTCGAGGCGGTCGAGCGGGAGCTGCCCGAGGGCAGTCTGCTCGCGCTCTACACCAACGGGCTGATCGAGACCTGCGATCCGGACATCGGGGTCGGGCTGGCCCGGCTGAGCGGCGCGCTGACGATGCCCGGGGCGGCGTTGAAGGACATCGGCGGGCGGGCGGTCAAGGCGCTGCTGACCGGACCGCCGTCGGACGACGCGGCGCTGCTGCTCGCCCGTACCCGCGCGCTCGGTGCGCACCAGGTGGCGTCCTGGGACCTGCCCGCCGACCCGGCCGTGGTCGGCAACGCCCGGGCGCTGGCCGGCCGGCAGCTGGCCGAATGGGGCATGGAGGAGCTGCAGTTCACGACGGAGCTGGTCGTCAGCGAGCTGGTCACCAACGCGATCCGGCACGGCACCGGCCCGATCACCCTGCGGCTGATCCGGCAGGCCGGGCTGATCTGCGAGGTCTTCGACGGCGGCAGCACCGCGCCGCATCTGCGCCATGCCCGGACGACCGACGAGGGCGGCCGCGGGCTGTTCATCGTCGCCCAGCTGACCCGGCGCTGGGGCACCCGCTACACCCCCACCGGCAAGATCATCTGGACCGAGCAGGACCTGCCGTCCGAGACGGCGTAGGAGTTCCGGGACGGCGCCGGCGCCGTTGGGCACGACGTGGGCGGGGACCCGCCAGGAGGCGGTGTCGTCGAGGTAGTCGTGATCGAGGACGCCCAGCGCGGCGTGCGGGCGGATCCGGAGCCCGGCGGGGCCCTGCGGGGTGGACATCCGCCACCACGTGCCGCGGTGTGCATATAGACACCACGTTGCTATTCTGACAATGCGTTGTCAAGTGTCGTGGTCACGTGTGTGCCACGTGCCGAAAAGGCGTCCCGTGAAGGGGGCCCGGGAGGAGGACCGGGTGTCGGACGAGATGGCCCTGCTGGTGGCCGATGTCTTCGAGGCCGCCGGGGCCCTGCGCCGCCTCGGCGAGCGCACCGCGCAGGCGGAGGGGCTCACCCAGGCCCGGTGGCAGGTGCTGAGCGTGGCGTCGGACGCGCCGATGACGGTGCCGCGGGCGGCCCGGCGGCTCGGGGTCAGCCGGCAGAACGTGCAGCGGGTGGCCAACGACCTCGCGGACCTGGGCCACCTCACCTTCGAGCCCAACCCGGATCACCGTGGTTCCCCGCTGCTGGTGCCCACCTCCGAGGGGCGGCGGGCGCTGTCCCGCGTCACGGAGCGCGCCACCGCCGTCCACCGCGCCCTGGCCCCCGCTCTGCCGGCGTCCGCGGTCGCCGAGACCCGGGCGTTCCTGCGCCGCCTGCTCGCCGAGCTGGACCGCCAGGAGGGTGCCGAGGGCGGGCGCGTCCCGCACCGGGGGGAGTCCTCGTAGGCGGCCGGCTACGGATTTCGCATTGGCCGGTCGCACAGCCATCGGGGGTGACTTTGTCGTCCCTCACAAATACGCCGCCGCGCATCGCCACATACGCTGACGCAAATCCATTCGGACGTGATGCCGCTCACCTCTCACGAGGAGGCCGGGCACGCTGCGGCGGCGCGATCAGCGCTCCCCACCCGCGCGAGCATCCGGAATCCGCGGCCCCGTGCCGCCGCTTTCGACATTCGACAGGGCCATGATCGCCACCTGCCAGCACCCGGCCCTGTCGTGCGTCCAGACCGAGGCGATCCCAGCAGTCACCCCGTGCATGACCCCTCCAACCCCTCAACGGATGTCGCAATGACCACACCTCCCCAGAGCCACCTGGCCGCTCCGCCCGCTCCCCCGGAAGACGGGTCGGCGTCGCAGCAGTCAGGGCTGCGCTCCGGCCTCAAGAACCGCCATCTGTCCATGATCGCCGTGGGCGGGGTCATCGGCGCGGGCCTGTTCGTCGGCTCCGGCTCGGGCATCGCCGCGGCCGGCCCCGGCATCCTGCTCTCCTACGCCCTGGTCGGCGCGCTCGTCGTGTTCGTCATGCGGATGCTCGGCGAGATGGCGGCGGCCAACCCGACCTCCGGTTCCTTCTCCGCGTACGCGGACCGGGCGCTCGGCCGCTGGGCGGGCTTCTCGATCGGCTGGCTGTACTGGTTCTTCTGGGTCGTGGTGCTCGCCGTCGAGGCGACCGCCGGGGCCGCCATCCTCACGAGCTGGGTCCCGGCCGTCCCGCAGTGGGCCTGGGCCCTGATCGTGATGGTCGTACTGACCGCCACCAACCTCGCCTCGGTCGCCTCCTTCGGCGAGTTCGAGTTCTGGTTCGCGGGCATCAAGGTCGTCGCCATCGCGGCCTTCATCGTCCTGGGCGGCCTGGCGATCTTCGGAGTGCTGCCCGGCACCGGCCACGCGGCGACCGGCTTCGGGAACCTCACCTCGCACGGCGGGTTCCTGCCCCACGGGCCCAGCGCGATCCTCACCGGTGTCCTGATGGTCGTCTTCTCCTTCATGGGCTCCGAGATCGTCACCCTCGCCGCCGGTGAGTCCGAGGACCCCGAGCGCGCGGTCACGAAGGCCACCAAGAGCGTGATCTGGCGAGTGGGCATCTTCTACCTCGGCTCGATCCTGGTCGTCGTCTCCCTGCTGCCGTGGAACGACCCCTCGATCACCAAGAAGGGCTCCTACGTCGCGGCCCTCGACTCCATCGGCATCCCGCACGCCGGCCAGATCATGAACGTCATCGTGCTGACCGCCGTGCTCTCCTGCCTGAACTCCGGCCTGTACACCGCCTCCCGGATGGCGTTCTCGCTCGGCCAGCGCGGTGACGCGCCGAAGAGCTTCGCCCGGACCAGCGTGCGCGGCGTCCCGCAGGCCGCGATCCTGGCCTCGGTCATCTTCGGCTTCATCGCGGTCGGCTTCAACTACCTGTGGCCCGACACCGTCTTCCAGTTCCTGCTGAACTCCTCGGGCGCGGTCGCGCTCTTCGTGTGGCTGGTGATCTGCTTCTCGCAGCTGCGGATGCGCGGGATCATCCTGCGCGAGAACCCGGCGAAGCTGGTCGTGCGGATGTGGCTGTTCCCGTACCTGACCTGGGCCACGATCGCGATGATCACGTTCGTGCTGGCCTACATGCTGACCGACGACAGCGAGGGCGGCGGCCGCATCCAGGTGCTGCTGTCGGTGCTGCTGGCGGTCGTGGTCGTCGGGATCTCCCTGGTCCGCGACCGGATCGGCGGCAAGTCCGACAAGACGGCGGGGCTCCCCACCCGCTAGCAGAAACGGACCGTACGGGGCGGTGGTGTGCACGGCACGCCACCGCCCCGTACGATCCCTGGACCGCCGCCCCCCGCCGCCCACGACTCCCGCTCGGAAGGCCAGCCCACGACGATGCCCGTCTTCAGACGCCGCAAGGACAACGTTCCCCGGATGGCCCCGGAGCTCGACGACGTCACCCTGGGCCGGGTCCGGAAGCGCGTCGAGACCGCCTGGTCCCGCGGTTCACTGGACACCGCCGTGATGGCCACCATGGCGCAGCTGCTCGACGAGACGGGCGACGACTGGGACCGCAAGGCGCACCGGCTCGCCGTACTGGCCGCGTCGGCCGGCCGGGGACTGCCCGGCATCTGGCGGCGGCACAGCCCGCACGACCCGGACGCCCTGCTGCTGCACGCCTGGTCCGATCTCCTCCGGGCCCGCGAGCCGGGTTCCGCCGTCGACCTGGCCGAGACCCGGGAGACCTGCCGGATCGCGGCCGATCTGGTGCCGGCCGATCCCACGCCGTGGACCCTGCAGCTGGCCGTGCTGCGGCTGGAGCGCCGCCCCTCCCAGGAACTGTCGGCGATCTGGCGCGAGATCAAGGCCCGCGATCCCTGGAACCGCGAGGCGCACCTCCAGGCCCTGGGCTACCTCTCGCCCGACGAGTGCGGCTCCAGCGCCCTGGTGCTGGACCTGCTCGACGGTGTGCGCAACAGCATGCCGCCGGACGCCCCCGCCGCCGGCCTGGAGCTGACCGCGCTGGTCCGCGCCCATCAGCGGGCGGTGGCCACCGGCGGGCTGTCCGCCCTGGGCGCGGGCGAGATCTGGCGCCGCCCGGACGCCGCCCGGGCCCTCGACCAGGCGGCACGGTACTGGCCGGCCCCCGGCTACCTGCACCACGCCCAGGCGATGGTGGATCTGAACGTCCTGGCGTACGCGCTGATCAAGTCCGCCCGGATGACCGAGGCGGCGATCGCCCTGCGAGCCACCAAGGGCGTCACCACGCCCTGGCCGTGGAACCTCGACGGTGAGCCCATGGAGCGGTTCACGCACCATTTCGAGCGGGCGATAGCGGACAGCTGAAGCCCGGACCGGGGCGAGCGGGGCGCCGCGCGGGCGCACGTCGTCAGCGGTCCGTGGCCCGTACGCGATGCGCCCGGTGTGTTCCCTGACCGCGGCGGCTTGTCCGTTTCCGGAGCATACGTACGGCCCGTAGCCGGAACGGGTGGAATTGCGGTCTCTTTCCGGTCTCTCCGGAGTGCCCCGATGTCGTACCGGGGATTGCTTCCTGGAAGAGCGTGGGGAGATCCGTATGCGGGACACCGTCAGCACCGGCCGCTCCGCGGCGACACAGGGCCGACGCGTGCTGCTCCTGCTCGCTCTGCTGGCCCTGCTGCACGCGGCGTTCGCCCCGGGCTCCCCGGAGGCGCCGGCCGGTGCCAGGGCCTGTGCCCCCCGCGCCACGGCCCCCGTCGCGTCCGCACCGGCCGTGCGGCCGTGCGCCGTGGGAGCGCCGGTGCTGGCGTCCGGCGACGGCGACCCCAGGCATCCGGGCAGCGGCGTCCGCCACCGGTGCGAGGGGTCGGTCTGCCATCTGCGCCACCACGTCCCGACCGGGGCGGCCGGCAAGGCGCTCGGGGCGTCACCGGTGGCCGCCGCCCGCACCGCGGGCGGCGTCCCAGCGTCCGGTGCCGTCCACACCTCCTCCGCCGCCGCTCCCGCGGGGCGCGTGACCGTTCTGCGCTGCTGACCGGGCCCGGCCGCATCCGCCCGCCCCGGCCCGTTCGACGGGCCACCGGGGTGCGGCGTGCGCGGCCTGCCGCCATCCGCTCACAGGACCGGCACCGCAGGAGAACCGGTATGCCCCGCGACATCTTCGGGGCCCTCGGCGCGCTCGTCCGCGCCGAGGCCTCGCGCACCGTCCCCAAGCCGAAGACCACTCCCCCGGCCACCTCGCGGCCGCCCGGCCGGCCGGTCCCGCCGCCGGGCGTTCCGGCCCCGCCACCGGGCGGCCCGGCCGATCCGCCGCCGGGCGCCCCGGACGCGGCGGACACCGCGGACGCCCCCGTCGCCCGCGGGCGCCGCCGTCCGCTGACCGCGCTGCTGCGCACCCTCCGCCTTCGCCGGAAGGGCCGGCCCGGCTCCGCCAACGGGCGGAGCGGCTCGGCCTCCTGACGAGGCGGGGCGGGCGACCAGGCGGGAGCCGCCGGGGCCCGGCAGCCCGGACCGGCGGCGTGCGCGCGGGCCCCGTTTGTCCGCCTCCCTGCCCGGCGCGATGCTGGACGCATGGCCGCACACACGGCCGGAGCCCCGGCACCGGTCTCCGGCCCGGATCTGGCGTCCGCCTGGGCCGTCGGGCGGCCCGGTCCGGTGGCCTCGGGGCCGCTGGTGGCGGTGCGGCGCCCCGTTCCCGCGCCGGGTCCCGGCGATCTGCTGCTGCGGGTCGAGGCGTGCGGGGTCTGCCGTACGGATCTCCATCTGGCCGAAGGGGACCTGCCGCCGCGCCGCCCCTCGACCGTCCCGGGGCACGAGATCGTCGGCCGGGTCGTGGCCACGGGGGCGGCGGTCGGCCGGTTCCGCGTCGGTGACCGGGCCGGCGGGGCCTGGCTGCGCGGCACCTGCGGCGGCTGCCGTTACTGCCGGGCGGGCCGCGAGAACCTCTGCCCGGCCTCCCGGTACACCGGCTGGGACGCCGACGGCGGGTTCGCCGAGGCCGCCGTGGTCCCCGCGGACTACGCCTATCCACTGCCGGAGGACCAGAGCGCCGTGCAGCTGGCGCCGCTGCTGTGCGCCGGGATCATCGGCTACCGGGCGCTGCGCCGCAGCGCGCTGCCGCCGGGCGGCCGGCTCGGCATCTACGGGTTCGGGGCCTCGGCGCATCTGGCCGCGCAGGTCGCGCTGGCCGAGGGGGCCCGGGTCCATGTGCTGACCCGTTCGGCGGCCGCCCGTCAACTCGCCCTCGACCTGGGGGCGACCTCGGCCCGCGACGCGTACGACCGGCCGCCCGAGCCGCTGGACGCGGCGGTCCTCTTCGCGCCGGTGGGCGACCTGGTGCCGGTGGCGCTGGAGGCGCTGGACCGGTCGGGCACGCTCGCCATCGCCGGGATCCACCTCACCGACATCCCGGTGCTCAACTATCAGCGCCACCTCTTCCACGAGCGCGATCTGCGCAGCGTGGCCTCCAACACCCGCCAGGACGGCGAGGAGTTCCTGCGGACCGCGGCGCGGATCGGCATCCAGGTCACCGTCAGTCCGTATGCGCTCGCCCGGGCCCCGCAGGCGCTGACCGATCTGGCCGCGGGCCGGGTGCGGGGCGCGGCGGTGCTGGTGCCCACCTGACCGGGCGCCCGCCGGCCTGGGGCCGCGCGGACGCCGACTGGCTCCCGCCTCGCCGGATGCCGCACCATGGAGGCAAAGCGGTAAATTACCGCATATCCGATGAAATGGCGGCGGGGTGGAGCCCTGGCCCCGAGGGCGGATTCGGCAACCGTGGCGTACGACAACGGCTTCCCTCCGCGTACGGAGGCGGTGCAGGCAGTGACCACGCGGGTCCTCGGGTCGTCCGGGGCCGAGCTGACCGCCGTCTATGTCCCGGCCGAAGGGGACGGCGAACTCCATCTGGCCGAGATGGTGGGTGGCTCCGGTGTCCGCATCGGACTGCCCGCCAGCTACGACGCGTCCGGCAACTCCCCGGTCGCCGCGGCCTTCCGCACCGGCCGGCCGCAGTGGGTGGGCGCCGCCGACCTCGCCGGGCACGGAGAGGTCTCGCTCGGGGTGCTGCCGCTGGGCGACGACACCAGGCGGCTGGGCTGCCTCGTCGTCGTCGACCAGGCGACGCACGCCTTCGACGAGGACCGCCGGCACCTCCTGGAGCTGCACGCCGACCAGGTGGCCGCGGGCCTGGAGGCGGTGGCGGCCCGGGTCATGGCGCGCACCGAGCGGCAGTCGCTGCTCGGCCCGGGGCTGGACACCCTGCGCGGCGGCGCGTTCACGCTGGTGCTGCGCACCGGCCGGATCGACGCGGACGCCCTGGTGCTGTCGCTGTTCGGGATCGCGCCGCCGGAGTTCGACCGGCGGGTCGAAACGCTGCTGGAGCGGACCGCGCCGGACGACGTTCCGGCGCTGATGTCGATCGTGGAACCGGGCGGACTGCCCGTCTCCGGGCAGCAGCTGTCCTTCCGGATCCGCCGGCCCAACGGCGAGCTGCGCTGGCTGAGTCTGCGCTGCCGGGTGCGCTACGACGCCGACGGGACGCCGGAGCGGATGCTGGGGGTGGTCGCCGACGCCTCGTACCTGCGCCCCAGCGCCGACGAGGTGTCCGTCGTCCAGCGGCTGTCGACCGCGCTGGCCGGTGCGACCACGATCCGGGAGGTCAGCCGGGCCGTGGTCGACGTGCTGCGGCCGCCGCTGGCCGCCAGCCGGATGGGGGTCGCCGAGCTGGAGGCCGACCGGCTCGTGGTCACCGTCCTCGATCCCCCCGAACCGGAATCCTGGCCCGAGAGCTGGCAGCGCGAATGGCGCACCGAATGGCCCGACGCCTCGTGCCACGCCCTGCCCACGCTGGAGGGCGTCCTGCGGGGCGGCCATGTGGCGCTGTGGCCCCCGGGGGCGGAGCTGGAGCCGGGGCTCGCGGACATCGGGCCGGGCGGGCTGGCGATCCTGCCGCTGCCGGCCGACGGCCGGGTGGTCGGCGTGTGCCTGCTCGGCTGGGACACCGAGCACCGGTTCGGGCCGGAGGAGCGGTCGCTGCTGACCGCGACCGCGGGGCTGGTCGGCCAGGCCCTGGTCCGCGCGCACGCGCTGGACGCCGGCCATGAGCTCGCCACCATGCTCCAGCGCAGCCTGCTGCCCCGTACGCTGCCGTCGCTGGCCGGCGGGGACACCGCGGTCCGCTATCTGCCGGCCACGATGGGCCTGGAGGTGGGCGGTGACTGGTACGACGTCATCCCGCTCTCCGACGGGCACGTGGCGCTGGTGATCGGGGACGTCGAGGGGCACAGTGCGGGCGCCGCGACGATCATGGGCCAGATGCGCACCGCGATCCGGGCGTACGCGGTGGAGGGCCATCCGCCCGACGTGGTGATCGCGCATGCCAACCGGCTGCTGCTCGGCATGGAGACCGATCTCTTCGCCACCTGCTCCTACGTGGACCTCGACATGGAGGAGGGCATCGCCTGGTTCGTGCGGGCCGGGCATCTGCCGCCGGTGCTGCGGCACCCGGACGGCCGGACCGAGGAGCTGAGCATCGAGGGCGGGCCGCCGCTGGGGGTCTCCGCGGAGGGCGAGTTCCCGCTGACCGAGGTCGGGCTGGCACCCGGCACGCTGCTGGTGCTGCTCACCGACGGCCTGGCCGAGTCGGCCAGCCTCCCCCTGGAGGACGGGATGCGCCGGGTGTGCGAGGTGCTCGCCGCGGCCGATCCGGCCGACACCGGGCGGGTCGCCGACGAACTGCTGGGCAGCGCCAAACGGCGGGACGACGACGTGGCGGTGCTGGTCCTGCGCTACGACGGCATGCGGGTCCGCCCGACCCGGGCGCACTGGGCGGTGTGGCGGCTGCCCGACGCGGTGATGCACGCCCGCCGGTTCACCGGCCGCACGCTGCGCACGTGGGGCGTGACCGAGGAGATGGACGTGGCGCTGCTGGTGGTGTCCGAGCTGGTCACCAACGCCATCGCGCACACCCAGGGCGAGGTGCGGCTGGACCTGACGCTGGCCGCCGACCGACTGCGGATCGCGGTCAACGACGCCTCGCCGCGGGCCCCGGTCAAGCCGGCGAGCGTGGACTGGGAGGCGACCGGCGGCCGCGGGCTGCTGCTCGTCGAGGCGATGTCGGCCTCGTGGGGCTCGGTGCCGCTGAGCGGCGGCAAGCAGGTGTGGAGCGAGATCAGCCTGCAGCCGGACGAGCGGATCGAGGCCGCCGGGATCGCGGAAGGAGGTCCGGGGCGGTGACCGGGCGTCTGCGCAGAGCCGTCGTCGCGCTGGCCGCGCTGGGACTGCTGGCCGGCCCGGCGGCCTGCGGCGAGGCCGGCGGCGGACACCGGACGGCCTCCTCCCCCGGCGCCCTGCGGATCGGGGTCCTCCTGCCGGACAGCACCTCGCGCTTCTACCACTTCGACAAGCCGCTGATCGAGCAGCGGATCCACCGGTTGTGCCCCGGGTGCTCGGTGGAGACCGTCAGCGCCCAGCACGACGTCGCCACCCAGCAGCAGCAGATGGACGCGATGATCACCAAGCGGGTCGACGTGCTGATCCTCGACGCCACCGACTCCCGGTCGCTGCGCTCCTCCGTCGAGGACGCCCACCGGGCCGGCATCCCGGTCGTCGCCTACGACCGGCTGGCGGAGGGCCCGATCTCGGCGTACGTCTCGTTCGACGGGGCGAAGGTCGGCCGGCTGCAGGGCGAGGCGCTGCTGCGGGCGCTCGGCCCCGCGGCGCACCGCGCGCAGATCGTGATGATGAACGGCGCGGCGACCGACCCCAACTCCGCGTGGTTCAAGCGCGGTGCGCTGTCCGTCCTCGCGGGCAAGGTGCGGATCGGGAAGTCGTACGACACGGCCGGCTGGCGTCCGGAGGCCGCCAACGGCAACATGACCGCCGCGATCGCGGCGCTCGGCGCCGACCACATCGACGGGGTCTACTCCGCCAACGACAGCCTGGCCGGCGGCATCATCTCCGCGCTGAAGGCCGCCAAGATCTCCCCGCTGCCGCCGATCACCGGTCAGGACGCCGAACTCCCCGCCATTCAGCGCATCCTCCAGGGCGAACAGATCATGACCGTCCTCAAGCCCTTCAAGCCCGAGGCCGACGCCGCGGCCGCGATGGCGGTGACCCTGGGGCGCGGTGAGCGGCTCGGCCGCCTGGCTCCCCACCGGATCAACAGCCCGACCCTGCGCGACATCCCGGCCGTGCTGCTCACGCCCGTCGAGGTGACGGCGGCGAACATCAAGGACACGGTGGTCAAGGACGGTATGTACACCATCGACCAGATCTGCACCCCCAAATACGCCTCCGCCTGCCGGAAGGCGGGGCTCACCAGCTAAGGCAGGTACCCATGTCAGCACCTCCGCTGCTGGCGCTGCGCGGCATCTTCAAGCGGTACGGCGCCGTGCAGGCCCTCGCTGACGTCGACCTGGAGGTCCGCGCCGGTCAGGTCGTGGCGCTCGTCGGGGACAACGGGGCCGGCAAGTCCACCCTGATCAAGGTGATCGCCGGGGTCGATCCGGCGGACGAGGGCACCGTCGAGTGGCAGGGCCGGCCGGTGCACATCACCCGGCCGCACGAGGCCCAGGACCTGGGCATCGCCACCGTCTACCAGGACCTCGCGCTGTGCGACAACCTCGACGTGGTCGGCAACCTCTTCCTCGGCCGGGAGATCCACCGGGCCGGGCTGCTGGACGAGGTGGAGATGGAGCGGGTCACGCTCGGCCTGCTCGACACCCTCGCCATCCGGCTGCCCAGCGTGCGGCTGCCGGTGGCCTCGCTGTCCGGCGGCCAGCGGCAGACCGTCGCCATCTCCCGCTCGATGCTGGGCGAGCCGCGGCTGGTGCTGCTGGACGAGCCGACCGCGTCGCTGGGCATCGAGCAGACCGCCCAGGTCCTCGACCTCGTCGAGCAGTTGCGGGAACGCGGCCTCGGAGTGCTCCTGATCAGCCACAACATGGGCGACGTCAAGGCGGTCGCGGACTGGATCGCGGTGCTCCGGCTGGGCCGCAACAACGGCTTCTTCGACGTGACCACCACGTCCCACGAGCAGATCATCTCCTCCATCACCGGGGCCACCGACAACGCGGTCTCCCGCCGCGCGTCCCACTGGGAGACGGAGCGATGACCCGGCAGCGGGAGGGCGAGCAGGCGGCGCGCCGCACCCGGCCGGCGCCGGGGCGGGCCGACCGGAACCCGCTCGCGGCCCTCAAGCGCCGGTTCCACAGCGGGGAGCTCGGCTCGGTCCCGGTCGTGCTCGGGCTGCTCGTGGTGTGGATCATCTTCGAGAGCCTCAACGAGAACTTCCTCTCGCCGCGCAACCTGTCCAACCTGAGCGTGGACATCGTCGGCATCGGCCTGATCTCGACCGGGGTGGTGTTCGTGCTGCTGCTCGGCGAGATCGATCTGTCGGTCGGCTCGGTGAGCGGGCTGGCCGCGGCCGGGTTCGCGGTGCTCAACGTCAACCAGGGCGTCCCGGAGGGGCTCGCGCTGGTCCTGGCCGTGCTCGCCGGGACCGTGATCGGGGCCGTGCAGGGGTTCTTCTTCGCGAAGGTCGGGGTGCCCGCCTTCGTGGTCACCCTGGCCGGACTGCTGGGCTGGAACGGGCTGATGCTCTACATCCTGGGCTCCGCCGGCACCATCAACCTCGACGACCAGGGCCTGCTGGCCAAGCTGACCGGCTATTACTTCACCCCGGTGGCGGCCGCGTACGGCCTGGCGGCGCTCGGGACGGCCGGCTACTTCCTCGCCTCCTACCAGGACGTGCGGCGCCGCCGGGCCGCCGGGGTGCCGGCCAGGCCGCTCGGCGAGATCGTGCTGCGCACCGCGGTGCTGGCGGTCGTCTCGCTGGCCGCGGCGTTCGTGCTCAACCAGTTCCAGGGCCTGCCGCTGGCCCTGCTGATCTTCCTGGTGTTCCTGGTCGGTCTCGACCAGGTGCTGCGCCGGACGCCGTACGGGCGCATGATCTTCGCGCTCGGCGGCAGCGTGGAGGCCGCCCGCCGCACCGGCATCAACGTGGACCTGGTGCGGATCTCGGTGTTCATGGTCTCGGGGACGATGGCCGCGATCGGCGGGCTGTTCCTGGCCTCCCGGGTCACCTCGGCCACCCAGACCGCGGGGTCCGGCAATCTGCTGATGGACGCGATCGCCGCCGCGGTCATCGGCGGCACCAGCCTGTTCGGCGGCCGCGGCCGGACCTGGTCCGCGCTGCTCGGTGTCCTGGTCATCCAGTCGATCGCGTCCGGCGTGGCCCTGATGGGCATCCAGACCGCCGTCCAGTTCATGATCACCGGCGGGGTGCTGCTGGTCGCCGTCGTCATCGACTCGCTCTCCCGGCGGGCCCGGCGGGCGCACGGCAGGGTGTGAGGCGCCCGCCCCGGCCCGGCCGCGCGGGCCCTCTTCCGTTCTGCCGGTGCCGGACCGGACCGCGCCGCGCACCCTGGAGGTGTGGCGACGCACACCGGTCCTGGCCCGGCCCCGAAGGAGAGGAGCGAGGCGATGCAGGAAACCATCACCGCAGGCGTGGACGGTACGCCGGAGTCGTCGGCCGCCGTTCTGTGGGCGGCCCAGGAGGCAGAGCTGCGCAGGGCCCGGCTGCGGCTGCTGCACGCCTGGGTGCTGCTCGCCCCGGAGTCCGCCGGGCCGCCCGGCGGGGAGAGCGACCAGAACTACTGGCCCCACCGGATGATGGACGAGGTGGCCGGTACCGTCCGGGCCCGCTACCCGGACCTCCCGCTGGAGCGGGAACTGGTGCCCAAGGACCCGCTGGAGGCTTTGACGGACGCCGCCGGCCGCTCGGACCTGCTGGTCCTGGGCACCCGCGACCTGGGCCCGGTGTCGCGATACGTACTGGGCGAGGTCGGCCTCCAGCTCATCGCCCGCACCACCACCCCCCTGGTCCTGGTCCGCACCCGGCAAGGCGCGGCGGTGGCCGGCCACGGCGGTGACGTGGTCGTCGGGGTCGGCCTGCACGAACCGCACGAGCCCCAGCTCACCTTCGCCTTCGACTGCGCCCTGCGGCACGGCGTCACGCTGCGCGTCGTGCACGGCCGGCACCTGCCGTCGTTCGCGTACAACCGGGGCGGCGGGGTGGAGCCGTACGCGGCCGAGGAGGCGGCCGCGGTGGCTCGTCAGGACCTGGCCCGGGCGCTCGGTCCCTGGCGGGAGAAGTACCCGGACGTGGCGGTGGACGCGCGGGTGGAGCTGGAGAGCGCGGCGCCGGCGCTGCTGCGCGACACCGCGGACGCCGGGCTGCTGGTCGTCGGGCGCCGCCACCGCCATCTGCGGCCCGGGCCGCGGATCGGCCACGTCGTGCAGGCGGTCGTCCACCACGCCGCGTGCCCGGTGGCGGTGGTGCCGCACGAGGGGAAGGGCGGATGATGACGACAGGGGCACCGAAGCGGAGGTGAACCATGGCGATCAGCGTCGAATGGCCGGTCCGGCTGCGGCTCGTCGAGGAGGGCGGCACGACCACGGCCCGGGTGGAACTCCGTACCCGTGCCGCGACCTTCACCGGGCACGGCACCGCGCGGCGCAGCCCGGAGGACCGGGACGTGCCGGAGATCGGGGAGGAGATCGCGGCCGGGCGGGCGCTGCGGGACCTGGCCGGGCAGCTGCTGCGGACGGCCGACGACGACCTGGAGGACGCCGGTGCCGCGCCGCCGCGGCACGAGACCCGCACCGCCTACGGCTGGACCGACGCACTGGCCTGAGCCGCGGTGGCGGACCGTGCCCGGTCGTGGAAGGAGCCGGCCATGTCGGATGCCACGCTCACCGACCTCTACGAGGTGACCATGGCCCTGTCGTACGTCCGCGAGGGCATGGTGCGGCCGGCGACCTTCAGCTGCTTCGTCCGGGACCTGCCGCCGGACCGGGGCTTCCTGGTCGCGGCGGGCGTGGAGACCGTCCTGACGCACCTGGAGGGGTTCCGGGTCGGGCAGGACGACGTCGAGGTGTTCGCCGAGACGCTGCAACGGCCGGCAAAGGACCTGGCCCCGCTGCTCGGCATGCGCTTCACGGGCGACGTGCGGGCGGTGCCGGAGGGGCGTGTGGTGCTGGCCGGCGAACCGTTGCTGGAGATCACCGCACCGCTCCCCCAGGCCCAGCTGCTGGAGTCGTACGTCCTCAACCAGCTCAGCCATCAGACCGCCCTCGCGTCGAAGTGCGCCCGCTGTGTGCTGGCCGCGCACGGGCGCCCGGTGGTGGACTTCTCGCTGCGGCGCACCCACGGCACCGCGGTGGCCCACACGGTGGCCCGGCTGGGCGCGATGGCCGGTTTCGCCGGCACCAGCAACGTCGCCGCGGCGCACGCCGAGGACCTGCCCGCCGTCGGCACGATGGCGCACTCGTACGTGGAGGCCTTCGAGGACGAGGAGGCGGCGTTCACCGCGTTCGCGCGCTGCCATCCCGGGCCGGTGACCTTCCTGGTGGACACCTACGACACGGCGTCCGGGGTCGCCGCGGCGGCCCGGGTGCTGACCGCCCTGGGCCGCGGGGACGGCTCCGCGATCCGGCTGGACAGCGGGGACCTGGCCCGGCTCTCCCGGCAGGCCCGCGCGATGCTCGACAACGCGGGCCTGCCGCAGGTCCGCATCGTCGCCAGCGGCGGCCTCGACGAGTTCGCGGTGCACGACCTGGTGACCGCGGGGGCGCCGATCGACGTCTTCGCGGTGGGCACCCGGGTGGGGGTGAGCGCCGACGCGCCCTACCTGGACTCGGCGTACAAGCTCGTGGCGTACGACGGCCGGCCGGTGATGGAGCTGTCGGCGGCGAAGGTGAGCGCGCCGGGCCGCAAGCAGGTGTTCCGCCGGCCCGGCTTCCTGGACGTGATCGGGCTGGCCGACGAGGCGCCGCCCGCGGACAGCGTGCCGCTGCTGGCGACGCTGATGCGGGCGGGCGAGTGCTACGCGCCGCGGGACCGGCTGGCGGACGCCCGGCAGCGGCTGACGACGGACCTGGCCGGGCTGCCCGGGCCGGCCCGGCGGATCCGGTCGCCGCAGCCGGTGCGGGCGGTGGTGTCGCACCGGCTGGCCGTGCTGACCGACCGGGTCCGGCGGCGGACCGAGCGCGAGATGCTGGCGCCGTTCGGGGCGGGCGCCTGACGGCCCCGAGGAGACGCGGACCGAGGAGCGGCGGTCCGGGAGACCGCCCGGAGGCGCGCCGTCAGGCCCGTTCCGGGACGACCACGACGGGGCAGTCGGCGTGGCACAGCGCGCTGTGGGCGACCCGGCCGAGCGGCAGCCCGAAGTGCCCGTGGCGGTGCCCCGCGCCGACGACCAGGAGGTCGGCCGCGGCGGCGCGGTGCACCAGCACCTTGTGCGCCGGCCCCTCGACGGTGGTGCGGCGCACCGTGACCGCCGGGTGCTCGGCGGCCGTCTCCGCCAGCGCCGCGTCGAGCTGCTCGGCGGCCTGCTTGTCGTGGTAGCTCTGCGCCTGGGCGGCGAGCAGCGGCGGGTCGTCGCTGCGTTCGTGGGCGGGACAGCGCCAGGCGCGGACGGCCTTGAGGAGACAGCCGCGGGCCTCGGCCTCCCGGAAGGCGAACCGCACCGCCTCCGCGCTCTTCGCCGGTTCGCCGACGCCGAGCAGGATGCTCCGGTGGCTGCCGACCAGCCCGGCCCGGTCGCCGCGCACCACGGCCACCGGGCACCGGGCCCGGGCCGCGACCGCCACCCCGACGGAGCCAAGCAGCCGGCCGAGGACCTCGCCGCGGCCGCGGGAGCCCAGGACCAGCGCGTAGGCGTAGTGGGCCTCGCGCAGCAGCGCGTCGACCGCCTCCTCGGGCAGCACCTCGGCGGAGACCTCGACGTCCGCGCGGCGGCAGCGGGCGCGCTCCACGGCGGCTCCGGCGACGGCCTCGGCGAGCACCTGTTCACCGGGCGGTTCCGCGGCGTCCGGGCCGGACTCCGGGGGCTCGTAGTGCTCCCAGGTGGAGGCGTGCACGATCCGCAGCGGCAGGCCGTGCAGGGCCGCCTCGTCCACCGCCCAGTCCAGGGCCCGCAGGGCCGGGTCCGAACCGTCGACACCCACGACCAAGGGCCGTTCCATGGCCGCCACCGCCCTTCTCACGGTCGTCCGGCTCCCGCCCGCGCCCTCCCATCGTCACCCCGCGTACGGGCGCCCGCCACGTCCAAACGCGCCCGCGGCTGCCGGGCGTGGTGCCATGGAAAGGACACCGACGCCGGACCCGACAGAACCGGCGACGGACAGCGACGAACGGATGTCACGATGACCGGTGCGCCGTTGCTCGCCACGGCCCTGCGCTCACTGCGGGCCGTGGTCCTCGACACCGACGGAGTGATCATCGACTCCGCCCGGCTGCACGCCGCGGCCTGGAAGGAAGCCTTCGACCCGTTCCTGGAGGCCACCGGCGGCCAGCGCCCGTTCGACCTCGTGGAGGACTACCTGCGGTACGTCGACGGCCGCTCCCGGCTGGACGGGGCGGCCACCTTCCTGGCGTCCCGGGGCCTGGACCTGCCGCCCGGCGGCGTGGACGACGCCCCCGGCACCGGCTCGGTCGGGGCCCTGGCCGCACGCAAGGAGCAGCTCTTCACCGCCGGCCTGCGGACCCACACCATCGAGGCCTGGCCCGGCAGCGTGCGCCTGCTGGACGCGCTGCGGCGGGCCCGGGTCCCGTGCGCCGCGGTCTCGGCGTCCCGGCACGCGACCGAGCTGCTGGCCGCGGCCGGGGTGCTGGCGCTGTTCCAGACCGTGGTGGACGGCAACGAGGTGCGCCGGCTGAACCTGCCCGGCAAACCGGACCCGGCGCTGTTCGTCGAGGCGGCCCGGCGGCTGGACGTGCCGCCCCGGGACACCGCCGTGGTGGAGGACGCGCTGGCCGGTGTCGAGGCGGGCCGGCGGGGCGGGTTCGGGCTGGTGGTGGGCGTGGACCGGACCGGCGGCCGGATCAGCGCGGCGGCCCTGCGCCGGCACGGCGCCGATCTGGTCGTGGCCGACCCCGGCGAGCTGCTGGTGGCCGGGGAGGACTGATGGCGCGCCTCTGGAGCTGGTCGTACGAGGGCTATGACCCGGCGGGCGAGCGGCTGCGGGAGACGCTGTGCGCGCTGGGCAACGGCTACTTCGTCACCCGTGGCGCGGCGTGCGAGGTGCTGGGCGACCCCGTGCACTATCCGGGGACGTACGTGGCCGGCTGCTACGACCGGCTCACCTCCACCGTGGCGGGCCGGTCCGTGGACAACGAGGACATGGTCAACATGCCCAACTGGCTTCCGCTGCGCTACCGGATCTGCCCCGCCGACGCCGCTCCCGGCCCGTGGCTCTCGCCCGACCACCCGCATCTCACCGCGCACCGGCAGGCTCTGGACCTGCGCGGCGGCACCCTGACCCGCTCCTCGGCGTACACCGACGAGGCGGGGCGGCGGCTGGGCGTGGAGGAGCGCCGCCTGGTGCACATGGGCGAGCCGCACCTGGCCGCGCAGCGCCTGACGTTCACGGCCGACGGGTGGGCCGGCGCGGTCGAGGTGGAGGCGGCGATCGACGGCGGGGTCCGCAATGCCGGGGTGGCGCGCTACCAGGGGCTGGCCGACCAGCATCTGCGCGGCTGGGAGGCGGGCTCCGAGCGGCCCGACACCATGTGGCTGACC
Organism: Streptomyces bugieae; assembly: GCF_036352915.1. Classification (NCBI taxonomy): domain Bacteria; kingdom Bacillati; phylum Actinomycetota; class Actinomycetes; order Kitasatosporales; family Streptomycetaceae; genus Streptomyces; species Streptomyces bugieae. The sequence goes on from NZ_JAZBJP010000001.1 coordinate 864,955, forward strand.
TCGCGCACCATCGACTCGGACATCCTGGTGGCGCTGGCGGCGCGGCTGCGGGCCACACCGGCCCGGGGCGTGGCGCACCAGACCCGGCTGACGGTGCTGCGGACCTTTCAGACCATGGTGCTGCCGATCGGCCCCGGCAGCACCGCGGTCGTCGACAAGACCGTGGCGCTGTACACCTCCCGCGACCCGGCGATCGAGAGTCCCCGGCGCGCGGCGGTCGACTGCGTGGTCCAGGCGCCGCACTTCCGGCAGTTGCTGGCGTCGCACCGCCGCGCCTGGGCGGACCTGTGGCGGCAGGCGAAGCTGGAGGTGCCCGGGGAGGCCGGCCAGATCCTGCGGCTGCACCTCTTCCACGTGCTGCAGACCCTGTCGCCGCACACCGCCGAACTCGACGTCGGGGTGCCGGCCCGCGGACTGCACGGCGAGTCCTACCGGGGGCACGTCTTCTGGGACGAGCTGTTCGTGCTGCCGTTCCTGAACCTGCATCTGCCGCAGGTCTCCCGGGCGTTGCTGGAGTACCGCTACCGGCGGCTGCCGGCCGCCGTCCACGCGGCACGGGAGGCCGGCCGGACCGGTGCGATGTACCCGTGGCAGAGCGCCGGGGACGGCCGGGAGGAGACCCAGCAGCTCCACCTCAACCCGCGCTCGGGCCGCTGGCTGCCCGACTACTCGCGGCTGCAGCACCACGTCGGCTCGGCCATCGCGTACAACATCTGGCAGTACGGACAGGCCAGTGGTGACAGCGACTTCGTGCAGACCAAGGGCGCGGAGATGCTGCTGCAGATCGCCCGCTTCTGGGCCTCGGCCACGGCCTGGGACACCGGGCTGGGCCGGTACCGGATCCGCGGGGTGGTCGGTCCCGACGAGTACCACGACGGCTATCCGGGGGCGGCGCAGCCGGGCGTGGACGACAACGCCTACACCAATGTGACCGCGGCCTGGGTGCTGATGCGGGCCCTGGAGCTGTGCGACACACTGCCCGAGGCGCACCGCCGGCAGCTCTTCGAACGGATGCAGCTCACCCCGGACGAGCCGGAGCGCTGGGAGGACATCGCGCACCGGCTGCATGTACCGCACCACCGCGGCGTCATCAGCCAGTTCGCCGGGTACGGGGACCTCGCCGAACTGGACTGGGAGGGCTACCGGCGGCGGTACGGCGACATCCGGCGGCTGGACCGGATCCTGGAGGCGGAGGGCGACACCGTCAACCGCTACCAGGCGTCCAAGCAGGCCGACGTGCTGATGCTCGGCTACCTCTTCTCGCCGTCCGAACTCGCCGCCGTGTTCGGCGGGTTGGGGTATCCGCTCGACGAGGACACCTGGCACGCCACGGTGGACTACTACCTGAGCCGCACCAGCCACGGCTCGACGCTCAGCGCGCTGGCCCACGCCTGGGTGCTGGCCCGGGTCCAGCGGCCCGACGCCTGGGCGTACTGCGAGGAGGCGCTGGCCGGGGACGTGGCCGACGTCCAGGGCGGTACGACCGCGGAGGGCATCCACCTGGGCGCGATGGCCGGCAGCCTGGACCTGGTGCAGCGCGGCCTGACCGGGCTGGAGACCCGGGAGGAGGCCCTCTGGCTGGACCCGGCCCCGCTCCCGCAGCTGTCGAAGTTCGCGGTGCGGATCCGCTACCGCTGGCACTGGGACGTCGATCTGCGGATCCGCGCCGAGCAAGTGGGCATCGCCGTACCGGAGTCGGACCTGCCGCCGGTCCGGGTCCGGCTGCGCGACCGGTCCTTCGTCATCGCGCCCGGCACGGCCCGCCGCCTCGACCTGCCCGACCCCTGACGCGCCGGGCGCCCTCGCTAAGGGGCGCGGTCCGGCGCGCCCGGCAGCAGCGCGTCGAGCGCGGCGCGGTCGGTCTTGCCGTTGGCGTTGAGCGGCAGGGCGTGGAGGGCGGTGAGGGTGGCCGGGACCATGTAGCCGGGGAGCCGGTCGCGCAGGGCCGCGCGGAGGCCGTCGGCGGTGGTGCCGGGGATGCCGGTGTACGCGGCGGTGAGTTCCACGCCGCCGGGGGTGCTCCGGGGCAGCACGGCGGCGTCCCGGACGCCCGGCAGGGCGCGCAACGCGGCCTCGACCTCGCCGAGTTCGACGCGGTAGCCGTGCACCTGGACCTGCTGGTCGCCGCGGCCGAGATGGACCAGCGGCCGGCTGCCGTCGCCGGCGGCCGGGACGGCGGACGCGTCCAGCGCGGTGACGCGGTCGCCGGTGCGGTACCAGTGGTCGTCGGTCAGCGGTGTGGCCGGGTCGTACGGGGAGCCGTCGGGTGCCAGGAAGCGGCCGGTGTTGTCGGCCGGGTCGAGGTAGCCGGGGAAGCGCTGTGCGCCGCGGACGCACAACTCGCCGTCGTGGTCGAGGAGTTGGAGTCCCGGGTAGGGGGCTCCGATGGGGACGGTGCCGTTGGCCGGGGTCGGCCAGTGGGCGGGGTCGGGGGGCAGGCGGTAGGCGGTGCAGGTCACGGTCAGCTCGGTGGGGCCGTAGGCGTTCTCCAGCCGGCTGTGCGGGGCGGCGCGGTGCCAGGCCGCGGCCTGCTGGAGGGTCAGCGGCTCACCGCAGAACATGCTGTGGCGCAGCGTCGGCATGCTGTCCGGCTTCAGCGCGCGGAACCGCCGGGCGAGGGAGATCACCGACGGTACGGAGTTCCAGTGGGTCAGGGCGTGCCGGTTGACGAAGCGCACCGGGGCGAGCAGGTCGTCGCGGGACGGGACGACGAGGGTGGCGCCGCTCCCCCAGGTGGTGAACATGTCGTGCACGGACGGGTCGAAGGTGAGGTCGAAGGTCTGTGCGCAGCGGGCGCCGGGGCCGGCGGCGGCGCGCGGGACGGCGTGCGTGAGGTAGGCGCAGACGTTGCGGTGCTGGATGGGGACGCCCTTGGGGACGCCGGTGGAGCCGGAGGTGAAGAGGAGGTAGGCGAGGTCCTCAGGGAGGGCGGCGGGCAGGGCGGGGAGCGGTGCGGCGGTGAGGTGCGGCAGTTCGGGGTCGGTGCGGGTGACCAGGGGCACGCCGGGCGGGGTGGGCGAGGCGGCGGTCCCGTCGGAGAGTACGGCGTCGAGCCGGGCGGCGCGGACGATCCGGGCGTTGCGCTCGGCCGGGAAGGCGGGGCCGAGCGGGACGACCGTGGCGCCGAGGCGCAGGACGGCGAGGTATCCGGCGTAGGCGACGGCGGTGCGGCCGGCCAGCAGGCCCACCCGGCGGGGCGGGGTTCCGTCCAGGCGGTCGAGCAGCGCGGCCGCGAGGGCGTCGGCGCGGGCGGCGAGCCGGGCGTAGGTCAGCGTGCTGCCGCCGGTCTCCAGCGCGGGCCGGTCCGGGTGGGCGGCGGCCGTGGCCGCGAACCAGTCGTACAGGGTGTGCCGTGCGGCGGGGATGCTCACCGTTCGCCTTTCCAAGGGATGGGGTGGTGCGCGGCAGGGGTGCCGGGCGTACCAGCGGGCCCGCCCCGCGTGCCTGCGGTCATGGCGAATGCGCAGCTCAGCGGGGTGCTGGAGTGGTCGCGCAGGCTCAGCCAGCGGTAGCCCTGCCAGCGGCCCGAGCGGGCGCCGGGCGGGACGTCGATGGTCCAGGGCCGCCCGGCGAGGCCCAGTCCGCCGGCCTTGACGCAGGCTTCCTGGGCGGTCCACACCCAGGCGACCTCCTCGGCGGCCGCGGCCGGGGGCAGTGCGGTGAGCCGCCCGGCGTGCGCTCCGAGCAGCCGCCGGGCGAAGGAGGCGCTGACGGCGGGGTCCGGGCACTGGACGTCCACGCCGACGGCGCGCCCCGGCGCCACCCCGGCGGCGAGCGCGCCCCGGCTGTGGGACACGCTGATGCCGAGGTCCGGGTGCCCGCGCAGATGCGGCTTGCCCCGCCGGTCGGGGACGATCTCCGCCCCGGCCGGGCCGGGCCGCACGGCGGCCAGCAGCTGCCGCAACAGCCCGCGGCCGGCGAGGAATTCGCGGGCCCGCCATTCGGGCAGGGCGGCCGCCCGGAGCCGGTCGTCCCGGTGGGTGCTGGGGGCGGTGCGGTCCGCGGTCGTGGTGGCCACCCAGACCCCGCGGGCCACCTCGATCGGTGCCGTCACGGCAGGGTGCCCGGCCGTTCGAGGGCGGCCAGCACGTCCTCGGCGGCGTCCGCGAGGATGCCGAGGACCACCTCGTCGGCGCCGCCGCCGATGCCGAACAGCGCGGCCTGGGCGCGGAGTTCCTGGATCCCTCCGGTGGTGAAGCCGGCCGCGCCCCACAGCTGGGCGCAGTCGGCGAGGACGTGGTGGACGGTGGCGCCGGCGGCCGCCTTGAGGGTGGCGGCCGCCGTGGCGTCGTGCCGCAGCGCCACCTGGTCGGCCAACTCGACGGTGAGGGCGTGGAGTGCGCGTACGCGGAGCAGGCCGGCCGCGAACCGCTGCCGGACCGCGTCACGGTCCCACAGGGCGCCGTCCCCGTGCGGGCGCCCGGCGAGGCGGCGGTGGGTGTCGGCCAGCACCCGGCGGCACAGCGCCACGCCCCACTGGGCGCCGGCCAGCCGTTCGGTGCCGATGTGGCGGGCGAAGAGCGGCAGTCCGAGGCCGACGCGGCCGAGCACGTGGTCCCGGCCGAGCCGTACCCCGTCGAAGGTGACGTGGCCGGCGCCGGAGGCGGCGAACAGGGCGGAGTCGGCGGGGCGCACGGTGACGCCCGGTGCGTCGGCCGGCACCAGGACCCAGGTGAAGTGGGTGAAGTGCCGTCCGGGGCGGTGCCGGGCGAGGACGAGGAAGTGGGCGGCGGTGGTGGTGTTGGCGATCCAGTTCTTCTCGCCGGTCACGTCGAGGGCGTCGTCCTCGATCCGCAGTTCCGTGCGGAGGGCGGTGAGGTCGGTGCCGGCGGTGACGTCGGTGGCGGCGAGGGCGAGGGTGGCCCGCCCGGCGAGCGCACCGTCCAGGGCCTGCCGGGCCACCGGCGCCCGGCCGGTGGTGAGCAGGGGCAGCGCGGTGGCCAGCTGGACGCTGACCGACAGGGTGGCGGCGACGGAGAAGCGGGCGTCGACGGCGGTGAGCAGATCGGCGAGGCCGGCCGGGTCGATGCCGGTGCCGGGCCGCCGGTCGCGGTAGGCGCCGGCGGTCAGGCCGGCGCCGCCGAGTGCGGCCCAGACCTGTGCGCCGGGTGCGGTGCGGGGCAGTGCGTCGAGCGGGGCGTAGCGGGCGTCAGGCAAAGCTCACCCCCTGGTCGCGCAGCGCCAGCCGGCCGTCGGCGAGGTGCAGCCGGTCGTTGCTGTAGTTGAGCGGCGCGGACCGCAGGTCGCGCAGGGCCTGTTCGAGCCGGGTGGGTGAGTCCTTGAGGTAGCCGTGGCGCAGTCCGAGCGCGGCGATCAGGTCGTCGACGGCCGCCAGGCACTCCTCGGAGGCGGTGATCTTCAGCGCGTTGAGCTGGAGCTGGCGGGCCGGTGCGGACAGGTCGGCGCCGAACTCCACGGTGCGCAGGGCTTGTTGGAGCAGGGCGTGCACGATGTCGAGGCGCTGCCGGGACCGGGCGATCCGGGTGAGGAGGAGCTCGGAGGTGAGGTCGAAGCGGGCCCGGCCGGCGGGGCTGCGCAGCAGGCGCAGCACGCGGGAGAGCGCCCCGGCGGCGGTGCCGAGCCAGACCGCCGACCAGCCGAGGTGGGCCAGCGGCCCGAAGACCGTGGCCGCGATCCGGTGGAACTCCCCCACTTCGCCGACGACTTGGTGGCCGGGGACGCGTCCGGTCAGGGTGAGCGCGGCGCTGTGGCCGGCGCGCATGCCCATCGGCTGCCAGTCGCCGGAGGCGGTGAGGTCGAGCTGGTCGCGGTGGGCGTAGACCAGCGTCACCTCGTGGGCGGTGGCGTCGGCCCCGGGGCTGCGCATGGTGATCAGGAAGCCGTCGGCGTGGGCGCCGCCGGTGACGATGGGCGCGAACCGCTCCACCGCCAACTCGCCGCCCTCGTCGGCAAGTTGCGCCTGTGCGCTGAGCAGGTGGCCGCCCTTGCCGGCCTCCGTGGTGACGGAGGCGAGGTAGCACTCCCCCGCCGCGATCCGCGGCAGCACCTCCTTGCGCAGCCGCTCGCTCCCGTAGCGGACCAGGGCCGCCGCCTGCTGGCAGTGCATCGCGAAGATCATGCCGACGGACATGTCGCTGCGCCCGAGGGTCTGGGCGGCGGCCACCAGGTCCCGTGCGGTGCCGCCGAGTCCGCCGTGTGCGACGGGGACCAGCAGGCCGAGCAGGGCGGTGCGGCGCAGCGCGTCCAGCGCGGCCACCGGGAATTCCGCGGCGCGGTCGGTGTGGGCCAGGTGTTCCTCGGTGGCCTCGGTGACGGCGGCGAGCCGGTCGGTCAGGTCGAGCGGGGGCCGGGGGGCGGGCTCGGTGGTCATGCGGTCTCCCGGCCGGCCGTGCCGTCGCCGGCGCCCGCCGGCAGCTGTGCGGCGATCACGTTCCAGAGGCTGCCGGCGGTGGCGAAGGTGGTGTCGTTGAGCTCCTCGTCCGGCAGCGAGATGCCGAAGGTGTCCTCGACGGCGAACAGCAGCTCGATGGCCTGCATGGAGTCGACGCCGAGTTTGCGCAGGTCGGTGTCGGGGGTGAGGGTGATCTCGCCGGGGCCGGCGGGCTTGAGGAAGGGCCGCAGCAGGGCGGTGAAGCGGGCGTCCATGGGGTCTCTTTCGTGGTGCGGTCAGCGGGCGATGCGGCACAGGTCGTCGACCCGGCGGAGGTTTTCGGGTACGAGCGCGTCGGCGTCGAGTTCCCGGCCCAGTGCGGTCTCCAGCCGCTCGATGATCTCGATCAGCCGGAAGGAGCTGAAGGAGGGGAAGGAGTCGAAGGGGGCGCCGTCGAGGAGGCCGGCCACCTCCACGCCGAGCACCTCCGCGGCCACGGCGGCCACCCGGTCGCGGAGCGCGTCGTCGGCGGGTGGGGCGGCCGCGGGGGCCGGGTTGCCGGGCGGGGTGCCGAAGACGGCGATGTCGGCGGTGAGCACCTGCCGCAGCCGGTCCACGACGCCCGGGGGCTCGGCGCGGCCGCGGGACAGCCGGCGGTGGGCGAGGTAGGTCTGCTCGACGACCTTGTCCCAGGCCCGCAGGTGCCCGGCCTCGGCCGCCCGCCGCTCCTCGTCGGCGTGGTCGGTGAAGAGCGCGCGGTAGGTGGCGTGCAGGGTGCGGGAGCGGGCCAGCAGCCAGGTCTCGACGGCCAGTTGACCGATCGCCCGGACGCGGTCCGGGCAGGCGTCGTACGCGTCGAGGTAGGCGGCGACCGCGCTCTCGTCGACGGACACCAGCGGGGGCGGTCCGGCGGCCGGGCGGGCGGTGTCCGGTGCCACCTCGACGACCTCGGCGGACTCGATGCCGGCCAGCGCGTCCTCGGTGAGCACCCAGGTGCCGGGGGCGGCGGTGCCCCAGGAGGTCTCGCTGCGGTAGGCGTCGGTGACGTGCCAGCCGCCGGGCCCGGCGGCGAGCAGGAAGCTGTGTTCCATGTGTGCCTGCCCGTGGTACGGCAGCCAGGGCAGGTGGAAGGAGTCGGCGACGACGTAGCGGGCGGCGCCGGCCCGGCGGATCGCCGCGAACATGCCGGTGCGGCTCATCCGCTCCCGCCGCACGACGCGGAGCCCCAGGAGGCCCGGCGCCAGCCGGAGTTGCTCGGTGAGCGGCGGATCGACGGTGGGCAGTCCGCCGGGGCCCTCCCAGGAGCGAAAGCCCAGGGGGGCGCCGAGCCGGAGGTGTGCTCCGGGCCCGTGGTGGTGGTCCGCGAGGACCGCCAGGTTGACCTGGACGCAGTCGAGCAGACCGCTGTGGACGGAACCGAACGCGAACTGCTCCGGTTCCCCTGTGACGGCCATGGCCGGTGTCCTTCCGTGCGGGGTGGTGGGGCTCATGCCGCCCCCGTCAGCCGGGCGAAGCCCTCGGCGATCCGGGTGAGTTCGGTGGCGATGTGCGGCAGGCGGGTGGGGTCGGCGGCGTGCAGCGCCTCGTGCTGCTGCCGTTCGTCGCCGTAGAGCAGGCTGGTGGCGGCCTTGAAGCGCAGCGCCTGCGGGGCGTCGCCGAGGAGGTGTCCGGCGAGCACGACGATGCCCGCGTCGTCGAGGAGGCGGGCGGCGAGCGAGGCGGAGTCGGTGACGCCGCGGGCCGCCAGCCGGTCGCGCAGCGGCGCGAAGTCCGGGTAGACGTAGAAGCCGCCGGTGGGCGGGCGGCACACGGCGCCCGCCTCGACCGCGGTCCGGTGCACGGCCCGGGCCACCGCGCCGTGCAGCCGGGCGCTCGCCCGCATCCGCGCGGTGATCTCCGGCGGTTCGGCGTACGCGTACTCGGCGACCTGCTGCATCGGCCCGGCCAGGGTGGACCAGATCTCGCTGGCCGCGGCGAGGGTGGCGTCCCGGAGCAGGGCGCCGGTGTCGCCGGAGGGGAAGCGGGCCACGCCGATCCGCCAGCCGCCGAGGCCGAGGGTCTTGGACAGTCCGCTGGTGACGACGGTGCGTTCCGGGGCGACTTCGGCGGGGCTGAGGTAGGGGGTGGCGTCGGGGTCGTGGACGAGGTCGCGGTAGATCTCGTCGGAGACGATCAGCAGGTCCTCGGCGCGGGCCAGCGCGCACAGGTCGCGGATCAGCGCGGGCGGGGCCACGGTTCCGGTGGGGTTGTCGGGGAGGGTGAGGACCAGCAGCCGGGGGTCGGCGCCGGCCGCCCGGGCCCGGTGCAGGGTCTCGCGCAGCGCGTCGGGCGCCGGGACGCCGCCGCACTCGGCGGGGACCGGCACGCCGAAGACCTTCTTGCCGGCGTACCGGGCCTGCGGGGCGTAGCTGTTCCAGGCGGGCCGGGGCAGCAACAGGTCGCCGGGGACGACGAGTTGGAGGGCCATCAGCAGCGGTTTGCTGCCGGGGGCGACCATCACCCGGTCGGGTTCGGTGGGCAGCCGGCGGCGGGTGAAGTAGCCGGCCACCGCGCGGCGCACGCTCTCCGCGCCGGCCACCGGCCCGTACGCCGAGCGGCTCGCGCCGGCCGCCAGCTGGGCGGCGAGCTGGGGCAGGACCGGCAGCCGGGCCTCGCCGAACGCCAGGTGGACCAGCGAGGCCCCTTCGGCGCGGCGCCGGTCGACGAGCTGGTTGAGCGCCAGGTTCGGGGAGGGCGGGGCGACGGTGACGGCGGTCATGCGGGGTTCCTCTCCGCGCGGCCGGTGCGGCGGGCCGCGCCGGGGCCGGCCGGGCCGGGTGCGGTCGGTGCGCCGCCGCGCAGGGCCGCGGCGAGGTCGGCCGGGGTGGCGGGGTCGGGTACGAGGTCGTCGAGCCAGGCGGCGTCGGCGGAGTAGCGGGCCCGGAACGGCCGGCCGACCAGGTCGGGGTTGCGGGCCTGGAGCATCCGCAGCCGGAAGTACGCCCCGTCGGGGGTCTCCTCGACGCCGTCCACGACGACCTTGCCGGGGGTGGCGGACATCACCGGGCCGCGCACCGTGCGGGCCAGGCCCGGCAGGGTGCGGTAGGCGTCGGTGAAGATCTCGACCGCCCTGGCCAGCGGCACCTTGAAGTAGTCGTAAGGGCCGGTGTCGCGCTCGACGAACAGGTAGTAGGGCACCGCGCCGGCCGCGAGTTCGGCCCGCCACAGCTCGCTCCAGACCCGGGCGTCGTCGTTGACGTGGGCGATCAGCGGCGCCTGGCAGTAGACCACCGCGCCGGTCGCACGGATGCGGGCCAGCGCCTGCCGGGCGAGGCCGGTCGCCAGTTCCCGCGGGTGGCTGAAGTGCGCCATCACCGCGAGCTGCCGCCCGGAGGCGATCACCCGCTCGAACAGCCGCAGCACGTCGTCGGCGTCCGGGTCGGTGACGAAGCGCTGCGGCCAGTAGGCGACGGACTTGGTGCCGATCCGGATCGTGCGGACCGTCTCGACGCCCAGCAGCGGCTCCAGGTGGCCGCGCAGCCGCTCGGTGGACATCACCATCGGGTCGCCGCCGGTGACCAGCACGTCGTGGACCTCGGGGTGGTCGGCGAGGTAGCGGATCAGCCCGCCGGGGTCGGGGGCGGCGAATTTGAGGTCGGCGTCGCCGATGAACTGGGCCCAGCGGAAGCAGTAGGTGCAGTAGGCGTGGCAGGTCTGGCCCTGGCCGGGGAAGTAGAGCACCGTCTCGCGGTATTTGTGCTGCAGGCCGGGGAGCCGGCCGCCGTCCTGGGTGGGCACGTTGAGCTGCTGCTGGCCGGACGGGTGGGGGTTGAGGCGGCGGCGGATCTCCTGGACGGCCCCGCGCAGCAGCGGCTTGTCGGCGGGGTCGGCGGAGAGTTTGGCCAGCTGGTTCTCGTCGGCCGGGGCGAGCATGCCGCGCTGCGGGAAGGTGAGTTGGAACATCGGGTCCTGGGGGACCCGGTCCCAGTCGATGAGTTCGCCGAGCACGTACTCGTTGACGCGGAACGGCAGCACCAGCGACACCCGGCGCACGGTCTCGCGGAGGTCGTCGGGCAGGCCGTGGCGGCGGGCGATCTCGTCGAGGTGGCGGGGGCCGAACGCCCGGAAGCGGGCGGTCTCCGGCAGGCCGGCCGGCATCAGCGCTCACCCCCGGTCCGGTGCGGTTTGCGGTAGAGGTCGTCGCCGAGGACCAGGAAGTCCAGGTCCATGGCGCGGAAGGCGCGCAGCGCGTCGGCGGCGGTGTTGACGATGGGCTCGCCCTTGTCGTTGAAGGAGGTGTTGAGCAGGACCGGGGGCGCGCCGTGCCGTTCCAGGGCGTCCAGGGCGGCGCCGACCGCGGGAGCCTCGTCGCCGTGCAGGACCTGCGGCCGGGTGGTGCCGTCGACGTGGACGACGCCGGGGGCGACCTGCCGGCCGAGCTCGGTGGCCTTGGCGGCGCCGAGCATGTAGAGGCTCAAGTACTGCTGCTGCGCCCAGAGTCGGGCGCCGTAGCCGGGCCGGGTGACGCCGGCGAAGGGGCGCCACTGCTCGCGGTTCTTGACGGTGTTGACCCGGGTGTTGACGTCCGCGGTGTCCGGCACGGCGATGATCGAGCGCCGGCACAGCGCCCGCGGCCCCACCTCGGCCCGCCCCTGGGCGACCGCCCCCACCTGCCCGTCCAGCAGCAACCCGGTCAGCTCGTCGATGTCCAGATCCGCCCGCACCAGCCCCGAGAGGTCCAGCCCCTCGGCCACGGCCCCACGCCGGCCCCGCCCCGGCACACCGGCGCCCGTAACACCGGCCCCCGGAGCACCCGCTCCCGGCACCCCGGCCCCCGGAGCACCCGCTCCCGGCACCCCGGCCCCCGGAATACCCGCCCCCTCCCCGCCGTTGAGGCGATCAGGGGCCCACACATCCACCCCCAGATAGGGACTCAGCGCCCCCGCCCTCCTCCTGGGCGGCCGCACCGTCCAGGCCGCCCCGAGGGCGACCCCCGCGTCGTGCGGTACGGGCGGTACGTACAGCGGGCCGGGCAGCGTGCCGTTGGTGCTGCAGTTGAGGGCGACGCCGCCGCTGAGGCACAGCTCCTCGACGCCGGCCGCCCTGCGGGTCAGCGCGGCGAGATGGGTCACGGTCTGCTCGATGAGCCGCTGGGCGGTGTACGCGACGAGGACGGCGTTCGGGTCGTCGGGGAGCCGCTCCTCGGGGACGCACGGCCCGTCCGCCCCGGCGATCTTGGTGTAGCGCTCCCGCCAGCGGCCGACGGTGTCGTCGTACTGCGCCTTGATCTCGTCGGCGGTGGCCTTCCCCCGGCTCTCCGCCAGCGGTTCGACGGCCAGGCCGAAGTCGTCGGCCGTGAGGTCCACCAGCGGCTCGACGTCCAGCCCGGCGGCGCGCCCGTAGGCGGCCAGGCCCATGGTCTTGCCGGCGTTGAGGAAGGAGAAGCCGAGCCAGGTGGAGGCGGCGTCGTAGGCGTAGCCGAGCGAGGCGGTGCGCTGCCAGCTGCGTTCCAGGCGGGGTTCGGCGCCGTCCTCGTACGTCCAGATCGTGGAGGACTCGTTCTCGCCGTGGCCGTCGACGACCAGCACCCCGGCCTTCGGGAAGGGTGAGGCGTAGAAGGAGGAGGCGGCGTGCGCCTGGTGGTGGGGGACGCGGACGACCTCGGGCGTGCGGCCCGTGAAGTCCAGTCCGACGGCGTAGGCGAGGAATTCGGCGTCGTTCGCGAAGCGCCGCGGGTAGAGCTGTTCGCTGTCCCAGCCGAGGGCGACCACGTCGATGTCGGCGGCGGTGATGCCGGCCTGGGCCAGGCAGAAGCGGGCGGCGCCGAACGGCTTGCGGTAGAGGGAGTGGCGGTGGCGGTTGACGCGCTCCTCTTCGGTGAAGGCGATGATGTCGCCGTCCCCGTTGACGAGGCAGGCGGCGCTGTCGTGCCAGCCGGTGGGCGGTGCGTTGACACCGAGGATCCAGGTCATGGGCGGTTGTCCTTGGTCGGGGTGGACGGTCGGAGCAGCGGGGTCAGGGAGTGGCGTACGGCGTGCCGGGCACCGGTCAGCGCGGTGGCGCACTCCTCGGGGGTGTCGCCGACGGCGATGAGGGCGGCGAGGCGCGGCACGATGCCGCGGGGCGGCAGCCGCAGCGTGGTGCCGGGCGCGGCGAGCGGCACGGCCCGGACGATGCCGGGGACGGTCGCGGCGGTGGTGAGGTCGAGGGAGTGGACGGTGCCGTCGTGCTCGGGGTAGACGAAGCTCACCTCGGCGCAGCGGTCGTGGTGCGGGGTGAGTTCCGGGGTCCGGCCGAGGGCGAGGTCGGCGGCGGCCGCGACCGGGTCGACGCCGGTGGCGAGGGTGCCGAGGAGCGGGATGAAGTCGCCGCCGAGCCGGCCGTTGACCTCGACGACGCGGGGTCCGGTGGGGGTGAGGCGGAGTTCGGTGTGGGTGAGGCCGGTGCGGATGCCGAGGGCGGTGTGCGCGTCGGTGACGACGGAGCGCACCTCGTCGGCCCACGGCTCGTGCCGCCAGGGCGCGACGAGGTGCCCGGTCTCCTCGAAGTACGGGGCGAAGCCGAGGCGTTTGCGGGCCACGTTGACGATCCGGACGGTGCCGTCGGCGACCGCGCAGTCCACGCTGATCTCGGGTCCGGTCAGGTATTCCTCGACGATCGCGCCGGCGGTCGCGGGGATGCCGGGGAAGGCGGCGGTGCGGGCCTGGTCGAAGGCGTGCCGGACCTGTTCGGGGTCGCCGGCGAGGGTGACGCCGATGCTGCCGGCCAGGGCCCGGGGTTTGACGACGACCGGCCGGCCGAGTTCCTCGGAGGCGGCGACCGCCTCGTCGGGGGTGTGGACCTCGTGGAAGCGTGCGGAGGGCACTCCGGCTGCGGCGAGCAGCCGGCGGGTGGCGAGCTTGTCGCGGCAGCGGCGGGCGGCCTCGGGGCTCATGTGCGGCAGGCCCAGCCGGCGGGCGGCCTCGGCGGTGCTCTCCAGCAGGGTCTCGTCCCAGGTGAGGACGGCCCCGGGGCCGGGGTGGCCGGCGAGCAGGTCGGCGATCGCGCGGGTGGTCGCGGTGGCGTCGGAGGTGTCCGCGGTACGGAACCGGTCGGCGAGGTACCGGCGTTGCCAGTCCGGCTCGGTGGACTGGACGAGGGCGGTGGTCACCCGGCCGGCGACGGTGTCCAGGGCGTAGGCGCGGTAGGGCGGGTTGCCGCAGCCGACGAGGACGAGCCGGGCGGGTGCCGCGGGGTCGACGGGGGTGCAGTCGAGCCGGGCGGTGCGCAGGGTGCGGTGGAGGGCGGCGGTCACTTCCGCGCTGCTGCGGCCGCGGAAGCGGAACCGTGCCCCGGCGTGTTCGTATCCACCGCCCCGCATCAACGTGCCCCGTTCCGGGAGGACTTGGGCGTACGGTCCGTCGTCGGCAGGATATCCGGTGATATCGCGTACCCGGCAGGGGGCGGGGACGGAGGGCGGGACCAGCAGCCAGCCGGCCACCTCGTCCGGTGCGGGGTGCGCGCCGGCGGTCGGGTCGGGGGTGCCGACCTGGTGGGCGAAGGCCGCGGCCATCAGGTCGATGCCGTGCACCTCGCGCCAGACGAAGGGGACTTCGGCTCCGCCGGGGCGGGCGCCGATCTCCAGGACGGTCAGGTCGCCGCGCTCGCTCTCGAAGAGTTCGAGGTGGAAGACGGACGGGCCGGTGAACAGGGCCTCGGTAGCGGCGGCGGTGAGCCCTCCGATGCGGGCGAGGAGCGCGGGGTCGTCGATCTCCACCGAGCCGAGTGCCGCGCCGGTGGTGAACTCCAGGCAGGTGTGGAGGTAGCGGGAGGCCCGCCAGGGACCGAGGCGGTCGCCGGTGTGCACGCCGTCGACGTGCAGGACCTGGTCGGGCCGCCACTGCTGGACGAGCATGCCGGTCTCCGGCGGGAAGGCGTGGCGCCCGAGGTCGTCCGGGGAGTCGAGGCGGGTGATGCCGGCGCTGGCGGTGCCGCGCCGCGGTTTGAGCAGGACCGGCCAGCCGTGCCGGGCGGCGAAGGCGGCCACCGCGTCGGGTCCGGTGGCCGCGGCGGTGGGCGGTACGGGGAGGCCGGCGGCTTCGAGCCGCTGGGCCATCAGCAGTTTGTCGCGCAGCGGCAGCAGGTCCTCGGCGCGCTGTCCGGGCAGGCCGAAGGCGTCGCGGAGGTCGGCGGCGAGGTCGAGGTCGGTCTCCTGGAGGGCGACGATCCGGGTGGGCGGGCCGAGCCGCTCGACCAGGGTGTCGAGGGCGGCGCGGACCTCCTTGACGTTCTCGGTGCTGTCCACGAGCCGTACCGCGGCGGCCTGTTCGACGGGGAGGTGGCGGGCGGCCCGTTCGGTGGTGAGGTAGCTGACGCGGTGGACGGAGTGGTCGAGGTAGGCGGCGTAGTCGGCGTAGCGGTCGGTCCAGCGGTGCAGGACCAGGACGTGTTCGGGCACGGGCGGCCTCCTGGGGGCAGGAACGAGCACGGCGGGGGTGGGGCGGGCGACGGGGGCCGGCCGGGGGTGCGGCCGCGCGGCATCGGCGGCGCGCGGTGTGGTCCGGCGGGGGGCACGGGGCCGGCCGGTGCGGCGGGCGGGATCCGCCGGGCCGCGGCGCGTGGCCGTGGCCGGTGCCGGTGTGGGTGGGCGGTTCCGCCTCAGGGCCGCCCGGCGGCGGTGAGCAGGCCGTCGTGCAGGTCCCGGAGCAGCTCGGCGCACTGTTCGCGGCCGAGGTCCTTCGCGGTGAGCCGGATCGAGAGCCCGGCGTCGGTCTCCAGGGCACGGGCGTAACATCGCGGCCCGATGGTGGTGAAGGGTTCCTCCCAGGTGAGGGTGGGTGGGCGGCCGTCCCTCGGGCCCTGTTGCGGTGGGGCGTCCAGTGGCGAACCGCCGGGTACGGCCACGTAGTTGAAGGCGCAGGCCGGTTCGGCGGCACCGGGCGTCCGGGCGCGCAGGGCGGCGACCGCGGTGACGTCGTGCATGCCGTGCCGGAAGGCGGTCAGGCCGCTCCAGTGCACCGCGTCCGCGAGGGTGACCAGGTCGTCGGTGCGGGCCTGTTCGACGAGGGCGGGGACCCACTGGTTCATCGAGGTGACCACGGTCTTCCAGCGGCCGGCGAAGCGGTTGGCGCTCATCAGTTGGACGAGCAGGGTGTCGGTGCCGCATCGGCGGGCGACGCTGCGGACGTAGGCGGCGAGGACGACGCTGGAGACGGAGACCCGGGCGCGTTCGGCGAGGGTGTGGGCGGCCGGGCGGGCGGCCGCGGAGTGCAGGGTGGCCTGGACGGTGCCGCCCGCCGTGCCGGTGTGGGGCAGGGCGGCCGGCGGTGCGTGGGAGAGCAGCTGGGTCCAGTGGTCGAGCGCGGCGGCCTGCCGGCGGAGTCCGGCGGGGCCGTACTGTTCGGCGGCGAGGTCGGCGGGGCCGGGCGGGGTGGGGCCGAGGCCGTCGGGGTCGGTGAGCGCCTGCCGGAATTCCCGGTGCAGGAGTTCCTGGGCCCAGGCGTCGGCGGTGATGTGGTGTTTGACGAACAGCAGGTGGGTGGGGGTGCCGTCGCGGGTCAGCAGCCGGGCCCGCCAGCCGTGCTGCCGGCCGAGGTCGAAGGGCTGGTGGGCGAGTTCGGCGGCGCGGCGGTCGGGCGCGGTGCCGTCGTCGGGTACGGCCGGCAGGGTGTCGTCGGTGTCGCGGTCGGGCGTCAACTGCCGTGGCGCGTCGGCGTCCTGGAGGTCGTAGCGGGTGCGCAGCGAGGGGTGCCGGGCGGCGACGGCGCCGAGCGCGGTGCGGACCCGTGCGGCGTCGGTGCCGCGCGGCAGCGGCCAGGCGGCGGCGTTGTTGGGCTCGTGCCGCCGGTGGGCCGGCAGGTCGCGGATGTCATGCCACACCGAGAGCTGGCCCAGCGAGAGCGGTCCGGCCTCGGTCATACGTTCCCCCATTGCTGCACTTCCATCATGCGAAATTTGAATTCCGTGCACGACCGACGCTGCCACAAGCTGTTGAAGTCTGTCCAGGTCGACCGGGCGACCATCAAACGTGACCCACCTCACACGCCAACCCCGTCGCGCACATGAGAACCTGATCACCACTCTTCGAAATTCAACTTCCGCTATACGGAAGCATGGAGGGCGCTTCGACCGCCGGCCGGGCGCTTCCCGGGGCGCCGCCGCGCACGCCCGTCAGCAGCCGACGGATCGTCATATCCGCCCCGGCTGCCCCGGATTCACCGTTCCCGTACACCACGAGGGGTCTTTCGCACCGTGAGCACCGTGAGTCAGCCGCCGTCCGCCCCCGCCGGTCCGGCCGGGGAGTTCCTCCACGACTTCCTGCTCGCCGCCGCCCGGCACACCCCCGACGCCCCCGCCGTGATCGAGTCCCCCCGGCCCGGTGCGACCACCGTGACCACCTACGCCGAACTCGGCGCCCTGGTGGACGCGTACGCGGACGGCCTCGGCGCGCTGGACATCGAGACCGGCTCACGGGTCGTCCTGGAGTCCGACACCACCGCACCGGCCGTCGCCGCGCTCCTCGCCTGCTCCCGGGCCGGCCTCACCTTCGTCCCGGTGAGCCCCGAAACCCCGCGGCAGCGACTGGAGTCGATCCTCGCCACCGCCCGGCCCGCGCTCCACCTCCAGGCCGCGGACGGCACCCGGACCGGCCTCCCGCCGACGACCGGCACCGCCCGGTTCGGCCCGGACGGACTGACCGTCGACCGCGCCCCCGGACCCCACCGGCCCCGCCGCCGGGTGCCCTGCGTCACCGACCCCGCGTACATCATCTTCACCTCCGGCACCACGGGCCGGCCCAAGGGCGTGGTGATGAGCCACCGGGCGGTGACCGCCTTCTACCGGGGCATGCTGGCGCACCGGATCGCCGCGCCCGAGGACCGCGTCGCCAGCACCTCACCGCTGCAGTTCGACTTCTCGCTGCTCAACATCGGCCTGGCGCTGGGCAGCGGCGCCGCCGTCGTCCCGGTCCCGCCGCAACTGGTGCGCTGGCCCCGCCATCTGCTGCGGGTGCTGCGGGAGACCGGTGCCACCCAGGTCAACGGCGTCCCGTCGATCTGGCGGCAGCCGCTGCGGTACGAGCCGGAGCGGCTGGCCGCCCTCGACCGGCTGCGTTCGGTGCTGTTCTGCGGCGAGGAGTTCCCGCTGCCCGAACTGCGGCGGCTCCAGGAACTGCTGCCCGCGGCCCGCATCATCAACTGCTACGGCGCCACCGAGTCGATGGCCGCCTCCTTCGAGGACGTCCCGCGCCCCCTGCCGGACGACGTGGAGCGGTTGTCCATCGGCGTCGCCCACCCCGGTGCGGAGATGCTGCTCGTCGACGCGTCGGGGACGGTCGTCGACCGGCCCGGCGTGCCCGGCGAGATCCATCTGCGCAGCCCCGCGCTGTTCTCCGGGTACTGGGACGACCCGGAGGCCACCCGCGCCGCGCTGGTCCCCGACCCGCTGTGTCCGCAGTCCGGCCAGGTGGTGCTGCGCACCGGCGACCTGGCCGTCCGGGGCGAGGACGGCGCGTTCTTCTTCCGCGGCCGGACCGACTCCCAGGTGCAGATCAACGGCAACCGCGTCGAACTCGCCGAGGTGGAGCGGCGGTTGACGGAGTTCCCCGGCGCCGCCGCCGCGACCGCGCTGGCCCTTCCCCTCCCCGACGGCGGCCTCGAACTCGCCGCCTTCGTGGTCCCCGGTGCCGGCCGGACCCCGCCGGACGCCGGCGCGCTACGGGAGTTCTGCGCCGCGGCCCTGCCGCCGTACATGGTCCCGCAGCAGATCCAGCTGCTGGACGCGCTGCCCGTCACGGCGAACGGCAAGGTCGACCGCGCGGCCCTGGCCGACGCCGCCGCCCGGGCCGTGGCACCGGCCGTGCCCGGCGGCGGCCCGCAGTGACCGACCACCCGCAGGAGAGAGCCGTGCGCAGCACCGACGCCCCCGCACCGCCGCCCGGTGCGCCCGCACCCGGCCGGCTGCGCCGTTACGTCCGGGTGCGGGCGGGCGGACTGCCCCGCGCGTTCTGGGTGCTGTGGGGCGGTTCGCTGGTCAACCGCCTGGGCTCGATGGTCAATCCCTTCCTCGCCCTCTATCTGACCGGTGCCCGCGGCGTCTCGCTGGCCGACACCGGCCTGGTCCTCGCCGTCGTCGGCGTCGGCTCGGTCGTCTCCCAGCCGCTGGGCGGCTTCCTCGCCGACCGGTTCGGCCGCCGGGTGGCGCTGACCGGCGGGATGCTGGCGAACGGCGCGACCCTGCTCGTCCTCGGCCACGCCCACGGCCTGACCGTGCTGATCCTCGCCTGCTTCACGCTCGGCGTCACCATCGACCTCTT
Organism: Streptomyces bugieae; assembly: GCF_036352915.1. Taxonomy (NCBI): domain Bacteria; kingdom Bacillati; phylum Actinomycetota; class Actinomycetes; order Kitasatosporales; family Streptomycetaceae; genus Streptomyces; species Streptomyces bugieae. The sequence goes on from NZ_JAZBJP010000001.1 coordinate 883,557, forward strand.
CCGCCCCGCCGCCCAGGCCCTGGTCGCCGACGCGGTGCCCGCCGCCGACCGCACCCGCGCCTTCGGGCTGCTGCTCTGGGCGATCAACCTCGGCTTCTCGGTCGCCATGGTGCTCGGCGGCCGGCTCGCCTCGCACGGCTACCAGTTGATCTTCTGGATCGACGCGGGCGCCTGTACGTTCTTCGGGGTGCTGGTGTGGCTGGCCGTCCCGGAGACCCGCCCGGCCGTCCGGGACCGCACCGCCGGCAGCTACCGCACCGTCCTCGCCGACCGCCCCATGCTCGCCTTCGCCGGGATCATCGTGGTCTACGCGGTCGTCTTCCAGCAGGCGTTCGCCACCCTGCCGCTGGCGATGCGCGGCACCGGCCTGTCCAGCGGCGCGTACGGCCTGGTGATGGGCGTCAACGGCATCGTCGTGATCGCCCTGCAGCCGCTGATCGGCCACCGGCTGGCCGACCACGACAAGAGCCGGGTGCTGGCCACCGGGTTCGCCCTGGCGGCCGGTGGCAACGCGGTGGCCGCCACCGCCTTTGCCACCGTCGGGTACGCGCTGGCGGTCACGGTCTCCACGGTCGGCGAGATCCTGGTCTTCGCGGTCACCGCGGCGGTCGTCGCCGACCTGGCGCCGGCCCCGCTGCGCGGCCGCTACAACGGCCTGATCGGGATGGCCTGGGGCACCGGCTTCCTGATCGCCCCCGTCGCCGGCACCCGTCTGCTCACCCTCGGCTCCCCCGCCCTCTGGCTGACCTGCGCCGCGCTGTGCCTGCTCGCCGCGGCCGGCCAGCTGGCCCTGGCACCGGCGCTGCGCCGCCGCGCCACCGGCTGACCGGCGAACCGCCGCACCGCGCACCGCGCACCGCGCACCGCGCACCGGAAGGAACCGCACCGTGAAGAAAGTCCTGCTGATCGAGCCCGACGTCGCCGCGGGCGAGGACCTGCTGACCGCGGCCGCCGGGCTGGGCCTCGCGGCCTACGCCGCCACCCATGAGGACGTGTACGCGCGCTACCGCCCCGATCTGAAGGCGCGGATCACCGCGCCGGTCTTCACCGACTTCGCCGACCCCGCGGCCGCCCGCGCCGAACTGGCCGCGTTCTGCCGCGCCCACGACGTGGCCGCCGTCGTTCCCTGCTGGGAGTTCCTCACCCCGCTCGCCACCCGGCTCGCCGCGGACCTGGGGCTGCCCGGCCACCGGCCCGAACTCGCCGACGCCGGCCGCAACAAGCGGATGATGGCCGAGGCGTTCGCGGCCCGCGGCGTACCGGCCCCGCGCACGGTCGCGGCGCCGGACGCCGCCGCCCTGGCCCGCCGGATCGCGGACGCCGGGCTGGACTTCCCGCTCGTCGTCAAACCGGCCGAGAACGCCGCCTCGATCGGGGTGTCCGTCGTCCGCTCGGCCGCCGAACTCCCCGCCGCCGCCCGCCTGGCCCGCTCCGAGACGCACAAGCCCTCGCACGGCATCGCCCTGGACCGCACGCTGCTGGCACAGGAGTACGTGCCCGGCGAGGAGTTCAGCGTCGAGACGGTCCTGGCCGGCGGCGAGCTCCACCACCTCGCGGTCACCGAGAAGTTCACCACCGACGGGGCCCACCGCGCCGAACTGGGCCACACGGTGCCGGCCGAACTCCCCCGCGACATACGGGCGGCCGTGCTCGCGGCGGCCACCGCGGCGTGCACGGCCCTGGGCCTGCGCCACGGTGTCGCGCACACCGAGGTGAAGGTCGACCCCCGGGGCCGCCCGTACGTCCTCGAGGTCGGTGCCCGGCCCCCGGGCGACCACATCATGAGGCTGGTCAAGGAGGCGCTCGGCATCGACATGGCCCGCGCCTGCCTCCAGGCCGCGCTGGGCGAACGCCCCGACGTGACACCGCGCCGGGCGGCGGCCGCCGCGATCCGTTTCCTCACCGCTCCGGAAGCCGGCACGCTGCGCTGGGTCAGTGCCCTCCCCCGCGGCGAGCACATCGTCGCCACCGGCCTGTCGAAGCTGCCCGGCGACGACGTCGGCGGTCCGCACGACAACCTCAGCCGGATCGGCCGGATCATGCTCCGGGCCGGCACCGCGACCGAGGTCAACAAGGCGGCGGCCGCGGCCCTGGAGTCCGTCACGGTGGAGCTGACGACCCGCTGGTGACCCGCCTCGACGATCTACTGAATCCGTCGCGACAAAAGACCTGGACAACGAATTCCGCCGCCATGTAGACAGTCGACCATGGAATCAGGACACAAGGCCCCCATGACAGCCCGGCCCGGCCGCAGCCTGTCGCAGACCGACCGCACCCGCCACCGCCGGCTGCGCGAGCAGGGCCCGACCGACCGCGCGGCGCTCGACGCCGTCCTGGCCGAGGGCTTCCTGTGCCATCTCGGCGTCATGGTGGACGGCACCCCGCTGGTCGTCCCCACGGTCTACGGCGCGGACGGCAGCACGCTCTACGTCCACGGCTCCGTCGCCAGCCGCAGCCTGATCGCCTCCCCCGGGACCGACGTCTGCGTCACCGTCACCCATGTCGACGGCCTGGTGCTGGCCCGTTCCGTCTTCGAGCACGGCGTCAACTACCGCAGCGCGATGGTGTTCGGCACCCCGCGCCCGGTCACCGACCCCGAGGAGAAGCTCGCCGGGCTGCGCTGCCTGACCGAGCAGGCCGCGCCGGGCCAGTGGGACTACGCCCGCCGCCCGAACCGCAAGGAGCTCGCCGCGACCACGCTGCTGGCGCTCTCCCTCGACGAGGCGTCGGTGAAGGTCCGTACCGGGCCGCCGGACGACGGCGACGGGCCCGACGCCGCGCTCGGCCTGTGGGCGGGGGTGCTGCCGCTGCACACCACCTGGGGCCCGCCGCAGGCCGACCCGCTGCTGCCCGCCGGCATCGCCCCGCCCGCCCACCTCACCGCACGGGCCGCGGGAGCGACGCGGCACGGGTGAGGAGTCCCTTAGCGTTGAGGGGTGGACGAGACGGGACCGGGCGGGCCGCCGCCGGACACCGACGAGGTGGACTTCCCCGCCCATCAGGCGGCGCGCTGCGGTGGACTCGCCGAACTGGACGGCGAGATCGCCCGCTGCCGGGCCTGCCCCCGGCTGGTGGCCTGGCGCGAGCAGGTCGCCGCGCACCCCCGTGCGGCGTTCCGGGACTGGGAGTACTGGGGGCGGCCCGTCCCCGGCTTCGGCCCGTCGGACGCCGCGCTGGCGGTCGTCGGCCTGGCGCCGGCCGCGCACGGCGGCAACCGCACCGGCCGGATGTTCACCGGGGACGCCTCGGGGGACTTCCTGTTCGCCGCGCTCCATGCGGTGGGCCTCGCCTCCCGGCCCACCGCCACACACCGGGACGACGGCCTGGAGCTGTACGGGGTGCGGGTCACCGCGCCGGTGCACTGCGCCCCGCCGGAGAACAAGCCGACCCCCACCGAGCGGGCGACCTGCCGGCCCTGGCTGGCCGCCGAACTGGAGCTGCTCTCCCCGGGGTTGCGGGCGGTCGTGGCGCTCGGGGCCTTCGGCTGGCAGGCGCTGCTGCCCGTCCTCGGCGAGGCGGGCTGGCCGGTCCCCCGCCCGCGCCCGGCGTTCGGCCACGGCGCCGAGCTGGCCCTGCCCGCCACCGGCCGGCGCCCCGCACTCCAGGTCCTGGGGAGCTACCACCCCAGCCAGCGCAACACCTTCACCGGCAAGCTCACCTTCGACATGCTCGTCGCACTGCTCACCCGCGCCGCCGAACTGGCCGGACTGCCCCGTACGGCGCCCCGGCGGCCATGACCCCCGCCCAACTGCGCGCGGACGCAGGGGAGATGGTGTCCCCTACGTCCGCGCCCTGCGGGGTGGCCCCGGGGTGATGCCGTGCCGCGGCTACTGCGCGACCGGGCGGCGGCCACCGCGGCCACGGCCCCGGCGCGGCGGGCGGCCCGCGCGGGACCGGGTGCGCGCGGCCGACGGCTTCGCGGCCGTGGGCTGCGCCGGAACCTCGATGGTGACCGCGACGCCGGACGGCTCGCGCGCGCCCGTGATGCGGACCAGTTCCTCGTCGCTGGACTTGAGGCGGGTGGTCGCCGGAGTGATCCCGGCGTCCCGCATCAGCCGGGTCATGTCGCGCTTCTGGTCCGGCAGCACCAGCGTGACCACCCGGCCGGACTCGCCGGCCCGGGCGGTGCGGCCGCCGCGGTGCAGATAGTCCTTGTGGTCGGCCGGCGGATCGACGTTGACGACCAGGTCGAGCGCGTCGACGTGGATGCCGCGGGCCGCGACGTTGGTCGCCACCAGCGCGGTGACCTGGCCGTTCTTGAACTGGTCCAGGGTGCGGTTGCGCTGCGGCTGGGTGCGGCCGCCGTGCAGCGCCGCCGCGTGCACCCCGTTCGACAGCAGCCGCTTGGCGAAGCGGTCCGCGGCGCGCTTGGTGTCCACGAAGAGGATCACCCGGCCGTCGCGGGCCGCGATCCGCAGCGCGACGGCCTTCTTGTCGGTCTCGTCCGCGAGGTGCAGCACATGGTGTTCCATCGTGGCGACGGCGCCGGCCGACGGGTCGACGGAGTGCACCACCGGGTCGGTCAGGAACTGCCGGACCAGCCGGTCCACGTTCCGGTCGAGGGTGGCCGAGAACAGCATCCGCTGCCCGCCCGGCTCGACCTGCGCGAGGAGCGCCGTGACCTGCGGCAGGAAGCCCATGTCGGCCATCTGGTCGGCCTCGTCGAGGACGGTCAGGCGCACCTGTCCGAGCGCGCAGTCGCCGCGCTCGATGAGGTCCTTCAGACGCCCGGGAGTGGCGACCAGCACCTCGGCGCCGCGGCGCAGCGCGGCGGCCTGCTTGGTGATCGACATGCCGCCCACCACGGTGGCGATGCGCAGCTGTACGGCGGTGGCGTACGGCTGCAGCGCGTCGGTGACCTGCTGGGCGAGTTCGCGGGTGGGCACCAGGACCAGGGCGAGCGGTGCGCGCGGGGTGGCCCGCAGCCCGGCGGTGCGGGCCAGCAGCGCCAGCCCGAAGGCGAGCGTCTTGCCGGAGCCGGTGCGGCCGCGGCCGAGGACGTCGCGTCCGGCGAGCGAGTTGGGCAGGGTCGCGGCCTGGATGGGGAACGGCTCGGTCACGCCCTGTGCGGTGAGCGTCTTCTGCAGGGCCGCCGGCAGGTCGAGCTCCGCGAAGGACGCGACGGCGGGCAGTGCGGGGACCACCGGCTCCGGCACGGTGAATTCCTGCGGCGGGGCGGCCTTGCGGGCCGGGGCCTTCCGGCCCGCCGCCTTCCCCGCGGACGTGCCGGCGGCCTGGCCGGGGGAGTTCCTGCGCCGGGGGTTTCCGGATCCGGCGGGCCGGGGTGTACCGGTGCGCTGCGGGCGTGCGGAGCGAGCCAATGGGGTTCCTTTCCAGGGCCTGGGACAGTACGGGGCCGGGGCCCGACGAGCCCCCATCCGGAAAGGCGTGAACCGGCCGGAAAACAGCAAGTGCGCCTGCGGACCATTCCCGTCAGGCGCACATCATGATCATGGGTACCGAACTGCAACCCTGGCACCCTAGCACGCCGGCCGCTCGGGGCCGTTCGCCGATCCGCGCCTACGGGCGGCCGCGGTCCCGTTCCGCCAGGTCGGCCAGCATGGCGTCGGCGAGGTCGCGCTCGGCGGCGTAGAACCGCTCGGACCACTTCAGCACCAGCGCCGGGCCGGACCGGGCCGCCTCGTCGCGGGCGGCCGCCGCGTCGGCCTCGGCGCGCTGCCGCATCGTCTCGGCGAACTCCCGGTGCCGGCCCAGGACTTCCCGCATCCGGTCGTCCTCCAGCAGATGGCCGAGCCACAGCCGGAGCATCACCCCGTGCTTGAGGACCGGGGGTTCCACCGGCGCCTCGCGGGCCCACCGGCGGACCGCCGCCATCCCCTCGTCGGTGATCACGTAGACCCGCTTGTCGCGGTGGCCGGTCTCCTGGGCGACCGTCCGCGAACTGACGTAACCGGCCTTCTCCAGGCGCTTGAGCTCGCCGTAGATCTGGCTGAAGGACGGACTCCAGTAGAAGAAGCGCAGCGACCGGTCCGACCACTTCTTCAGGTCGTAGCCGGACAGCTCCTCGCCGAAGGAGAGCAGTCCGAGCACCGCCCAGCCGGTGGCCGGCAGGTCCGGCCGCGCCACGTCGCCGGCGTCCGCCCCGTCCGGCTTCTTGTCCGTCACGTTCCGCAGTCTACGGTCCGGCGCCGCCACGGCCGGGTCCGGAAGGCGCCAACTCCCTTGCTCCCAAGCCCCCGGCCGCGGCGCGCGGTGCGGACCGCGGCCGGTCGGCCAATAGTGGAGAGGTGAGCATCCAGGGCCTGCGCGGGCACCGCTCGGTGGTCGGCAACGCGGTCCGTGTGACCACCGCGTCCTGCGTCGGCTTCTACCTCGGCCGCTACGGGCTCGGCCTGACCGTGATGGCGGTGTACGCGGCCTTCACCGCGGTGTCGCTGGGCGCGCTCGCCCGCATCCCCGGGTCCGGGCGGCAGCGCGCCGCGACCGTGCTCACCGCGGTCCCGGCCGGTCTGCTGCTGCTCACCCTGGGCACGCTGCTGGCCGTACGGACCTGGGCCGCGGTCCTCGGCATGCTCGTCGTCGGCTTCGTGATCGCGTACGCGGCGACCACCGGGCCGCGGATCGCCGGCGCGGCCCCCGGGATGCAGCTGCTCTACATCCTGCCGTGCTTCCCGCCGTACGCTCCCGAGATGCTGGGCCAGCGGCTGGCCGGTTTCCTGCTGGGCGCGGCCCTGCTCGCGGCCGCCCAGCGGTTCCTGCTGCCCGAACCGGACACCCCGCCGTTCCGCCGACTGCTGGCCGGGGCCGCCGACGCGGCCGCGGACCTCGCGGAGCTGCACGGCGCGCCGGCTCCCGGGCCGCTGCTCGCCCGGGCCCGGGCCGCCGCCGACGCGCTGCGGCCGGCCCGCGTCCCGCCGGCCGACGTGCCGGCCTCCCCCACCGTCGCCCACAAGGCCATGGGCCACGCCGCCGAGGCGGCCCGCACCCTGCTGGCCCGGCTCGACGCCCTGCACACCGCCGAGGACGCGCACCGCGCCTACCGGCCCGAGACGGTCGCCCTGCTGACCGGCATCGGCGAGGCCGCCCGCGGATCCGCGCGGGCGCTCCGCGACGGCCGCCGACTGCGGCCCGGGCAGGGGCCGCAGACCGCGGAACTGGAGCGCGAGCTGGGGCCCGTACGCACCCACCAGGCGCTGGACACGCTGGAGCGGCTGGACGCCGACGAGCGGCTGGTCTATCTGCGCCGCCGGTCGCTGGTGGTGCAGGCCGCCGACGCCACCGTCGTGCTGGTGCTGGCCACCCGGCTGCTGTTCGGCGACCGCAGCGTCGACCGGGACACCGCCGGGCACGCCTTCGGCTACGCCCGGGCGCGCGCCCCCCAGCTGTGGTGGCTCCGGCTGACCAGCCACCTCACCCCGCGCTCGGTGATCTTCCAGAACGCCTGCCGGTTCGCGCTCGGGCTGGCCGCGGCCCGGGCGGTCGCCGGGGTGCTCGACCTCCAGCACGGCTTCTGGGTGCTGCTGGCGACCCTGACGCTCACCCGGACGACGAGCCTGGAGACCCGCTCCGCGATCCGGCAGGCGCTGCTGGGCACGCTGGCCGGCGCCGTGCTGGCCGGCGGGCTGCTGGCCCTGGTGGACGACCGGGCGGCGGTGTACGCGGTCCTGCTGCCGGCGGTGATGCTGCTGGCGTTCACCCTGGGGCCGCTGCGCGGGCTCGCCTGGGCGCAGGGCGGCTTCACCCTGGTCGTCGCCACGCTGTTCGCGCAGGTCTCCCGGGTCACCTGGCACCTCGCACCGGTCCGGCTGACCGACGTGCTGGCGGGCAGCGCCATCGGGCTGGTCTGTGGTCTGGTGGCCTGGCCGCGGGGCGCGGGGAGAGAGGTGCGGCGCAGCATGGCGGCGCTGTGCGCGGCGGTCGCGGAGTCCGTCGGGCGCACCGCCGCCCGCGTCGTGGACCGTACCGGGGCCGGCGCGACCGGCAGCGGCGCGGCGGCGGGCGGGCCGGGCACCGCGGCGCTCGACACCGAGGCGGAGCTCGGGGCGATCAACCGGGCGCTGGCGCTGGCGCGGGAGAGCCTGGCCCAGTACCAGAGCGAGCCGCGGGAGCGCACCGCCCGGCAGCCGGACTGGCCCGTGGTACTGGTCGCCGCGGCGGACGCCCGGCGCGGCGAACGGCTGCTGCCCGGTCGCCCGGGCCGGCTCACCCACCGGGAGACCGGGGACTGGCTGCGGCGGGCGGCGGACGACACCGCGGCCGGCTACCGGGCGCTCGCCCGGCGGCTGGGCGCCGACCACACCGCGCCGCCGGACCGCAGCCCGCCGCTGGACGTCCGCGGGCTGCTGGCGGTCGTCCAGCGGATCCCGCGGGACAGCCCGGACCGGGAGACCCGGGCACTGGCCGCGGCGCTGCTGCTGGACTCGGTCATCTGGCTGGACGCGCTCACCACCGATCTGACCCGCATCCAGGAGGAGGTCTGACGCCGGTCGGGCCGGGGCTACGACCGGACGCGCTGGGGGAAGTGGGTGTGGTTCCGGCTCCGTCGGCCGGCGGGGTCCGCCGCGGCCCCGGCCTACTCCAGCAATCCGGCCACCACGCGCAGGTCCGCGATCAGGCCGGCGTAGGCCTCGGCGCGGTCGTCGGAGCGCAGGACGGAGGAGGGGTGGACGGTGGCCACCATCAGCCCCCGCTCGCTCTCGATCGGTGCGCCGCGCTCCTTCGTCACCCGGAACGAGGAGCCGAGGAGGGTCTTGGCCGCCGTGGCGCCGAGCAGCACGATCACCTCCGGGTCGAGTCGGTCCAGTTCGGCGTGGAGCCAGGGCCGGCAGGCGGTCAGCTCCCGCAGGCTCGGGGCCTTGTGGATGCGGCGTTTGCCGCGGCCGGCGACGGTGAACTTGAAGTGCTTGACGGCGTTGGTGAAGTACGCCTGCCGCTCGTCGAGCCCCACGTCGTTCATGGCCTTGCGCAGCAGCCGTCCGGCCGGGCCGACGAACGGCTCGCCCTGCCGGTCCTCCTGGTCACCGGGCTGTTCCCCGACGAACACCGTCCGTGCCGAGGCGCTGCCCGCGCCGAAGACCGTCCGGGTGGCGTCGCGGAAGAGCGGGCAGCCCCGGCAGTCGGCCGCGGCCCGGCGCAGCGCCGTCAGGCCGCCGCGGGCGGGCAGGTAGGGGGTGGCGTCGTAGCCCTGCCCCGTCTCCGAACGCTCCGCCATCGGCGGCACCGCCTTCCCGTCGTGCGGCCGCCGCGCCGACCGCGGCCCACCGCAACGGGTTCCCGGACCGGCCCGCGGTTAACGGCCGGACGGCGGTTGTGCACCGGATGCGCGGTGGCCGGCGGGTGCCCGCCCGGGTGCGGATGGCCCTGCCGGACCCGATCCTGAAGCAGTGGAGTGGCGCGTGACGTGTGACCTCCCGCCGCTCGGGCACCCGCGGGAGCAGGAGCCCGAGGGCGACCGCAGCGGGCCCGGCCCCCGGAGCCGGGCCCAGGAACGAACCCGACCAAGGCAGCGTGTCGCGGTACGGCCGTGACAGCGGAACGGACACACATGAGCAATGGATTCATGGGTCCGGAGGGTTACGGCCCGGACCCGTTCGGTGAATTCCTCGCGCGCTTCTTCGGCAGCGCCGCGAAGTCGGCGGGCGGGGAGGCGGGGCAGCCGCTGCCCCGGCAGGCGGACATCGCGCGCCTGATGAGCGGGCCCGCCCGGGACCTGGTGACCTCCGCCGCCTCGTACGCCGCCGAGCACGGCAGCACCGAGCTCGGGACCGAGCACCTGCTGCGGGCGGCGCTGTCGACGGAACCGACCCGGAGCCTGCTGCGGCAGTCGGGGGCGGACCCGGACGCGCTGGCGGCCGAGATCGACCGGAGCGCCGGCAGCGGGCCGCGGCAGTCCAGCGTGGCGGTGACCCCGGCGGTGAAGCGGGCGCTGCTGGGCGCGCACGACCTGGCGCGGGACCACGGCGCGTCGTACATCGGCCCGGAGCACGTGCTGGACGCGCTGGCCGCCAATCCCGACTCGGCGGCCGGCCGGATCCTCAACCTCGCCCACTTCGACCCCAACGCCGCGCCCCAGAGCGGTCACGGCCCCTCCTCGCACCACTCCGGGGGCGAGCACGGCGCCGCGCCCAAGCACGACACCCCGACCCTCGACAAGTACAGCCGCGATCTGACCGACGTCGCCCGGGCCGGCCGGATCGATCCGGTGATCGGCCGCGAGGAGCAGATCGAGCAGACCATCGAGGTGCTCTGCCGCCGGGGGAAGAACAACCCGGTGCTGGTGGGCGACGCGGGCGTGGGGAAGACCGCGATCGTCGAGGGCCTGGCCCAGCGGCTGGCCGACGGCGACGTGCCGGACATCCTGGCGGGCCGCCGGGTGGTCGCCCTGGACCTGACCTCCGTGGTGGCCGGTACCCGCTACCGCGGTGACTTCGAGGAGCGGATGAACGGGATCATGGAGGAGGTCCGGGCCCACCCCGACTCGCTGATCATCTTCATCGACGAGCTGCACACGGTCGTCGGGGCCGGCGGCGGCAGCGGCGACGGCGGGTCGCTGGAGGCGAGCAACATGCTCAAGCCCGCCCTGGCCCGCGGGGAGATGCACGTCATCGGCGCCACGACGCTGGAGGAGTACCGGCGGCACATCGAGAAGGACGCCGCGCTGGCCCGCCGCTTCCAGCCGATCCTGGTGCCCGAGCCGACCATCGCGGACACCGTGGCGATCCTGCGCGGGCTGCAGGACCGCTACGAGGCGCACCACCAGGTGCGGTACACCCCCGAGGCGCTGCGCGCCGCCGTCGAGCTCTCCGACCGCTACATCGCCCACCGCTTCCTGCCCGACAAGGCCATCGACCTGCTCGACCAGGCCGGTGCGCGGGTGCGGCTGCGCTCGGGCACCAAGACCACCGACGTGCGGGCGCTGGAGCGTGAGGTGGAGCAGCTGGCGGTGGACAAGGACCAGGCGGTGGCGTCGGAGCAGTACGAGCGGGCGACCGAACTGCGGGACCGGATCGCGGAGCTGACCGCGCGGATCGAGGCCGCCCAGGGGTCGGTGCCGAGCGGGGACGGCCGGATCGTGTCGGTCACCGGCGAGGACATCGCCGAGATCGTGTCGCGGCAGACCGGTGTGCCGGTGAGCAGCCTGACCCAGGAGGAGAAGGAGCGGCTGCTGGGCCTGGAGGACCGGCTGCACACCCGGGTGATCGGGCAGGACGACGCCGTCACGGCGGTCTCCGAGGCGATCCTGCGGTCGCGGGCCGGGCTCTCCGACCCGAACCGCCCGATCGGCAGTTTCCTCTTCCTGGGACCCACCGGCGTGGGCAAGACGGAGCTGGCCCGGGCGCTGGCCGAGGCGCTGTTCGGCAGCGAGGAGCGCATGGTGCGGCTGGACATGAGCGAGTATCAGGAGCGGCACACGGTCAGCCGGCTGGTGGGTGCGCCGCCCGGATACGTCGGCCACGAGGACGCCGGCCAGCTGACCGAGGCGGTGCGGCTGCACCCGTACTCGCTGCTGCTGCTCGACGAGGTGGAGAAGGCCCACCCGGACGTCTTCAACATGCTGCTGCAGGTGCTCGACGACGGGCATCTGACGGACTCCCAGGGCCGCACCGTCGACTTCAAGAACACCGTCATCGTGATGACCAGCAACCTGGGCTCGGAGGCGCTCAGCGGCGGGCGCGGGGTGCTGGGCTTCGGCCCGGACGTCTCGGGGCCGGAGGCCGGTGACGGGGCCCGGGAGCGGGCGCTGGCCAGTCTGCGCGAGCACTTCCGCCCGGAGTTCCTCAACCGGCTCGACGAGATCATCGTCTTCCGCCGGCTCACCGACGAGCAGCTGCGGCAGATCACCGGCCTGCTGCTGGAGGGCACCCGGCGCCGGCTGCACGCCCAGGACATCTCCGTGGAGTTCCGCCCGGAGGCCGTGGACTGGCTCACCCACCGCGGCCACCAGCCCGAGTACGGGGCCCGGCCGCTGCGGCGCGTCATCCAGCGCGAGGTCGACAACGCGCTGTCGCGGCTGCTGCTGGACGGTGCGCTGTCCGCCGGCGACGAGGTGTGTGTGGAGGTGGCGGACAAGGAGCTGGCGTTCCGCGTCAACCAGCCCGAGAGGACATAGCGAACCGGGGCAGAAGCGGCGGACGAGCCTTCGGGAACGCGCGGACGGACAAGGGAGGACCGGTGGGAGCGCTGGGGCCGCGTCAGACGTCGTCGGGCCGCGACGAGTCTCCGGAGGAACGTGCCGACCGGCGGTGGATCGAGCTGCTCCAGGAGGTGCGGGTCATCCAGACCGGGGTGCAGATCCTCTTCGGCTTCCTGCTCACCGTCGTCTTCACCCCGCGGTTCCCGACGCTCAGCCACACCGACCAGGTCATCTACGTGGTGACGGTGCTGCTGGGCGCGGCCACCACGGGCGCGCTGATCGGCACGGTGACGTTCCACCGGCTGGTCACCGGTCACCGCCTGAAGCCGGAGACGGTGGTGTGGGCGTCGCGGCTGGCGCTGATCGGGACGGTGCTGCTGCTGGCGACGGTCGCCTCCGCGCTGCTGCTCATCCTGCGGATCGCGATGTACGACGCGTTCGTGCCCTGGATCGTGGTGGGGCTGCTCGCCTGGTTCGTGCTCTGCTGGTTCGCGCTGCCGGCGTGGGTCCTGCACCGGTACTCGTCGAAGGACTGAGCCGGGCCCCCGGGCGCCCGGCCGGGCCTTACAGGGGCATGATGGTCACAGCGGGGGGAACCCGCCGAGACGGAGGTCGAACGCCATGGTTGCGTTGCTTCTGGTCCTGCTCATCGCCCTGATCCTCTTCGGGGCGGGGTTCGCGCTGAAGGCGCTGTGGTTCGTCGCCCTGGTGGTGCTGGCGATCTGGCTGGTCGGGTTCTTCGCCCGCTCGTCCGGACCGGGTGGCGGGCGCGGCCGCTGGTACCGCTGGTAGCACCGGCCCGACCGGCCGCCACAGGGCAGGCATCGGGGAGGTTTTCCGTGACGCAGAACATCTGGAACTACCAGGACAGCGTGGGATACGTGTCCGGGACCGATCTCACCGGTTTCGCCGTCGAGGCGATCGACGGCACCGTCGGGACGGTCGACGAGCACTCCGACGAGGCCGGGACCGGCTATCTGGTCGTGGACACCGGAGTGTGGATCTTCGGCCGGGAGATCCTGCTGCCGGCCGGGCTCATCTCCTCGGTCGACCTGGACCGCAGCACGATCTACCTCGCGTGCACGAAGAAGGACATCGAGGACGCCCCGGAATTCGAGCGGGAGAAGCACATCGGGGACGACGACTACCACCAGCAGCTCGCCGGCCACTACGGCGCCCGTGGCCGGCTTCTGCGGCCGGTTACGCTCCGGCCGGTGCCGGACCCACCCGGCGGGGACGGCTGAGCAGCGCCGCCCCGGCCAGGCCCGCGCTGACGATCGCCAGGGCCACCGCCAGCAGTTCGGGCCACATCCCGGTCTCGCCGAGACCGCCGCCCAGGGGGGTCAGCACGCCCGCCCGGGACAGCGCGTGCAGCGCGATGATGACCATGGCCGCGGCGGCACTGACCGTCCAGACGAGGGCGGTGTCCCGCATCGCCAGCCAGCCGGCCAGCAGCAGGTAGACCACGGCGATGGCCATCGACAGCCCGGCGGCCGCCTGGGCGCCCTGCATGTGCGCGGAGTGCACCGGCAGGTGGCTCAGCCCGCACAGCGCCAGCGCGGCCGCGGCCGGCCAGCGCAGCACGGACCGCAGCACACCGGGGAACGCGTAGCCCGGCTGCCGGGGCTCGTCGTGCCCGGCGTGCTGCTGGGCCCACGCCGGCTGCCCGCCCTGCTGCTGGTTGGTGGCGGGGCGGGACCAGGGGGTGCGCTGCGGCGGCTGCTGGTGCGCCGCGGTGTCGTGCCGGCCGCCGGCTCCGACCGGGTGGCCGACGGGGCCCAGCGGACGGACGTCCGGGTCGAGGAACGGCATGGCCGCGGTGGGCTCGGGCTCCCCCGGACCGCCGCCGGGACCACCGGTACCACCGGGGCCCCCGTGGCCGGGGTCCGGCGGGAAGTGCGGGGGCATGTCGTACGGGTCGGCGCCGCCCGCCTTCGTCCGGTCGAACAGCTCGATGAGCTGCGCTACCTCCTCGACGGACCGGCCGACGGCCGCCGCGCGCAGCGCGTCGTGGCCGGCCTCCGCGGTGTCCGGGTCGGCCCGGAGCAGATCGAAGAGCTCCGCGACCTCGCTCACCGGACGGGAAACGACCGCCAGCCGGAGGGCTTCGTCGCCGGGGTTGGGAACGTCGCCGCTCCGGCGGAGCAGTTCCACGAGGGCGGCGACTTCCTCCAAGGGCCGATGGGTGACTGCCTCCCACAGAATCGTGCGGGCCGAGTTCTTCTCAGGGGTGAGGGGCGGAATGTGCTCGCCGTGTTCTGTCGATGACAGTTCGGCGTCGCCCCCATAAATAGCTGGTTCGGATGTCATGGAGGACTCCACTGAACGATGGGAGCGTCAAACACCAGGAGCGCTGACACTCGGCGGACGTTGAGCTGCTGTGCTTCAGCCAACGTCCCTCTTCGGCGCGGTCGCCATTCAGGAAGGCCATCCGGTGGAGACACGCCGGGAAGCCCGGGCGTGCCGCATCCGCGGGCGGGGCCACGAAGGGGCGTCGTGGCGGCCGGCCTTTCCTTCCGCCGGGGCGGCGGGATTTTCGAGGTGCCGTGCGCCGCCGGGCCTGATTCGCTGGTATCGGGCAGCTTCCCTACACAGTGCGAGGACAGACCATGGACGCAAGCGGAGAATCCCGTGCACGCATTCAGCAGATGCGGGACAAGGCGAGGGAATTGCAGGAGACCGCGGAGCGCACCAGTGATCCGGAGGAGCAGAAGCGACTCCAGGAGAAGGCCCGCCGGCTGCAGTCGCAGAGCGAGCAGGAAAGCATGATGCGGGGCGGTGACATCTACCCCGCGGAGTGAGCGGGACGACAACGACAGGACGGGACGCGGCCGGCGGGCCGCGTCCCGTCCGCGTTCCCCGGCAGGGCCGCCGGGTGCCGTCACACGGTGAACGGCTGCTGGTCCAGGAATGCCGGCCCGGGATTTCCGGTCGTGTAGAGGTGGGGGCTCTGGGTGGGGGGCATACCGCGCTGGATGTCGCGGTGGAAGGTGCGGTAGCCGCCGCGGAAGGTTCCGCCGTTCCACACGTCCAGAAGGGTCCCGGTGAATTTCCCGTTGGTGTCGCCGTCGGAGGCCAGCTGATTGTCCTGACAGGCGGCGAGAAGCAGGGCGTCGGCGGACGGTTCCCGGCTCTTGCGGGCGCCGAGTTCCTGCTGGATTTCCTGGAAGAATTCCCGGTCGCGCCGGTAGATCTCGTACTGCCGGTCGGGCGGCATCAGCCGGGCGGCGGCATTGCCGTCGCCCTGGTCCGGCATTTCGACGGCGGTGCCGCTGTGGCAGCAGTCGAGGACGACGAGGAGGCGGACGCCGCGGGCGAACCGGCCGAATTCCCGGTGCAGCTCGTCGTCGAGGAATTCCCGGTCGTACAGCACCAGCGTCTCGTCGAGCCGGTCCGCCTCGTCGTCGCCGCCGGTGGTGTTGGGGACCTGGCCGCCGTGCCCGGAGTAGGTGAACAGCAGGATGTCGCCGGCCTTGAGGGTCTTGGCGGCCGTCCGCAGTGCGGCGGTGACCTGCTCGACGGTGCCGTCGGGGGTGAGCAGGGTCGTCGGGGCGAAGCCGGCGCCGCGGGCCAGCGCGGCCATGTCGTGGGCGTCGTTCTCGCAGGCGACGAGCCGGCCGTCCCAGCCGCCGTACCGGGCGGGATCGACCTGGTTGAGTCCGACGTGGAGGGAGAGGCCGGTGGGCATCGCGGGCTCCTTGGCAGCGGCGGGGGTCGGGGCAACGCCTGGATGCGTTCCGTGGCGGGCGGGCCGGTGAACTCGCCGGCCCGCCCAACCGCCTGAACGGGCCCCTCCGCGCACGCCGGCGGCCCGGCGCACGACGGTGCGGGCGGCTGTTGGAGTGGCTTCGCCGGGGACGCCGCTCGGCGGCCCGTACCACCGGGAAGCGGTGGTCATATGACCACATCCGATGCGTCCCGGGCCGGCCGCGCCACGACCGGCCCGGCACCCGGGGACGCCCTGGCGGACCGCGCGGGCTACGACGAGCACTTCCTCGGCGTGCCCGTGCCGCTGCCGGTGCCGGCCCTCCCCGGAACGGAGACCGTGGTCCTGCACTACACCCACTTCACGGTCCTGCTGCGCCCGGACCGGCGGCTGGCGGCGGCCACCGGCGTCTGCGTCGACGGCCGGCTGCTGCTGGAGCACGTCCCGCGGGAGGGCGGCTGGCGGTTCGACCCCCGGCTGCCCGAGGACCTGCAGGCCGGCGACCCGGTCTACCGGGACAACTCCCTGGACAAGGGCCATCTGGTGCGCCGGCTCGACCCGGTGTGGGGCGAGGCCGCGGAGGCCGCCCGGGCCAACGCGGACACCTTCCACTACACCAACGCCGCCCCGCAGGCCGATGTGTTCAACCAGGGCAAGAAGCTCTGGGCGGGGCTGGAGGACCACCTGCTCGACCACGCCGCCACCCAGGACCGCAAACTGGCCGTGCTGACCGGTCCGGTGCTGCACGACTCCGACCCGCCCTACCGGGGCATCCAGGTGCCGCTGCGCTTCTGGAAGGTGGCCGCGTTCCTCCGGGACGGCGCGCTGGCGGCCACCGCGTACGTCCTGGACCAGAGCCCGGACCTGACCCGGGACGCCGACCGGGCGCTGGCCGGCGCGGTGCCGGGCGCACCGCCGCCGCTGGGCGCCTACCGCACGTTCCAGGTGCCGGTGTCGGACATCGCCGAGCTGACCTCACTGGACCTGGGCCCGCTGCCGGCCGTCGATCTGATGCCGGTGGTGCGCGCCCCGGAGGAGCGCTGGAAACGACTCGCGTCGCACGACGACATCGTGCTGCGGCGCGACTGAACGGGGAGGGGACACACCATGCGACCGAGCGTCGTCTACGTCCACGGCAACGGCAACAAGCCCCGCGCGGACCTGCTCAAGTCCCAGTGGGACACCGCCCTGTTCGGCCGGGACATGGGCGCGGCGTCGCGGATGGCCTACTGGGCGCCGGTGCGCTACCCCGCGCCGCTGCCCGACCACCGGCCGGACCCGCTGGACGGCGGCCCGCAGCCGGCCGAGGAGCCCCCGTCCGGCGCGGCGGAGCGGGCCGCGGCCGCCGCCCCGCCCCCCGAGGAGTTCGTCGCGCGGACCCTCGACGAGGCCCGGCGGGAGGCCGGCGACACCGGACCGGAGGGGCGGGCGCACCCCGACGAGGACGCCCTGGCCGACTGGCTGCGGGACATGACCTACCTCGCGGACACCCTCGCGCACACCGAGAGCGCCCCGGAGCCCGGGCCGGCCGACGAACTGCCGCTGGAGGCCGTGCCGCTGCCCCGGCCCGGCCGCGTCGCGCTGTTCCGGGAGCTGGTGAAGCACGCGTTCAAGGACGTCCACGCCTACTTCTTCGGCGGGGCGGGGCCGGCGATGCGGGCGGTGGTGCAGGAGGCGCTGGACGGCCCGGACGGCGGCCCGCTGGTCGTGGTCGGGCACAGCCTGGGCACGATCATCGCCTACGAGGCGCTGCGGGAGCGGGAGCGTGAGGTCGCGCTGCTGGTCACCGTCGGCTCGCCGCTGGCGATCACCGAGATCCAGGACAGCCTGGCCCGCCCACCGGCCGTACCGGACGGCGTCACGGCCTGGCGGAACGCCTCCGACCTGCGGGACCTGGTGGCGCTGGACCACACCCTGCGGCCCGAGTACGCGCCCCAGGACCGGGTCACCGACGTGCTGGTCACCAACGACAGCCGCAACCACCACGGCATCGGCGAGTACCTGTCGCAGCATCCGGTGCGCGAGCCGGTGCTGCGGATCTTCGGCGACGGCCCGGGGTAGGCCGGGCATGCCGCTGACCGAAACCGAGTGGGACCTGGTCACCGCCTGGGTGCAGAACCATCTGCTCGACACCACCGAGCCGCACGACCGGCTCGCCGAGTACGGCTTCCCCGAAGACTTCGTCGCCACGCTGCCGCTGACCCACATCAGCTCGGACAACGCCCGGGCCCTCGTCCACCGCTCGCGCACGGACATCCGGCGGCAGCTGCGGCTGGTGGAGGCGCTCACCGCCGTCGACGAACTGGCCGTGCTGCCCGACATCGCCAAGGTGCGGGAGTTCCGGGACCGGCTGCGGGAGGACTACCGCGCCCACGCCGCCCAGGACACCTTCCGCACCTGCGTGCTGAAGAACGGCACCGAGGCCTTCATCGACCGGCAGGGCCTGCGGGAGACGCTGCGCCGGTTCATCGCCGACCCCGACAAGTGCATCCTGCTGGTCGACGGCGAGCCGGACAGCGGCCGCTCCTACACCTACACCTTCCTGCGCCACATCGGTCAGCACAGCGGCTTCCGTCCCGTCCGGGTCACCCTGTCGCGGACCTCCACCGCGGCGAAGGTCGTCCGGCGGCTGGCCGACTTCGTCGCCGAACCGGGCACCGGCCCCGCCCCGCTCAACCCCACCGACCTCAACGACCCGCTGCCGTCCGTCGACGAGGCCGCGCACTGGGTCGCCGGCCGGGCCACCGCCGCCGAGGAGCGGCTGTGGCTGGTACTCGACGAGTGCGACCGGCTCGACCCCAGCTCCGACGTGTGGGACTTCATCGGGCAGCTCGCCATGGCCGTCTACGAACACTCCGCGGTCCACGGCGACCAGGCGCCGCGGCTGGTGCTGCTCGGCTACGGGCGCGCGATGCGCCAGCTCCCGTACGACCTGCGCGGCAGCCTGTGCTGGGACACCGCGCGGGTCGTCGAATCAGGCGATCTGCGGTCCTTCTTCGACCAGGTCTTCCACGAATCGCCGCCGGAGGTGCTGGCGGCCGGCGGCCCGCAGCAGTCCGCCATCGACGAACTCGTCGAGGTCGCCGTGGAAGAGGTGCTCTACGCCGCGGAATCCGGCGGCGGGGGCGACGAGAGCTATATGCGCAGGGTCAGCACGGCGGTGGAGGGAGCGGTCCGTGTCTACCGGTCCCTCTGACCGCCCCGCCCGCCCGGGCCTGCGGGAGGTGTTCGCCGCCCGGCTGCGCGAGGCGCTGCACACCGGCCAGGAGCGGCCCGGCGGCGTCTCCCCCGCCCGCCGCGCCTACCGGGAGGCGGCCTGTCTGCTGGCCCGTTTCGACCCCCGGGAGCTGCGGCTGCCCGACGAGAAGCACGCCACCGGCCGGGCGGTCCTGGAACTCGTCGACGACTGCACGACCCTGGGCATGCAGGACCAGGCCGGGTGGGCCCTCAAGGCCGAGGTCCGGGAGGAGGCGCTGCGCGGGCTGGCCGGGCCCGAGGCCGCCCGGCACCTGCTCGCCGCCAACATCAACCAGCTGCCCGCCGAGCCCGGGCCGGAACGGTTCGCGCTGGCCCAGCTGTTCGGCACGCCGCTGGCGATCGACCGGCTGACCGCCGGCGAACTGGCCGACGCGCTGCAGGCGGTGCTGTGGCTGTCCCGGGTGCCGGGCGTGACCGGCCTGCCGGACACCGGCCGGCTGCAGCGCGCCCTGGAGCGGGCCCGGCTGCTGGAGCCGCTGGAACGCCTGGTCCGCCGCGCGTTCCAGGGCCGGGCCCGGGAACTCGCCGAGCTGCGCGGCTACCTCGACCTGCCCGGCGCCGCCGCACCGCCCGGGCCGCCGCAGCCCGTTCCCGGCGGCCGCCCGTTGCCGGTCCCCCCGATGGTCATCCACGGCCCCGGCGGCATGGGAAAGAGCACCCTGCTGGCCAAGTTCCTGCTCGACAACGTCCAGGACCCGGCCGGCGGCATCCCGTTCGCCTACATCGACTTCGAGCGGCCCACCCTCTCCCTCCACGAGCCGGTCACGCTGATCGCCGAGGCCGCCCGGCAGCTCGGCGTCCAGTACCCCGCCCACCGCGCCGAGCTGGACGCGCTGGCGGAGGAGTGCCAGCAGGCCGCCCGCAGCCAGCGCGAGGGGCAGGAGCGGGTGACCCAGCTGCAGGAACTCGCCACCACCCGGGCGGTCCTCGGGCGCAGTTCCTCGCAGCAGTTCCAGTCGGCGGCCACCGGCCGGGAGACCAAGCTGGTCCGGCGGGTCGGCGCGGTCCTGGCGCGGGCGGTCGCGGAACGGAAGACCTCTCCCGACGAGCCGGACCCGCCGTTCGTGATGGCCGTGGACACCTTCGAGGAGGCGCAGTACCGCGGCTCGCCGGCGCTGGGCCGGATCGTGGCGATCCACCTGTCGTTCCAGAGCGCCTATCCGCGGATGCGGCTCGTGGTCTCCGGACGGGCGCCGGTCGACCACCCGGCGAAGCGGATGAAGCCGTTCGACATCGAACTCGGCGAACTCGACCCGGAGGCGGCGGTGGGCCTGCTGGCCTCCTGCGGCGTGGACGATCCCGAGGTGGCCCGGCAGCTGGCCGACCGGGTCGGCGGCCATCCGCTCAGCCTGAAGCTGGCGGCCCGGGCCGCGACCCTCGCGTGCCAGGAGGGCGAACCGACCGAGGAACTGATCCGCAGTCTGCCCGAACGGCGGCGGGAGGTCTTCCGCCGGGTCGACCAGCTGCTGGTGCAGGGCATCCTCTACGAACGGATCCTCAGCCACATCGCCGACGAGGACATCCGCCGGCTCGCCCACCCGGGCCTGGTGCTGCGGGTCATCACCCCGGAGATCATCAAGGACGTGCTCGCCGGGCCGTGCGGCATCGACGTGCCGGACCAGGGCCGGGCCCGGGAGCTGTTCGGCGAGCTGAGCCGGCTCGACATGGTCGAGCCGGCCCGTCCCGACGCGGTGCGCTACCGCGGCGACGTCCGGGCCATCATGCTGCGGCTGCCCGGCGGCGACCGCACCGCGGTGATGCGGGAGGTCGAGCGGCGCGCGGTGGCGCACTACGCGGGCCGCGACGGGCTGGAGGCGCGCGCCGAGGAGATCTACCACCGGCTGCGGCTGGACGAGAACCCGCGCTCGGTGGAGGAACGCTGGCTGCCGGGCGTCGAACGGTTCCTCGCCGGGGCCCAGCAGGAGATGTCGCCGCGGGCCGCGGGGCTGCTGACCGCCCGGCTCGGCGGCGGTGCGCCCGACCACGTGGCGGCCGGCGCGGACCAGGAGGACTGGGAGCGGATCGCCGCCCAGGAGGTCGAGGACCTGCTGGCGCAGGGGTTCGCGCCGGCCGCCCTGGAGCGGATCGGCCGGCGCCGCCCCTGGACGCCGTGCAGTCCGCTGCACGCGCTGTACGCCGAGACGCTCAGCCGCGTCGGGCGGCGGGACGAGGCCCGGCGGGCGGTCGCGGACGCCCTGGGCCCGGCCGAGCGCGCGGGGTGCGGGGAGCGCCGGCTGGAGCTGCTGCTGCTCTCCGCGCGGCTCGCGCAGGAGGACGGCGATCCGGTGCACGCCGACCGCGCGCTACGGGCCGCGGAGGACGTCGCGGTGGGCCTCGGGCAGGACCTGGAGGCGATGGGCGCGCTGCTGGCCCGGGCCCGGCTGACCGGCGACGAGGGGCACGCGGAACCGGCCACCGGCCGGCAACTCGCCGAGCGGCTCCGGAAGTTGCCCGACGACGTGCTGTCCGAGCGGCCCGTGCTGGTCCGCGCGGTCGCCTCGCAGATCTACGCCCAGGCCCCCGGCGCGCTGGAACACGCGGTGGAGGTGGTGGGGCTGCCGTCCGACGACGAGACGCTGGACGCGCTGGGCGCGGCGATGCGCCGGGCGACCCGCCGGCAGCCGGCGCTGCTGGGCAAGGTGATGGAGATCCTGGACGAGGCCGCCGGGCCGTCCCGCCCGCAGCCCGGGGCCGCGCCGACCAGCATCGCCGGGATCCTGCGACTGGCCCGGGACCGCGGCACCCTCGACACGCTCGCCCGGCGCCTGCTCGCCGTGCCGGACCGGAGCGGGGAGATCGTCGCCGGGGTGGCCGCGGCGATGGGCGCGGGCAGCGGCGGGCAGGGCGCCAGCGACGTGCACGTCCGCCCCGCCCCGGCCGCCGAGGAACGACACGCGCGCGAAAGGCGTGAGGACCGGTGAACGGCTATCTCTCGCCGGACGAGATCCGGGCGGTGCTCGACGCCGCGGTGGAGACCGGGCTCGCCGACCCGTCGGTGCGGCCGCTGCTGATGGACGGGATCATGCCCCGCTACCGGGGCACGCTGCCGCTGCACCCCGCGCCGGGCCGCCAGGTGCACTCCGACCTCAGCCAGATGAACCGGGTGGAGCGGCTGGTCGACGGCTCGGTGCCGCTGGAGATCTGGCTGCGCAACGCCGTCGCCGAGACCACCGAGGCCGGTCCGCTCACCGTCTTCCAGCGGGCCCTGGACGACGTGGCGCGGCAGGCGGGCGGTGAGCCGGACGTCCTGGCCACGATGCCCGCGCCCGGGGAGATCAAGGAGGAGATCGTCCACCGGGACGACACCGTGCCGATCGGGTTCCTGCGCGGCGGGGAACTCGCCGGCGGGGCGGTGGCCCGCCTCAAGGTGCCGCCGTACCAAGGGGGTTCGCCGCTGCAGCCGAACGGCTTCCCGCACTCCGGCACCGGCTGGCTGATCGCCCCCGACCTGCTCATCACCAATCACCACGTGGTCAACGCCCGCGCCGGGACCGGCGCGGGACGGCCGGTGGCCGACCCGGAGGACCTGCACCTGCAGGCGCGGCACACCCGCGCCCGGTTCGACTACGACACCGACGACGTCGAGACCGAGGAGGCCGCGGTCGGCGAACTCGTCGCGGCGGACGCGGCGTTGGACTACGCGCTGCTGCGGCTGGCCGAGGCGCCGGACCGGCCGGTGCTGCGGCTGGCGGAGCGGCCGCTGACGGTCGGCCGGGGCGACTACGTGGCGGTCAACATCATCCAGCACCCCGGCGGCCTGCCCAAGCGGGTCGCGCTGCGCAACAACCTCGTCTACGAGGCGGACGAGAACGACGTGCGCTACTTCACCGACACCCGCGGCGGGTCCTCGGGCTCGCCGGTCCTCACGGACGACTGGAAGGTGGTGGCGCTCCACCGGGGCACCCGGCGCGTGGAGGACGTGCTGTTCCAGGGCCGGACCACGGCGTTCGTCAACGTCGGCACCCAGATGCGCAGCGTGCTGCGCCATCTGGAGACCACCAGTCCCGGCGTCCACGCCGAGATCCAGGCGGCACAAGCGGCGCCGTAGCGCGAGGCGACGGCGCGTTGGAGGAGGGCGAGATGCACAGGCGGAACAGATCACCGGTGGCGGCCGGCCCGGAGCAGGTCTTCTCGGATCTGCGCGAGGTCGCCGCGCGGGTGCGGGACGGGCTGTCGTCCGAGATCCCGGAGTCCCTGGAGGAGCTGCCGGCGGAGCAGCAACCGGCGGGCCAGATCGGGCAGTTCGCGCAGGCGGAGCGGGCCCGGGTGCTGACCGCGGGCGCGATCGGCCTGGAGAAGCTCGCCGAGGGGCGCACGGACGAGATCAGCGACGACGAGTCCTTCGGCATGGAGGCGATCGTCCTGCTGGAGGGCCGGCCGGCGATCCTCGTCCAGAACCACGACTTCGCGGCCCAGCAGGGCGACTGGGCGGTGCTCGACGGGCACCGGGCGGCGATCCGGGACTCCCTCGCGCGGATCGGCCGGGTCGAACTGTCCGGCCACATCAGCCTGGACTGGCTGGGCACGGCGTTCCTGGTCGGCCCCGACACCGTTCTGACGAACCGTCATGTGGCGCTGGAGTTCGCCCGCGGCGACGGCCGCGGCTGGACCTTCCAGCAGGGCATCAGCGCCCACGTCGACACCGGCGAGGAGTACGTCGACCCGGTACTCGCCGGCGGCGGCACGGCCCCCGCCGCCGCCGGCCCCTCGTTCGACGTCGTCGAGGTGGTGGGCATCCACGAGGACGTCGACCTGGCCCTGCTGCGGGTCGCCCCGCCGGCCGGCGGCGGCGCGCTGCCCCCTCCCCTGGCGGTGGCCGCGGACGCCCCGGCCGACCTGCCCGGCCGCCCGGTGTACTGCGTGGGCTACCCGGCGTACGACGGCCGGCGCAACGAACCCGAGTCGATGCGCCGCATCTTCATGGACATCTACAACGTCAAACGGCTGCAGCCCGGCACCACCACGGAGCTGGTGCCGGACCGGAACGTCATCAAGCACGACTGCTCGACGCTGGGCGGCAACAGCGGCTCCCCCGTCATCGACCTCGCCGACCACCGGGTGCTCGGCCTGCACTTCGGCGGCCGCTACGGCCTCGGCAACTACGCCGTGCCGCTGTGGCAGCTGGTCGAGGATCCGCTGCTGGCCCGGGCGGACCTCAACTTCGTCTGAGTCCGGCCCGGGCCACGCCCCTTACGCGGTCGGCCGCTCTACTTGACGAACTCGGTGGTGTAGGTCTTCTTCAGGTCCACCGACGCGTTCTTGAGGTTGGGGTTGAAGGACTTCAGCACCCGCTCCACGGTCGCCGGGCCGTCGGCCGGCATCACACCGTCCTTGGTGAACATCGGCAGGGTGTCCTTGATCGCCTGCACATAGAGCTCCTTGCCGCCCTGCGCGTAGTCGGACGGCATCTTGTCGGCGATCTGCTCGGGCGTGTGCGTGGACATCCACTTCAGGGTCCGCACGAAGGCCTTGGCGAGCTTGCGCACGGTGTCCTTGTGGCTGTTCACCCAGTCGGTGTTCATGTAGAGGCTGGACGACGGGTACGGGCCGCCGAGCGCCTCCTTCGACCCCTCGGGCGTACGCATGTCGATGAGCACCTTGCCCAGGTTCTTGTCGACGACCTGCGCGACGGTCGGGTCGGTGGTCATCCCGCCGTCGATCGAACCCTGCTTCATCGCGGACAGGAAGGTCTGCCCGGCGCCGACCGCCACCGGCGTGAACTCGTTCGTCTGCACCCCGTTCTTCACCGCGAGGTACTTGGTCAGGAAGTCGGTGGACGAGCCGAGACCGGTGACGCCGAGCTTCTTGCCCTTGAAGTCCTTGGGCGAGGTGAGGCCGGCCGCCGCCTTGTTGGACACCACCTCGACCTCGCCGGGGGCGTGCGCGAACTGCACCACCGACTCCACCTGCTTGCCCTTCACCTGCAGGTCGAGGGTGTGGTCGTAGAAGCCGACGACACCCTGGACGTCACCCGAGAGGAGCGAGGTGGTGGCCTGCACACCGGCCGGTTCGGTCAGCAGCGTGACGTGCACGCCCTCGTCCTCGAAGTAGCCCAGCTGCTGGGTGAGTCTGGCGGGCAGGTAGATGACCTTGTCCAGACCGCCCACCATGATCTTGATCTTGCCGTTGTCACCGCCGGCCGCGGCGTCCTGGGATCCGGTGCCACCACAGGCGGTGAGGGTGGTGAGGGCGAGCAGGGCGGAGGCCGCCGCTGCGGTGAACTTGACGGACGTACGCATGATCAAATCCTCGGCTTCATAAGGGAGTTGACGGAAAGAACAGCGTTGACGGAAGGAACGGCACGGCGGGTCAGCGGCCGTCCGCGGCGTCGGACGGCTTCCAGCGGAACAGCCGCTTCTCCAGGAACGCCAGCAGCCCCTCGGCGAGCAGGGCGACCACGGCGAGGATCACCATGGCGGCGTACACCCCGGCCGCGTTGAACGTGCCCTGGGACGCCGACACCAGCAGGCCGAGGCCCTTGGTCGCGCCGATGTACTCGCCGACGATCGCGCCGATCAGCGCGAATCCGAAGCTGACGTGCAGGCTCGTGAAGATCCACGAGGTGGCCGACGGGATCACCACCTGCAGGGTCACCTGGCGGTTGCTCGCCCCCAGGATCCGGGAGTTGGCCACCAGATTGCGGTCCACCTCCCGGGCGCCCTGGAACGCGTTGAAGAACACCGGGAAGAACACCAGGACCACGGCGGACGCCACCTTGGACGCCGGACCCAGACCGAACCAGATCAGGAAGATCGGGGCCAGCACGATCCGCGGCAGCGCGTTGAGCACCTTGATGTACGGGCCGAGCACATCGGCCAGGAAACGCACCCGGCCCAGCGCGATGCCCAGCACCACCCCGGCGAGGACACCGATGACCCAGCCGAGCAGCGCCTCGTAGAGCGTGTACCAGATCTGCTCCCACAAAGGGCCCTGCGGGGTGCCGTATAGCGCCCACTGGCTCATCTGGTCCCAGATCTTCGACGGCATCGAGAAGTTGAACGGATCGATGACCGCCGCCCGGGCCAGGCCCTCCCACAGCCCGAGCAGACCCACCAGCAGCAGCACCCGGGCGCCGTACACCAGCAGCCGACGCCGGCGCGCGGCCCGCGCCCGCTCCCGCGAACGGTCCGCGCGGGCACCGGACTTGACCACCGCGACGGGCGCGGAGACGGTCTCAGGCGGCATGGGCGGCACCCCTCTCGCGGGTGATGCGGACCTCTTCACCGAGCGAGGACCAGATCTCCCGGTAGATCTCGAGGAACCGCGGCTCCAGCCGCACCGACTCGACCCGCCGGGGCCGCGGCAGATCGATCTCGAAGACCTCCTTGACGGTCGCCGGCCCCGCCGTCATCACCACCACCTTGTCGGCGAGCGCGATCGACTCCTCCAGGTCGTGCGTGACGAACACGACCGAGGCACCGGTGCCGGACCACAGCTCCAGCAGCTCGTCCGACATCAGCGCCCGGGTCTGCACGTCGAGCGCCGAGAACGGCTCGTCCATCAGCAGGATCCCGGGATCGTTGACGAACGTCGCGGCCAGCGCGACCCGCTTGCGCTGGCCACCGGAGAGCTGATGCGGATAGCGGTCCTCGAAGGACGCCAGCCCGACCCGGGCCAGCCATTCCCGCGCCCGCTCCCGGGCCTCCGCCTTCGGCACACCGCGGAAGCGCGGCCCGGCCATCACGTTCGACAGCACGGTGCGCCACGGGAAGACCGCGTCCTGCTGGAACACGAAACCGACCGTGTTGCCGATGCCGCGGACCGGCTCCCCGGCCACCAGCACCTCGCCCCGGGTGGGCTCCTCCAGCCCGCTGATCAGGGTGAGCGTGGTGGACTTCCCGCACCCCGTGGGGCCGACCACGGCGACGAACTCACCGCGTCCGACGACCAGATCCAGATCCCGTACCGCGGTGTGCAATCCGCCCGACGGTGTCCGGAACGTCTTGCTGGTGCCCCGTAGTTCGATGGCGGGGCTCAGGTGGCTGTTCATGGCCCGGGACGCTAGGTGTGATCCGGCGCACCGACACGCTTGTGGCCACAACCCGCCTTTCTGCGCGCAAACCCTGTTGTGCTCGTTTTGCTCACGCTAGAACAACTACAACATCACCAGGGGGTGCGCGGATGCTCACGCACGGCATACCGTGCGAGCATCACGCCGTAAAGAGAATGTGTCGGTTCCGCGCGGACGCGGAAGGGGCCCAGGACGAGGAGAGCATGCGGATCCACTGGCCCCGGCGCGTCTTCGCCCAGGTGCTGACCGCCCAACTCACCCTCACCACCGGCGTGATGGTGCTCGCCACCAGCCTGTTCCTCGCCCCGCTCAGCTCCGAACTCGACGACCAGGCGATGCGCCGGGCACAGTCCATCGCCCAGACCACCGCCACCGACCCCGCCCTCCCCCGCGAACTGACCACCACCCCGCCCGACCGACACGGTCCGGTGCAGACCGCCGCGGAACGGATCCGCCGGGCGACCGGCGCCCTGTACGTCGTCGTCATGGACACCCACGGAGTGCGCTGGTCGCACACCAACCCCGCCGAAATAGGCCGGCACGTCTCCACCGACCCCAGCCGCACCCTCGCCGGACGCGAGGTCCGCCAGATCGACACCGGCACCCTCGGACGGTCGGCCCGCGCCAAGGTCCCGCTGCGCGACCGCCACGGCCGCATCGTCGGCGCCGTCTCCGTCGGCATCGCCTACGACAGCGTCCACAGCCGCCTGATCGACACCCTCCCCGACGTACTGCGCTACGCGGCCGCCGCGCTCGCCGTCGGCGTCCTGGCCACGGTCGCCCTCGCCCACGGGCTCCGCCGCCGCACCCACGGGGTCGCGTTCACCGACATCTCCGCACTGCTCGCCGAACGCGAGGCGATGCTGCACGGCATCCGCGAGGGCGTGGTCGCCTTCGACCGGCGCGGCCGGATCCGGCTGGTCAACGACGAGGCCGGACGGCTCCTCGGACTCGACGCCGGGGCCGCCGGACGGGCCCTGGAAGAGGTGCTGCCGCCGGGCCGGACCACGGAAGTGCTGGCCGGACGGGTGGCGGGCACGGACCTGCTGGCCGTCTGCGGCGGCCGGGTCCTGCTCGCCAACCGCGTACCCACCCGGGACGGCGGAGCCGTGGTCACCCTCCGCGACCGCACCGAACTCGAACTGCTCGGCCGCGAACTCGACGGCACCCAGGGCCTGTTGGACGCCCTCCGCGCCCAGGACCACGAACACGCCAACCAGCTGCACACGGTACGCGGACTGCTCGAACTCGGCCGGTACGACAAGGCCGTCGAATTCGTCACCGAAGTGGCCAGCGCCCACCGCGCCTCCGCGGAACAGATCGCCGAGCGGGTGCACGACCCGCTGCTGTCCGCACTGCTCGTCGGCAAGGCCGCCATCGCCGCCGAACGCGGGGTGTCACTGCGGATCTCCGACGCCACACTGCTGCCGGACGCCGTGGTCGACCCGCGCGACCTGGTGACCGTCCTCGGCAACCTGATCGACAACGCGCTCGACGCCACCGCCGAACGCCACCGCCAAGAACCCTTCGTCGAGGTCGAGTTGCGGGCCGAACACCGCACCGTCGTCCTGCGGGTCTCCGACACCGGACCCGGAGTCCCGCCCGCCCTGCGCGAGCAGATCTTCGCCGAGGGCTGGTCCACCAAGACACCCCGCCCGCCGGCCACCGGACGGCAGTCCACGGCCCCGGTGGCCTTCCACCGCGGCCGCGGCATCGGCCTGGCACTGGTGCGCCGGCTCGCCGAGCGCTACGGCGGAATGGCCCGGGTCACCGCCCGCGCCGGCGGCGGCGCGGTCTTCACCGTCGTCCTGCCCGAAGCCCTCCAGGAAGAACGCACCACCACGTCGATCGGAGAATCACGATGACCGTCGGAGCATCACGATGACCCAGGGAGCGTCACGATGATCCAAGGAGCGTCACGATGACCCTCGGAGCGTCACGATGACCGGAGGACCCCGATGATCGACGTCCTCGTCGTGGACGACGACTTCCACGTCGCCGAGATCAACGCCGCCTACGTCTCCCAGGTGCCCGGCTTCCGCGTCACCGGCTGCGCCCACACCGCCGCCCAGACACTCGCCGCCCTGGAACGCACCCCCGCCGACCTGGTGCTGCTCGACCACTACCTGCCGGACGAGAACGGACTGTCGCTGCTCCGAAGGCTGCGGCAACTCGGCCACCGCACCGACGTGATCATGGTGACCGCGGCCCGCGACGTGACGACCATCCAGGACGCCATGCGCTCCGGGGCGCTGCAGTACCTCGTCAAACCGTTCGGCTTCTCCGGACTGCGTGCCAAGCTCGACGGCTACGTCGCGCTGCGCCGCACCGTCGAGGGGGTGAGCGGGCGCGGCGAGGCCGGCCAGGAACAGGTCGACCGGATATTCGGTGCCTTCCGCACCGCCGAATCGCCGCACACCGAACTCCCCAAGGGCCACTCCGCGGCCACCGTCGGGCTGATCCGCCGGGTCCTGGACGCGGCCCGGGTACCCCTGTCCGCCCACGAGGTCGCCACCCGCGCCGGCGTCAGCCGCTCCACCGCCCAGCGCTACCTCAAACACCTGGAACGCAGCGGCCACATCATCCTGACCCTCAAATACGGCGACACCGGCCGCCCGGAACACCGCTACCGCTGGGCGGCGGCGGGCTGACCCGGTGGCGCGCGCCTTGGGTATGCCTCCTTGAGGTATGCCTCATTCGGGCAGTTCCCCTCGGGGCACTTCCGGCCTCGGGGCACTTCTCCCTCGGGCACTCCTCCCCGGTGTTTCTTCCTCGGGGGTCTCTTCAGTGGGCTTGGGCATTTCTTCCGTCCGGGCCCAGGGGGTGGGGCGCGCCCCCTAGCCTCCTGATCATGGAGATCTCGACGACCGGCATTTCGACGACCGGTATCTCGACGACCGGCGGGAAGGACACGACCGGCAGGGAGGACACAACCAGCAGGGAGGACACGACCCCGGCCCTGCTCGACGCCGCGGCCCTGACCGCCGACCAGGAGCTTGCGGCCCGCTTCCCCGCCGAGGCCCACCGAGTACTGGCCGACCTGGTACGCGCCGGCGCTCCGCTCGGCTGGGACGAGCCGCCGGCGCCGGACGAGGTGGCCGACCTCATCGGTCGGGTCCTGCGAGCCGCACGGCGCGGCGACGGGGCACTGCGCGCCGCCTACCTCGACCGCCGCCTGATCGGGCTGGGGTACTGGCTGCGCTACGCCCAGGCGACCAACCGCCAGCACGCGGACCTGGTGAAGATCGCGGTGGCCGCCGAGGCGCACGGCCGCGGCATCGGCAGGTCGCTGACCAGCACATTGGTCGCCGACGCCCGTGACGCGAAGATCGAGGTCCTCACCCTCGATGCCCGCGCCGACAACACCCGCGCACTCCGCCTCTACCGCTCCCTCGGCTTTCGCGAATACGGCCGCCTGCCCGCCTTCATCGCCATGGGCGGCCGCCGCTACGACAAGGTCTTCTACATGCTGGACCTCCGCACGGACCACCCCACCACCCACCCTCCGCATCCCCCCGCGCCTTGACATCCCCCTCCCCCAGGTCTCAGGATCCATCCGTGACCCCAAACCTGTCAGACAGCCAGACAGCCTCCGGTCCCGGCGGCGGTCCCGGCGGCGGTCCCGGCGGCATGCCCAGCGGCATGCCCAGCGGCGGTCCCGGCGGCGTGCCCGGCGACATGCCCCGCCGCGTGAGCGCGATGGAAGCGGTCCTGCACCACTTGCGCGGTGCCATCGAACGGGGCGAATACGCGGTCGGCGACAAGCTCCCCTCGGAGGCGGAGCTCTGCCGCCGCCTGGAGGTGAGCAGACCCGTACTCCGCGAGGCCCTGCGCGCCCTGCAGACCATGGGGCTCACCGTCTCGCGCACCGGCAAGGGCACCTTCGTCGTCTCCGACGGCGCGGTGGCCGACCCCACGTTCGGCGACTACGCGGCGAGCGACCTGCTGGAGGTCCGCCGCCATGTGGAGATCCCGGTCGCCGGGTACGCGGCGCAGCGCCGTACCCCGGAGGACCTCGACCACCTCACCCACCTGCTGGACCGGATGGAGCGGGAGACCGACACCACCGCCTGGGTGGCCATGGACACCCTCTTCCACCTGGCGGTCGCCCAGGCCGCCCGCAACCCGGTCTTCCGCCGCGTCATCGAGGAGATCCGCGACGCACTGGCCCGCCAGTCGGCGTTCCTCAACGAGCTCGGCGGCCGCCGCGAGCAGTCCAACCGCGAACACCGCGCCATCGTCGAGGCCCTCATCGACAACTCCGCCCCCGACGCCGAACAAGCCATGGCCCACCACCTCACCCGCGTGGAAACCACCCTCACCCAAATCGTCACCGCCACCCCCGGCCCCTCCCCCACCCCCGACGCGGCCCCCACCCCGAAACCCGAGCCCCAGCCATGACCAACCGCCCCCTCCCCGACCCGACACCCACCGGCGGACCCTCACCCTCCGCCGAACCGTCGCCCTCCCACGCCCCGTCGCCGTCCCGCGCCCCGTCGCCGTCCCGCGCCCCGTCGCCCTCCGGGGAACGGTCCCCCTCCGGCGAACGGTCACCCTTCGGTGAGATGGCGCCGACGGGACGGGCCGGCGTGCCGACGGGACGGGCCGACGTGGTGTCGAACCCGCCCGAGATCCGCGAGCCCGCCCACGCCCCGATCGCCCACGTGGTGCGCGGAGGCATCATCGAGGGCGTCCACCACGGCTCGGTCGTGGTGCTGGCGGCCGACGGAAGCGTGCAGTTCCAGGCCGGCGACATCGAGGCCGCCTTCTACCCGCGCTCGGCCCTCAAGCCGCTCCAGGCCGTCGGCCTGCTCCGCGCGGGCCTGCCGCCGCTGGACGACGAGGCGCTGGCCCTCGCCGCCGCCAGCCACTCCGGCGACGAACGCCACCTGGCCACCGCCCGCCGCATGCTCGCCACCGCCGGCCTGACCGAGGACGCCCTGCGCAACGTCCCCGACCTGCCCTACGGCCCCGCCGAACGCGACGAGTGGATCCGCCGCGGCCTGGCCCCCACCCGCCTCACCCAGAACTGCTCCGGCAAGCACTCCGCGATGCTGCTGACGACCCTGGCCCGCGGCTGGCAGCCGGACGCCTACCTCGACCCGGGCCACCCGCTGCAGCGCGAGATCGCCGCGACGGTCGAGGACCTCACCGGCCAGCGCATCGCCCGCGTCACCGTCGACGGCTGCGGCGCCCCGCTCTTCGCCGTCTCCCTGCACGGCCTGACCCGAGCCGCCGCCCGGCTCGCGACGGCAGCCCCCGACACCGACGAGGGCCGGGTCGCGCAGGCCATGCGTACCCACCCCGAGATGGTCTCCGGCGCCGACCGGGACACCGCCCGGCTGGTGGGCGCGGTCCCCGGGCTGCTCGCCAAGGACGGCTTCGAGGGCGTTCAGATCGCGGCACTGCCGGACGGGCGGGCGGTCGGCGTGAAGATCGCCGACGGCGCCGACCGGGCCCGTATGCCCGTCACGGCGGCGGCCCTGGCGCACTGCGGTGTTGACCCGGACGTCCTCGCCGACTTCGCCACCACACCGGTCATCGGGGGCGGCGCACCGGTGGGGGCGTTGCGGGCGGCGGGGGCACTCGCACAGGGGCTCGCTGCGGATCTCCGGGCGGGTCTCCTACGAGAGCTTTCCTCCTGAACACCTTCTGACGCCTCCCCCGACGCCTCCCGTCCCGACGCCCCCCGACGCCTCCTGACGCCTCCTCATACCCCGGCAACGATTACGGAGCGTGATTCGTTCCCGATATTGTCACTCTCTGTGATGAATATGTCGAGGGTCCCCTCCGCTCCGCCCCTCTCCTCCCCTCCGCTCCACTCCTCCACTCCGCTCCTCCGAAGGAAGATTTTTCGTGACTGCTGTTACTGATCACCGTTGGGAACACGATCTGTTGGGGGATCGGGAGATACCCGTTGAGGCCTACTGGGGCGTGCATACGTTGCGGGCGGTGGAGAACTTCCCGATCAGTGGGGCGGCGATCTCTGCGTATCCGCATTTGATCAACGCGCTGGCTGCCGTCAAGGAGGCGGCGGCGCGGGCCAACCAGGATCTGGGGCTGCTCGATCGGGAACGGGCGGAGGCGATTGTCGGTGCCTGCCGGGAGATTCGGGTGCAGGGGCGGCTGCACGAGCAGTTCGTGGTTGATGTGATTCAGGGGGGTGCCGGGACCTCGACGAACATGAACGCCAATGAGGTGATCGCCAATCGGGCGTTGGAGATCCTCGGGCATGCGAAGGGCGACTACGACCGGCTGCACCCGAACGAGCACGTCAATCTTGGGCAGTCGACGAACGATGTGTACCCGACCGCGGTCAAGGTCGCCACGATCATGGCGGTGCGGGAACTGGTCGGTGCGATGGGTGTGTTGCGGGAGAGCTTTGCCGCCAAGGCGGAGGAGTTCCGCGATGTGCTGAAGATGGGGCGGACGCAGCTTCAGGACGCGGTGCCGATGACGCTGGGGCAGGAGTTCTCCGCGTACGCGGTGATGCTGGAGGAGGACCAGAGCCGGCTGGCGGAGGGCGTGCTGCTCATCCACGAGATCAATCTCGGTGCGACGGCCATCGGTACCGGCCTCAACGCCCCCCGGGGGTACGCGGAGGCGGCACGCGGGCATCTGGCCGCCATCACCGGGCTGCCGCTGGTGACCGCGGCCAACCTTGTCGAGGCGACGCAGGACTGCGGGGCGTTCGTCCATCTCTCCGGTGTGCTGAAGCGGATCGCCGTCAAGCTCTCCAAGAGCTGCAACGACCTGCGGCTGCTGTCGTCCGGGCCGCGGGCGGGCCTGGCGGAGATCAACCTGCCGCCGGTACAGGCCGGTTCGAGCATCATGCCGGGCAAGGTCAACCCGGTGATCCCGGAGGTCGTCAACCAGGTCGCCTTCGAGGTGATCGGGAACGACGTCACCATCACGATGGCCGCCGAGGCGGGGCAGCTCCAGCTCAACGCCTTCGAGCCGATCATCCTGCACTCGCTCTCCGAGAGCATCACCCACCTCGGGGCCGCCTGCCGGACGCTCGCCGAGCGCTGCGTGGACGGGATCACCGCGAACACCGAGACGCTCCGGGCGAGCGTGGAGAATTCGATCGGGCTGGTCACCGCGCTCAACCCGCACATCGGCTATACGGCGGCGACCGCGATCGCCCAGGAAGCCCTCGCCACCGGGCGCGGTGTGGCCGAACTCGTCCTGGAGCAGGGGCTGTTGCCCGCCGAACGGCTTGCCGCCCTGCTGCGGCCGGAGGAAGTGGCGGGCACGGGGCGACTCTGAGGCGACGAATCCGAGACGACGACACCGAGAACGATGTCGCCGAGAACGATGTCGCCGAGTCGACGACGCTGAGTTTCGACAACGCCGAGTCGACGACGCTGACACGAGGCCCCCGTGGACGGCGACCCGTCCGACCCGGCCCGGCCCCGGCCGGGCCCCGACCCGCCCCGACCCGGCCCGACTGTCGTCCGCGGTGAGCCCGTACGGCCGTCCGCCGGCCGGCGACGTCGGGTCCTCCCCTCCGCCCGCACACCGGCCCCCGGGCCCGGAACCCCGGCCGGTACGCGGAATAACCCCGTCCCGGAACCGCGCTCCCCGGGTGAGTGGATCAGAATCGTGTACAGGGGTCTTGCGGGGCCCGGACACGAGACGCTTCGGAGAGAGGGATCGCATGCGTATCGCGCTGTGCCAGATGACGGCATCGACCGAGCCGAAGGAGAATCTCGCGGCGGTGCAGGAGCACGTGCGGCGGGCGGCGCGGGAGGGGGCCGGGCTGGCGGTGTTGCCCGAGGCGTCCATGGTGCGGTTCGGGGTGCCGCTGGGGCCGGTGGCGGAGCCGCTGGACGGGCCGTGGGCCGAGGGGGTGCGTGCGGTGGCCCGGGAGACGGGGGTGACGGTGGTGGTGGGCATGTTCACCCCGGCGCCTGAGGGGCGGGTCGCCAATACGCTGCTGGCGACCGGGCCGGGTGTCGAGGAGTCGTACGACAAGATCCATCTGTATGACGCGTTCGGGTTCCGGGAGTCCGACACGGTGGCCGCGGGCAGCCGGGTGGTGACCATCGACGTGGAGGGTGTCCGGGTGGGCCTGGCGACCTGCTACGACCTGCGGTTCCCGGAGCTGTTCCGGGCGCATGCGGATGCCGGGGCGACGGTGTCGGTGCTGCCCGCTTCCTGGGGCGCGGGCCCCGGCAAGTCGGCGCAGTGGGATCTGCTGGTGCGGGCCCGCGCGCTGGATGCGACGGTGTGGCTGGCGGCCGTCGATCAGGCGGCGCCGGCCCCGCAGGCCGACCCGGAGGCGCCGACGAAGGCGCCGACCGGTGTCGGGCGCAGTGCGCTGGTCGGCCCGGACGGCACGGTGCGGGCCCAACTGGGCGGTGCGCCCGATGTGTTGGTGGCCGAGGTGGATGCGGAGGAGACGGCGCGGGTGCGGCGGGCGGTCGCGGTGCTGGACAACCGCCGGCTGTAACAACTGCCGGCGGTAGCGGGAACGTGCGGGTGTGGCGGTCGCCTCCCGCCCCGGCCGGGGGCAGGGGACGGCCGCCACGCCAGGTATTCAGCCGATCGTGGCTGTCGGCTCGTCACGCAGGCCCAGTCGCAGGTGTTCGACGTGATAGAGGGCCTGGTCGAGGAGTTCGGCCACGTGGTGGTCGTAGAGGGCGTAGACGATCGAGCGGCCGTTGCGTTCGCCGGTGACCAGGCCGAGGTTGCGGAGCAGGCGGAGCTGGTGTGAGCAGGCGGACTGTTCCATGCCGACGGCGGTGGCGAGGTCGCCGACGGCGCAGGGGCCTTCCTGGAGGCGGGCGAGGATGCGTAGCCGGGAGGGGGTGGAGAGGGCCTGGAGGGTGGCGGCGACGTCGGCGGCGCCGACGGCGTCGAGTCGTTCGCGGGTGGTCGTGGTGCTTTTGTCGTCCGTTCCGTGGCCCATGCGGTCATCCTAGCGATGGGGCATGCGACCTCTTCACTCGTTTTCCTCCGACTCCTGACGGGCCGTCAGGGGCGTGCGGAGTCGTCCTCCCGCACCATGTCCGCGCACTTCTCCCCGATCATCATGGTGGTGATGCACGGGTTGACGGTGACGAGTTCCGGCATGACCGAGCCGTCCGCGACGCGGAGGCCCGTGATGCCCTTGACCCGCAGCCGGGCGTCGAGGGGTGCCATGGCGTCGTCGTCGGCGCCCATCTTCACCGTGCAGGAGGGGTGGTAGACGGTGTTGTGGGTGGTGCGGATGTAGTCGAGGAGTTCGTCGTCGGTGTGGACGTCGGGGCCGGGGGCGAGTTCGGCGCCGGTCCAGCCGGCGAGTGCGGGGCGGGCGGCGATCTCGCGGGCCAGGCGCAGGCCGTGGGTCATGACGCGGATGTCGTGGGGGTCGGTGAAGTAGCGCGGGTCGACCTTGGGCTTGTCGCGGAAGTCGCGGGTGCGGAGCCGGACGGTGCCGCGGGAGCGGGCGCGGGTGACGTTCGGGGTGAGGCAGAAGGCGTTCTCGGAGGTGGGGTAGCCGTGCCGGGCGGTGTTCAGGTCGAAGGGCACCGAGCCGTAGTGGAACATCAGATCCGGGCGGTCCAGGCCGGGTTCGGTGTCGGCGAAGATGCCGATCTCCCACCACTGGTTGGAGGTGGTGACCATGGGCTGCTTCGCCTGCCACATGATGACGCCCTCGGGGTGGTCCTGGAGGTTCTCGCCGACGCCGGGTGAGTGGACGCGGACGTCGATGCCGAGGTCGCGGAGGTGGTCGGCGGGGCCGATGCCGGAGAGCATCAGCAGTTTGGGGGTGTCGACGGAGCCGCAGGAGACGATGGTTTCGCGGCGGGCGCGGACGGTGCGGGTGTGGATCAGGTCGGGGTCGAGGTAGGCGACGCCGGTGCAGCGCCGGTCGTCGTCGATGAGCAGGTGTTTGGCGCGGATGCCGGTGCGTACGGTGAGGTTGGGGCGGTTGCCCATGACGGGGTGCAGGTAGGCGACCGAGGAGGACTGGCGGATGTTGTGCTCGTCGGAGTTGATCTGGAACCAGTGGGCGCCGCGGATGACGGTGCGGCCGGTGTTGAAGGGTGTGGTGGGGATGCCGCTCTGGGCGCAGGCTTCGAGGAGGGCGGTGCCGCAGGGGTCGGCGGGTTTGATGGTGCGCAGGGTGACGGGGCCGGTGCGGCCGTGGTGGTCGCCGGGCGCGTCGTTGTTCTCCAGGCGCCGGTAGAGCGGGAAGGTGTCGCGGGCGCCCCAGCCGGTGGCGCCGTTCGCCTCCCAGCCGTCGAGGTCTTCGGCGGGGGCCCAGAAGGCGATGCAGGAGTTGTGTGAGGAGCAGCCGCCGAGGACCTTGGCGCGGGCGTGCCGCAGGTGGCTGTTGCCGTTCTCCTGGGGTTCGACCGGGTAGTCCCAGTCGTAGCCGGATTCCAGCAGTGCCATCCAGCGTTCCAGGCGCAGGATGTTGTCGTCGCCGACGTCGCTGGGGCCGGCTTCCAGGACGCAGACGGTGACGGTGGGGTCTTCGCTGAGGCGGGCGGCGACGACGTTTCCCGCGGTGCCGCCGCCGACGACGACGTAGTCGAACTCCGCGTGTTCCATGGGGTGTTGTCCTCCGGGGGCAGGTCGGTCAGTCGGTGGCGGCGAGGGTGACGGGGGCGTCGGTGGTGCCGGTCGTGGTGGGTTCGGTGGTGGCGGCGTGTTCGGCGAGGACGCCGGTGCGGTGCCGTTGGACGCACCAGTAGTAGGCGAAGCCGCCGACGGCGACGGCGCCGACGAAGAGCACGGCTCCGTAGCGCAGGTACCAGTGGTGCGGCGGGGTGGCGTTGTAGACGGCGTCGCGGGGCCAGGCGAGGTTGACGATCATGCCGGCGCCCCACAGGACGGCGATGACGTTGACCGGCAGGCCCCAGCGGCCCAGGGTGAACCGTCCGCCGCCGGCCGGTGTCCAGCGGCCGCGGAGCCTGGCGATCAGCATCGGGGCGGTGACCAGCAGATAGGCCAGGTAGATCATGATGATGCCGATGCTGGTGACAACGGAGAAGATCTGCGGCTGGCGGATGTTGAGGAGCAGGACGCCGAGGGAGAGCACCCCGACGATGACCGCGGGCAGGACCGGTGTCCGGAAGCGCGGGCTGACCTTGGCCATGAGGGAGGCGGCGGGGAGGTTGTTGTCGCGGGACATGGCGAACGCCAGCCGGATGGCGGCGGTGTGCACGGCGAGGGCGCAGACGGTGACCGCGATGAGGACGCACCAGAGCATGGCCTTGCCGCCGGTGTCGCCGAGGACGTCGAGGACGACGTACTGGAGGCCGTCGGTGGACAGTCCCTTACCGTTCAGGCTGCTGACGCTCATCATGGCGAGCAGCAGGATGAGCCCGCCGAGGACGAACGAGGCGATCAGGGCGCGGAGGATGGCGCGGGGTGCGTTGCGGGACGGGTCGAGTGATTCCTCGCCGAGTGAGGCGGCGGTGTCGAAGCCGTACATGACGTAGGCGGAGGCCAGGGAGGCGGTGAGGAAGGCGCCGAGGTAGCCGAGGTGCTGGCCGTCGCCGGCGTGGTGGGTCTGGAGGACGACGCCGGGGCCGCGTACGACGTGGACGGCGAAGAGCACGATCAGTACGACGGTGGCGATGAGTTCGATGAAGACGCCGGCGGTGTTGATGCGGGCCATCAGTTTGACGCCGAAGGCGTTGACGAGGGTGGTGAAGAGGATCAGTACGGCGGCGAGGAGGACGCCGTTGGTGGCGGTGTCGTAGGTGCCGGTGCCGTCGCCGATGAATTGGAAGGCGGCGGAGATCTTCGGCAGGGTGAGCTGGTAGGCGAGTGCGACGGCGGCGAGCGAGACGATGGAGGCGACGAGCATCATCCAGCCGGCCAGCCAGCCGATGTGCGGATTGCCGAGTTTCTTCGCCCAGTTGTAGACGGAGCCGGCGACGGGGTGGCGGGCGGCGAGTTCGGCGAAGGACAGGGCGATCATCAGCTGGCCGGCGAAGACGAGGGGCCAGGACCACCAGTAGGCGGGGCCGCCGATGCCGTAGCCGAAGTAGAAGAGCTGGAAGGTGCCGGTGAGGATGGAGATGTAGCTGATGCCGGCGGCGAAGGTGTGGAAGTTGCCGAGGGTGCGTTGGAGTTCGGGGCGGTAGCCGAATTCGGTGAGTCCGGTGTCGTCCGGTTCGGGGCCGGCGGCGGGTGGTGCCGTTCCTGTCTGTGCCGTTCCTGTCTGTGCCGTTCCTGACTGTGCTGCGGTTCTTGCCGATGGTGCGTCGGGTGAGCTCAAGGGCCTTCCTCCTCGGTCGAACCGGTCGAGCCGGTGGGGCTCGACCGGCCTCGGTCGGACTTGATCGGACTCAGTCGAACCAGTGCACCGGTGCGGGTGCCGTGTTGCGCCAGATGTGTTTGATCTCCCGGTACTCCTCCAGGCCGCTGGGGCCGAGCTCCCGGCCGGTGCCGGACTGTTTGAAGCCGCCCCACTCCGCCTGCGGGAGGTAGGGGTGGTAGTCGTTGATCCATACGGTGCCGAGGCGCAGTGCGGCGGCGACGCGGTCGGCGCGGGCCTGGTCGGTGGTCCAGACGGCGCCGGCGAGTCCGTAGACGGTGTCGTTGGCGAGCCGTACCGCTTCGTCCTCGGCGGTGAAGCGCTCGACGGTCAGCACGGGCCCGAAGGACTCCTCGCGCACCACGGTCATGCCGGCCCGGCACTCGTCCAGCACCGTGGGCAGGTAGTAGTGGCCGTCGGCGAGTTGGGGGTCGTCGGGGCGGGTGCCGCCGCAGCGGAGCACCGCGCCCTCGGCGATGCCGGTGGCGACGTACGCCTCGACCTTGGCGCGGTGGGCGGCCGAGATCAGCGGTCCGGTGCGGGCGTGTGCGTCGAAGGGGCCGCCGAGCCGGATCAGCCGGGCGCGGCGCACGATCTCGTCGACGAAGCGGTCGTGCAGGGCGTCCTCGACGAGCAGCCGGGCGCCGGCCGAGCAGACCTGTCCGGAGTGCAGGAAGACGGCGGTGAGGGCGTGGTCGACGGCGGTGTCGAAGTCGGCGTCGGCGAAGACGATGTTGGGGTTCTTGCCGCCGAGTTCGAGGGCGACGCGTTTGACGGTGCCGGCCGCCGCGGCCATGATCCGCCGGCCGGTGAGCAGCCCGCCGGTGAAGGAGACCATGTCGACGTCGGGGTGGTCGGTGAGCGGGGCGCCGGTTTCCGGTCCGGTGCCCAGGACGAGGTTGGCGACGCCGTCCGGCAGTCCGGCCTCCTGGAGGAGCCGCATCAGGTGCAGGGCGGTGTGCGGGGTGAGTTCGCTGGGCTTCAGGACGAAGGTGTTGCCCGCGGCCAGGGCCGGGGCGACCTTCCAACTCGTCTGCAGCAGCGGGTAGTTCCAGGGGGTGATCAGGGCGCAGACGCCGACCGGTTCGTGCACGATGCGGCTGTCGACGTGGGGTACGCCGGGGTCGGGCAGCCGGCCGTCCTCGGTGCCGGCCAGTCGCCCGAAGTAGCGGAAGCAGGCGGCGACGTCGTCGATGTCGGTTTCGCTCTCGGCCAGGCGTTTGCCGGTGTCGAGGGATTCGGCGCGGGCGAGGGCCGCCCGGTCGCGGAGGAGGAGGGCGGCGACGCGGAGCAGCAGGTCGCCGCGGGTGGCGGCCGGGGTGGTGGGCCAGGGGCCGTGGTCGAAGGCGTGGCGGGCGGCGGCGATCGCGTCGGCGGTGTCCTTGCCGCCGCCCTCGTCGACGACGGCGACGAGGCTGCCGTCGGCGGGGCAGCGGATCTCGCGGGTCCGCTCGTCGCGGGGTGTGGTCCAGCTGCCGCCGATGAACAGGTCAGGCACCGTCGGCTCCCAACTGCTGCAGGAGCCAGCTGTGGAAGATCCCGATGTGGTGTTCGGTGGGGACGAGGACGCCGCCGGAGCGGTAGGCGCGGGAGGACATGGCGGGCTGGGTGCGTTCGCACGCGGCGAAGTCCTGGGCGTTGACGCGGTGGAACAGTTCGACGGACTTGGACACGTCGGCCCCGGAGTCGATGACGTCGGGTGCGTAGAGCCAGTCGCATTCGACGACGGTGCGGTCCTCGGCGAGCGGGAACATGCGGTGCAGGATGACGTGGTCGGGCACGAGGTTCACGAAGACGGTGGGCTTGACGGTGAGGGCGTAGTAGCGGCGGTCCTGGTCGTCGGAGATCTCGGGGAGTCTGCCGAATCCCTCGCTGCCGTCGACGGTGAAGCCCTTCACGCCGTCGCCGAACTCGGCGCCGTGGCCGACGTAGTACTGGGCGGCGTAGCCGTCGGCGAACTCCGGGAGGACGTCGGTGAGTTCGGGGTGGATGGTGGCGCAGTGGTAGCACTCCATGAAGTTCTCGACGATGAGCTTCCAGTTGGCGCGTACGTCGTAGGTGAGGCGCTTGCCGAGGGCGAGCCGTTCGGTGCCGTAGTGGTCGATGGCGGCCACCTCGCCGAGCCGTTCGACGGCCGCGCCGATCACGGTGTCCTCGAAGGACGGGGGTTCGTCGGCCAGGCACACCCAGGCGTAGCCGAGCCATTCGCGCAGCGCGACGGTGACGAGGCCGTAGGTGGCGCGGTCGACGTCGGGCATCTTGGTGAGGTTGGGGGCGGCGATCAGTTTGCCGTCGAGGTCGTAGGTCCAGGCGTGGTAGGGGCATTGGAGGGTGCGGCGGACCTGGCCCTGGGTTTCGGTGCAGAGGCGGGCGCCGCGGTGCCGGCAGACGTTGAGGAAGGCGCGTAGCCCGCCGGTGCGGGAGCGGGTGACCAGGACGTTCTCGCGGCCGACCTGGACGGTGCGGAAGGCGCCGGGCTTGTCGAGGTCGGCGGAGCGGACGGCGCAGAACCACGTGCGCTCGAAGATCCGCTCCTGTTCGGTGCGGAAGAGCGCGGGGTCGGTGTAGTAGTGGCCGGGGAGCGTGGCGATGAGGCTCGGGGGCAGGGGGAGCGTCGTCACGGGCGGACTCCTCAGACGGCGGGCGCGGCGGCGAGCCGGCGCGGGTCGAACAGCTCGATGGGGTGCGCGGTGGTGCCGGTCAGCGCCAGGTCGGCGAGGATCTCCCCGACGACCGGCACGAACTTGAAGCCGTGTCCGGAGAACCCGCAGGCCACGGTCACGTTGTCGGGGTGGGCGGGGTGCCGGGCGATGACGAAGTGCTCGTCGGGGGTGTTGGAGTACATGCAGGTGGCGGCCTTGAGGAAGCGGCCGGGCAGGGCGGGGATGTGCCGGGACATCCGGTCCGCCATGGCGGCGACTTCGTGGTCGTGGACGGTCCGGTCGATGGTTTCCGGGGTGCAGGCGGTGCCCTTGCGGAAGAAGGCGACCTTGGCGCCCAGGTCGGGGCCGTCGATGGCGGGGAAGCCGTAGACCTGGGAGCCGGTGGCGTCCTCCCAGATGTAGATGGGGTGGTGTGCGGGGTCGAAGCGGGCGGTGCCGCCGTGCGGCTGGAACCAGTACATGATCTGCCGTTCGATGGTGAACGGGACGCCGAGGTCGTCGAGCAGCCGGGGCGCCCAGGCGCCGGGGCAGATCACCAACTGGCTCGCGGTGTAGGTGTTTTCGGGGGTGTGGACGCGGACGCCGTCGCGGTACGGCTCCCAGCGGG
Source organism: Streptomyces bugieae (assembly GCF_036352915.1). Lineage (NCBI taxonomy): Bacteria > Bacillati > Actinomycetota > Actinomycetes > Kitasatosporales > Streptomycetaceae > Streptomyces > Streptomyces bugieae. Next base: position 926,158 of record NZ_JAZBJP010000001.1, read on the forward strand.
TGACCGGTTCCTCGTAGTGCAGGTCGGCGCCCCGGCGGGTGGCCAGCTGGAGGTGGGCGGCGACGGTGTTCTCGGGCCGGACCAGGCCGGCCCGCGCCTCGTAGAGGGCGACCTCGTCGTCCTTCGGGCTGAGGGTGGGGAAGCGGCGGCGGATCTCGGCCGCGTCGAGGAGGTCGTGGGGCAGGTTCCAGCGCTCGGCGGAGAGCAGGGAGCCGGCGACGGTGCGGGAGTCGGGGCGGCCGACCATCACGCCGCCGCACAGGGTGGCGATCTCCCGGCCGGTCGCCTGCTCCAGTTCCTCGTACAGTTCGTAGGCGCGCAGCAGCAGGGGGACGTAGGCGGGGTCCTCGAAGTAGGACTGGCGGGTGATCCGGGAACCGCCGTGGCTGGAGCCGTGGCTGTGTACCGGGCCGAACTTCTCCAGGCCGAGGACCCGGGCGCCGCGTGCGGACAGGTGGTGGGCGGCGGCGCTGCCCATGCCGCCGAGGCCGAGGACGATGACGTCGTAAGACGGTGACACGAGCGTCTCCTAGCGACGGATGCGGGTCATCTTCGGGTCGAACAGCGGCTCGTCGGCGACGGTGGCGGGGACCTTCTCGCCGAAGTACTCGATGTGCACGCCGGTGCCGGTGGCGAGGTGGGCCGGCAGCCAGGCGTAGGCGACGCAGCGGCCGAGGGTGTAGCCGTAGGCGGCGCTGGTGACGTAGCCGGCGGGTGCCCCGTCGACGAGGACGGGTTCCTTGCCGAGGACGACGGCGGCCGGGTCGTCGAGGAGCAGTGCGGTCAATTTCCTTGTGGGTGGCGGGAGTTGTTCGAGGGCGGGGCGGCCGAGGAAGTCGCCGCGGTCCATGCGGACGGCGAAGCCGAGTCCGGCCTCGTACGGGGTGTGCTCCTCGGTCATGTCGTGGCCCCAGGAGCGGTAGCCCTTCTCCAGGCGCAGGCTGTTGAACGCCGACCGGCCGGCCGCGATCACGCCGTGCTGCTGCCCGGCCTCCCACAGGGTGTCCCAGAGGCGGAGGCCCAGGTCGGCGGTGGTGTAGAGCTCCCAGCCGAGCTCTCCGACGTAGCTGAGGCGCATGGCGGTGACCGGGACGTGGCCGAGGTAGGTGTCCTTGGCGCGGAAGTAGCCGAACGCCTCGTGGGAGAAGTCGTCGCGGGTCAGCGGCTGGACCAGGTCGCGGGCGAGCGGGCCCCACACGCCGATGCAGCAGGTGCCGGCGGTGATGTCGCGGAGGTGCACGTCACAGGGCGCGTGGCGCTGCAACCATGCCAGGTCGGCGGGCGAGTTGGCGCCGACCTGGAAGCGGTCGGGGGCGAGCCGGGCGACGGTGAGGTCGGAGCGGATGCCGCCCTTCTCGTCGAGGAGCAGGGTGTACGTCACCGCGCCCGGCTTCTTCGCGAGGTTGTTGGTGGTCATGCGCTGGAGGAAGGCGAGGGCGCCGGGGCCGGTGACCTCCAGGCGGCGCAGCGGGGTCATGTCGTACAGGGCGACCCGCTCGCGGGTGGCCTTCGCCTCGGCGGCGGCGAGGGGGGACCAGTGGCGGGCCGACCAGGGGTCGCGCCGCGGGGTGTCGGTGACGAGGTGGGCGTTGGCTTCGTACCAGTGCGGGCGTTCCCAGCCGCCGCCCTCCAGGAAGTACGCGCCGAGTTCCTGCTGGCGGGTGTGGAAGGGGCTGACGCGCAGCGGGCGCGGCTGCTGCATCGGCTGGAGGGGGTGGATGACGTCGTAGACCTCGATGAACTGCTGGGCGCCGCGGTCGTGGACGTAGGCGGGGGAACGCTGGGCGTCCTCGAAGCGGTGCAGGTCGCATTCGTGCAGGTCGGTCCGGGCGTGGCCGTCGACCATCCATTCGGCGACCGCCTTGGCGACGCCCGCGGAGTGGGTGACCCACACCGCCTCCGCGAGCCAGAAGCCGCTGAGCGCGCCGGACTCGCCGAGTACCGGCATGCCGTCGGGGGTGAAGGAGAAGACGCCGTTGAAGCCCTCGTCGATGTCGGTGTCGCGCAGGGCGGGCATCAGCCGGCGGCTGTCCTCCCAGCTGGGGGCCCAGTCCGTTTCGGTGAACGGGAGCGAGGACGGCATGTCCCTGTTGCGGGCGCGCGCCTGGTCGTAGGCGAGGACGGTGAACGGGTCGACGGGCAGTGGTTGGTGGGCGTAGCTGCCGATGCCGATGCGGTCGGTGTGCTCGCGGAAGTACAGGTCGCGGTCCTGGAAGCGGAGGATGGGCTTCGAGGCTTCGGTGCGGGGGTCGTTGGCACCGGCGAGTTCCGGTAGCGGCTTGGTCTTCGCGTACTGGTGGGCGAGGGGGAGGAGGGGGACGTCGACGCCGGCCATGCGGCCGATCACCGGTCCCCAGAAGCCGGCCGCGGACACGACGTGGGTGGCGGGGAAGGTGCCGCGGTCGGTGACCACGCCGGTGACGCGGCCGTCGTCCTGCTCGATGCCGGTGACGGTGTGGCGGTCGAGGAAGCGGGCGCCGCGCTCCTGTGCGCGGTCCATCTGGGCGCGGGCGGCGAGCACGGCGCGGGCCAGGCCGTCGTCGGGCGTGTGGAAGCCGCCGAGGATCATCGATTCGTCGACAAGGGGCCAGAGTTCCTTGCAGCGCTGCGGGGAGACCAGTTCTCCGCGGACGCCCCAGGAGGCGGCCCAGCCGGCCTTGCGGTGCAGGTCGGCCCAGCGTTCGGGGGTGGTCGCCAGTTCCAGGCCGCCGACCGGGTTGAAGCAGGACAGGCCGTCCACCTCGAGGGCGGAGAACTTCTCCACCGTGTAGCGGGCGAAGGCGGTCAGGGTCTTGGAGGGGCTGGTCTGGAAGACCAGGCCGGGGGCGTGGGAGGTGGAGCCGCCGGGGGCGGGCAGCGGGCCCTGGTCGAGGACGGTGACGTCGGTCCAGCCGCGGGCGGTGAGTTCGTCGGCGAGGGAGCAGCCGACGATGCCGGCGCCGATGATGACGACGCGGGCGTCGGTGGTGGGCTGTGCCGGGGTCACAGGACCACCACCGATCGCAGGACCTCGCCGCGGTGCATCTTCTCGAAGGCGGACTCGACCTCGTCGAGGGTGATCCGCTCGGTGACGAAGGCGTCGAGGTCGAGGCGTCCGCTGAGGTGGCGGTCGATGAGGACGGGGAAGTCGCGGCTGGGCAGGCAGTCGCCGTACCAGGAGGACTTCAGGGCGCCGCCGCGGCCGAAGAGGTCGATGAGCGGCAGCTCGATGGTCATGTCCGGTGCGGGGACGCCGACTTGGACCAGGGTTCCGGCCAGGTCCCGCATGTAGAAGGCCTGTCGGTAGGTTTCGGGGCGGCCGACGGCGTCGATGACGACGTCCGCGCCGTGTCCGCCGGTGAGTTCCCGTACCGCCTCGACGGGGTCGGTGCGGCGGGAGTTGACGGTGTGGGTGGCGCCGAAGCGGGTGGCGCCGTCGAGTTTGCGTTCGTCGATGTCGACGGCGATGACCCGGCGGGCCCCGGCGATCGAGGCGCCGGCGACGGCGGCGTTGCCGACGCCGCCGCAGCCGATGACGGCGACGGTGTCGCCGCTGCCCACCTGCCCGGTGTGGACGGCGGCGCCGTAGCCGGCCATCACGCCGCAGCCGATGAGTCCGGCCGCTTCGGGCCGGGCGGCGGGGTCGACCTTGACCGCCTGTCCGGCGGCGACCAGGGTCTTCTCGGCGAAGGCGCCGATGCCGAGCGCGGGACTGAGCGGTGTCCCGTCCGTCAGGGTCATGGGCTGGGTGGCCTTGCGGGAGTCGAAGCAGTACCAGGGGCGGCCGCGGCGGCAGGACCGGCAGCTGCCGCAGGGGGCGCGCCAGGCGAGTACGACGTAGTCGCCGGGGGCAAGATCGGTGACGCCGGGACCGACGGCTTCGACGATTCCGGCGGCCTCGTGGCCCAGCAGGAAGGGGAATTCGTCGTTGATCGCGCCGTCCCGGTAGTGCAGATCGGTGTGGCAGACTCCGCAGGCCTGTACGGCGACGAGCGCCTCGCCCGGGCCGGGATCCGGCACCAGGATCGTCCGGAGCTCGACGGGTGCGCCTTGTTTCGCCGCGACGACGGCATGGACTTCGTGTGGCATGCCCTACCCCTCAGTGTTGCGCAGTGCACGACTGGTTGCGCGATGAGAGACATAGTGGGAACGCCGTCTCGGCACCGTCAAGGGGTACGGGCCAGCTGTTCGTAAAAGGCTCGTTACGCGTCCGGACACGGCGGCGGGGCCGGAGCTGTGCGCCCCGGCCCCGCCGCCGTCACCCGCCCGTCAGCGGCTCAACAGGCGTATCCCATACGGCGGGAGAGCTCCTCGGCCGCGGAGACGGTGCCCTTGACGACCTCGGGCAGCCGGTCCTCGTCCAGCCGGTACGCGGGCACGGACACGCTGATGGCCCCGATCACCGAGCCGTCGTGCGCCCGCACCGGTGCCGCGACCGCGCGCAGCCCCAGCTCCAGTTCCTCGACCGCCATCGCGAAGCCGCGCTCGACGACCTCCGCCAGTTCGCGGCGCAGTTCCTCGGCCGAGGTGACCGTGCGCTCGGTGAGCCGCGGCAGTTTCCGGCCGAGGACGGCGTCCTGGACCGGCGCCGGCTGGTACGCCAGCAGCGCCTTGCCGCTGGAGGTGGCGTGCAGCGGGGTGCGCCGGCCGAGCCAGTTCTGCGCGGTGACCGAGGCCGGGCCGCGGGCCTGCATGATGTTCACCGCGGCGTCGCTCTCCAGCACGGCGATGTTGACGGTCTCCCCGAGCTCGTCGGCCAGTTGCCGGCAGACCGCGGCGCCCTCCTGGGAGATGTCCAGCCGGACGGCGGCCGCGCCGGCCAGCCGCAGCACGCCGGCCGCGAGGAAGTACTTGCCGCGCTCCTGCTCCTGGCCGACCAGACCGCGGCTCTCCAGCACGCCGAGCAGCCGGAACGCGGTCGATTTGTGCACGCCCAGTTCGTCGGCGACCTCGGTCACCCCGGCCTCGCCGTGCCGGGCGAGGATCTCCAGCACGGTCACCGCGCGGTCCACCGACTGCACGGCGCTCGCCGGTCCCTTCGACGGCCTGCCGTCCGTCCGCCCCTCCACGATGTCCGTCATGTGTTGGTTCTCACCACCTGGCCGCCTGGTAGCGGGTCCGAAATTGAACGGTCGGCAATTCCGGGGAGCGCTTGACGCACCCGTCCCCGGTCTGGATTCTGTTGCGCATAGCGCTCCATCGTGCGCAACGTGAAACTCGATGATACCGAAGAGTAACAGGGGGGTCCCGTGATTCCTGTCTGCCACCTTGCCGACCTGCCCGCAGGCGAGTCCGTACGCATCGACACCGCACCTCCGATCGCCGTCTTCAACGCCGACGGGCAGCTGTACGCCATCGACGACACCTGCACCCACCAGGACGCCTCGCTCGCGGACGGCTGGCTGGAGGGGTGTCTGGTCGAATGCCCGCTGCACGCCGCTTCATTCGATCTCCGCACCGGTGCGCCCACCTGTCTGCCCGCCCGCCGGGCCGTGCGGACCCATCCGGTGACCGTCGAGGACGGCATGATCTACGTGCACCACGTCGCCGAGGAGGGCACCGCCGCATGAAGTCGGTCGCTGTCATCGGGGCCTCGCTGGCGGGTCTGTACGCCGCCCGGGCCCTGCGCGCCGAGGGGTTCGACGGCCGGCTGGTCATCGTCGGGGACGAGCACCACCGCCCCTACGACCGGCCGCCGCTGTCCAAGGACTTCCTCACCGGCACCACCGGCCAGGACCAACTCGCCCTGGTCGACGCCGAGGAGACCGCCGAACTCGACGCCGAGTGGCTGCTCGGCACCCGGGCCACCGGCCTGGACACCGCCGCCGGCGCGGTACTGCTGGACCACGGCCGGCCGCTGACCGCCGACGGCGTGGTCCTCGCCACCGGCGCCACCCCGCGCCGCCTCCCCGGCCCGGCACCCGCCGGAACCCACACCCTGCGCACCCTGGACGACGCCCGCGCCCTGCGTGCCGACCTGACCCGGGGCCCGGTCCGCGTCGTCGTCATCGGCGCCGGATTCATCGGTGCCGAGGTCGCCTCATCCTGTGCCGCCCTCGGCCATGACGTCACCGTGGTCGAGGCCGCCCCGCTCCCGCTCCTGCCGCAACTCGGCGACGAGATGGCCCGGATCTGCACCGCGCTGCACGCGGACCACGGCGTCACCCTGCTGACCGGCACCGGCGTGGCCGCCCTGCACGGCGCCGGCGCCGACCCCCGTGTCACCTCGGTCGAGCTGTCCGACGGCCGCCACCTGCCCGCCGACGTGGTCGTCGTCGGCATCGGCGTCCGGCCGCACACCGACTGGCTCGCCTCCTCCGCGCTGCCCCTCGACGACGGCGTGGTCTGCGACGCCGGCTGCGTCACCGCGCTGCCCAACGTCGTCGCGGTCGGCGACGTCGCCAGGGTGGCCGGCGTCCGGGCCGAGCACTGGACCAGCGCGACCGAACAGGCCACGGTCGCCGCCCGCAACCTCCTCGCCGGCCGCACGGTCGCCACCCACCGGGCACTCCCCTACTTCTGGTCCGACCAGTACGGCGTCCGCATCCAGTTCGCCGGCCGCCGCGGGCCCGACGACACCCCGCGGATCCTCGAAGGCTCCCCCGACGACCGCAGCTTCCTGGCCTGTTACGAACGCGAGGGCCGGACCACCGCGGTGCTCGCCCTCAACCGCCCCCGCCCGTTCATGCGGCACCGCCGCGACCTCGCCCGCGCCACCCAGCCGGCCACCACCTGACCTCCGCCCGGGCCCCCGGGGTCAGGAGGCCGGGGTGTCGCGGGGGTCGATGCGGTACGAGAAGGCGGCGCCGCCCGTGTCGAAGGCCGTGGCGCCGCCGTCGACGGTGAGGACGGCGCCGTTGACGAAGGACGCCGCCGGGGAGAGGAGCCAGACGATCGCCTCGGCGACCTCCTCCGGCTCGCCGGGGCGGCCGGCCGGGAGGAGCCGGGTGGCCTCCTCGTACGCGGCGTCGATCCCGTCCGGCAGGCCGGCCTCCTCGGCGAAGCGGGCCATCCGGCGGTCGGCCATCTCCGTACGGACCCAGCTGGGGCAGACGATGTTGGCACGCAGGCCGTCCCGGCCGTAGTCGACGGCGAGCGAGCGGCAGAGCTGGAGCAGCGCCGCTTTCGACGTCGCATAGGCGGCGTTGGCGGTGCCGTTGCGCAGCGCGGAAACGGAGGCGACCGCGACGACCGCGCCACGGGAGGCCAACAGGTGTGGCAGGGCGGCGCGTTGGAGGAGGAAGGCGCCGGTGAGGTTGGTGGACATGACGGTGTGCCAGTCCTCCAGCGAGATGTCCCCCACCGAACCGCTGCGTCCCACACCGGCGTTGACGACCAGTCCGTCGATCCGGCCGTAGGCGGACACCGTGGTGTCGACGAGGTCCTGTACGGACTCGGGGTCGGCGGTGTCGGAGGGGTGGGCCAGCGCGCCGGTCTCCTCGGCGAGGCGGCGCAGCGGTTCCGGGCGGCGGCCGGAGATCACCACGTCGTGCCCGGCCGCCCGCAACAGCCGCGCCGTGGCGGCGCCGATGCCGGTGCCGCCGCCCGTCACGACCACCACTCGCCGTTCCGTCATGCCGTTCCCGCCTCCCCGATGATCAACTGCCGTCTCGTGATCATACGTTCGGCGGGGGTGCCGGGACCGCACGCTTTCGGCCCTTTGCGCACGGGCCGCCCTCGGGGCCCTCCCGGGTCAGGCCCCCTTCAACTGGCGGGCGGCGGCGTCGACGGTTTGGGTGAGGAGGGTGGCGATGGTCATGGGGCCGACGCCGCCGGGGACCGGGGTGATCAGGGAGGCGCGGGTGGCGGCGGAGTCGAAGTCGACGTCGCCGATGTTGCCGGGGTTGTAGCCCGCGTCGATGACGACCGCGCCGGGCTTGATGTGGTCGGCGGTGAGGAGGCGGGGCCGGCCGACCGCGGCGATCAGGATGTCGGCCTGGCGGGTGTGGGCGGCGAGGTCGGTGGTGCGGGAGTGGCAGTACGTCACGGTGGCGTTGCGGCCGAGCAGCAGCATCCCGACCGGCTTGCCGAGGATCGCGCTGCGGCCGACCACGACGGCGTGCTTGCCGGCCGGCTCGACGCCGTAGTGGTCGAGCAGCCGGAGGATGCCGCCGGGGGTGCAGGAGGCGAAGCCCTCGGCGCCGAAGCTCATGGTGGCGAAGGAGTGGTAGGTGACGCCGTCGACGTCCTTCTCCGGGGCGATGGCCTCGAAGGCGGCGCGCTCGTCGATGTGCGGCCCGACCGGGTGCTGGAGGAGGATGCCGTGCACCTCGGGGTCCTGGGAGAGCGCGGTGAGGGTGTCGACCAGTTCGCCGGTCGTGGTGGCGGCGGGCAGGGCCACGTGCCGGGAGCGGATGCCGGCCTTCTCGCAGCGGTTGCGCTTCATCCGGACGTACGTCTCCGAGGCGGGGTCCTCCCCCACCAGGACGGTCGCGAGGCACGGGGCCTGGCCGGTCCGCTCGGTGAGGGCGGCGGCGCGCTCGGCGGCCTGCTCGACGATCTGGCGGGCCAGCGCGGTGCCGTCCATGAGGCGGGCGGTCGGGGACATCGGGTACTCCTGAGCGTCGTCGTCGATCGCCCAGGCGCGCGGCAGTGGCCCTGTCGGCCGGGCCGCTCCCCGGTGGTACTCCACCCAAGCGCCAGTCACGGCCCGCCGTCCACTCTAGACGACGGCTCACCCGTGGGGGTGAGGAGCCGCGGGTGGGACGGGCGGTCCGGTCAGGGGGCTCCGTGGCCGGGTGCGGACAGGGGTGGGGTGGTGGGGGTGGTGGCCTCCCACTGGCTGAGGATGCCGTCCCAGTCGTGCTGGGCGGCGGTGATGGCGTTGGCGTCCCAGGTGGGGGCGGCGGGCGGCGGGGACTCGTACCCCGGGTACTCCTGGTGGTCCTGGTAGCCGGGGTGGTGCTCGTGCCCGTGGTGGGCGTGCTGGCCGTTCTGGGTGGGGTGGAGGGTCTGAACGGTCTGGGTGGTCTGGGTGTCGTGAGGGTGCTGGTGGGCCTGGTGGCCGTGGTGGTTCTGGTGGGTGGGGTACTGGTGATAGCCGGTGGACGGGGACGAGGCGCCGTACTGGGGGTGCTGCGGGTGCTGGGGGTGGCTCGTCGCGTAGGACTGGTACTGCTGGTACGGCTGCTGTTTCCAGGTGTCGTGCTCGTACTGCTCCCAGGCGGGCCGGTCGGCGCGTTCACGCCAGGCCGTCGGGCCCGTGTCGGCCGACGGGGAGGGCTGGAGGGTGGCCATTCTTCGGTGCCGGCCGGTGCGGTCGGGCGGCGTGGCCGGGGCGGGGCGGGTCTCCGTGGAGAGCTGCTGGGCGCGGGCCACCAAGAGGCGTACGTCCAGGCCGAGTTCGGTGGCGAGTGCGGTGAGGTCGACCCCGGTGTGCCAGCTGGTCATCAGGACCGCGTCGAGGGCCGGCGCCCAGACCGGGTCGTGGGTGACCGGGGAGGCGCCGGACGGTGCGGCGGGGGTGCCGGGCGTGGTCCCGGCCGGGGCGGGCCGGTCCGCCGTGGGCCGGTCCGCGGCGGGCTGTGCCGGTGCGGGGCGGGCGGCGGCCGGCGCGGCGGGCGGCTGGGCGGGGGCCGGCTCGCGTACCGTGGTCTGTTCCCGCGCCGGGGACTGTTCGTGCGCGGGGGGCTGTTCGGCGAGCAGGCTCTTGGCGACCGCGCGGGCGTCGTCCTTGCCCACCGTGCGGCGGGCCAGCCGCACTTCGCGCTCGTCCAGGCCGAGCAGGTCCGCCACCACCGCGTCGCTGCCGACGGTCACGGCGAAGGCGGCCAGGGTCCGGGACCGGCGGGCCTCGGCCTCGTCGAGGAGTCCCTGCGTCCGGCGGACCTCGTCATCGCTGCTGCAAAACGCCTGTGCGAGTACCGCGTGGCGCTCCCACAACTCCCTCGGTTCCATGACAGCGACAACGTTTTTTCGTCCGGATTGGACCGCTTCCCGGCAATAGATCACTGCATGAGGTGATATTCGAGGGAGTTAACCCCCTGCCTCCGGGACTCATGTGCGGGCAGCCGCAAAAATACGCAGTGACCCCAGGCCGGAAGAATCGTTTCTACGGCCATGAGCGCCCCTACCTCCGGCACCGTCGCAGGTCACGGTCACACGTTCCTCCCCCGTCCCGCGTCCACGCCACGCTGGATCACCGCGGAGATCACCCGGCAGACCCCGGTCTACGCGGCGCTGGTGCGCCTCTGGACGGAGCGCGCGGCCACGGTACCCGGAGTCGCCGATCCGGAGTGGCAGCGGCTGGTCTCCTACCGGGCGCTGATGGAGGAGACCGAGACCGCGCTCACCGCGCTGCGGCCGCACCGTGCGCCCGACGTACTGCCGTCGAGGCGGCAGGTGCCGGCGGCCCGGCCCGCGCACCAGGACGCCTGAGCCGCGGCCGGCGCGGCGCCGCACCCGCGGACCGCGGAAGCGGTCCGCCGTGTTGACGCCGGATTCCGCCCGGCCGCAGGGCCGCACCGCCGGGTGTCCCCGCGGTGCCGCGCGAGGCGGCCCCACGGCCCTCCGTCGGGTCCGGGCCCGGGCCGGGCAGAAGCATGATCAGGAATCCGCCACGAACCGATGAGGGCACAGATGTCGAGACCACCGCTTCCCGAATCCGCCACCGCCATGCTGGCCAAGCCCAACCCCTCGGTGATCACCACCCTGCGGTCCGACGGCCAGCCGGTGTCCACCGCGACCTGGTACCTCTGGGACGACGGCCGGGTGCTGGTCAACATGGACGAGGGCCGCAAACGGCTCCAGCACCTGCGCCACGATCCGCGGGTGACGCTGACCGTGCTCGACGAGGGCAACTGGTACACCCATCTGACCCTGATCGGGCGGGTGGCCGAGCTCCGGGACGACGAGCGGCTGACCGACATCGACCGGCTGGCGCAGCGCTATCTGGGCAAGCCGTATCCGCAGCGGGACCGGCGCCGGGTCAGTGCCTGGATCGAGGTCGAGCGCTGGCACGGCTGGGGCAGCCTGAAGGACAGCAGCCAGGCCGGATGAGGGCGCGGCCGGGCGGCCGGCCCGGTGGGTCCGGCCGTCAGCCGATGCGCTGCTGGAGCTGGGCGGCAACGGTGGCGACGTCGTCGCCGATCGCCAGGACGCCGTTGACGTCCGGTGCCGACGCGCCGTTGACGCCGGCGAAGAAGACGTCGAACCGGCCCTTGCCGCGCTCCAGGTAGCCGGCGACGGTCTCGACGCCCACGGCGATGCGGTGGTTGAGGTCGTCGGCGCCGGCCACGGTCCCGGTCTTGGCGAAGACCTTGCCGCGGGCGGGGCAGTGCCGGCAGCTGTCCGCGAGGGTGCCGTCGACACCCAGGACGGGCAGCGCCTCGCGGAAGCGCCGTGCCTCGGGGGTGCGCTGCCAGTACGCCAGGATCTGGGCGAGGGCGCGCGGCGTGGTGCGGTCGGCCGGATCGCCGCCCCGGCCGTCGGCGAGCTGGACGGCCCGGCGGTCGACCCCGGCCCGGTCGAGGAACTTGGCGAGCACGGGGAACCCGTCCTGGCAGTCGGTGCTCCCCTGGTGGGTGGCCATCAGGCAGAGCGCGAGGTTCGCGCCGAGGTTGTGGCTGACCTTGAGGATGAGTTCGGCGTACTCGGCGTAGGGCGGGGAGGTGTAGCGGGCCACCGTGGTGGCGCCCCGGTAGGAGCGGGGCAGCCGGGCGGCCGGGTTGGGGCCGACGGACGGTGCGGTGACCTGGACGCCGGCCCGGGCCAGCGCCTCGATCAGGGCGGTGCGGCCGAAGACGTTGGGGTCCTTGACGGGGGCGATGCGCAGGACTGGGGCGGAGCCGGCGGCGATGGTGCCGGTGAGGCGGATGCGGGTGCCGTCGGGGGAGGTCGTGACGGTGATGTCGGCGGGTGTGCCGGCCGCGACGGTGCGGACGGCGGAGGTGACCCGGTAGGGCGCGACCTTGGGGCGCACCTCCAGGCCGGCGGGGGCGCCCGGGCCGCTGCCGGGGGTGGTCAGCAGGTCGATGACGTTGTCGTTGACGATGAGCGGGGTGGGCACGGGGTCGAGTGCGGGGTCGGGGCGGAACAGCCGCGGGTCGACGACCACGTCGCCGACGACCCGGCGGATGCCCGCCGCCCTTACCTGGCGGGCGAGTTGGTCGAGGCCGGCCAGCGGGTTCTGCGGGGTGAGGGTGGCGCCGGGGATGACGTTGGCGTAGGTGTGGTCGACGGTGGTGTAGGCGACGGTGCCGTTCTTGCGGGTCCGGCCGCCGAGGGTCAGATCGCCCTGGGCGACCAGGTCGAGGTCGCCCCTGAGGGTGCCGTTGCGACGCCGTCCGACGGCGTACACCGGGGTGACGAAGCGGTGGCCGCTGCCCAGGGTGTGCCAGGCGCCGCTGACGCTGAAGAGCTTCGCGGTGGATCCGGGCAGGAAGAACTGGTCGGCGTAGCGGGACCGGATCACCTTGCCGGTGCGCGGGTCCTGCTGGAACAGGCCCCACTGGGCGTGCCGGTAGGCGGGTTTGCGCAGCACGGCGGCGGTGCGCGGGTCGAGGCCGCCCCGGTCGGCGGGCGCGCCGGTGGCGGCGCCGGTGGGCGTGCCCGTGGGCGTCGGTGGCGTCTCCCGGACGAGACCGGTGAGGACGATGCCCGCGGACAGCAGGAGGGCCGTGGCCACAAGGGTGCGCCGGCGGTTCCTGCTGCGGATGGCGGATGGTGACATGCAGACTCCGGGGAAAGGGGCGCGGACCGCCGCCGGTTGAGCATGCAGGAGGCCCGGGAGGTGTTTTCCCGGGCCTCCTGCGCGTGACTGCCTGACGGGGATCAGAGGAGCCCGAGCAGGCCGAGGCCCAGCAGGCCGCCGCGGCCGTAGCCGTCGCGGCCGTAGCCGTCGCGGCCGTAACCGTCGCGGCCGTAACCGTCGCGGCCGTAGCCCCGGTCGAATCCGTCGTACCCGTCGTTGCGGCCGTAGCCGTAGCCGTCGCGGCGGCCGTCGCGGCCGAAGCCGTCGTAGCCGTCGTGGCCGCCGTGCCCGAAGCGGCCCTTGCCCTTGTGGCCGCCCTTGTGGCCGGCCTTGTGACCGGCCTTGTGACCGCCGTGGTGTCGGTTGTGATGCCGGTTGCCGTGGTGGCCCTCGTCGCAGCGCTGCGAGGAGCACAGGGGGCTCTGGGCGCTGCTGGGGGGTGCGGTCGCGGCGGTGGCGGCGCCGGCCGTCGGCACCACGAGGGCAGCCGCGGTCAGGCCGGCCACTGCGAGGCCGCGAGGGATCGAACGGAGCATGTTTCCACCTTCACTCGACTCTGCAGAAAATGAATATTCTCCGCATATGCGACGATAAGGAGGGTTTTACCCCTTGACCTGTGACGCGCCGAGGAATCACCGGAACGCAGTATGAAATTGGGCAAACCGCACGAAAGCCTCCACGCGAATTCCGGGCGCGCACCGGAGGGCCGCCTCGCACCTTCTCCCGCGCGCCCTCCCCTGTCAGTCCGTCACGCCGTCCGCCGGGAGGTCCTCCAGCAGGTGCCGCAGCGCTCCGACGGCGAGCCTGCAGACCGTGTCGGGGTCGGCGCTCGCCAGCGGCTCCTTGCCGACCACCACCCGCATCAGACCGATGCCCAGCAGCCAGGACAGCGCCAGGTCACCGCGCAGTCCGCCGTCGTCGGACGCCGAGAGGGTGGCGAGCACCTCGGCGTACTCCTCCCCCAGTCCGCGCAGCGCGTCCGCGATCTCGTCGCTGCCGCCGATGGAGCGCAGGCACACCTCAAGGGAGCGGTCGGCGCCCGGGCCGCCGCCGGCGAGCATGCCGCGCAGCGCGACCTCGAACAGCCGGTCGGCGGGGGTGGTCCGCAGCTGTTCCTGTCCGCCGCGCGCCATCACCTCGCCGAACAGCGCCTTCTTGGTGCCGAAGTAACGGAACAGCAGAGCCTGGTTGGCGCCCGCGCGGGCCGCGATGTCCCGTACCGTCGCCCGCTCGTACCCCCGCTCCGCGAACAGCTCCGCCGCGGCGTCCAGCAGCCGCCGCCGGGTGCCCTGGGCGTCCCTGCGGCAGGTGCCGTCCATGCCGTGCTGGGAGGTCTCCCCCATCGTCGCGTCACGCTCCTCTCCGTCGGCCCGTCACGATGACGGCGCCGATGCGTCGTTGACCGCCCCCGGGGAGCGGCATACCGTTATGTAAGCAGGTGCTTACACAAGGGAGGTCACCTTGACCACAGCCGACACAGCACCCCTCTCCTACCCCTTCAATGTCGCCGAGAGCCTCGACCTCTCGGACGCGTACGAGCAGGTCCGCAACAGCCCGGGACTGCTGAAGGTACAGCTGACCTACGGCGAGCCGGCCTGGCTCGTCACCCGTTACGCGGAGGCCCGGTTCGTCCTCGGCGACCAGCGCTTCAGCCGTGCGGAGAGCGCCAACCACGACGAGCCCCGGCAGTCCGAGGGCCGCCGGGACAGCGGCATCCTGGGCATGGACCCGCCGGACCACACCCGGCTGCGCACCCTGGTCGCGAAGGCCTTCACGGTCCGTCAGGTCGAGAAACTCCGGCCGCAGGTACGGCAGTTGACCCACGAGCTGCTCGACGAGCTGGAGGCCGCCGGGCCGCCGGCCGACCTCGTGGACCGCTATGCGCTGCCCATCCCCGTCGCGGTGATCTGTCGGCTGCTCGGCGTACCGGAACAGGACCGTCCGAAGTTCCGGGCGTGGAGCGATGCCGCGCTGTCGACCAGCTCGCTGACGGCCGAGGAGTTCGATGCCAACCGGGACGAACTCCGCGCCTACATGGGGCAGTTGATCGAGGAGCACCGGCGCGCCCCGCGGGACGATCTGATGACCGCGCTGATCGACGCCCGGGACACCGGCGACCGGCTCTCGGAGCTGGAGCTCGTCGACCTGTGCGTCGGGATCCTGGTCGCCGGGCACGAGACCACCGCCACCCAGATCCCCAACTTCGTGCTGGCACTGCTGGACCACCCGGACCAACTGTCCCTGCTGCGCGAGCGGCCCGAGCTGATCGGCGGCGCCGTCGAGGAATTACTCCGGTTCGTCCCGCTCGGCAGCGGCGCCGGCCAGGCCCGCTACGCCACGGAGGACATCGATGTCGGCGGCACGCTGGTGCGGGCCGGCACGCCCGTCCTGGTCGCGGTCGGCGCCGCCAACCGCGACGCGCTGCGCTTCGACGCGCCGGGCACGCTGAACATCACCCGGACCGGCAACCAGCACCTCGGCTTCGGTCACGGCGTCCACCACTGCCTGGGTGCCCCGCTGGCCCGGCTGGAACTCCAGGAAGCGATCGGCGCCCTGATCACCCGCTTCCCGAAGCTCCAGGTGGCCGGCGACATAGAGTGGAAGACCCAGATGCTGGTGCGCGGCCCCCGGGTCCTGCCGGTGGGGTGGTGAGTGCCCCGATGACGTGGGAGATCGAGATCGATCCGCAGCTGTGCATGGCGTCGGGCTCGTGCGCCGCCATCGCACCGGACCTCTTCGTCCTCGACGGCGCGCACGCCCGGCCGCCGCACGACCGGATCGAGGAGGACGAACGCGCCCTGGACGCGGCCGACGTCTGCCCCGCCATGGCGATCACCGTACGGGCCGCCGGGAAGGTCCTCGGACCGCGCCCGTGAGGCGTCGCCCGCCGGACGGCACCGGTGGGGCACGGCCGGCGGCCGCGCCCCACCGGGACGTTCGCGCGATGCCTCATGCGGCCGGTGTGCGCGCCGGCTCGAACCGGGCTATCTGCCCGGTCTCCAGGGCGACGTAGAGCGCACCGTCGGGGCCGAACGCCAGGCCGTGCGGCTCCGCTTCACGGTCGGGCAGGTCGTACTCCCGGATGTGGCCGTCCGGTGTGAGGTGACCGATGCGGCCCGCGGCCCATTCGGTGAACCAGCAGCCGCCCGCGGGGCCGGCGGTGATGGCATGGGGCCGGGCCGCGCGGTCCGGGAGGGGGAACTCGTCGATCCGGCCGTCCGTCGTGATGCGGCCGATCTGCCCCGCACCGATCTCGACGAACCAGAGGGCGCCGTCCGTACCGCAGGTGATGCCGACCGGTCCGGCGGCGTCGGTCGGCAGCGGGTGGAGGGTGATCGCACCGTCGAGGCCGATCCGGCCGATCGCGTTGGCCTGGTTGAGCGTGAACCACAGCGCGTCGTCCGGCCCGGCGGCGAGGGCCGACGGGAACGCCCCGGTCACCGGCAGCGGGAACTCGGTCACCCGGCCGTCGTCCGGGGTGAGGCGGCCTATGCGGTCGCTGTGCATCTGTGTGAACCATAGCGCGCCGTCGGCGGCGGCCGCGATGCCGAACGGGCCGCTGTCCGGGGTCGGCACGGCGAACGACGTGGCCTCTCCGGTGACCGTGATCCGCCCGATCCGGTGGTCCCGGGCACGGGTGAACCACAGGGCGCCGTCGGGTCCGGGCGTGATGAGCGACGGCCCGCAGGTCGGCACGTCGAGGGCGTACCGGTCGAGCCGACCGTCGGGCGTCAGCCGCCCGATCCCGCCCGCGTGGACCAACGTGAACCACAGCGCGCCGTCGGGGCCGGCGGCGATCGCGTACGGACCGGCGGCGGCGTCGGAGACGGATATCCGGGTGAGGGAGGTGGAGGGGATGTCGGGGCCGGAGGTGGGACGTTGGGGCACAGGTCTCCTGTTATCGATTACGACTTACTGCTACTCCAGTTGCGTTAGCAGTAGAGTGCCATGAAGTGGCCGGACCGGCAAGGCATTTCGCGAAGAGGGCTCGGTAAGGATTCTGACGGGCCGTCACAACGGTGACCCGGGCGTTCCGGCGTCGGAGGCGGGGTGCGACGATGGGCCCGTCATGGTTGCGGGGCAGGTACTCAGGGGGCTTCGGGCCGCGGTGTTCGCCGTGGTCTGTGTGCTGCTCGCCGCGCTGGGTCACTCGGTGATGTCCGGTGCGGCGGTGCCCGTGTGGATGCTGCTCGCGGCCGGCGCGGCCACCACAGCCGGCGCCTGGTGCGTCGCGGGCCGGGAACGCGGGCCGCTGCTCGTCGGCCTGCTGACCGTCGGCACCCAGACCGCCCTGCACAGCGCCTTCTCCCTCGGCCAGGCGATGGCCCGTTCCGGTGGGGGGCAGGTGCCGCTGGTCCGGCAATGGACGGACAACTTGCTGTGCGGCCCCGAGGAACTGCCGGCCTCCGGGGGCGATGCCGCGGAGATGATGCGGCTGATGCACCGCCAGATGGCCGCGATGCCAGGGATGTCCGACGGAACCCCCGACATGGCCGGGATGCCGGGCATGGCGGGGATGGCGCATCCGGGCGGTGCGGCGCACGGCAGTGCGGCCGGCATGGTCGCGGCCCACCTCCTCGTCGCGCTGCTCAGCGCCTGGTGGTTGTGGGGCGGTGAGCGGGCCGCCTTCCGCCTCGTCCGCAGCGTGTCGGCCCGGCTGTTCGCGCCGCTGGCGCTGGTGCTGCGGATCGTCCTGCCCGACGTGCCGCCCGCCGTGCGCGCCGCGCGTCAGGAGCCGCGCCGGGCGGTGCGCAAGCTTCTGCTGGCCCACGCGAGGTCGCTGCGGGGTCCGCCGCACGATCCGGCTGTCCGCTGACAGCACGGTCGAATTCCCGAGCCGGGGACGGGCGCCGGGCGCGCCTGATGTCCCCGCTCCGACTTCACCGGTCACCGCCGTGTGCGGGGACCGGGTCATGCGAAGGACTCCAGATGATGAATCGTGTCCGGATGCCGGTGGCGACGCCGCGCGTGTCCGTGACCGGCGTGCGGGGCGCCCAGGCGGCCTCAGCCCGCGGCGGTACCTCCGGTCTGCCCCTCCTCGTAGACGCAGACGACTCCACTCGGCCACTCGGGGCGCGAGCGCAATCCGGCGAGCAGCGCCTCCAGGGTCGCCGGGTCGCCCCCGGCTTCCGGGGCCTCCGCGGCCTCCGCGCCCGCGTGCGCGACCCGCGCCGACAGGGCCCGGGCCTGTGCCTCCCAGCGCCGGCACTCGGCGCAGCCGGCGAGATGGTCGTCGAGCAGACCTGGCGTCAGGCCGGATGGCAGCTCCTCCCCGTCGAGGCGGGCGGAGAGGGCCGTACGGAGGGGCGCGCAGTGCATACCGCCATCCTCTCCGAAGCGCGGACCGGTGGCGAGGGGCGGTCGCGGAATGCGGGATGACGAGGCGGTGACCGGCTGGGCGCTGGCCGCCCGGACCGGTGACGAGCGGGCCGTCGAGCAGTTCGTCCGGGCCACCCAGCTCGACGTGCGGCGCTATGTGACGCATCTCAGCGGCGATCCGCAGGCCACCGACGACCTGGTGCAGGACACCTATGTGCGGGCGCTGCGCAGTCTGCCGCGGTTCGAGGGCCGGTCGTCGGCCCGAACCTGGCTGCTGACCATCGCCCGGCGGGTGGTGGCGGACCGGTTCCGGTCGCATGCGGTGCGGCCGCGGCTGGCCGCGACCGACGACTGGCAGGCGGCGGCGGAGCGGGTGCAGCCGCGCGGGCTGCCCGGCTTCGACGAGGGCATCGCGCTGACCGGGCTGCTGGCGGCGCTGGCGCCGGAGCGGCGGGAGGCGTTCCTGCTCACCCAGGTACTGGGGCTGCCGTACGCGGCGGCCGCCGGGGTGATGGGCTGCCCGGTCGGGACCGTACGGTCCCGGGTGGCGCGGGCCCGGGAGACGCTGGTGGCGCTGCTGGCGGAGGCGGAGCGGCCGGAGCCGGCCGACCGGCCGTGTGTGCTCGCGGGCGCGGTGGCCTGACGGCCGGACCGCGCCCGCCGGGGCGAGGAGCTCAGGGACGGGCGGAGCCGGTCCCTGAGCCCCCGCCGCCGTTCGTGCCGAGTTCCCCGGGGCGTACGGCGGTGGCCCGTACGGTCCGTGAGGGGCTGTCGCGGAAGTGCAGGGTGAGGGTGAGCCGGTCGCCGGGCGCGAGCCGCGGCGGCGGGCTGATCATGATGTCCAGGGTGGTCGGCGTCATCCGCAGGGTTTCGCCGGCCGGGACTGCGGCGGTGGGGACCATGGCCATGCTGCGGGCGTTGTGGCCGATGTCGACGGAACGGCCGAGCATCGCCCGGTGTCCGCCGGGGCCGGTGACGCCGGTGAGGACATCGTCCGCGCCACCGGTGTTGCGGACGGTGAAGAACGCGGCGGTGGCCTCGGGGCCGGACGGGACCAGCACCCGGCCGTCGGTGACCTCCATCCGGGCCGGGGTGCCGGCCCGGCCGGCCGCCGTCCAGGCGGTGAGGGCGCCGAGGGTCGCCAGGCAGGTGAGCAGGGGTACGGCGACGGTGGCCGCGGGCAGCCGTGTCATGCGGTCTCCCGGTGTGCGGTGGTGGTGCGGCGGCCGGTGCCGCCGCGGCCCGGCCGGGCCGGTCCGCCGCCGGGCTGCCAGGCGCGCAGCCGGAGGCTGTTGCCGACGACGAGCAGGGAGCTGGCGGACATCGCGGCGGCGGCGAGCATCGGGTTGAGCAGGCCGACGGCGGCGAGCGGCACGGTGACCAGGTTGTAGCCGAAGGCCCAGACGAGGTTGGCCCGGATGGTGCCCAGGGTGCGCCGGGCCAGGCGTACCGCGTCGGCGACGGCCTGGAGGTCCTCGCGGACGAGGGTGACGTCCGCGGCGCCGATCGCGGCGTCGGTGCCGCTGCCCATGGCGATGCCGAGGTCGGCCAGTGCCAGGGCGGCCGCGTCGTTGACGCCGTCGCCGACCACCGCGACCCGGGCGCCCTGCTGCTGGAGGGTGGTGACCAGGGCGGCCTTGTCCTCGGGCGTCACGTCGGCGTGCAGTTCGGTGATGGCGAGGTGGCCGGCGACCGCGCGGGCGGTGGCGGCGCGGTCGCCGGTGGCCAGGACCGGGCGCAGGCCCAGCCGGCGCAGGTGGTCGACGGCGCGGTAGCTGTCGGGGCGCAGCGCGTCGCCGACCGCGAGGACGGCCTCGGGGGTGCCGTCGACGGTGACCAGGACGGCGGTGTGACCGGCGGTTCCGGCGTCGCGCACCGCGTCCCCGAGGGGGGCCGGCAGTCCGGCGGGGTCTCCGGGCCGGGCGACCTCGACGCGGTGCCCGTCCGTGGTGCCCCGGACGCCGTGGCCGGGCAGGGCGGTGAAGTCGCTGACGGGCGGCAGGGGTTGGCCGGGGTCGCGGTCGCGGGCGCAGGTGGTGACGGCGCGGGCCAGCGGGTGTTCCGAGCCCTGTTCGACGCCGGCCGCCAGGCGCAGCGCGGGGTCCGGGCCGAGGCCGTCGGTGCGGGCGGTGACGGCAATGACGGTCATCCGGCCGGTGGTGAGGGTGCCGGTCTTGTCGAGGACGACGGTGTCGATCCGGCGCAGCCGTTCCAGCGCCTGCGGGCCGCGGACCAGGATGCCGAGCTGGGCGCCGCGGCCGGTGGCGGCGAGCAGGGCGGTCGGGGTGGCCAGGCCGAGGGCGCACGGGCAGGCCACGACGAGGACGGCGACCGCGGCGGTGACCGCGGCCTGCGGGTCGGCGCCGGCGCCGAGCCAGAAGCCGAGGACGGTGACCGAGACGGTCAGCACCGCGGGGACGAAGACCGCGGCCACCGCGTCGGCCAGCCGCTGGATCCGGGTCTTGCCGGTCTGGGCGTCCTCGACGAGCCGGGTGATCCGGGCCAGTTGGGTGTCGGCGCCGACCGCGTCGGCCCGTACCTCCAGCAGCCCGCCGGAGTTGAGCGCGCCGCCGACCGCCGCCGAGCCCGGGCCGACCTCGACCGGGCGGCTCTCGCCGGTGATCAGGGACAGGTCCAGGGCGGAGCCGCCGGTGACGACGGTGCCGTCGGTGGCGACCCGTTCCCCGGGCCGGACCAGGAAGTGGTCGCCGGCCCGCAGCCGCTCCACCGGGATGCGCCGCTCCTCCCCCGCCACCCGTACGGCGACGTCCTTGGCGGCGAGTTCGGCCAGCGCCCGCAGGGCGGCGCCGGTGCCGCGCCGGGCCCTGGCCTCCATGTGCCGCCCGGCCAGCACGAACAGCGGTACGCCGACGGCGGCTTCGAGGTAGAGGTGCGCACTGCCGTCACCCGCGGTGGGCAGCAGGCTGAAGGGCATCGTCATGCCGGGCGCGCCCGCCCCGCCGAGGAACAGCGCCCACGCCGACCAGCCGAAGGACGCGGTCACGCCGAGCGAGACCAGGGTGTCCATGGTCGCGGCGCCGTGCCGCAGTCCGCGCAGCGCACGGGCGTGGAAGGGGGCCGCGCCCCACACGGCGACCGGGGCGGCGAGCACGAAGCACAGCCACTGCCAGTGGCGGAACTGCCAGCCGGGCACCATCGACAGGACCAGGACGGGCAGCGAGAGCAGGGCGGTGACCAGCAGCCGGTGGCGGGCGCCGCGGGTGTCGTCGTCCGGCGTCGTCAACTGCCGCTCGTCGTCCGGGTGTTGCGGCACCTCCGGTTCCGGGAGCTGCGCGGTGAAGCCGGCCGCCTCGACGGTGGTGACGAGGTCGTCGACGGACACCGCGTCCGGGTGCCGCACGGTGGCCCGGCCGGTCGCCAGGTTGACCGAGGCCGCGACACCGTCCAGCCGGCCGAGTTTCCGCTCGACCCGGCCCACGCAGGCGGCGCAGGTCATCCCGCCGATGGTGAGGGTGGTCGTACGGGCGGTCATCGCGGTGCTCCCGCGACGAGCGGGCGGGGCGCGGGGGCGCCCATGCCGTGCATCCCGCCCATGTCCCCGTCGTCGGCGGGCGCGTGGTCGCCGCCGCGGGTGCCGCCCGCCGGGTGCAGGCCCGGGGCGACCGGGCCGGCGAGCGTACCGGCCGCGTAGGACAGCGCGAAGAGGACGGCCAGCAGGGCGATGAATCCGAGCACCGGCCGGGCGGGCAGCAGGCGGGCGGCGAGCGTGCGGTACGGGGGCCGACTGCGGTCGGCCGGAGAACGGGACATCGCGTCATCGTGGCAGGTGGACGCGGGGTGGAGCGGCCGATCGGGGGGCCTTTGGCACGTGAGGTTCATCCTGTTCCGGCACCGGAACCCGGTGGCGTCGCCGGACGACTAACTGGGTTTGCGCGCGCCCCCGTTCGCCCTCCGCCGCTCCCGCTTCCGCCGGATTCGTCGGCGTACGCCGGGAACTCGACGCGCTTCGCGACCGACCTCTCCCACGCCGTGCCGTTCGCGCACGGCGGTCACCGGTCAGTGCCGTGGAGGAACACCCATGTCCAGATTGCCCGAGCCCGTCGAGCTCTACGGGGCGGACTACACCCGAGATCCGTATCCGCTGTACGCGGAGCTGCGGGCGCGCGGCCCGGTGCACCGGGTGCGGTTCCCCAGCGGGGTGTGCGCCTGGCTCGTCACCGGGTACGAGGCCGCCCATCAGGCGCTGACCGACCCGCGGTTGGGCAAGCACCACTCCCGGGGCAACGCGGCCTGGCGGGCCCGCGCCTCGATCATGCCCGAGCCGCAGCACTCCCAACTCCAGGCGCATCTGCTGCACCAGGATCCGCCCCGGCACACCGCGCTGCGCCGGCTCCTCACCGGCACCTTCGCCCCGTCGCGCGTCGAGGCGCTCCGGCCCCGCTTCCAGGAGCGGGCCGAGGCGCTGCTCGACGGGCTGCCGGCGAGCGGCCGCACGGACCTCGTGGAGACCTTCGCGGCCCGCTTCCCCTTCCAGGTCCTCGCCGAAGTGATCGGTCTGCCGGCGGAGTTCGCGGAGCGCTTCGACCGGGACTGGGGCAAGGTGGTCCAGCCGGTGGGGCCCACCGACCCGGGCCGGCCGGCGTACGAGGCACGGCTGCGCGGGCTGCAGGGCTACATCGCCGGTCTGGTCGCGCACAAGCGCCGGGAGCGGGGCGCGGATCTGCTGTCCCGGCTGGTGGCCGCGTGCGACGACGGCCGGATCGAGCCGGCGGAGCTGGATTCGATGATCTTCCAGCTGCTGGTGGCCGGGCAGGAACCGGTCACGAACCAGATCACCACGGCCCTGGTCGCCCTGCTGCGCCACCCGCGGCAGCTCGCCGAGCTGGCCGCCCGTCCGGAGCTGCTGCCGCGCGCGGTGGAGGAACTGCTGCGGTACGACAGCGCCTTCGAGCTGACGACCTGGCGGTTCTTCGCCGAGGACGCCGATCTGCACGGGACCCGGGTCCCGGCCGGCGACTCCGTCATCGTGTCGCTGTGCGCGGCGAACCGGGACCCGCGCCGGTTCACCGACGCCGACCGCCTCGACCTCGACCGCTCCCCCAACCCGCATCTGGCCTTCGGCCACGGCATCCATTTCTGCCCCGGCGCCACGCTCGCCCGGATCGAACTCCAGATCGCCCTGGAGACGCTGCTCCGACGGCTCCCCGGTCTCCGGCTCGCCGCACCGGACGACCAACTCACCTGGATTCCGGCCGTGTTGGCGCGGGGCGTCGACCGGCTGCCGGTGGCGTACGGAGCCGGCGGGGACGCCGACGGGAGCGCCGTCGGTACGGCCTCCGGGAGCGGCTGCCCCTTCACCGCGGGGCGGTTCGCGGACGGGGCGGCCGCCGCGTGCTGACCCGCCCCGACCGAGTGCTGCCCACCCGTCCCGCCGCCGTCCCGCCGCCCGCCGACCCCGGCGCGGTGTGCGCGGCGGTGCTCGCCGTCCTCCTGCCGTACCGGCGGACGCTGGACACCGCGGGCGGGGACGGGCCGGAGGCGTTCCCCGAGCAGCACCGGCAGCTCATGGGTCCGGTGGCGGCCGGCGAGCCGATCGTGTTCACACTCCCGGGCTTCCCCTGCAAGTCACCGAACCCGGCCAAGGTGCTCGGCCCGCTGCCCGACGAGGGCGAGCGGCTGGCCCTGCGCTTCCTGGACGCGCTCTGCGCCCGGATCGAGGCCGTCCATCCGCCCGGCGCCCGGGTGGTCATCTGCTCGGACGGGCACGTCTTCAGCGACCTCATCCACGTGCCCGACGCCGCCGTCGACGCCTACGGTGACGCGCTGCGCGCCCTGATCCGCGCCGAGGGGCTGACCCGGCTGGACGTCTTCGACCTGCGGGCGGTGTACGGGCCCGGGCTGTCGTACGACGCCCGGCGGGCGCTGGTCGACGAACGGTACGCCCCCACGCTGGAGGCGCTGCGCGCCCGGACCCGCGGCCACGAGCCGACCCGCCGGCTGTACCAGGGCATCACCCGGTTCCTCTTCGAGGACACCGCCGCGTTCGCCGGCACCCGTTCGGCGCTGCAGCGCGACTGCCGGCGGCGCGCGTACGGGGTGATGCGGCGCAGCCACGCCTGGGGCGAGCTGGTCGCCCGGCATCACCCGGACGCGGTCCGGCTCTCGATCCATCCGCAGCCGCGCGGCTCGGCGAAGTTCGGGATCCGGCTGCTGGCGGCGCCGGACGTCTGGCTGACGCCCTGGCACTCGTGCGTGCTGGAACTCCCGGACGGCAGGCGGGAGTTGCGGCACCGCGCGGAGGCCGAGCGGCTCGGCCGGGTGGTGCTGCGGGACGGCCGGCCGAGCCACTTCGTGGCGGCGGGGTGAGGGGAGGGGGAGGGTGGTCGGTGTGGCCTCCCTCCCCCGTCGGTCGCCCCTGCCCCGTCAGCCGCACCGTGCGGGCAGCGGCGCCCGGTGGTCGTAGGCGATCAACAGGTCGCCGGTGAGGGGGTGTTCGGTCACCGCGGCACGTACGCCGAAGACCTCGGCCAGCAGGTCCGGGGTGAGCACCTCGCGCGGGGTGCCGGAGGCCACCACCCGTCCGCCGTGCAGCACGTGCAGCCGGTCGCAGAGCGAGGCGGCGGCGTTGAGGTCGTGCAGGGAGATCAGCGTGGTGCGGCGGCGGTCGCGCAGCAGGGTGAGCAGTTCGACCTGGTGGCGGATGTCGAGGTGGTTGGTGGGTTCGTCCAGCACCAGCACCTCGGGGTCCTGGGCGAACGCCCGTGCCAGCAGGGCGCGTTGGCGTTCGCCGCCGGAGAGGGCGGAGAACCGACGGGCCTGGTGTCCGGCGAGTCCGACGGCGGCCAGCGCCTGCGCCACCCGTTCGCGGTCCTCGCGGTCGTCCCCGGCGAAGGCCCGTTTGTAGGGCGTCCGCCCCATCATCACGACCTCGCGCACGGTCAGTTCGAAGTCGCTGCCGCGTTCCTGGGGCAGCGCGGCGACCTGCCGTGCCGTCCGCCCGGGCGTGAGCGTGCGCAGATCGGTGCCGGCCAGCAGGACGCGTCCGGCGGTGGGCCGCAGATGGCGGTAGACGGTCCGCAGGACGGTGGACTTGCCGCTGCCGTTGGGGCCGACGAGTCCGGCGATCTCGCCGGAGGCGGCCATCAGGTGCACCCCGGCGACGACGTCCCGGCCCGCGTAGCCGACGTGCAGATCCTCGATCGCGACGTTCACCGGTCGGCCGCCGTCCGCCGGTCCAGCACGAACAGCAGGGCGGGCGCGCCGATCAGCGCGGTGACCACCCCGACCGGCAGTTCCTGGGCGTCCATGGCCGTCCGGCACACCAGGTCCACCACGACCAGCAGCAGCGCCCCGGTCAGCGCGGACAGCGGCAGCAGCCGGCGGTGGTCGCCGCCGATGACCAGCCGGCACAGGTGCGGCACCATCAGGCCGACGAAGGCGACGGCGCCGGAGACCGCGACCAGGACGCCGGTCAACAGGCTGGTGACCACGAACAGTTCGCGGCGCAGCCGGGTCACCGGGACGCCCACGCCGGCGGCGGTCTCGTCGCCCATGAGCAGGGCGTTCATGGCGCGGGCCCGGGCCTGGAGGGCCAGCAGCCCGGCCGTGACGGCGAGCAGCGGCAGCCCCAGCAGACTCCAGGTGGCCCCGCTCAGGCTGCCCATCAGCCAGAACAGCACGCTGCGGGTCTGCTGTTCGTCGCCGGCCTGCAGGACCAGGTAGCTGGTGAACCCGGAGAGGAACTGGCCGACGCCGACGCCGGCCAGCACCAGCCGCAGCGGCGAGAATCCGCCACCGCGCCGGGCCAGGCTCCACACCAGAGCGAACGCGGCCAGCGCGCCGGCGAAGGCGGCCGCGGACAGCCCGAGCCCGAGCAGTCCGCCGGTGCTCGCGCCCAGCACGATCGCGGCGACCGCGCCGAGCGAGGCGCCGTTGGAGATGCCCAGCAGGTACGGGTCGGCCAGCGGGTTGCGGACCAGTGCCTGGGTCGCGGTTCCGACGAGCCCGAGGCCGGCGCCCACCAGTGCGGCCAACAGGGCGCGGGGCACCCGGAGTTGCCAGACGATGAGGTCGTCGGTGCCCGGCCGGGGCGGCGCGCCGCCCAGCCGTCGCAGCACCACCGACCAGACCTCCGCGGGCGGGATGGCGGTGGCGCCGACGGAGACCGCGGCGGTCAGGGCCGCCAGCAGGGCGGCGCCCAGGACGAGCGCGAGCAGTCCGGCGCGCGGGGTCCGCCGCCCGGTCCGGTCGTCCGCTTCCGCCCGGCCGGGGGCCTCGGCGAGGACGGGTGTCACCGCCGGGCCTCCTTGAACCGTGCCGGGTAGAGCGTGTGCGCGATCTCCTCGACCGTGTCGGCGGTGCCGACCCCGGGGATCGTCGTGCGCTCCGAACCGATCCGCAGGAAGTGCCCCTTCTTGACCGCGGTCAGTCCCTTGGTGGCGGGGAAGCTCTTCAGGAAGGCGGCCGCCTCGTCGAAGGCGCGGGCGTTGGCCGCGGCGTCACCCCGGTTGCGCACCCCGAGCTGGATCCAGTCCGGGTCCTTGGCGACCACGTCCTCCCAGGAGACGGGCCGGAAGTCGCCGTCGCAGCCGGCGAAGACGTTGCGGGCGCCGGCCTGGGTGAGGACGGCGTTCGCGACCTGCTTGCGGCAGACCGCGAGGGGCTGCTTGGTGCCGGCGTCGTAGTCGAAGAAGAAGTACGTCGGCCGCTGCCGCTCGGGGACGGTGCCGACGGCCCGCTGCACGGCGGCGACCTTGGCCCGCATGCCCGCGATGAGCTGCTTCGCCCGGTCGGCCGTACCGGTGACCGCGCCGAGCCGGCGGATGTCGTCCTCCACCCCGGACAGGTCCCGCTGCGGCTGCTTCGCCATGGGCGCGCAGGCGGTGGAGGCGAGGTAGAGGTGCTTGATGCCGGCCGCCGCGAACTCGTCGTCGGTGGGTGCGTCCCCGGCACCGCCCATGTGGCCCATCGAGGCGAAGGTGTCGATGTAGAGGTCGGCTCCCGAGCCGAGCAGTTTCTCCTTGGCGATGAGGTGCTTGCCGAGGACGGGCACCTTGCGGGCGCGGGCGTCGAGGGCGGCGGGCAGGGCGCCCTTGCCCGGGGGGAAGCCGGTGCCGATGACGCGGTCGCCGGCGCCCAGCCGGAGCAGCATCTCCAGGGCGGAGGCGTTGCTGGTGACGATTCTGCGCGGCGGGGCGGTGAAGGTGGTCTTCGTGCCCTTGCAGTCGGCGATCCGCACCGGGAATCCGGCGCCGCCGCGGCCGGCGTCGTCCCGGCCGGTGTCCGCTCCCCCGCCGGCGCACGCGGTGGCGGTCAGTGCCACGACCACGGCCAGACCGCACAACTTCCCAGGACGCATGGTGCTTCTCCCCTACGCTTCCGCGGCCGGTCCGCCCGGCCGGGGGGCCGTGGACACGGCCCGGCACAGGTAGTCGGCCGGTTCCCGGGTGCGGTTCCGGGGCGGTGGGGTGCTTTTCGCGCGGCCCGGCCGTTCAGTCGTCGAAGCCGCTGCCCTGGGGGCCGTAGAGGTCGAGCAGCCGGGTGCGGGTGCCGTGCAGCCGGTGGGAGACGGTCTCGGCGACGTAGCGGTACACCGCGCGGCCGAGGACCGGGTCGCGTTCGCACAGCTCGCGGACCGCCGGGGCGTCGAACTCGACCGCCTCGACCGGGCCGACGGTCTGCGCGCCCAGGTGCCACAGGTAGGGCGGGAACAGCCAGGACCAGCCGAGCAGTTCGTCCCGGCCGAGGGTTTCCACGACGGCGGACCGGCGGCCGGGGACGTGCTGGTCGAGGGCGACCTGGCCGCTGCGGATGATCCAGAACCGGTCCGCCCGCCGGCCCTCCTCGAAGAGCCGGGTGGCGCGGGGCAGCGTCACCTCGCGGGCGAGCTCGGTCAGCAGTCGCCGCTGCTCGGGGGGCATCGCGTCGATCAGGTTGCGCGCCGTGGCCATCTCATCCTCCGTCCGCCGCTTGGCACGATATGCGGTGGACGGCGGGGATGCCGGGAACGGCTCGTCCGGCGGTGCGGCCGTTCCCGGGCGGGTCGTGCGCTCAGGTCAGCTGACGGCGCACCAGGTCGTGCAGCCGGCCGCCGGTGTCGGCGAGGAGCGTGGCCGGGGCGCCCTGCTCGACGATCCGGCCGTCCTCCATGACGATCACCCGGTCGGCGTCCATGACGGTGGAGAGCCGGTGGGCGATCACCAGCCGGCTGGCGCTGAGCTTGCGGGTGCTGTCGATGACGATGCGCTGGGTCTCGTTGTCCAGGGCGCTGGTGGCCTCGTCGAAGAAGAGGATCCGCGGCCGCCGGACCAGGGCCTGGGCGATCATCAGGCGCTGCCGCTGCCCGCCGGAGATCGCGCCGCCGCCGGAGATCATGGTGTGCAGGCCCATCGGCATCCGCTTGATGTCCTCGGCCAGGCCCGCCATCTCGGCGGCCGCCCAGGCCTCCTCCTGGGTGAAGGACTCGGCACCGCAGATGCAGTCCAGGATGGAGCCGGTGAGCGGCTGGGCGTTCTGCAGGACGACCCCGCACTGGCGGCGGACCGCGGCCTGGTCCAGGGCGCCGAGGTCCTGGCCGTCGTAGAGGACGCTGCCGGAGGTGGGCTTGTCGAAGCCGATCAGCAGTCGCAGCAGGGTGGACTTGCCGCAGCCGCTGGGGCCGACGACGGCGACGAATTCGCCGGGGCGGACCTGGAGGGAGATGTCGTCGAGGACCAGCGGGCCGTCGTCGGTGTAGCGGAAGGAGAGCTTCTTGGCCTCGATGGCGCCGGTGAGGGTGCCGGGCT
Organism: Streptomyces bugieae; assembly: GCF_036352915.1. NCBI lineage: Bacteria > Bacillati > Actinomycetota > Actinomycetes > Kitasatosporales > Streptomycetaceae > Streptomyces > Streptomyces bugieae. The sequence goes on from NZ_JAZBJP010000001.1 coordinate 954,892, forward strand.
GGGCGCTGGCGCCGCGTACCTCCGGTGCCTCGTCCAGCACCGGCCTGATCTGTTCGAACATCGGCAGGGCGGCGGCGGCCGAGACGAAGGCGCCGGTGATCTGGGTGACCGAGGTCAGCAGCATGGTGACCGAGGTGTTGAAGGTGAGGAACGAGCCGGCCGACATGGTGCCGCGGGCCGGGCCGGCCAGCAGCATGAAGAGGGTCAGCGAGCACAGCGGCAGGTAGACGGCGTTGAGGACGGTGGTGAGGTTCTTGATCCGGCCGGCCTTCTGCTGGAGCTCCCGGGACCGGGCGAACTCCCGGGCCCAGGCCGCGTAGGCGAAGCTCTCGGCCGCGGCGACCCGCAGCTTGGGCAGTCCGCGCAGGGTCTGGAACGCCTGGTTGTTGAGCTTGTTGGACAGCTTGATCAGCCGCCGCTGCCAGCGCAGCTCCCACAGGCCCATGATAAGGAAGACCGCCCCGATGACGACCAGCATGCCGAGCGCGGCGAGCGCCAGCGGCACGCTGTAGACGAGGAGCAGGACGAGGTTCATCGCGCCGACGGTCGTGGACTGCACGGCCACCGGGCCGATGCCGGACAGCACCCGCCGGATGGCGCTGATGCCCATCGCGGCGCTGGCCAGTTCGCCGGTGGAGCGTTCGGTGAAGAACTTGGTCGGCAGCCGCAGCAGCCGGTCCCAGACGGCCGGTTGCAGGGCGCTCTCTATTCGGCCCTCCATGCGGAGCACGGTGAGGCTCTGCAGCAGCATGAAGGCGGCGGCGACCACGCTGCTGACGATGACGGCCAGTGCGACCTGCACGATCAGGCTCTTGTCGGCGGCCGGGACGTACACCCCGAGGACCTTGCCGGTCGCGATCGGGACGAGCGCGCCGAGGGCGACCGTCACCAGTCCGCTCAGGGCGAGGTTGCGGACGTCGGTGCGGGTGCCGCGCAGGCTGAAGCGCATCAGCCGCCACATGTTCATCGGCCGCTCGGGCAGCGGGCGGTAGAACATGACGGCGCGGGCCTCGAACTCGTCGGCGTTGTCCTTGCCGATCCGCATCCGCAGGCCGGAGGCGGGGTTGACCGCCTCGTAGCGGCCGCGGCGCCACAGCAGTGCGACGGGGGCGCCGGACTTGGCGCGGTGGCCGACCAGGGGGCCGGTGTCGGTCCGCCACCAGGTGCCGGTGAGCCGGACCGCGCGGGTGCGGATCCGGGAGCTGACCGCGATCCGTTCGACGGGGGTGATGCGGTCGTTGACGGCGCCGCCCCTGGGGGGCTCGGTGAGGGTGATCCCGGCGGCCTCGGCGACCGTGCGGCAGACCGCGAAGGTGGTGTCGTCGCCCCGGTCCGTCCCGGCGCCGCCCCGCCCGGCGCGGTCCTGCCGGCCGATGGAGGCCAGCAGCGCCTGGTCGGCGCGCTCGCGGACGGCCTCACCGGCCTTGATGCCGGCCGCCGTACGGTCCTCGTGGGCGCGCTCCAGCTGCTCGATCCAGCGGTCGACGGCGGACAGCAGCCGGTACTGCTGGTTGACCATCCGCTGCCACAGTTCGGGGTCGACGAGCAGGTCGGCGGCCGCCTCCGCGCTGTAGGAGGCGCCGTACTGGACGCTGCCGGGCGGGACCGGCATCCAGAGGACGTCGTCGTCGGCCACCGCCTCGTCGCCGGGCCGGCCGTCCAGCGGGGCCTCGAAGAGCACGCCGAGGCTGCGGGCGGTGCCCAGCGCGAAGGCGTGCTCCAGCGGGCCGTACGCCGCGGGGTGGCCGTAGCCGCCGGGCGCGGCGTACAGGGGCTGCGGACCGGTGTCGGTCTGCTCGCCGTACCCGCCGTAGTCCCAACGGGGCAGCTCGCGCAGCGGGATCCGGCGCACCGCGCAGTCCTGCGAGGGGCGGCCGAGCAGGGTGTGCTGGGGGCCGTCGACCGGGCCGAGGAGCAGGGCGCCGGGTTCGAGCCGGCCCAGGAAGTGCCAGTGGCCCTCCGCCGCGGCGTCGACCGCGAACAGGTCGAGCGCGCCGGCGGTGACCAGCCACAGCACGTGCGGCCCTTCGAGGGGGACGCTGCGCAGTCCGGCGCAGTCGACCGGCGCGCCGAGGCCGCCCAGGGCCTGCGTCACCGCGTCGGTCTCGCCGGATCCCGCGTGCGGGATGGGGGGCAGGGCTGACACCTCAGTGCTCCTTGACCAGCTCGGCGTACGCGCCTCCGGCGGCGACCAGGTCCTCGTGCCGGCCGCGTTCGACGACCACGCCGTGGTCGAGGACGACGATCTCGTCGCTGTCGCGGACGGTGCTGAGCCGGTGGGCGATGACGACGCAGGCGCAGCCGCGCCGCCGCAGGTTGTCCATGATGATCTGTTCGGTCTGCGCGTCGAGGGCGCTGGTGACCTCGTCGAGGACGAGGATGCTGGGGCGCCGGACCAGGGCGCGGGCGATCTCCAGGCGCTGCCGCTGGCCGCCGGAGAAGTTGCGGCCGTCCTGGTCGACCCGGCTGTGGATGCCGTCGGGGCGGCGGGCGATGACGTCGTCGTAGAGGGCGGCGTCCTTGAGGGCGGTGATGACCGCCTCGTCGGGGATGGAGGGGTCCCACAGGGCCACGTTGTCCCGGACCGTTCCCTCGAAGAGGAAGACGTCCTGGTCGACGAAGGAGACGGAGGCGGCGAGCGCGCTGCGGGAGAGGTCCTCCAGGCGCTGTCCGTCGATGCGGATGGTGCCTTCCCAGGGGCTGTAGAGGCCGGATATCAGCCGGGAGACGGTGGACTTGCCGCTGCCGGAGCCGCCGACCAGGGCGACCTGGCGGCCCGGGCCGACGGCCAGTGAGAAGCCGGTGAGCAGCGGTTTGTCCAGCGGGCTGTAGCCGAAGGTGATGTTCTCCAGCGTCACGTGGCCCTTGAGCCGGCGGGTGTCGCCGTCCGAGCCCGGCCGGGTGTAGAGGCTGTCGGCGGGGAAGGACTCGACGTCCTTGAGGCGGGCCACGTCGGCGGCGAAGTCCTGGATGCGGCCGGCGACGCCGTTGAGCCGGGTGATGGGCGCGGTGAAGCGGGTGACCAGCGCCTGGAAGGCGACCAGCAGACCGATGGAGATGTGGCCCTCGACGGCCCGCAGTCCGCCGATCCAGAGGATCAGGGCGCTGTTGAGGGTGGCGAGGGTGGGCGCGACGACGGCCAGCCAGGCGCTGGGGACGCCGAGCCGCTGCTGTTCCTCCAGGGTGGCGGCGTGCTGGCCGGCCCAGCGGCGGAAGTAGCCGTTCTCCCCGCCGGTGGCCTTCATGGTCTCGATGAGCTGCAGGCCGGTGTAGGCGGTGTTGGTGAGCCGTGCGGTGTCGGCGCGGAGTTTGGCGGTGTGGGTGGCGCGCAGCCGGATCACGATCCGCATGGCGACGACGTTGAGCAGGGCGATGCCGACGCCGATGACGGTGAGCTGGGGGTCGTAGGTCCACAGCAGCACGGCGTAGAGGACGACGACGATGCCGTCCACGCCGGCGGCGGCGAGGTCCCGGGCGAGGGTTTCGGCGACCGCGTCGTTGGACTGCAGGCGCTGGACCAGGTCGGCCGGGCTGCGCTGGGAGAAGAAGGTGACCGGGAGCCGGAGCAGATGGCGCAGGAAGCGGGCGCTGGTGAGGGTGGAGGAGATGATCCGGCCGCGCAGCAGGTTGGCCTGTTGCAGCCCGGTGAGGACGGCGGTGAGCGCGACCATCGCGGCCATCGACGCGAAGAGCGGCCCCAGCAGCGAGGTCTGCTTGCCGATCAGGAACATGTCGATGTACGTCCGGCTGAGCGCGGGCACCGCGGCGCCGACCGCGACCAGCAGCAGGCTGGCGAGGAGCGCGGCGAGCAGGGTGCCGGTGGTGCCGCGCATCCGGGCGGGCACCGCGCCGAGGACGCCGGGCTTGCGGCCGCCCTTGCGGAAGGACTCGGACGGTTCGAAGACCAGGGCGACGCCGGTGAAGCTGGTGTCGAAGTCCTCCGTGGGCACGAAGCGGCGGCCCTTGTCGGGGTCGTTGATGTGCACGCCGCGGCGGCCCATCCGGCGGCCCATGCCGTCGTAGACGACGTAGTGGTTGAACTCCCAGAAGAGGATGGCCGGGGCCTGGACCTCGGCGAGCGCGGCGGTCTCCATCTGCATGCCCTTGGCCTGCAGGCCGTAACTGCGGGCGGCCTTGAGCAGGTTGCTGGCGCGGGAGCCGTCGCGGGAGACGCCGCAGGCGATCCGCAGCTCCTCCAGGGGAACGTGCCGTCCGTAGTGGGCGAGCACCATCGCCAGGGAGGCGGCGCCGCATTCCACCGCCTCCATCTGGAGGACGGTGGGGGTGCGGACCGCCTTGACCTTCTTGGGTGCCGGGGGCGGGGTGGCGCGCCGGCGCCGGGCACCGGACGCCGCTTCGGGGCGGTGCCGGCCGCGGCCGGCCGGCGGCAGCCGGTCCTGCGGGGGTGCGGAGTCCTGCGATGCGGTCACGGCAGCAGCCAATCGATCGGGTGCTGCGCGGCGAGGTGGACGGCGCCGCTGGCCAGCGTCATGGAGTCGACGGTGTAGGGCGGGCCGTCGGAGGTGGACCAGGCGTAGCCGGACCTGTTCCGGGGGGCGCGGTCGAGCTGTACCAGGACGGCGACCGGCGGGCCGGCTTTGGAGAACTGCTCGCCGAGCTGGCTGCTGCCCAGGTAGGCGCCGATCCGCTGGCGGGTCTGGGCGGTCCGGCCGACGGCCTTGACCCGGCCGCGCAGCACGCCGTACTGCTGGTTCGGCACGGACTGGACGGTGAGGTCGACGGAGGCGCCGACGGGGACCGAGGCGCCGTTCTCGGCCGGTACGTACAGCGTCGCCGTCAGGGGGTCGCCGGTGTGTGCCACGCGTTCGACGGAGGCCACGTCCGCGCCGGTGGTGACGACCGAGCCGATGGTGGCGACCATCGTGGTCAGCCGGCCGGCGGCGATCGTGCGGACGACGGCGGTGCCCCGGGGGGTGCGGACCTTGAGGACCGGGGCGCCCGCGGACACCCGCTGGCCTTCTTGGGCGAGGACGGCGGTGACCTGTCCCGCGACGGGGCTCTGCAGGACGTAGCTGCCCTGGCCGTGGGTGAGGATCCCGGGTGCGGTGAGGGTGGAGGAGACGGTCCCGGTCACCGCCCATACGGCGGCGGCGAGCAGGCAGAGGACCGTGACGATCAGGACGAGCAGTCCCTGCGGCCGGGCGAAGCGCACCGGCAGATCGATTTCCTCGGGCGATTGCAGCTTGGAAAGGGCCTGTTGGCGGAACTGCACGACACTCTTCCCTCAACTGCAAAGGACTGTCAGGACTCCAGGACCCGGCGCCCGTTCCGGCCGCCGCGGTGGGGCCGAGCGTACGGTGTCGGGTCCGGGGCTCGGCAGCCGGGTGCCCCGGAACCCGGCGAAGGCCTGGCGGTTCCGGGGCATCCGGCCGGCATGTCGGCAAGGAGGGGACGCCGACCTGCCGTTGGTCTTTAGAGACCGGCGACGAGGCCCGTGACCTGGCCGGTGTTGACGCCGGTCAGGCCCTCGACGGTGCCGGTGACGGTGCCGAGGGTGCCGCCGACGTTGAGACCCGTGGCGCCGTCGAGGGTGGAGGTGGCGGTGCCGGCCAGGTTGCCGACGAGGCCACCGGCCACGTTGTCCAGCTCGCTGTCGGCGATTTCCTGGGTCTGAATCTCGCGCATGATGATTCCTTTCGGATGCATATCTCAAATAGCTGCGACCGAGCCGTCCGCAGGGCGGTCCGGCCGCGGCAGCGGTCGCCCGGGCCCTCGAAATCGAGAACCTCTGCACGACTTCCGCAGTGCGAAGGATCAAAGCATGCAGGTGGGTTGTGCTGCTAATCGGACTACGGCCCATCCGGACCGCTTCGAACCTCTCAATTACCTGACGTGGACGCACGTCCATGAATTGGTGGCAGCTTCTTCACAACCTCTGCGGTTTGCGTTCGCTCGTGTTGTCGAAGACCCGTCAGGCGAACGGGACATTCCCGCATCAAACCGCTTACGTGCAGGTCAGCGCCGTGACGGACAGCGGGAGGGGGTGTGCCGGCTGCGCAATCGGTGTGCAGATTCCTTGAAGACACGCGGTTTTTACAGCACCGATCGACGGGCGCCCGCAGAACTCCGCCGAGCCCCCGGGGAACCCTCCGCCGAATGTTGCGCAAGCTTTAACGGCGCCCGATTTACCCGGAGTTACGGGGGGTGGTATCGAGCCCATGGAACGCCTTGCACGGATTCTTCGGCACTATCCGTACGGCATTCCCATGGAATCGGATCGACCGCCCCGAGAACGGACATAACCCCATAACGGCACACCGTCCGACTCGGCGGGAATGGGCGATTTCCCGCCGGTACCGCCCGCGGGCGTCGGCCCGGCCGACGGGCCCGGTGGCAGCCGGTGTCCGGTTGCGGCACGGTGAGAGGGACCCGCGGGGACCGGCGCACCCGGAAGGAGCCGTACGTGGAGCCCGTCGACGCGCTGGAGCGGATCGCGTTCCTGCTGGAGCGGCAGGGCGCGGCGACCTACCGCGTACAGGCGTTCCGCGGGGCCGCGGCCGCGCTCGGCGCGCTGTCGGACGACGCGCTGCGCGAGCGGGCGCGGCAGGGCACGCTGGTCCGCCTCAAGGGGCTGGGTCCCAAGACCACCCGGGTGGTCGAAGAGGCGCTGGCGGGCGTGCGGCCCACCTATCTGGCGCGGCTGGAGGACGAGGCCGGCGCCCCACTGGTCGAGGGGGAGCAGGGGCAGCGGCTGCGGCGGGCCCTGCGCGGCGACTGCCATCTGCACTCCGACTGGTCGGACGGCGGCAGCCCGGTCGACGTGATGGCCCGGGCCGCCCGCGACCTGGGGCACGAGTGGTGCGTGCTGACCGACCACTCCCCCCGTCTCACCGTCGCCCGCGGGCTGTCCGCGGAACGGCTGCGGGAACAGCTGGAGCTGGTGGCGGAGGTGAACGAGCGGCTGGCGCCGTTCCGCCTGCTGACCGGGATCGAGTGCGACATCCTCGACGACGGCTCCCTCGACCAGGAACCGGAGCTGCTGGAGCGGCTCGACGTGGTGGTGGCCTCGGTGCACTCCAAGCTCCGGATGGACAGGGCGCCGATGACCCGGCGGATGGTGGCCGCGGTGCGCAATCCCCTGGTGGACGTCCTCGGGCACTGCACCGGGCGGCTGGTGACCGGCCGGGGCCGCCCGGAGTCGGAGTTCGACGCCGACGAGGTGTTCGCGGCCTGCGCGGAGCACCGCACCGCGGTGGAGATCAACTGCCGCCCCGAGCGCCTCGATCCCCCGCGCCGGCTGCTGCGCCGGGCGCTGGCGTCCGGGACGCTGTTCTCCATCGACACCGACGCGCACGCCCCGGGCCAGCTGGACTGGCAGATCTACGGCTGCGCCCGCGCCGAGGAGTGCGGCGTACCTGCGGAGCGGGTCATCAACACCTGGACGGAGCGCCAGTTGGCCACCTGGACGGCCACCGGCCGCACCCCGCGCTGAACGGACGCCCGGTCAGGCCGCCGACGGCGCCGGGGCGGTGCGGCCGGGCGCGGCGGGTGCCGGGGTGAGCCGCAGCGTCACCACGTAGCCGACCACGACGGCGACGATCACCAGCGGCATCACCGTGAGTCCGCTGCGGCCCATCAGCAGCGTCGCCATCAGCACCGACGTCATCGGGAGCCGGAGCATGGCCACCGCCAGCGCTCCGACGCCCATCGCGAACGCCGGGGTGAGCGACAGCCCGGGCAGATGTGACAGCACCACCCCGCCGGCCGCGCCGAGGAACAGCGCCGGGAAGATCGGCCCGCCCCGGAAGGCGCTCAGCGACACGCAGTACGCCAGGCCCTTGCCCAGGAGGAGCAGCAGCAGCGCCGCCATGGAATATCCGGCGCTGTCGTGGAACAGCGTCCCCAGCGCCGACTGCCCCGAGAAGAGCAGCTCTTGGGCGGGCTTGCCGGTGGCCGCGGAGAAGCCCACCGCCAGCGCGCCCACCACCAGACCCATCAGCACCGTGGCCGGCACCCGGTGGCGGATCACCCGCGCCTTGAGCCACCGCGCCAGCCGCCGGACCCCGGTGCCGGCGCACGCGGCGGCCACCCCGATGACCAGGGCCCAGCCGAACTCCGGGACGGTGGGCCCGGCGGCCCGGGGGACGTCGTGCAGCGCGAGGGAGTACGTGCCGAGCCCGGTCCAGTCGCCCAGCCCGGTGAAGACCAGCGCCCCGATGCCCGACGCGAGCAGGCCCGGCACCAGCACCACTCCGAGCATCGGGCCGGCCAGGCCGGAGACCTCCATCAGCAGGAACGCGCCCAGCAGCGGGGACCCGAGCAGTGCGCTGATCGCGGCGAAGCTGCCGGCCGATCCCACCATGGCGACCGCCCGGGCGTCCTTGCCCCACCCGGTCAGCCGGGCCGCGCCCGCGGCCAGCCCGCCGCCCAGGGCGATCAGCGGCGCCTCCGGACCGAGCACCGCGCCGAAGGCGAGCGAGGCCAGGGACGCGAGCGCGACGCCGGGCAGTGCGGACAGCCCGGGCGGGCCGCCGAGCGCCAGCCCGTCGGCCGGTTCGTGGCCGCCGTTCCCGGGCAGGTGGCGGATGGCGAGCCCGGTCAGCAGCCCGCCGAGGGCGAGCACCGGCAGCGGCCACCACAGCGGCGTGCCGGCGAAGCCCAGCGCCCGCGGCAGGTCGTCGTAGAGCAGCGGTTCCAGGGCGTGCACGACGGTGAGGAAGCCGAACGCGATCGCACAGACCGGGAACCCGATCACCGCCGCGGTGAGCAGCAGCTTCGGGTAGTCGCGGGTGCGCACCGGCGCGTAGGGGTCGGGGGACGCGGCGGCGGGCGGTGTGCCGCCAGGGCCGGTGGGGCCGCCAGGGCCGGTGGGACCGCTCTGGCCGGTGGGGCCGACCGACATCGCCTCGCCTCCTCGCCGCAACCGGGACGAGCCTGCCACGGGCGGGGCGGGCGGCCCGGAAGGACGCCGTCCGTATCAGCCCGAAGCACCCGAACGCCGGTCAGCCCTGCGCGGCCGCCGCCTCCCGGAGCGCGGTCAGGACCGGGCGGAACAGCGGGTGGTCCTCGGCCCCGCGGCGTACCGCGGCGAAGACCCGGCGGGTGGGCGCGACGTCGTCGAGGGGGCGGACGACGACTCCGGTCAGGTCCATGTCGCGCAGCGCCGAGCGGGGCACCAGCGCCACCCCGGCCGCGGCCGAGGCGAGCGCGACCACCGCCCGGAAGTCGTCGGAGGAGTGTTCCAGCCGGGGCTCGAAGCCGGCGTACTCGCAGGCCAGGACCACCACGTCGTGGCAGGGGTTGCCGGGGTAGGGGCCGATCCAGGGGTCGCCGGCGAGGTCGGCGACGGCGACCCGGTCGGCCTCGGCGAGGCGGTGGCCGGGCGGGAGGACCGCGTCGAAGGGTTCGGCGTAGAGCGGGACCCGGGTCAGCCGGGGATCGTCCGCGCGGGGCGCGCCCCGGTATTCGACGGCCACCGCGACGTCGACCTGCCGGTCGAGGACCATCCGCAGGCTGGCGTCGCCCTCGGCGTCCTGGACGCGGACCCGTATGCCGGGCGCGCAGCCGGCCAGCGCGGTCAGCGCGGGCGCGACGACCAGGCCGATGCCGGTGGCGAAGGACGCGACGGTGACCGTGCCGGCCTCGCCCGAGCCGTACGCGGCGAGCTCGGACTCGGCGCGTTCCAGCTGGGCGAGGACGGCGTTGGCGTGGCCGAGCAGGATGTCGCCCGCGGGCGTCAGCCGGACACCGCGGGCGCTGCGCTCCACCAGGCGGTGGCCGGTCTCCTGTTCCAGGGCGGCCAGTTGCTGGGACACCGCCGAGGGCGTGAGGTAGAGCGCGGCGGCCGCGGCGGTGACCGTGCGGTGGTCGGCCACCGCACGGAGGATGTGCAGCCGGCGTGCTTCGATCATGTCCCCAGTGTCCCAGGACGCGGACGGACCGGGCGGGTCACTCCCCCGTGGCGGCCCCCGCCTCGGCGTTCATCGCGGCTCGCGCCTAGGCGTTCATCGCGGCTCGCGCCGCTACGAATGCGTCCACCGCACGGTGCACGTCCTCGGTGGAGTGCGCGGCGGACAGCTGGACGCGGATGCGGGCCTGGCCCTGCGGCACGACCGGGTACGAGAAGCCGATCACGTACACCCCGCGCTCCAGCAGCAGCTCCGCCAGCCGGGCCGCCCGGGACGCGTCGCCGATCATGACGGGGGCGATGGCGTGGTCGCCGGGGAGGACGTCGAAGCCCTCCTCGGTCATCCGGGAGCGGAACAGCGCGGTGTTGGCGTGCAGCCGCTCGCGCAGGTCACCGGCGGACTCCAGCAGGTCGAGGACCTTGAGCGAGGCCGCGGCGATCACCGGGGCGAGCGAGTTGGAGAAGAGGTACGGCCGCGAGCGCTGGCGCAGCAGGGCGACGATCTCGGCGCGGGCCGCGACGTAGCCGCCGGAGGCGCCGCCGAGCGCCTTGCCGAGGGTGCCGGTGATGATATCGACGCGGTCCATGACCCCGTGGAGCTCGGGGGTGCCGCGGCCGCCGGCGCCGACGAAGCCGACCGCGTGCGAGTCGTCGACCATCACCATCGCGTCGTAGGCGTCGGCCAGGTCGCAGATCTCGCGCAGCGGCGCCACGTAGCCGTCCATGGAGAAGACGCCGTCGGTGACGATCAGCTTGCGGCCCGCGCCGCCCTCGGTGGCCTCCTTCAACTGCCGTTCCAGATCGGCCAGATCGCGGTTGGCGTAGCGGAAGCGGCGGGCCTTGCACAGCCGGATGCCGTCGATGATGGAGGCGTGGTTGAGGGCGTCGGAGATGACCGCGTCCTCCGGGCCGAGCAGGGTCTCGAAGACGCCGCCGTTGGCGTCGAAGCAGGAGGAGTACAGGATGGTGTCCTCCTGGCCGAGGAAGGCCGACAGCCGCGCCTCCAGCTCCTTGTGCACCTCCTGCGTGCCGCAGATGAAGCGCACGGACGCCATGCCGTAGCCCCAGCGGTCCAGCGCCTGGTGGGCGGCCGCGACGACCTCGGGGTGGTCGGCGAGACCGAGGTAGTTGTTGGCGCAGAAGTTGAGCACCTCACCGGGGTTGCCCCCGGCGGTGACGTCGACGGTCGCCGACTGGGGCGTGCCGATGACCCGCTCGGGCTTGTGCAGGCCGGCGGCGACGATCTCGTCGAGGGTGCCGCGCAGTTCGTCGCGTACGGAGTGGAACATCAGGGGTTCTCCAGGAGAGTGGGGGTGGTGACGGGCGGGACGGACGCGGTCAGGCCGTGATCAGGCACTCCAGTCCAGGATGATCTTGCCGCTGCGGCCGCTCGCGGCGTCGTCGAAGGCGGCCTCGAAGTCGGTGTACGCGTACCGGCCGGTGATCACGGGAGCGAGGTCCAGTCCGCCTTCGAGCAGGACCGACATCGCGTACCAGGTCTCGAACATCTCCCGGCCGTAGATGCCCTTGATCGTGATCATGGAGGTGACGATCCGGGACCAGTCGACGGGGAAGTCCTGGGCGGGCAGGCCGAGCATGGCGATCCGGCCGCCGTGCGTCATGTTGGCGATCATGTCGCGCACCGCCTCGGGCCGCCCGGACATCTCCAGCCCGATGTCGAAGCCCTCGCGCAGCCCGAGCGCGCGCTGCCCGTCGGCGATGTCCGCCTCGGCGACGTTGAGCGCCAGGCTGACGCCGATCTTGCGGGCGAGGGCCAGGCGTTCCTCGCTGACGTCGGTGATCATGACGTTGCGGGCGCCCGCGTGCCGGGCCACCGCCGCCGCCATCAGGCCGATCGGCCCGGCGCCGGTGATCAGGACGTCCTCGCCGACCAGCGGGAACGACAGCGCGGTGTGCACGGCGTTGCCGAACGGGTCGAAGACCGCGGCGATGTCGAGGTCCACGGGGACGCGGTGCACCCACACGTTCGTCGCGGGCAGTGCCACGTACTCGGCGAAGGCGCCGTCCCGGCCGACGCCGAGCCCGACCGTGGCGCGGCACAGGTGGCGGCGCCCGGCGAGGCAGTTGCGGCACTTGCCGCAGACCAGGTGGCCCTCGCCGCTGACCAGGTCACCGGTCGCGACATCGGCCACGTCGCGGCCGGTGGCGACCACCTCGCCGACGAATTCGTGGCCGATCGTCAGCGGGGTGGCGAGCGCCTGCTGCGCCCAGCCGTCCCAGGCACGGATGTGCAGGTCGGTGCCGCAGATGCCGGTGCGGAGCACCTTGATCAGTACGTCGCCCGGGCCGATGGCCGGTTCCGGCACCTCCGTGAGCCAGAGCCCCGGCTCCGCCTTCTGCTTGACCAGTGCCTTCACCGCGACGGCTCCCGTACGTAAGAGTGCATGACGTGTCGGGGGCAGTCATGTTCCGGCCACCCGATCTCCGCCGGAAAATCTTCCGTACGACGGGCGCCCGGTCCATCGAGGTTTTCTTAAGCGCGGTGACAGCTGATCTTCACGCCCCGCCGCGGCGGCCGCGGCGGGGCGGGCGGGCCGCGGCCCGGGTCAGGAGAAGATCGCGTGCACCTGGTCGACCGCCTCGGGCCCGTACCCGACCGTGCCGACCGGGACCGCGCCGTCGATCGCGTCGATGATCCGGCCGCCCCAGACCGGCCCGAAACCGCCGCACAGCTCGATCAGTTGGACCCCGTCGGCCACCAGTTTGCGGGCCGCCTCGATGCCCTCCTCGGGCTTGGTCACCCCGATGAACACGCTGCGGCACGCGCCGGTGTCCACGACGTTGACCTCGCCGCCGGCGGCGCTGCCGGCCGCCGTGTAGATGAACCCCCAGTGGGTGAGTGCCATGCCGTGGACCTCCCGTGGTCGTGGCGGTCACCCGGTCGTGGTGATCGCCGAGGGGACCAGCCAAGCAGAGCCGGGGCGGCCAGGGCACGGATTCGGTCACGCCGGGCCGACCGCGCGCGAGCCGGGCGCGGGAGTGTAGGGCGTCGGGGCGGCGGCCGGCGGAATTCATCACAGGTTGAGCGGGCCTGAGCCCGGGGCGCGGCGGACTCCGTAGGACTGGATGCAACCACACACGGGGCGCGCCGCGCCGCACCACGGCGCTCCGTGTGCTCCGTTCCTGTGCGGCCCTGGAGGTCAGTGAAGTGAGCCACCGACATGTGAACAAGCGGACCGGCGTCGTCATCGGCGCCGCCGCGGCCGCCGTCATGGGCGCGGCGATCCTGCTCCCCAACGCCAACGCGAGCACGGACCGCCCGCCGGCCCCGCGCACCTTCAGCGCCTCCGCGGCGACACAGCTGGCGACGGCCCTGAAGTCGGACCTCGGCGGCGACAACGCCGGCTGGTACCTGGACGGCGCCAACGGCCACCTGGTGATGAACGTGCTGTCGAAGGACGCCGCCGAGCGGGTGCAGTCCAAGGGCGCGGTCGCCAGGGTCGTGCACAACAGCATGACCGCGCTGAAGGCGGGGACGAAGACGCTGCGCGAGACCGCCGCGGTCCCGGGCACCGCGTGGTCGATCGACCCGCGGACCAACAAGATCGTGGTGGTCGCCGACAAGACGGTCACCGGCGCGAAGATGGCCACGCTCACCAAGGCCACCCGCGGCATGGGCGCGGGCATGGTCACCGTCAAGCGGTCGCAGGGCGAGTTCCGGCGGTTCGACGGCGGAGGGATGAGCGAGGACCCGGGGACCCCGCCGGCCGGCGGCGACGGCCAGAACGGGGGCCAGGGAGCCAACGGGGGCCAAGGGGCCAACGGGGGCCAGGGAGCCAACGGCGGGCAGGGGGCCAACGGCGGGCAGGGCGGCGGTCAGGCCAACGGCGGGCAGGGCGGCGGCGGTTCGGCCGCGGGGCCGATCGGGGGCAGTGCCATCTTCGGCGGCAACGCCCGCTGTTCCCTGGGGTTCAACGTCACGGTGAAGGGCGCCCCCGCGTTCCTGACGGCGGGCCACTGCGGCAACGACTCCCCCACCTGGTCCGCCGACCAGGGCGGCAGCCAGCCGCTCGGCAGCGTGCAGGACTCGCAGTTCCCCAAGACCGACTTCGCGATCGTCACCTACGACGACAAGAGCGCGCAGCCGCAGAGCGCGGTGGACCTGGGCAACGGCTCCACCCAGCAGATCACCAAGGCCGCGGAGGCCGCCGTCGGCATGAAGGTGCAGCGCTCGGGATCCACCACCGGGGTGCACGACGGCACCGTCACCGGGCTGGACGCCACGGTCAACTACGGCAACGGCGACATCGTCAACGGCCTCATACAGACGGACGTCTGCGCCGAGCCGGGCGACAGCGGCGGCTCGATGTTCGCCGGTGACTCCGCCGTCGGACTGACCTCGGGCGGCAGCGGCGACTGCACCCAGGGCGGCGAGACGTTCTTCCAGCCGGTCACCGACGCGCTCAAGGCCACCGGCGCGGAGATCGGCGCCGGCGGGGGCGCCGGCAGCGGTGGCGCCGCCGCGGGCGGCGACCAGAGCGCCGGCGGCGACCAAAGCGGCGGGAGCGACCAAAGCGGCGGGAGCGACCAGGGCGCCGGTGGTGACCAGAGCGCCGGCGGCGATCAGGGTGCCGGGGGCGACCAGAGCGCCAGTGGTGACCAGAGCGCGGGTGCCGACCAGGGTGCCGGCAGTGACCCGAGTGCCGGAGGTGATTCGCTGAACTGATGACGATCACGACGTCCGACGACGACGTCTGACCAGGACATCTGATAACGACGGCGCAGATGACGCCCCGCCCGCCCCCCAATCCCCTGGGCGGGCGGGGACGTTGGTGGCCACGGGGTCCTGGAGTACCGGCGGAACCATAGCGACCGCCTGGGACGCGGTGTCAGAATACCGGCCCTACTCCGACCCGTCCTCAGGGGCACCATGGCGTCGAACGAACTCGATTCCCAGATCCCCGTCTTCCGCGGAGCAGGCCATCTGCTCCGTCTGATCGCCGACCTGACCCGCCGGCCACGCCGGCGGGAGTGTCCGGAACCGGTGCGGCACCGCGGCGTGGCGCAGGGCCGGGAGGGCCTGCCGGTGCTCTGTCTGGTGGCCGGCCCGGACCACACCCCGCTCGCCAAGGGCATCGGCTACTTCCTCAGCCACGCCGATCCGCGCCGGGTGCCGCACGTGCTGTACGACCTCGCGGCCGACGCGCCGCGGTCCGAGCCGGAGTCCGTCGAGGCGGTGCGGCGGACCCTGGAACGCCTCGCCCAGGGCTTCGCGCGGAGCGTCAACGGCAGTGACGGCAGGGTCCGTTTCCGCCGGTTCGGTCTGGTCAACTGGCTGACCCAGGTGGGCACCGGCAACCGCCCGGACGACCTGGGTGACATGGAAGGCACCGACCACACCCTGTTACAGGGGCTGCGGGAGCGGGAGTTCCGGCGGCGGCGGATGTTCGGGCTGCTGCGCTCCCCGGAGACCGAGCTGGCGGTGGACGGCAAAGTGCCGTGGTGGGTGTGGCTGTTCGCGGTCCACGTCTTCCCGCTCGCCTGGTTCCGGGTCCGCCGCGGCCTGGGCCGGGAGTACCGCTGGCTGCTCAACCAGCCCTACCTCGCCCCGCGCGACCCGGGCACCTTCATCGGCTTCGCCGAGCGGCTGACCGCACCGCACAACCAGGTCGAGGACCCGGAGCAGTTGCGGAAGCTGATGGTCAACGCGTTCCTGGAGGATCTGCGGGTCGCCTTCCGCCGCCGTCCGTGGCGGCCCCGCACGGCCCGGCGCACCGCGTACTGCGTGGCGCTGCTCGACGGGGTCGGCCCGGACAACTGCGGTCATCCGCTGCTCCAGGCCGTCATCGACGTCCGCAACGAGACCGGCGCCTTCGACCCGCTGCTGATCATCGCCTGCGGTGCCCAGCCGCCGGCCGAGGGCAGCCGGGCCCGGGCGGACTGGGGCCGCAGCGAGCTGTGGGAACTGACCGACCGGCTCTACGGCGGCTGGCGGGACACCTTTCTGCACCAGGGCCGGGCCCGCAACCGCGCCCCCTGGTACCTGCCGGTCAGCGTGCCGCGGCTGATGCCGCCGTCCGAGGAGAGCTACGAGCTGACCCGGCGGCTGGAGGTGGCGCAGGACGCCCGGCTGCGGATCCCCGAACCGCCCCTGTGGGCGCGCCGGGTGGTGTCCGTCGTGGCGGTCTGCGCGGTCGTCGTCGGCCTGCTGGGCGCGGGCGGCCTGGTGCTGGGCGCGGAGAGCCGGTACCGGCAGGCGCACTGCGGGCTCAGCCGGTTCAACGCCGACGCGGACACCCTGCGCACCGCGGAGACCGGTGAGTGCATCGGGGTGGCCCGCCATGGTTTCACCTTCCACTCCCCCGATCCGTCGCTGGACCGGACCCTGCAGAAGATCTACGCCCAGAACGCGGTCGCCGAGCAGGAGCACCGGGCGGCGCCGGAGCGGCCGTTCGTCACGCTGGTGCACCTGTCCGCGCTGCTCAGCGTCTCGGGCAAGCTCTCCGGTCAACTCGCTTACGGGCGCGAGGCGTTGCAGGGGGCGGCGAGCGCGCAGTCCCGGCAGCTGCGCAGCAGCGGGGCCACCGAGCCGATCCTGCGGATCTTCCCCGCGAACGCCGGGTCGGGGATGCGGTTCGGCCCGCGGGGTGGTGGAGATCCTGGACCGGCTCAAGGAGCAGGACCCGTCCCTGGTGGGGGTGACCGGGCTGGACCAGAGCCGGGAGGCGACCAACCGGACGATACGGCAGCTGACCGCGGTGGGGCTGCCGATGGTGGCGACGACGCTGTCCGCGGACTCGCTGGTGCGCCAGTCGCCGATGTACTTCCAGGTGTCACCGCAGAACAGCCGGGAGGCGGAGGTCGCCGCGGCCTACGCCGACCACGTCGTACGGACCGGTGCGGGCAAGCCGGCCCGGCGGGTGCGGATCATCGCATCCGCCGATCCCAGCGACACCTACAGCCGCACGCTCAGCGACGACGTCGAACGGCGCTTCCGGGCGCGGGAGTTCGCGGTGGAGCGGACGTCGTTCACGCCGCCCCCGCCGCCGGGCCAGGAGCCCGCCTCGGATGCCCCGGGCCCCGGCACGGTGGGGCAGCGGAGCTGTTCGTACCCGGGGGTGGTGTTCTTCGCGGGGCGCTCGGAGGACTTCGAGTCGCTGCTCGGCGGGATCAACGAGTCCTGCAACTCCGCGCCGCCGGTGCTGATCGGCGGTGACGACGTGGCCCGGCTGGCGGCGGACGCGGACCGCCGGGGGCACTATCCGGGGATCCCGTACGACTTCCTGGACTTCACGCTCGGTTCGGCGCACTGCGACGGCACCAGCGAGCTGTACGCGGAGCTGAGCCGGCTGTTCCCCGAGGAGTGCGCGAAGGTTCCCAACTCCTCGCTCGACGGGCATGCGGCGCTCGGGTTCGACGCCGTGAAGCTGTACGTCAACGCGGTCAAGCAGCTGCGGGAGGAGGCCGCGCAGATGCCGCTGACGCCGCCCGCGGTGTGGCACGCGATCAGCGGGGTGCACGGGGACGGGGCGCTCGACGGGGCGAGCGGGATCATCAGCTTCGGCGGTGAGGTGGACCGCCAGGTCCCGCTGGACAAGCTGCTGTCGGTGCAGCGCATCGACAGGACGGGGCGGCCGGCCCAGGCCGGGTTCTGCGGGCGGGTCGGCGGGCGGAAGCAGGCGGCGTGGTGTCCCGCGCTGGAACCGGAGGAGGGCTGACGCACCGGCCGGCCGGGGGGCGCGGTCCGGCGGGGGTCAGGGGGGTTCGGGCGAGGTGACGGTGAACAGGCCGCCGTCGGGGTCGCGGACGACGGCCTGGCTGCCGTTGCCGTCGGCGGTCGCGGTCACCGGGGTGACGGTCCCGCCGGCGGCGACCGCGGCGGCGGTCACCTTCTCGATGTCGTCGACCGGGAAGTGCACGTGCCAGCGCGGCCGCACCCGCGGGTCCGGGGCGGCCTCCACCCCGCCGCCGCGCAGGGTGGCGACGATGTGGGTGCCGTCGTGCACGATGACCTGGTCGTGTTCGTAGGTGACCTCGCAGCCGCCGGGCCGGCCGGAGGCCCATTCGAAGACCTCGGCGTAGAAGATGGCGGCCTCGAAGGCGTCGCGGGTGCGCAGTTCCAGGCAGGCGGGGGCGCGGCCGTGCCCGACCGACCAGGCGAGCGTCTGGCCCTCCCAGAAGCCGAAGGTGGCGCCGTCGCGGTCGGCGGCCAGCGCGGCGCGTCCGGGGCCGAGCTTGAGCGGGCCGACCGCGACGGTCCCGCCGCGCTCGCGGATCCGGTCGGCGGTCACGTCGGCGTCCTCCACCGCGAAGTACGACGTCCAGGCCACCGCGACCTGGAAGCTCTGGGCGAGTGCGCCCAGGCCGGCGACCGGCTGCCCGTCGGCCATCGCGACCGAGAACTCCTGGCCGAGGCTGGCCGGGCGGAACCGCCAGCCCAGCACGGCGGCGTAGAACTCCTGCGCCGATTCGAGATCGCGGGCCATCAGGCTCACCCAGCACGGAGCCCCGCGCACGGGGGTCGTGGGGCCATGGGCCGACATGACATCTGCCTCCTGTCGCTTCGCACCCCCGCCGCACCCCCTCCCACTGTGCCAGCGACGCAGCGGGCCCGCACCGGGGCGCCGGGCGCGGGGCAGCGCAGTTGTGCCGGTCTTGATCAGGCTCGATGCTGTAGGTACTGAACCGGGCTGGGTTGATGCCATGAACGCATGGAACGCGGCGGAGAGCGCCGACTTCCGTGGTCCCCTCGACGTCACCAGGGCGGCCACAGCGGTGCTCGACGCCCGGGACCTGGTCATCGGGTGGAGTCCGGCGGCCCAGCGGCTGCTCGGCTACCGGCCCGAGGAGGTCATCGGGCGCCCCTGCGAGGCGTTCTTCCCGGCCGCCGAGGCGGCCGGTGACGCGTGGTCCGGGCAGTCGGCGAAGGCCCCGCTGAGCAGCGGCCGGCTGGGGACGGCACGGCACCGGGACGGCCGGCTGCTGCCGGTGGCGGTCACCACCTGCCCGCTGGAGCCCGCGCCCGGCGGTTCCGCGCCGGACGCGCCGGCCCGCATCCTGGTGGTGGCCGGGCTGGCCGCGCAGCAGGAGTGGGAGTCCCGGCAGGCGATGCTGCACGGACTGGCCACCCAGTCCCCGGTGGGGCTGGGCATCTATGACACCGATCTGCGGGTGACCTGGGGAAACGCCGCGTTCGTGAAGGAGATCGGGCTGCCGCTGCGGGAGTTCCTCGGCACCCGGGCCGAGGCGCTGTACCCGGACGGGGAGTTCGTGACGGAGGGGTACCCGCGCACGCTCGACGCGGTGATGGAGCAGGTCCTGGAGACCGGTGAGCCGGTCCTCGACCTGCACTTCCTCGGCCAGCAGCCGTCCGAGCCGGGCCCGGACCACGTCTGGTCGTGCTCCTACTACCGGCTGCACGACGCCCAGGGGCAGGTCCTCGGGGTGTGCGAGGACGCCTTCGACATCACCGACCGCTACCAGGCGCAGCGCCGGCTCAACCTGCTGGTGGCGGCCGGCACCCGGATCGGGACGACGCTCGACATGACGGCCACCGCCCGGGAGATCACCGAGGTCGCGGTGCCGGACTTCGCGCGGACGGTCACCGTGGACCTGGTGCACCCGGTGCTGGAGGGCGAGGAGCCGGCGCCGGGGGACGGGACGGTGCCGCCGCTGGTCCGGGTCGCCACCCGCAGCGTCGACGACCCGCCGGACGCCGTGCCGCACGGCCCGTACCGCATCGAGTATCCGCCGGGGTCGCTGCCGTACCGCAGTCTGTCCTCCGGGGGGATGGTGCGCGCGGAGAACTCGATGGTCGTGCCGCTGCGGGCGGGCGGCGCCCCGATGGGGCTGGTCACCTTCACACGGGGCACCCACCCGTCGGTGTTCGACAAGGGCGAGGTCGAGCTCGCCGACGAGCTGGTCACCCGGACGGCGGTGTGCCTGGACAACGCCCGCCGCTTCACCCGGGAGCACACCGCCGCGCTGGCCCTGCAGCGCAACCTGCTGCCGCAGCACGTGCCGGAGCAGTCCGCGGTCGACGTGGCGTACCGCTATCTGCCCAGCGACGACCGGGCCGGGGTGGGCGGCGACTGGTTCGATGTGATCGGGCTGTCCGGGACCCGGGTCGGGCTGGTGGTGGGGGACGTGGTGGGGCACGGCCTGGAGGCGGCGGCGACGATGGGGCGGCTGCGGACGACGGTGCGTGCGCTGGCCCAGCTGGACCTGTCGCCCGACGAGCTGCTGAGCCGGCTGGACGACCTGGTGGGGCAGCCCGCGGAGGAGGGGGCCGGCCAGGTCGGCACGCACACCGGCCCGGACGACGTGGCCACCGGCGTGACCTGCCTCTACGCGGTCTACGACCCGGTGTCGCGGCGCTGCACCATGGCCCGGGCCGGGCATCTGCCGCCGGCCGTGGTCGACCCGTCGGGCACGATGTTCTTCCCCGATCTGCCGGCCGGTCCGCCGCTGGGCCTGGGCGGGCTGCCGTTCGAGTCGCTGGATCTCGAACTGCCGCCGGGCAGTCTGGTCGCGCTGTTCACGGACGGGCTGGTGGAGTCGCCGCACCGGGACGTCGACGAGGGGCTCGCGGTCCTGGCCCGGGTGCTGGGCGAGCACCACCGGCCGCTGGAGGAGCTGTGCGACCGGGCGATGGCCGAACTGCTGCCGGACGGACCGGCCGCCGACGACTCGGCGCTGCTGCTGGTGCGCACCCGGGAGCTGGACGCGAGGCAGGTGGCGGCCTGGGAGCTGCCGGCGGATCCGGCCGCGGTGGGCGCGGCCCGGGAGCTGGCGACCGCGCAGCTGCGGGAGTGGGGCCTGGAGGAGCTGTCGTACGCGACCGAGCTGGCGGTCAGCGAGCTGGTCACCAACGCGGTGCGGCACGCCTCGGGGCCGCTGCACCTGCGGCTGCTGCGCGATCTGACGCTGCTGACCGAGGTGTCCGACACCGGGCACACCTCGCCGCACCTGCGCCACGCGGCCAATGAGGACGAGGGCGGGCGGGGGCTGTTCATCGTCGCGCAGCTGGTGCAGCGCTGGGGCACCCGGTACACGCCGTACGGCAAGACCATCTGGACCGAGCAGGCCTTCCCGCCGCGGTATCCGGGGGCGCCGCGGCCGATGGACTGACCGGGTGCGGGGGCCGCGGCCCGGCGTACGTCGTGCGGGTGTTCGGTGACCGCCCCATCATGGAACCAAGCGAGGTCCCGGCGACCCGGCGGGCGCGGACGAAGGAGGACCTGTGACGACCAACGGCAAGGAGCAGCCGGCCGAGCACCGGCCGGCCGAGCTGTACACCGGCAGCGAGCGGCCCTACGACCCGGAGGATCTGGTGCGGGCGTCCGGGCGTGAGCCCACCCCGTCGAGCCTGGCATGGGCCAGGCGGCTCATCGAGGAGGAGGGGCCGGGCGCCATCGAGCGGTATCTGCCGTGACGGCCGCACGCTCCGGGGGACGCTCCTGAGGGCCTGCTTCCGGATCTCCCCGACGACCCCGCGCCGGCGGCCGCGGCGCGGGATGCGGAGGCGCTAGGGATGGACATCGAGGTCCTGGCGGCCGGTGCGCTCGGCGGTGTCCGGGCCGAGCGCTGGGCGCGGGCGCTGTCCGCGCCCGGCGGTGCGGCCCATCCGGTGCTGTCCCCGGATTTCGCGCGGGCGGTCGGCGGGGTCCGTCCGGCCGCCCGGGTCGCGGTGCTGGAGAGCGACGGGCGGTGCGGCTGGCTGGGGTTCGAGGAGCGCGGGCACGGCGTCGGCGAGGTCATCGGCAAGGGCTTCACGGACGTGGGCGGGCTGCTCTGCGAGCCGGGGCTGCCGCGGCCCGACTACCGTGCCGTGCTGGCCGCCTGCGGGCTGGCGGTGTGGCGCTTCGTGCAGGCCGAGCCGGCCGGTCCGCCGCTCGGCGGGGCGGGTACCGCGGTGCCGCCCGGGGTCCGGCTGCTGGGCCGGGTGCCGAGTCCGCTGGCGGATCTGAGCGAGGGCTACGAGGCCCATCGCACGGCCGTCCGGCGGCGCTCGCCCGCCTCGGCGAAGACCCTGCGCAAGCACGAGAACCGGCTGGCCCGCGGCGCGGTGCCGGTGCGGTACGTCTTCGACGCGCGCGATCCGCAGCTGCTGGGGACGATGCTGCGCTGGAAGTCGGCGCAGTACCGGGCGAGCGGCTGGTCCGATCCGCTGGCCGCGGAGCGCGGTACGGAGCTGGCGCACGCCTTGGCGGGGCTGCGCACGCCGACGTGCACCGGCGCGCTGTCCGTGCTGTACCTCGGTGACGAGCCGGCGGCGATGCAGCTCACGCTGCGTTCGGCGACCGTGCTGACCTGTTGCGTCACCGCCTTCGACCACCGGTACGCGGCGCATTCGCCCGGTACGGTGCTGCTCGGCCGGGTGATCGAGACCGCGGCGGAGCTGGGGGTGACCACCGTCGACCTGGGCACCGGCGACTCGGAGTACAAGCAGGCGTTCACCACCGAGCAACGCACCCTGCCGCAGGGCCTGTTGTGGCGGCCGACGCTGGTGGCGGGCGGTGCCCTGCTGCACGACGCGGCCGAGCGCACGGCGCGGGACTTCATCACCGCCCGGCCGTGGCTGCGGTCCCGGGTGCGGGGCGCGCTGCGGCGCTACGGAGCGCTGCGCGGCTGAACGGGCAGGCGGGTGAAGGGAGTTGGCCGGGTGCGGGCCGCGTCATGCGGCGACGGCGGCGTCCTCGGACAGCAGGAACGCCGTGTTCACCAGCGCGACATGGGTGAACGCCTGCGGCGTGTTGCCCAGTTGGCGGCGTGTCTCGGGGTCCCATTCCTCGGAGAGCAGCCCGACGTCGTTGGCCGCCGACAGCACCCGGGCGAAGAGTTCCCGGGCGGCGTCGTGCCGGCCGGTCGCGGCCAGCGCGTCGGCGAGCCACAACGAGCAGGCGAGGAAGGCGCCTTCGGTGCCGGGCAGTCCGTCGACCGCGGCCCGTCCGGCGTAGCGGCGGTGGAAGCCGGCGTGGTCGAGTCCGTCGCGCACCGCGTCGACGGTGCGCACGACCCGGGGGTCCTCGGGCGGCAGGAAGCCGGTCTTGACGATGAACAGGGTGGCCGCGTCCAGTTCCCGGCTGCCGTAGTGCTGGACGAACACCCCGCGTTCCCGGTCGTAACCGTGCGCGCAGACGTCGGCGTGCACCGCGTCGCGCATCGCCCGCCAGCGGTCGACCGGGGCCGCGAGGCCGGTCAGGTGCGCCATCCGGACCGCCCGGTCCGCGGCGACCCAGGACATGACCTTGGAGTGCACCCAGTGCCGGCGGCCGCCGCGGCCCTCCCACAGGCCCTCGTCCGGGTCCCGCCAGTGCGCCTCGATGAAGGACATCAAGGTCCGCAGCAGGCCCCAGACATGGCGTTCCATCGGGATGCCGGCCCGCAGCGCGAGGTAGAGGGTGTCGACGACCTCGCCGTAGATGTCGAGCTGGAGCTGGTCGACTGCGGCGTTGCCGAAGCGGACCGGGGCGGAGTGCTCGTAGCCGGGCAGCCAGTCGGCGGCGGTCTCGGGCAGCCGCCGTTCACCGGCGACGCCGTAGACGCTCTGCAGGTCCCGCGGGTCGCCGGCGATGGCCCGTACCAGCCACTGCCGCCAGGCGGCCGCCTCCTCGCGGAAGCCGCCGCGCAGCAGGGCGGACAGCGTCATGCTGGAGTCGCGCAGCCAGCAGAAGCGGTAGTCCCAGTTGCGTACGCCGCCGAGGTGTTCGGGCAGCGAGGCGGTGGGGGCGGCGACGATCCCGCCGGTCGGCCGGTAGGCGAGCGCCTTGAGGGTGATCAGGGAGCGCCGGACGGCCTCGCGCCATTCGCCGTCGTAGCGGCAGCCGGCCGTCCAGCGCCGCCAGGCGTCGGTGGTCTCCCGCAGGGCGCGGTCCGGATCGATCCGGTGGGCGTTGGGCAGGTGGGAGGGCTGCCAGGTCAGGACGAACGGCACCGTCTCGCCGGCCCGTACGGTGAACTCCGAGCGGGTGCTGGTGTCGTGGCCGTAGGTGTGCACACCGGGGGCGAGCCGCAGCCAGGCGGAGTCCGGTCCGGCGACCGCGATGCGGTGGTGCTCGGTGCGCCGCACCCAGGGCGCGATCCGGCCGTAGTTGAAGCGGAGCCGCAGGTCGCCGCGCATCTCGACACTGCCGCGCAGGCCCTCGACGAGGCGGACCAGGCGCGGTGACTGGTCGCGCTGCGGCATGAAGTCGACGACCCGGACCGCGCCGTCGGGGGTCTCCCAGGTGCTCTCCAGGATCAGGGTGTCGCCGCGGTAGGCCCGGCGGTCGCACGGCCCGCCGGAGACCGGGGCGAGCCGCCAGTGGCCCTGCCGTTCGTCACCGAGGAGGGCCGCGAAACAGCTGGGCGAGTCGAAGCGGGGCAGGCACAGCCAGTCGATCGAGCCGTCCCGCCCGACCAGGGCGGCGGTCTGCAGGTCGCCCAGCAGGGCGTAGTCCTCGATGCGTCCGGGCATGGCGTCCCTTCGTGATGTCCATTCTGCGCGCGACGGCGGCGGGGCGCGCGGGCCGCCCGTTCGGCGCACGGCGCACGGCGCCCGACTGGCCCGCTTGCGGCGGATATGGGATCGTAGGAGGCTTTTTTTGCAGCGTGGGATCCCTCGTCTGGGGAGGAGGGACGCTCGATGACGCGGCGGCGGTGGGTGCCCGAGGGCACCGACCAGGACGTTCCGAACGTCGCCCGGGTCTACGACTGCTACCTGGGCGGTTCGCACAACTTCGCGGCGGACCGGGAGCTGGCCCGGGAGGCCGTCGAGATGTGGCCGGACCTGCCGCTGATCATGCGCGCGAACCGGGCCTTCCTGCGGCGGGCCGTGCAGTTCCTCGCCGGGGAGGGGATCACCCGCTTCCTGGACATCGGCTCCGGTCTCCCCACGTTCGGCCCGGTCCACGAGGTGGCGCGGGTGGTGCAGCCCGAGGCGCGGGTGGTGTACGTGGACATCGACCCGGTGGCCGTGCAGCACAGCAGACTGCTGGTGGCCGATGACCCGCTGTGTGCGGTGGTCGAGGCCGACATGCGGGATCCGGCGGGGCTGCTGGCGCGGCCCGCGGTGGCGGAACTGCTGCGTCCGCGCGAGCCGGTGGCGGCGCTGCTGCTGGCCGTACTCCACTTCGTGACGGACGAGGAGGACCCGGCGCGGATCGTCCGGGAGCTGTCCGCCGCGCTGCCGGCGGGCAGTGCGCTGGCGCTGTCGCACGGGTCGCGGGAGGGCCGGCCCGATGTGGTGGAGAAGCACGAGGACCTGTACGCACGGGCGTCGGCGCCGTTGACCATGCGTACCCGGGAGGAGATCGTGGCGCTGTTCGAGGGGTTCCGGCTGCTGGAGCCGGGGGTGGTCTACCTCCCCGAGTGGCGTCCGCAGGATCCCGCGGCGGTGGGACCGCATCCGGAGCTGTTCAGCGGCCTGGCGGGAGTGGGGCTGAAGCCGTGAGCGTCCCGGCCGGGGGGCGCGTGGACGCCGCCGCGGTCCGTTTCCGTGACTCCTGGTCCCGGCTGTTGCGGCAGGGCCACGGGGCCGCGGTGAGCCCGGGTGTCCTGGGCCCGCTGGTGTACCGCACGGCCGAGCTGCTCAGCCGGGCCCACGGGGAGGATCCGTTCGATCCGGGACCTGCCGAGCGGGCCGGGGCGCTGCTGGTCGACGCCCAGTTCACCGACCCCGTGGTGCTCGCCCACGCCGTCGAGCTGCTCCAGCAGTGGCCGGCGCCGGACGACCGGGGGCCCGCGCTGACCGGGGCGTTCGCCGCGGGCTGGTCGGCCGCGCTGCGCGACCGGACGCTGCGTGAGCAGGAGGCGATCCGGCGCGCGGTGGACCTGGCGCGGCGGGAGGCGGAGCGGGCGCTGTACGCGTCGGAGGCCCGGTTCCGGGCGATGTTCGAGCGCGCCGCGATCGGCATCGGCTTCGCGGACCTGGAGGGCAACCTCCTGGTGGTGAACAGCACGCTGCAGGACATGTTCGCGGCCACCGCCGAGGACATGCGCGGGCTCAACGTCGAGTCGCTGGTCCACCCCGAGGACTCGTCCGGTGTCTGGGAGACGTACCACGAGCTGGTCCAGGGCGAGCGGGAGAACTTCCAGTGCGACAAGCCGTACTACCGGCGGGACGGCGAGGTGATCTGGACGCACCTGACGGTCTCGCTGATCCGCGACGAACAGGACACGCCCCGTTACCAGGTGGCGATGCTGGAGGACATCACCGACCAGCACCGGCTGCAGGAACGGCTGCGCCATCAGGCCACGCACGATCCGCTGACCGGGCTGCCGAACCGGACGGCGTTCTTCGAGCGGCTGGAAGCGCTGTTCGACGATCCGGGGCCGGGGGCGCGGTTCGGGCTGTGCTCGCTGGACCTGGACGGCTTCAAGAACATCAACGACAGCCTGGGCCACGAGGCGGGTGACCAGCTACTGGGGGCGGTCGCGGACCGGCTGCACTCCGGGGTGGCGCCGCTGGGCCACCTGGTGGCACGGCTGGGCGGGGACGAGTTCGCCGTGCTGATGGAGCGGAGCAGGGGGCCGCAGGAGGGCATCGCGGTGGCCCAGCGGGTGCTGGGGACGCTGGCGCCGCCCTTCCTGATCGGCGATCAGCAGCTGGTGGTCAGGGCCAGCATGGGGGTGGTGGAGCAGCCGGTCTCCGCGACGACGGCGAGCGCCGCGATGCGCAGTGTGGACCTGACGCTGTACCGGGCGAAGAAGGAGGGCCGCGGCCGCTGGACGCTGTTCGATCCGCAGCGCAACGCGGTGGCGGTGAGTCAGTACGCGATGTCGGTGCGGATACCGATGGCGCTGGACCGCGGGGAGTTCTTCCTCGACTACCAGCCGCTGTGCGCGCTGGACGACGGGGCGATGGTGGCGGTGGAGGCGCTGGTGCGCTGGCGCCATCCGGAGCTGGGGGTGCTGGGACCGGACGAGTTCATCATGACGGCCGAGGACAGCGGGCTGATCATCCCGCTGGGCCGCTGGGTGCTGCTGCACGCCTGTGAGCAGGCGGCGCGCTGGGCGGACCGGTTCGGTGACGCGGCGCCGCGGATGAACGTCAATCTGGCGGTGCGGCAGGCCCGTAACGCCGGGCTGATCGCGGACATCGACCGGATCCTGCGGTCGAGCGATCTCGATCCGGGCCGGCTCCAGCTGGAGATCACCGAGAGCGCGATGCTCGGCCCGCGGGACCCGGCGCTGCAGGCGCTGCACGAGCTGGTCGGCATGGGGGTGTCGCTGACGGTGGACGACTTCGGCACCGGCTGGTCGAACCTGGCGTACCTGCGGGACCTGCCGGTCTCCGGACTGAAGATCGACGGATCGTTCGTGTCCGAACTGCATGCGTCCGGGGAGGATCCGGTGGGCTGGCGGATCATCGGCGGCATGGTGTCGCTGGCGCATTCGCTGGGTCTGTCGGTGACGGCGGAGGGGGTGGAGACCGCCGCGGACGCACAGCGGTTGCGGGCGATCGGCTGTGACTGCGCGCAGGGCTGGTACTACGGCCGTCCGGTGCGGCCCGGGGAGATCACCCGGCGGATCGTCGAGGCCGCGGGCGGCACCCGCGCCGACGGGGAGGGCTGAACGGCCCTCAACCCCCGGAAGATAATTTCTCCGACATTTTGGACATTTCCCCTTGACTCGGTACCGAGAACCTGTTCATGATGGGGCCCTGGCACCCCGTAGGTAGTGCGGGCACCGCCCCACAGCCCCAACGGACAGCACATTTGCCAGTCGTGGTGGTCGACGCTTCCAGCGTCCGAGAACGACCCGGCGTCTCCTCGCCCGGGGTACAGCGACCGAGTTCCTCCGCGAACTCCTCCTGCCTCGCGTCCCCGCAGCTCGTTCTCCTTACGGTTCGCGGGTGTACCGCGCCTTCTCGAACAGGCCCCGGCGGCCGCGCCGCCGATGTACGCCCCTCACCTTCCGGTACGCCCTGCGGCTTTCCGGCCCGGGCGTCCGTTGCCGCTTCGTGAGGCACGCTCATGAGTACCACTCTGCCCTCGGGCATGATCCAGCGCACCGTCGACGGCGGGCGGCCGCTGCGCCGCTCCAGCGACCGCATCACCAGTCCGCTCCCGATGCGGCGGGAAAGCGACCTCCCACCGACCTCACACACCGTCAGTTTGGTGATCCCGGCGCACAACGAGGCCCGCAACGTCCCCTGGGTGTTCAACCAGATCCCGCCCTCGATCGACGAGGTGATCCTGGTCGACGGCGCGTCCGACGACGCGACCGTGCGGATGGCCGCGCACTGCCTGCCGTCCGTGCGCGTGGTCCAGCAGACCGGTCACGGCAAGGGCGACGCACTGCGCACCGGCTTCCTGGCCGCGACCTGCGAATACATCGTCATGATGGACGCCGACGGCAGCATGTGGCCCGGTGAGATCCCGCACTACGTGCACTTCCTCGACAACGGCTTCGACTTCGTCAAGGGCTCCCGCTTCATCGCCGGCGGCGGCTCGCTCGACCTGACGCCGGTGCGCTCGCTGGGCAACCGCGCGCTGCTCACCGTCGTCAACCGGGTCTACCACGCCACCCTGACCGATCTCTGCTACGGCTTCTGCGCCTTCCGCCGCACCTTCCTCGACGACCTGCACCCGCAGGCGCCCGGGTTCGAGATCGAGGCGGAACTGATCGCCCACGCACTGCGACTGGGACTTCGCGTCGCCGAAGTGCCCAGCCTGGAACTTCCCCGCCGCAGCGGGCGCTCGCATCTCCACGCGGTCTCCGACGGCCGCCGGGTGCTGCGGACGCTGCTCGCCGAACGGCCTGGTGGCCGGCGCACGGCGCCCCTGGGAGTGGGGAATCGATGAACGGCCTCGGCCCGCGCACCGCAGCGGCCTGCCCCGGACTCGCCGCCCGCGATTCGCTCTACACCCCCGCCCATGTCGTCGAGCTGGACCTGGCGGCGCCCGGTGAGCTGCGCTCACCCGGCGGCGCACCGGCCGCCGCCCCGGGTGGACGCGTGTTGGCGTTGGTGCGGCTGCACGGACACCCGCTCGGAATGGTCAGCGCCCACGGTGTGCTCGGGGACACCACCGGCCTGTACCACGCGCTGGCCGAAGCCGCGCATCGCCAACTGACCGCACCGGCCGCCCCGGAGGCACTCCGGCCCGGTCCCGGCCGTCCGGCCCGGGCCCCGGGAGCGGCCGCACCGCCCGCGGTCACCGTCATCGTCGCCACCCACAACCGTCCCGGGATGCTGCGCCAGTGCCTGGACTCGCTGCTGCGCAGCCGGCACCCCTCGTACGAGATCGTGGTGGTCGACAACGCGCCGCGCGACGACGCCGCCGAGCGGCTGGTGCGCGACCGTTATCCGTCCCGGGTCAGGTATGTGAGGGAATCCATGGCGGGCCTGGCCCGGGCGCACAACCGCGGACTGCTCGCCGCCCGCGGCCGGATCTGTGCCTTCACCGACGACGACACACTGGCCGACCCCGGGTGGCTGGACGCCCTGGAACGCGCCTTCGACGACGGCGGCGCACCGGGCGGCGGGGCACGGGTCGGCTGCGTCACCGGGCTGATCGTGCCCGCCGAACTGGCGACCGCGGCGCAGTCCGCGCTGGAGTTCCACGGCGGCTTCGGCAAGGGGTTCGCCCCGCGCAGCTGGTCGCTGGCCGACCCGCCCGCCGATCCGCTCTTCCCGTTCACCGCCGGGCAGTTCGGCTCCGGGGCCAACATGGCCTTCCGCACCGACGTGCTCCGGGAGCTGGGCGGCTTCGACCCGTCGACCGGCACCGGCACCCCGGCGCACGGCGGCGACGACCTGCTGGCCTTCTTCCTCGTCCTGGCCACCGGGCACCGCATCGTCTATCAGCCCGACGCCGTCATCTGGCACCGCCACCGCCGGGCGGCGGACGCCCTGCCGGCCCAGGCGTTCGGCTACGGCGCCGGGTTCGGCGCCTTCCTGGCCGCCGCGCTGCGGCACCGTCCCGGGGCGCTGCCCGCCCTGCTGCGCCGGCTGCCGGGCGGCATCCGGCACGCCGTCGGCCGGGCCCACGACCGCTCGGCGCCGGCCGGTGTCTGGCCGGCCCGGCTGTCCCTGCTGGAGCTGCGCGGCCTGCTCTACGGCCCGGTCGGCTATCTGCGCAGCGTCCACGCCACCCACCAAGCCGCCCACCGCGCCGCCACCGCCGGAACGGGACCGTCATGACCCCGCACACCGCTCCCCCGGGCGTCGCGGACCTGCCCGCCGCGCCCTATCTGGTCGTGCTGCGGCGGCGCTTCGGCTCCGCGCTCCACTACGAGCCGCTGCTGCGCAACGGCCACGTCCTGGTGGCCAGTTCGCTGATGACGGCCGCGGTCGGCGCGTTCTACTGGGTGCTCGCCACGTCCTGGTACCGCCCGGAGACCGTCGGCCGCTCGTACGCCGTGATCTCCGCGGTGACCCTGCTCGCCGGCTTCGGGCAGCTCAACCTCTCGGACGTGCTGGTGCGGTTCGTCCCCTCGGCCGGCCGGCACACCCGGCGGCTGCTGCTGCGCAGTTACGCCGCGGCCGGACTGTGCGCCGGACTGCTGGCCGGCGCCTTCCTCGCCCTGGTGCCGCTGATCGCCCCCGGACTGGGCTTCCTGCGCGGCCCGTTGGTCGGCCCGTTCTTCGTGGCGGGGACGATGGGCTATGCGCTGTTCATCGTGCAGGACGGGGCGCTGACCGGTGTCCGCCGGGCAAACTGGGTGCTCGGCGAGAACGCGGTCTTCGCGGTGGTCAAGGTCCTGGTGCTGACGCTGGCCGCGGGCTGGGCGATCAGCTCCGGCATCCTGCTGTCGTGGGCCGGGGCGCTGGCCGTCTCGCTCCTCGTCGCCAACTACGTCCTGCTGCGGCGCGCGGTGCCGGCCCACGAACGGGCGCACACCGACGGGCGGATGCCGCCCCGGCTGCTCGGCTACGCCGCCACCGACTACGGCGGCGCCCTCTTCCGGCTGTCCGCCTACAACATCGTGCCGCTGATCGTGCTCGACACCCTGGGCGGCGCCCGGAACGCCTACTTCTCCCTGTCGTGGGTGATCGCGTACACCCTCTACCTGGCGACCTACAACATGGGCAGTTCGCTGCTGGTCGAGGCCGCGCACGATCCCGCCCGGATCAGCGAGCTCGGCCGCCGGGTGCTGCGGCACACCGGTCCGCCGCTGACCGCCGGGGTGGTCGTCCTGGTCGT
This sequence comes from Streptomyces bugieae, assembly GCF_036352915.1. Taxonomy (NCBI): domain Bacteria; kingdom Bacillati; phylum Actinomycetota; class Actinomycetes; order Kitasatosporales; family Streptomycetaceae; genus Streptomyces; species Streptomyces bugieae. The sequence continues at coordinate 985,852 of NZ_JAZBJP010000001.1, forward strand.
CGTCGCCCCCTGGCTGCTGTCGGTCTTCGGTGCCGAGTACGCCGACCAGGCCACCGGCGTACTGCGGTTGCTGGCCCTGTCCGCCCTGCCCAACCTGCTGCTCAACGTGGCCATCGACGTGGCGCGCGCCCGCCGCCGGCTGGCCTGGGCCGTCGCCCTCCAGGCGGCGCTGTGCGCCCTGGTGCTGGGCCTGACCGTCCGGCTGATCCATCCCTTCGGCATCACCGGTGTGGGCGCCGCCTGGCTGCTGGCCGAATGCACACTCGCCCTGCCCCTGCTGATCACGCTGCCGCGCTGGCTGCCGTCCCCCGCGAGGAGCCCTCGATGAACGCGCTCGGATTCCGCCTCTTGGGCGGTCTGCTGCAGGCGGTCCGCTTCGTGCTCGGCATGCTGTGCGGTGGCGCGTCGACGACCGTGGGGGCGCGGCCGGCTCCGACCGCCGCGGCCCGCACCGAGCCGAGCCTGACCGTGGTCATCTGCGCGTACACCCTCGACCGCTGGGAGCAACTGCTGGACGCCGTCCGCTCCGTGCAGCTCCAGCACTACCCGGCCGACGAGATCCTGCTGGTCGTCGACCACTGCCCCGAGCTGGCCCGGCGGGCCGAGCCTGCGCTGCCCGGCGTACGGGTGCTGCCCAACGCCGAGGCACAGGGACTCTCCGGTGGCCGCAACACCGGGGTCGGGGCCGCGCACGGCGACATCGTGGCCTTCCTCGACGACGACGCGGCGGCCGACCCGGACTGGACCGCCCGGCTGCTCACCGCCTATCACGACCCGCGGGTGCTCGGCGTCGGCGGGCTGGTCCGCCCCCTGTGGGAGACCGGCCGGCCCGCCTGGTTCCCCCGCGAGTTCGACTGGGTGGTCGGCTGCTCCTACCAGGGACTGCCCGAACACCGCGCGCCGGTACGGAACTTCATCGGCGCCAACATGTCCTTCCGGCGCGCCGAGGTGCTGGCCGCCGGCGGCTTCCGCACCGACCTGGGCCGGATCGGCACCCGCCCGCTGGGCTGCGAGGAGACCGAACTCTGCCTGCGGGTCGCGGCCCGCAACCCCGACGGGAAGCTGCTGTACGAGCCGGCCGCCGCGGTCCGCCACCACGTACCCGCCGCCCGCACCACCCGGACGTACTTCCGGGCCCGTTGCTACGCGGAGGGGCTGTCGAAGGCGGCCGTCGCCCGGCACGCCGGTGCCGGCCCGGCGCTGGCCAGCGAACGCACGTATCTGCGCCACACCCTCCCGGCCGCGGTGGCCGACGGGCTGCGGCCGGGCGGCGAGGCACCGTCGCGCACGGTGCCGGCGCTGGTGAGCGGGGTGGCCGCCACGGTCCTCGGCTACGCCGTCGGCCGGCTGCACCGCCCCGTCGAACGCACCCGCGCCCAGGCCGCCCTGCGTGCCCTGGCCGTGCTCGCGCTGCCCGCCGCGCTGCTGCTGTGGGTGTTCTCGCTGCGCGGGGTGGACCTCGACGCGATGCGCGACCTGGGCCTGGTGCAGGTCCTGCCGGTCACCTACTGGGCCGGGCTGGTGCTGCTCGGCCTCGGGTTCTGCGCCGCGCTCTCCGACCGGCGCACCCGTGGCCTGCACCACGCCGGTTACGTGCTGGCGCTGATCACCTTCCTGCACGCCACCCCGCTCGCGCTCTACCCCGAACTGCGCTATTCCTGGGCCTGGAAGCACGTCGCGGTCACCGACGTCCTGCTGGACACCGGCACCCTGCCCACGGCGGCCGGCCCGCTGGCCGTCTACGCCCGCTGGCCCGGCTTCTTCTGGCTCAACGACCTGTTCGTCACCCACATCGGCCTCAAGTCACCCGGCTCCTACGCCAGTTGGTTCCCGCTGCTGATCAACGCGGCGCTGGTGATCCCGCTGCTGGCGCTGTACCGCTCCTTCACCCGCAGCCGGCGGCTGGTCTGGGGCGGCGCCTTCCTCTTCTTCAGCTGCTCGTGGGTGGGCCAGGACTACTTCTCACCGCAGGCGTTCGCCTTCCTGCTGTACGTCTGCGTCATCGCGGCCGTCGTCCACCGCCTCCCGCGACCGGGCCGGCCACGACCGGGCCTGCCACCGCTCGGCTGGGCGGTGCTGGTGCTGCTCGCGATCGTCACCATCGTCGTGTCCCATCCGCTCACCCCGGTGATGCTGATCGGCTCGCTGCTCCTGCTGTCCCTGCCCCGCCGCAACCGCCGGGTGGCGCTGCCGGTGCTGCTGGTCGCGCTGGCGCTGACGCTGGCCTGGGACCTGACCGCGGCCCGGCCGTACCTGGAGGAGAACCTCCACAACCTGATCGCCGGCCTCACCACGCCGGAGTCGAACGCCGGGTCCGGGCTGCTCGGCCTCTCCGGCGCCACCAGCGGACAGGTGATGGTCGCCTGGGCCGACCGGATCCTGTCCGCGGTGGTCTTCCTCTTCGCCGGGCTGGCGGTGCTGGCGCGGCCCTCACTGCGGCGCACCGCGCTGCCGTGGCTCGCGGTGGCACCGCTGCCCTGGGCCGTGGCCAACAGCTACGGCGGCGAGATGATCTTCCGGGTGTACCTGTTCGCGCTGCCCGCGACCGCGTTCGGCGCCGCGGCGCTGCTGCTGCCCCCGCTGCTGACATCGTCCCGCGGCCGCGGTCTGCGCCGCGCGCTGCGGCGGGTGCGGGCCGCGGCGGTACCGGTGGTGCTCGTGGCGCTGTTCGGCGCGCTCTCCCTGGCGTACTTCGGCAAGGAGAACGTCAACTACTTCACCGCCTCGGAGACCTCGGCCGCCAAGTGGCTCGCCACGCACGCCCCGGAGGGCTCGCTGATCGTCGGCGCCTCGGACAACTTCCCGTACGCCTACCACGATTACGAGTACCACGACCGGATCTGGCTGTCCGAGGCGGCGCCCGGCGACCAGTGGCAGGTGCGCCGCGACCCCGCGGCCGAGCTGCACGTGCTGACCGGATCGGGGCCGCCGCGCCCGGTCTACCTGATCCTCAACCGGGCCCAGGAGGCCCAGGTCACCGCCACCGGAGCGCTGCCGCCGGGCACCCTGGCCCATCTGCGGAGCGCACTGGCCCACCGCTCCGACTACCCCGTCATCCACCGTACCGCCGACGCGGTCGTCTACCGCATCCTGCCGGAGCGCACCCCAGGAGGCTCCTGAGAGCACTTCCGGTTCCGCACGGGGGTCCCGAAAGGACACCGGACATGAGCGCCGTGCCCGTCTTCCTCTACCACTCGGTGACCAGCGACCCACCTCCCTGGATCGCGCCGTACACGGTCACCCCCCGGGCCTTCACCGAGCAACTCGACCGCATCGCGGACGCCGGGCTCACCATCATCCCGCTGCGCCGGCTGGTCGCCGCGATCCGCGGCGGGCCCGCGCTGCCCGCCCGCTGCGCGGTACTGACCTTCGACGACGGCTTCGCGGACTTCTACTGGTCGGTGGCACCGCTGCTCACCGAACGCGCCCTGCCCGCGACGGTGTTCATCACCACCGGTGCCGTGCATCCGCCCGGCGGCGCCCCGGAGGGCAGTCTGCTGCCGCCCGCCGCCATGCTGAGCTGGCGCCAGATCGCCACCCTGGACGCGCTCGGCATCGAGATCGGCGGCCACACCGTCACCCACCCCCAGCTGGACGCCCTGCCCGCGCAGCGCGTCTGGCACGAGGTCGTCGACTGCAAACGGCGGCTGGAGGACGCGCTCAACCACGCCGTTTACGCCTTCGCCTATCCGCACGGCTACTCCAGCAACGCGGTCCGCCGCACGGTACGGGAGGCGGGCTGGACCTCGGCCTGCGCGGTGCGCAACGCCCTGGCGACGGCCGACCGCGACCCGATGCGCATTCCCCGCCTGATGGTGCGGGCGGACACCCGGCCGGAGCTGTTCACCCAGTGGGTCCGCGGCGGCGGCGCGCCGGTGAATCCCGCCGGGGAGTCCTTCCGCACGACGGGCTGGCGCCTGTACCGCCGCACCCGCGCCCTGCTCGGCCGCCCGGTCGGCGGGCCGTCGGAATCCGGCACCCTGTCACGGGAGTCGGGGTGACGCACTCGACGAGGTGACGCACCTCACATAGTCCAAAATGGATGATTGCCTCCCCGCGGAGCGCGGTCAGCGGTTGGCTGGAGCCGACATCGCCGCCCGGCCGTCCAGGCCCCGCAACGGGAAGTGATCCTCTTGTCACGTCACTTACGCGCGTTACGCGCCCTTGGCCTCGCCCTCCTGCTGGCCACCCTGTCCCTGGTCACCGCCCCGTCCGCGAGCGCGGACACCCGCACCGCCATCGGGGGCGGCACCGGGATCATCTTCCGGCTGCAGCCGAACCCCCAGGAGCCCACCGGCTTCTACGTCTGCACCCTCACCGCGGTCGGCCGGGACGCGGCCGGCAACCTGGTGGCCCTGACCAACGCCCACTGCTTCATCGACGAGGCGGGCAACAAACTGGTCGGCGAGAAGGTCTACCGGGACCGCTCGCCCGCCGGGACGGCCTTCTCCCCCGCCCCGCTCGCCGACAGCCGCCCGGACCTGGACACCGGCGTCATCGGCACGGTGACCTACGTCAGCACGCCCAACAACCTGCTCAACTCCGGCCCCAAGGGCCTGGACTACGCGGTGATCAAGCTGGACGAGAGCCGGGTCGCGCCGACCGGCACGGTCGGCGGCGTCACCATCACCTCCCTCGGCGCCCCGCCCGCCAACGGCACCCGGATGTGCAAGGAAGGCCACCGCACCGGCCTGACCTGCGGCATCAAGCTGGGCACCCACGACCTCTGGTTCACCCACCTCATCTGGACCGACGGCGGTGACTCCGGCTCCCCCGTCGTCGACGGCCAGACGCTGGTCGGCAACGCCTGGGGCGCCCAGCACAGTTCACCGATCCTGAGCATCCTCGACGAGATGAACGCCCACGGCGGCGTCGGCGCCGGCTTCCACCTCGCCACCTGAGCCCGCACGGAGCGCACGGGCCCGCCCAGGGGGTGCCTCCGGGCCGGGCCCGTGCCGTTCGCCCGGCTCAGTGCTGCCAGACCCGCACCCAGTCCACCGACATCCGGGCCGTGTGCACGTCCGGCGGCGGGAGCTCGGGGTAACCGACCGCGAGGGTGAACAGCAGCTCCATCGGCACGTGCGGGATCTTCGCGGGATCGGTCACCCGGAACCTGGGCTCACCGTCGATGTACCAGGTGAGCGCGTCGCGTTCCCAGTTCAGCGCGAACACGTGGTGACCGGCCGGGAAGTCCACCGGCCCGAAACTCCCCGCGGTCGACCGCTCCCCGCCGTCCGGCCCCCGCCAGTGCACCGTCATATCGATCCACCGGGGCATCTCCAGCACCTCCGCGATGTCGATCTCCGGCGGCGTGAACCGCGAGGCCGGCATCAGCCAGAAGGCCGGCAGCATCCCGCCCTGCCCCGGGATGCGCACCGACGCCTCGAAGTAGCCGTAGGTGAAGACGGCGCGCGGGCGGGCGTTCCAGGAGCTGCGGCCGGTGGAGACCATGCCGGAGGTCCAGGGGTAGTCGCGACCGTCCGTCCCCCGGGTCGCCCGCCGCCGGGCGGTCAGGGTGAGCCGGCCGCCGCCGACCGAGACCTGCCCGGGCCGGTACCACTCCAGCTCGTCGTTGCCGCGGTTGGTGCACCCGCCCTGGTTCCAGTCGTAACACGTCGTCCACCTGGCCGGGTTGAGCCGGTCGCCGTGGAAGTCGTCGGCGAAGACCGTGTGCCAGGGCCCGGGGACCGGTGGGGTCGGCGGCGGGACGCGCGATCCGCCGTCGTGGGCGCAGCCCGCGGTGACGGCGACCGCCAGAAAAAGGCTTGCGGCGGCCCGCACCACTCGGGAAGATCCCATCGGCCGCCTCCCCGGCGCGCTACGGAGCACTCCCGAAGATCGTCCCCCAGACCGGGACGGTCCGCTACTTTCCCGCTCCGCCGCCCCGAGGCCCCTGGCCGTCTCCCAGCCCGCACACCTCCCGAAGGACCGGCATGACCACCGAACGCATCTCCCCGCCCGTACGTGCCGGCGAACGCGAGACCCTGCGCGCCTTCCTCGACTTCCACCGCGCGACCCTCGCCATGAAGGCCGAGGGCCTGTCCGACGAGGACCTGCGCCGCCGCTCGATGCCGCCCTCCACGCTCACGCTGCTCGGCCTGGTACGCCATATGGCCGAGGTGGAGCGCACGTGGTTCCGCCGGGTGATCAACGGTGAGGACATCCCGCTCGTCTGGTCCGCCGAGGGCGACTACCAGGCGGCCTACGACCCGGACGGCTCCACCGGTGCTGAGGCGTTCGCCGTCTGGCAGGAGGAGGTGGCGCACGCCCGCCGCATCGAGCAGCAGGCGCCGTCCCTCGACGTCACCGGCTACCAGCCCCGCTGGGGCGAACACGTCTCGCTCCGCCTGGTCATGCACCACCTCATCCACGAATACGCCCGCCACAACGGCCACGCGGACTTCCTCCGCGAGGGCATCGACGGCACGGTGGGCGCCTGAACCGTCCGGGCGCCCCCTGGGCGGGGCGCCCGGTGGACGGTCAGCCCAGTTCCAGGCTCGTTACGCCGTACGTGCGGTGCTGGTCCGTCGGAGGGACCGGGCCGGTGTACATGCGGACGGTGTGGGACCGGGGGGTCAGGCCGCGGTCGGTGGCCAGGGCATGGGCGCCGGTCCGGGGGCCGGGGATGTCGAGGGCGACCTCGTCTGCGGGGGCGAGGGTGGCCGTCAGGGCGTCGAAGAGCGCCTCGGCGACCCGGTCGGTGTCGGCGAAGAGCGGGCCGATGCGGTGACCGGTGCGGGCCGGGCGCAGCACGCCGTAGCCCGCGATCTCACCGTCGCGCAGGTACGCCCGGGCGGTGTGACCGGGGGCGGTCAGCCAGCGGGTGACGAAGCCGCGCCGGTCGGCGGGGAAGCAGCGCCGGTCGTAGGCGGCGAGCGCGTCGAGGTGGGAGCCGGTGACGGGGACGACCTCGGGCGTCGGGGTGCCGTTGCGGACGGGCCGCCCGCCGTAGCGGATGGTCTCGTGGGCGGGGGTGAATCCGGCGCGCCGGTAGGTGGCCTGCTGGGCCGGGACGGCATCGAGGCCGACGGTCCGGGTGCCGGCGTGCGGGACGGCGGCGCGCCAGGTGGCCAGGCCCAGTCCCTGTCCGCGCAGGTCGGGGTGGACGAGGTAGTAGCCGAGGAAGGCGTACGACGCCGAGTAGTTGACGACGGAGACCGCGGAGACCGGCCGGCTGCCGCGGCGGCCCAGGAAGAAGCCGTCCGGGTCGGTGGGGTGGAAGCAGGCGGTGTCGTCGCGGCCGGGGTTCCACTCCTCGTCGGCGGCCCACTGCACCACCTGCTGCCAGTCGCCCGGCGTGGCGGTGGTGACGGTGAGTTCATCGGTGGCAGGCATGACGGGTGATCGGGTCCCTTCAGGTGGGGCAGCGGGGTGGGGGCTGCGGAGGCCGCGGGCCTCGGGGCCCAGGTGTGCTGTACGGACAGGTCCTAGATGAGGTCCATCGCGGCGACCTCGTCCGGGCGGCCGTAACTGACCGGGCCCTGGAAGCGCCGGCGGGCGGTGGCGAACCACCAGACGGTGGCGATGACGAGGACCACGGCCAGGGCGAGGGGCGCGTAGTTGAAGGAGGCGGGGGTGATCGGGGACGCCTGCGGCAGCATGAACAGCACGTTGCTGATCAGGATCCAGATCACCGCGATCGCCGCGACCGGCTTGCCGTAGCGGCCCAGGTTCCACGGCCCGGCCTGGAAGTCGTCGAGCCGCAGCCGCAGGAAGATCGGCACGGCGTAGGCGAGGAACAGCCCGACGACGTTGACGCTCACCACCGCGGTGAAGGCGGTGTGCGACCACCAGCCGGGCACCACCAGCACCAGCGGGCAGGCCGCCGCGAGCCAGACCGCCTTGACGGGCGTACGGGTGCGCGCCGAGACCGAGTGCCACCAGCGGGAGCCGGGCATCGCCCCGTCCCGCGAGAACGCGAAGATCTGCCGGGTATTGCTGGTCATGTTGGCGAGCCCGCAGAACAGCATCGCGCCGATGACGATCAACAGCAGGAACTTGGCGGTGCTTTGGCCGAGCGCGTCGACGAGAATCTGCACCGGCGGCGCCTCGGCGCCCGCCGCGTGCCCGTAGTCGCGAATCGCATAGACCAGGGCGAGCATGAGGATCAGCCCGGTGATCGCGGAGTAGGTGATGGCCCGCATGATGCCGCGGGGCGCGTTGACCGTCGCCTTCACGGTTTCTTCGGACATGTGGAAACTGCCGTCGAAACCGGTGAAGGTCCAGCTGGTGACGAGCAGTCCCAGCATTCCGCCGTACATCGCGTTGGTGAAGCCGGTGTTGTTGACGAAGTAGGCGGCGAACGCGGGCGATTGGTGATGGTCCGGAACAAAGGTGAGCGCGCCGACGATGACCACCATGCCGATCAGCAGCCACCAGACGGAAATCCGGTTCACCAGTGCCACCAGCCGGACGGTATACGTGTTCGCCAGCGCCTGGACGAGCAGGATGGCGGCGGTGATGAGCACCGTCTGCTGCGGCGTCGGCGTGTAGGACGGCCACTGCATCGCGAGGAACGCCTGGATGAAGGTGGCGGCCGCGAAGTTGGTGGCGGCGGTGCCGCCGACCTGGCCCACGAAGTTCAGCCAGCCGGTGTACCAGGACCAGGCGCCCTGGTGCCGCTTGGCCAGCTTGCCGGCCGAGAAGTAGAGCGCGCCGCTGGTCGGGTAGGCGGAGGCGATCTCGCCCATCGCGGCGCCGACGAACAGCACCATGACCGACACCCCGATCCAGCCGAAGACGAGGATCCGCGGCCCGCCCGCGGTCATGCCGAATCCGAAGGACGAAAAGATCCCGGAGATGATGTTGATGATGGTGAACGAGATGGCGAAATTGTCGAACGCGCGGAATCTCCGGGTGAGTTTCCGCGGATAGCCCATGGCATGCAGTGTCGCGTCATCGTCGAGGGTGGCCGGGTCGGCCGCGTGGGGGGATTTCGAGCGGGTTATTGATGTGCGCTCGGACACAACCGCAACCTTTCTGGGGGGAATTTTCTGCATCACGTCTCGTGCGGTACCGGGAGACCGCAGGAACGTCTGGCTTTCGACAATTGCTCCGCCGGATCGCCGAATGCGCTCCAGGGCATGCGGGAGGCGTACGGCCCCATCGCCGTGAGGACTTCGCGCGCCTCGAATTCGTGTTTCGCCATGTACAACGCGTGCGCCAGATAGGCCAGATCGAGTACCGGCGTGAAACGGTATCCGGACACCTGCGGCAGCCAGTTGCGGTAGATGCTCAGCGCCGCGCTGGTCCACTGGGGCTGTTCCCAGGTGCGGTCGGCGAGCGGCATCCCGGGGACGTAGTCCTCGACCAGGGCCACCAGCGGCAGCAGCCGCAGCGCCGAGGTGACCGGCGCCCGCTGGCTGAGGAAGGCGGCCACGTCCCAGCTCGCGCTGGAGGCACCGCCGTAGCGGGGGAAGAAGAACGACAGGAAGCGGTGGTGGGCCTCGCGGTGCCAGGGGTCGAGCCGGAGGATGTGGGCGAAGAGGTACCAGGGGCCGGGCGGCGCGGTCAGCAGCCCCTGCGGCGCGGGGTCCAGGGGGCGGTCGAGACGGGTCAGCGCCAGCTGGGCGACCCAGGGGGTGGGGTCCTCGGGCAGCAGTTTCGCGGCCCGGTCGCACGCCGTCCGCGCGATCCGCGCCAGCGCGCCCTGCCGCCGGTCGCCGGCGCCGGCGTCGGCCATGCGCAGCGCCCGGACCATGGCCACCCGGGCCCAGAGCAGGGCGGCCTCCGGGCCGGGCTCCTCGGCCAGCCAGCGTTCGGCGAGGTCCGAGTCGGCGGCGACGGAGGCCAGGACGAGCGAGCGGTGGGCGCGGACCTCGAAATCGTCGCGGGTCTCCTTGAGGACGTCGTGTGCGCTCAGGTACCGCCCGGCGGTGACGTCCATGCAGGCCCGGGCCAGCGCCCGGTCGTCGGCCGCCGGACTCCACACGTACTGCCCCTCGAATGAGCCGGCCGCCATGGTCCCCTCCCGGTCACGAAGGCGTCATCCGCCACACCGCATTCCAGCCGCGCCGAATTCAGCTGGCCCTGCCACCGGTCGAGCAGCAGCGGGCCACACCCTACTCATCATCAACTCACCAGGAAAACAGTCGTCTGGAATATCTGGTTCCGCACCCTTTTGCTCTGACCGACGAGAAAGAGATTGAAGAGGAAACCACTTTCCGGCCAACTTCCCGTGGACCCCTTCCCCTTGAGCCCCGTTCGACCCCAGTGCATTTAATTGGCATATTCAGGCGTTCACCAACCCTCCACAAGCGGAGGCCATCGACGCCCTACCCCTCCGTTTCGCGCACGACTCCCCGTCCGGCACCCGCGACGGCCGCCGATCCGTCGAACCGGCCCCCTTATGCGCCGACGGCCCGTACCTCTCGGCCAGTTCACCCGCGATTTCCGGCCATGCCGGACGGAGACCGGTTCCCGGACCGAGAAGTCACCGCGAGCCCGGTACGCGTGCCGCTCCGGGCCTCTTCACGGCGCACTTCCAGGCGCAAACGACTCCCACGCTGATGACGACCCCTCAGGTTCCGGCAATTTTTTGCACCTTCGTTGAACGAAACGGCACTCCGCGCCGGTCACCACCCACCTGTCACCTCAAGGGAGTTGGCGCACCGCAAGCACGGATTCGACCCAAGAGCAACCGAAATTAGCGGAAGCTACTTTCCGGAAGCGCGCGATCACATGTAGCGTTCGTCCGACCGGAGGCCGTGGCCACGCACCACGTCATGGCCGAGTACGGGCATGGGCGCGAACGTTCTTGTGCACGGACGGAGCGATTGCCCCCGTTGGGCGCAGCCGCCTCCCACGTGCCTGTTCGCGACCACGCCCCGCCACCGGATTAACGTCGCGATGGCTGCACAGCACCTCAGCACCCTTCGAACGTCGAGCACCGCCATGTCTGTCCGTACACGCCTGCTTTGCAAGAGGAATGGGCCCAGATCATGTTTATGAACTCCTCGACGACCCCGCTTGCTTTGCGACCGGATGCCGACTTCGGCCGCCCGGTCATGGCCGGGCCCGGCGAAGGGCCACCCCTGGCGGTCGACCGGCTCCCGGACGGGACCTGGCAACTGACCCTGCACGCCCTGGAGCCCGTCTCCGTGTACCGGCTGCCCTCGGACGAGGTGCACATCATCCTGGCCCCGCCGGGTGAGAACCCGCCCCGTCCCGAGGAACCGGCGGCCGGGCCGGCCCCCCGCCCGGAGCCGATCCAGATCGACAACGCGGCCCGCACGGTCTTCATCAAGGGCCGCCAACTCGGCCTGCCCAAGCTCGAATTCGACCTGCTCGCACACCTCGTCCGGCATCCCCAGCGGGCCTTCACCCGGGAGCAGCTGATGGCCGCGGTCTGGCCGAGCTGCCAGTCGAGCACCCGCACCGTCGACGTGCACATCGCCCGGCTCCGCCGCCGTCTGGGACCGGGCCTGCGCGATTCGATCCGCACGGTCTTCGGTATCGGGTACAAGTACCACCCCGCGCCCTGACGACGGCCGGCACCCCGGCGCCGGGCCTCAACCCCCCGCGAAGGCGGCCGGGTTGAGATGTGCCGGGGTGCCGTCCGAGGGTTCCTTGCGGACGAACGCCCGGCGCAGGGCGTGGTACGGCTGGTCCGGGTCGAAGAAGATCCGGTGCATACGGGCGAGTTCGTGCTCCCGGTAGGCGGCGAGCGGCCGCTCCGCCTCGTCCCGCTCCCGGGCGTCCTTCTTGGCGGCGATCCGCGACTGGACCGCCGGCGAGGCCGCCAGCCGTCGCGCCAGTTCGGTGGTCCGGACCGTGAAGTCCCGCGCGGCGCAGTCCACGGTCCGGTCCACCAGTCCGAGCCGCTGCCCGGTCGCGGCGGTGACCGGCAGGGCGCGGGTGGTGAGCCGTTCGGCCGCCTCCCGCCCGGCCCGGCGGGGCAGGGTGTAGGTCCAGTACTCCGAGCCGTAGAGCCCCATCAGCCGGTAGTGCGGGTTGAGCACCGCGGCCGAGCGGCACCACACCTCGTCGGCGGCGAGCGCCAGCATCACCCCGCCGGCCGCGGCATTGCCGCCGAGCGCGGCGACCACCAGCCGGTCGGTGGTGGTCAGCACGGCCTCCACGAGGTCGTCCATGGCGTTGAGGTTGGCCCAGGACTCCTCGGCGGGGTCGGCCGCCGCCTCGATCACGTTGAGGTGGATGCCGTTGGAGAAGAAGTCCCGGCGGCCGCCGAGGACCAGCACGGACGTGGGCCGGGTGCAGGCGTGGCGGTAGGCGGCGAGCAGCCGCCGGCAGTGGTCGGTGCTCATCGCCCCGCCCGGGAAGGAGAACTCCAGGAATCCCGCCGGGCCTTCCTCGCGGTAGCGGATGTCGCTCCAGGTCCGGGGCGCCTCGCCCCGGTCGAGCGGTGCCGGGATCTCGGGGAGCGGCGGCAGGCGGTCGCCCAGTGCGAGGGTGGCGGGGAGCTTGACGGTGCCGGGCTCCCCCGGCCGGCGCGGCGCCCGGAGTTCGGGGATCCACACCGCGCCGTCGGCCGTCGCCCGGCAGATCGCGCCGCACCGGGTGGCGAGAAGTTCACCCGGCCGCCCACGCAGGGTGTCCTCGGGATGTCCGCCGTGCAACATCCAGGTGTCGCCGAGGAGTTCGTCCCGTACGCCGGGCCGGGAGTCGGCGGCGCGGAGCGTGCGTACGACGGTGGCGGTGGGGTCCGAGCGCCAGTCGATCCGGCGCAGGTCCTGGCGGAACGGTGGCCGGGGCCGGCCGGGGCGGGCACCGGCGGGCAGGGTGGCCTGGGGCTGCGGGCGGTGGGTGCCGGAGGCGAAGCGCTCGACGGCGGTGAGCACCGCCTCGACGGCCGCGTCGGCGATCTCGTTGCGGTACAGGTCGCTCTTGCCCACCGCGGGGACCGGGCAGCTCGCCGAGGCCCAGATGTCGCCGGCGTCCATCTCGGCGTTGGCCTGCAGGACGGTCACGCCCCAGGCGTCCGCGCCCAGGTGCACCGCCCAGTCCACGGAGGACGGACCGCGGTCGCCGACCGGGCCGGGGTGCACGATCAGACAGGTGTGGGCGGACCACACCTCCCGGGGAACGGCCGTGGTGAGCATGGGCGCCACGATCAGGTCGGGGGCGTGGCGGCGTACGACGTCGAGCAGCGGGGTCCGCGGAGTCACCAGTTCCACGCCCACCCGGTGGCCGCGGTCGCCGAGTTCGGCGTGGACGCGCTGGGTCAGGCTGTTGAAGGCGCCGGCGATGAGCAGAATGTGCACAGCTTCACTCCCCTGGTGCGGCAACCGGTGCGGTGGGCCGGGGTGGCCGGTGGTGAGCGTTCCCCGGGCACGGCCGCACGCCGCGCGCCCGCCCGGCAGGTCCCCCGATCGGCGACGGCCGTATGGCGCAACCCGTCCGCCGAACCCCCGCCCGGGCGAGACGTGACTGACTGCCCGTCAGGTAGTTCCGGGCCCCGATCACCTCGGCGGTATCCCGCCAAAGTTGGCGCGCCGGGGCCGCCTCACACCGCCCCGGCATTGCCTTTCATTGACATTTGCTTGGCCAGGCTTTTACTTTCGGTGTGCGGCATCGACGCAGGTCAGCGCCGATGCCGGACCGTCTTCCGACTCTCACGGAGGTTCCCATGGAGCAGCTCATCAAGAAGATGGCCCAGGACGACGTGTGGCGCAGCTGGCTGGCCGCCAACTCCGCCGCACAGGCGGCGAAGGAGGGCTGCATCAGCGCCGCACCCAAGGCCGGCTGCATCAGCGCCGCGCCGAAGGCCGGCTGTATCTCCTGATCGTCCACCGGCACTCCCCGGCGCCCGGGAGCAAGGGACGGCGGTGGCACTTCCCCCCCGCCGGCCCGCTCCCGGGCGCCGCGCCCCGTCCCCGCGGGCACTCCCCGTTCCTCCCCGAGCCATGACGAGGGTTCCATGGATGGTCAGCCGACCGCCGAGGTCATCGAGCAGATCCGCGACATACCGCTCTACCGCGCATCGCTGGCGAAGGGCTATTTCCCGGTCCTCGACAAACCGGACATCGCCCGCGGCTTCCCCGAGAACTGGATGACCCCCCGGCTGGCCGCGGCCCTTGAGGCCGGTGAGGCGGAATACGTGCTCTCCACCGGCACCAACCACGCCCGGATGCAGCTGATCCGGCCCCCGTACTTCCTGCTGCACTCCTACTACCGGCTGTGGAGCGAGCATCCGGACATCGCCGGGACCTGGGAGTCGGGCTGCCGGCGGGTCTCGCTCACCACCGTGCTGGCGACCGAGCACGTGGCCCGGGTCGGCGCGGCCCGGCGCGGCGTCCCGCCGGCGCCGGTGCCCTCCTTCGAGGACCGGTGGCTGGACGACCGCACCTGCTACCTCAACCTGCGGCTCGACCCCGCGCGGTGGGAGCGCGACGAGGTCCTGCGGATGCTCCGGGAGATCGAGGCGGCCCGGCAGTCGCACCCGCGGGGCGAATACCACCTCGACTGCTCCGGGTACCACCTGGCGCATCTGCTGCGGAAGGTCGGGGAGTGGGGGCTGTGGGACGACTTCCCGCCGCCCGCCAGCATCATCCACGCCTACGAGTACACCCCGGTCAACGTCCGGCGCTTCCTGGCACAGCACTTCGACTGCCCGGTCATCGACCTCTTCGGCAGCACCGAGCTCGGCTACCTCTACTTCAGCGACCGGCGCGGCGGATACCGGCCGTACCTCGACGGGATGAGCGTGGAGCTGCATCCGGTCGCCCCGGAGAGCACGATCCACGAACTCGTCGTCTCCAGCGTGCGCAATCCCTTCATGCCGCTGATCCGCTACCGCTCGGGCGACTGCGTGCGCACCCTGGACGGCACGCCGGACCCGGACCGGATCACCCAATTCTGCGGCCGCCGGAAGGAGTTGCTGCCGACGCGGAACGGGCCGGTCGCCCAGGGCGACCTCGACCGGTGCATCGGTGAGCTGTCGCCGGACGTGTTCGTCTACCAGCTGCAGCTGACCGGTCCCGCCGAGGCCCTGCTGGCGTACACCACCTTCCACGGCATCCCCGTCGGGGCCGCCGAGTCCGCCGCGCTGGAGGACGCCGTCGGCGCGCTCACCGGGCGGCGCTGCCGGCTGGTGCACCACGCCCACGTCCCCATCGGGAAGTCCGGGAAGTACGCCTGGCTCGTCGACGCCGACTGATCCGCGCACCCCCCTCCCACCTGCCCGTCCGCACCCGCACAGGAGACCCATGACCAGCCGCCCGCCGCTGTCCGCCGACGCCCTCCGGGAGTTGCTCGGGGAGGCGCTGCACACCGAGGTCCTCGACCATTTCGCCGCCCGCAGCGAGGCGCCGCGGGAGTTCGTGGCGCGGCAGGTCACGGAATGCCTGCGCTACCTCTTCCTCGTCTCGCGGTACCGCGACCGGCTCGGCGGCCTGTTCCTCCCGGTCGAGCAGGACATCGACGAGATCTGGCACTACCTCATCCTGCAGACCCGGGAGTACCGCGCGCTGTGCGAACAGCGGCTGCCCGGGCGGTACTTCATCGAGCACCGCAGCATCGCCTACGAGGACTACCAGCAGGAGCCGGGCCGCGAGCAGGTCCTCGAAGAGGCGCTGCGCTGGATCCCGTTGTACTGCGCGGAGTTCGGGCCGTTCGACGAGGGGGCGCTGCCGCACTGGACGATCGTGCGCTTCCTCCACGAGCAGCTGGGCATGCCGCTCGCGGACATCGCGGCGCTGAAGTCGCCGGCACCGGTATAGGGGACCGCAGATCATGCGCGAAAGGCCGGAACAACGGCGCGTCCTGGCCGTCCTGGTGGTGGCCCAGGTCCTCAGCGGGGCCGGGCTCGCCGCGGGCATCACCGTCGGGGCGCTCCTCGCCGAGGAGATGTTCGGCTCGACCGGGCTGGCGGGCGTGCCCAGTGCGCTGTTCACCGCCGGGGCCGCGGGCGGCGCGGCCGTGATCGGCCGGCTGTGCCGCCGCTGGGGCCGGCGCCCCGGCCTCGCCCTCGGCTACGGCGCCGGGGCGCTGGGCAGTCTCGGGGTGGTCGCGGCGGCCGCCGCCGGGAGCGCCGTGCTGCTGTGCGCGTCCCTGCTGGTCTACGGGGCCGGTACCGCGACCAATCTGATGGCGCGTTACGCGGGCGCCGATCTGGCCTCCCCCGAGCGGCGCGGGCGCGCGGTGAGCACGGTGCTGTTCGCCACCACGCTCGGCGCGGTGGCCGGCCCCAACCTGGTGACGTGGACCGGTGACCTCGCGCGTTCCTGGGGCATTCCCCGGCTGGCCGGGCCGTTCCTGCTGGCCTGCGTGGCGTTCGCCGCGGCGGCGCTGGTGCTGGCCGTGCTGCTGCGGCCCGACCCGCTCCGGCTGGCCGCGCGCCTGGCCGCCGCGCCGGAACTGGCGGACGCCCCACCGGCGGCCGCCCCGGCGGGCGGCCCCCCGTGGGGCGACGCCCGGCGGCGCGGCCTGGTGGCCGGCACCGCGGTCATGGTCCTCACCCAGCTCGTGATGATCGCGGTGATGACGATGACGCCGGTCCACATGCTGGCCCACGGGTCGGACCCGCAGGCCGCCGGGCTGGTCATCGCGCTGCACGTGGCGGCCATGTTCCTGCCCTCGCCGCTCACCGGACTGCTCGTCGACCGGTACGGCCGGCGGTGGATCGCCGCCGCGTCGGGCCCGCTGCTGCTGGCCGCCGGGGTGCTCGCCGCGACGGCGCCGCCGCACGCGGTCCCGCAACTCGCCACGGCGCTGGTGCTGCTCGGCCTGGGCTGGAACGCCGGGCTGGTCAGCGGCACAGCCCTGGTCACCGACGCCCTGCCGCCCGAGCGGCGGGCCGCGGTCCAGGGCCTGGTGGACGTCGGCATCGCGGGCGCCGGTGCGGCCGGCGGGCTGTCATCGGGGCTGGTCGTGGCGGTGGGCGGTTACCCGGTCCTGGCGCTGGCCGGCGGGGTTCTGGCGCTGGCGGTCGTGCCCGCCGTGGGCTGGTCGGCCCGGGTGCCGCGCACGGTCCGTGGGGTGCCGGCGGCCGCAGGTACGGAGGCGGAGCGGTCATGAACTCCCGTACGCACGGCGGGTGGTGCGCAAGTGCACCAGGAGAAATCTCGAAACATGGCGTCATTTCGCGTTTTCCTGCTGGAAACCTGGATGCTGCACTGTGAGGGAAGGCTGTAGGCGCATGGACCTGCGACGGGGGACGAGGATGCGGAAGGACCGCGGCACACCCGGCATACCGGTGCGTGGCCTGCTCCGCGTCCCGCTGATCGCGGTCGCCGTGGTCCTGGCGTTCCTGCTGGGTGCGGTGGCCGCCGGCGCCGATGCGACCGCCACGTTCGCCGCCCCCGCCGCCACGCCCGCGGGCGCCCCGCCCGCCGTCAAGCCCGGTTCCGACTCCAACGAGGAGAAGACCAAACGGGACGCCGAGCGCGGCGCCCCCCGGGGGACCGCGCGCACCTCCGTCGGCGTGCCGCGGCACGCCGGCCGCCCGCTGCCGCCGTCCGGCCCCGACGGGCCGACGCCGCCTTCCACCGGTGGGTCCGGCGTCCCGGCCGCGGGCACTTCCACCCGGGCCGCTTCGAGACCGGCCCCGTTCCCCGTCCTGCACTGCGTCTTCCGCTGCTGAGCGCGGCCGTGGTGGCTCGCTCCACCAGCCGCATCCCGCACCTTCCCGCCACCACCCCCACAGTGGCACCACTCATCAGCAGGAGACCTCCTCGTGGAGACCTTCATCCAGCATGCCCGGGGCCTGACGGCCCGTATCGCCGAGCGGCGCGAGGAGCAGGAGACCTACGGCCGGCTCGCGGCCGGCCAGTCCCCCCTCGCCCTCTTCATCACCTGCTCCGACTCCCGGGTCGTCCCGTCCCTGATCACCGGGGCGCGCCCGGGCGAACTGTTCGAACTGCGCACCGCCGGCAACGCCGTGCCCGTCTACCGCGAGGACATGGCGGCCTGCGCGGAGGCCGCGACCATCGAGTACGCGATGCGGGTGCTGCGGGTCGCCGACATCGTGGTGTGCGGTCATTCGCACTGCGGCGCGGTCGGCGCCAAGGCCCGCGGCGAGGACCTGACCGGCGCGCCGGCCGTGCGCGACTGGCTGGCCCAGGCGCTCTCCGACGAACTGCCCGAGGACCCCGAGCCGACGGTCTCCGCCGCGGTCCAGCAGCACGTGCGCCAGCAGCTCGCCCGGCTGCGCGAGTACCCCTGCGTGCGGGAGCGGCTGACGGCCGGCGAGGTGAACCTGCACGGCTGGTTCTACGAAGTGCACACCGGCCTGGTCGCGGCCCACCACCCGGCCACCGACCTGTTCCTTCCGCTGTGAGCGCGGGGGTGACGACGATGAAGCGACTGCTCTCCTCCCGCGCGGCGTCTTTCCGGGCCGACTTCACCGCCTCCCTGGTGGTCTTCCTGGTGGCCGTCCCGCTGTGCGTCGGGGTGGCCGTGGCGTCCGGCGTACCGGCCGAACTGGGCCTGGTCACCGGTGTCGTCGGCGGTCTGCTCACCGGGCTCCTGCCCGGCAGCAGCCTGCAGGTCAGTGGCCCGGCCGCGGGCCTGACGGTGCTGGTCTTCGAGGCCGTCAAGGAGTACGGCCTCGGGGTGCTGGGCGCCCTGGTGCTGGCGGCCGGGGTGCTCCAACTGGCCATGGGCGCACTGAAGTTGGGGCGCTGGTTCCGGGCGATCTCGGTCGCCGTCGTGCACGGCATGCTGGCGGGCATCGGCCTGGTGCTGATCGCCGGCCAGCTCTACGCCCTCACGGACGCCAAGGCACCCGGCAGCGGACTGGCCAACATCGGCGGTGTGCCGGCGCTGGCCGCCGCCACCGTCGGCTCGGGCACCGCGCTGTCCGCGCTCGCGGTCGGCGCCGGGACCATCGGCGTGCTGGTCCTGTGGCCGCGCTGGCGGCGCGGCGCCCGGGTGCTCCCGGCGCCGCTGGTCGCGGTGGCGCTCGCCACCACCACGGTCTGGGCGCTGGACCTGCCGGTCGCCCGGGTCCGGGTCAGCGGGCTGCTGGACGCGATCCAGCCACCGGGCATGTCGGACCTGAGCCGGCTCACCGAGGTCGGGGTGCTGGGCACGGTCCTCGCCTTCGCGCTGATCGCCTCCGCCGAATCGCTGTTCAGCGCGGCGGCGGTGGACCGGCTGCACGACGGGCCGAAGACCGACTACGACAAGGAGCTGTTGGCCCAGGGCGCCGGCAACACCCTCTGCGGCCTGCTCGGCGCGCTGCCGATGACCGCGGTGATCGTACGCAGTGCCGCCAACGTCCAGGCCGGCGCGCGGACCAAGGCGTCGCGGGTGCTGCACGGCGTCTGGCTGCTGGTGTTCGCCGCGGCGTTCCCGGCCGCGCTGGGCATCGTCCCGGTGGCGGCGCTGGCGGGCGTACTGATCCACGCCGGCTGGAAGTTGCTGCCGCTGAAGTCGTGGCGGCCGCTGTGGCGGGAGCACCGCGGGGAGGCCGTGGTGCTGCTGGTCACCGCGCTGGCCATCGTCACGGTCAACATGTTCGAGGGGGTGCTGATCGGTCTGCTGCTGGCGGTCGCGAAGACGGCCTGGGAGACCTCGCACGTCCACCTGGACATCCACACCCCGGACGACGCCGGGCAGCCGGTGGTGGTGCGGGCGGTCGGCAACGCCACGTTCCTGCGGCTGCCCAAGATCCTGGACCAGCTCGACGCGCTCCCCGCCCACCGGGACGTCGAACTGGACCTCGGCGGACTGCGCCATCTCGACCACGCCTGTGAGGCGGCGCTGACCAACTGGGCCGAGCAGCACCGCCGGAGCCGCCGTGCGGTGGAGCTGGTGTCCTGACGCCCTGCTGTCCTTGGGGGCCCGGCTTCGCGCACCGGACGGTGTGCGGGCCGGGCCCCGTCGTCATGTCCGGCGCGGTCCGCCGGGACACGACGGGGCGGCCGGGATGATTGCGTCCGCCGCGGTTGTTGAGCGAAGGTCAGGGCGGCCGCGGGCCGAGGTGCACCGCGGCCGGTGTCATCACCATCGTGCAGAGAGAGAGGACGGGCGGATGCCTCTTCAGGGTGAGTACGAACCGAGCCCGACGCCGTGGGTGCGGGAGCAGGTCGAGGAGTACGAGAGCTCCGGCGGGACGCGGGGCACGACGATCCGTGGGCTGCCGGTCGTGGTCCTGACCACCCGCGGCGCCCGGAGCGGCAGGATCCGCAAGTCCCCGGTGATGCGGGTGGAACACGAGGGGACGTACGCCGTGGTGGCGTCCCTGGGCGGCGCGCCCAAGAACCCCCTCTGGTACCACAACCTGGTCGCCGACCCCCGGGTGGAGCTCCAGGACGGCCCGGTCCGCCGGGACATGACGGCCCGTCAGGTCACCGGCGAGGAGAAGGCCGTGTGGTGGGGGCGAGCGGTCGAGGCGTTCCCCGATTACGACGCCTACCAGAAGAAGACGACCCGCGAGATCCCGGTGTTCGTCCTGGAGCCGGCGGCCACGGCGCACGGCTGAGGCGGCGGGGCCCCGACGTCCGCTAGAGCGTCACGAGCGAGACCTCGGTGGCCTTGATGCCGGTCCATACTGGCACCCCGTCGGCCAGGCCGAGTTCGAGGGCGGCGGACGGGGTGATCTCGGCGACGAGGTCGGGGGTGTGCGGCGAGGTGATGAGGATCCGCAGCCGGCTGCCCGCCGAGGTGATCTCCCGTACGGTGCCGGGCCAGACGTTGCGCGGGCTGCCGGCCGGCTTGTCGAGGTGGACGGAGACCGCCTCGGGGGCGATCACGGCCAGCGCCCGGGCGCCCTCGGGCAGGCGGTCGGCGACGACGAGGTGCCCGCCGCCGGCGAGCGCGAGGCCATCGCCGGTGGCGGTGCCGGGCCAGGCGTTGCGGCCCAGCATCCGGGCGACCCAGGGCGAGCGGGGATGCCGGGTGACCTCGGCGGGCGGGGCGTCCTGGAGGGCGCGGCCGTCGTCGAGGACGAGCACCCGGTGGGCGAGCGAGACCGCCTCGACGGGGTCGTGGGTGACGATCAGGCAGACCCCGTCGAAGCCCGCGAGATGGCCGCGCAGCGCGTGCCGGACGTGGGCCCGGGTGGTCTGGTCGAGGGCGGCCAGCGGTTCGTCGAGCAGCAGCAGACGGGGGCGGGCGGCCAGGGCCCTGGCCAGCGCGACGCGTTGGGCCTGGCCGCCGGAGAGCTGGGCGGGGCGGCGGTGGGCGAGGTGGCCGACGCCGAGCCGGTCGAGCCACTCCTGGGCGGCGCGGCGGGCCTCGGCGCGCGGGACGCGCTGCGCGCGCAGTCCGTAGGCGGTGTTGCCCAGGGCGTTGAGGTGCGGGAAGAGCGCGCCGTCCTGGGGGACCCAGGCGACGCCGCGGCGGTGCGGGGGCAGGGCGGTGACATCGGCGTCACCGAGGCGCAGGGTGGCGTGGGCGCGCGGGGTGAGGCCGAGCAGGGCGCGCAGCAGAGTGGTCTTGCCGGCGCCGTTGGGGCCGACGACCGCGATGGTGGTGCCGGGCCCGGCGTCCAGGGTCAGTGCGGTGAAGCCGGTGACCTCGGCGTGCAGCGGCCAGCGTTCCGGGTGCGGTTCCGCGGCGGTCTCCTGACGCTCCGTCACCGCGCGCGGGCCGCCGCTGTCCGTTCCGGCCGGCTCGGTCTCGTCGGCGGCCGGCGCGGGGCGCGGTGTCCGGCCGGCCGGCATCGCGCCGGTCCAGCGGCCGCGCAGGCAGATCAGCACGGCCATGGCGATGACGAGCAGCAGCAGGGAGACCGAGGTGGCGGCTTCCGGGGAGTCCTGGAGCAGCAGGTAGACCTGGAGCGGGAGGGTCTGGGTGGTGCCGGGCAGATTCCCGGCGAAGGTGATCGTGGCACCGAATTCGCCGAGCGCGCGGGCCCAGGTGAGCGCCGCGCCGGCGGCCAGGCCGGGGGCGACCATGGGCAGGGTGACGGTGGCGAAGACCCGGACCGGGGACGCGCCGAGCGAGGCCGCGGTCTCCTCGTAACTGGGGCGCAGGCCGGCGAGCGTGCCCTCCAGGCTGATGATGAGGAACGGCATGGCGACGAAGGTGGCGGCGACCACCGCGCCCGAGGTGTGGAACGGCAGGACGATGCCGAAGGTGTCCTCCAGCCAGGGGCCGAGCAGTCCGCGGCGGCCGAAGCCGAGCAGCAGGGCGACACCGCCGACGGTCGGCGGCAGCACCATCGGCAGCAGCACCAGCGAGCGGACCACCGCCTTGCCGGGGAAGCTGACCCGGGCCAGCAGCCAGGCCAGCGGCACGCCGAGCAGCAGCGACAGGCCCAGGGCCCAGAAGGAGACCAGCAGGGACAGGCCGAGCGCCTCGGTGACACCGGGACTGGTCAGATGGGTGCCGAGGTCGCTCCAGGTGGTCCGGGCGAGGATGCCGAGCAGCGGCATCAGCAGGAACGCGATGGCGACCAGCGCGGGCACGGCGAGCGCGGCGGGGGTACGGGCGCCGGGCGTGCGGCGCCGGGCGGCCGCGGGCCGGGCCGAGGTGCGGGAGCGTCTCATCATCGGTCCTGGGGTCGGGGCGGGGTCGGGCCGGCCGGGGGGGGGCGGCCCCGGTGGCGCGCACGGGGCTGTCCGCTCCCCCGAGCCGGGCAGTCCCGTGCGCGCGGAGCCCCGTTACGGCTTCTGGAAACCCGCGTCCTGCAGGATCTTCTGTGCCTCGGGGGTGCTCAGCCACTTCACGAAGGCGGCCGCGGCGGCGGCGTGCTTCGAGGTCTTCAGGGTCGCGGCCGGGTAGGCGGCGACGGCGTTCTGCTTGTCGGGGATGTCGACGGCGTCGACCTTCTTCGGCGCGGAGGCGGCGTCCGTCCTGTAGACCAGGCCGGCGTCCGCCTCGCCCAGTTCGACCTTGCTGAGGACGGCGCGGACGTTGGGCTCCTGCGAGACCGGCGTGACCTTGAGCTTCTGGGCGTCCAGGACCTTCTTGCCGTAGCGGCCGACCGGCACCTCCGGGGCGGCGAGCACGACCTTCAGCTTGCTGTCGGTGAGGTCCTTGAGGGTGTGGACCTTCTTCGGGTTGCCCTCGCCGGTGACGATGACCAGGCGGTTGTGGGCGATGACGGTCGGGGTGCCGGTGTCCGCCTTCAGCCCGTCCATGGTCCTGGTGTCGGCGGTGACCAGCGCGTCGGCGGGGGCGCCCTGCTTGACCTGGGCGGCGAGTTCCTGGGAGCCGGCGAACGAGAAGTTCACCTTCGTGCCCTGGTGTTCCTTCTCGTACACCGCGGCGGCCTTCTTGAAGACGTCGGTGAGCGAGGAGGCGGCGAGGACGGTCAGCTGCGTGTTCGCGGTGCTGCCGCCGGACTTCCCGGCGCCCTTGTCGGTCTTGCCGTCGTCCTTGCCGCAGGCGGCGAGCGGGACGAGGAGGGCGGCGGTCACGACCGCGGCGGCGGCGCGTCGTCCGGTGCGGAACTGGGGCATGGGCGGGACTCCTTGTGACGCGGGACGAGGGATCGTCCGAGCGGATGGGAAAGCCGCGCCGTGGACGGGCGACGCCGCTGGGATGAGAGCCGGCCGGTGGGGACGGGGCGCGGTCCGGCTGTGGTGCTGCCGCGGTGGGCGGTGGGGAGCCGGCCCGGTGGTGCGGGCGGACGCCGCCGCGGGGGTTCGGGGAGCGGTCGGTGGCCTCAGGAGCGGTCGATGTGCACGCTGGTGGATTTCACGCGGGCGGTGGCCTGCATGCCGACCTCCAGTCCCAGTTCCTCCACCGCTTCCCGGGTCAGCAGGGAGACCAGCCGGTGCGGACCGGCCTGGATCTCGACCTGGGCGGCGACATCGCCGAGTTTCACGGCGGTGACGATGCCCGGGAAGGCGTTGCGGGCGGAGGTGTACGAGGCGTCGTCCTCACCGGTGCCGGTCTGCGCCACCTCGATGGAGAAGGCGGCCAGATCACGGCCGTCGATGAGGCGGCGGCCGCTGTCGTCGCGATGGGTCGCGACCTTGCCGGCGTCCGCCCACCGGCGGGCGGTGTCCGGGCTGACGCCCAGCAGCCGCGCCGCCTGGCCGATTGTGTAGGACTGCATGTGCGACAACATAAGCAGCTCAGCCTGGCAGGTGCAATCCACAGGAAGGATCTCCGTAGCAAATGCCAGCCGCCTTGGAGGAAGGGACGAATTTCCTCGCGATGCGCGGCCGGACGGCACCGCGCAGGGTGTGGGCATGAGCCTGAGCATCCGCAATCAGTTGTCCGGGACGGTGCGCTCCGTCGCCCCCGGCGAGGTCATGGCCCTGGTCAGGGTCCGGCTGGACGGCGGGCAGGAGATCACCGCCGCGGTCACCCGCGAGGCGGTCGGGCAGCTGGGCCTCGCGGCGGGCACGGCGGTGCGGGCGCTGATCAAGTCCACCGAGGTCGCCCTGGCCACCGGCGGGGTCGAGGGGCTGAGCATCCGCAACCGGCTGCCCGGCACGGTCACCGACGTCTCGGCCGGCGGCGCGATGGCCGGGGTGAAGGTCGCCGTCGCGGGCGGCGAGCTGACCGCGGCGATCACCAGGGACGCGGCCGAGGACCTGGGACTGGCGGCCGGTTCCGAGGTGACCGCGCTGATCAAGTCCACCGAGATCGCGCTCGCCGCGGCCTGACCGCACCGGCCCGGGCGTCACTTCGGCTGCCCGGGCGGGGCGCAGGTGCCCACCCAGATGCCGGTGATCGCGCTGATGTAGCGGGCCCCGCAGCGGTCGGAGGGGACCACGAGCTGACTGCCCGCGGTGTCGAGGGGACGGCCGTCCATCGCCGTGGCCAGCAGGACCGGGGCGTCGCCGAAGTCGGCGTCGATCTCCGCCCAGGAGAGCACCGCGTGGTGCCCGTCGCCGCCGCTGACGGCGAGCAGGTAACGGGAGCGGTCCTTGCGCCGGGACGCGTCGAAGGCCGGGCCCGCGGCGTCGAGGACATCCCGCAGCAGGACGCCCTCGAAGGTGTGCCGCTGCGGCCCGTTGGTGGCGCAGTCGAAGACCACCTCGGCCCGGTGCCGCGGCCACCGCTCGCGCAGCTGGGCGACGGTCAGCGCGAGCGGGCGGCGGAGCTGGCCGCGGATCTCCAGCGGCCGGGGGGCGGGTGCGCCGGTGTCCGCGGGCGTCGGGCGTACGGCGGTGGTGGTGCGGGACGGCGGGCCGGGTCGGCGCATTCGAGTCCCCCTTGAGGCGATCCGCGCGGTGACTGCCCTCTGTGATGCCCGAGCCGTGCACCGTTGAATCACGGATACCACCCTTCTGACCCTCTTACCCTCGCTGATGTGAGGGAGATGGCGCCCGAAGAGCGGTATCTCCGACCGGCAGGGCGCCGTCCCCGCGCCCGACCGGGGCCGGCCGCGGGCAACGGGGAAAACCACCATCGCCGCGGGCCGGAACTGGATGATCAACCAAGAGGGCTTTGGGCTGGATGAGCTTGCATTTACGATGCGAGTACCCACATTCACCTCGTGAATGTGAGATGCCGGATCCGCCGCCGGCAGCCTATCGAGGAGCCAGCACATGCACGTCCACGATCTCCTGCGGGTCGACTCGCTCGACCTGACCCTGCTGTGGGGCGAGGGCCCCCTGCTCGACCGGGAAGTCCGCGGGGTCACCGCCACCGACCTGGAGGACCCGGCGCGGTTCCTGCAGCCGGGCGAGCTGGTGCTGAGCGGACTGGTGTGGTGGACGCCCGGTGACGACCGCGCGAAGGTCGACCGGTTCGTCTCCGCGCTGGCCGCCGCCGGGGCCACCGCGCTGCTGGCGGGCGAGGAGACCCACGGCAAGGTCCCCGACGTGCTCGTCGACTCCTGCCGTGACCACGGGATCGTGCTGGTCGCGGTCCCCGCGCACACCACCTTCCGGGCCATCACGGAGGCCGTTTACCTGCGGCAGTGGGGAGAGCTGAGCCGGCGCCCCACGGACCACTACGCGCTGCCGGAGAACGTCCGCGACGAACTGGCCGCGCTGCTGGCCGCGGACGCCGCCCCGGACGTGCTGCTGGACCGCGCCTTCGCCCACCTGGGCGGGCCGCCCTGCTACCTGCTGTCCGCGACCGGCCGGGTGATCGCCCGGACCCCGGCCGCGCCGCCGCTGACGGCGCGGCAGGCCGTCAAGGCCCTCGAAGCGGCCGGGACGGGCCCGACGGTGCGGATCGACGGGGACGCCGGCCCGTACGACACCTGGTATCTGCACGTGGGCGGCCGGGCGGACGCGCCGCCGCGGGCGGTGCACGAGATCGCCGAGGTCGTGGGCGGGTACCGCCGGCAGGCCGCGCCCCGGCAGGCGGCCGCGCGGCGGGCCGCGGACGGGCTGGTCGCCCTGCTCGCGTCGGCCGATGCGGGAGCGGCGGACGGCGCGGCGCTGGAGGCGGCGCTGCAGGCGTGCGGTCTGCCGGCCGCCGGTCCGTACCGGGTGGTGCTCGCCGCGCTGGGTGGTGCGGAGAGCGGTCACGTGGTGAGCGCGCTGGCCGAGGCGCTGCGGCACTCCCCCGGCGAACGGTTCGCGGCCGGGCGGCTGCCGGGCGGCGAGGCGGTCGCCGTGGTCCACGCGGTCGCCTCGGACGCCGAGGACTCCACCCCGCTCGCCGAGGTCTGGCCGGCGCTCACCGCCTGCCGCCCGCAGGCGCCGCTGCACGCCGGGGTCAGCGCTCCCGTAACGGCCCCCGGCGACCTCAACTCCGCCTTTCAGCAGGCCCGTTACGCCCTGGCGTCGGCCCGTGCCGCGGTGCCGGACGGGGCCCGGGTGACCGGTGTCGAGGGGCTCGGCACGCTGGCCGAGCTGCTGGCCGGGGTTCCCACGGAGGTCCGTGCGGCCTTCAGCAGCCAGGTGCTGGGGCCGCTGGCGCGGGCCGGCTCGACGTCCCACCGGATGCTGCTGGAGACGCTGGAGGTCTTCCTCGCCCAGCACGGCTCATGGGCGCGGACCGCCGAGGCGCTGCACCTCCACGTGAACACGGTGCACTACCGCATCCAGCGCATCGAGACCCTCACCGGCCGGGACCTGTCCCGGCTGGACCACAAACTCGACCTGCACGCGGCCCTGCTGTGCCGCTGAGGGAGCCGTCCCGGCCGCGCCGCTGAGGGGACGCGCCGCCCCTCCCCCGTTCACTCCCGCCCGCCCGGCCGGTCGACATGCACATGGGTCGACTTCACCCGGGCGGTGGCGGTCACCCCGACCTCGATCCCCAGCTCCTCGACCGCCTCCCGGCTGACCACCGACACCAGCCGGTGCGGCCCGGACTGGATCTCGACCTGGGCGATCACGTCGTCCATCGTCACCTTGGTGACGATCCCCGCGAAGGAGTTCCGCACGGACGTGAGCACCTCGCCGGGCACCGGATGGAGCCCGGCGGCGCGCTCCTTGGCGAACGCGGCCAGGCTGACCCCGTCGATGACGCGGTTCCCCCCGCCGTCCCGCCGCATCCCCAGCTGACCGCCGTCGGCCCACCGCCGGACGGTCTCCGAACTCACACCCAGCAGCTCCGCTGCCTGACCAATGCTGTACGTCGGCACGGTCGCACTCTAGGCGGTGTCTCCCCCCCGGCCCGGCCCCCGCCCCGACCGCGTCTGCCGGCCATCCCTCCCGGGGTCCGATGCCATCCGAACGGAGCAGCGAAATCCGCCATCGGTGCGAGCGGACCACCCCTTGCGCGCCCGGGGCGCGGCGCCGCCGGAACTCGATGCGGGACCACCCAACTCGGCGCACCGGTCACCACGTTGGGGTGCGGAACGCGCTCTGAGTCGACGTCAAGGATGCGGAGTTCGTGGTGTCTATTGGGCTTTCTCCCGTTGCGTCCCAAAAACCCCGATGTGAATCTGGTATCCCATTCGTCAAAGGAGTTGATCGCATGGTTACGGATCGCACAGCGCCGGTCGAGACGGCCACCCTGGCCGCCGAGGTCGAGGGACTGCTTGAACCCGCCGAGGCCGACGGCGTCTTCCGCGACACCCGCGAGTGTGGAGGTGCGCTGCTGCTGGCCGCGCTGCTCCTGATCTCGCCGCCCACCCCCCGGCCCAAGACTGACGTCCGCTGAGGGGAAAGCGTTGGCTGAACAGACGCAAGGAGCAGTCCCGCTCAGCGCTGTGATCGCCGATGCCGCAACCGGGGTCGCCCTCGCCCTGCGGGGTGAGGGCGACCCTTATGCGTTGTCCGGCATGCTGCGGCACGAGGATGCGCTGACCCCGGCCGCGGTACGGGTGCTCGGCGCCGATGCGCTGGCGCCGTACGCCGTGGAACACCGGGCGGCACCGGCCGGCGCGGACGACGAAGCGGTGGTGCGGCAGGCGCTGATGGCCTACCCACCGGGTGACGGCGCCTCCGAGGTGTCGCTGTGGAGTTACCGCGGCCTGGTCGAGGCCGCGCACGCGTTCCTGCCCGGGGGCGGCCGGCCGTGGCCGCCGGCGCCGGAGGCCGGCACCGCGTGGGTCGGCGACTCCCCCTGGCCGAAGCTGTCGCACCGGGTGTCCCAGCTGGCCGCGCTGGCCCTGCCGGGGCTGGCGTCCGGTCTCGCCGAGCGGCTCGCCGCCCGTACCGACGACCTGTCCCGCGGATTCGTCCGGGCGGTCCGCCGCCGGGACTGGCCGCAGGCGGCCGGGGTGGGCCGTTGGCTGGCCCGGCTGCCGGACGTGCCGCAGACCCTGGGGCTGGACAGCGGGCTGGCGTTCGTGGCGCAGATGGGCGGCGCCGATCCGCGGGTCGCGCTGCACGTCGCGGCCGCCCGGCGGTTCTACGGGCGGGGCGGATGACCGGCGGGCACGGCGACCCGGGGCTGCTGGACCACATGGTCCGGGCGAGCCTCGGGTGGCTGGACGGGGCGCGCGGGTTCTTCCGCCTGCCGCCCGACGTGACGACCGACGCCGACCCCAATCTGACCCTCAAACCGCTCGGCGAGCTGGCCGAACTCACCCAGCTGATCGGGGCGGTGCACCCACGGGCGGAGATCCGCCGGACGGCCCGCGGGCTGTTCGCGTTCGCCTGGAACGAGACCCGGGACGGTGAGCTCTTCGCCGAGCTGATCCGCGGCGAGCCGTTCGCCACCTACCCGGTGGAGCTGTACGGGGTGTTCGCGCGGGCCGGGCTGCGCCATGCCGAGGCCGACGAACTGGTGCGGACCACCACACGGCTGCGCGGCTGGCGGGTGGCGCGCGAGGACCACACCCGTACGCTCGGGGTGCTGAACGCCGAGCGGCGGATCGGGCTGCGGCCGCACGCCGACTTCGCCCCGGTGCTGGCGCTGACCGGGCTCGGCCGGCTGCCGGAGCCCTGGGCGCTGGACCGCAAGGCGGCCTACGGCATCACCCACGACGTGTTCCACCTGACCGACTGGGGGCGCGATCGGCAGCGGCTGTCCCCCGAACTCGCCGGCTACCTGCGGCTGTGGCTGCCCTCCTGGCTGGAGAACTGGCTGGAGGAGCAGCTGTGGGACCTGGTCGGCGAGCTGCTGGCGGTGACCGCGTGCCTGCCCCGGGCCCCGTACGATCCGGTCGCCTGGCAGCGGCTGGCCGGGGCGCAGGCGGCCGACGGCAGCGTGCCGGAGATGGGCGCGGCGCCCGGCTCCGGCGACCCGGGCGAGATGTTCACCGCCTGCTACCACTCCACCCTGGTGACCGCGTTCGCCGCCACCCTGGCCCGGATCGCCGCCGACGAGGCCGAGGCCGGCCCGCGGGGCGGGGACCCGGCGCTGGTGGGCGGCCGGACGCCCGGCGAAAGCGAGAGTGCCCCGTGACCGTGACGGCCGCGTCCCCCGCCCTGCTGCACGGTGTCGGCGACCGGGCCCTGTCCTGGCTCGACGACCACCGCGAGCATTTCCGGCTGACCCCCGAGGACTTCCGCTCGAACGGCGCGGTGGTCGAGCGGCTCAAGCCCATCGGGGAGCTGGCGCTCAACATGCACGTGCTGTTCCGGGAGGGTGTGGCCGGTTCCCGGCAGAAGGCCCGGGCCGGGCAGTTGCTGGACTTCGCCTGGCGCGAGCTGCTGGACGGCGGCAACGTGCTGGCCCGGCTGCAGCACGACGAGCCGCTCTCCCCCGTACCGCTGGAGGTCTACGCGACCTTCCACGAGCTGGGGCACCGGCACCCGGGGCTGGAGGCGGCGGTGGAGGTGTGCCGGCGCACCGCCACCTGGAACGCGCTGGAGATGATGCCCAACCGGCGCCTCGGGGTGCTGAACGCCGAGCGCAAGCTGGGTCTCGCCCCCAGCAGCGACTTCGGGGAGGCGGTGGCACGCACCTGGCTGGGGCAGCTGGCCGAGCCGTGGACGGTGCAGCTGCACATCGCCTACGACCTCACCCACACCGTCTTCCACCTCACCAACTGGGGCGAGGCGCCCGAGCGGATCCCGGAGGACATCGCGGACTACCTCACGCGGTACCTGCCGGCCTGGACGGAGGACTGGGCGGACCTCGAACACTGGGACCTGCTGGGCGAGTTGCTGGTCGTCGACGCGTGTCTGCCGCGGCCCACGCTGGACGCGGAGCTGTGGGAGCGGTACGCCGCCGCGCAGTCCGACAGCGGGGCGATGCCGATCCAGCGCGGGATACCGCAGGGCGATCCGGCGCGGGTCTTCGACCTGGTGCACCACCCCACCCTGGTCGCCGCGTTCGCCTCGGCGATGGCCACCTCACGGGCCATGTCCGCGGTCTGATGGGCAGACTCTGATGGGCACTCTCTGATGGGCGCGACGCGCGGCGCCGCGCCGGGTGACCGCCTCGCCGACGCGGTCACCCGGATCGACGCGCCGGACGTGGTGCTGGCGGTGACCCGGCGGGGCGTGCGGACCGTGGTCACCGGCGGCACCGCGCTGGCCCCGCCCACCCCGCGGCAGGCCCTGCGCTACGAACTCGGCTCGCTGTCCAAGACGTTCACCGTGCTGCTGCTGGCCGATCTGGCCCGCTCCGGCGTGCTGTCGCTGGACGATCCGCTGGTCGACCATCTGCCCCGCCTGCCGCTGCGGTACCCGTGTGCGCGCCGGATCACCTTGCGGCATCTGGCCACCCACACCTCGGGGCTGCCGCGGATCCCCGCGGACCTGATCGTCGGAGCGCTGGTGCATCCGTACGCCAACAGCTACGCCCGCTACGACACCGAGCGGCTGCTGCGGACCTTCGCCCGCACCCGGCCCCGGAACCGGCCGGGCACCCGCTGGCGGTACTCGAACTTCGGGCTGGCGCTGCTCGGTCCGGCGATGTCCCGGGCCGCGGGCGAGGACTATCCGGCGCTGCTCGGCGGCCGGGTGCTGGGCCCGCTGGGGCTGTCCGGGACGACGCTGGCGCCCGGCGCCACCGGCACCGACGCGGTCGGGCACCGGACGAACGGGGTGACGCCGGTGGCCAGCGCCGACATGGGCGCGTTCATGGCCGCCGGATCGGTCCGGGCCACCCCCGGCGATCTGCTCAGGTATCTGGAGGCGCACCTCTCGCCGGAGGACACCCCGCTGGCCGGGCCGCTGCGCGACGTCCAGGTCCCGCTGCTGCGGCGCGGCTGGCGGCGCCGCAACACCCACACCCTGACGTGGTACCAGCACCCGGCGCCGCGCGGTCCGTTGCTGTTCCACGTCGGGGCGACCTTCGGGCAGCAGGCGTTCCTCGGGTTCCATCCGGCCACGCACACCGGGCTGGTGGCGCTGGCCACCCGGCGCGGCCGCACCTGCCGGATGATCACCACCGCCTACGAGACGCTGTACGCGCTGGCCGGTGAGCCGCCCGCGTGACCGCCCGCGGGCCCGGCGGTCACAGCTCGCCGGCCAGGATCCGGGGCAGGGAGGTGCCCGGGCGTTCCTCGCTGGCCTGCCGGAAGACCTCCGTGTAGGCCCGGTCGCCGATCGCCGCGCGGGCCCGCTGCTCGCACTCCTCGCGGACCGCGCGCAGTTCCGGGGTGCCGCGCTGGGGGTGCCCGACGGTGCGCCAGAGGGCCTGGCCGCTGCCGTAGACCCGGGCGGCCGCGGCGCCGGCGCCCTGTGCGGCCAGCGCGGCGGCGAGCAGGTCCAGGCCGAGGGCGATGCCGAACTTGTCGCCGATGCCCTGCTTGGCGGCGAGCATCGCCCGGGCGTGGCCGGCCGATTCCGCCGGCCGGCCCTGGAACAGCGAGATCAGGGCGAGCTGGTAGTCGGTGTAGGAGCGGGTCCAGTACTCGCCGCGTTCGACGCAGCCGCGGCGCAGTGCGGTGGCCTCGGCGCGGGCCTCGGCGAGCTTGCCGATGCCGGTGAGCGCGAAGATCCGTACCAGGTGGCAGCGCAGCCGCCCCGGCGAGTCGAAGGGGGCGTCCGGCGGTGGGCCGAGGACCTGTTCGGTGACGGCGTGGGCGGACATCGGGCGGCCGGCCATCAGGTGGGTGAGGCCGATGAGGTAGCCGGCCGCCAGCACCGCCTCGGCGTCGCCGGACGTCCGCGCGGCCCGCGCGCACTCCCGCCCGAGGGCGTCGGCCTGCGGCAGATCGCCCTGGAGCAGGACGGCGACGCCGAGCGCCCACAGGGCCCGGGTGCGGGCCCGGCTGGGCCCGTCGTCGGCGGCGAGGGCGCGGGAGAGGTAGTCGCGGGCCTCGTGCAGATGGCC
This sequence comes from Streptomyces bugieae, assembly GCF_036352915.1. Taxonomy (NCBI): domain Bacteria; kingdom Bacillati; phylum Actinomycetota; class Actinomycetes; order Kitasatosporales; family Streptomycetaceae; genus Streptomyces; species Streptomyces bugieae. Next base: position 1,018,240 of record NZ_JAZBJP010000001.1, read on the forward strand.
GCAGCAGCTCCAGAAGAAGCCGACCGCGGCGCTGAGTTCCTGGGCCCGCTCGGGGGCGGTGACCAGCAGATGGTCCAGTGCGGTGCACAGGTCGACGTGCGCGTCGGCGGTCCTGCGGTACCAGCCGACCTGCCCGGGACCCAGCCAGCCCTGTTCGGCGCGGCGGCCGTGGCCGACGAAGTGCGCGGCGTGCCGGTCGGCGAGGGCGGGTGCCTCACCGAGCTCGCCGAGCCACATCCGGCCGTACTCGCGCAGGGTGTCGAGCATGCGGAAGCGGCCGCCCTCGCGGGCGAGCACGGACTTGGCGGCCAGTCCGGTCAGGGCGGTGCGCACCTCCGCCTCGGTGAGCGGACCGCCGGTGCACACCGCGCCGGCCGACTCCGTGTCGAAGGTGCCGCGGAAGACGGAGAGCCGGGCCCACAGCAGCCGCTCCAGGGGGGTGCAGAGTTCGTGGCTCCAGCCGATGGTGCAGCGCAGGGTGCGGTGGCGGGGCGGCGGCGGCAGCGCTGCGCCGGTGTCGAGGGTGTCGAAGCGGGTGGCCAGCCGCTCCGCGATCCGCTCGACGGAGCTGGTGGCCATCTGCGCGCCGGCCAGCTCCAGGGCGAGCGGAATGCCCTCCAGGCGCCGGCAGATACCGTCGGCGGTGGCCGCGTGGGCGGGGTCGGTGAGGACGAGGCCGGGCGCGGCGGTGCCGGCCCGGTCGGTGAGCAGGGTCAGGGCGTCGTTGTCGCCGGTGCAGGGCAGCGGGCCGATCTCGGTGACGCGTTCGCCGTCGAGGCCGAGCGGCTGCCGGCTGGTGACCAGCACGGTCACGCCGGGCGCGGCCGTCAGCAGGTCGCCGAGCAGGTCCCGGCAGGCGGCCACGAGGTGTTCGCAGGAGTCCAGCACCAGCAGCAGCCGTTTGTCGGTGAGCCAGGAGCACAGCGCGGCGGCCGGGGTGCGCGCGGTGTGGTCGGCGAGCCCGACGGCGTCGCAGACCGTGGCCAGCAGCCGCCCCTCGCCCTGTAACGGCCACAGATCGGCCCAGCCGACCCCGTCGGGGAACCGCGGTGCCGCCGCCCGGGCCGCCCTGACGGCGATCCGGGTCTTGCCCACCCCACCGGGCCCGGTCAGGGTGACCAGCCGGTGTGCCGCCAACTCCTGGTCGATCCGCTCCAGTTCGCTCCGCCGTCCGACGAAGCTGGTCGACTCCTCGGGAATGCTGCTCGCCACGGGGCCAGTGTGCCCCAGCTTCGGCCCGGGTGGCGCGGGGTGGCGTGGTGGTCCGGGGGGCGCGAGGTTGACGCCGGACGGAAGGCTCGCCAGGGGTCAGGGCGTGACCACCGGGAACGCCGGGTCCGGGGTGGTGGCGAGGGCGAGGAGGTTGCGGAGGGGGCCGGGTTCGCCGCGCGGGGCGGCTTCGGTGGGGGCGTGGGGGGTGAGGAGGTCGAGGAGCTGGGTCTTGGTGAGGGTGAGCGTGAGGTCGGGGATGCCGTCGGCGGAGGGGGCCGGGGCGCCGGGGGAGGCGCGGTGGGTGAGGGCGCCGTTGGAGAGGGTCAGCCGCCAGGTGCGGTCCTCGTCGGGGAGGTAGAGGTCGAGGGTGAGCGCGGTGTACCAGGCGCGCGGGCCGTCGATGCGCAGGGCCAGCGAGTCCAGGAGCTGGTCGACGGTGAGCGCCCGGGTGAGGTCGGGGGCGGCGGTGGCGTCCCCGATGTCGTCCCGGGCGGCCGGGGCGCCGCGCAGTTCGCCCGCACCGGTGAGGTAGACGTTGCGCCAGACGGCGTTCTCCGCGCCGTGGCCCAGGCGTTCGTAGACCTGGGCGAGCGCGCGGCGGGCCCGCACGTTGTCCGGGTCGGCGAAGACGGCGTGGTTGAGGAGGGTCGCGGCGAACCGCAGGTCGCCGTCGGCCGCGTACTGCTTGCCGGCGTTCACGGTGGCCTCGACGCCGCCGAGGGCGTGGACGTAGCGCCGGGCCTGTTCGGCCGGCGGGTGCTCCCACAGATGGGCCGGGTTGCCGTCGAACCAGCCCAGGTAGCGCTGGGTGACCGCCTTGACGTGGTCGCTGACCGAGCCGTAGTAGCCGTGGTGGGACCACACCCGCGCGAGGGCCGGCGGCAGCCGCAGCTGTTCGGCGATCTCGGGGCCGGTGTACCCGGCGTTGAGCAGCCGCACGGTCTGGTCGTGCAGGTAGGCGTACAGGTCGCGCTGGCCGGCGAGGAGGGCCCGGATGCGGTCCTTGCCCCAGGTCGGCCAGTGGTGCGAGGCGAAGGCGACCTCGGTCCCGTCGCCGAAGAGGGCGAGCGCCTCGTCGAGGTGGCGGGCCCAGGCCCGGCTGTCGCGGACCGCCCCGCCGTACAGCGGCAGGACGGTGTGCAGGGTGTGGGTGGCGTTCTCGGCCAGGCAGAGCGCCCGGTGCGCGGGGAAGCCGAAGTTCATCGCGGCGGGTGCCTCGGCGTCCGGGGTGAGCTGGAAGACGAGGTGGACGCCGTCGAGGATCTCCTCCTGGCCGGTGCGGGTGATGTCCACGGTCGGCGGGATGAGGGTGCGGGTGCCGGTGGACCGGGTGGTGCCCAGCCCGCAGCCGATCTGGCCGTCCGGTCCCTTCGGCAGCGCGGTGCCGTACGTGAAGGCCGCGCGCCGGGAACTCGCGGGCCCGGCGTCGAGGTGCTCGCCGACCGCGTGGGCGAGGAAGCCGGCCGGGGCGAGGACCGGTACGGGGTCGTGCCCGGCGGGGACGACCCCGCCGGCGCCGCCGAAGTGACCGGCGTGCGAGTGGGTGTAGATCAGCCCGGTGACCGGCCGGTCGCCGCGGTACTTGCGGTAGAGCTCCAGGGCCGCGGCGGCGGTCTCGGCGGAGAGCAGCGGGTCGACGACGATGACGCCGTGGTCGCCCTCGACCAGCGTCATGTGGGCCAGGTCCAGGCCGCGGGCCTGGTAGATGCCGTCGGTGACCTCGTAGAGGCCCTGGCGGCTGACCAGCCTGCCCTGCCGCCAGAGGCCCTCGTGGGCGGTGTCGGGGCAGTTCTGGGCCAGGAATCCGTAGGCCGCGGCGTCCCAGACCGGCCGGCCGTCGTCCGTGGTGATCCGCGGCGGGTCGAGCTCGGCGATGAAGCCGCGGTCGGCGTCGGCGAAGTCTTCGTGGTCATCGACGGGTGCAGCGGTCACGGGGCGCTCCCTCTCCGGGGCGGCGGCGGGCCCAAGGCCCCTGCCCCACACGTTCGATTTAACCGGTTTTGTCCGGGTGGCGCATGCCTGCCCCCGCGGCGGCCGGGGAGCGCCGGCGCGGCCAACGGCGTTACGGGCAGGGCCGGGCAGGGCACAACAACGCAGGTGGGGTCCTCTCCGGGCGCGGCAATCCGGCCGGCCGGGGCGGGTCCCGGCTCGATCTTCCGGGAGGGGAGGGACGCCCTCTGTCCCCGTACGACGACCGCGCCTTCGGCGAGCTCGCCGAATCGTTCCGGCACCCTGCCGTTCCGTACGCCCGTCCCCGCACCCCGCCCGCCGGCCGCCGCGCCCCGCCCCGTCCCGGGTTCCGGGGCACGGCCTGGCTGCTGCCCGCCGCCGCGGCCGGCAGCCTGGCCGCCGGGATCCTGCTGGCGCACGCCCTCCTCCTGGCGGGCGGGCTGGTCCTGGCGGGCCTGTCCGGGCACCTCTCGGCGGGCGGGCGCGGGCGGCGCCGGTAGGGGTCCCTCCGGACCCGGGGACGGCAGACGGCCGCCGGCCGGCCTGCCCGGGGACGGGGAGGCCGGCCGGCGGTCACTCATTGCGACCCGTGGGCAGCGCGTCAGGTGGCGCGCCGCTTCGATGCCGCCATGACGCACAGGGCGCCCAGCAGGAACGTCAGAGCACCGATGACGATGTTGTTCCAGATGACGCCCATGTCCGCGCCACGGCCGACGATCCAGGGCGCGATGATCATCCACACGCCGATCGCGCACATCGCGCCGCTCAGGCCGTACATCCGCGCCGGGGTGACGGTGAAGCCGACCGCCAGCAGGGCGATCGCGATCCCGACGATGAGGTTGTGCGTCGCGAGGCTGGGCTGCGCCAGCGAGTAGTGGACGATCCACGGTGAGGCAGCGCAGTACAGGCCGACGAGGAAGACCGGACCGTCGACAAGTACCACGTCACGCCCGCCGAGCACCCGCTCGTATCGGGCCTGCATCTCTGAAGCATCGGGGTGACCTGCGAGATCTCCCCTGGGGTGTGAGACGTCGGCCATGCGACTCGCCTCCTTCGCTCGCAAGCCTGGCCGTTATCGCGTGGCATCGGGCCACGGTTTCATTCTGCGCTTATGTCGCCTTTATGTGTAGATGAAGCGGTGGGTGAATTTTGAAGGGGTACGGTCAGCTTCTCGTGCGGGACCGGCCGGCTTCCCGCAGGTCAGCTTCCCGCCCCGCGCTCCAGCGCCCGGCCCAGACCCAGATTCCAGCGGCCGCCCCGCCCGCTCAGCTCCGTCACGGTCAGCGGCGCCACGTCCAGCCGCCAGAACGCGTCCGCGGGCACCCGCAGCGCACACACCGCGGCGGCCCGCACCACGTCCGGTTCCACGACCGCCAGCACCCGCCCGGCGTCCGGTGCCATCCGGGTCAGCCAGGTCGCGACCCGGTCGCAGAGCTGCCGCAGCGACTCCCCGCCGTGCCCGGCGAAGTCCGGATCGGACAGCCAGGCGGAGACCGCGAGCGGTTCCGTTTCGGCCACCTCCGCCAGGGTCCGCCCCCGCCACTCCCCCATCGCACAGCCCGTCAGCTCCGGCACCGGCCCGGCCGGCAGCCCGAGCTGCTCCGCGGTGCGCCGGCAGCGTACGGAGGGCGAGGCGAAGACCCGGTCGGCGGCCGGCAAAGTCCCGGCGGCGGCCCGGGCCCGCCGCAGTCCGGCCGCGTGCGGCGGGGAGTCGTCGTCGAAGCGCACCTCACGCTGGGCGTCGCCCGCGGCCGGTGAGACCAGCATCACCCGAGTTGTCATGCCCTCTTCTCTCTTTCGTTCCCGAGACGCCAACCCACCGCCCCGACACGGGAGTTGGCCGGTCGATGCGCCCCGGTCCGCACCCGTCCGCCCCCCGTACGGTCTTGGCCAGGTGGCCGGATCGCGGTACGTTCACCGGTGCTTGACGACGGCATGACGGAAGCCGGTGGGATCCCGGCGCGGTCGCGCCACTGTATGTCCGGTTCTTTATCGGCCCGCCAGGGGCCGGTACCGGACGAGCCAGACCCGCATGTCGTTACGCACTCCCATTTACCGGGGACGCGAGTTCCCCCCAACAGGAGGTCATGCCATGGCTTCGTCCATCGCACCGCCGGCCGCCGGCACCACCACCCCCGCCCCGCTCCCCCTGAAGGCGATCGCCCCCTGGGCGCTGTTCGCCGGTGTGCTGATGCTGGTCCTGCTGTACTTCGTCGGCGCGGAGCAGGGCGCCACCTCGCTGCTGTCCGGTTCGGACGTCCACGAATGGCTGCACGACGGGCGCCACCTCCTCGGTTTCCCCTGCCACTGACCGGGCGGCCGCAGCCATGAACTCCCTCACCGTCAGAACCCTGCTCGTGCGCGGCATGATCGCCGGCCTCGCCGCCGGAGGGTTCGCGCTCCTCGTCGCCTACGTGCTGGGCGAACCGCGGATCGACGCCGCCATCGCCTTCGAGGAGGCGCACAGCCACGAACACGAGATGGAAGTGGTCAGCCGTGGACTGCAGTCCACGGCCGGCCTCGCCACCGGCGTCCTGATCTACGGCGTGGCACTGGGCGGGATCGCCGCCCTGGCCTTCTGCTTCGCCCTGGGGCGGATCGGCCGGTTCGGGGCGCGCGCCACGGCCCTGCTGCTCTCCGGGGCGGCGCTGGTGGCCGGTTACGTCGTGCCGTTCCTGAAGTACCCGGCGAACCCGCCGTCGGTCGGCGACCCCGACACCATCGGCAAGCGCACCGCCCTGTATTTCCTGATGATGCTGCTCGGCGTCCTGCTGGCCGTCGCCGCCACGATCCTGGGCCGGCGGCTGGCTCCGAAGCTGGGCAACTGGTACGCGACGGTGGCCGCCGTCGCCGCCTTCGCGGTCGCCGTCGGGCTCGCCTATGCGTTCCTGCCGGCCGTCGACGAGGTGCCCGACGGCTTCTCCGCCACGCTGCTGTGGCAGTTCCGGCTGTCGGCGCTCGCCGTCCAGCTGGTGCTGTGGTCCGCCTTCGGGCTGGTCTTCGGGCATCTGGCGGAGCGCGTCGTCGCGCCGCGGCCGGCCACCGAGCCGGCCGGGGCGGTGTCCGTCGCCTCCTGATCCGGATCGCCTCCTGATCCGGAGCATCCACCGCACCACCGGTCCGGGGCCCGCGAGCACTCCTCGCGGACCCCGGACCCGGTGCGTCCGGGCCGTTCCCGGATACCTGACGATGCGTCAGAACTGGCCCGGGATCCCGTCGAGGTGCGGCAGGTCGTGGTCGAGGCGCTCGCGCTTGGTGCGGAGATAGCGGATGTTCTCCGCCTGCGGCTCGGCCAGCAGCGGGACGCGTTCGGTGACGGTGATGCCGTGCCGCAGCAACGCGGCGCGCTTGCGCGGGTTGTTGGACAGCAGCCGTACCGCGCGGACGCCGAGGTCGTCGAGGATCTGCGCGGCGGCGCGGTACTCCCGGGCGTCGACCGGGAGGCCGAGCGCGATGTTCGCCTCGACGGTGTCCAGCCCCTCCTCCTGGAGCTGCATCGCGCGGAGCTTGGCCAACAGGCCGATGCCCCGGCCCTCGTGGCCCTGGAGGTAGACCAGCACCCCGCGCCCGGCAGCCGCTATCGCGCGCAGCGCCGCGGACAGCTGATCACCGCATTCGCAGTGCCGGGACGCGAAGGCGTCCCCGGTCAGGCACTCCGAATGCACCCGGGTCAGCACCGGTTCGCCGGTGACCTCGCCGTACACCAGCGCCACATGCTCGGTTCCGCTGGGCCGGTCGAGATAGCCGACCGCCCGGAACTCCCCGTAGGCGGTCGGCAGCCGGACCGACACCACCCGCGCCACACCGGGCAGCGGGCGGGCCGTGTCGGGCGCGACGGCGAGGTCATGACCGGGGCGGGGGCCGCACAGGGCGTCGGGGTCCGTCATGGCGCGATGGTACCCACGGGGGTCGGAACCCGACAGCGATCACTCAGATACATGACAAGTATGCTGCGGCACCCGCGTCCCGACCGGCTCCCGGCGAGCCGACCGACGAAAGGCGGACCGATCCCGATGACCGCTCCCCCGCAACCGCCGACGCCCACCGGGCTGTTGCCGGCCGACACCACCGAGGACGTCCGGCAGCGGCGACCGCGGCTGGCGGTGCTGCCGATCGGCAGCTTCGAACAGCACGGCCCGTTCCTGCCGTTGACCACGGACACGGTCATCGCCTGCACCGTCGCCCGGGAAGTGGCCGCGGCCCACGAGGTCCTGCTGCTGCCGCCGCTGACCGTCTCCTGTTCCCAGGAGCACGCCGCCTGGCCGGGCACGGTCAGCATCTCGGCGCGGACGCTGCACGCGGTCGTCACGGACCTCGCCGATTCGCTGCTCCGGTCCGGGATCGGGGCGCTGGTCCTGGTCAACGGCCACGGCGGCAACTACGTGCTGCGCAACGTGGTGCAGGAATCCGCCGGGCGCGGCATGCGGATGGCGCTGTTCCCCGGCACCGCCGACTGGGACGCGGCCCGCGACCGGGCCGGGATACGCACCTCCGCGCACAGCGACATGCACGCGGGCGAGCTGGAGACCTCGATCCTGCTGCACGCCCATCCGGAACTGGTCAAGGACGGCTACGCCGGAGCGGATTGCCCGGCCGACGACCGCCGGCACCTGCTGACGCTGGGGCTGTCGGCGTACACCACGTCCGGTGTCGTCGGCCGCCCCTCGCTCGCCTCCGCCGACAAGGGCCGGGAGCTGCTGGCCGGGCTGACCGAGGCGTTCGCCGAGTACGTCGCGCTGCTGGGTACGGGGGCGGACGCCGATGACTGAGGTGCTGGGGACCGCGGAGGCGTGGCAGCGGCTGCGGCGGATCCGTACGGAGGAGCAGGCCCGGGCCGCCGGGCTGGTGCGGGACGGCGACGGCCGGCCGCGCTGGGCGGAGCCCGCCTCGGCCGGCGCCGCCGAGCTCGCCGAGCGCTATCTGCCGCTCTGCCTGGCCGGGCCGCGGGTGGCGTTCGGGCAGTTGGGGCAGAGCCTGGACGGCTTCGTGGCGACCCGCACCGGCGACGCCGACTACGTCACCGGGACGGCCGACCGCCGCCATCTGCACCGGCTGCGGGCGCTCGCCGACGCCGTACTGGTCGGGGCGGGCACGGCCGTGGCGGACGACCCCCGGCTGACCGTACGGGCCTGTCCCGGCGACAACCCGGTGCGGGTGGTGCTCGATCCGCGCGGCCGGGTGCCGCACGGCAGCGGGGTGTTCACGGACCGGGCCGCGCCGACGCTGTGGCTGGTGGGGCCGGAGGCCGCGCTGGAGCCGGACGTCCCGGGCGACGGGGTCGAGGTGCTCCGGCTGCCCGACGCGGCGGCGTTCGCCCCGTCACGGCTGCTCGCGGCCCTGGCGCGCCGCGGCCTGGGCCGGGTGCTGATCGAGGGCGGCGGGGTGACCGTGTCGCGGTTCGTGCGGGCCGGTGCGCTGGACCGGCTGTACCTCACCGTCGCGCCGGTACTGATCGGGGACGGCGTGCCCGGACTGCGGTTCCCCGGGACGACGGTGATGCGCGAGGCGCTCCGGCCGCCGCTGCGGCGCAGCCTGCTCGGGGAGGACACCCTCTTCGAGATGGAGCTGCGGTCGGCCGGCGCGGAGGGCGGCACCCCACCGGACGCACAGGACCACGACGCCGGGCAGGCTCGCGGCGAAGGCGAGGACGCCGTAGACGACGGCGGTGGCCAGGCCCTGCGCGGCGCCCAGCCCGGCCGCGCCGAAGGCCCAGGCGGCGACGCCCTCGCGGGGGCCCCAGCCGCCGACGTTCAGCGGCAGCGCCATCGCCAGCAGGGCGAGGACCACGAGCGGCACCAGCTCGGCGGTCGGCGCGGTGACGCCGGCGACCCGGGCGGCCAGGACGAACGTGGCGAGGTAGCCCGCGAGGACCACCGCGGAGGAGAGCGCGACACCGGACCGGACACCGGGGGCGCCGAGGCCCTGGCGCGCCTCGGTCAGGAAGGTGCCGAGCGCACGCCGGACGCGTGAGGTGCCGGGGCGGCGCCGCAGCCACCGGGCGAGGACGAGCGCCGCGGCGCCCACCGCGACGGCGACCGCGGCGGCGCCCGGCGAGGCCAGGACGCGAACGACCGGTGCCAGGACCGGCGACGGCCGGGCGAGCAGCACCACGGCCCCGGCGAGCACCAGCACCAGCTGGCCGGCGGTGCGTTCCAGGACCACCGCCCGCACCCCGCGGCCCAGGTCGCCGGAGGCCCGGCCGTGCCCCACCGCGCGGTGGACGTCGCCCAGGACGCCGCCGGGCAGCGCCGCGTTGAGGAACAGCGCCCGGTAGTAGTCGGCGACCGCCCGGCCCAGCGGCAGCCGCAGGCCCAGCCCGCGGGCCACCAGACACCAGCGCCAGGCGCTGCCGACCGTGGTCAGCAGGCCGAGGGCGAGGGCCGCGAGCAGCGCTCCGGCGTCGATCCGGCGCAGCCCGCCCAGGAAGGCGCCGGAACCGAGGTGCCACACCAGGGCCGCCAGGATGCCCGCGCCCGCGAGCAGCCGCAGCAGCGCCCAGCAGCGCCGGTTCACCCCCCGTCCCCGGACGGCGGACCGGGCAGTGCCAGCAGGTCGGTGTGGTGCACGGTCACGCCCAGTTCGCCCGCCGCGCACTCCTCCAGCCGGCGCCCCAGATAGGCCGTCGACTCCGGTGCCAGCGCGGGCCGCTGGGCGTGTGCGGCGCCGACCCAGCCGCGCAGCCATTCGGCGGTCAGCGCGGACTCCGCGCAGCCGAGCCGCCAGGGGCTGGACCGCAACCGCACCGTCCAGCCGTGCCGTTCGAACGCCGTGACCGCCGCGGCGACCGCGTCCGGACCGAGCAGCCCGCGGCCCCCTTCGGTACGGCGCTGGTGGTCGTTGAAGGCGCCGGCCAGCACCCCGTCGAGCGGATCGGGCGGGGTCAGCTCCACCCGCCCGGAGACCGAGAGCGCCAGCAGGACCGGGCAGCCGGCGCCGGCACAGGCCGCGGCGAGCGCCTCGATCTCGTCGAGGGTGAGCAGGTCGAGCAGGGCGGAGCCGGTGACCAGGGAGGTTCCGGCGAGGTCGGCGGCGGTGAGGGCGGTCAGGTCGCCGCGCTCGGTGGTGGCCGTGACGGGCGTGCCGTCGGCGGCCGTTGCGGGCATCCGGGAGCCGGCCTCGGCGAGCAGCACGGGGTCGTGGTCGTGCAGGATCCAGCGCTGCGGGCCGGGCAGCCGGACGGCGAGCCAGCGCGCCATGGAGCCGGTGCCGCAGCCCAGGTCGCGGATGGTCAGACCGGGCGGGCCGGGCCGTCCGGCCAGCGCTCTGCGCAGCGGGCGGAGGAGTTCGGGGGCCCGGGCCGCGGCGTCGGCGCGTTCGCGCAACTCCAGCCAGCGGGGGGCGAATCGGGGGCTGCCGACGGCGGTCATCGGCTGCTCCGGGGCTCGTGCCGAAGCCGTTCCAGCGCTTCGGCCAGGCTGTGCGACGTCATCTCCCACCCCTCCAGCATGGCACGCCGTCCGCGCGCCGCCTCCCTCAGCCGGTGCCGCAGCGCACGGTCCGCCAGCCAGTCGCGCAGTGCGGCGGAGAGCGCCGCGGGCTCCCCGGAGGGGACGAGGAGGCCGGGCGGGGTGCCGTCGGGGGCCCGCCCGAGGGCCTCCGGTACGCCGTCGACGGCCGTGGCCAGAACGGGGATTCCGCGCGCCAGCGCCTCGGTGATCACCATGCCGTACGTCTCGGCGTACGAGGCGAGGACCAGCAGGTCGGCGGCGGCGTAGTGCGCGGCCAGCTCGGCACCGGTCCGTGGTCCGGCGAAGTGGACCCGGTCGCCGATTCCCAACCCTGCGACCTGCTCGTGCAGTTGAGAGGCGTAGCCGGGGTCGCCGCCGGGGCCGCCGACGACGGTGAGGTGCCAGGGCGGATCGGTGACCGTCGCCAGGGCGTCGAGCAGCCGGCGCTGCCCCTTGCGCGGGGTGAGCGCGGCGACGCAGAGCAGCGCGGTGCCGGCGTCGGTGCCGGGCGCGAGCGGTGCGGGGTCGGTCCCGGGCCGGGCGAGGTGCACGCGGGCGGGCGGCAGGTGGTGGTGGGCGGTGATCCGGCCGGCGGCCCAGGCGCTGGTGGCCACGACGGCGCCGGCGGCGTGCAGGGCGCGGCGTTCGCGGGCGTCCAGGTCGGCCGCGTCGCGGGGTTCGAGCCCGGTCTCGTCGGCGAGCGGCAGGTGGACGAGGACGGCGAGCCGCAGCCGGGCGGCCTCGGGCTCCAGGACCTCGGGGACGCCGCAGCCGACCAGCCCGTCGAGGAGGACCACCGCGCCGTCGGGCAGGGCCGCCAGCACCCGGGCCAGTTCGGCGCGGTCGGCGGCGGCCGGCCGCGGCCAGGTGCCGGGCAGGGCGTACGGGCGCACCCGCCACCCCGCCGCCGGGAGACCCTGGCACACCCGCCGGTCGTAGGTGTTGCCACCGCTGGGCGCCGCCGGGTCGTCGACGGCGCCGGGCAGGACGACGTGCACCGTCCGCTCCCCCGCCGGGGCGGCGCCGGGGGTCACAGCGCGCGCTCGTAGCTGGCCCAGGCGATGTGCGATTCGTGCAGGGTGACCGATATGCCGGTCAGTTCGCGGGCGCCCTCGCCGAGGTTGCCGGCCTGCACGCGGTCGGCGAGCCGGTCGGCGATGACCTTGGCCAGCGCCTCCGTCGAGGTGTTGGTGCCGGCGAAGGCGGGCTCGTCGTCGAGATTGCGGTAGTTCAGCTCGCCGACCACGCCGGCGAGTTCCTGGGTGGCCAGGCCGATGTCGACGACGATGTTGTCGGCGTCGAGCTCGGGCCGGCGGAAGGTGGCGTCCACGATGAACGTCGCGCCGTGGAGCCGCTGCGCGGGGCCGAACACGGCACCGCGGAAGCTGTGCGCGACCATCAGGTGATCGCGGACGGTGATGCTGAACAAGGCCGTTCCTCCGGTGTGATGTCGGTCTCAGTGACGGTGTCGTGGGGGGGGCGGATCCGGGGCCGGGGCGCGGCGCCTACCGGCCGTCCGGCGGTGCGTACCGGATGCGGTGGCAGAGCGCCGGGAGGTCGCCGGAGGCGAGCCGGGGCAGCACCTGCGGCAGCTCCTCGAAGGCGGACTCCCCGGTGATCAGCGCGTCGAAGGCGGGATCGGCGAGGAGTTCGAGGGCCAGCGCCATCCGGTCCGCGTAGCCGCGGCGGGCCCGCCGGGCCGGGGAGACGGTGCCGACCTGGCTGCTGCGCACGACCAGCCGGCGGGAGTGGAACGCCTCGCCCAGCGGCAGGCTGACCCGCCGGTCGCCGTACCAGCTCAGCTCCAGGACGGTGCCCTCCGGCGCGAGCAGTTCGAGGGCGCGGGCCAGGCCTTCCTCGGTGGCGCTGGCGTGCACGACGAGGTCGCAGTCGCCCCGGGCGTCGGCGGGCAGCGCGAAGTCCACGCCGAGCGCCTCGGCGGTGGCGGCGCGGCCGGGATCGGCGTCGACCAACTGCACCCGCACCGCCGGGTAACGGGCGAGGAGGGCGGCCACGCTGCACCCGACCATGCCGCCGCCGATCACCGCGATCCGGTCGCCGATCAGCGGCCCGGCGTCCCAGAGGGCGTTGACCGCGGTCTCGACGGTGCCGGCGAGCACGGCGCGGGCGGCGGGCACGGTGTCCGGTACGGGGGTGACGGCGTGGGCCGGGACGACGTAGTGCGTCTGGTGCGGGTACAGGCAGAAGACCGTGCGGCCGCGCAGCGCGGGCGGTCCCTCCTCGACGACACCGACGTTGAGGTAGCCGTATTTGACCGGCGCGGGGAAGTCGCCCTCCTGGTGGGGCGCCCGCATCGCCGTGTGCTGGCTCTCCGGCACCCCGCCGCGGAAGACCAGGGTCTCGGTGCCGCGGCTCACCCCGGACCAGAGCGTGCGCACCAGCACCTCGTCGGGACCGGGCCGGGACAGCTCCGCCGGCCGGATCCCGCCCTGTCCTGGGGCGTTTGTCCAAAAGGCACAAGCGGCGCGCGACAACGGGATCCTCCTGGACGCTACGGCGAGGAGTCCTCGATGCTGGGGATCAAGGACGCCGTCACCCTACGCGGCGCCCCCCGACTCCGCCACAGGTCAAGGGAGGCATGGTGGCCGTACAAGGGCACTACGACACAAGAGCCTTGGGGCCGGACACCACGGCGGGCATGGGCGTGCAGCTGCTGGTGCTGGAGGTGCTGTGCCGGGTGGTCGGGCTGGGCACCGCGGGGTGGCTGACGGGTTCCGCGTTCGCGGTGGTGACCTGGGCGGTGCTGACGCTGGCGCTGCGCCGCTCGTGGACCGGTCCGTTCGGGCCGGCGAACCGCGTCACGCTGGCCCGGGCGATCCTGGTGGGCGGGGTGACCGCGCTGGTCGCGGACTCCTTCGACCGGCGGGCCCCGGTCGCGGTGCTGACCGCGCTGGCCACGGTGGCGCTGATCCTGGACGCCGTGGACGGCCAGGTGGCCCGCCGCACCGACACGGCGACGCGGCTGGGGGCGCGCTTCGACATGGAGGTCGACGCGTTCCTGATCCTCGTGCTGTGCGTGTACGTCGCGATGCCGCTGGGCGTCTGGGTCCTGGCCATCGGTCTGATGCGGTACGCGTTCGTCGCGGCGTCCTGGGCATGGCCGTGGTTGCGCGGTGAGCTGCCGCCGAGCATGGCCCGGAAGACGGTGGCGGCGCTGCAGGGCATCGTGCTGGTGGTGGCCGGCGCCGGGATCGTGCCGCGGGAGGTGGCCGGCGCTGCGGTGGCCGGCGCGCTGGCGCTGCTGGTGTGGTCGTTCGGACGGGACGTCAGGTGGCTGTGGCGGGCCCGGCCGGGGAGCCGGGGAGAGGCCCCTACGTGCCCGCGTGCCGTCCCAGATAGACGACCAGCGCGAGAAAGAGCAGCAGCAGGTTCGTGACGAGGACGGAGAGCAGGACCCGGCGCAACAGGCCGGTGCGCGGCGCCCGGTGGGTGACCAGTACGGCGCCGGGCAGCCGGGCCAGCTGGAGACCCGGGCGGAGCGCGGTGGTGCGCGGGTGCCGGACGCCGCAGCGCGGGGAGGCGTGGTGACGGGCGGTCGGCTGGGGGCAGCCTCGGCCGTGTCCGTGGGGGCGGCGCAACGGCCCCCGGGCCGGCGGGCGCCCGCGGCAGGGCCGGCCGGCACCCGGGCCGGAGGGCGCCGGTATGCAGGTGCGGGAGCGGACCGCCCGCCAGGGCGGCGGTCCCTTACGCCGTGCTGCGCCGGACATCCGCGCTCACCCGGTCCCGGTGGGGAGTGACCGGGCGCCGCTCACGTCCGCGCCCCTGCCCGGCCCGCACCGCGGGTCTGGTGTGCCCGTACCGACTCGGCGAAACCGCCCACGCATGGTCCTCCGCGTTCAGGCCGTACGGCCGTCGCGTCATCTGTTGAATTGCGGATTTCTGCAACTGTAGACGACGGGGGTGCCCGACCTGAATGGGTGGGCCGGACAAACCGGGTGCACTCCCGGCGCGCGATCCCGGTGGACAGGCGCCGGACCTCCGCGGACACTGACGCGCATGAGCTCACTGATACGGCACGTCACCGTCGACTGCACCGATGCCCACCGGCTGGCGACCTTCTGGGCCGAGGTGCTGGGCGGTTCGCTGGCCGAGGACGACTTCCCGGGGGATCCCGAGGCCACGGTCAGCACCGCGGCCGGTGCGCTGCTGTTCGTCGCGGTGCCCGAGGCCAAAGCCGGGAAGAACCGGCTGCATCTGGATCTGCAGCCGCAGGACCGCGGCCGCGACGAGGAGGTCGAGCGGCTGCTGGCGCTCGGCGCGACCCTGGTCGCCGACCACCGCCGGCCCGACGGGACGGGGTGGGCGACGATGGCCGACATCGAGGGCAACGAGTTCTGCGTGGAGCGCAGCGCGGCGGAACGCGCGGGCTGAGGCGGGCGGTCAACTCCCTTGCGTACGGGCTGCGTCGAGGCGGCCAGGGGTGGTCCTGCGGCTGGTGTACGGGCCTACTCGGCCGGTCGGCGGAGGTAGGTCCGCAGGTGGCGGGCCGTCAGGGTGTCGCCGGTGGTGACGAGGTCGGCGGGGGTGCCTTCGAAGACGATGCGGCCGCCGTCGTGGCCGGCGCCGGGACCGAGGTCGACGATCCAGTCGGCGTGGGCCATGACGGCCTGGTGGTGTTCGATGACGATGACGGTGTTGCCGTCGTCGACGAGCCGGTCGAGCAGGCCCAGCAGCTTGTCCACGTCGGCCGGATGCAGTCCGCTGGTGGGTTCGTCGAGGACGTAGAGGGCGCCCTTCTCGGCCATGTGGAGGGCGAGTTTGAGCCGCTGCCGCTCACCCCCGGAGAGCGTGGTGAGCGGCTGGCCGAGGCCGAGGTAGGCCAGGCCCACGTCGGCGAGCCGGTCGAGGACGGTGCGGGCCTGGCCGGAGGGGAAGAACTCCCGGGCCTCGGCGACCGACATCGCGAGCACCTCGCTGATGTTCTTGCCGCGCAGGGTGTAGGTGAGCACCTCGGGCGTGAACCGCCGGCCCTCGCACTCCTCGCAGACGGCGGCCACACCGGCCATCATCGCCAGGTCGGTGTAGACCAGTCCGATGCCCTTGCAGGTGGGGCAGGCGCCTTCGGAGTTGGCACTGAACAGTCCCGGGCCGACACCGTTGGCCCGGGCGAAGGCGGTGCGCACCGGGCCGAGCAGGCCGGTGTAGGTGGCCGGGTTGGAGCGCCGGGAGCCGCGGATCGGGGACTGGTCGGCGGTGATGACGCCGTCCCGGCCGCTCAGTGAGCCGTGGACGAGGGAGCTCTTGCCCGAGCCGGCCACGCCGGTGACGACGGTGAGCACGCCGAGCGGCAGGTCGACGCTGACGTCCTTGAGGTTGTGGGTGGTCGCGCCGGTGACGGCGAGCAAGCCGGTGGGCCGCCGGACCTGCTCGCGCAGCCCGGCACGGTGGTCGAGATGGCGGCCGGTGAGGGTGCCGGAGGCCCGCAGGCCGGGGACGTCGCCGGTGTAGCAGAGGCGTCCGCCGGCCGGTCCGGCGCCGGGGCCGAGGTCGACGACGTGGTCGGCGACGGCGATGGTCTCGGGTTTGTGCTCGACGACGAGGACGGTGTTGCCCTTGTCGCGCAGCCGCAGCAGCAGGTCGTTCATCCGCTGGATGTCGTGCGGGTGCAGGCCGACGGTGGGCTCGTCGAAGACGTAGGTGACGTCGGTCAGGCTGGAGCCGAGGTGCCGGACCATCTTCACCCGCTGGGCCTCGCCGCCGGAGAGGGTGCCGGATTCCCGGTCCAGGCTCAGATAGCCGAGGCCGATCTCGACGAGGGATTCCAGGGTGTCGCGGAGGGTGGCGACCAGCGGGGCCACCGACGGGTCGTCGATGCCGCGGACGAAGTCCACCAGATCGCTGATCTGGAGGGCGGAGCATTCGGCGATGTTGCGGCCGGCGATGCGGGAGGCGAGGGCCGCGGGATTGAGGCGGGCGCCGCCGCAGGCCCCGCAGGCGGCGAAGGTCACCGCACGGTCGACGAAGGCCCGGATGTGCGGTTGCAGGGATTCCCGGTCCTTGGCGAGATAGGTCCGCCGGACCCGGGTCAGCAGTCCTTCATAGGTGATGTTCGAGGTGCCGCGCTTGATTTTGGTGGCGGGTTTGTGCAGGAAGTCGTCCCACTGCGCGGGGGTGAAATCCGCGAGTTTCACGTCGGGGTCGAAGAATCCGGAGTGCGCGAGGGTCTGCCAGTACCACGAGCCGACGGTGAATCCGGGGGCGCTGATCGCGCCCTCGTTGAGCGAGCGCGAGGTGTCCACGAGCTGGTCGAGGTCGATGGTGGAGACCCGGCCGAGCCCCTCGCACTCGGGGCACATGCCCTCGGCGCTGTTGAAGCTGAACGCGGTGGAGGTGCCGGCGTGCGGGGTGCCCAGGCGGCTGTAGATGATCCGCAGCATGGTGTGGGCGTCGGTGGCGGTGCCGACGGTGGAGCGCGCGTTGGCGCCCATGCGTTCCTGGTCGACGACGATGGCCGCGCTCAGATTGCGCAGGGCGTCCACGTCGGGCCGGCTGCGGGCCGGCATGAAGGACTGCACGAAGGCCGTGTAGGTCTCGTTGATCAGCCGCTGGGACTCGGCCGCGACGGTGCCGAAGACCAGGGAGGACTTCCCGGATCCGGAGACGCCGGTGAAGACCGTGAGACGGCGCTTGGGTATGTCCAGGGAAATGTCGGCGAGATTGTTCTCCCGGGCACCGCGCACCTCGATCACATCGTGACCATCCGCCGCGTACGCGGTCTCCCTATCCGGCTTTCCTGCCTGCTCGGCCCCCATGTCAGCCGCCACCCCTCCTGATATCCTTACACCGTAAAGAGTTCGCCGGGCGACGTTACTTTATGGCGTAAGGAGACGGCAAGTGGTGGTATTCGCCGGCCAGGGCGACCCCCGTCGGTCGATGGCTCTGCTGTGGCGCGACGAGCGCCCCGGCGGGGCGCGTACGCGGCAGTGGCCGGGCCCCAAACCGGCCCTGAGCGTCGAGGTGATCGTCCGGGCCGGGATCGCGGTCGCCGACGCGGAGGGCATGGCGGCCCTGTCCATGCGCGCGGTCGGCGAGCGACTGGGGCGTACCGCCATGGCGCTGTACACCTACGTCCCGGGCAAGAGCGAGCTGGTGGACCTGATGTACGACCAGGTGCTGGCCGAACTGCCGCACGACTACGACCCGGCGGCGGGCTGGCGGGCCGCGGTGACCTCCTGGGCCGAGGACACCTGGGAGTTCTACCTGCGCCACCCCTGGGTGCTCCAGGTCTCCCAGGCCCGCCCGGTGCTCGGCCCGCACGAGTACCGCGCCCTGGAGACGCTGCTCCGGCTGCTGTACGCCACCGGTCTTGACTCCGCGGAGCTGCGGCGGGTGGTCGGGACGCTGGTGCACGTCGTGCGCGGGGCCGCGCGGACCGTCGCCGAGTCCCGGGTGGCCGCGGCCTCGACCGGGGTGTCCGACGAGGACTGGTGGCTGGCGCGGTCCGGGATGCTGGAGGAGGTGGTGCCCGACTTCGCCGAGCGCTTCCCGCTGCTGGTCCGGCTGGAGACCGAGGGCGCGGCCCCGGTCACCGACGACTCGGTGCCGTATCTGGAACGCCAGGCGCGGGCCACCTTCGAGGGCGGGCTCGCGGTCGTCCTGGACGGGGTCGAGGCGGCGATCCGGCGCGCCCGCTGAGCCGGGACCGGACGCACCCGCCGCGCCGCCGAGGGCCGTTGGGGTGATGAAGGGGGCGTCATGCCCCTTGCCGGTGTCGTCGGCCGGGCCCCGCGCGTTGGTCTGCCATGACCGTCTTCCGCGTCCGACCGTGGTTCCTGCCGGCCAGCCTCACGGCGTTCCTGAGCGAGGTGTGGCCGGACGGGCCGGCTGACCCACCGTCGGATGCCGGGCCCGGGGACCGTGCGGACGCGGCATCCGATACCCGGTCAGGTGAGTGCCGGCCGGGCGATCCGCCGACCGGCACAGGGAGCCGCGGCGAGCATCCGGAGAACCCCGCTGACCGGCCCTGATGCGCGGCCGGACGGACGGCCGGCCAGCGGACTTGACGGCGTGTCGGACGCCCGCGGGCGCGCCCTCGGCCGTCATCGGATCACCACAAATGGCGAGCGGGTCTGATCGCCCATAGCTTCGCCTCATGGCCCTACAACAGATGACACTCCTGGGCTGCGTCGCCGCGGTGATGGCCGGCGGACTGGGCGCGGCACCCCCCTCCGATGCCCCGGGACGGCATGTCGTCCGCCCGGGCGAGTCGATCCAGCAGGCGGTGGACGCGGCCCGGCCGGGTGACACCGTCGTCCTCCGGCCCGGGGTCTACCGCGAGAGCGTGCTGATCACCACGCCGCGGCTGCACCTCGTCGGGGCCGGCAAGAAGACGGTGATCCGCCCGTCGGCGAAGCGGGCGGCGAACCGCTGCGGCGAGGAAGGCAACGGCATCTGCGTGCTCGGCTCGCGGCACCGGCTGCTCCGGGGCGTCAGCATCCGCGCGTTGACCGTCACCGGCTTCAAGCAGAACGGCATCTGGGCCTCCGGCACCGACCGGCTGTCCGTGCACGGGGTGACGTCCCGGAAGAACGGGGTCTGGGGCATCGCGCAGGAGAAGTCCATCCGCGGCGTGATCCGCGACAACTTCGTCACCGGCAACGGCGATTCCGGCATCTTCCTGGCGAACACCGTCAAGGAGGAGGGCGGCGCGACCGACACCCGGGGCGCGTCGATCACCGAGAACCGGATGTCCCACAACCGGATCGGTGTCACCATCCGCCGGGTCAGGAACCTGACGGTCGGCCACAACACCGTCGTCGGGAACTGCGCCGGGGTCTTCATCGTCGGCGACGAGTCCCGCCCCCGGGCGGGCGCACTGACCGTACGGGACAACGACGTCTCCCGGAACAACAAGCACTGCGCCGCCACCAAGCGGCTGCCGTTCCTCCAGGGCT
Source organism: Streptomyces bugieae (assembly GCF_036352915.1). NCBI lineage: Bacteria > Bacillati > Actinomycetota > Actinomycetes > Kitasatosporales > Streptomycetaceae > Streptomyces > Streptomyces bugieae. The sequence goes on from NZ_JAZBJP010000001.1 coordinate 1,037,765, forward strand.
CGGGCATCGTGCTCACCGGCACCGAGCGGGCGCTGGTGCGGCACAACCTGGTCCGCGACAACCGGGGCAAGTCGCCGCTCTCCGGCGGCGTCGTCCTCTTCCACAGCTTCGTGGGCGCGCTCAACGAGCACAACACCGTCGTCGACAACATCGTGCTGCGCAACAAGCCGGTCGACCTGGCCAACCGGGACCCCAAGGGCCGGGGGAACAGGTTCGTCCGCAACGTCTGCCGGACCTCGAAGCCGGCCGGGCTGTGCTGACGGCCCACCGGGCGCACCCGGTACCACGGGTGCACTCACCTACCACGGGAGAATAGAGGCGGAATGACCACCGTAAGTCCCACGCCCCAGTCGGCCATGCGGCTGCGGGAGCTCGTCTTCGGAGCCGCGTGCGCGGCGGCGGTACGGGCGGCGGCGCGACTCGGCGTCGCCGACGCGCTCGGCGACCGGCCGGCCTCCGCCGAGGAGCTGGCAGCCGAGGTGAAGGCCGAACCGCGGCCGCTGGAGAGGCTGTTGCGCGCGCTGTCCTGCTACGGGATCTTCGCCGAGACCGACGACGGGAAGTACGTCCACACCGACATGTCGCGGATGCTGCGCGAGGACACCCCGAACAGCCTGCGCTACATCTCCCTGTGGTGCACCGAGCCGTGGACCTGGGAGGCGTGGCCGCGGCTGGACGAGGCGGTGCGCTCCGGGCGCGATGTCTTCGACGACCTGTACGGCAAGAGCTTCTTCGAGTACCTGCACCAGGACGCCGCCGAGTCCGCCCAGGTCTTCGACCGGGCCATGACCACCTCCAGCAAGCAGTCGGCCGAGGACGTCGCCCGGCTGCTGGACCTGTCGAAGGCGCAGTCGGTGGCGGACATCGGCGGCGGGCAGGGCCACGTCCTCGCCAGCCTGCTGGAGAAGCACCCCTCGCTGGAGGGCACCCTGCTCGACCTGCCCACGGTCGTGGCGCAACCGGACCCCCGGCTGCGCGCGGGCGGCCCGCTCGCCCCGCGGGTGACGGTGGTGCCCGGCGACTGCCGGGAGGACATCCCGGTCCGGGCCGACGTCTACATCATCAAGAACATCCTGGAGTGGGACGACGACTCCACCCGCCGGACGCTGCACAACGTCAAGGCGGCGGCCCGGCCCGGTGCCCGGGTCGTGGTCATCGAGAACCTCGTCGACGACAGCCCGTCGATGAAGTTCACCACCGCCATGGACCTGCTGCTCCTGCTGAACGTGGGCGGCGCCAAGCACACCAAGGACAGCATGATCCGCCGGATCTCGGACGCCGGGCTGGAGGTGCACGACGTCCTCGTCGTCAACCCGTACCTGCACGCCTTCGAGTGCACCGTCCCGGCCTGAGGACGCGGCCGCCGCAGAGGAACCCGTCCGCGCACGGCCGGCCGCCCGGCGGGGAGAGCTCTCCCCGCCGGGCGGCCGTGCCGGTTCCCGGGTGGCGGCCGGAGCCCGAGGGATCGCCTCGGCCCGGCCTGCGCGTCAGCGGCTGCCGTCGCGCTCCCAGCGGTAGAACTGCTGGGCCATCGCGTCCTTCGGGCTCCGCCAGGTCTCGGGGTCGTAGGCGCTGACGAAGGCGGACAGCTTGTCGCTCACCGCGCGGAACTCGGGGTGCTCGGTGACCTTGGCGATCTCCGGGCCGGGCGGCCGGTCCGATTCGATGAGGTGCAGGTACACGTCACCGAACTGGAACAGGGTCCGCCGCGAGACACCGACCAGGTGCGGGAGTTCCGTACGGTCGGACTCGCGGAAGACGTCCGCGATGTCCGGTGCCGAACCGGGTTTCATGCGGGCGACGATCAGAGCGTGATGCATCGGGAAGATCCCTTCGTTGCCGCCGGAGGGCGGTCCGGACGCGGCCCGGCGGGCCGTCAGCTGACCGTGGCGGACCGCAGCTCACGGTCCCGCTGCTCGATCTTGTCCCGGATGAGCTCCATCTGGATCCGGGAGTTGCGGTTGATGAGCTCGGTCATGCCCTTGTCGTCGACCGGGGCGTCCGGCTTCATCGCGAAGTCCTGGGTCCAGTGCATCGAGGTGCCGCCCGGGATCTCGGAGTACTGCCAGTGGATGTCCATGTGCGCGAACGGGCCGGTCTCGACCCGGCGGGCGCGGACGGTGCGGTGGGCGCGGTCGACGACCCGCTCGGAGACCCAGCTCCAGACGGTGCCGTTGTCGTCCGGGTGCATGGTCAGCCGGAAGGTGGTCTTGTCGCCCTCGCGGGACAGCACCTCGACCGCGGCGTACTCGCTGAACAGCTGCGGCCAGTTCTCGATGTCGTTGGTGATGTCCCAGACGAGGTCGAGGGGCGCGGCGATGGTGATGTCGTTCTCGGTGTGGCCGGGCATGTCAGGCTCCTGTCGTAGGCACTTTGTCGGCTTCCATGGGGGCTTTGCTGGGGGTGTTGACGAGGGCGAGGAAGTCGCGCGGCGTCCTGCAGCGCTCCGCGTCGGTCGGCATCGGCCGGCCGCGCCGGTTCTCCAGCTCGCCCACGATGCCCAGCAGGCCCAGCGAGTCCAGGCCGAACTCGGCGAAGGTCGAGTCGGCCCGGTTCGCCAGGTCCTTCGGGTCGACGGTCAGGCCGGCGGCGGACTTCATCAGCGCTGCCAGCTCGTCGAGGGTCAGTTGAGCGGTCATTGCGGTTCTCCTTCTCATGAGGGGGACGGCGGGCCCTGCCGCAGCACCATTGCCGCGTTCGAGCCCATCAGTCCCCGGCTCAGCACCAGCGCCGTCCGCAGTTCGGCTGGGCGGGCCCGGCCGGTCACGACGTCAAGGTCGTGGCACACGTCGACGACGTTGGGGGTGGGCGGCACCACACCGTGTTCCATGGCGAGCACCGCGGCCGCGATGTCCAGGACGGGGGCACCGCAGTACGCCCGCCCGGTGCCGGTCTTGGGCGCGGTCACCGGGACCCGGGTGGCCTGCCGGCCCAGGGTGTCCGCGAGGGCCAGCGCCTCGGCCCGGTCGGCCGAGGGGACGCCCAGCGCGTCCGCGAACACCACGTCGATCTCGTCCGGGGCGCACCGCGCGTCCTCCAGCGCGCCGCGGATGGCGTGGGCGAGTCCGGCCCGGGACTCCTCCCACCGGGAGGCGCCGGTGAAGGTCGCGGCGTGTCCGGACAGTTCGGCCCGGACGGGTGCGCCGCGGCCCTCGGCCGCCGTCGCCTCCTCGACGACCAGCATCGCGCCGCCTTCGGCGGGCACGAATCCGCAGGCGCCGTCGGTGAACGGGCGGTAGGCGCGGACCGGGTCGTCGAGCGTGCTCAGATCGTCGTAGCCGAGCTGGCAGACGACCGAGTAGGGGGCCAGCGGTGCCTCGGCGGCGCCCACGACGACCGCGTCGGTGCCGCGCCGCACGGTGCGGCAGGCGTGCGCCAGGGCGTCCAGGCCGCCCGCCTCGTCGCTGGCCACGACTCCGCAGGGGCCCTTGAAGCCGCCGCGGATGGAGATCTGTCCGGTACTGGCGGCGTAGAACCAGGCGATCGACTGGTAGGGGCCGACGTACTTGGAGCCCTGCCCCCAGAGCCGTTGCAGCTCGCGCTGGCCGAACTCGCCGCCGCCGGAGCCGGCGGCCGTGACGACGCCGACCGCGAACGGCGAGTCGGCGTAGTCGGCGCGGCCGAGGCGGGCGTCGTCCAGCGCGAGGTTGGCCGCTGCCATGGCGAAATGGGTGAACCGGTCGGTCTGGACGAGGTAGCGCTCCTCGATCAGGTCCGCCGGGTCGAAGCCGCGCACCTCACCGGCGACCTTGAGCGGCAGGTGCTCGCAGCCCTCCCGGGTCACCCGGTCGAGGACGCTGATGCCTTCCTTGGTCGCCTTCCAGAAGGCATCGGTGCTCACCCCGTTGGGGGCGATCACCCCCATGCCCGTGACGACGGAGCGTCGTTCCTTCGGGGAGCTCATGTTGCCCTCCCACCCTGTCGGGTCAGTACCACCGCTGACTGGAATCCGCCGAAGCCGCTGCCGACCGAGAGCACCGAACGCAGCGGCAGTTCCCGCGCCGTTCTGGGCACGTAGTCGAGGTCGCACTCCGGGTCCGGGGTCTCGTAGTTGGCCGTCGGCGGCACGACCTGGTGGGTCAGTGCCAGCACGCAGGCGACGATCTCGATGGCGCCGATCGCGCCCAGCGAGTGGCCCACCATGGATTTGATGGAGCTCATCGGCACCTTGTGGGCGTGTGCGCCCAGCGACCGTTTGACCGCGGCGGTCTCGTGCCGGTCGTTCTGCTGGGTGCCCGAGCCGTGCGCGTTGACGTAGTCGACCTGGGTGGCGTCGAGCCTGGCGTGGTCGAGCGCGCGGTTGATCGCCTCGGCCATCTCCAGGCCCTCCTGGGTCAGCCCGGTCATGTGGTATGCGTTGCCGAAGGTGGCGTAGCCGCGGATCTCGCAGTGCACGGTCGCACCGCGGGCCCGGGCGTGCTCCAGCTCCTCCAGGACGAGCACGGCGCCGCCCTCGCCCATGACGAATCCGTCGCGGTGGGCGTCGAACGGCCGGGAGGCGTGGGCGGGGTCGTCGTTGTTGGCGGAGGTCGCCTTGATCGCGTCGAAGCAGGCCACGGTGATCGGGGAGATCGGCGAGTCCGACGCGCCGGCGATGCAGACGTCGACCTTGCCCTCCTCGATGGACTGGAAGGCGTAGCCGATGGCGTCGAGGCCGGAGGTGCAGCCCGTGGAGACGGTCTGCACCGGGCCGTGCGCGCCGACCTGTTCGGCCACCGCGGAGGCCAGCGAACTGGGCGAGAAGGCCCGCTCCAGATAGCGGCCGGCCGGCCGGTGGTCGACGTCCCAGCGCTTGCCGCGGTCGCTCACGGCGACGTAGTCGTGTTCGAGGCGGGTGGTGCCGCCGACCGCGGTGCCCAGGGAGACCCCGATGCGCCAGGGGTCCTCCCGCTCGGGGTCGAGGCCGGCGTCGCGCAGCGCCTCGTCCGCGGCGACCATGGCGAACTGGACGTACCGGTCCGAGCGGGCGACCTGTTCCGCGCTCAGGCCGTGCGCCGCGGGGTCGAAGTCGCATTCGGCGGCGATGCGCGAGCGGAATCCCTCCGGGTCGAAGAGGGTGATGCCACGGGTCGCCGTACGGCCGGCGGACAGCAGGTCCCAGAAGGCGGGCACTCCCACCCCGCCGGGCGCGACGATCCCGACTCCGGTGACCGCCACGCGGCGACTCATGACACCGGCTCCGTGTGTTCGGGCGGGGCGGCGGGGCTGCTCTCCTCGGTGCCCTCGGTGTCGACGTGCCCCAGCTCGGGGCGGGGCGCCAGCGGGCCGAGGTGGAAGACCATCCGGGCCTCGACGTCCCCGACGTTGCGGAACCGGTGCCGCATGTAGGGCGGGATGAGCAGGCCCTGGTCCGGGCGCAGCGGGTGGGGCTCCCCGTCGAGGTCCACTTCGAGCGCGCCCTGGACGACGTACACGAACTCCTCGGAGTACGGGTGGTAGTGCTCGCCGATGCGCTCGCCGGGCTGTACGAGGGCCATGCCCATGAAGCCGCTCGTGGCGCCCACCGCGCTGGGTGTCAGCATGGCGCGCAGATCACCTCCGCGCCGGCGGTTGGGCTGGGTCTCGCTGAGGTCCACGATGCGTGGGCGGTGCGTGGTCATGGCTGATTCCTCCAGGGGCGTGAAGCCGGCGATGGGTTGGGATGGGACCTGCTCCGGGCGGACGCTTTCAGGCGCCCGGGGACCGGCGGTCGGTGATCAGGGCCATGTCGCAGCGCGCGAGGAAGCGCGCGAGCTCGCGGTCGTTGGACAGACCGCCGGCCACTTCGGTGTCGAGCAGACGCCGCAGCACCGCCGTCTTGCGCTCACCGCGGATGCCGAGCGAGAGCAACGGGTCCTGGTCGAGCGGGATCCGCATGTCGACGAGCCGGACGACGACGTCGTCGCGCTGGAAGATGGTGCTGCCGGCGACGGGGCAGTCCGGGTCGTCGGCGGCCAGCTCGTCCTGGCGGGCCAGCATCCTGGCCAGCGCCATGCCGCAGCCTCCCTTGGCGGGGTAGAACAGCGCGTGGCGCCGTACGTCCTCGGGCCGGGCGCTGCCGGAGGCGACGTGGTGCACGGCGGGCAGGGCGGCGCGGGTGAAGAACACCCGGGCGGAGTTCGCGTCGCTGAGGTCGCGGTCCTGCTCCAGGTAGGGGTTGATGGCCTCCTCGACGGCCCGGACCTCGGGCTGCTGGGAGACGTGGCGGAGCGCCGCGACCAGGTCGCCCTGCACCTCCACCGCGCGGACGACGCGGTTGCCGTGCATGAACAGGGAGGTGCGGCGCAGCCGGGTGGTGTCGTCGACCCGGGCCTCCGGCGAGTCGTAGCCGGCCAGGATCTCGGCGACCTGCTCCTCGCTGCCGGGCTTCACGGTGAAGGTCAGCGCGTGCCGCACCACACCGTCGCCGACGCGGGGGTTGGCCTGGAGCCGGCCCTTGGGGGGCTCGGGGGCCCGGGCGGCGATGTTCGAGGTCTCGCGCAGGACGCTGAAGCGCAGCGAGCGGGTGTCGCGGACGCAGGCGTGCAGCGGCTGGACCATCTTGACGTGTTCCTCGCTGTTGACCCAGGCGAGGAAGGGGGGCGCGCTCTCCCATTCGCTGGTGATCAGCCACTGCGAGGGGTTCTCGATGGACTGGCACAGCTGGTCGGTGAGGTGCCCGGGGACGGACGCGACCTGGTTGCGCAGGTGCTCGTAGGCTTCGAGGAACTGCTGCTGGGCTCCGTCGTGGAGGTCCAGGAGCAGTACGACCCTGAGCCGGGAGCCGTCGAAGGCTGACTGGGATATTCGTTCCGACAGCGTTGTCATCGTCTACGCATCTCCTTCGGTGCCCGTTGGCCCCTGTGGTGCGTCGTCAGTTCCGGTGCGATCCGGGTGACTGAGCCGGATGGTGGGGCCGTCCGCCCCGGTGTCCGGGGGGCGTCCCGGATTCGATCGTGGCCGGGACATACGGGCGGCGCGAGATCTGTGAGCCATGCAGGTGAACCGTGATCGAACAGGTCCGCGGCCGGGCATTCGTGCTCCATCTGCCCTCAATGCGCCTTGGAGCTGGAGCACGCCATGAATCCCACTCCCCGAGAACGGGTCCCGGTACTGGTCGTGGGCGGGTCCCTGGTGGGCCTGTCCGCCTCGCTGTTCCTGGGACGGCTGGGTGTACGGCACCTGTTGGTCGAGAAGCACGCGGACACCTCCCATCACCCGCGCGGGCGGGGCAACAACGTCCGCACGATGGAGCTGTTCCGGGTGGCCGGGGCCGAGCGGCCGATCCGGGAGGCGGCCTCGACCCTGGCCGGCAACCACGGGATCCTGCAGGCCCGTTCACTGACCGGCGACGAACAGGAGTGGCTGTTCAAGGAGATCGACCCGGGCGGCGGGCTGGCCCGGATCAGCCCGGCCGGCTGGTGTCTGTGCAGCCAGAACGACCTCGAACCGGTCCTGGTGCGCTCTGCCCGCGAGCTCGGCGGCGATCTGCGCTTCTCCACCGAGCTGGTCTCCTTCGAACAGGACGCGGACGGGGTGACCGCGGAGCTGAAGAGCCGGGAGACCGGCGAGCGGCGCACCGTGCGCGCGGACTACCTCATCGCCGCCGACGGACCCCGCAGCCCGGTCCGCGAGCGGCTGGGCATCGGGCAGGCCGGCCCGGGCGACCTGTTCCACAACGTGAGCATCACCTTCCGCGCCCCGGAGCTGGCGGAGGTGGTGGGCGACCGCCGCTTCATCGCCTGCTACCTGACGAACCCGGAGGCCGACGGCGCCCTGCTGCCGGTGGACAACGAGCGGGACTGGGTCTTCCACGCGCCCTGGCACCCCGATCGGGGCGAGACCCTGGAGGACTTCACCGACGAGCGGTGCATCGACCACATCCGGCGGGCGACCGGCGCGCTGGACATGGCGGTGGAGATCACCGGCAAGGCCCCGTGGCACGCCGCCGAGCGGGTCGCCGAGCGGTACGGCGCGGGCCGGGTCTTCCTCGCCGGCGACTCGGCCCACGAGATGTCGCCCACCGGCGCGTTCGGGTCGAACACCGGCATCCAGGACGCCCACAACCTGGCCTGGAAGATCGCCGCCGTCCTGGACGGTGCGGCGGGCCCGGAGCTGCTGTCGACGTACGAGGCGGAGCGGCTGCCGGTGGCCCGGGAGACCAGCGCCCGCGCCTCGGCCCGCTCCGCGGAGCACAGCCACCCCGGGTACGCGCCGGCGCCCGGGGCCGGCGGCGGCCGGCAGCGCGGGGTGCTCACCGTCGCGCTCGGCTACTGCTACCCGCGCGGCGCGGTCGTCGGCGCCGATCCCGAACTGCCGGTGGTTCCGGACGAGTTGCGGATGACCGGCGAGCCGGGCACCCGCGCCCCGCACATGTGGCTGACCGGCCCCGAGGGGCGCCGCTCCACCCTCGACCTCTACGAGACGTCGTTCACCCTGCTGTCCGGCTCCGACGGCGACATGTGGCGCACCGCGGCCAAGGGCGCCGTCCAGCGCTTCGGGGTGCGGCTGAACTGCTACCTGATCGGCACCGAACCGGACGACGACCTGGCCCCGGAGGAGGGCGCCGACTGGGCCGAGAAGCACGGCACGACGCCCGAGGGCGCGGTCCTGGTGCGGCCGGACGGCTATGTGGCGTGGCGGGCGGAGGGCCGGGTGGCCGATCCCGAGGCGGCGCTCGCGGAGGTCCTCGAGGCGCTGCTGTGCCGGACGTGATCCGGGCAGAACCACCGAGGACGCCCCTGGCGGCGCGGCCGGTGGTGCGGAGCTGAGCGAAGGGGCCGGCGGGGCGTCCGCCGGCCCCTTCGCTCCGGGAACGTATCTTCTGCCCGTCACCACCGCAGGGGCATCTGCGGGCCGCCCCGGCCGCGTCCCGCAACCCGGGCGCCGATTTCCGGTTGAGTCCGGGCATGGATGTCAAGAAGCCCGCCTCACACCCTTTTCAGCGGATCTCGCTGTCGCACCGGCCCCCGTCGCTGCCGCCGCCGCCCGCCCCTCAGGCCCGCCGGCCGCCCGAGGAGGAGACGCCGATCTTCGACCAGTTGCTCAAGGAGTGGCGGGCCGGCACCCTGCGCCCGACGGTTTCGTGGCCCACCGACGATCCGGGGAAGATCAGGGCGGGCGGCGCCGTTGGGAACGACGAGGGCCGTCCCCGTCCGCGTACCCGTGAAGAGGAGCATGACCGTGAGCCTGTACGACATCCCGCTGCGCACCCTGACCGGTGAGCCCGCCTCGCTCGCCGACCACCGCGGCAAGGCGCTGCTGGTGGTCAACGTCGCGTCCAAGTGCGGGCTGACCCCGCAGTACGAAGGTCTGGAGCGGCTGCAGCAGCGCTATGCGGACCGGGGCTTTTCCGTGCTGGGCTTCCCCAGCAACCAGTTCGCGGGCCAGGAGCCCGGCACCGCCGAGGAGATCGCCACGTTCTGCTCGGCGACGTACGGCGTCAGCTTCCCGCTGTTCGAGAAGGGCGACGTCAACGGCGCCGGCCGGCAGCCGCTGTACGCCGAGCTGACGGCCGCCGCGGACGCCGAAGGGACAGCCGGCGACGTCCAGTGGAACTTCGAGAAGTTCCTGATCGACGCCGAGGGCCGGGTCGCGGGCCGCTTCCGGCCGCGTACCGAGCCGGAGGCTCCCGAGCTGGTCGCCGCGATCGAGGCGACCCTGCCGGCCTGAGCCGGAGCGGGCCTCACGCCACGGCGATGTCCGCGCCCTCGGCCGCCCCGGCATCGTCGCCGGCGGGGCCGGGGGCGTCGTCCGGCACGAGCTCGAAGTGACCGGTCAGTCCGGTCATCCGGAGCAGTCGTCCGACGCTGCCGCCGTCGGTGACCCCGGCCAGCCGCAGCCGGCCGCCCCGCTGCCCGGTCCGGCAGCGGGCGCGGCTGAGCAGTGAGAGTCCGGCGCAGTCGATGAAGGCCACCGCGCGCAGGTCGAGCACGAGATCGGCGCCCTGCACGCCGGTGAGCTCGTCCAGCCGGGCGGAGAGCACCGACACGGCGAGGATGTCGAGCTCGCCGTGGAGCTCGAGGACGGTCGCGCCGTCCGCGGCGCGACCGGGTCCCACGATTCTCGGGTAGTACTGACGTTCGTCCATCGGCCCGGCCCACTTTCGTGCCGCGGCGCCGGAAACGGCCATGCGCCGCGGCGGAGTCGTACAAGAGAGGTGGGGGGCGCCCGGCGCGATCCGGGCGGGGTCGGCCCGTTTCCGGGGCGTCGTTGCGCTTGAGTTGCCTACGGCTTACCCGCCGTCCCGCCACCTCAACTCTCCGGCGTACGCCGCCTCGCGAGGTTGTCTCAAAGTCGCCCCTCGGCGCACGGCGGACGGTATCCGCACCCCGCACTCCCTCACCTGCCGACGGCCCCGTCGGCCTGTTCCCGCAGGATGTCGGCGTGCCCGGCGTGCCGCGCGGTCTCCTCGATCATGTGCACCAGCACCCAGCGCAGCGACCGGATCGCCCCGGCCTGCCCCGCCGGCCGGACGCAGCTGCGGCCCAGGTCGTCGCAGCGCCCGACGATCTCGTTGGACCGCCGGACGGCCGCGCGATATCCGGCCAGCACGTCCTTGGCGCTCTCCGCCTCGCCGACCGTCATACCGAGGTCCGGCGGCGCGTCCCCGGCGCCCTCGAAGGCCCAGACGAACCAGTACCGCTCCGCGGCGGTCAGATGCCTGACCAGCCCGAGCAGGCTGGTCCCGGAGGCGACCCCGGGAGCGCGCGCCGCCCGCTCCGCGAGGCCCTCCGCCTTGGCGGCCACGGCCTCGCGGACGTAGTCCAGGAACGCGAGCAGGGTGGCCTTCTCGTCGGCGTCGGTGCCCGGCGGGCCGGTGTCGGGGCGCGGCTGAGTCGTCGTCACCGGGGCACCTTGGCCACGTCCCGGGCCGGGCCGCCGGGCAATTTCCGCGCACCGGCTCCCCCGCTGGGCCCGGAGGGTGATCCTTCGGGAATCGCTTGACCTCAATATTGGTTGAGGTCCTAGGTTCCTTTCATGTCGCCGGTCACGCACGGCGATCCCGTGACGACCCGGCACACAGGAGGCCACCATGGACATGGAAGTCACCGCCTGGCACTCGCTGCACAGCACGATGGCCGCGCAGCAGGGCCGGCACCGCTTCTCCCGCGGCACACTGCGCCGCATCGCGGCGTTCGCCCGGCCGCACCGCCGGCATCTGATCTGGTTCCTGGTGCTGAGCACGGTGACCGCGATGCTCGCGGTGGCCACCCCGCTGCTCGCCGGCCGGGTGGTGGACGCGATCGTCGGCGGTGACTCGTCCGCCCTCGTGGTCGGGCTGTCCGGGCTGATCGCCCTGATCGCGGTCGCCGAGGCGGCCCTGGGGCTGGTGACCCGCTGGCTGTCGGCGAGCATCGGCGAGGGACTCATCCTGGACCTGCGGACCACCGTCTACGACCACGTCCAGCGGATGCCGATCGCCTTCTTCACCCGCACCCGCACCGGCGCCCTGGTCAGCCGGCTCAACAACGACGTGATCGGCGCCCAGCGGGCGTTCAGCGACACGCTCTCCGGAGTGGTCAGCAACATCGTCACGCTGATGCTGACACTCGGCGTGATGCTCACCCTCTCCTGGCAGATCACCCTGATCGCCCTGGTGCTGCTGCCGGTGTTCGTGCTGCCCGCCCGCCGGGTCGGCCGCCGGCTGGCGGCGCTGCGCCGGGAGGGCGCCGACCACAACGCGGCGATGGGCACGCAGATGACCGAACGGTTCTCCGCACCGGGCGCCACCCTCGTCAAGCTGATGGGCCGCCCGGCCCGCGAGTCCGCCGAGTTCGCCGTCCGCGCCCGCCGGGTCCGGGACATCGGCGTCCGCTCGGCCATGGTCCAGACGTACTTCGTCACCGCCCTGACCCTGGTCTCCGCCCTGGCGCTGGCCGTCGTCTACGGCCTGGGCGGCTTCCTGGCCCTGCGCGGGCAGCTGGAGGCCGGCGCCATCGTCTCGCTCGCGCTGCTGCTCACCCGCCTCTACGCCCCGCTGACCGCGCTGTCCGGCGCCCACATCGAGGTGATGAGCGCCCTGGTCAGCTTCGAGCGGGTCTTCGAGGTGCTCGACCTGACGCCGCTGATCGCCGAGAAGCCGGACGCCCGCGAGGTCCCCGACGGCCCGGTGTCGGTGGAGTTCGACTCCGTACGCTTCGGCTACCCGTCCGCCGACAAGGTCTCGCTGGCCTCCCTGGAGGAGGTCGCCACCCTCGACACCCGCGGCGGCGAAGAGGTGCTGCACGGCATCTCCTTCCGCGCCGAACCCGGCCAGATGGTCGCCCTGGTCGGCTCCTCGGGCGCCGGCAAGTCGACCGTCGCCCAGCTGCTGCCCCGGCTGTACGACGCGGACTCGGGCGCGGTCCGGCTCTCCGGCGTGGACGTCCGCGACCTGACCGCCGCCTCGCTGCGCGGGGCCCTCGGCATGGTCACCCAGGACGGCCACCTCTTCCATGACTCGATCCGCGAGAACCTGCTGCTCGCCAAGCCGGAAGCGACCGAGGACGAGCTGTGGGACGCGCTGCGCCGGGCCCGCCTGGAGGAGCTGATCGCCGGCCTCCCCGACCGCCTGGACACCGTCGTCGGCGAGCGCGGCTACCGGCTCTCCGGCGGCGAACGGCAGCGGCTGACCATCGCCCGGCTGCTGCTCGCCCACCCCCGGGTGGTGATCCTCGACGAGGCCACCGCCCACCTGGACAACACCTCCGAGGCGGCCGTCCAGGAGGCGCTCGGCGAGGCCCTGGAGGGACGCACCGCGCTGGTCATCGCCCACCGGCTGTCGACCGTGCGCGCCGCCGACCTGATCCTGGTCGTCGAGGGCGGACGGATCGTCGAGCGCGGCACCCACGAGACGCTGCTGGCGGCCGACGGGCGGTACGCGGAGCTGTACAGGACCCAGTTCACGGAGGCGGCGGCCACGTCACCCGGCGCCTCACCCGCGGGCCCGGACACCGAGTCCGCAGCGGGCCCGGAAACCGAGGCCGCACCGGCCGGCCCCGGCGACGACCTCCTGGTGGACCCGGCGCTGGTGAACTGACCGCGGCATGCGGAAGGCCCCCACCTCTTGGCGGGGGCCTTCCGCATGGCGAAAACTGAGGAGATGACGCAGCGCGCGGAACACTCCATCGTCATGGACCGGCTCGCCCTGGACGATCTGGTCACCGGCTACGCGCTCGCCGTGGACGACGGCGACTGGCCCGGCTACCTGGCTCTTTTCACCCCGGACGCACGGGTCGACTACCGCTCGGCGGGCGGCATCGAGGGCAGCGCCGAGGACGTCGCCGCCTGGCTGGCCGAGACGCTCCGGCACTTCGTGATCCGCCAGCACCTGATCGTCAACCGCCGGATCACGCTGACCTCGCAGGACGGCGCACCGGGCGACGCGGCCGACATCCGGGCCGACTACCTCAATCCCATGCGGCTGGCCGGCCCGGCGACCGACGCCGACGGCGGGCCCACCGCCCCCAACTACACCTGCGCCGGCCGCTACGACTTCACCGCCCGCCGCACCCCGGACGGCTGGCGGCTGACCTCGGTCGTCGTACGGGAGAAATGGCGGGAGGTGCGGCAGCCGAGCGGCTGACCCCGGGCGGTCCGCGGCCGGGTGCGCCTCGGCCGTCCCGGCGAGCGTCCGGCTCCCCCGGGCGAGGCCCCCTTTCCTTGATCGCACCGCCCGCGCACACTGGGCGTCCGGCCGGTCCCGCGCGCCCGGCCGGACGGACGGACCGGCACCCGGCAGACCGTGGAGACCGTATGGACAGACCGCTCGGCCCCCGGACGCGGTGGCTCGGCTCCGCCTGGGGCCGGGGAGCGACCGCCGCGCTCGCCGGGGCGCTGCCGGCGCTCACCTTCCCCGCCCCGTCGTGGTGGTGGCTGGCGTACGTCGCGCTGGTGCCGTGGCTGCTGCTGGTGCGGACCGCGCCGACGCCCCGGCGGGCGGCGCTGGACGGCTGGCTGGGCGGGGCCGGTTTCATACTGGCGGTGCACCACTGGCTGCTGCCGAGCCTGCATGTCTTCATCCTCGTCCTCGCCCTGCTGCTCGGTGCGCTCTGGGCGCCCTGGGGGCTGCTGGTACGGGCCCTGCTGGGCGGTGTGCCCGGCGCCGGGCGGAGGTCGGCCGCGCTGGTGCTGGTGCCCTCGGGCTGGCTGATGGTGGAACTCGTCCGCTCCTGGGAGTACTTGGGTGGCCCCTGGGGCCTACTGGGCGCCAGCCAGTGGCAGGTCGCGCCCGCACTGCGGCTGGCGTCGATCGGCGGGGTCTGGCTGCTGAGCTTCCTGATCGTGGCGGTGAACACCGCCCTGGCCGAGCTGATCGCCCGCGGCTGCGCCTGGCGGCCCGCGGTCGCCGGTCTGCTGGTGTGCGCGCTGGCGGGCGGCGCCGCGTGGTTCGTGGCGCCGGCCCCCCGCCCGGCCGGCACGGTGCGGATCGCGGTCGTCCAGCCCGGCCCGGACGGCACCCCGAGCCAGCGGCTGGCCCGCAGCGCGGCGCTCACCCGGTCGCTGGCCGGCCGCGGGGTGCGCCTGGTCGTCTGGGGCGAGAGCAGCCTGTACCAGGACCCGGCGGACCGCCCGGCACTCGCCGCCCGGCTCGCCGCACTGTCCCGGGAGACCGGCGCCGACCTGCTGGTCAACGCCGACTCCAGGCGCGCCGGTCGGCCGGGCATCTACAAGAGCGCGGTACTGATCGGCCCGCACGGCCCGACCGGCGACCGCTACGCCAAGAGACGGCTGGTCCCGTTCGGCGAGTACATACCGTTCCGGTCCGTGCTGGGCTGGGCGACGAAGGTGGGCAAGGCGGCCCGCACCGACCGGATACGCGGCACCCGCCAGGTGGTGATGCCCGTCGCCACGGCCGGTGGCCTGCGGATCGGGCCGCTGGTCTGCTTCGAGACCGCCTTCCCCGACCTGAGCCGCGCGCTGGTGCGCGGCGGTGCGCAGGTGATCGTCGCCCAGTCCTCGACGTCCACGTTCCAGCACAGCTGGGCTCCGCTGCAGCACGCCTCCCTGGGCGCCCTGCGGGCCGCTGAGACCTGGCGGCCGATGGTGCACGCCACCCTCACCGGCGTCAGCGCGGTGTACGGCCCCCAAGGCGAGCGGATCGGCACCACGCTCGGCACCGACCGCAGCGCGGCGGCCGTCTACGACCTGCCGCTGGCCACCGGCACCAGCCCGTACACCCGGTTCGGCGACTGGGTGGTGTACGGGGCGGTGGGCGCGCTGGTGGTCGCGGGTGCGTACAGCGGCGGGCGGAGGATCAGAGGGCGCAAGGCCCGATCCGGTCGTCCCGACGGCGGGACCGCTCCCTCCGCTCGACTCAGCGGGCGTGCTGCTCGATCGCGTCGGTGATCACGCGCTCGCACAGTTCGTGGGTGCGCAGCGCGTCCCGGGCGGACGGCTGCCGGCCGGCCCGTACGTCGTCCAGGAACGCCAGGACGATCTGCTCGATACCGCGCTGGCGGGCGACCGGCACCCAGTCGCCGCGCCGCCGGATCGTCGGCTGCCCCTTGTGGTCGATGACCTCGGCGAGGTTCACGACCTGCCGCCGGGTGTCCTGCCCGGAGACGTCGAGGACCTCCTCCGCGGAGCCGCTGAGGCGGTTCATGGTGCCGATGGCGGTGAACCCGTCGCCGGACAGCTGGAGCACCACGTGGTGCATCAGACCGTCCCGGATTCTGGCCCGGACGTCGATGTGGTCCGGCTCGCCCGGCAGCAGGAACCGCAGGGTGTCGACGACGTGGATGAAGTCGTCCAGCACCAGCGTGCGCGGGTCCTCGGGCAGCCCGACCCGGTTCTTGTGCATCAGGATCAGGTCGCGGGCGTGCTCGCGGCACTGCGCGTAGGCCGGCGCGAACCGGCGGTTGAAGCCGACGGTCAGGCCCACGCCCCGGTCCTCGGCCAGCGCCACGATCCGCCGGGACTCGGCGAGTTCGTAGGAGAGCGGCTTGTCCACGTAGGTCGGCACACCGGCCTCGATGAGCCGGGTGACGAGCTCCGGGTGGGCGGCGGTCGCCGCGTGCACGAACGCCGCGTCCAGGCCGACGGCGAGCAGCGAGTCCAGGTCCGCGTGGAGCTGGTCGCCGGTCAGCCGGTGGGCGGCGCCGACCCGTTGGAGGGTGGCCGCGGTCCGGGTGTGCAGATGGAGTTCGGTCCCCGGCAGGCTGCCCAGTACGGGCAGGTACGCCTTCTGCGCTATGTCGCCGAGTCCGATGCAGCCGATCTTCACTCTTGCTCCTCGCGTCGTGCCGCGGTCCTGGTGCCCCGCGCCCCGGCAGCATACGTGCCGGCCGGCGGCCGCCAGTCGGCGATCTCGTCGAGGGCGCGCAGCGCGAGATCGGGCGCCAGGCGGGCGGTGGCCGCCATCAGCCCGGCGCGCAGGGCACACGCGGGCCGGGACCGCCAGGTGGTGAGCCGGCCGATCCGCTCGGCGCGGCGCACCACCTCCATGGTGCGCGGCAGCCGCTGCCGGGTGTACCCGGCCAGCGCGGCACCCAGATCGGCGTCCGGCGCGGCCTCGTGCGCCAGCACGACGGCGTCCTCGACGGCCTGGCAGCCGCCCTGCCCCAGGTTGGGCGTCATCGGGTGGACGGCGTCTCCGAGCAGGGCGACCCGGCCGTGGTGGAAGGCGGGTGGCGGGGCGGCCGCGGTGTACACGTCGTTGCGCAGCACCTCGGCCGGGCCGACGGCGTCGAGCAGCGCCGGAACGGGGTGGTGCCAGGCCCCGAAGCGCCGCAGGAGTTCGGCCCGCTCGTCGTCGACGGCCCGGCCCCCGGCGGGCACGGCCGCGGTGGCGTACGCGTAGATCCGCCCACCGGCCAGCGGCACGGTGCCCCACACGCCGCCGGGCCCCCAGGTCTCGTGCGCCACCCCGCGCACCCCGTCGGGCGCCGGGACGACGAACCGCCAGGCGGTGAATCCGGCGTAGCGGGGCGCGGGGTGGCCGGGGAAGACGGCGCGGCGGACGGCGGAGTGGATGCCGTCGGCGGCGACGACCAGGTCGGCGGAGAGTTCGAGGTCGGTGGCGGTGCGGGTGTGGGTGGCGGTGTCCCCGTCGTTGCTGGTGCGGTCGGCCCTGGCGTTGTCCCCGTCGTCGGCGGCGGCCGCGTCGGGCACGGCGATGCGGACCCGCGCCGGGCGGCCGCCCGGGCCGGGGTCACCCGGGTCGACGAGGGTGGCCGTGGCGTGGGTCCGGACCGCCCCCTCGGGGAGCCGGGCAGCCAGCAGGGCGACCAGTTCGGCGCGGTGGGCGACCACCACCGGCCCACCGAAGCGCCGGACGGCCGCGGCGTTGTCCGTACGGGCCAGCCGACGGCCGCCGGGCAGCCGGAGCTCCCCCGCCCCCTGCCAGTCGGCCGTCGCACGCACCGCGTCGCCCACCTCGATCGTGTCCAGCGCGCGCTGGGCGTTCGGCGCCAGCGCGATGCCCGCCCCGACCGGCGCCAGCGCGGCGGCCCGCTCGACGACGGTGACCGACCACCCCCGGCGGTCCAGGGCCACCGCGGCGGTGAGCCCACCGATCCCCCCACCGATCACCAGCGCGGTGCGCCGCTGCTCCATGCCGTCTCCGAGTCCGTCCGAGGTCCTGGCAGCGGCAACTACAGCCGTAGTTGCCATGCGCCAGGAGACTACACCTGTAGTCGGACGCGGTCACCACAATCACTACATCCGTAGTAACCCCGCTAGGCTCCTCCCATGACCGCCCGTGACGCCCGCCCCCCGACTACGACCGCCACCAGCACCCCGCCTCCCACCCCTGCCTCCGGCCGCGCTCAGCTGATCGCGGATGCGGCAATTCGCCTGCTCGCCGAGCGCGGGATGCGGGGGCTCACCCATCGGGCCGTCGACGAGGCGGCCGGTCTGCCGTTGGGCTCCACCTCGAACCTCGCGCGGACCCGGGAGGCCCTGCTGGAGGCGGCGGTACGGCGGCTGGCCGAACGGGAGGCCGCGGTACTCACGCCGGCGGAAACGCCGGCCGTCCCCGCACACACCACCGGCGACGCGGCGGCGGCCGCCGTCTCGGGGCCTCCGCCGGTGGACACCGGTCCGGCAGGAGAAACCGGTCCGGCAGGAGAAATTGGTCCGGAGACTGACACCGGCCCGGAGGCGGAAACGAGTCCGGAGGCGGTCGCCGGTCCGGAGGCCGTCGCCGGTCCGGAGGCCGTCGCCGGTCCGGAGGCCGTCGCGAACGCCCTCGCGCTCGCGCTGCACCGGTACCTCTCACGGCACCGGCAGCTGCTCCTCGCCCGCTACGAACTCGCTCTGGAGGCCACCCGCAGGCCCGCACTGCGGGAGATCTACGACCGGGCGGGTCGGGCCTTCCGCGAGCCGATGGTCGCGATGCTGGCGGCGGCCGGCTCCGCCGCGCCCGAACGGCATGCGCTCACGATGGTGGCCTGGTGCGACGGCGTGCTCTTCTCCTGCACCGCCGGGCAGTTCCACACCACCACCCCCACCCGCGCCGAGCTGCGTACCTCCTGCGCGGAACTCCTGACCGGCATGCTGCGCGGCCAGGACGCAGGACGCTAGGGGGTACGGCCGGCCGCCCCGCCGAGCTGGAGCTCCAGACGATGGATCGCGTCCCGCAGCCCCTGGCGGTATTCGCCGTCGGCGAGCGCATTGACCGACGCCCGGGCCCGCAGCAGCTGGGCCCGGGCGTCGGCCGGCCGGTCGAGCGCCGCATAGTCGGCGGCGATGTTGAGATGCAACGAGGGGAAGAACGCCCGCAGCGCGACGAGGGGGTGGTGCCGGGGGCCGGGGCTCCCCTCCGGCGCGGCGGCCACACCGGACTCACCTGCCGCGGGCCCGGTGCCCGGACGCCGCTCGGTGACGAATCCCTCGGCCGCTTCCAGGGCCCGGAGGTCCCAGTCCAGTTCGTCCTGCGGGTCGTCCTGGGTGTCGGCCATGTAGTGCGCGAGGGCGCAGCGGTGAAAGGCGTCGCCCCGCGGCCCGATCTCGTGCCACAGCGCGGAGAGGCGATTACGTGCCTCTTCGCGGTCGCCGGCCCGATGCAGCATGATCGCCTGGCCGATCCGGGTCAGTACCCCGTCCTCGGAGACCGCCTCCCGCCGCTCCTCCACCACCGCGCACTCCCCGTATCCGCTCACCACCGCTGACGTTTCCTCGACGCTAACCGCCACCGGGGAGCTTCGCTCGGTGTGCGCGACGCACCGGGTGGCAGCCGGACGAGCACGGGCTACGGCCGGCCGGGTGGCAGCCCGGCGAGGGGCCCACCGTCCCCGCCAGGCGGAAGCCGTACGAGAACGGGCCGCGGTTCCGACCGGGTGGCAGCTGCACGAGGGCCGGCTACGGTCCCGGCCGGCTGCTCAGCCCAGGTCCGGGATGCGCCAGTCGATCGGGGCGTGGCCCTGCGCGGCGATCGCGGCGTTGATCTGGGTGAACGGGCGGGAGCCGAAGAACTTCTTCGCCGACAGCGGGGAGGGGTGCGCGCCCTGCACCACGACATGCCGGTCCTCGTCGATCAGCGGCAGCTTCTTCTTGGCGTAATTCCCCCACAGCACGAAGACCGCCGGATCGGGCCGGGCCGCCACCGCGCGGATCACCGCGTCGGTGACCTTCTCCCATCCCTTGCCCTTGTGGGAATTGGCCTCCGCCTCGCGGACCGTCAGGACGGCGTTCAGCAGCAGGACGCCCTGCTGGGCCCACGGCATCAGATAGCCGTTGTCCGGAATGGGGTGGCCCAGCTCCTCCTTCATCTCCTTGTAGATGTTCCGCAGCGACGGCGGCGTCTTGACCCCGGGCTGCACGGAGAAGCACAGGCCGTGGCCCTGACCCGCGCCGTGATACGGGTCCTGGCCGAGAATGAGCACCTTCACCTGGTCGTAGGGCGTCGCCTCCAGCGCCGCGAAAACCTGCTCGCGGGGCGGATAGACCGGGCCCTGGGCCCGCTCCTGCTCGACGAAGTCGGTGAGCTCCTTGAAATAGGGCTTCGCCAACTCCTCGCCGAGTACCCCACGCCAGGACTCGGGCAGCATGTCGGTCACCACGTCAACAACCTCCGGTGTGTGTTGCGTTCTCACTCACAGAACCTACCGGCGACCACTGACAACACCGCCCACGGGCCGATCCTTCCCGGGGGCTGGGGACGGACCATGCCGGTGCGGCAGGCCGCTGCGGCGTGGGGGGCGGGCCAACGATACGGGCCCCGGCCTCCCCCACCGAGCCCCAGCCTCCGCCGCCACCGCCCCCCGGCCTCCCCCACCAGGCCCCCGCGGCTTTGCCTGCCCCGCCGCGGCTTCCCCCGCCCCCTCCCCCTCTCCCCCTTCGGGGGAGGGGGCGGGGGTGGGTTCGGGGGTGGGGGGATGGGGCCACCTCAGCAACGCCCACCAGAGCCCCGCCCCACCCCTCACGCCGTATCCAGCCGAGCCCTCTGCACCGGGTCCAGCCGGAGGTCCAGGGCCGCCAGGCACTCGTCCAGCTGGGCCGGCGAGGTCACGCCCAGTACGGGCACGACCGGTTGGGGGCCGCCCATGAGCCAGGCCAGGACCACCTGGTTCACCGTGGCGCCGCACTCCGCCGCGACCTCCGCCAGTACGCGCAGCCGCGCCACCGACCCGGGGTGGTCGTAACGCTCCGGCGGCGGGCGGTCCGGGCGGGCGTAGGCGCCGCCCATCAGCGTCCCGCGGGCGAGCAGCGTCAGGCCGGGGTGCGCCGCCACGTAGTCGAGCAGTTCCTCGTCGGTCTCCACCTGGTGGTCCGGCGGCAGCCCCCGGCGCGGCCGCAGATACGTGTACCGCTGTTGGACGGCCCGGAAGCCGGGCAGTCCCCGCCCGGCGGCGAGGAGCCGGGCCTCGGCGAGCCGCCACGTCCGGTGGTTGGCGGCCCCGAGGACCTCCACCGTGCCGTCCCGCACCAGACCGGCCAGCGCCGCCACTGTTTCCTCCAGGGGAACGCCGCGGTCCTCGGTGTGGGCGAACGAGTGGGCGTAATACAGGTCCACCCGGTCGATGCCCAGGCGGCGCAGGCTGGCCTCGATGGCCGCCCGTACGGCTGCGGCGCCCAGATTCTCCGTATCGGCGGGCCACCGCCCTCCGCGACGTGGGTCGGGCCGGGCGCCGGCCGTAGTGGCCACGACCGTACGGCCGGCGGCACGCCGGCTGCGCAGCCAGCGGCCGAGCAGCAGCTCGCTCTCGTCGCCGGTGGCACCCGGCACCCGGCAGCCGCAGTGGTTCGCGGTGTCGACGAACGTACCGCCGGCCTCCGCGAACCGGTCGAGGATCGCGAACGCGGTCGCCTCGTCGACGGTGCTGCCGAACCGCCACGTGCCCAGGCAGACGGCGCTGATCCGGGGCCCGTGGCCGCCCCCGAGCGTGCGGTGGTGCATGGCATGTCTCCCGACGGTCCGCTCACGCGAGTGGTGCCGGCCCCTCGGGGACCGGCACCACGGACTCTGCCTCTTGGAGCGCACACCAACGCAAGCCGGCCGACGGGCTCAGCGACGCGGGCTCGGCCGGGGCCTACCGCCCCGGGCCGGCGCTCACGCCCCCGCGTTGAGGAACAGACCGCCGTCCACGACCAGTGTCTGGCCGGTGATCCAGCCCGAGGCGTCGGACAGCAGGAAGGCCGCCGCCCCGCCGATGTCCTCCGGGACGCCGAGCCGCGCCATCGGGTAGGCGGCCGCCGCCTCCTCCTCGCGGTCCTCGTAGAGCGCGGCCGCGAACTTGGTCTTGATCACGGCGGGCGCGATGGAGTTGACCCGCACCAACGGCGCGAACTCGTGCGCCAGTTGCTGCGTCAGGTTGATCATCGCGGCCTTGCTGATGCCGTACGCGCCGATGAACGGCGAGGCGCTGAGCCCGGCGATCGACGCGATGTTGACGATGGCGCCGCCGTTCTCCTTCTGCCACGCGTGCCAAGTGCGCTGCGCGAGGCCGAGCGCCGAGACGACGTTGGTCTCGAACACCTTGCGGGCGACGCCGAGGTCGAGGTCGGCGATGGGCCCGAACACCGGGTTCGTCCCGGCGTTGTTGACCAGGTAGTCGACCCGGCCGAAGGCCTCCATCGCGCGCTCGACGGCGACGGCCTGGTGGGCCTCGTCATGCGCCTTGCCCGCGACGCCGATCACCCGTTCCGCGCCCAGCTTCTCGACGGCCTCCTTGAGGGCGTCCTCGTTGCGTCCGGTGATGACGACCCGGTCACCGCGGGCGACCAGCGCCTCCGCGATGCCGTAGCCGATCCCGCGGCTTGCGCCGGTCACCAGCGCCACCTTGCCGGAGGGCTCCGGGAGCCCGCT
Source organism: Streptomyces bugieae (assembly GCF_036352915.1). Classification (NCBI taxonomy): domain Bacteria; kingdom Bacillati; phylum Actinomycetota; class Actinomycetes; order Kitasatosporales; family Streptomycetaceae; genus Streptomyces; species Streptomyces bugieae. The sequence continues at coordinate 1,059,954 of NZ_JAZBJP010000001.1, forward strand.
TGCCTGCTCGGTCATGTCCTGTACTCCTGTGGTCGGTGGGCGGTCAGTTGAGCGGGCCGCCGGCGACGTACAGGACCTGGCCGGAAACGAACCCCGCCGCCTCGCCGGTGAAGAAGGCGATCGCGTTGGCGATGTCGTCGGGCCGGCCGACGCGCTGGACCGGGATCTGGGTGGCGGCCGCGGCCTGGAAGTCCTCGAAGCCCATGCCCACGCGCTCGGCGGTGGCGGCGGTCATGTCGGTGACGATGAAGCCGGGGGCGACGGCGTTGGCGGTCACGCCGAACTTGCCGAGCTCGATGGCGAGGGTCTTGGTGAAGCCCTGCAGACCGGCCTTGGCGGCCGAGTAGTTGACCTGGCCGCGGTTGCCCAGCGCCGAACTGGAGGAGAGGTTCACGATCCGGCCGAACTTGGCGTCCACCATGTGTTTCTGGCAGGCGCGGGACATCAGGAACGCGCCCCGCAGGTGCACGTTCATGACCGTGTCCCAGTCGGTGTCGCTCATCTTGAACAGCAGGTTGTCGCGCAGCACACCGGCGTTGTTGACGAGGATGGTCGGCGCGCCGAGCTCGGAGGCGACCCGGGTCACCGCCGCCTCGACCTGCTCGGAGTCCGAGACGTCACAGCCGATCGCGACGGCCTTGCCGCCGGCCGCGGTGATCTTCTCGACGGTGTCCTTACAGGCCGCCTCGTCGAGGTCGATGACGGCGACGGCGCGGCCCTCGGCCGCCAGGCGTACGGCGGTGGCCGCGCCGATACCGCGGGCCGCGCCCGTCACGATGGCGACGCGCTGCTCGGTGGTGGACATGCGGGTTCTCCTCACCTCGAAACCTCGACAAGCGGTCCGCCGCACCGATATCCCGTGGGTGAGCAACCGCTTAGTAGCCTGAGCAGGGCTGACGCTAGAAGCCCGGCCACCCGCTGTCAACGCCCCACCACCGCGCCGTTGCCGAGCTCACCTGCACCGCCCCGGTGGAGGCGCGGAAACCGGACGGACGGAGCAAAGGGGCGCCCGACCCGGGAGACGGGCCGGGCGCCCCCTGTGGACGCATCCGGGTATCGGCGGAATGCCGTTGTCCGCGGACTCCGGGTGAGCGGCCGGGTGGATGCGGAATCCGGCTCAGCGGACCAGCAGGTCCAGCAGCCGCTCCGCCTCGGTCGCGGGGTCGGCGGTCAGCCCGGTGTGCACCGGGCCGGGCTGGACGATGGTGCTGCGCGGGGCGATCAGCCAGCGGAACCGGCGCCCCGCGTCGTCCGCCGCGGCCTGTCCGGCCCGTTCGCCGCCCGCGCAGATCCCTTCCACCGCGCCGAGCGCGGCGCGCACCCCCTCGACGTCGACCGTCGGATCCAGCGCCAGCAGCCGGGCCTCGTCCAGATGGGTGCGGGCCTCGACGAAGCGCCGGGCGCGGCAGTACACCACCACACCGGCATTGATCATCTCGCCGCGCTCCACCCGGGGCACGACCTTCAGCAGGGCGTACTCGAAAACATCGCGTCCGTTGTGCAGACCGGTCACTTCACTGCCCTCCGAGGCAACTTCCCCGCCAGCCATGCCGGCGCCTGCGAGGGCTTGTCCTTGGTGGGCTCCCCGACGGTGATCTGATCGCTGATCGTACGGGCGCGCGCCAGCAGCGTCTTCACGTACGCCTGGCGCAGCACGTCCGGCGAGTCGAATCCGGGCTCGTCGACGAGCCATTCGTCCGGCACGTCGGCGGTGATCTCGGTCAGCAGTTCCTCGGTGATCCGCGGCGCGAATTCCTCGGCCGCCGCCGCGAGGTCCGGACCGAACGTGGCGAGCACATGGTCGGAGGCGTTGTACGGCCGGCTCGCGGCCTTTTCGGCGGTCGGCCAGTTGTGGTGCCAGATCATCGCGGCGCCGTGGTCGATCAGCCAGAGTTCGCCGTGCCAGACCAGCAGATTGGGATTGCGCCAGGACCGATCGACATTGTTGATCAGCGCGTCGAACCAGACCACCCGGCCCGCCTCCCGCGCGCTCACCTCGAACGCGAGCGGATCGAATCCCAGCGATCCGGGGAGGTAGTCCATGCCGAGATTGAGCCCGCCGCTGGCCTTCAGCAGCTCCTGGACCTCCTGGTCGGGCTCGCTGAGGCCGATGACGGGGTCGAGCTGCATCCGGACCAGCTCCGGCACCCGCAGCCCGAGCCGGCGGCCCAACTGCCCGCAGATCACCTCGGCGACGAGGGTTTTGCGGCCTTGCCCGGCACCGGTGAACTTCATGATATAAGTTCCGAGATCGTCGGCCTCGACGATTCCCGGGAGCGATCCGCCCTCACGCAAGGGCGTGACATAGCGGGTCGCCATGACTTCGGTCAACATCCCCACAGGCTACGGCAGCGTTCTGCCACCCGTTATTCCTTTTCCGCCCGGTCCGGTACCGGTGCTCCGTGCTGCGCGGATTCCGGCGGAAAGACCCGGAGAAAGCTCCCCGTGGAATGTCACGGCGGAATGCCCGTGGAACGCCTTGGGGAACGCCGGCCGGAACGCCGGCCGGAAGGCCGTGTGGAACGCCCCCACGGCATCCCCGGGATGACAGTGCAGCACACACACTGGAGGACAGCATCGTGAACGACCGTCCCCTGGACGACCGCACCTTGGACCACCGCACCGCCGGCCCCGCGCCCCGCACCGACCCCGCCCCTCCCGTCAACTCCGCCGCGTTTCCACGCCAGTTCGCCCGCACCCGCCGCTTCTCCCTCGGGGTGCCCCGGCATGTCACCGTCTCCCCGGACGGCCGCCGGGTGCTCTTCGTCCGCACGGGTTCGGGCACCGACCCCGTGGGCCGGCTGTGGCAGTACGAGAACGGTGCGGAACGGGTGCTGGCCGATCCGGCGCTCCTCGTGGGGGACGCGGCCGAGTCGCTCCCCGAGGAGGAGCGGCTGCGCCGGGAGCGCGCCCGGGAGAGGTCGGCCGGGGTGGTCTCCTACGCGGCCGACGGCGACGCGCGGCTGGTGGCGTTCGCGCTGTCCGGTGCGCTGTGGGCGGTGCGAACCGACGGGGGCGAGCCGTTCCCCGTCCCGGCGGCCGGTCCGGTGGTCGATCCCCGCCCCTCACCCGACGGACGGTCCATCGCCTATGTGAGCGGCCGCTCCCTCCACGTCGTCACGCTGTCCGGGGACGACCGGCAGCTGGCCCGCGCGGAGGGCCCCGACGTCTCCTACGGCCTCGCCGAATACGTGGCGGCCGAATCCATGGGCCGGCTGCGCGGCTACTGGTGGGCCCCGGACAGCCGCCGCCTCCTGGTGGCGCGGGTCGACACCGGCCGGGTGGCCCGGCGCTACCTCGCCGACCCCGCGGATCCGGCCAGGCCGCCGCGGACGATCCGGTACCCGTCCGCCGGTACCGCCAACGCGGACGTCACGGTGCAGCTCGTCGCGCTGGACGGCAGGCGCGTGGAGGTCACCTGGGACCGCACGGCGTACGAGTACCTCACCGAGGCCGGCTGGGACGCGCACGGCCCCTTCCTGGCCGTGCAGAGCCGTGATCAGCACACGGTCCGGCTGCTCGCGGTCGATCCGTCGACCGGGGCCACCGAGGTGCGGCACGAGCGGACCGATCCGGCCTGGGTGGAGCTGATACCGGGCACTCCGGCCCGTACCGCCTCGGGCGCGCTGGTGCTCCCCGAGGACGACGGCGGCACCCGCCATCTGACCGTCGGGGGCCGGCGGGTCACCCCGGAAGGGCTCCAACTGCGCGCCGTAGTGGGAGTGGAGGGGGAACGGGTGCTCTTCACGGCGAGCGAGGACCCGCTGGAGACCCATGTGTGGTGCCATGAGCCCGGCCGCGGCAACCGGCGGCTGAGCCGGGGGCCGGGCCGGTTCACGGGCACGGGGCGGGGCGGCACCGTGGTGGTCGAGGGGGAGACCCCGCACGGCGACGAGGTGAGCGTGGTGCGCGACGGCGAACCCGCGGCGGGCATCACCTCGCTCGCCGAGACCCCGGCGGTCACCCCGCGGCCGGTCTTTCTCACCTTGGGAGAGCGGGAGTTGCGCGCCGCCCTCTACCTGCCGTCGTGGCACCGGGAGGGCGCGGGCCGGCTGCCGGTGCTGCTCGATCCGTACGGCGGGCCGGGGATCCAGGTGGTGGGGCGGGGCCGCGGGTGGTTCACCTGTGTGTCGCAGTGGTTCGCCGAGCAGGGCTTCGCCGTATTGGCGGCCGACGGGCGGGGCACGCCGGGCCGGGGGCCGGCCTGGGAGAAGGCGGTGCACGGCGACCAGCTCGGGCCGGCGCTGGAGGACCAGGTGGACGCGGTACGGGCGGCCGCCGCGCGGTACCCGGACCTGGACCTGTCGCGGGTGGCGATCCGCGGCTGGTCGTTCGGCGGGTTCCTGGCGGCCGCCGCGGTGCTGCACCGCCCCGATGTGTTCCACGCGGCGGTGGCCGGCGCCCCGCCCACCGACCAGCGGCTGTACGACACCCACTGGAAGGAGCGGTTCCTGGGCCACCCGGAGGAGCATCCGGACGCCTATGTGCGCTCCTCCCTGGCCGGGCACGGCCATCTGCTGACCCGTCCGCTGCTGCTCGTCCACGGGCTCGCGGACGACAACGTGGCGGCCGCGCACACCCTGCGCTTCTCGGCGGAGCTGCTCGCGGCGGGCCGTCCGCACAGTGTGCTGCCGCTGCCGGGGGCCACCCATCTGCCGACCGACGACGCGGTCAACGAGCAGTTGCTGATCTTCCAGCGGGACTTCCTGCGGGATGCGCTGTCGGCCGTCGGAGTGTGACCCGCGGACAAGAACGTGCCCGGGTTTGAACGCGGCCGCCGAGGTCTCCGTATGGAGCTTGTGCAACGTCCATGGACCAGATCGCGCACCGAAGGCACCACCAGGAACCGGAGGCAGACCATGGCACGACAGGCAGCAACGGGGCGGACGGAGACCGCGGCGACGGGGACGGAGGAGACGGTTCCGGCACGGCCGTGCTGCGGAATGGCCCGGCGGACCGTCGTGGCGGCGGCCGGCGCGGCCGGCCTGACGGCGGCGCTCGCGGCCTGCGGCAACGACATGGCCGACTCGGGCAGCGGCGACAAGGCGGCGGCCGGCAACGGCGCCGCGGGGGCGGGCGGTTCCGAGGCAGGCAGTGGCGCCGGCGCGGCCGGCAAGGAGCTCGCCAAGGCGGCGGAGATCCCACAGGGCGGCGGCAAGATCTTCAAGGCGGAGAAGGTCGTGGTCACCCAGCCGCAGAACGGCGAGATCAAGGCGTTCTCCGCGGTCTGCCCGCATGCCGGCTGCGTCGTCAACGAGGTCTCCGGCGGCACCATCAACTGCCCTTGTCACGGCAGCAAGTTCGACATCACCGATGGCAGCGTGAAGCACGGCCCCGCCACCAAGGGGCTGGCGCCGGCCAAGGTGAGCGTCAAGGGAGGCGCAGTCACCCTCGGCTGACAGCGTCGCCCTCCAGCCGTCCGCCGGGGCCCGGAGCCCCGGCGGACGGCCTGCCCTCCTACCCGCCGCTCCCCCTGGCGCCCCTCACACCTCGCCGTGCCGCAACAACGCGCGCAATACGGCTTCCGCGTGCGTCCAGAGCAGCAGCCCGCCGGCGTGCCGGACGATGTGGCGGTGGGCCAGGGGCAGCTCGCGGACGAGGGGCTCGCTCAGGTGGTGCGAGTGGAACATGCTGGCGTCGTCCTCGCCGTACCAGAGGTCGACCGGGACGGTGATGTCGGTGAGCGTGAACGGCCAGCGGCCCATGGTCAGTACGGTGTCGCGGGCGAAGCCGCCGGGGCCCTGGGCGAAGCCCCTCTCGATCGCCTGGCGGAAGGCGTGGGCGAAGGCCCGGTGGCGGAAGACCGCGCGGTCGGCAGGGGCGCAGCCGGCCGTCACCATGTCCCACATCGAAGCGGCGTCCGCGGAGGCGGCGACCGTCGCTTCGGCGTCTTCGGGGTCGCGGGCCACGGCCGTCACCATGTCCCGTACGTCCGGCGAGAGGGCGTCGGCCAGTTCGGGTGCGGACGGTTCGGCGCTGCCGGAGACGGCCGATACCGCGGTGGCCAGGCCGTGGGCCGCGCAGGCCAGCGCGAAGGGGACGCCCTGGGAGTAGCCGACCAGGTGGGGGCGGCGGATACCGCGGGCGGCGAGGAGGGCGGCCACATCGTCGGCCCAGTCGGTCAGGGTCCGGCCGGGCGCGGGGTCGGAGGCGCCGAGGCCGGGGCGGTCCACGGAGAGCAGGCGGACGCCCAGGTCGTCGAGCAGATGCGTGCCGAAGCCGAGGGTCCGACCGGTGGCGCCCCCGGGGCACAGCAGCACCGGCCGGCCCTCCGGCGGCCCCCATTCCGCCCAGGCCAGCCGGCGGCCGTCGGGCAGTGCGGTGCGGCCGAGCCGGGCGGGGGCGTCGATGCCCAACGGGGGCCCGTCGTCTGTGGCGGAGGTCATGCGAGGGCCACGAGGTCGGCGTACTCGTCGCCCCACAGGTCCTCGACGCCGTCCGGGAGGAGGATGATCCGCTCCGGTTGGAGGGCGTCGACGGCGCCCTCGTCGTGCGTCACCAGGACGACCGCGCCGGTGTAGGTGCGCAGGGCACCGAGGATCTCCTCGCGGCTGGCCGGGTCGAGGTTGTTGGTGGGCTCGTCGAGCAGCAGGACGTTGGCGGAGGAGACGACCAGGGTGGCCAGGGCGAGCCGGGTCTTCTCGCCGCCGGACAGCACTCGGGCGGGTTTGTCCACGTCATCGCCCGAGAAGAGGAAGGAGCCGAGCACCTTGCGGATCTCGGCCAGGTCCATGCCGGGCGCGGCGGTGCGCATGTTCTCCAGTACGGTGCGGTCGCCGTCGAGGGTCTCGTGTTCCTGTGCGTAGTAGCCGCACTTGAGGCCGTGCCCGGGGATCACCTTGCCGGTGTCGGGGGTGTCGACGCCGGCGAGGAGGCGCAGCAGGGTGGTCTTGCCGGCGCCGTTGAGGCCCAGGATGACGACCCGGGAGCCCTTGTCGATGGCGAGGTTGACGTCGGTGAAGATCTCCAGGGAGCCGTACGCCTTGGACAGGCCCTCGGCGGTGAGCGGGGTCCGGCCGCACGGTGCGGGCTCGGGGAAGCGGAGTTTGGCCACCTTGTCGGCGTGCCGCTCGGGCTCCAGGTCCTGCAGGAGCTTCTCGGCGCGGCGGGCCATGTTCTGGGCGGCGACCGCCTTGGTGCCGGCGCGCAGCCGGTTCGCCTGGTAGCTGAGGGCCGAGGCCTTCTTCTCGGCGTTGGCGCGTTCGCGCTTGCGACGGCGTTCGTCGGCGGCCCGCTGGGCCTGGTACTGCTTCCACCCCATGTTGTAGACGTCGATGGCGGTGCGGTTGGCGTCCAGGTGGAAGACCTTGTTGACGACGGTCTCGACGAGGTCGATGTCGTGCGAGATGACGACGAACCCGCCCTGGTAGGTCTTGAGGAAGTCGCGCAGCCAGAGGATGGAGTCCGCGTCGAGGTGGTTGGTGGGCTCGTCCAGCAGCAGGATGTCGGCGTCGGAGAAGAGGATGCGGGCGAGTTCGACGCGGCGGCGCTGGCCACCGGAGAGGGTGTGCAGGGGCTGTTCCAGGACACGATCGGGCAGGCCCAGGCTGGCGGCGATGGTGGCGGCCTCCGCCTCGGTCGCGTATCCGCCCTTGGCCAGGAACTCGGTCTCCAGCCGCTCGTACCTCTTCAGCGCCTTCTCCCGGGTCGCGCCACGGCCGGTGGCGATCCGCTCCTGGCACTCGCGGATCGACCGGAGCACGGTGTCCAGGCCGCGGGCGGAGAGCACCCGGTCGAGCGCCAGCACGTCCAGGTCGCCGGTGCGCGGGTCCTGCGGCAGGTAGCCGATGTCGCCGGTGCGGGTGACGGTGCCGTCGGCGGGCAGGCCCTCCCCCGCGAGGACCTTGGTGAGGGTGGTCTTGCCGGCGCCGTTGCGGCCGACCAGGCCGATGCGGTCGCCGCGGGCAACGCGGAAGGACGCCGACTCGATGAGGACGCGAGCGCCGGCGCGCAGTTCGAGACCGGTGGCGGTGATCATGAGAAGTGGGGCTCCAGGGCCGTAGTTCGGGTGGTGCGAGGAGTGGGCGCGCGGCGGCCGGTGCGTGTCGTCGCTCCGGCCGCCTCGGCCCGTCGGGGCGGGGGGTCAGGTGAACGCGGGCGTCACTTGACCGCGGTGACGATGGGCAGTACGCCCTGCGGGCTGTAGCGGATGTCAGCGACGCTCAGGCCGGCGGCCGCCAGCTGGCCGCGTACCTCCTCCTCGCTGGAGAAGTTCAGGTAGGTGGCCTGGATGATGTCGCCCATGATGGACAGTTCGCGGCGTAGATCGGCCTCGGCGATCTGGTACTTCTGCCAGGCCGCGGCCTGCTCCGGGGCCTCCCACGGGGGCGGGGGCGGCGGGGTGAGGAAGCTCAGCAGCAGCCGGCCGCCGGGGCGGAGGGCCTGGTGGAAGCTGCGGTAGAGGTCGGTGAGCCGCTGCGGGTCCGACTCGTACATGTTCAGGCCGTTGCTGACGATGAGGTCGAACTCGCCCTCCACCCCGAGGTTCCAGGCGTCGCGCACCTGGAACGCGGTGTGCTCGGCGAGGCCGCGCTCGGCGGCGTTCTTGCGGGCGTAGCCGATGGATTCCTCGTCGAGGTCGATCCCGACGAGGCGGAAGCCGGTGACGCCTTCGTAGTCCTGCTGGAGGAGGTCGTCCATGACGCCGCAGGGGACGGAGGCGAGGGTGGCGCCGTCGGTGATGCGGGCGGCGATCTCCTCCTTGAAGCGGTGGTAGCGCTCGCGGGCCTGGCACAGCAGGGAGTTGTTGAGCAGCCAGTGCTCCAGCGGCGTGGTCGGGCCGGTGGGCTCGTTGCGGAAGATGTAGGAGGTCCAGTAGCCGTTGAGGCCGCGGTTGTGCAGCAGGAAGCGGCCGAGCTCGAACTCCTGGAGCTGTGCGAGGAGTTCGAGAGTCTCGTCCAGCGGCAGTACGAGTCTGTCGGCCTGCCGGAGGCGTTGCTCGATTTCCGCGGCGATTTCCTTGGTGCGCCGGTCGTCGTCGACCTTGGTGGTGGTGTGGTGCGAAATCGTGGAATTCATGGTGTTCCTCGTGAGTCCCGGTCGGTCCCGGTACGGGTGAAGGGGTGGGCGGTGCGGGTCAGACGGTCCAGCCGATCCGGGTGAAGCCGGCGCGGACGGAGGGGTGGTCGAGCATTCCCGCGTTGCGGAATGCGCGGAGGACGTTCTTGACGATCGGCACGTCCGGGGTGATCTCGAATCCGGCGTAGAGCGCTTCCACGGATGTGCGGGCCTGCTCGCGGTCCTCGATGAAGGAGCCGAGCAATTCGATGTTGAAGAGCTTCTCCGATTCGACGGAGAGGTACAGCAGGGTGAAGTCGGCGAGGTGGATGCCGATGGCCTGCCGGTAGTCCTCGGGGACCTCGGCCCACAGGTAGGTCATCAGGTCGTAGAAGAACGCGTAGTGCCGGGACTCGTCGTTCATGTGGTCGTTGACGTAGTACTTGATCGACGGGTGGACGCCGGGGCTGTTGAAGAACTCCACGAGTTCGCGGACGAGCGTGGTCTCGAAACAGCAGTTGGCGAGGATCTCGAAGACGTCGTGGTACTTCGGGTCGAGGTGTTTCTTGGTCTCGATGACCGCGCGCCGAGAGTCGGATATGGGGTAGTCGAGCGGCTTGAGGTCCGGGTGCTGCTCCTCCAGCTGCAGGATCATGTCCTGGGCGATGTAAACGTGGTAGTACTCGTCGATGATCACCGAGTAGGTGTTGAGCTTGGTCTCCTCGGAGAACTCCACCGGAAGGTCCGCGTAGAGGATTTTCGAGCAGGCCGCGACGATTTCCTTGATTTCCAGGTTCACGATGTCGTGCAGGTACTTGTAGAAGGACTGCACGAGGATGTCGTTCTTCGCCTTCCCGCCGAGCGAGGCGACCTCGTCGGCCAGCAGCAGCGGCTGCTTGTCCTCGGGGAAGAAGTAGCCCTCCTCCTCGAAGTCGATGGTCTTGCGGGGGCGGGTACGCACGGAGGAGCGGGACTCCCAGCGGACGGTGTACTCACCGGTCAGGCTGGACAGTGTCCGTCCGGTTTCGGGGGTTTCCTGGCCGTTTGCGTTCATGACGGGCCTCTTTCCGGGCGGCGGGTATCGCGGTGCGGGCCCCGCGCCCCTGGTGCGGGTGCATCCGCACGGCGGCTGCCGGTGGGCGCCGCCGTGCGGACGAAGGGAGGGGAGAAAGAAAGGTGGGAAGCCGAACTTCCCGTCGGTGGACGGCGGTTGTCAGCCGGCCTCGGGCACCGGCTCGGCTTCCACCTGGTCCGCCGCGCTCTGCTTCGGCTTGACGAAGGCCAGGGGCGCGGCGACGACCACGGCGACGGCCATGACTCCGGCGGTCACGATCGAGTCACCGGTGAACAGGCTGCTGGCGACGCCGGTGAGCAGCGTCACCAGCAGCGCCCGACCGCTCATGTTCAGCGAGGACGCGGCGCCCTGGAGCTCCGGGAAGACCGCCAGGGAGCGCCCGAAGATGACCGGGTAGACCGCGGCGAAGCCGACGCAGAAGACGGCGATGGGGCCGGTGGTCGCCCAGGCACCCTCGCCGAACACCAGGAACAGGGCGATGCCGAGGACGGTGGTGGCGATGCTGTAGACCACCGTGCGTTCCGGGCCGCCCAGCACCCCGATGAGCTTCGAGGCGAACAGGCTGGTCACGGCGAACGAGGCCACGATGATCAGCAGATGGCCGGCGAAGCCGATCGTGGACAGCCCGTAGGTGTCGGTGTAGAGGAACGAGCTGGACGCGATGAACACCATGTAGGCGGCGAACAGCAGGCTGGGGACGACCGAGGCCGCGAGGAACTCCTTGCTGGACAGCAGCTTGCGGTAGTCCGCGGCGACCTGACGGACGGTCACCTTTGCCCGCTCGCCCTTGGTCTCGGGCAGGAAGCACGCCATCAGCAGCAGCGAGACCAGCGTGATGCCGCAGACGGTGGCGTAGTTGCCGCGCCAGCCGATCGTGCGGTTGATGAGTCCGCCGAGCGCGGGTGCCGCCGTCATGAACGTGGACATCGCGGCGTTGGTGAGCCCGAACATCTTGAACAGCTCGGTGCCTTGGTAGACGTCGCCGATGATGACGAAGACCAGGACCACGGAGGTGCTGGCGCCGACGCCCTGGACGAGCCGGGAGCCGAGCAGGAACTCGATGTTGGGCGCGATCGCGCAGCCCAGCGCGCCGGCCAGCATGATCGTGTTGCCGATCAGCATGACCTTGCGCCGGCCGAACCGGTCGGAGAGCGGGCCGTAGGCCAGGGCGCCGAGGCAGTAGCCGAAGAAGTTGTAGGTGATCGTCAGCTGTACCGAGGACTCGGACGCCGTCAGGCTCTTGGCGATGTCCGGGAAGCTGGGCACGGACATGTCGAGTTCCATGATCGTGCCGACGAGCGTCACGACCAAAAGGGCAGGCAGATATCTGTGTTGTTTCATGGCCTCATGAAGGACGGACCTGATGGGAAGAAGGGATTGCGGGCACGCTGAGCAGAGCCGTGCCGGGATCGGCAGGCTCTGCGGTGCGGCTATGGTCTTCGGACCAAGGGCCACCAGGTGGCGTGGGCATTGAGAGGCCGTCGGCTCGCCCGTTCACCACCTGCGGCACGTAATGCCGGCTGCAACGTGTCCCCTTCTGCGTCAAGGCTGTCGTCACGCCCATCGTATGGGCGTGGTCGGACGGTGCAACTCATTTACGACCTGCGTCGATGCGGGCCAGCAGCTCCTTGGCGAACAGCTCGGGGGACTCCAGATGGGGCATGTGCGAGGCGCCCGCGATGACCGCGGTGTCGGCGCCCGGTATCGCCCGGGCGTACGCCTGGCCGGCCCGCGGCGGCACGAAGTCGTGCTCGCCGCAGAGGATGAGGGTGTCGGCCGACAGGCCGCCCAGCCGGTCGGTGCAGGTGTACGACCGCAGATTGCCGGTCACCTGGAACTCGGTCCGGCCCCACATGGTGTCGCGCACCGCGGCGGCGGTGTCCATGGTGGCGTCCAGCAGGGTGTCCGGCCATTCGGTGCGGCACATGTGCCGCTCGGCGAAGACCATTGCGGCGTCGACGTACTCCGGTGTGTCGTACCGGCCCGTGCGCAGGGCGTCGGTGAGGCCCTGGGCGGTGTCCGGCGGCAGCCGGAACAGCAGCTGCCGCATGTCGTCCTCGTACTTGCGGACGCTGAGCACCGGGGAGACCAGCACCAGCCACTCGGGGCGGTGCGGGCCGCCCCGCAAGGCGTACTCGGCGGCGATCATCGTGCCGAAGGAGTGCCCGAGCAGATGGAATCGCGGCAGGTCCAACTCGGCCAGGAGGGCGCCAAGTTCGCCGACGAAGCGGTCCAGCCGCCACAGCGACGGGTCGGCCGGCCGCTCGGAGCGGCCGCAGCCCAGCTGGTCGTAGACGACCACCGGGTGGCCCGGCAGCAGGTCGGCCAGCGGGCGCAGATAGTCGTGCGGTGTGCCGGGGCCGCCGTGGACGGTCACGACCGGCGTGCCGGGTGCGCCGGGGTTGAGGATCTCGTACCGGATCCGGCCGCCGGGGACGGCGCACAGTGCCCCGTTCGTCTGCTCACTCACCGTCTTCTCCCTGGGTCGTTGCGAGGTGGGCGCCGACCGTCGCGATGTGCGGCAGCCCGTTCATGCTGAGGTGGTTTCCGGGCACCGGCACCTCGGTCCAGCCGCCGGCGGCCAGCCGGCGCCAGTGCCGGGCCTGGTCCGCGGGGAACTCCGGGATCTCCTCCTGGTGCGCGAAGTACACGAGGTCGCCGGCGTAGGGACGCGGGACGTATCCGTGCATGGCGCGGCCGTGCCGCTGCCAGGTGCGCAGGTAGCGGGGCAGGAACTCGGCCGAGAGCATCTCCTCGAATTCGGTGCCGCGGGACTTGTCGGCGAGGTAGGCGATCTTCTCGTCGAGGGTGGGCAGCGCTTCGAGCTCGGCCATCGGGAAGTCCAGCCGGGCCAGGCCGTAGCGGAACAGGTAGTCCAGGATGTCCTCGCCGGACATCTCGGCGGGCAGGTTGCCGTGGGCGGGGCTGTCGATCAGCACCACCTCGGGGCGGTACCCGTCGCGCGCGTCGAGCAGCTGGGCCATTTCGTAGGCGACGATGCCGCCGAACGAGGAGCCGCCGAGCCGGAACGGGGCCTGGAGGCCGAATTCCGTGAGCTGCTCCAGATAGTGCGCGGCCATCTCCTCGATGGTGCCGAGCTCCGCGGTGCCGTCCAGCATGGGCGAGCGGAGTGCGTACACCGGCTGGTCGTCCGGTAGGCAGCCGGCCAGCTCGCGGTAGAAGTACACATCGCCGCCGATCGGGTGGACCAGGACCAGGGGCGGCCGGGACTGCGGTTCGCCCTTCTTGACGACGACGACCGACGGCGCGGCCGCGGGGGCGAACCGGTTCGCCAGGTGTGCGGCCAGGTGCTCCGCGACGGCCTGGGGGGTGTGCTGTTCGAGGGCCATGAACTCCAGGCGGACGCCGGTCCGTTGCCGGATGCGGGCGACGAGCTGAACGGCGGCCAGCGAGTCCCCGCCGCGGGCGAAGAAGTCGTCGTCGGGCCGGACGTCCCGGACGCCGAGGACGGCGCGCCAGGCTTCCGCGACAACGGTGCTCACCTCGTCCTCCGCGACCGCCGCGGCCGGTTCTCCGGCCGTCGGCCGCGCCTCGGCCGGGGTGGCCCTCGACGGGGTGACCGCCGCGGTGCCGGAGCGGTCGATCCAGTGCTCGTGCCGCTGGAAGGCGTAGCCGGGCAGCCGCACCCGGTCGCGGGCGGTCAGGCCGTGGAAGGCGGCCGCGTCGACGTCGACGCCCGCGGCCCAGGCCGTGCCCAGGGCCGTCAGCACGGTGGCCGGTTCCTCGTCGGCCCGGGCGGCCCGCGGCATGGCCGGGACCACCAGGTGGTCGGTGCGCGCTTCGTGGCCGCGCGCCGACCGGGTGAGGATCCCGCCGGGGCCCAGCTCCAGCAGGACGGCGCCCCGGGTGCGCACGTCCCCGTACAGCGTGGCCAGTCCGCGGTGGAACTCCACCGTGCCACGCAGCTGCGCCGTCCAGTACTCGGGGCGGGTCACCTGGGCGGGGTCGGCCCAGTCACCGGTCAGGTTGGACAGGAACGGGACGGTGGGCGCGCGGAGTTCGGTGCGTGCCAGCACGGCGGCGAACTCGTCCAGTACGGGGTCGAGCAGCCGGGAGTGGAAGGCGTGCGAGACCGCGACCCGGCGCCCGGTGATCCCGTCGGCGGCGAGCTCCGCGGTCAGCGCCTCGATGCCCTCGGGCGGGCCGGAGACCACACAGCTCATGGCGTCGTTGACCGTGGCGAGGTCGAGGCCGTGCCGGTGCGCCACGGGCCGGATCCGTTCGGCGGGCAGCGGGACCGCGAGCATCGCCCCGGCGCCGGTGCCGGCGAGCAGCCGGCCGCGTTCCAGGATCAGGGTCAGCGCGTCCTCCAGCGAGAACACGCCCGCCAGGCAGGCCGCGACGTACTCGCCCAGGCTGTGCCCGATCATCGCGGCCGGCCGGACGCCGAGGCCGATGAACCAGCGGGCCAGCGCGTATTCCACGATGAACAGCGCGGGATGGGTGTAGCGGGTGTCCCCCACGCGCGCGGTGCGGCCCAGCAGATCGGCCTCGTCGACGCCTTCGGGGAGGAGTGGCCGGAGGATCTCCAGACAGCGGTCCACCTCGGCCCGGAAGGCCGGTTCGCTGTCGTAGAGCGCCCGTCCCATCTCCTGGTACTGGGCTCCCTGGCCCGGGAAGAGGAACACCGTCGGGCGTCCTTCCTGCCAGGTGATCGGCTCGCGCTCCTCGGCGGCGAGCTTGTCGGCCAGGTCGGTCCGGCTGTCGCCGACGACGACGCGGTGGTGCCGGAAGCGGTGCCGTGCGGTGTGCAGGGTGTACGCGAGCCGGTCGAGCGGGACGTCCGGGTGGGTGGTCAGATGCTCCGCCAGGTCCCGCGACCGCTGTGCCAGCGCCTCCGGTGAGTGCGCCGACAGCATCAGCAGCTGCTGCGAGCGGGCCGGCGTCCTGGTGGACGCCGCAGCGGCCGGTGCCTCTTCCAGGACGACATGGGCGTTGGTGCCGCCGATCCCGAAGGAGCTGACGCCGGCCCGCAGCACCGGGTGCTCGCTGGTCCAGGGCGTACAGGCGGTGTTGACGTAGAAGGGGCCCTTCTCCAGCTCCAGGCGGGGGTTGGGGGTGGTGTGGTGCAGCGTCGGGGCCAGGGTGCGGTGCTCCAGGCACAGCACGGCCTTGATCAGTCCGGCGATGCCGGACGCGACGTCGAGGTGGCCGATGTTGGTCTTCACCGAGCCCAGCGCGATCCGCTGTGCGGGCACGTCGGCCTCGGCGAACGCCTCGTGCAGGGCGGCGACCTCGATGGGGTCCCCGAGGGCGGTGCCGGTGCCGTGTGCCTCGATGTAGCTGATGGTCGCCGGGTCGATGCCGGCCTTCCGGTGGGCGGTGCGGATCACCGCGGCCTGCCGTTGCCGGCTGGGCGCGGTGTAACCGACTTTCTGCCGGCCGTCGTTGTTGAGGGCGGTGGCCTTGATGACGGCGCGGATCGGGTCGTTGTCGGCCAGCGCCCGGTCGAGCCGCTTCAGGACGACGATGCCGACGCCCTGTCCCTCGACGGTGCCCTGGGCGGCCTCGTCGAAGGCACGGCAGGCGCCGTCGGGGGAGAACACCATGCCGTCCTGGTGGACGTAGCCCTCGGTGCCCAGCTTGCCGATCGAGACGCCGCCGGCCATGGCGATGTCGCAGTCCCCGGCCAGGAGTGCCGTGCACGCCTGGTGCACGGCGACCAGGGAGGTCGAGCAGGCGGTCTGCACGGTCACCGCGGGCCCGGTCAGGTCGAGCTTGTAGGCGACCTTGGTGCACAGGAAGTTCGCCTGGTTGTTGATCATCGCCTGGTAGCGGGTCGCCAGATCGGCGTCCTCCAGGCCCGGCAGGACATGGTCCAGGGCGTAGTCGTTCTGGCCCGCGCCCGCGTACAGCCCGATGTCGCCCTCGTAGGTGTACGGGTCGCAGTGCGCGTCCTCCAGGGCGTGCCAGGCGCACTCCAGGAACACCCGGTGCTGGGGGTCCATGGTCTCGGCCTCGCGGCGGGAGTAGCCGAAGAACTCCGCGTCGAAGGAGGCGATGTCCCGCAGCCGGCTCTGCGCCCGGACGTATCCGGGCTGGTCGAGCTCGGCCTCCGGGACGCCGGCGGCCAGCAGCTCTTCCCGGCTGTGGTGGACGACCGATTCATGACCGGCCGTCAGGTTGCGCCAGTACTCCTCCAGGGTGTCGGCGTCCGGGAACCGGCCGGCCATGCCGATGACGGCGATGTCCGCCCCGCCGGGCTCCGCGGTGCCGCGCGCGGCCGGTGCGCGGTCCGGCCGGGCCTCGCCGTCGCGCGGGCCGTCGAGGTGCGCGGCGAGTGCGGCGACGGTCGGGTGGTCGAACAGGTCGGTGAGGCTCAGCGTCCTCCGGATGTCCTCCGGCAGCCGGGCGTGCAGCTTGGTGAGCAGGATGGAGTTGCCGCCGGCCTCGAAGAACCGCTCGTGGACGCCGATCTCGTCCACGCCGAGTACCTCGCACCAGAGCCGGGCGAGCATCTGCTCGGTCTCCCCCTCCGGGGCCACCGGCCGGCCGGTGCTCCGACGGGCGGGCCGCGGCAGCGCCTTGACGTCCAGCTTGCCACTGAAGGACAGCGGCAGGGCGGTCAGGTGCATCAGCGCGGCGGGCCGCATGTGCTCCGGCAGCAGCCCGGCCAGGTGGGCCCGGAGCGCCGGCTCGTCGAGGGGGGTGTCCGCGACGTAGTAGCCGATCAGGCTCCGGGCGCCGGCCGAGGTGTCCGGGCCGCCGTCCAGGGTCCCGACGATCGCCGCGCTCTGCCGCACCCCGGGGAAGGCGGCGAGCGCGCTCTCCACCTCTCCCAGCTCGATGCGGTGGCCGCGCAGTTTGACCTGGGTGTCGACGCGGCCGACGAATTCCAGCTCGCCGTCGTCCAGCCAGCGGGCCAGGTCGCCGGTGCGGTACAGCCGGCCGTGGAGCGGGCTTTCGAGGAACCGCGCCGCGGTCAGGTCGGGGTCGTGGAAGTAGCCGCGGGCGAGCCCGTCGCCGCTCAGGTACAGCTCACCCGTCGCGCCTACCGGCAGCGGCCGCAGCCGGGCGTCCAGGACGTGGGCCCGCTCGTTCGGCAGGGCGCGGCCGAGGGTCACCTCCGGGCGGTCCTCGGCCGCGGCGAGGTACTCGCGGGAGGTGGACCAGATGGTGGTCTCGGTCGGGCCGTAGACGTTCACCACGCGGGGGCAGCGCGCCAACGCGGCGTGCAGCAGGTGCCGTTCGAGCTTCTCGCCGCCGACGAGCAGCCGGGTCCGGCCGGTACCGTGCAGCGCGTCCAGCTTCATCTCCAGCAGGCTGGGCGTCAGCTGCACGAAGTCGTACGCCGAACAGTCCAGTTCCGTGAAGAGGTGGTCGCCGACGGCGATGCTGCCGCCGCCGAGCAACGTCAGCCCGTATTCGAGGCCGAAGATGTCGAAGACGTAGTTGGTCATGCTGAAGGTGTGCAGCGGGCCGGCGCCGGGGAAGTGCCGGTCCCGCATGGCCGCCGTCGTCGCGGTGTACGCGCGGTGTTCGACCATCACGCCCTTGGGCTGTCCGGTGGTGCCGGAGGTGAAGAGCACATACGCCAGGGCGTCCGCGGCCACCGGCAGGTCCAGGTTGCCGGCGCTTTCCGCGGCGCAGTCGGCGAGGGTCTGCGGGTCGTCCAGGGCGAGCACCGTGAGCTGGGGCCAGCGCGCCCTGACCCGCTCCCGGTGCCGGGAGTGGGTGAGCAGCAGCCTGGCGCCGCAGCTCTCGACGATGCGGGTGGTGCGCTCGTCCGGGTAGCCGGGGTCCAGCGGTACGTAGGCCGCGCCCGCCTTGAGCGTGGCGAGCAGGCCGACGAGGGTGTCGGCACCGCGGTCGAGGAGGAGCAGAACGGGCTCCTCCGGCGCGGTCGCCACGTGTCGGCGGGCCACCCGGGCCAGCCGGTTGGCGGCCGCGTTGAGCTCTGCGTAGCTGAGCGTGCGGCCGTCGTGGTGCACGGCCGGGGCCTCGGGCGTACGGGCGGCCTGGGCCTCGAAGGCGCGGTGGATGACGGGCTCGGCGGGTTCCGCGGTGCCGGTGTCGTTCCACTGCCGCTGGCGTTCCAGGTCGGCGTCGTCGGCCGGGGCGAGGTCCGCCGGGGAGCTGTCGGGGGCGTCCGCGAAGCGCTGCAGCACCGACTCGACGCCGGCCAGCAGCCGTTCGGCGGTTCCGGGCGCGAAGAGTTCACCGGCGTGGTCGAGGGTGAGCAGGACCTCGTCGCCCTGTTCGGTCACCGAGACGACCAGCGGGTAGTCGCGCTTCTGGTGCCGGGAGACGAACCGGGGGCGCAGCAGCCGCTCGTGCTCGGCGTCGGTGACCTCCGGGTAGTTCTCGTAGATGAAGAGGCTGTCGAAGAGCCGGCGGCCGCCCGACTGGAGGGCCGCGAGATCCACGACGGGCCGCCGGCCGATCTCGTGGATGTCCTCCTGAAGCCGCTGGACCTCCTCGATCAGGCTGTCGGCGCCGGTGTCGTGGCGGGCGATCAGCGGCACGGTGGAGAGGTAGAGGCCGACCGAGGTGTCGATGCCCTCGACCGGGAGGTCCCGGCCGGCGAGGACGGTGCCGACGACGGTGGTGTCGCAGTGGCCGTAGACGCTCAGCACCTTGTGCCAGGCGTACTGCAGCACGGCGTTGGTGGTGACCCCGTGCTGCTGGGCCACGGACCGCAGCGCCGCGAGCAGTTCCGGACGCAGCGGCAGGGTCCGCTGCTCCTGGCTGCGCAGGTGCTTGTACGTGCCGAGGTCGACGTGCCGGGAGCTGCCGTTCAGCAGTCCGCCGAGGTCACAGCCGTTCTCCACGCCGGCCACGTAGCGCCGCCAGAACGCCTGGTGGTCGTCGGCGTGCCGGTGCAGATGGCGCTGGATCTCGGCGTAGTTCTCCGCCGGGAGTACGGCCGGCTCACCGGCGCGCAGCGCGAGGTAGCAGGTGTGCAGCGCCTGCAGCAGCAGCGGGCTGCTCCAGCCGTCGAGGATGGCGTGGTGGGTGTTGAGGACACAGGTGAAGTGGTCGGCGGCCCGCTTGACGAGGTGGACCCGGAACAGTCCGCCGGCGCCCAGGTCGTAGGGGATGCCGCGGTCGCGCGCCAGCAGTGCGGCGAAGGCCCCGTCGGGGTCGTCGTGGTCACTGAGGTCGACGTACTCCCAGGTCAGCCGGGATTCCCGGTCGACGACCTGGACCATCTCATGGCGCCAGTCGAAGCGCAGCCGCAGCGCGCTGAACGCCTGCTGGGTCCGGGCCCAGGCCGCGCGGTAGAGGACCGGGTCGATCTCCGCCGCATAGTCCCAGACCGCCTGCACGCGATAGGCGTCGTCGACATCGCCCTGGGTGAGGGCGTGGTGGATGAAGCCCTGCTGGAGGCCGGTGGCGGCGAAGACGCCGTCGAGCTCGCCGTGCTCCTGCAGCCGGTCCAGGTGCTCCTGCGGCAGCAGTCCGCCGATGTCACTGGGCGTCAGGTACGTGCGCGGGCTGCGCGCCGTCGCCTCGACGAGGTCGTCCAGCCGTCGGGCGAACGCCCGGGCCAGCCGCTCGGTGTCCTCCTGCGGCAGCCGGGAGTGGAGGGTGAACCGCAGCTGTCCGTCGCTGACCATGGCGACCGCGCTGATCGTGTACGACAGTCGGTTGTCCGGGTCCGACCAGTCACCGGACGGTTCGCCGGTGGGCTCCCAGAGGCTGTCGCCGGCCGTGTCGAGCCGGCCGAGGTAGTTGAAGCAGGCCCGCGGCAGCGCCCGGTCGTAGCCGAGCAGCGGACCGTAGCCGAGGCCCTTGCCGGGCACCGCCCGGAGGGTCTCCTTGACCGAGGTCAGGGCGGCGGCCGGTTCGTCGGACGCGGTCAGCCGCACCGGGTAGAGGGTGGTGAACCAGCCGAGGGTGCGGCTGATGTCCGTTGCCTCGTCCGGTTCCTCGCGGCCGTGCCCCTCGACCATCAGGTGGCTGACGGTCCGGCCGGTCAGGTCGGACAGTGCCTGGGCGAAGGCGGCGAGCAGGAACTCGTCCACGCGGGTGCGGTAGGTGCCCTGGCAGCCGTCGAGCAGCAGCGCGGTGCGCTCCTCGTCGAGGGTGAGCTCGGTTTCGACCGGGACGCCGGTGTCCTGCCGGAGGACGGGCTGCTCGCCGAGGTCGGCGAGTACTTCCTGCCAGTAGGTCCGCTCGTCGGCGTTCCGCTCGGCGTGTGCGGTCACGGCCGCGGTCCATTGGCGGTAGCTGGTGCCCTTGGCGCCGAGTTCCCCGCCCTCGTACAGGGTGTGGAGGTCCTCGGCGAGGATCCGCCAGCTGACGGTGTCGACGAGCAGGTGGTGCAGGGCGAGGAAGACCCGGCTGCTGCCGTCGGCGTAGCCGTGCAGACAGCCGAAGGCGTACGCCGGTCCGGCCGTCAGGTCGAAGCCGGCCTGCCAGTCGGTCAGCGTGCGGTGCAGCGCCGCGTCGAATTCCGGTGTGCCCTCGCCGCCCGGCAGGTCGCGCACGTCGAGCACGCGCAGGGCGGGGACCGGGGCGGTGGTGTCGTAGTGCTGCCGCGGCCCCTGGGTGCCGGTCGTGTCGTGGCGCAGCCGGAAGGCGTCGTGGTGGTCGACCAGTGCGCGCAGACAGGCCTCCAGACGCGGCAGTTCCAGTTCCGGGGTGCGGATCAGGAAGGACTGGTTCCAGTGCGCCGGCCGGGCGAGGTCCTGGGTGAAGAACCACGACTGGACGGGCAGCAGCGGCACCTCGCCGTCGAGGGTGCCCTGCTCGGCCCGGACGGCCGGTCCGGCGGGCGTACCGGCGGCGGCCACCACCCGGTCGTGGAACCGTTCCACCGTGCGGTGGGTGAACAGGTCGCGCACCTGGGCCTGGATGCCGAACTGCTTGCGCAGGCGGCTGACCAGGCGGATGGCGATGATGCTGTCCATGCCGAGCCGCATCAGGTCGTCGGTGATGCCGAGCCGCTCGGCGGGGATGCCCAGCACTTCGGCCCAGGCGTCCCGCAGTTCCCGTTCGCGGTCGGTGCGCGGCGGTACGTGGTCGGCCGCGGCCGCCGCCTCGGGTGCGGGCAGCGCGCCGCGGTCCAGCTTGCCGTTGGGGCTCAGCGGCAGCTCGGACAGGTGCAGCAGGACGTCCGGGACCATGTACTCCGGCAGGCTCGCGGAGAGCTGTGCGCGCAGCTGGGCGGGGTCGAGGGCGGTGTCGGCGACGTAGTAGCCGACGAGGGTCTGGCGGGGGCGGCCGGCGCCGGTGTCGTCCTCCTTGACCAGGACGACGCTCTGCGAGATCCGCGGGTCCTGGGTGAGCACGCTCTCGATCTCGCCGAGTTCCACCCGGTAGCCGTTGAGCTTGACCTGGAAGTCGTTGCGGCCGATGAACTCCATGTGTCCCGCGCGGGACCATCGGCCGAGGTCGCCGGTGCGGTAGAGCCGGCCGAGGGTGGGGTGTTCGATGTACCGCCGGTCGGTGAGTTCCGCGTCCTGCCAGTACCCGAGGGCGACGCCGGCGCCGCCGATGTGGATCTCGCCGATGACGCCGACCGGACAGTGTTCGCCCTGGTCGTTGAGGACGTACATCCGCTGGTTGGGCATGGCCACGCCGTAGGGGATGCTGCTCCAGGACGGGTCGACCTCGTCGATCTCGTACCAGATGGACCAGATGCTGCCCTCGGTGGCGCCGCCCAGGCTCATCACGACCGCTTCGGGGGCCAGCGCGCGGATGCGGTCCGGCAGGCCGGTGGGGATCCAGTCACCGCTGAGCAGGAAGGCGCGCAGGGAGTCCAGCCGTCCGCCCTCGTCGACGAGGAGTCCGGCGAGCTGCGGCACGCTGTTCCAGACCGAGACCCGGTGCCGGGCCACCAACTCGGCCCAGTGGGCGGGATTCTTGGTCTCCTGCTGGGTGGGGAAGACGATGGTGCCGCCGGCGGCGAGGGTGCCGAACAGATCCCAGACCGACAGGTCGAAGCTGAGCTCGGACAGCGCCAGCACCCGGTCCTCGGCGGTGATGCCGAAGCGTTCGTTCACCGCCAGGACTGTGTTGACGGCTCCGCGGTGGCTGATCGTCACGCCCTTGGGGCGGCCGGTGGATCCGGAGGTGAAGATGACGTAGGCGACGTCGTCGGGGTGCACCTCCGGCAGGGTGCCCGCCGGGTCCTGGCCCTGGTCGAGCAGGTCCTCGATGACCAGCAGGCGGGCGTCCAGGGCGCGCACGTCGGCCCGTTCGTACTGCGCGCGAGAGACCAGGAGCGTGTGGGCCCCGGCCTGGTCGAGGATCTCCGCGACCCGGCCGGCCGGCCAGTCGACGTGCAGCGGCAGATAGCCCAGACCGGCCTTCATGACCGCGGTGGTGGCCAGCACCTGGCCGTAGCCCTTCTCCGCGAGCACGCCGACCAGCCGCTCCCCGGCGGGCCCGGTCAGCTCGCCGCGCAGCCGCAGGGCGAGGGTGCGGGTCTGCTCGGTCAGCTCGCCGTACGTGTGGGTGCGGCCGGTGCCGGCGTCGATGACGGCGGGTGCCTCCGGCCGGCCCTCGGTGCGGTACCGGTCCTCGTAGAGGCCGAACAGGGTGTGCTCGTCCGGTGCGGCCTCGGCTCCGTTGGCGGCGGCGATGAGGGCCCGGTCGGCGTCCGGAAGATAGGCGTCGCGGGGCAGTCCGGCCGCCCAGTCGCCGTCCGCCAGGCGCTCGATGAGCAGGCAGTAGAGGGCGTTGAGGTGGTCGATGGTGGCCTCGTCGAAGAGCTGCTCGACGTAGAGCCATTTGCTCATGAAGCCGCCCGCGACCTCGATGGCCTGGAGGTCGATCCACGCCTGTGAGGTCTGCGCGCTCCAGTGCCGGCCCTCGACCAGCTCGCTGTCGTCCAGGTACGCGCCGCGTTCGAAGTCACGGGCCTCGTTGCCGACGACACCGGTGAAGACGATCGGGGAGACGGCCTTGGTGGTGTCGAGACCGTGCAGCTTGCTCAGGTCGCGCTGGACCTCCACACCCGAGTAGAGCGCATGGCTGATGTCCTCCCACAGCACGTCGTGGGTGCGCCGGGTCAGTTCCTCGATGTCGGCGCCCCGGTCCGCGTAGTGGAAGAGCACGGTGGAGGTGAAGTTGCCGAGCAGGGACTCGGTGCCGTCCAGGACGGGGTAGCGGTTGAACAGGGTGAGGGTGAGCGGGAATTCCGCGGCACCGGAGAAGTACGAGATCACGCTGCCGAAGAGGCTGAGCAGCGCGGAGGACGTGGACACCCCGTGCCGGCGCGCCTGCTCCTTGAACCGCTCCCACACCTCGGGCGCGACATGGCGGGTGTGCTCGCCGAAGCGCGGGTGATCGACGGTGTCGGGCGACTGGGCGAACGGCAGCGTGCAGCGCAGCGGGAGGTCGGGCAGCTTGCGCTGCCAGTAGGCGCGGTCCGCCTCGTACCAGGCCGAGTTCTTCAGCAGGCCGGTGTAGTCCTGGTAGTCCTTGAAGCTCGCGCGGGGCAGCTCCGGGCGCGCTTCGGTGCCGCGGTAGAGGTCGTCGAGGCGGCGCAGCACCGCGAGCCTGCTCTGCACGTCGAGGATGATCAGGTCCCAGCTGATGTGCAGCACGCTGCGGTCGCGGAAGCGGCTCACCTCGAAGGCGAACAGCGGGAACCGCTCCGGGTCGTACAGCTGGTGGGAGAGCCGTTCCCGGACCTCGCTCAGCAGCGCCGGGTCGTAGTCGTGTGCGGTGAAGTCGTGGACCGGGACGCGGAAGCGCGGGACGTCGGCGGCGGCGAGGACGCGCTGCTGGAGCCGTTCGTAGCTGAAGACGGTGCGCAGCACGTCGCATTCGGCGACAAGCCGGTTCACCGACTCCTCGAGGCGGGCGGGGTCCAGCTCGCGGTACAGGTGCTCGGTGTAGACGTGGTTGGCGACGTTGCCGATCTCGTAGTTGCCGAGCCGGCCGACGAGATAGGCCTTCTGGATCTCGGTCATGTCGAACCAGCCGGCCGGGTCGGCGCCCACGCCCGGCGGCAGCGCGGTCAGCTCGGCCTCGCCGGTGACCTCGCGGAAGTCGCTGGGGGTGTAGCGCACCGCGGTCCGTGTCGTGCAGTGGCCGATGATCTCCACGAGGGCCGCTTCGAGGGAACGGGCCAGCGTCCGGGTGGCCTCGGCGTCCAGCCGGCTGTCGACGCGGAGGTGCAGGCGGCCCTCGGTGACGTAGGCGAAGACCGAGACGAGGGCGCCGGAGGCGTTGTCCGCCGGCACGGTCTCGCCGGCGTCCTCCATCACCAGTCG
Source organism: Streptomyces bugieae (assembly GCF_036352915.1). Lineage (NCBI taxonomy): Bacteria > Bacillati > Actinomycetota > Actinomycetes > Kitasatosporales > Streptomycetaceae > Streptomyces > Streptomyces bugieae. The sequence goes on from NZ_JAZBJP010000001.1 coordinate 1,084,218, forward strand.
CCAGTCGTCGTCACCGGACCGCTCACCGTCCAGCTGGCCGAGGTAGTTGAACCAGATGCGGGGCAGCGGCCGGTCCCGGTAGCCGACCAGCGGGCCGAAGCCGAGGCCCCGGTCGGGCACCGCGCGCAGGCTCTCCTTCACGGCGCGAAGGCTCGCGCCGAGGTCGTCCGCCAGGGGCAGCCGGACCGGGTAGAGGGTGGTGAACCAGCCCATGGTGCCGCTGACGTCGAGCGCGGCGCCGAGGTCCTCACGGCCGTGCCCTTCGAGCAGGACGTGGTGGGTGCGGCCGCCGTCGAGGGTTTCGAGGGCCCGGCCGAGCGCGGTCAGCAGCAGGTCGTCGATGCGGGTGTGGTAGGCCTGGTGCGCCGCGCCCAGCAGGTCGCGGGTGTGCTGCTCGTCGAGGGTGAACTCCTCGGCGCGGGCGGGGCCGTCGGGCGCCCGCTCGGACTCGTCCGGCCGGAAGTCGGCCAGCAACTCCTCCCAGTACGCCCGCTGTTCCGGCCGTGCCTCGGCGTGCTCGGCCACCGCCCGGCTCCACTGGCGGAAGCTGGTGCCCTTGGGCCCGAGCTCGCGGCCGTCGTGGAGCGCGCGCAGGTCGTCGGCGAGGATCCGCCAGCTGACGGTGTCCGTGATCAGGTGGTGCAGGGCGAAGAACACCCGGCTGCTGCCGTCGGCGTAGCCATGCAGATGGCCCAGCGCGCAGACCGGCCCCTGCGTCAGATCGAAGCCGCGCTGCCAGTCGGTGAGCGTGCGGTGCAGCGCGTCGGTGAACTCGGGGCTGCCCTCGGTGCCCGGCAGGGTGCGCACGTCGAGCGCGTGGACGCCGGGGAAGGGAGCCTCCGGGTCGTAGTGCTGGACGGGGATCGGGCCGGCGGTGTCCCGGTACCGCAGCCGGAAGGCGTCGTGGCGTTCGACGAGGGCGCGTAGCGCCGCGGTCAGCCGCTCGTGGTCCAGCGCGGGCGTACGGAGGAGGAAGGACTGGTTCCAGTGCTCGGGGCGGGCGAAGTCCTGTGCGAAGAACCAGGATTGGATGGGCAGCGGCGCCAGCTCTCCGTCGAGGGTGCCCTGCTCGGTCCGGGTCTCGGTGTGCGGGCCTGTCACGGCCTGCTGTTGCTGCGCCACGAAGTCCGCGAACGCCTCGACGGTGGGCAGCGAGAACAGGTCCCGGACGCCGATCGCGACCCCGAGCCGCTGGCGCATCCGGCTGGCGAGCCGGATGGCGACGATGCTGTCCATGCCCAGCCGGGTCACGTCGTCGCGGATGCCCAGTTCGTCGGCGCCGAGGCCGAGGCACTCCGCCCACAGCGCGCACAGCTGCTCCTGCAGCTCGGTGGCCGGGGCGACGCGCTCGGAGGCGCCGGTGTCGGTAACCCCGGGATCCGGGAGCGCCTTGCGGTCGAGCTTGCCGTTGACGGTGACCGGCACGGCGGTCAGGTGCACCAGCGCGCCGGGGACCATGTAGGACGGCAGGGTGGCGTGCAGCGACCGGAGCAGCGCGGCCTCGTCGAGCGGCCGGTCGGCGAGGTAGTAGCCGACCAACTGCTTGTGTTCGGGGCGCTGCGGATCGGGCTGGCGGACCACGGCGATGCCCTGCCGGACACCGGGGTGGCGGGCCAACGCGGCCTCGATCTCACCGAGTTCGATGCGGTAGCCGCGGATCTTGACCTGGAAGTCGTTGCGGCCGAGGAATTCGACGGTGCCGTCGGGCAGCCGTCGTACGAGGTCGCCGGTGCGGTAGAGCCGGCCGGCGCCGAAGGGGTTGTCGACGAAGCGCTCGGCGGTCAGCTCCGGGCGGTTCAGATAGCCGCGGGCGAGGCCGGCGCCGCCGAGGTACAGCTCGCCGATCGCCTGCGCGGGCAGCGGCCTGCGGGCCGGGTTCAGCACGTACACCTGGGTGTTGTCGATGGGCGTGCCGATCGGCACGGTGTCGGCCACCGGGCCGGTGCAGGGGTGGTGGAGGACGTCGATGGACGCCTCGGTCGGGCCGTAGAGGTTGTGCAGGGCCGCGCCGGGCAGCAGCCGGTGTGCGGCGCGCACCTGCTCGGGCTTGAGCTCCTCGCCGCTGCAGAAGACGTAGCGCAGGCCGGCGAGTCCGTCCGGCGCGGGTCCCGCGGAGGTCTCCGGGGCCTCCAGGGCCTCCACGGCCTCCACGGCCTCCACGGCCTCCAGGAAGACGCCGAACATCGACGGCACGAAGTGCACCACGCTGATCCGCTCGCGCTCGACGAGGCCCATCAGGGCGTACGGGTCCTTGTGGTCGCCGGGGTCGGCGAAGACCACGGCCGCGCCGAACCAGTTGGCCCACAGCAGTTCCCACACCGACACGTCGAAGACGTACGGCGTCTTCTGGAGCACCCGGTCGTCGGGACCGAGCGGGAAGGCCCGGTTCATCCACTGGATGCGGTTGACCAGCCCGCCGTGCTCGCACAGCACGCCCTTGGGGCGGCCGGTGGTGCCGGAGGTGTAGATGACGTACGCGAGGTCTGCGCCGGTGAGCGGCAGCGCGAGGGCGTCGGCGGTCTGCCGGGCCAGCTGGTCCGCGGTGGCGGTTCCGTCGACGGATGCCACGGGTACCGGCAGCCCTGCCCCCGTGCACCGGGAGAGGTGCCGCTCGTCGGTGAGCAGCAGCGGGCTGCCGGTGTCGGAGAGCAGGAAGCGGAGCCGCTCGTCGGGGGCGTCGGGGTCGACGGGCACATAGGCGCAGCCGGCCTTCATGACGGCCAGGATTGAGATCAGCATGTGCTCGCTGCGGTCCAGGAGCAGACACACCAGGGTGCCGGGCGAGACCTGGTGCTCCGCCACCAGCCAGCGGGCCAGGCGGTTGGCCCGTTCGTCGAGCTCCCGGTAGCTCAGCCGCCGGTCGCGATGGATGACGGCGACGGCGTCGGGGGTGCGCCGCACCTGCCGCTCGAACATCTCGACCGCGGTGCGTACCGGCCCGTGGTCCAGCTCGGTGGCGTTCCACCCGTCGAGCTGCCGCAGCCCGTCGGGGCCCACCAGGTCCAGGCCGTCGGTCGGGGCGTCGGCCCCCGCTTCGGCGACCGACCGCAGCACCCTGAGGTAGGTGTCGAAGAGGCCCTCGACATAGGCGCGTTCGTAGCGTGCCTCGGCGTAGGTGACGGTGAAGGTCACCCGGTCGCCGTCCTCCTTGGCGATGACCGAGATGCCGAACTTCTCCGCGAGGTCGCGGTAGGGCAGCACGCGGTGGCCGGGTGCGGCACCGGACCGGGTGGGCCGGGTGAAGTTGTGCATCGTGAAGAGGACCTGCAGCGCATCGGCCAGGTCGGCGGCACCGCCCGGCAGCGCGTCGGTCAGCATGTTCAGGTTGAGCTGGTGGTGCTGGTTGAGCTCGATGACGTCGTCGTTGACCCGGCGGGCGTTGTCCAGGAAGCGGTCCTCGCCGCGGAACTCCGGGATCAGCGGCAGCGTGTTGATGAACGGGCCGATCGCCGACTGGAAGGCGGGCGGCCGGTTGGCGACCGTGATGCCGACGGCGAAGTCCCGCTGCCCGCCGGCGAAGCTGCCCAGTGTGTGGTACAGGCCGGTGAACAGCAGGGAGTACAGGCTCAGCCGATGCTGCCCGGCGAGCTCCTTCAGTGCCCGGCAGGTCTCGGGCGGCAGCTCGTGGACCAGGGTCTCGGCCCGGTTGTCGGCCCCGCGGGCGGGGCGCCGCTTGAGCCGCAGCTTCTCGGCGGCCGCCAGCCGGCCGGCGAGCCGCTCGCGCAGTGCGGTGTAGGCGGGCCGGGCGAGCTCGATCTGCTGCTGGGCGGTGAGGTCGAAGTAGTTCGGCTCGCGGGCGGCGGCGAATGCGCCGTTCTCCGCCTCGTGCAGCGCCGCGAGCCGGTCGGCGAGCAGCTCCATCGAGTAGGCGTCGGACAGCATGTGATGATGCGTCAGCCCGACGACGACGTCCGGGCGGTCGGTGAGTTCGATGATCTCGGGCCGGATCAGCCGTCCGTCGGCCAGCGGTAAGGCGGTATGGGCCCGCTCCTCCCGCAGCGCGTCCAGCTCCCCCGCGGCGAGCCGGGTCCGGGCGATGTCGTACGAGTCCGCCGGCAGCAGCTCGTACGAAAGATCCTCGTGGACGCGCATCCGCAGCACCGGCTCCGTGGCGAGCAGCGCCCGCACCGCGCGTTCGGCCGCGTCCGCGTCGATGCCGGTGAGCTCGACGAACAGCGGGATGGTGTAGGTGTACCCGAGCTCGTCGATGCGGCTCTGCAGGTACATGCCCTTCTGGATGGAGTGCAGCGACCTGTCGTGGGCGTCGTCCGGCAGCCTGTAGTGCGTGGCCTGCCGGGCCTGTTCCTCGGAGTCGATGCCGTTCAGCGCGAGCAGGGGCAGCAGCCGCTGCTTGCCCTCCTTGACCCGGTCCTTGAGCTCCTGCGGGAAGCCGGTGTCCTGCGGGAAGGAGAAGCCGAGCCGGTCCTCGCCCTTGTTCCAGACGAGAACGCGAGCGGCCCGGAGGTCGTTCAGCAGTTCCAGCTCGGGGTTCACAGCTCTCCTTCTTCGCGGTCGGCGACCACCTCGGCGGCGCCGACGTGCTCCGCAAGCTTGATGATCGTGTCGTTCTGGTAGAGGTCCCGGAGTCTCAGCTCGATCCCCAGGTCCCGCTGGAGCAGGCGCACCAGCTTCATGGCGGCGAGCGAGTTGCCCCCGACCGAGAAGAAGCTGTCGTTGGCGCTGAGGGCGGCGGCGGGGCGGCCGAGGATCTCCGCCCAGACCGCGGCCAGGGCGCGCTCCCGGTCGGTCGACGGCTCGACGTGGACGCCGGCGAACTCGACGGGCGGGAGCCGGTCGGCGGCCAGCTTTCCGTTGGCGCTGAGCGGCAGTGCGTCCAGTACGGCGTAACCGCCGGGCAGCATGTAGTCCGGGAGGGCTCGGGCGAGTTCCTCGGTGACCGCCGCGGTCAGCGTCAGCGGCTCGGCGGGGCTGTCCGGCGCGGTGAACGCCGCCTCGTCGACCGCGCCCACGGCCATGGTGTAGACGCCGCCGTCGGTGATCCGCAGGCCCAGCGGGCAGGTTCCCAGCCCGTCGGCCCGCAGCCGTTCGCTCAGGCGCTGGAAGAGGAACCCGGCCGACAGACCGGTGGCGAGGTCACCGTCGGTCGGGCCGCTCTCCAGCGCGAGCAGGCACCGGGCGCGGCGCAGGATGGCGTAGACGTCGCTGACCCGGTCGAAGACGGGCAGCAGGTCCGGGTCATAGCGACGCCCACCGCCGGCCTCGGCATATCCGGCCCCGTCCATCTCCCGTACGAAGCAGGAGAGTTGGAGCGGCATCGGCCGGAAGCCGCCGCCGGACCCGCTGTCGTGGTCGCCGTCGGTGCCGGTGCCGTCGCCGCTCAGGACGATGCGGCAGAGCAGGCTGTGCTCGTCGTCCAGTCGGCGCTCCTCCGGCACCACCCGGTACGGGATGCCGCGCGCGTCCAGGGCCTCGGTGAGCAGGGCGAGCATATGCCCGGCCTCCAGCCGGGCCAGCCGGTCCGACCGGTCGCCGTACAGCGGGGTGATCGCCGGCCGGTGGAGGACCAGTTGGAGCTCGTCCGCCCCTTCCCCGGACCGCACCTTGAGGTCGTCGAGGCGGTGTGCGCACAGCTCGCCGGTCAGGGGGTGGTGGTAGAGGTGCTCGCCCTCCCCTGCCCATTGCAGGAAGGTGCGCACCGCGTAGCTGCTGCCCGCGGACGGGTAGCGGTACTTCGGCAGCGCCCGGTCCGGCAGTTCGACCGCGGTCAGCACACTCAGCAGTTCCGCCCAGTCGCCCGGGCCGAGCCGGGCCCGGCCGCGCGTCGGGCGGGCCGTGGCGGACGCCAGGACCTCGGCGTAACGGTTCTGCGGCAGTGCGGGGTCGACCGCCGCATCGAGGAAGTGCCGGTAGCTCTTCGCCCGGACGTACGCCGCCGGGTCGGGCCGGCCGGCCGCGGGGACCCGGGGCTCGGCGGTCGCCAGCACGCCGGGCGCACCCAGCAGGAACGCCTCCTTGTCCAGGTCCGGGTCGCCGTCCCCGGTCAGCGGCCGGTGGTCGCCGGCCGGGACCAGGTAGCCGACCAGCCGGTCGTGCTCCTCGCCGGACTGGATGCGGGCGACCGCCCGGTCGACGCCCGGCAGCCGGGTCATCTTGGCGGCGATCTCCTCCAGCTCCACGCGGTAGCCGTTGAGCTTGACCTGGAAGTCGTTGCGGCCGATGAACTCGATGTGGCCGGCGTCCGACCAGCGTCCGAGGTCGCCGGTCCGGTAGAGGCGGCCCAGCCGGGGATGCTCGACATAGCGCTCGGCGGTCCGCTCCTCGTCGCGCCAGTAGCCCAGCGCCACGCCCGCACCACCGATGTGGATCTCGCCGATCACCCCGACCGGGCAGTGCTCGCCCTCGGCGTCCAGCACGTACATCCGCTGGTTCGGCATCGCCACGCCGTACGGAATGCTGCTCCAGCCCGGGTCGACCTGTCCGATCTCGTACCAGATCGACCAGATGCTGCCCTCGGTCGCGCCGCCGAGGCTCATCACCACCGCGTCCGGCGCCACGGCCCGGATCCGGTCCGGCAGACCGGTGGGGATCCAGTCTCCGCTGAGCAGGAAGGCCCGCAGGGAGTCGAGGCGTCCGCCCTGGTCGACGAGGAGTCCGGCGAGCTGCGGCACGCTGTTCCAGACCGAGACCCCGTGCTGCTCGACCAGTTCGACCCAGTGCGCCGGGTTCTTGGTCTCGGCCTGCGCCGGGAAGACGACGGTCCCGCCGGCGGCCAGGGTGCCGAACAGGTCCCATACCGACAGGTCGAAGCTGAGCTCCGAGAGGGCCAGCACCCGGTCCGACGCCGACACGCCGAACCGCTCGTTCACCGCGAGCAGCGTGTTGACGGCGCCGCGGTGGCTGATCGTCACGCCCTTGGGGCGGCCGGTCGACCCCGAGGTGAAGATCACGTACGCCACGTCGTCCGCGGCCACCGCGGGCAGCGCCGGCTCGGCGACCGGCTCCCGCTCCAGCAGGTCTTCGATCACCAGCAGACGGCACACCGATTCCAGGGCGCGCACGTCCGCGCGCTCCCACTGCCCGCGCGAGACCAGCAGCGTCCGGGTACCGGCCGATTCGAGGACCTCACCGATCCGGGCGCCGGGCCACTCCACGTTCATCGGCACGTACGCCGAGCCCGCCTTCATCACCGCGAGCGTGGTGACGACCTGGAGGTAGCCCTTCTCGGCGAGGACGCCGAGGGTCTCGGGCCGACCGGGCAGTGTGCCGGGGGCCGGCAGCGCCCCGGCGAGCCGGATGGAGTCGTCGTGCAGCCGGTCGTAGGTGTACGTCCGTCCGGTGGCCGCGTCGACGACGGCCGTGCTCTGCCGGCGCCCGGCCTCGTCCAGCCGGCTTTCGTAGAGGCTGAACAGGGTGTGCTCGCTGGTCGGTTGGTGTGCGGCGTTGGCCGCTTCGATCAGCGCCAGGTCCTCGGCCGGCACCGGCAGCGACGGGAAGCGGCCGGTCTCCCAGTCCAGGGCGGCGAGTTGTTCGATGAGCCGGCAGTAGCCGTCGTGCATGGCGTCGATGACCGCGGGGTCGAAGAGCTGCTCGACGTAGTCCCACTCGGCGACGAAGCCCTCGTCGGTCTCGTACGCCTTGTTGTCGAGCCACACCTGCGGGGTCTGCGAGATCGCGTGGTCGATGCCCAGATAGCCGTCGTCCAGGGGCAGTTCGAACATGCTCGCGTTGCCCTTGGCGCCCAGGGTGCTGGTCAGCACGACCGGCGCGACGATCTTGCTGACGGGTATGGAATGGCGGGTCTTCAGCAGCCGCTGGAAGTCGACGCCGTCGAAGAGGTTGTGGTCGACGTCCTGGAGCAGTTCGCCGTGCGTCCGGCGGAGCTTGTCGGCGATGCCCAGCTCGCGGTCGATCCGGTAGTCGAAGAGTTCGAGGACGGTGAAGTCGCCGATGACGCCGTTGATGTCGGGGTGCAGCGGCAGCCGGTTGAAGAGCGTGAGGTTCATGCACAGCCGGTCCTGGCCGCTCCACTGCCCGAGGACCCGACTGAAGAGCTCCACGACGAGGGCGGTCGGGCTGATGCCGTGCCGGACGCATTTCGCCGACAGCGCGTCCCACACCTCGGCGGGGATCACCTTGCTCTTCCGCCGGAAGACCGGGGCGGCGACGTCCGAGGGGCGGGCCCGCAGCGGCAGCCTGAGGTCGAGGTGGTAGTCGTCCGCCTTGGCCTCCCAGTACTCCTGGGACGCGCGCATCAGCGGACTGTCGCGGACCCGCTCGTACTGCAGCACGTAGTCCCGGTAGCTGATGCCGAGGTCGGGCAGACAGCGCTGCGGGTCGGCGTAGAGCTGGGCCCACTCGTCGAAGAGGATGTCGAAACTGCCCATGTCGATGATGAGCGCGTCGAAGCTGATGTGCAGGCGGTAGATGCCGTCGAGGCGGCTGAGGACGACGTCGAAGAGCGGGTACTCCTCGGGGTCGTAGAGCTTGTGCGAGTAGGTGCCGCGCAGCCGCTCCAGGGCGTCCTGGTCCGGCAGTTCGTGGTAGGCGATCCGGTAGCGGGGGACCTCGTCCTCGGCGAGGAAGCGCTGCTGTCCGTCGGTGATCACCGTGCGCAGCGCGTGGTGGCGCCGGATGAGACCGTTGTACGCCTCCTCCAGCCGCGCGTGGTCGACGTGCCGGTATTGGAACTCGCTGTAGACGTGCGTCGAGACGCTGCTCAGCTCGAAGCTGTTGAACCGGCCGAGGTAGTAGGTCTGCTGGACGTTGGTGAGCGGGAACGGCTCGTGGAGCTCGGCGGTGTCGGTGCCGTCGAGCACGAAGTCGCGGTAGGCGAAGTCCCCGAGGCTGCCGGCGACCAGCGGCGCCAGGCTGCGGATCGTCTTCTCGCGGAACAGGTCCCGGATGCGGATGTCACAGCCCAGCACACTGTTGATCTTGTTGACGAGCTTGATGCCGAGGATGCTGTTGCCACCGAAGCCGAAGAAGTCGTCGGTGACCCCGACGGCCCGGCCGCCCTTGGCCGTGACGCCGAGGACCTCGTCCCAGATCTCGCACAGCCGGGTCTCCAGTTCACCGGACGGCGCCAGGTAGCCGCCGGTGAGGTACGCGGACGGGTCCGGCAGCCGGCTGCGGTCGATCTTGCCGTTGACGTTCAGCGGCATGCTCTCCAGGTGGATGAGCACGGCCGGCACCATGTAGTCGGGAACACGGTCCGCCAGATGCTGCTGGAGCTCCTCCTGCGCCACCGGTTCCGCGGCGACGTAGTGGCCGACCAGGAAGCGCCCCTCGTCGCCCTGGGCCGCGGCCGGTTCGTGGACGGTGACCAGGCTCTGCTCGACGGCGGGGTGGGCCTGGAGCGCGCTCTCGATCTCCCCGAGTTCGATCCGGTGGCCGCGCAGCTTGATCTGGAAGTCGTTGCGGCCGATGAACTGGAGGTCGCCGCTCGGCAGCGCGCGGACCAGGTCGCCGGTGCGGTAGATGCGCTCCTCGGGTACGGACGGGCCGTCGCCGGACGTTGCCGGCGGCGGGGTGAGGAACCGGCTCGCGGTCAGTTCCGGCGCACCGAGGTAGCCGCGCGCCAGCCCGCTGCCACCGATGTACAGCTCACCGGCCACGCCCGGCGGAAGCGGCTGCAGTTCCTCGTCGAGGACGTAAGCGCGGGTGTTGGCGACCGGCCGGCCGATCAGCGGCTCGGGGGCGTCGGGCGTCAGCAGGTGGCGGGTGGACCAGACGGTGGTCTCGGTGGGCCCGTAGACGTTCCAGCAGACGTCGACGGAGGCCGCCAGCACGGCGGCGAGCTGTGGCGAGAGCGCCTCGCCGCCGCACAGCGCACGTACGGGCAGCCGCTTGCCGTCGAGGCTCTGGGTGATCAGGTGCCACAGTGACGGGGTCGCCTGGACGATCGCCACGCCCTGTTCGATCAGGTCGATCAGCTTGCCGACGTCGAGCAGGTCGGCGCGGCCGGCCAGGACCACCGTGCCGCCGTGCAGCAGCGGCATGAAGATCTCCAGGGTGGAGATGTCGAAGGCGATGGTGGTCACCGCCAGCATCCGCTCCCCCGGCCGGAAGTCGATGCACCGGCCGATGTCGTCCGCGATGTTCAGATAGCTCTTGTGCTCGACGGCGACGCCCTTGGGCCGGCCGGTCGTGCCCGACGTGTAGATGACATAGGCGAGGTCGTCGGCGGAGACCGGGGTGTCGAGGTCCTCACCCGAGAGGGACGGGTCCGCGTCCGCCGCCCATACGGCGAGAAGATCATCGGCGTCCATGGCGACCACGGAGGCGCCCGCACTGCTCCCCGCCAGCCGCTCGGCATGCGCCCGGTCGCTGACGACCAGCGCGGGCGAGCTGTCGGCCAGGATGCCGGCGGTGCGCCGCAGCGGGGAATTCAGGTCCAACGGCACATAGGCACAGCCCAGTTTCAGCGCCGCGACGGCCGCGATGAGCAGGTTCTCCGTACGGTCCAGGTACAACGCGATCAGATCGCCGGGCGCCACCCGGTACCGGGCGTGCAGCAGCCGGGCGAACCGGTTGGCGGCCGCGTTGAACTCCCGATAGCTGAGGGTGGTCTCGCCGCAGACGACCGCGGCCGCATCCGGGTGGCGGGCGGCCTGCTCCTCGATCAGCCGGTGGATGGGCCGGTCGTCGCGGTAGGGGGCGTCGGTGCGCACCCGTTCCTCGTCGAGCCGCGCACGCAGCTCGACGGGCAGCGCCAGCAACGCCCCGAAGGGGAGGTCCCCTTCGGCGAACCGGTCCACCACCTCGAAGAACCCGTCCAGGTGCTCCGGCAGCACGGCGAGGAACGGCAGCCCGGCCGGAGCCACGACCTCCAGCACCCAGCCGTCCTGGTCGGCCCGCAGGCTCAGCAGCGCGGGAAGACGCTCACCGTCCTCGTCGCCCCCTCGCGAAACGTCCCAGCACACCTCGACCCGCGGATTCCAGCTGTCACCGAAAACCGCGTCGACATCGTAGAAGGGATTGGCGCAGACCGCCGGGCGGGCCGCGGAGACACGCTCGTCGAGAGCATCGACCCGCAGCGCACGCTCCACCTCGGGATAGCTGCGTATGCACCCCTGCGGAGTGCGCAGCTCATATCCGTAGAGCCCGGCCTTACGGGAATTCAGCAGCATCTGCAGAGCGAGGGCGAGCCATTCCAGACGGGTCGCGTCGAAGGCCGCGCGATGCCGCTCCGGAATCTCGTACCGCAGGGTTGTCATGGGCGGGCGACCTTCGCCCGTTTCGGCGCCCAGGAGCTCCGCGAGGTCACAGCGCTCCGGATGCCGTTCCGCCGCCCGCGCCGCGGCGGCGAGTTCCTCCGCCGTGGCTGCCATCTCCAGGTAGGCGGCCAGGTCATGGGGGCGTTCCTGGTCCCGCGGAACGAACTCCAGCTGCTCCGCGCCTTCCCGGGAGAGGCGGATCAGCGCGTCGACGCAGACGTCCAGCAGCGCGCCGCGCAGGGCGCTCAGCGAGGGGGCGCCCAGGACGGCGGTGCTCCGCACCAGCGCCTCCTGCCGCGGAGTCCGCAGATAACAGTCGACGGCCGGCGCCTTCCCCAAGGCCTGGATTTCCGGTACCAGAACCGGCGCCTCGACTCCCCGCAATGCACCGGAGAAACCCACCACGCAGTCGATCCGCCGACCGGCCAAACCGTCTTCGTCGACCACGCTCGCATTGTGCGTGAAGTGCTTGCGCCACTCCTCCGACCCGACCGGATCGCCCGCCCGGAGATAGACGAAGTGCCCGGCATCCGCCAAGTACTCGGCGATCTCGGGCCCGAGCGCACCTAACTCCGGCCCGACCAGCACATGGAGAATCTTCATTTGCGGATCTCCCCCGCTCCCATGACAAATGCAGCGCACGGGGAAGGGTCCGCAAAGAGCCCCCGTACACTTCTATCCGTATCGAGAAAGGAAACGTAGAAACGTAGAAACGTAGAAAAGTTACATGCTCAATCGGCCCAGATGAGCTCGCGCATGGCACTCAATACCACACGGAGCGGCCGACCAGACCTTCATCCCACCCGCTTCAAAGGCGCCAAGGCAGGTCCTCCCCCGCTTTCATGTCCGCATTTAGGCAATCACCAGGCACTACGCGGTGTCAAGCGCTGCCTAAAGGTTAGAGAAAGGCCCTTCCTCGATATAAGGAGTTTTTATTGACAGCAATAGGGAGGCTTATCGTCGGACCCCGGGCGCCCCGGCCCGCCGACGGCCCGGCCCCTGCCCTCGGGAGCCCTCAACGCCCGCCCCGCGCCCGGCTGACGTGCACCTTTCCCCGTACACCCAGGCCGGCCACGCGCCCAGCAGGCCAGCATCACCTACGCACCGGGAGAGGCGGGACGAGGGGGAGACCTGCCGGACGAGAGGGACACCTGGGACGCACGGGAGCTCCACCACCCCCTCCCTCCCCCTTCCTCGTTCCGGCCCGCTGACCGAGATCGGACACTCCGCATTTCTGGTCTATGCGGTCGGTTTTCCGTCCGGCCTATCGGGCATCCACACTGCCTATTGGGCAAGGGACTTCGGACATTACTCAAAGGGCAGGCCGGACCGGAAAGGCCGGGAACGCTGCCCCGCCCGCGAAGGGTCGGCACGAAACCCCGGGGACGGGCAGCAGCCGGTAAGTGCCCGCCTCTGCGGCGACAAGGCCGGCGGTCGGCGGCGGGAAGTGGCTGCCGAGGAGCGGGCATTCGGTTCCGGCGAGCGAGGCGATCAGTTCGCGGCGGCCGCGAACGGTCTGCACGGGGGCCGATGTCGAGAATCTGGTGGCAGCGTGAAGCACGGCCCCGCCACCAAGGGGCTGCCGCCGGCCGAGGTGAGCGTCAGGGGCGGTACGGTCGCGCTCGCCTGAGGCGCGTCAACGGCCCGCCGAAGGGCGCGCCGCCGCTTGTCTGACGTGCGCCGGCCGGCCCGTCCGCCGGCCCGGCCCGTCAGCGGGCGCGGCCCGTCAGCGGGCGCGGCGCGGTCTCCGCCAGCTGGCGAGCACGCCCTCCGTAGTGGTGACGGTGGCGACCAGGGCGAGCGTGTTGCGGATCATCGCCGGGGTGTAGTCGGCGGGCACCCCGGCGATGGCGTCCGCGGGCACCACCGCCGTGTAGCCGAGGTTGACCGCGTCGAACACCGCATTGGGGATCGCCACGTTCGCCGACACCCCGGTGACGACGAGCGTCCGGCAGCCGAGGTTGCGCAGCAGCGCGTCCACCTCGGTGCCGGCGACCGGCGACAGACCGTGCAGCCTGCGCACCACCAGGTCCCCCTCGCCGACCGGTACGGGATCGGCGATGCGCACCGCGGTGGACCCGGCGAGCTGCTGGACGGGCAGCTTCTCCGCGGCCCTGAACAGGCGCGCGTTACGGCTGGCGCCGCGCCCGTCGGGGCGGCGCTCGGCCACCGCATGCATCACCTGGACGCCCGCCTCGTGTGCGGCCGCCACCAGACGGGCGATGTTCGCCAGCGCCCCTGAGGTGCGGGCCACGTCGGCGAGTTCGGGCAGTGCGCTCTCCGGGCCGACCACGCCCCGCTGGCACTCGACGGTGAGCAGCACCGTCGAGGCCGGGTCGAGTTGCTCGCCGAGCCGTACGGCATCCGAGGGCATGGCAGGTCCTTCCGGTTCCGGTGGCCCGTTGCTGGTGGTCTGTTGCTGGTGGTCAGTTACTGGTGGTCCGTTGATGGCGGCGTCCTCCCCTGGCGGGAGGTCTCTCCTGCCGGGGCTCTTCGAGGCGGGTGAGGGTAGCGGGCATTGCATCCGCCAGGAAGAGCGTCGATGATTCCTGACGCCCAGTCAGGTAGTCCCGGGCGGGCGGTTCCCGTCAGGGCGGTCGCAGCGGAGGCGATGGCGGATGACCGACACACAGCGGCGCGGGCGCCGGATCATGATGACGCCGGGCGAACGCGACGCGTTCCTCGCGGAGCAGCGCACCTGCCGGGTCGCGACGGTCGGCGGGGACGGGGCGCCGCACGTCGGGGCGCTGTGGTTCATCTGGGACGGTGCCGCGCTGTGGCTCTACTCGATCACCCGCAGCAAGCGGTGGGCCCAGATCCGCGAGGACCCGCGGATCGCGGTGGTGGTCGACGACGGCCACGAGTACGGCGAGCTGCGCGGCGTGGAACTGTCGGGCCGCGCGGCGTGCGTCGGTGAGGTACCGCGGACCGGTGAGGCATGTTCCGAACTGGACGCCCCGGAGCGGCTGTTCGCGCGGAAGTACTTCGGGATGACCGCGATGCCGCACGACGGCCGGCACGCCTGGCTGCGGCTGACGCCGGACTCCGTCGCGTCGTGGGACTTCCGCAAGATCCCGGGCTGAGCGCCGGGCGCGGCGCGGCAGCGAGGCCGGAGTCACCCGCGGTGATCGCCGGATCTCATCGCGTTGTCAGTGGCGTCTGCGAGAGTGGTCTGCGTCAGCCCGTTCCGCGCCCGCGCAGGGTGCGGAGGCGGGGCGGCCCGGCCGGGCGCGGCCGGGTGCCGACGAGACGAAGGAGATCCGGTGAACGTGCTCTTCCCCGCACTGCGCGAGGGTTCGCCCGCCCCCGCGCTGCGCTTCGGCGACCGCGCGCTGAGCCATCGACAGCTGGCGTCGGTGGCGGGCGCGCTGGCCGAGCGGATCGCCGGTGAGACCCGCATCGCGCTCTGGGCGACGCCGACGCTCGAGACCTCGGTGGGGGTGGTGGCCGCGCTGCTCGCCGGTGTGGCGGCCGTACCGGTGAATCCGAAGATCGGTGAGAGCGAGCTGGCGCACATCGTCGGCGACAGCGCCCCCTCGCTGGTGCTGGCCGGGGCGGACGACGAGCTGCCGGGCCCGCTCGCCGCCCTGCCCCGTATCGACGTCGACGCCACCGAGCCACCCGAGGAGCCCGGGCCCGCGCTGCCGATGGAACCGGCCGACGAGACTCCGGCGCTGATCGTCTACACCTCCGGGACGACCGGCCCGCCCAAGGGCGTGGTCCTCCCCCGCCGCGCCATCGCCCACACCCTCGACGCCCTCCAGGACGCCTGGCAGTGGACCGCCGACGACGTCCTGGTGCACGCCCTGCCGCTGTTCCACGTGCACGGCCTGATCCTCGGCGTCCTCGGACCGCTGCGCCGCGGCGGCAGCGTCCACCACCTGGGGCGCTTCGATACGGACGCGGTCACCCGGGAGCTGTCCGGTGAGGGCACGATGCTCTTCGGCGTCCCGACGATGTACCACCGCCTGGCCGTGGAGGCGGGCCGCGATCCGGCCCTGGCGAAGGCGCTGTCGCGGGCCCGGCTGCTGGTCTCCGGTTCGGCGGCGCTGCCGCTGACGGATCACGAGCGGATCGCGGCGGCCTCCGGGCGCCGGGTGATCGAGCGGTACGGCATGACCGAAACCCTGATGAACACCAGCGTGCGCGCGGACGGCCCGGAGGCCACCGGCACGGTCGGGGTGCCGCTGCCGGGGGTGTACGTCCGGCTCGTCGACGACGCCGGCCAGGCCATCGAGGGCGGGGACGGCGAGACGGTCGGGGAGATCCAGGTCCGCGGCCCGAACCTCTTCGTCGAGTACCTCAACCGCCCCGACGCCACCGCGGCCGCCTTCGAAGGCGGCTGGTTCCGTACCGGCGACATGGCGGTCCGGGACGCCGCCGGCAACTACCGCATCGTCGGCCGCCGGGCCACCGATCTGATCAAGAGCGGCGGTTACAAAATCGGCGCGGGCGAGATCGAGAACGCGCTGCTGGCCCACCCCGGGGTCGCCGAGGCGGCCGTCACCGGCGTTCCGGACGAGGACCTCGGTGAGCGGATCGTCGCCTGGGTCGTGGCCGAGCGCGGCCCGGACGCCGGCCCGCCGCCGTCCGCCGAGGAGCTCGCCGACCATGTCGCGCGCCAGCTCGCCCCGCACAAACGGCCGCGCACCGTGCACTTCCTGGACGCGCTGCCGCGCAACGACATGGGCAAGATCCTGAAGCGAGAGCTCCATGCGTGAGGGCGGGGGCAGTGCCGGCGGGGGCGGCACGGCCGGTGCGGGCGCGGGCGCCGCAGGAGCGGGTACGGGCGGCGGCGCGGCGAAGCCGTGTGCGCGCCTGACGGCTCGTCAGGCGCTGGCGGCGGTCGCGGATTCGTACACCGAGTTGCCGGCGCCGACGGCCACGGCGTCACCGGGCCCGGACGGGCCGCTCGGCTGGCCCGGTTATGACGCCGCCCGGACCCGCGCACGTACGGCGACCGGCGAGGACGAATCGGTGGTCACGGCCGTGGCCGACCTCGGTGGGGCCGAAGCGGTCGTGATCTCCTTCGAGTTCCGCTATCTCGGCGGTTCGCTGGGCGAGCGCACCGGCGACCGTCTGGAGGCGGCCTACGCCGCGGCCCGGGAGCGGCGGCTGCCGGTCGTCTCGCTGATCGCGACCGGCGGGAGCCGGATGCAGGAGGGCATGCGCGCGCTGAGCCAACTGCAGCGGGTGGCCCGGCAGTCGGCGCTGAACCGCGCCGCCGGGCTGGCGCAGCTCGCCGTGGTCCGCGATCCGACCACCGGCGGCGGCTGGGCCACGCTCGGGGCGGGCGCCGATGTGATCCTCGCGCTGCCCGGGGCGCAGATCGGTTTCGCCGGCTCGCGGGTGCGCCCCCGGGACGCCGACCCCTATGCGTACTCCGCCGAGGGGCAGTTCGCCGCCGGCCAGGTCGACGCGGTCGTCCCGCCCGACCGGTTGCGGGGCACCCTCCGGCGGTGGCTGCGGCTGCTCGCTCCCACCGGCTGCCCGGCCGGCGCCGATGCCACGCCCGCACGCCCGCCGGCCGCGCTCGGCGCCCCGGGGCTGCCGGAGACCGGCTGGGATGCGGTGGTGCGGGCCCGGGCGGCCGGGCGGCCGCGCGCCGAGGCGTATCTGCGGGCGTATTTCGACGACCGGGAGGAGATCAGCGGCGACCGCTGCGGCGACACCGACCCCGGAATACGCTGCGGATTCGGCCGGCGCGAGGGCCGAACGGTCGCCTTCGTGGCCCAGTGCGGCACGGCCACCCGCCCGGCCGGCTTCCGCACCGCGGCCCGGCTGGTCCGGCTCGCCGACCGGCTCGGCATACCCGTGCTCACGCTGGTGGACACCCCTGGCGCCGCGAACGACGCGGCCGCCGAGCGGGCCGGTGCCGGAGCGGCGATCGCCGACGCCTTCGCGGCGCTGGCCACCGCCGGGGTACCGGTGACGTCCCTGCTGATCGGCGAGGGCGGTTCGGGCGGCGCACTGGCCCTCGCCGCCCCGGGCCGGCTCTGGGCCACACCGGACAGCTACTTCTCGGTGATCGCCCCGGAACTGGCCGCCGCCATCCTCAAACGCGACGAAGAGCAGGTGCACGACACCGCCGAACAACTCCACATCCGCCCCCAGGACTTGCTGGACCTGGGCGTCATCCGCGGCATCGTGCCGACGACCGGAAACGGGGCGACGGACCGGGGCGACTGAGGCCGCCGACGGACCCGTTCAGTCGGCCTCGACCTCCTCCGCGGCCGTCCGCAGCGCGTCCACCGCGGCCCGGATCGAGGGCCTGCGGTCCGCGTCCGCGCGCCAGATGGCGTACACATGGCGGCGCATCGTGTGGCGTACGGGCACCACGCTCACCCCCTCGGGCACCGGGCCGCGGCCCAGGCGGGGTGCCACCGCGACGCCGAGCCCGGCCGCGATCAGGGCGAGCTGGGTGCCGTGCTCCTCCGCCATATGGGCGATGCGCGGTTCGATGCCCTTGCTGCGCAGCGTGAACATCAGCCATTCGTTGCAGAACTCCCCCTGCGGCCAGGAGATCCACTCGTCCTCCGCGAACTCCTCCAGCTCCACGGAGCTCCGCCGGGCCAGCGGATGCGTGGCCGGCATCGCCACATCGGCCGGGTCGTCCAGCAGCGGCGATTTCGCCAGCCCGTCGGGGAGGGACAGCGGGCGGTTGTACCAGTCCAGGACGACGGCCAGATCGATGTCGCCGCGCACCACCCCGCGCACCGACTCGTCCGGCTCCATCTCGGTCAGATGGGCGCGCAGCTGAGGATGCGCGGCGCGCATCCCGACGAGCGCGGCAGGGAAGAGCCCGCGCGCCGCGGTGGGGAAGGCGCCCATCCGCAGCTCGCCGACCGCCTGGCCGCGGTGCGCCTCCAGCTCGGCCTGGGCGAGTTCGACCTGGGAGAGGATGCGCACCGCGTGGTCGGCGAGCAGCCGTCCGGCGTCGGTCAGCCGCACCCCGCGCCCGTTCTTCGCCAGCAGCTGCTGCCCGGTTTCCCGTTCCAGCTTGGCGATCTGCTGGGAGACGGCCGAGGTGGTCACATGCAGCCCGTCGGCGGCCGCGCTGACCGATCCGTGGCGGGCGACCGCACTCAGCGTCCGTAGGCGATCAAGGTTCAACATATAAGCAATGCTACGCGATACCTGCCACGAAAACTCGCTTGTGCTACTAAATTGCATCCGCCATCTTGGGTGCCATGACCAGCGCCACCAGCACTCCCGTCGCCTCCGGCAGCCCCGCCGCCACGGCCACGGCCACCACCACCCCCACGCCCCAGCGGCCCGCCGCCACGACCCGGCCGCGCGCCCGCGGCTGGCAGGTCCGGTTCGCGGTCCTCGCCCTCATCTGGGGCTTCAGCTTCCTCTTCATCAAGGTGGGCACGCAGGGCTTCGCGCCCCTGCAGGTCACGCTCGGCCGGGTGACGTTCGGCGCGCTGGTGCTGCTGACCATCCTCGTGATCAAGCGCGAGCGACTGCCCCGCTCCGCCCGCACCTGGGGGCATCTCGCCGTCGCCGCGTTCTTCCTCAACGCGCTGCCG
The DNA here is from genome assembly GCF_036352915.1 of Streptomyces bugieae. NCBI lineage: Bacteria > Bacillati > Actinomycetota > Actinomycetes > Kitasatosporales > Streptomycetaceae > Streptomyces > Streptomyces bugieae. The sequence continues at coordinate 1,102,927 of NZ_JAZBJP010000001.1, forward strand.
TTCTCCCTCTTCGCCTACTCCGAGCTGACCATCCCCTCCACCCTCGCCGGCATCTGCAACGCCACCTCGCCGCTGTGGGGCATGGCGCTGTCGGTCGTGGCGCTCTCCGAGGACCGCCCGACCCGGCGGCGGGTCGCCGGTCTCGGCATCGGCTTCCTGGGCGTGCTGACCGTGCTCGGCGCCTGGCAGGGCTTCACCGGTACGGATCTGACCGGCACCGCGATGGCGCTCGGTGCCTCGCTCAGCTACCCCATCGGCTGGATCTACGTCCGCCGCACCCTGGCCGGCTCCGCGCACTCCCACCTGTCGATGTCCAGCACCCAGCTGCTGCTGGCCACCGCCCAACTCGCCGTCGTCACACCGCTGTTCACCACCGCCCCGGCCGGCTACCCGATCCTCCCGCTGCTCTCGGTCTTCGCACTCGGCGCGCTGGGCACCGGCTTCGCCTTCCTCCTCCAGTACGGCCTGGTCGCCGAGATCGGCCCCACCACGGCGCAGATGGTCACCTACTTCGTCCCCGTGATCGCCACCGCCGCCGGCGTCGCCCTCCTGAACGAGCGGCTCAGCTGGAACACCCCGGTCGGCGCACTGATCGTGCTGGCCGGCGCGGCCCTCGCCCAGAGCAAGCCGCGCGCTTCGACGGCCCGGCGCTCCACCGACACCGACTGAAACCCGGCCGGCCCGTTGTCCCTCTCCGGAGCGTCAACGGGCCTACGTTCGGCGGCAGTTCGCGCCCCGTGCCAAGCTGACGGGTGAGGGGCACGCCCTGGACGGGAGCGCGAAGGGGGCGTCGTGGACGGGACGAGCGGTACGTCCGGCCTGGCCGGCCCGCTCAGCGAGCTGAAGAACCGGGCCGGTGTCAGCTACGCGGCGCCGGCCCGGTCGACGTACCCGACGCGGTCGAGCCTGCACCGCTACTGCACAGGCGAGGCGTGCCGCGCGACTACGCGGTGATCGCCGCCATCGCGCACCACTGCGGCGCCACCCCGCACGAGCTCAACGAGCTGCTACGACTGTGGACGGCAGCGACCACGGCTGTTCCACGGGAGGACGTGGAGGCGGACCCGGATGTGCCCCACAGGCCGGTGGGCCACCAGGACACGGGGCCGGAGGGCCGCCTGACCACCGGGCCGCGGGGCCGCCTGATCTCCATGCCGCGGGGCCGTCCGACCGCCGGGCCGGAACAGGAGCCTCCGGCCATACGGGCCGGCGGGCGCCCGAGGGGGCAGCCGCGCCGCCCCGCCGACCGGTTCGCCGCCGCACCGCCTCCGTGGCGCTGTGTCTGGTGATGCTGCTGGTGTTCCTCAGCTCGGCGGAACCGGTGCGATCGTTCAGCCCGGCCGAGCAGCACCGGCCGCCGGCGCCGGCGGGCGCGGCGGCGTCCGTCGGCGGCCCCGATGACCGCTGGACCTGGGCCCCGTCCCCCGTGCCGCGGACGGCCTTCGGGGTCGCCATGAACAGCAACATCGGCACCATGCCGTCCTTCCACATCGGCGCGGTGCGCTTCTGGGACAGCGGTACCCGCTGGACGGACCTGGAGCCCCGGCGTGGCACGTACGACTGGACGGCCCTCGACCGCCTGGTCGCCGCGGGCCAACGCGCCCACATGGACAGCCTCTTCACCTTCGGCGGCACCCAGCCCTGGGCGGCGCCCGACGGGCCGAAGTCCCCCTACCCCGACGGCGCCCGCTCCGCACCGCCGGACCGGCCGGCGGACTGGGACGCCTTCGTGGCCGCGCTCGTCGCGCGCCACCGGGGCCGGATCAACGCCTATGAGCTCTGGGACACCGTCAACGACCGGCACTTCTACTCCGGCAGCGCGCGCACCATGGCCGACGTGGTGCGGCGGGCCGCCCGGCTCATCACCCGTACGGACCCGGCCGCCACCCTCGTGTGCCCCTCCATGGGCCATCTCCGCACCGCGGCCGGGCTGCGCTTCCTGCGCGACTTCGCGGCGGCCGGCGGATATTCGCGGCGGCCGGCGGTTATCGGCCGTGTGACGTGGCCGGTCTCAAGACCCTTCAACGGCCCGCGGAACGGCCGCCGGAGGAGGTGACCGGCGAACTCGCCCCCGTGAACCGCGTGCTGCACGACGCCGGCGTCGGCGTACGGCTGTGGATCACCGGACCGGACTACGACGTCACCTGCCAGCCCCGACTGACCGGCCCGCGGGCCGGCGACGCCGCGGTGCGTTTCTTCCTGATCGCGCTGTACGGCCTGGACCAGGGAGTCCAACGGGCCTACTTCTACAACTGGGGCGGCGCGAAGATCCCCGTCGTCCTCCAGGTGGAAGGGAAACCCCCGACTCCGGCCGCGCTCGCCGTGGACCGCCTCCGGGACGTCTTCTACGTCAACGCCCACTGCACCTACCGCGGGCAGCGCCACTCATGGGGCATCAGCTTCACCGAGCGCGGCGGCAGCCACGGCAAGTGGGTACAGGTCCACAACGATCAGCACTACTACATCAAGCAGGTCACCTGCTGATGCTGGCGGCGGGCCTGACCCGCATCACAGTCGGCCGCCCGGGCAAAAAGCCGGACGGTCCTGCCAAGTCCCGTGCGCTACCGCCGAGTTGCAGGCCAGCGGGCTCCGCCGAGCGGCTCCTCTCCCCGGATCACCTTCCCTATTCGTATCGTCGCAGCTCACCCGCCCCTGTGGCCGCGGCGACGGCGTCGGCGACCGGTTCGATGTCGTCGTGGGAGAGCCGGGAGACGGTGATGCGGATTCCCGGTGGGGAGTCCAGCCGGAAGCGTGCACCGGGGGCGACCGCCCAGCCGGAATGCAGCAGCCGGGCCACCGCACCGGTCTCGTCCGGAACCGGCACCCAGACATTCATCCCGCTGCGCCCCCGCGCCGGCACCCCGCGCTCGGCCAGCGCCCGTATCAGCGGCTCCCGGCGCCGGCCGTACGCGCCGGCCACGGCCGTCGGATCGACCGCGGACGTCTGCCACAACTGCACGACCGCGTCCTGGAGCAGATGGCTGACCCAGCCGGGGCCCAGCCGCTGCCGTCCGCGCACCCGGTCGACGGTCACCGCGTCGCCGGTGAGCACCGCCAGGCGCAGATCGGGGCCGTAGGCCTTGGCCGTCGAGCGGACCAGCGCCCAGTGGTCGGTGACACCGGAGAGCGGATGGAGCGGGAGATCGACGATGCCGTGGCCGTGGTCGTCCTCGATGAGGAGGACGCCGGGGTGGTCGGCGAGGAGCGCGCGGAGCTCGGCGGCGCGGGCGGCCGTCACCGCGGCGCCGGTGGGGTTCTGCGCCCGGTCCGTGATGACCACCGCGCGGGCACCGTCCTCCAGCGCCCGCGCCAGCCGGGCGGGCAGCGGCCCTTCGTCGTCCACGCCGACCGGCGCGGGACGCAGTCCGAGCGCCGGGACGAGATCCAGCAGACTCCCCCACCCGGGATCTTCCACGGCCACACTGTCACCGGGCCGCAGATGAGCGGCGAGCACCCGCTCGATGGCGTCGAGTGACCCACTGGTGACGGCGATCGGGCCCTCCGCCACGCCGTCGTCGGCGAAGGCCGAGCGGGCCAGCGCGGCCAGCTCCTCATCGACGGCCGGGGTGCCGTAGAGCACCGGTCGCCGGGAACTGCGCGCCGCGGCCGCGGCCAGGGCCCGTTCGAGCGGGGGCAGCAAGGACGGGTCGGGGTTGCCGTCGGAGGCGTCGCGGACCCCCGGAGGCACCTCCACCCGCAGCGCCTCGCGGGGCGTACTCGCGGGGCGCGGACGCACCCGGCTGCCCCGGCGGCCCGCGGTTTCGATCACCCCCCGGTCACGGAGCGTGCGGTATGCGGCCGCGACCGTATTCGGATTGACCTCCAGATAGACGGCCAACTCCCGCAGCGGGGGCAGGACTTCGCCTGGTTGGAGCTCGCCCGCACCGATGGCTCGCTCGACGCTGGCGGCAATGTCCGATGCGCGCCGCCCTTCGATCCGATACTCTCCTAGCACAAACTTGATTATGCACTAGTGCAATGGAGTTGGCAATGGCCTCTGCCGAGTCGTACGCACCGAGCGACCTCACGACCCCGACCCGCGCCCGCGAGCGCGCCGCCTATGACCACGAGACGGTGCACGCCATCCTCGACGAGGGCTATGTCTGCCACCTGGGCTTCGTCCGCGACGGTTCCCCGGTCGTCCTGCCGACGCTCTACGGCCGGGTCGGCGACCGCCTCTACCTGCACGGTTCGACCGGCTCCCGGCCGCTGCGGATGGCCGGCGGGACCACGGACCCGGGGCTTGAGGTCTGCGTCACCGTCACCCATGTCGACGGCCTGGTGCTGGCCAGGTCCGCCTTCCACCACTCCATCAACTACCGCTCGGTGGTGGTGCACGGCACCGCGTACCAGGTGACCGACGCGGAGGAGAAGACGACCGCGCTGGACGCGCTGGTCGACCACGTCCTGCCCGGGCGGGCCGCGGACTCCCGTCCCGGTAACGCCAAGGAGCTGGCCGCCACCGCCGTGATCCGCCTGGACCTGCGCGACGTCTCCGCCAAGGTCCGTACCGGCGGCCCCAACGACGAGCCGGAGGACATCGCGCTGCCGTATTGGAGCGGTGTCCTTCCCGTGGCTCCGGTGTACGGCGCCCCCATACCGTCCGACGACCTCGCGCCCGGCATCCCGGAGCCGGCATACCTCACCGCCCGTTGAGGAGCACCCGTGCTGATACACCCCTGGGACGCCCCCACCGACGACGCCGAGTGGCAACGCTGGCTCGCCGCACACGACTTCGGCCAGCTGGCCGCCAACGGACGGCCCGGTGAACCACCGCTGGTACAGCCCCTGCACTTCGCCTACGACCCGGACCGCGGCGAGGCGGTGACACATCTGGCCCGCCCGAATCCCCTCTGGGAGGCGCTGGCGGACCGTCCGCAGGTGCTGCTGAGCGTGGTGGACGACTACACCTTCATCCCCGGCCCCTGGCAGGCCGAGGAGGGCAAGCCGCCCGAGCACGGCGTCCCGACGAGCTTCTACGCCGCGGTCCAGCTGAGCTGCACGGCGCATGTCGTGGACGATCCGGAGGAGAAGGCGGCACTGCTGCAACGGCAGATGGGCCACTTCCAGCCCGAGGGCGGCTCGGCCCCGGTCACCGCCGGTGAGGCACCGTACGGGCGGTTGCTCTCCGGCATCCGCGGCCTGCGCCTCGAAGTGCACGACATCCGCGCCAAGTTCAAATACGGAGGCAAGCGGAGCGAGACGGTCCAGCACCGCATCTCGGGCCGCCTCGCCGAGCGGAACGGCCCCGGCGACGCGGCCGCCCGCGCCCACCAACAGCGCCGCCTGACGGCGGCGGCCGGTGCGGTCCCGAGGACGCCCGCCACCTGAACCGGACGTCCTGCAGACCCGGGAGGGGCCCGGCCGATGCCACCGGCCGGGCCCCTCCTCGACTCCTCGACGCACCCAAGGCGCCGTCGTATCAGCCCGGCAACGTGCTGCGCGGGGCGCTCAGCAGGACCAAGCCACCGAAGGTGCGCCAGAAGGCAGCAGCGATCGGGCCCAGGCCGCTGCCCCGGTGGAGGAAGAGGCCGCGGAGGCCGCCGCCCGCCCTACGTGGCGGGAGCGGACAAGACGGCCGCATCCATGATCGACACGCTAGGCGGCGGGCGATCCCGGCGGCACGCCGTCCCCGGCACCCGTAGGCGCTCCGGCCGCGGCCGCCGCCGCATCACCGCCGGACGGGTACGCATCGCCGCGGGCACCCGTACCCGTGGCCTGAACCGAGCCCGTTGTCTCCCCCGGGCCCGCGCCCGCCACGACCAACGACTCGGTCGTCTGCGGTTTGGCCAACTGCGCGATGAAGGCACCGATCAGGACGACCACCCCGCCCAGGATCTGCGGAGCGGAGAGGTGTTCGCCGAGCAGCACCCAGGCCAGTACGGTCGCGATGACCGCCTCCAGGCAGGCGACGACCCCGGCCACCTGGGGCGAGAGCCGGCGGATCGACACCACTCCGGTCAGATAGGCCGCCACCGTCGCGACAAGCACGATCCAGGCGAGCAGCAGGGCGGCGGGCACCTCGGTGCCGTTCATGTCCGCAGCGCCGCCGAGGACCGTCCAGTCGAGCTCCCAGGGGCGCGCGATCGCGGTGAGGACGACGGCGCCGATCAGCAGGCCGTACGCGATCACCCCGAGCGGGTCCGCCCTGTCCTCGCCGTCGCTCCCGTGGTCGGAGAGTACGAAGTAGCCCACCTGGCAGCAGGCCGCCCCCAGCGCCAGCGCCAGGCCGAGCACGTCGAAGCTCAGCCCGGACCAGATCTCGACGACACAGGCGAGACCGCCGACGGCGAGCACCACACCGAGCGCCGCGGCACGGGTGACCGGCCGCTTCTGCACGAAACGGACCCAGCCGAGGACGAGCGCCGGCGCCAGGTATTCGATCAGCAGGGCCACGCCCACGGGAATGCGGGAGAGCGCGGCGAAGTAACACGCCTGCACACCGGCGACGGCGAGCAGCCCGTAGCCCGCGAGCAGGGCGGGCTGGCGGCGCGGCAGATCGCGGTGGCGCCAGGCCACCGGCAGCATGACCAGCGCGGCGCCGGCGACCCGGAGCCAGGTGACGTGCAGCGGTTCGAGACCCGCCGTGATCAGGGGTTTGGCGGCCACGCCCGAGCCGCCGAAGGCGAGCGCCGACAGCAGGGCGATGCCGACGCCGGCACCACGGCCCCGCGGCGCGCCGCCCCGGCTCCCGTCGAGCGCGGACGGTCGCTGGTCCAGCCAGGACCCTGGAGTTCCCTGGCCCGGGCCGGCCGCTCGACCTGCCGGGCTCCCTGATGACGCGTGCATCGGGTCATCATGACAGCCGCCGTCAGCAGCGCAACCCCCGAGACCCCTGTCAGTCCTGGCCGGGGCGCTCCCCGTCCAGACGGGCGGCGAGCCGGGCGGTGTCGACGGAGGCCCGGCGCAGTACCTCGACGGCCCGCGATTCGGGATCGTCGACGAGAGCGGCGAGCAGATCGAGGCAGCCGGCGCGGGTGTCGTAGCGGGCATGCGCACGGTCGAGGGCGCCGTCCATGGCCGCGGCCGCGGCCGGTGACCATCCGGGGACACCGCCTTCGGTGACCACCGGAACGGCACCGGAGTCCTCTACCGTGCCGTGCCACTGGAGTCCGTAGCCGATGCTGCGCTGGACGAGATAGCCGAGCAGCCGGGCCACCTGCGGCCCGCCGTCGAAGGCCGCGCGTACGGCGGGGTCCGACTCCAGGAGACCGTGCAGCAGATGCGCGGTGTCCACCTGCCGGTCACCGTCCCGGGTGGCCCGCCTGCGGGCCGCGGAGACCACCGACGCGAGCTCGACGGTGAGTCTGCTGCCGAGGTCCTCGTGGACGGAGTCGTCGGCTCCGCTATACGCAGTACGGTTTTGCACAACCCCACCCCACCAGCCCCTGAACGCCCGGGCATCCCCGCCGGGAAGCATTTGCGCATCCCACGCTGGTTGGGGATGCCACCCCGCGGTCTCCTCCTCAGGGAGGAGATACGACGGAGAGAATACGCAGATTCCGTGGAGGTCAGACATCCGGGACCGGCACGTTCTGCCTCCCACGAGCCCCCCGCGACGACAACAGGGGCTCCCCCTCCCGTCAAACCGACCAGCCAGCTGACGGCCCATCAGAAATAGGCGCCGCCGGTATTGAACCTTCCTCCCCACCCGGCTACGTTCCGCGGCACCAGCCTGGACCGTCACCGGAGGGGTGATCGCATGGCCGAAGTCACCGCACAGGCCCGCATCGAGGCACCGGCCGAGAGGGTCTGGGACCGGCTCACCGACTTCGATGCGTACGGGCAGTGGAACGCCACCCACACCTCCTTCCCGAAGGGCGGCCCGGAAACGCTGACAGTGGGCGCGGCCTACGAGGAGAACATGAAGCTGATGGGCTTCCCCGCCGAGGTCACCTGGACCGTACGGGAACTGGAGCCGGGCCGGTTGCTCGACATCACAGGCAAGGGCCCCATGGGCGTCAACCTCGGGATGCGTTACTCCCTCACACCGGACGGCGAGGCGACCACCGTCCAGGTCGACGGGACCTTCACGGGCGCCGCGGTCTCCCTGATGGCAGGCAAACTCAAGGACTCGGCGGGCGCCGCACTGAACGAGTCACTGCGCAAGCTCGCCAGCCTGCTCGCCTGAGCCCCCGGGCGCCCGGCGCCCGCTCCGACGTCAACCCACTCAACGAGAACCCTGGCGTCGCCCCCGCCCCCCTTCCACAGGGAGCCATCTGGCATCAGTCCTCTTCGGCGAGGATCAGATACAGCTCCTTACGGGCCTTGTTGACCACCGCCATGGCCTTCTCCCGCTGCTCGGGACTGCCGGTTGCCCACACCTGCCGGAACGCCTCGACCAGGCCGCCGCCCGCCTTGCGTATCTCATTCATCGCCTCCCAGTCGACACCGCGGCCGGCGTCCTCCCAGGGGGCGTCCGAGCCGCTGTCGGCTTCGGCGCGTCCGGCCTCGGTCAGCGAGAACAGCTTCTTGCCGCCCTCACTGGCACTGGCGATCAGCCCCTCGTCCTCGAGGAGTTGCAGGGTCGGGTAGACCGAGCCGGGGCTGGGCTTCCACGCCCCGCCACTGCGCTCGGCGATCTCCTGGATCATTTCGTAGCCGTGCATCGGGCGGTCCTTGAGCAGCGCCAGTATCGACGCGCGCACATCTCCGCGCCGAGCGCGGCCGCGCGGGCCGCCACGGCCCCGGCCGCCACCGAAGGGCGGGCCTCCGAACGGCGGACCGAAGGGACCGAAGGCGGAGCGCCGCCGCTCCCAGCCACCCCCGAAGTCGCCCCGACCGCCGTGGCGCCCAGGTCCGTAGCGCTCGTGCCGGTACTCGTGCCCGTGATCGTTTCCTTGGGAACGCATGGTGACGTCCTCCATTCCTATCGTTGATCGGTCGCGATGCTTCAACGATATATCGGGACTGTTCGCCGAAGCAAGACCCGAGCTACATCCGATTCAACGAGAGCAGGGCGCAGCGACGAGAGCACGGCGCAGCCCGGCAACACCCGCGCATCCGTCGCATCCGCGCCGCCGATGCCCCCCGCCGGCGCGACCGCACAAGGCGCGCATCCGGCCCGTGTGCACCAGTACGCCCGGTTCGCCGGCCTCCCATCCCGGTCCAATTTCCCGGGATTGGCCTTGGCCCGCGCCTCTGTGGCCCCTCTACGCTCACGCTCATGAGGATTCGTATCGTCGACGCCTTCAGTGAGCGTCCATTCGCCGGTAACCCCGCGGGAGTCGTGCTCTTCGACTCCGACGCCTTTCCCGAAACGGCCTGGCTGCAGCGGGTCGCCATGGAGGTCAACCTCTCCGAAACCGCCTTCGCGCACCCGCTGCCGGAGGGCGGCGACGCCGACTGGGCGCTGCGCTGGCTCACCCCGGCCACCGAGGTGAACATGTGCGGGCACGCCACTTTGGCCACCGCGCACGTTCTGCACAGCACGGGGACGGCCACCGGTACGGTCCGCTTCCGTACCCGCAGCGGGGTGCTGACCACGACGGCCGGCGACGACGGCGCGATCACCATGGACTTCCCGACCGCGCCGCTCAGCCCGGTCGAGGTGCCGCCCGTGGTCGCGGCCGCGCTGGGTGTCGACATCCTCTCGGCCCACGACACGGGCCCGAACGTCGGGGATCTGCTGGTCGAGCTGGCCGACGAGAAGTCCGTACGGGCCTTGGCGCCGGACCTCAAGGCGCTGGCCGGGCACGGCGGGCGAGGGGTGATCGCCACCGCGCGCGCCGAAGACCCCTCCGGCGGCTACGACTTCCTCTCGCGCTGCTTCTTCCCTGCGGTCGGCATCGACGAGGACCCGGTAACGGGCAGCGCGCACACCGCGCTCGCCCCGTTCTGGTCGGCACGGCTGGGCCGCAACTCACTGGTCGGCCTGCAGGGCGCGGCCCGTACCGGATACGTACGGACCGAACTGCGCGGCGACCGTACGCTGCTGACCGGTTCCGCGGTCACGGTGATCGACGGCGAACTGCTGAGCAGGGCCTGAGCGGCCGTCTTGCGCTGAGGGCCGAGATCGGGCGGCAGGGCCGCGATGTCAGAGGCCGGTCCGGCCCGTCCGTCGGGCAGCGGTTCAGGCACGCTCCGGGGAGGGCCCGTGCGGCCGGCCGCGCCGGGCGCCCGTTGTCAGGCTTCCGCCCGCGTGCGCGCGAAACCTCACGACTCCCCCCACCCCCGAACCCACCCCCCGCCCCCTCCCCCGAAGGGGGAGAGGGGGAGGGGGCGGGGGAAGCATCGGCGGGCCTCAAGCAAGCGGCAGCAGGCAGCAGGCAGCAGGCAGCAGGCAGCAAAGCCTCCCCACCCCCACACCGCAGTCACCCCTCACCCCTCACCCCGTAGGCAACCACCCCACCCGCCCCGCCAATACCGCGTAGCCCACGAACGCGACGGTGTCGATGAGGGCGTGGGCGGCCACGAGGGGGCCGACGCGGCGCCAGCGGCGGTAGAGGAGGACGAAGATGGCGCCCATCACCATGTTGCCGAGGAAACCGCCGATGCCCTGGTACAGGTGGTACGAGCCGCGCAGCAGCGAGCTGGCCACCAGGGCGGCCATCGGGGTCCAACCCAACTGGCCCAGCCTGCGCAGCAGATAGCCGACGACGATGACCTCCTCCAGTACGGCGTTCTGCACCGCGGAGGCGATCAGTACCGGGATCTTCCACCACACATCGGGCAGCGCCTCGGGGACCACCGTCAGGTTGACGCCCGCCGCCCGCGCGCCCAGGTAGAGCAGCAGGCCGCTGCCGCCGATGGCGGCCGCCAGGCCCGTTCCCCGGCCGAGGTCGAAGCCGGGCCGCTGCCGGTCGAAACCGATCGCGCGGAGCCCGCCTGCCCGTTCGCGCATCAGGAGATGCGCGACCAGAGCCACGGGCACCAGGGCGGTGGCGATCCCGAACAGCTGCCAGGCGAGATCCAGCCACGGCCGGCCGGGCGCATGGGAGGCGTTGAGGGTCGCCGCCTGGTGTTTGAGGCCACCGGGTTTGGTCAGCGACCCGATGAAGCTGATCAGTGACGACACCGCGCTGGCGCCCACGGACAGGGCCAGCACGATCAGCGTCTCACTGCGCAGGACGCTGCGGGCCGGCTGCTGGGACGCGTCCGGTCCCGCGCCGGCGCCGGAGCCCTCCCCCGGAACGTCCGCACCAGCCCCGGGACTTGTATCCGAGTCCACGCTTCCTCCACTTCTGCATTACCGCCTCTTCGCCACCACCGCCCCGCTAGGGTCTCGACAGCAGGTACGAAGATCGCGCGCGACAGGCCGGGGACGGGCGCCATCCACGTGGCGCATTTCCTCCTCCCCCATCGATTCACGATCGAGCTCCGAGAAGGAGAGGCGCTACCGCAATGGGACGACACAGCTTGCCCGACCGCCCCACCGCGCGGTCCACCGGGGCTCGCCCCGGCCCCCGGCGCCGCACCGTCGTCCTGTCCACCGCCCTCGTACTCGCGGTCGCCGCCGGTTCCGTAGTGGCGCTGCGCAGCGGTCTGCTGCCCTTCGGCACGCGATGTGACGGCCCGTCGGTGCGGCTCGATGTGGCCGCCTCGCCCGACATTGCACCGGCCGTCGAAGCGGTGGCGGATACGGCCCGCGAGAAGGCGACGCGTACCGACGGCAGATGTCTCGACGTCCGGGTCGTCGCGCGGCCCTCCCACGAGCTCGCCGACTCCCTCGGACAGCGGCCCGCCGACCCGGAGTTCCAGGTCTGGATACCGGATTCGAGCCTGTGGGTCGACCGGGTCGAAGGGGAGAGCGGCACCCCGCTGACGGCCGCCGGCAACGTCGCCTCGTCACCTCTGGCGCTGGGCGCCGTCCCCAAGGCGGCGAAGTCCCTGGGCTGGCCGAACAAGCGCTACACCTGGGCCGGTCTCACCGAGAGCGCGACCTCCGGTGGTGATCTGCGCCTGGGTGTCGCCGATCCCACCCGCAGCGCCACCGGGCTGCTCGCCCTGGCCCGTATCAGCGCCGCCAATACGGAGGACGCCGAGGACGGGGACGAGGCGGACACCCGTACCGCGGCCACCGCCAAGCTCCTCTACCAGCGGGTCGCGGACGGCGACGGTCAGGTCATGGCCACGTTGCCGCGCGACGACTCCGGTGCCGAGCAGGGCAATCCGCGCCGTAACCAGGCGCTGCTGCTGTCCGAACAGGCCGCGTTCGCCCACAACGAGGGCCCGGACGGCGGCCCGGACCTCGATCTCTTCTACCCGGAGGACGGCACGGCCCGGCTCGACTACCCGTACGCCCTGGTGGACCAGGACGAGATGAGCCCCGAGCAGTCGCGGGCCGCCAGCCGCTTCATGACGCTGCTGGGCGAGCCCGGCGGGCAGCGTGCGCTGCGCGAGCGCGGCTTCCGGGCCGGGGACGGCACGGCGGACGCCGAGGTGGTGGCGGCCGCCGGCGGGCGCGATCCGCAGCCGTACTCCGCCGCACCGGCCGACGCTCCGACGGCCAAGCAGCTCCAGGCCCTGCTGGGCATGTGGACGATCACCGTGCAGAGTGCCCGGATCTCCACCGTGGTGGACGCCTCGGCGTCGATGGGCAACCTGGTGCCGGGGCGAGGCGGCCAGACCCGGATGGACCTCGCCCGGAACTCGCTCCTCCAGGCGCTGGCCACGTTCACGCCCGAGGACGAGATCGGGCTGTGGAAGTTCGCCACCCACCTGGACGGCGAGAAGGACTACCAGGAGCTCTCCCCGACCGGTCGTCTCGGCGACCGGGAGGGCGACGGTGGCACCCACCGTGACGCGCTCGCCGCCGCGTTCGGCTCGCTGGCCCCGGTACCCCACGGCGCCACCGGTTTGTACGACACCGTCCTCGCCGCCTACGAGGAGGCCCGCCGGACGTACACGAGCGGGAAGTTCAACGCGGTGGTGCTCGTCACCGACGGCGCCAATGACGACGCGAGCAGTATCGGGCTCGACGCCTTGGTCACCAAGCTGGGGAAGCTGTCGGATCCGGGGCGTCCGGTGCCGCTGATCGCCGTCGCGATCGGTCCGGAGGCCGACGCGTCGGCGTTGGACCGGATCGTGGCACCCACCGGCGGTTCGGCCCACCGGGTGGACGATCCGTCGCAGATCCACCAGGTGATCCTCAAGGCCATCATGGCGGCGGGCAGCAAGGCGCCGCGCTGAGCCCGCGCGGCCGCGGCCGCCCCCGGCCTCGCCCCCCCGGTGGCGGCTACGCCCCCTCGGTCGCCGCCTGGCGAGGACCCGGCACCGCGGTGCGGGCGCCGAGCGGCCAGGCGACCGCCCAGGTGTGCACCGGCTGCCCGGTGTGCATCAGTTCGCGGTACCGCCGGGTCATGGCGGCGAGTGCGGCGTCCCGGTCCAGGCCCTGCCGGCGGGCGTGGTGGTACGCCGCGGCCTGCCAGGAGGCGCCGTTGACCCGCCGTCGGCAGCGCTCCTCGATGATGCCCAGATAGTGGTCGCGGTCGGCCGCCTCCACGCCCCAGGCGTCCAGTCCGCGCGCGGCCAGCGGCAGCAGTTCCTGGCGTACCAGCCGTACGGCCGGGATGTCGGCGAGGGCGGTGGTCCGGCCGGGGCGGGGCCATTGCAGGGTGGCGTCGATGCCGTACCGGCAGGCGGTGTCGAAGTTGCCGGCCGCGGCGGCGAACGGGAGGCGGGTCCAGATGGGGCGCGGTTCCTCGGCCAGGGCGCGCACCAGGCCGTAGTAGAACGCGGTGTTGGCGATGGTGTCGGCGACGGTGGGGCCGGCCGGCAGTACCCGGTTCTCGACCCTGAGGTGGGCGACGCCGTCGGCGACCGCGTAGACGGGGCGGTTCCAGCGGTAGATCGTGCCGTTGTGCAGCACGAGTTCGGCCAGGTCGGGCACGCCGCCCTCGGCCAGGACCCGCAGCGGCTCCTGCGGTCCGCACACCGGGAGCAGGGGCGGGAAGTAGCGCAGGTTCTCCTCGAAGAGGTCGTATGCGGATTCGATCCAGCGTTCGCCGAACCATGTGCGCGGGCGTACGCCCTGCGCCTGTAGTTCCGGTGCGCGGGTGTCGGTGGCCTGCTGGAAGACCGGCGGCCGCGACTCCCGCCACAGTTCCCGGCCGAAGAGGAACGGCGAGTTGGCGCCGACCGCGATCTGCGCGGCGGCAACGGCCTGGGCCGCGTTCCATACGGCGGCGAAGCGGCCCGGTGTCACCTGGAGGTGCAGCTGGACGGAGGTGCAGGCGGCCTCCGGCGCGATCGAGGGGGAACGCGCCACCAGATGCTCGACGCCCTGGATGTCCAGGACGAAGTCCTCGCCGCGGGCCGCCCGCATCTGGTCGTTGAGCAGGACGTAGCGGTCGTTCTCGGAGAGGCTGGCGACGGTCAGGTCGGCGGCGTCCAGGGTCGGCAGAATGCCGATCATCACGATTCCGGCGGCGACTTCGCGGGCCTTTCTTTCGGCGTAACTCAGGCCCGTGCGGAGTTCCTCGGCGAGCTGGTCCAGCACGCGGCCGGAGAGCCGGTGCGGGAGGATATTGACTTCCAGATTGCACTGGGCGAGTTCGGTCTGGAAATCCTGGCTGGCGATCCGTTCGAGAACCTGGGAGTTCAGCATGCGGGGGCGCCCGTCGGCGCCGGCGAGATTGAGCTCGATCTCCAGGCCCATGAGATTCCGGGGCCGGTCGAACCGCTTCTCCACGAGGAGCCTGTGCAATCCCTCGAGACAGTCGTGTAGCTTTCTTCGATAACGCTCCCGGTCCGCCAGGTCGATCCCGTCCGCGGCGACCTTCTCCCCCATCGAAAGGGTCCCTCCTCCAGTGAACGGCCCGCGGCCACGGGCCGCTTGGGGGCGAACCCGGGCACGCCGGGGCTCGCGCTACGGTCGATGATGCCCCGGCAATCTGATCGATAACGCCTCCGGGGCGGCCGGGTGCCGATAGGCTCGAAGTGGTACGGCGCCCGGCATCTTCCACCGGCATATCTCAGCGGCGATCGCCGTCCGCATTTCGCTCGTGAGATTCACCGACGAGATCCGGCCTACCGCACCGGCGAGGCAATACGAGGTGGCGCGACAAAGGCTCCGTACAAATTGGAGTAAATCACCTCGCGGACCGGTCCGGATTCGGCCTTGTCGGAAATCCGCAAGGCCGGTAGCCGAAACACTTTCAGAACATACGTCGTATAAACTCCGCTTACGAGGCAGAGACTTGGCGCCCCGTGTCGCGGTGTTCCCACCCGTGGCGTGGTTCGACGACAGGCCCTGATTCCCCACGCCGGGCCGCAGCCCCGGCCGGCCACGCTCTGACCCCGCACGCAAACAGCGCCGTTTGCACCTGCCACGCTCCACCGTGTCTCCGAAGTGAGAGGCGACCCACCATGCCGCTGCACGTTGCCCCTGCCCCCGCGCCCGCCCTGCGCAGCATCCTGACCGCCCTCGGCTCGCCGACCGCCGTCCGCGAGGCCCCGGTCCCCGCCCTGCGCGCCCATCAGGGCCCGCTCAGCCCCGACCACCCGCTGCCCCTGCACGTCTGGGACGACGTCAGCCGGGCCGACGGCACGCCGCACACCCGGCTGGCCGGCTGGCAGTTCCTGGTCCGCGGCGGCGAGCGGGCCGTGGCGACCGCCGAGGCGGTGCTCACCGCGGACGGCTGGACGTTCGGGCGGTTCTGCGGCGGCCCCTACGTCGCCTCGACCGAACGGGCGCTGGCACAGTCCGAGGCGCTCACCGCGCCCTACCAGCCCCGGCTGCTGTCCGTACCGGAGCTGTACATGCTCACCCTCTGGCTGCATCACGACCTCTCCTCCGACGGGGCCGCGGGGCTGCCGGCAGCCGATGACCTGCTGGTGCCGCTGGCGCCCGCCCCGCCCGGCATCGCCGCCCACCGCACGCACCACGTCGCGGACCTGCTCCCCCGGCTCACCCTGCGTCTGGCCTCCGCGCCCCTGGAACTGCGCGAACCGGCCTGAGCCGCAAGCCGGCGGCGTCCTTCCGGGTACCCGCGCACCGGCGCACCACGCCCCTCACGACCGTGCCCCGTGGCCCTTTCCGGTCACGGGGCGCGCTGGCGTGCTCACCCGCGCGGGCTAGCCCGCGGATACCACTGCCAACCTCCTTGGAGCGGAGAGCACTTGGGAGCAACCGCCCGCACGGGTGACGCGTCGATATCGAGTGAGTACCGCTGCTGCGAAATCCCTGCGGAATCCCCTCCGTAGGGCAACACTGGGACCGACCGAAGAAACGGGGGAGCGGCCATGGCCATCTCATCGAGCTCATCGAGCCGCACGACGACGTTCACCACACCGCAGCGAAAGACAACTTCCATGTGTCAGCACCAACCACCTTGCCCCTCAGCGGATTCCACCGACCGGGAGGCCGCACACCTTGTGGCACACCACCCGGAGCAGGGCTGGAGCCTGCTCTGCAACGGCGTCCTGCTCTTCGAGGACACCGGTGAGCTGCTGCCTGACGGGCAGGTCATCGCCCCGCACCGGGCCCGGGTCACCGCGGCGGCCTGACCCCGCGCACCCGGTAGAACCACCAGGGCCCCCGGCAGAACGCCTGCCGAGGGCCCTTGCTGTTGCCGTGGAACGGCTCAGCCGTCGTACGCGTCCAGCGGCGGGCAGGAGCAGACGAGGTTGCGGTCACCGAAGGCGCCGTCGATGCGGCGAACCGGCGGCCAGTACTTCTCGGCCGCCACGACACCGGCCGGGAAGACGGCCTCCTCGCGGGAGTACGGGTGGGTCCACTCGCCGCCGAGCGCGCCCGCGGTGTGCGGGGCGTTGCGCAGCGGGTTGTCGTCCTTGTCCCACTCCCCCGTGCCGACCTTCTCGATCTCCGCGCGGATGGCGATCATCGCGTCGCAGAAGCGGTCCAGCTCGGCGAGGTCCTCGCTCTCGGTCGGCTCGATCATGAGCGTGCCGGCCACCGGGAAGGACATCGTCGGCGCGTGGAAGCCGTAGTCGATCAGCCGCTTGGCGACGTCGTCGATGCTCACGCCGGTCGCCTTGGTCAGCGGCCGGACGTCGATGATGCACTCGTGCGCCACCAGGCCGCCGGGGCCGGTGTAGAGCACGGGGTAGTGCGGCTCCAGGCGCTTGGCGATGTAGTTGGCGCTGAGGACCGCGACCTGGGTGGCGCGCTTGAGGCCCTCGCCGCCCATCAGGCGGACGTACGCCCAGGAGATCGGCAGGATGCCCGCGGAGCCCCAGGGGGCCGCCGAGATCGGTCCGACGCCGGTCTCCGGGCCCGCGGTGGGCTGCAGCGGGTGGTTGGGGAGGTACGGCGCCAGGTGGGCGC
This sequence comes from Streptomyces bugieae, assembly GCF_036352915.1. NCBI lineage: Bacteria > Bacillati > Actinomycetota > Actinomycetes > Kitasatosporales > Streptomycetaceae > Streptomyces > Streptomyces bugieae. The sequence continues at coordinate 1,120,157 of NZ_JAZBJP010000001.1, forward strand.
GGACGGCGACCGGGCCGACACCGGGGCCACCGCCGCCGTGCGGGATGCAGAAGGTCTTGTGCAGGTTGAGGTGCGAGACGTCGCCGCCGAACTTGCCCGGCTCGGCGAGGCCGACCAGCGCGTTCAGGTTGGCACCGTCGACGTAGACCTGGCCGCCGGCGTCGTGCACCGCGGCGCAGATCTGGGTGATGTGCTCCTCGAACACGCCGTGGGTGGAGGGGTAGGTCACCATCAGGACCGCGAGCTCGTCACGGTGCTTCTCGATCTTGGCGTGCAGGTCGTCGGCGTCGACCTCGCCGTCCTCGCCGGTCTTGACGACGACGACCTTCATGCCGGCCATCACGGCGCTGGCGGCGTTGGTGCCGTGCGCCGAGGACGGGATCAGGCAGACCGTGCGCTGCTCGTCCCCGTTGGCGCGGTGGTAGGCGCGGACCGCCAGCAGGCCGGCCAGCTCGCCCTGGGAGCCGGCGTTGGGCTGGATGGAGACCTTGTCGTAGCCGGTGACGGTGGCGAGGCGCTCCTCCAGTTCCTGGATGAGCGTGAGGTAGCCCTGCGCCTGGTCGGCCGGGGCGAAGGGGTGCAGCTGGCCGAACGCGGGCCAGGTGACCGGCTCCATCTCGGTGGTGGCGTTCAGCTTCATCGTGCAGGAACCGAGCGGGATCATGCCGCGGTCCAGCGCGTAGTCCTTGTCGGCGAGGGTGCGCAGGTAGCGCAGCATCGCGGTCTCGGAGCGGTGCTCGTGGAAGACCGGGTGGGTGAGGTAGTCGTCGGTGCGCAGCAGCGACTGCGGAAGCGTTTCGTCGGTGGTCGCGTCGAGCTTCTCGATGTCGGCCTGCACGCCGAAGGCGGCCCAGACCCCGGTCAGCTGGGCGCGGCCGGTGGTCTCGTCGCAGGCGATGCCGACCAGGTCCGCGTCGACCTGGCGGAGGTTGATGCCGGCCTCGCGGGCGGCGGCGACGACCTCGGCGGCCCGGCCGGGCACCCGCGCGGTCAGCGTGTCGAAGTACGCGCCGTGGACCAGCTCCACGCCACCGGCCCGCAGGCCCTCGGCGAGGATGCCCGCGTAGCGGTGGGTGCGGCGGGCGATGGTCCGCAGGCCCTCGGGGCCGTGGTAGACGGCGTACATGCCGGCCATGACGGCCAGCAGCACCTGCGCGGTGCAGATGTTGCTGGTGGCCTTCTCACGGCGGATGTGCTGCTCACGGGTCTGCAGGGCGAGCCGGTAGGCCTTCTGGCCGTCGGCGTCCACGGAGACGCCCACGAGGCGGCCGGGGAGGCTGCGCGCGTACTGCTCGCGCACCGCCATGAAGCCGGCGTGCGGCCCGCCGAAGCCCATCGGGACGCCGAAGCGCTGGGTGGTGCCGACCGCGATGTCCGCGCCGAGCTCGCCGGGCGAGGTCAGCAGGGTCAGCGCGAGCAGGTCGGCGGCGACGGTGACGACCGCGCCGAGCTCATGGGCGCGCTCGATCAGGGCGCGCGGGTCCCGGACGGCACCGGAGGCGCCCGGGTACTGCAGCAGGACGCCGAAGACGCCGCGCTCGGCGATCTCGGCGGGGATGCCCTCGGAGAGGTCGGCGACGACGACCTCGACGCCGGTCGGCTCGGCGCGGGTCTCGATCACGGCGATGGTCTGCGGCAGGCAGTCGGCGTCGACGAGGAAGACGCCCTGCTTGACCTTGCCGACGCGGCGGGAGAGCGCCATCGCCTCGGCCGCCGCGGTGCCCTCGTCCAGGAGGGAGGCGCCGGAGGTGGGCAGTCCGGTCAGCTCGGCGACCATCGTCTGGAAGTTCAGCAGCGCCTCCAGGCGGCCCTGCGAGATCTCCGGCTGGTAGGGGGTGTACGCCGTGTACCAGGCCGGGTTCTCCATGACGTTGCGGAGGATCACCGGCGGCGTGAACGTCCCGTAGTAGCCCAGGCCGATCATGGAGGCCAGCACCTGGTTGCGGTCCGCGAGGCCGCGCAGCTCCTGGAGGACCTCGGCCTCGGTACGGGCCTGCGGCAGGCCGAGCGCCTCCGCGCTCCTGATCACATCGGGTACGGCGGTGGCGGTGAGCTCGTCCAGCGACCCGAAACCGATGTGCGCCAGCATCTTGGCCTGCGCCTCGTGGTCGGGGCCGACGTGCCGGGCTTCGAAGGGGGTGCCGCGCTCCAGCTCGGTCAGGGAGATGCGGTTGGTGGTCATCTGCGGGGGCCTCCTGGTCGGTACGACCTACGAGGGGCACCACGGCGCGGGTGCCCGGACGGCCTCCCCCTCTGTCATCTCAACCTGAGAGCTTCACCGGCCCGCGCATGGCGGCCCGGCTTTCACCGTCGGTGAGGAGGGGTCCCGGAGCTGTGCCTTCCGCGGCCCGCCCTGCTTTCCAGAGTGACCTCGTCCGTGCGGTACGTGTGCCTGAGAGATTCCGGGGAGGATTTGCTCCTTCGGCGCCCTGGTCGCGTACGACAAAGGACTCTCCCGCACGGGTTCTGCGGCCATTCGCCAGCCTACCAGCGCGCCACTCGAAGGATCCTTCGAGTGGCCGGGGCATGAAATGTGCCGTTTGGTAGTTGTCACAGGGCAGTTGCGACCAATTGGAGGGGCCGTGCAAACCGATATCGATCCCCGGAGCCTGATCGGCCGCAAAGCGTTCGACCGTAACGGCGCGAAGATAGGCACCATCGACGAGGTCTATCTGGACGACGCGACGGGGGAACCGGAGTGGGCAGCCGTACGCACCGGGCTCTTCAGCCGGGACGCGTTCGTCCCCCTGGAGCCCAGCAAAATGGTCGGCGAGAGCCTGCACATCCCCTACGACCGCAAGCTGATCAAGGACGCCCCGGACTTCGGTGTGGGCCGCCATCTCTCCCCTGAGCAGGAACTCCAGCTCTACCACCACTACCGCCTGGATATCTCCTCCCCCGACTCCGACGCCGCGTCCCCCGGCAATTCGGGCACCTCCGACACCGACTTCGGCAAGATCGCCGGATCGGAGGACTGATCCGCCGCGGGCCCCCCGCCCACCAGCGGCAGGGGCTCCCCCGGCCGCAGCGCCGGATCCTCGACGGCAAAGGTCCGCACCCTCCCTGGTGCGGACCACGGCGTCTCGAAGCGGACGGTCACTCTCCCCAGCCCGCTGCCCTGTACCCACCCGGCGCCGTACTCGTCGTGGACCACGTCCACGCCCGGATGCCAGCGGCGCGGCCGCTCCTCCTCGGGCGCCTCCTCGGCCGGCTCCGCCCCGGCCCGCTCCTCCGCGGCCCGCGCCAGCTCCTCGGCCTCCCGCTCCGTCGTGAGCTGGGCGAACAGGTCTTCCTGGGTGAAGTCGGCCAGCCCGCTGACCCCCACGCCCAGCAGCCGGACGCCGCCGGTGGTGTCCACCAGCTCCAGCAGCCGCACCGCGGCCTCCCGGATGACCGCGGGGTCGTCGGTCGGCCCGCGGAGCGTCTCGGAGCGGGTCAGCGTCGAGAAGTCGTAGTTGCGCACCTTGATCACCACCGTGCGCCCGGAGCGCCCGGCCGCCCGCAGCCGCTGGACGCAGCGGTCGGCCAGCCGCAGCACCTCCATCCGCACCCGCGTCCGGTCGGTCAGGTCGACCTCGAAGGTGTCCTCGACGGAGATGGACTTGGCATCGCGCTCGGCCACCACGGGACGGTCGTCCTGCCCCAGGGCCATCGCGTACAGCCCGGCGCCGTGCGCCTTCCCCAGGAGTCGTACCAGCTCCGCCTCGCCGGCCTCCGCGGTCTCGGCGATCGTGTGGATCCCGGCCCGGCGCAGCGTCTCCGCCGTCGCGGGCCCCACCCCGGGCAGCGTCCGGACCGACATCGGGCCCAGCAGCTCCCGCTCGGTACCGGGCGGAATGACCACCAGGCCGTCCGGCTTGGCCTGCTCGGACGCGATCTTCGCCAGCATCTTGGCGCCGGCCAGCCCCACCGAGCCGGTCAGCCCGGTCGCCGCCCGGATGTCGCGCCGCAGCTGCTCCCCCACGGCCCGTACCGCGGCCGTCTCCGGGGCCACCCCGCCCGCCTCCAGGTCCACGAACGCCTCGTCCAGACTCAGCGGCTCCACCAGCGGCGACAGGGCGTGCAGCAGCCCCATGACCGTTTCACTCACCTGGCGGTACAGGGTGAAACGCGGACTGAGATACGCGGCGTTGGGGCACAGCCGGCGCGCCTGGGCCGTCGGCATCGCCGAGCGCACCCCGAAGACCCGGGCCTCGTACGACGCCGTGGCGACCACACCGCGCGGCCCGATCCCGCCGACCACCACCGGTTTCCCGCGCAGGCTCGGCTTCGCCGCCTGCTCAGCAGAGGCGTAGAACGCATCCATGTCCAGATGCAGGATCGTCGGCGCGGGTCTCACATGTCCGATGCTGCCGCATGGCACTGACAATCGACCCGTCGCCGGGCCGGGGCCCGGGGGCGCGGCTCAGCCGGCCCGGTTGCGCCGCCGCGCCAGCTCGTCGTGCGGGTTCTTCCCGACCAGCGTCTCGCCGGTGTCGACGCGCTCACCGTGCAGCTGCGAGAGGGCGCCCTCCACGTCCCGCCACACCACGCCGACGGCGATCCCGAAGACCCCCTGGCCGCCCTGGAGCAGGTCGACGACCTGGTCGGGTGAGGTGCACTCGTAGACCGTCGCGCCGTCGCTCATCAGCGTCATCCGGGTCAGATCCGCCAGCCCCCGCGCGCGCAGGTGCTGGACGGCGGTGCGGATGTTCTGCAACGAGACACCGGTGTCCAGCAGCCGCTTGACGATCTTCAGGACGACGACGTCCCGGAAGCTGTAGAGCCGCTGGGTGCCGGAGCCGTACGCCGGCCGGATGCTCGGCTCCACCAGGCCGGTGCGTGCCCAGTAGTCGAGCTGCCGGTAGGTGATGCCCGCTGCCGCGCACGCGGTCGGGCCGCGATAGCCGATGTCCTGCGCCTCGCAGTCCCCCGACACCGCCGCGGCCGGTGCCGGGGCGCGGTTCGCCGTTGCCCCCGCGTGGAGCGGCAACGCCCCTTCCGCCGCCATACCGTCGCCGGTGATTGCCACGCCGCCCTCCGTCCTCCACGTCCCGGACGGGACCTGCCATATCGACGGTATGCAGTCACTCGGGGTGCGTCAACGATCGCCGCGCTCGCCACGCCGAGTGATAATCACCCTACGAGTGGTTTCTCGTGACCTCGCGTGGGGAATGGCTAAATAGTTTGGCCGGAATCAGACCCTTCGCCCGTCCGGCCGCACCGGCTACTGGCTGTTGGTCCCGAAGTCCTCGGGTGAGATCTGGTCGAGGAACTCGCGGAACTTCTCCACCTCGTCCTCCTGCTCGTCCGGGATCGCGATCCCCGCGTCGTCCAGCACACCATCGGTGCCGAAGATCGGCGTTCCGGTGCGCAGGGCCAGCGCTATCGCGTCGGACGGACGGGCACTGACCTCCACCCCGCTGGCGAAGACCAGTTCCGCATAGAAGACCCCCTCGCGCAGGTCGGTGATGCGGACCTGCGTCAGCTCCTGCCCCACCGCCTCCAGCACGTCCTTGAAAAGGTCGTGCGTCAGCGGCCTGGCAGGGACCATGCCCTGCTGGGCGAAGGCGATGGCGGTGGCCTCACCCGGCCCGATCCAAATGGGCAGGTAACGGTCGCCCCCCACCTCCCGCAGGAGCACGATCGGTTGGCTGGAAGGCATTTCCACCCGGACACCCACGACGTCGAGCTCGTTCACACAGCAACCCTAGGACGTGCCCGGCAGGTTTGGGTAGTCGGGCACTCTTTTGCTCACTACGGCCGGCCCCGCAGCGCGCTCTGGACCAGCGCCGCGTGCAGCCGTACGGAGAGCGTGGCGAGCTCCCTGGCGGTGGCCTCGGCATGGGCCCTGGTCTGCGGATTACGGTGCCGCCGAAGGGGTGCAACGACCTGCTCGACCAGGCCCGCCTCGCGCTCCGCGGCCGCCTTGACGACCCGCAGATGCCGTGGTTCGAGGCCGAAACCGCCCAGGTCGGCGACAAGTTTGGCGACCGTGACGGCCTCGATGTCGTATCCGCCGTCCGCATGGGGGACGATGAGTCCGTACGACTCCCAGTCGGCGAGCGCCGCCTCGTCCACCTCGGCGGCGGCCAGCAGCTCGGCCCGGCCGATCCGGGCAGCCGTGGGGGTGTCCTCGCCCGCTTCCGGGACGCCCTCGATCAGATCGCGGGCAGGTGCGGCGGGCGCCGGCAGCGCGACCTGCTCACCGCGCTCGATGGCGTCCAGATGCTCGCGGATGACCTTCAGCGGCAGATAGTGGTCGCGCTGCATCCGCAGGACGTTCGCCAGCCGCTCCACGTCGGCCGGGGTGAATTTCCGGTACCCGGAAGGCGTGCGCTTCGGCTCGACCAGCCCCTCGGCCTCCAGGAAGCGGATCTTGGAGATGGTGACCTCGGGGAATTCCTCGCGCAGCTGGTTGAGCACCGTGCCGATGCTCACCGGCCTGCCGTCCGAGGAGGCGGTGCCGGAATCTCCGGCACCGCCTTTCGGTGTATGGCGCATGTGCCTTCCCTGGCCGGTCAGATACCGGCGCCTCGCTGGCTCGCGTAGAAGACCAGGCGGTACTTGCCGATCTGGACCTCGTCGCCGTTGGTGAGGGCGACGGAGTCGATGCGCTCACGGTTGACGTAGGTGCCGTTCAGGCTGCCGACGTCGGAGACCGTGAAGAGGCCGTCCGGGCCGCGACGGAATTCCACATGGCGACGCGAGACCGTCACGTCGTCGAGGAAGATGTCGCTCTGCGGATGCCGGCCCGCCGTCGTCAGCTCGCTGTCCAGCAGGAAACGGCTGCCGGAGTTCGGACCGCGGCGGACGATGAGCAGCGCCGAACCCAACGGAAGGGCGTCGACGGCCGCCTGGGCCTCCGGGGACAGCGCGGGCGAGAGGTTCTGGCCCGTCGTCTCCGAGTCGTAGGCCTCGAGCCCCGAGATGGAGATCGTCGACGTCGTCTCGGACGCCCGCTCGGGCTGCGCGCCCGCACGCAGCGGCGCGCCGCAGTTGGAGCAGAACCGGCTCGCCTCGGCGTTCCGGTGCCCACACCTCGTACAAACCGGCAAGGCTGGACCTCCGCCCGTGGGTGCGGCTGATGGTTCCTGGGAACCTATGCGGGCGGCACCGGAGGGGTCAACAGAACCCGCGCCGTGCCCCCCGGACGGACCGCCGACCTCGTCACGGAAGAGCGGACGGTTCTCGGCCGCGCCGCTCTCGTCGGCCCGGCCCGCGGCGCGATGCCGCGCGGAGCCGCTGCCGCCCTCCTGGCGCGCGCTCTTGCCGAACAGCTTTCCAAACAACTTCACGGGCGATTCCCCTTGAACGAAACAGACCCGCCCGTGGGGCAGGACGAACCCTCGATGCACACACCGGCCCATCCGGACATCCAGTGAACGTCCGTGGCCTCCAGACAGTTTCCACCACACACCACACGCACGGTGCGTCGACCCCCCGCTACCTCATGCCCTCCTGGGGCACTCGACATACCTGTACGCCTCACTGCGATGACGACCGAGCGTAGTCAGGCCGCTTCGCCGCTCGCAAGGCGTCCACAATGATCTTCTTTTCTCGGGTCACAGACACCTTGGCCTGCTCCTTTTCCAGTGTCTGGACCACTCCGCCGGGGATGTTCAGCGCCGGTTCCAGATCCTCCGGCTTGCCGATGACCTTGAAGCGGTACGGCTGCGTGACGCGCCTGCCGTCGATCTCCACCCCGCCCCGGACGTCCGAGAGGGAGGTGTTCGCGACGACCCGGACGTCATTGACCTGGATCGCCTCGGCGCCGGCCGCCCGCAGCTCCTGGATGGTGTCCAGCAGCTTGTCCGCCTCCACGGAGTGCGTCGGGTCGTCGATGGTCAGGTTGATGCCGGGCCCTTGCGCCGCGACGGTCCCGGCCAGCACGCCCAGCTGCTGTTCCTTCTCCACGGTCTGCTTACGGGCCTCCTCGGCCTGGTCCGAGCTGTTCGCCAGCTCGGTCTTCTGCCCTTCCAGGCGCCGCTGTTCGTCCGTCAACCGCTGGGAGCGGTTGTCCAGCTCGTCCAGGATGCGCACCAGGTCCTCCTGACGCGCACCTCGCAGCGCACTGCTGTCACTCGTGGAACGTACCTGAATCGCCAGGCCGAGGCCGAGAATGAACAGCAGCAGGGCGACGATCAGTTGAGCCCGGGTCAACCGCGGCGGCCACAGGCTCGCCACCAGCCGCTCACGACCGGTCTTCGGGCGTTCCGCGTCCCCGTCGCCGGTGTCCGCCGCCGGGGCCGAGGAGTCTGCCCCGTTGTCCGGCTTCTGTCCAGTCGTGTCCGGTTCCTGGCTTTCCGCGTCGTCCGCGGACTTCGCCGGTTCCGGGGTGCTCCGGCTCTCCGGCGGCATCGGCTGCCGGCCGGCCGAGCCGTGTTCCTGCTCCCGCTCCGGCTCCGGCTTCTGCTCCGGTCGTTCGGGCCGCTGCTCCGGCTTCTGCTCCGGCTCAGGGGTCTCGTCCGTTGCCATCCGCCTCACGCCCGGAAGACGTGCCGGCGGATCGCCGCGGCGTTGGAGAAGATGCGGATGCCGAGCACGACCACGACACCGGTGGAGAGTTGGGCACCGACGCCCAGCTTGTCACCGAGGAAGACGATCAGCGCCGCGACGACCACGTTCGACAGGAAGGAGACCACGAAGACCTTGTCGTCGAAGATCCCGTCCAGCATGGCCCGCAGACCTCCGAACACGGCGTCCAGCGCGGCGACGACAGCGATCGGCAAGTAAGGCTCGACCACCGTCGGCACCACGGGCCGAACCACCAGCCCGACCACGACTCCCACGATGAGGCCCAGTACGGCGATCACGATGTGCCCTTCCCTGTGTCGGCGCCGTCCGGCTTGGCGGCACCGGCCTGCGGCTTTGCGGTACGTACGATCAAGCTGGGCGCGGGCGGCAGCGTCAGCTCGCTCTCGGCGGAAATCCTGGCGCGGACGCCGTAGTTCTCCTGCAGAATGTGCAGGTACTGACCGTCGGCGCTGTCCTGGAACGCGGTGCTCAGCCGCTGCCCGTCCCCCACCGCCAGCACCGTATAAGGCGGCACCAGTGGCTTGTTGTCGACCAGTATGGCGTCTCCTGCGGCTCTGATCGCCGAGAGTGACGTAAGCCGCTGTCCATTGACGGAGATGGCCTCCGCGCCCGAGGCCCACAGGCCGTTGACGACGCGCTGCATGTCCCGGTCCCGCACCCGCCCGGTGTCCGAGAAGTCGCTGCTCTCCCGTGGCCCGCCGCCGCTGGACTCGGCTCCCTTGGCGTCGTCCACGACGAGCTTCACGCCGGGACCGGTGGCCTGCGTCGAACCGGCCAGCAGGGCGAGCAGTTCGGCCTTGCCCCCACCGTGCTGCTTCAGCGCCTCGCGCTGCATCCTGCTGACGTCGTCCCGCAGCGCGTCGACGCGCTTCTGCTGCCGGTCCGCCTCGCCGGTGCCCTTCTGGATGCGGTTGATCAGCTCCGTACGCTCCTTGGCGAGCGTCGGTGCGGATATCCGGGCCTGGGCCGCCCCGACGGTCACCACGAGCGCGGCCAGCACCAGACCGGCCGCGAGGCCCAACTTCGCCCGCAGGGTGCGCGGCAGACCGCGCACGCCGGCCTCGGACTTGCGCGCGGCCGCCTCGGCGTACCCGTCGTCGAGGCTGTGATCCATCACGTTGGTCAGCAGCGACATGGACGCGTCGGGGCGCGCGGCCGGTCTGTTCGGTGTGCTCCGATCGGGGCGCTGCTGCGACATGCCGCACATCGTCGCACGTCGGCTCCGCAGTCTCCCAATGGCCCCACCGGCGTGCCGATGCCCGGCCCGCCGGTGGGGTCCGGATCAGCGTCCGGCGCTGTCCACCACGGCCGACCACTCGTCCAGCAGCTGCTGGGCGGAGGCGTCGTCCGGTCCTTCCGCCCACAGGTGCGTGACCGCCTCGGCCGGGTCGGGCAGGACCAGGATCCAGCGGCCGTCGGACTCCACGACCCGGACGCCGTCGGTGGTGTCCACGTCGCGGTCGCCGGCCGCCTCGACGACGTGCCGCATGACCAGGCCCTTGACCGCCCAGGGGGTGGCCAGGTCGCGCCGCAGGACGTGGGCCCGCGGGATCCGCGCGTCGATCTGGCTGACCGTGAGCTGGGTGCGGGCCACCAGGCCGATCAGCCGGACGAAGGCGGCGGCGCCGTCGAAGACGCTGCTGAACTCCGGGATGATGAAGCCGCCCATGCCGTCACCGCCGAAGACCGTGCCGTCCTCCCGGCCCACCCGGGTCAGGTCGTCGGGCGAGGTCGTCGTCCACTCCACCTGCGTGCCGTGGTAGGCGGCCACCTGCTCGGCGATCCGGGTGGTGGTCACCGGCAGCGCGACCCGGCCGGTGCGCCGCTCGGCGGCGATCAGGTCCAGCATGACCAGCAGCGCGCGGTCGTCCTCGATGATCCGGCCGCGTTCGTCCACGAGGGACAGCCGCTCACCGACCGGGTCGAAGCGCACGCCGAAGGCGGCCCGCGCCGAGGCCACGATCTCGCCGAGCCGGACGAGCCCGGAGCGTCGGGCGTCGGCGGTCTCGGTGGGCCGGGACTCGTCGAGACCGGGGTTGATGGTCAGGGAATCGACTCCGAGCCGGCCCAGGAGGCTGGGCAGGACCAGACCCGCACTGCCGTTGGAGGCGTCCACGACGACCTTCAGCCCCGACTCGGCGATGCCGGTGGTGTCCAGGGACCGCAGCAGCGAGCCGGTGTACGAGTCGAAGACGCTGGCCGGGAACGCCAGGTCACCGATCTCGCCCGGGAAGGCGCGGCGGTACTCCTGCCGGGCGAAGACCCGGTCCAGCTTGCGCTGCCCGGCCTGCGAGAGGTCGGCGCCCCGCTCGTCGAAGAACATGATGTCGACGGAGTCGGGCACACCGGGCGTCGTACGGATCATGATGCCGCCGGCGCTGCCGCGGGCGGTCTGCTGGCGGGCGACCGGCAGCGGGACGTTCTCCAGGTCGCGTACGTCGATGGCGCTGGCCTGCAGTGCCGAGATCACCGCCCGTTTGAGGGCACGGGCACCACGGGAGTGGTCCCGGGCGGTGGTGACCGTGGACCCCTTCTTCAGGGTGGTGGCGTACGCGCCGGCGAGCCGCACGGCGAGTTCCGGGGTGATCTCCACATTGAGGATCCCGGTCACGCCGCGCGCGCCGAACAGATGCGCCTGGCCGCGGGATTCCCAGATCACCGAGGTGTTGACGAAGGCACCGGCCTCGATGGTCTTGAAGGGATAGACCCGCACATTGCCCTGGACGATCGATTCCTCGCCGATGAGGCATTCATCGCCGATGACCGCGCCGTCCTCGATCCGGGCGGCCCGCATGACATCGGTGTTCTTGCCGATGACGCAGCCGCGCAGATTGCTCTGCTGCCCGAGATAGACGTTGTCGTGCACCACGGCCCGGTGCAGGAACGCCCCGCTCTTGACGACGACGTTGGAGCCGACGACGGTGTGCTCGCGAATCTCCACCCCGGCCTCGACCTTGGCGTAGTCGCCGATGTACAGCGGACCGCGCAGCACGGCATCGGGGTGCACCTCGGCGCCCTCGGCCACCCATACGCCCGGCGAGATCTCGAAGCCGTCGATTTCCACATCGACCTTGCCCTCGAGCACATCGGCCTGGGCCTTGACGTAGCTCTCGTGGGTGCCGACGTCCTCCCAGTAACCCTCGGCGATATAGCCGTAGATCGGCTTGCCTTCCTTCATCAGCTTCGGGAAGACGTCACCGGACCAGTCGACGGACACGTCCGGCTCGAAGTAGTCGAAGACCTCGGGCTCCATGACGTAAATGCCGGTGTTGACGGTGTCCGAGAAGACCTGGCCCCAGGTCGGCTTTTCCAGGAACCGCTCGACCCGGCCGCCTTCGTCGACGATGGTGATACCGAACTCGAGGGGGTTGGGGACCCGGGTGAGGCAGACCGTGACGAGGGCGCCCTTTTCCTTGTGGAACCGGATCAGATCGGTGAGATCGAAGTCGGTGAGGGCATCACCGGAGATGACGAGGAAGGCGTCGTCCTTGAGGGCCTCCTCGGCGTTCTTCACACTGCCGGCGGTGCCGAGCGGCTTTTCCTCATTGGCATAGGTGAGCTCCATTCCCAGCTCTTCGCCGTCACCGAAATAATTCTTGACGAGCGAGGCAAGGAATTGCACGGTGACCACGGTCTCGTTGAGACCGTGCCGTTTCAGCAGCCGCAGGACGTGCTCCATGATCGGCCTATTGGCGACCGGAAGCAGCGGCTTGGGCATGCTGGACGTCATGGGGCGAAGGCGTGTTCCTTCGCCGCCGGCCATCACAACGGCCTTCATGTCGGAAGCGTCCTCCTCTGAGAGACGACGGTCTTGCCGACTTCACTTGCCCAGAGCCCGCTGTTCCTGTTCTTACCTACGGGCGCCGGGCCCTGGCACTATCTGCCGGTTCGAAGAGCTCAGTCGGCGGTGGCGTCCGCCCTGATGAGCCGACGGACCTGGACCACGTAGAGGATCCCTGCCCACCAGTAGAGCGCCGTACCCCATCCTGCGAACGCCCATCCGAAAACAGCAGCGAGTGAGTGAAGCCAGCCATCTCCGTCGCTCAGCAAGAGCAACGGGAAGGCATACATCAAGTTGAACGTAGCTGCTTTGCCCAGGAAGTTCACCTGGGGAGGTCCGTATCCGTGACGCCCGAGGATTCCCACCGCGATGAGGAGCATCAGTTCCCGCGCCAGCAGGGCGGCGGTGAGCCAGATCGGCAGGATGTCGCGCCACGTCAGACCGACGAGCGTGGACAGGATGTACAGGCGGTCGGCCGCCGGGTCGAGGATCCGGCCCAGCTTGCTGATCTGATTCCAGCGCCGGGCCAGCTTGCCGTCCAGATAGTCGCTGACGCCGCTCAGGGCGAGGACCAGCAGCGCCCAGCCGTTGGCGGCCTTCGGGCCCCCGAATTCAGGCCACAGGATCAGCCACAGGAACAGGGGCACGCCGACGAGGCGAGCCATGCTCAGGATATTCGGGATGGTGAGGACGCGATCGGTCTGGACCCGCGTCTCCTGGACCTCCACCGCGGGGGCCTCCTGTGGGAAATGTGCCAACGATGCCCCTTGACCTTACCTGTCCCGCCGACCGGGCCGCGCCGCGGGTCCCAAGATCACCGAGAACGCAGAAAAGCCCCGCCGGAACCAATGGTTCCCACGGGGCTTTTCATAAATTTAGTTCGGCGGCGTCCTACTCTCCCACAGGGTCCCCCCTGCAGTACCATCGGCGCTGAAAGGCTTAGCTTCCGGGTTCGGAATGTAACCGGGCGTTTCCCTAACGCTATGACCACCGAAACACTATGAAGTTAACCAACCGGAATCATGACTCAACGGTCGTTACTTCAGAACCTACACAGTGGACGCGAGCAACTGAGGACAAGCCCTCGGCCTATTAGTACCAGTCAACTCCACACCTTACGGCGCTTCCATATCTGGCCTATCAACCCAGTCGTCTACTGGGAGCCTTACCCCATCAAG